>CAVUYV010000027.1:0-61235 GCA_963745785.1 uncultured Alphaproteobacteria bacterium | reverse complement strand
CATTTAATATCAGCTACTTGGAAAGGACGCCGCGGCGCTTCTCCGGCCAAAGACAAAGGTCCCGGCTGCGAAAGCCGGGACCTTTTTCGTCCTCGGAATTGTAACAAACTTCAGTTGGCCTGGCGCCGCAGGAACGCCGGGATATCCAAATGATCGTCGCCCTGTGGCGTCGCAGCAACAGGTGCGGGGCGGCCGTGAGCGTCCAGTCCCTGCGGAGCGGGCCGCCGGGCATATTCCGATACGGGTTCATCGGCATGCTGCGCGACCGGTCGTTGAGGCCTGCGCTCCGGCGGCGGAGGCATCGGCGACATCGGCGGACCCGAGGCGCGTGCCGCAATCGGCGGCTCGGTATCTTCGTCGCGACGTCCCAGCCCGACATTGGCGAGGCGTTGCAGCAGCGACATCCGCGTCTTTTGCGGATGTTCCTCGTCGGCTTCGCCGCGCGCATGCCGGATCTCGTTCTGAGCCGGCATCGGCAAATCTTCGAATTTCGGCATTCTGGGGCCGCGGGAGGGCGCGCGTTCGGCTGGTTGCGGAATGAACGTGTCGGGCGTGGCAGGTTCGTGGGTTTCGATACGCGCCGCATCCGGGAACAATGACGGCTTCTGCGCGATCGGGCGAACCGTGACGTCGCCGTAGGACGCGGGCTGCGGCACCTCCGGCGCCACCGCCGCGGCGATCGCCGCCAGCGCCGCACGTTCGACGCTGCCTGAGCCGCGCGGCGCCGCGGCCGGAGCCGTCGACGCAGCGTTCGCTGTCTCCAGCTTCTGGGCCCGCTCGGCAAGCCGCTGATTGTCGGCGCGCAGGCGCGCCGTCAGATCGGCCAGACGGGTGTCCGGGGTTGAAGTCCCGGCATTGGTTCCGGCCGGCGCCGTGGCGTTGCGCGAGATCAGCGCCTGTTCGATGCCGGTGGCAACGACGGAGACGCGGATCACGCCATCGAGGGTTTCGTCGAAGGTGGCGCCGACGATGATATTGGCATCCTGGTCGACCTCTTCGCGGATCCGGGTTGCGGCCTCGTCGACCTCGAACAGCGTCAGATCCCTGCCGCCGGTGATCGAGATCAACAGGCCGCGCGCGCCCTTCATCGAGGAATCGTCGATCAGCGGATTGGCAATCGCAGCCTCGGCCGCGGTCAATGCGCGCTTCTCGCCGGAGGCTTCGCCGGTGCCCATCATCGCCTTGCCCATTTCACGCATCACGGCGCGAACGTCGGCGAAGTCGAGATTGATCAGGCCTTCCTTGACCATCAGGTCGGTGATGCAGGCGACGCCCGAATACAGCACCTGGTCGGCCATCGCGAAGGCATCGGCGAAGGTGGTCTTTTCGTTGGCGACCCGGAACAGGTTCTGGTTCGGGATGATCAACAGCGTATCGACCACCTTGTGGAGCTCGGCGATGCCGGTATCGGCGGTGCGCATGCGGCGCTGGCCTTCGAAGTGGAAGGGCTTGGTGACGACGCCGACGGTCAGGATGCCCATGTCGCGGGCGGTCTTGGCAATCACAGGCGCAGCCCCGGTGCCGGTGCCGCCGCCCATGCCGGCGGTGACGAACACCATGTTGGCGCCGGAGAGATGGTCGCGGATTTCATCGATCACTTCCTGGGCCGCGGCGGCGCCGACGTCGGGCTGCGAGCCGGCCCCGAGGCCCTGGGTGACCTGGGTGCCCATCTGCACGATGCGCTCGGCCTTGGACATGGTGAGCGCCTGCGCGTCGGTGTTGGCGACGACGAATTCGACCCCCTGCAGCCCGGCGGTGATCATGTTGTTGACGGCGTTGCCGCCGGCCCCGCCTACGCCGAACACGGTGATGCGCGGCTTCAGTTCGCGAATGTCAGGGACGTTGAGATTGATGGTCATGGTTGCCTCTCGATAACGCGCGCGTTGGTTCGCCCCGGCCGGCGGCCGCGGGATCTGGTGGAAGTCGAAGGGTTACGGAAAAGATTCATCAGAAGCCCTCACGAAGCCATCGTCCGACTTTTCCAAGATAGCCGTCAGTCCCTGTCCTGAGCTGCCGCGTATACCGCGGTTCGACGTGTTCAAGATGAGCGTATTGCGGATAGACCAAGAGACCCGAGGGAACGGCGAAGGATGCGCTCTTCGCCTCATTGGGCAGCCGGCCAAAACCGAGCGGGCGGCCGATACGGACCGGCCGACCGAGAATCTGGGTTGCAAGTTCGAGAACGCCGGTGAGCTGCGAGGCGCCACCGCTCAAGACAATTCGCGCCTTTGGCTCTGCCGCAAAGGGAGAATCCGCCAGGCGATCCCTGACCATCTCAAAAATCTCCTCGGCGCGGTGCCGGACGATGTTCGCGATCGTGGCGCGGGACACGACCTGCGGAACATCACGCTCGTTGTCGCCGGCCGTCGGCACGGACATCAACTCGCTCGCGTCTGACCCGCCGGTCAGTACGCTGCCATATAACGTCTTGATTCGCTCGGCATCCGCAATGCACGCACTGAGGCCGCGCGCAAGGTCCATGGTGACGTGATGGCCGCCGACCGCGAATCCGCTGGCATGGACGAAGCGCCCGCCGGAATAGGTCGCGATCGTGGTGGTGCCGGCGCCCATCTCGACCACGGCGGCGCCGAGATCGGCCTCATCGTCGGTCAGCACCGACAGGCCCGCCACATAGGGACTCGCCGCCATGGCTTCGACGTTGAGATGGCAGCGCTCGACCACCAGCATCAGATTCTTGGCGACTGTCGCATCCGACGTGACGACGTTCATGTCGACGCCGAATTGCCGCGCCACCATGCCGCGCGGGTCGCGAATGCCGTTGACCCCATCGAGCGCGTAACCGACCGGCAGCGCATGCAGCACGGTGCGGCCCTCGCCGGTGGCGTGGCGCATGCCGGTAGAGGTGACGCGGGTGACGTCGGCCGGTGTGACCGCGCCGCCGCGAATATCGGCCGCCGCCTCGATCAATTGACCATGCAGCCGGCCGCCCGATACCGAGAGCAGCACCGACTCGACCCGGACCTTGGCCATGCGTTCGGCCAGCGCCACCGCCTGACGCACCGCCTGCTCGCATGCGGCGAGATCGACGACCGCGCCGGCCTTTACGCCGTGCGACTGGATCTGGCTGTATCCGATCAGCTCGACGGCATGGCTGCGGCCGCGCAAGGCCTCGCTCGGCGGACACGGCTTCAGCCGCGCGATCATGCAGGCAATCTTGCTGGTGCCGATATCGAGCGATGCCACCAGCGCGGTGCGCTTCTGCGGCATCGGGCGCGTCTTCGGCGTCTGATTGCGATCAAGGCCGGTCATGCATCACCGGCCTTCTTCTTCGGCTTCTTGTCCTTGAACAATTCGTCGCGGGCCTTGGCTGCGTCTTCCGATAGCTGCACCGTCAGCCGGTCCGGCAGACGCATGTCGACGGCGACGATATCGCGGGAGAACAGCTTCTCTTCCTTGTCGAGCCTGCTCAACGCCGCCAGCGCGTTGCCGACGTCGTTTTCAGGCAATCGGACGTCGAGACCATCCTTGAGCCGGAGATTCCAGCGCCGCTCGCCGACGAAAACCGCCGCCTTGGTCGCGGCGTGCACCTGCGGATAGCGCGCGAGCAGCGCGAGGAAATCCCGGGCGCCGGTTTCGGCGCCCTTGCCGACCACCAGCGGCAGCGAAAGAAAGCGACGCGAGACGTAGGGCTCGAGCATCGTGCCGTCATCCGCGATCACCGACAGCCGGCCACCCTGCTGCCACAGCGCGAATGGCGAGCGCTCGACAATGTCGATCTTGAGGTGACCGGGATAGAGCTTCAGCACCGTCGCCTCGCCGATCCAGGGATTGGCTTTGAGCTTGTCGCGCACGCCTGCCGCGTCGAGGAACAACAGCGACGAGCGGCCGTTGACGCCGCCGATCGCCAACACCTCGTCCTGACTCAATTGCTTGCGGCCATTGATGGCGACGCTCGTGATCCGGAATCCGGCGGAGTTTGCGACCCGGTTGCGGGTGTCGCTCAAAACCGAGATGAATTCCTCGAGGTGACCGCCCTTGACGACGCCCAAGGCGGCGCTGCCGAGCAGGATCAAGGCGGTCGCGGCGACGCCGGCGCGGTGCGGAAGGTAACGCTCGAGAAGCGCGATCAGCCGGTGCGGCCGTTCGCGTTGCAAAGAGCGTTTGAGAGAAGGGCGACGTCTGCCCAGCCGCTCGCGCAGCAGCACGACCGCGCCGATGGCGGCCGCTTTCAGGTCAGCTTGGGGCCTCAGCGATCTCAGCGACCGAGCGAGGCGTCCTCCACCATCCATTGCACGAGCTCGTCAATGTTGTGCCCGCAAACGTTGCGAGTTCTGGCACAGGCGACGTCTCGGTCATGCCGGGCTGGGTGTCGACCTCAACGCAGAAGAGGCCCCGTTCCCTCGATGCGGTCGTCGAAGCGGAAATCCGCAACAGCTCACGCCCCGGCAGCCAAGCGCCACATGCGCCGCCAGCGTTAACCTTCGGACTTCCTGGTAAACAAAGGGTAAAATCGGTCCAGGCTGGATGTGTTTTGATCCGCCCTGTGAGTACTTTGCCACGAAATCGTAAAGTTTTACCGATGAACGAACCCTGCCCACGGCCCGGCCGGCTCCTTCAACAACCGCCGAGAAACGGGGCCGTACTACTTCTGCGCGCGTTTAGCCGCCAGCGCGATCTGGTCGTGCAGGAAATCGGCGAATTCGATGCCCTGAGCCTTCAGCGCCTTCGGATAGAGCGAGGCCTTGGTCAGCCCCGGCAAGGTATTGGTTTCGAGATAGATCGGACCCTGTTCCGAAACGATGAAATCGGTGCGGGAATAACCCATGCAGGACAAGGCCCGGTGCGCTTTCAGTGCCTGATCCATGATTTGCTCGCTGATTGCCGGGGTAAAACGGCCGGGGCAAATCTCCTGGGTCGATTTGAGCAGATATTTGGCCGTGTAGTCGAACCCGCCATCGGCCGGAACGATCTCGATCGGCGGCAGTGAAAAAACCGTGCCGTCGGGTTGCTCCAGCACGCCGCAGGTCGCTTCCACGCCCGCGATGAACGGCTCGATCAGATATTCCTCGCGCTTGGCGGCGTTGCGGACGGCGACGAGATCCTGCTGCGCATTGACGAAGATCAGGCCGTAGCTCGATCCGTCCCGCACCGGTTTGGCGATCAGTTTGCCGTATTTGGCGAAAGCCGCCTCGATATCCTCAACTGCAATGCCGACCGTCGCCGTCACGCCGGCAAGCGCGGCAAAGCGCTTCGCGGCCACCTTGTCGAAGGCGAGATACGACGATGCCGAGCCGGATCCGGTAAAGGGAATGCCGCGCATTTCGCACATCACCTGCAATTCGCCATCCTCTGCCCGGCCGCCATGCAGGCCGAGCACCAGCAAGCGATCCTCGGCCTTTGCCCGATCGAGCGCCTGCTCAAGCCCGACGCCGCGATCGTCCGGCTTGAATTCATCCTCGAACGGCCGCGCATGATTGAGCAATTTTTTCGACGGGACGTCATGGATCGGTGTCCGCAACGTGCCAGAACCACAGATCGGCTTCCGGCAACGCCTGATGCAGCGCCTGGGCGCTCGCGACCGAAACGAGACGCTCCTTGTTCGTGCCTCCGAAGAGGATGGTAATCCGCATCATTTCTTTCCGCTGAATTACTTCTTTCGTCATTCCGGGATGGTCCGAAGGACCAGACCCGGAATCTTTCTCCGCTTCACTTCGAGATTCCGGATTCGCCCGCCGTGCGAGCGCCCGGAATGACCATCATGCTGTGATCCCGATCCGCTTGATTTCCCACTGTAGCTCAATTCCGGAATTCTCTTTCACCCGCGCGCGAACGGTCTCGCCCAGATTTTCGATATCATGACCGGTGGCGTGACCGGTGTTGATCAGGAAATTGCAGTGCATTTCCGACACTTGCGCGCCGCCGACGCGCAGCCCCCGGCAGCCGGCCGCATCGATCAGCTTCCAGGCGCTGTTTCCCGGCGGATTCTTGAAGGTCGAGCCGCCGGTCTTTTCGCGGATCGGCTGCGCGGTTTCGCGGTGGTTTTGCACCTCGTCCATCCGTGCGCGAATGGCATCCGGCGCGGCGATCCGTCCGCGAAACCGCGCCGAGGTAAAAATGATGGAAGCGTCGACGCCGCTGTTGCGATAGACGAATTTCATATCGGCATTTGTGAACTTGTGCTTGCTGCCGTCGCGGCCGATTCCGGTGGCCTCGATCAGGACGTCCCTGGTCTCGGCACCGTTGGCGCCGGCGTTCATGCGCAGCGCGCCGCCGATGGTGCCGGGAATGCCGAAGAAAAATTCCAGCCCGCCGACATTGGCCGCCGCGGCGGCTTCGGCCACGCGCTTGTCGAGCGCCGCCGCGCCGGCGCTGACGATATCGCCATCGGCGCTGGTCTCGCCGAAGGCGCGCGGACTGAGCCTGATCACCACGCCGGGCATGCCGCCATCGCGCACGATCAGGTTGGAGCCGACGCCGACGACATAGAGCGGAAGCTCGCCCGGCAGATGCGCGAGGAAATAGGCAAGATCGTCTTCATCGGACGGCGTGAACAGCACCTGCGCCGGACCGCCGACCCGGAACCAGGTCAGCTCGGCGAGCGACTGGTTCGCCAACAGCCGCCCGCGCAATTTTGGCATCGCGGCTTTGAGATCGGGCGTGATGTCGGGGAAGGTCATGGAAATTTTCTGTCCCTCCACCTTGCGGGGAGGGTCAGGGAGGGGGTGAGCCGAACGCCGGAGCGTATACCCCCTCTCCACCTCTCCCCACGGGGAAGGCCGACGAGCGCATGACGATGCTGTGCTGATCATCCTCGCGCTCACCCCAGCGCCTTCAATTCGCCGGGCAGCGCGTAGGCCCATTGCGTGATGCTGCCGGCGCCGAGGCAGACGACGAAATCGCCGCGGCCGGCGATGCCGCGCACCACGCCGGCGAGATCGGCGGATTTCTGCAGCGGAATCACCTCGCGATGGCCGTGCGCGCGCAGGCCCAGCACGAAATGATCGCGGTCGATGCCGGCGATCGGCGCCTCGCCCGCCGGATAGACCTCGGCGACCACGACGGCGTCGGCGTCGTTGAAACAGGTGCAAAATTCCTCGAACAGCGATTGCAGCCGGGTGAAGCGATGCGGCTGCACCACGGCGATGATCTTGCCATTGGTGGATTCCCGCGCCGCTTTCAGCACCGCCGCGATTTCAACGGGATGATGGCCGTAATCGTCGATGATGGTGACGCCGTTCCATTCGCCGGTCTTGGTGAAGCGCCGCCGCACGCCGCCGAAACTTGCCAGCGCCTTTCGGATGGTGTCGTCGGAAAGTCCGAGCTCGTGCGCGACCGCGATCGCGGCCGTGGCATTGAGCGCGTTGTGCCGTCCCGGCATCGGCAGAATGAGATCGGCGATCTCATGCGCGGCATCGGTCTTGCGATCGCGAAACGCGACCTTGAAGCTGGAACCGCCGCCGTTCGGCAGCGAGATCGACCAGCCGCGCATCGGCCTGCGGGTTTTCGCCGTAGGTGATGATGCGGCGATCCTCGATCTTGCCGACGATGGTCTGCACCACGGGATGGTCGATGCACATCACCGCGAAGCCGTAGAACGGCACGTTCTCGACAAAACTGCGGAACGCATCCTGCACGGCATCGAAGGTCTTGAAATGATCGAGATGCTCGGGATCGACATTGGTGACGATGGCGACATCGGCCGGCAGCTTCAGGAACGTGCCGTCGCTCTCGTCGGCCTCCACCACCATCCAGTCGCCGGCGCCGAGCCGGGCGTTGGTGCCGTAGGCATTGATGATGCCGCCATTGATCACGGTGGGATCGAGATCGCCGGCATCGAGCAGCGCCGCGACCATCGAGGTCGTGGTGGTCTTGCCATGGGTGCCCGCGATCGCGACGCAGCTCTTCAGCCGCATCAGTTCGGCCAGCATCTCGGCGCGGCGCACCACCGGAATGCGCTGCGCGCGTGCCGCCATCAGTTCGGGATTGTCGCGCTTGATCGCCGTCGACACCACCAGCACATCGGCGCCGGCGACGTTTTCTGACCTGTGGCCGACGGTGATGGGGATGCCCTTGTCGCGCAGGCGGCTGACATTGGCGCTCTCGGAAGCATCCGAGCCCTGCACGGTATAGCCGAGATTGCACAACACCTCGGCGATGCCGCTCATGCCGATGCCGCCGATCCCGACGAAGTGAATAGGTCCGATCTCGCGCGGCAGTCTCATGGTCGGTTCCTTGCGCCGTCATCGTCCGCCGAAGCGCGGACGATCCAGTAACCGCGAAGCCCTGGAACAAAATCAGCTGCGCAGAGTACTGGATGCCCCGCTTTCGCGGGGCATGACAAGGGTTTTTTCCGTCAGTACCGGACGTCAAATTCCTGCCACCTTCATCACCAGATCGGCCAGCCGCTCGGCGGCATCCAGCCTTCCGACGCTGCGAGCGGCGGCGGCCATGGCGGTGAGCCGCTCAGGTTCCGCGGCCAGCGCGGAGATTTCCGCGGCCAGCCGGTCGGGCGTAAAATCCGCTTGCGGAATCCGAAGCGCGCCATTCGCCTGCGCCAGGATGCCGGCATTGGCGAACTGATCCTGGTCGATCGAACCGGGCAGCGGCACCAGGATCGACGGGCGGCCGATGGCGGCGAGCTCGGCCACGGTGCCGGCGCCGGATCGCGAGACCACGAGATGGCTCGACGCCAGCCGCGCCGGCAAATCACTGAAGAACGGCGCCAGCTCGGCGTTGATCTTGAGCCGGTCATAGACCGCGCGGACGCGCGCCATGTCTTCTTCGCGCACCTGCTGGGTGAGGATCAACCTGTTCCACAGCGCCGGCTCCAGCCGCTCGATCGCGCCGGGGACGATATCGGCCATCACGCGCGCGCCCTGGCTGCCGCCGACCACCAGCACGCGCAATGGCCCGGTCGGTGCCGGGGACACGAATTTCACCGCCGCAGCAGCAAGGATCGCCGGACGCATCGGCGTGCCGACGGTCGTGGTTTTCCCTGACAGCGCGGGGTCGCGATCGAGCACGCCCGGCAGCGACGTCGCGATCGCGCTGACGCGGCTTGACAGAAAACGGTTGGCGCGGCCGAGCACCGCATTGGCTTCGTGCACGATGCCGGGCACGCCGGACAGCCGCGCGGCCAACAGCGGCGGCAGCGTCGGATAACCGCCGAAGCCGACCACCGCCGCAGGCTTCAACCGGCGCATCAGGTTGAGCGACACGGCCGTGCCGGCGGCGAGCATCACGCCGGTATAGGCCAGCGACCACGGCGTGCGGCCGCGCACGGTCTCGCTCGGCACCACGTCGATCATCTCCCTGGAGAACAATCCGCCATAGCGCAGCGCGCGCGAAGTCGGTGGCGAGGCGCACGCGCAAGCCGCGTCTGATCAGTTCGACGCCGAGCGCCTCGGCGGGAAACAGGTGACCGCCGGTGCCGCCCGCGGCCAGCAGAATCAGGGGCGCAGGGCTCATCGGGGCAATCTTCGCAAGCAACCGGATGGCTTCGTCATTTCATTCCTCGCGATGACGAAAAGCGCGTCTTCGCCGCCGGGTCAAGCGTAGCTGCGCGCCGCGTTGGCGTCGCCGATCGATTCCATCTCGGTGCGCGGCCGCTGCCGTGTCAGAGCCAGCATCATGCCGACGCCGTAAGCCAGCGAGATGATCGAGGAGCCGCCATAGGAGATGAACGGCAGCGTCATGCCCTTGGCGGGGATCAGCTGCAGATTGACCGACATGTTGATCGCGGCCTGCACGCCGAACAGGATCGCCAGCCCCGACGCGGCAAACCGCGCGAACATGTCTTCGGTGGCGTAGGCCCGCGACAGCGCGCGGATCACGACGAAGGCGAACAGCGCGAGCAGCGCCAGGCAAAGGATGATGCCGAATTCCTCCGCCGCCACCGCGAACACGAAGTCGGTATGGCTGTCCGGCAGGCTGCGCTTGGCGATGCCCTCGCCCGGCCCGAGCCCGAACCAGCCGCCATTGGCGAAGGCTTCCATCGCGGTATCGACCTGAAAGGTGTCTCCCGACGCCGGGTTCATGAAGCGCTTGATGCGGCCTGCGACATGCGGCACGAAAAGGTATGCGCCGAACAGCCCGGCGGTCGCGGCGCCCGCGAGCCCCAGCACCCAGATCATCCGCATGCCGGCGATGAAGAACAGCGCGCCCCACACCATCAGGATCAGCATGGTCTGGCCGAAATCGGGTTCCAGCACCAACAGCGACACCAGCATCATCAACAGCGCCAGCGCGATCGAGGTCGCGGGCATTTCCGGCCGCCGCGCCGATTCCGCGAACAGCCACGCCGCCATCACCACGAAGGCCGGCTTGGCGGATTCGGAAGCCTGGATGTTGACGCCGATCAGGGTGATCCAGCGGCGCGAGCCCTTGACCTCGGGGCCGAACAACAGCGTCGCCACGATCAGCGCGATCGAGAGCGCAAGCACGATCAGCGCGGTGCGGCGAATTTGCCGCGGCGACAGGAACGAGACCCCGATCAGCACGATGAAGGCCGGCAACAGAAACAACACGTGGCGGTTGAAGAAGTGAAACGGGTCGAGCCCGATCCGGGTCGCGACCGGCGGACTCGCCGCCAGCGAAAGGATGATGCCGCCCAGCATCAGCGCGATGATCGCCGCCAGCAGCGGGCGATCAACCGTCCACCACCATTCGCTGAAGGGGGTGCGTTGTTCACGGGAGATCATGGCCGTCCCCAAATGGCAGAGGTCGGCCCCATTGGTCGCCCATGATGGTTTCCGAAGAGGTTAATGAATTGGTAATGTTTTGAAGGTTGCCGTCCTGTGCCGCGAATGCATGCGTCATAGCCGCGAAAGCGGGTATCCAGTACGCCGCGGCGTTAGCGATTGAACCGCAGTGCTGTGGAATACTGGATCATCCGCCTTCGCGGACGATGACAGTTGCTGGACCGCGGCCGAGACACGGCTTCACGGCCGTCGTCGTCACACCACCGGCTTGACGCCGGGCAGCGCGGTGACGAGGTCGCGGAATTTGGCGCCGCGGATTTCGAAATTGCGGTACTGGTCGAACGAGGCGCAGGCCGGCGACAGCAGCACCACCGGATCGGAAAGCCCGGAGGCTTCCGCATCGCGTGCGGCACTGGCCACCGCGACATCGAGCGTCTCGCTGATCTCGTAGCGGCACGCTTGCCCTCGAGCGTTGCGGCAAATTCCTGTGCGGCTTCGCCGATCAGATAGGCCTTTCGGATGCGCGGAAAATATTCGGCTCAGGCCGGTGATGCCGCCGAGCTTCGGCTTGCCGCCGGCGATCCAGAAAATATCGGCAAAGGACGACAGCGCATGCGCCGCCGCGTCGGCATTGGTGCCTTTGGAATCGTTGACGAACAGCACGTTGCCGCGGCGGCCGACCTGCTCCATGCGGTGCGCGAGACCGGGAAAGCTGCGCAGGCCGTTTTGCAGGGTCTCGGTGCTGACGCCGATCGCCAGCGCGCAGGCCGCCGCGCAAGCCGCATTCTGCGCGTTGTGCAGCCCGCGCAAGGAACCGATGCCGCCGATCCGCGCGATCTCGCTGCGCGCGCCGCCGGAGGCGCGCCAGATGATTTCGCGCTCGACATAGACGCCGTCCGGCAGCGGATTTTTCACCGAGACCCGCACCACGCGCCGGCCGGCCTGTTCGATCCGATCGGCGGTGTTGCGGCTCCAGCCGTCGTCGACGCCGACGATCGCGGTGCCCTGCGGCTGCACGCCGGCGACCAGGCGCTCCTTCACGGCCGCGTAATGCTCGAGCGTGCCGTGGCGATCGATGTGGTCTTCGCTGACATTGAGCAGGATGCCGACGGACGGATCGAGCGACGGCGACAGATCGATTTGATACGACGACATCTCGATGACGTGGACCCGCCCGGTGCGCGGCGGCTCGAGCGACAGGATCGCGGTGCCGATATTGCCGCCCATCTGGGTGTCGTAGCCGGCGACGCGCATCAGATGCGCGATCAGCGCCGTGGTGGTCGATTTGCCGTTGGTGCCGGTGATGGCGACGAACGGCGCATCCGGGGCGTGACGGCGGCGTTCGCGGCAAAACAGTTCGATGTCGCCGATCACCTCGACGCCGGCCTGTTGCGCGGCCAGCACGGTCCAGTGCGGACTGGGATGGGTGAGCGGCGCGCCCGGCGTCAGCACCAGGGCTGCGAAATTCGTCCACGACACCTTGCGCAAATCCGCGGTGACGAATCCGGCTTGCGCGGCTTCGGCGAGTTTTTCGGCGCTGTCGTCGCTGGCGATCACTTCCGCGCCGCCCGCCTTCAGCGCGTGACAGCTCGCAAGGCCCGAGCCGCCGAGCCCGAACACCGCAACCGTCTTGCCGGCGAAGGAGGTGACGGGGATCATGATTAGCACGTCATTCCGGAAACCGCGCAACGGGTCCGCGCAAGGCGCGGCCCGATGACAGGCTCCGCGGTTATCCGGACTTCGATTCGGGTTCGCCGCTTCGCACGCCCCGGAATGACGACGGAGAGGATGCAACACCATCACCGCAGCTTCAGCGTGGAGAGGCCGGCCAGCGCCAGCATCACCGAGATGATCCAGAACCGGATCACGATCTGCGGTTCGGTCCAGCCCTTCTGTTCGAAATGATGATGCAGCGGCGCCATCCGGAACACGCGCTTGCCGGTGAGCTTGAACGACACCACCTGCACGATCACCGAGACCGCTTCCAGCACGAACAGGCCGCCGATCACGGCCAGCACGATCTCGTGTTTGACCGCGACCGCGATCGAGCCGAGCATGCCGCCGAGCGCGAGCGAGCCGGTATCGCCCATGAAGATCGACGCCGGCGGCGCGTTGAACCACAGAAATCCCAGTCCCGCGCCGAGCACCGCGCCGCACAGCACCGCGAGTTCGCCGGTGCCGGCGACGTAGTTGATCTGCAGGTAATCCGAGAACACCGCGTTGCCGGCGAGATAGGCGATCATGCCGAAGCTCGCCGCCGCGATCATGACCGGCACGATGGCAAGACCGTCGAGACCGTCGGTCGAGATTGACCGCGTTGCCGGCGCCGACCATGATGAACGCGCCGAAGATCACGAAGAACCAGCCGAAATTCAGCGCCACGTCCTTGAAGAACGGAATCACCAGCGAGGTCGAGAACGGCATCGCGTCCGAGCCGGACCAGCGCGTAGCACGCCACGAGCGCGATCAGCGCTTCGATCGCGAGCCGGATGCGGCCGGCGAAGCCGCTATGGCTCTGCTTGGTCACCTTCAGATAGTCGTCGTAGAAGCCGACGAAGCCGAAGCCGAGCGTCACCGCGAGCACGATCCAGACATAGGGATTGAGCGGATTGGCCCACAGCACGGTCGAGACCACCAGTCCGGACAGGATCATCAGCCCGCCCATGGTCGGCGTGCCGATCTTGGTGACGAGATGCGATTGCGGGCCGTCGCTGCGGATCGGCTGGCCCTTGCCCTGGCGAAGCCGAAGATGGTCGATGATCCAGGGACCGAACAGGAAAACGAACAACGCGCCGGTCACCATCGCCCCGCCGGTGCGAAAGGTGATGTAGCGGAACACGTTCAAGAACGTGCGGAACACGCCCATGCCGGGAACGGTGTTGGAAAGTCGATCAGCCAGTAAAACATTCAATCCGCCTTACCGCGGCTTCGTCGTGCGCGGCCTTGCCGGGAAAGCGCTTTTCGAGCGCGTTGACAATCGTTTTCATCTTCGAGCCGAGCGAGCCCTTGACCATGATGGCGTCGCCGGCGCGGATCGCGGCGACGACCTGCGCTTCGAGCGCAGCCGCGCTCTCGGCATAGCCGCCCCGTTTACCCGAGGAAAGAGCGTCCCACAAATTGCGCATCAGCGGTCCGCAGCAATACACCAGATCGATGTGATTGGCCTTGACGGCCTCGTTGAGCCCGCGATGCAGCGCGGCGCTGGTCGGGCCGAGTTCGAGCATATCGCCGAGCACTGCGATGCGCCGGCCGTGCGGGCCGACCGCGGCGCGGCCGAGTACCTGTCAGTGCCGCCGCCATCGACGCCGGATTGGCGTTATAGCTTTCATCGATCAGGGTGGCTTCGCCGTTGGCGACCTCGAGCGCGCGCCGGACGCCGCGGCCCGCCGCCGGCTCGATCTGCGACAGCGACAGCGCCGCGCGCGCGAGATCGGCGCCGACCAGCGAGGCCGCCGCGAGCACCGCCAGCGAGTTCATCGCCATGTGACGGCCGGGCATGCCGAGCTTGTAGGTCACGTCATGGCCGAGGATATTGGCGTGCACGGCCGAGCACGCGGCGTGCAGCGATACGTCGAGCAGCCGCGCGTCGGATTTCTTGTCAGCGCCGAACGAGACGATGCGGGAGATGCCGAGCTTGCTGGCGCGCCGCTGCAGCCGGGCGAATTGCGAGTTGTCGCGGTTGAGCACCGCCGCGCCGCCGGGCTCGACGCCCGCAAAGATTTCCGCCTTGGCGTCGGCAATCGCCTCGATGCCGGCAAAGAATTCCAGATGCACCGGCTCGACGGTGGTGATGACGGCGACGTGCGGCCGCACCATTTTGACCAGCGGCTCGATTTCGCCGGCATGGTTCATGCCGATCTCGAAGATCGCAAACCGCGCCGTCGCCGGGCATCGCGCCAGCGACAGCGGCACGCCCCAGTGATTGTTGAAGGATGCGGCCGAGGCGTGAGTCTCGCCCTGCGCGCCGAGCACGCGGCGCAGCGCCTCCTTGGTCGAGGTCTTGCCGACCGAGCCGGTGACCGCGATCACCTGCGCCTGCAGCCGCGCGCGCGCGGCGCGGGCGAGGTCGACGAGACCGGCCAGCACGTCCTCCACCACCAGTAGCGGCGCGTCGGGCGCGAACTTTCCCGCTGGGCGGTTTCGACCACCGCCAGCGCCGCGCCCGCCTTCAACGCCGCGGCAACGAAATCATGCCCGTCATGGACCTCGCCCTTGATGGCAAAATAAGCTTCTCCCGGCGCGATGGTGCGGCTGTCGATGGAAAGTCCGGTGACCGCGTCCGGCAACGCGCCGTTGAGCGAGGCGCGCATCGCCTCCGCCATCGCCGGCGGACGTCCATAATGGCGCCGCGCTCATGCGACCCTCGGTGCGAGCGCGGCCGCAACCGCGTCGTGATCGCTGAACGGCAGGGTGCGGTCGCCGACGATCTGTCCGGTCTCGTGGCCCTTGCCGGCGATCAGCAGCGCATCGCCCGGCTGAAGGCCGGCAATCGCGGTCCTGATCGCCTCGGTGCGGTCGCCGATTTCCTTCGCGCCTCTTCGCGGCGCTCAGGATCGCCGCGCGGATCGCATCCGGATTTTCGCTGCGCGGATTGTCGTCGGTGACGATGACGCTGTCGGCATTCTCGGCGGCGATCGCACCCATCAAGGGGCGCTTGCCGGCATCGCGGTCGCCGCCGGCGCCGAACACCACCACCAGCTTGCGTTTGGCGTAGGGCCGCAACGCCTGCAGCGCCTTGGCCAGCGCGTCGGGCTTGTGGGCGTAATCGACGAAGATCGGCGCGCCGTTGCGCTCGCCGACCCGCTCCAGCCGGCCTTTTGCGCCCTCGAGATGTTCGAGGATTCGAACACCTGATCCGGATCGCTGCCGGTGCCGATCGCGAGGCCTGCGGACACCAGCGCGTTTTCGATCTGGAATTCGCCGACCAGCGGCAGCCGGACGGCATGTTTGCGCCCGCGATGTTCGAGCACGAGCTTCTGCGCAAAGCCGTCGATATCAGCCTCGACCAGGCGAATGCCCTCGCCTGCGCCGTCGCCCTTGCGGCCGACCGCGACGATCCGCAAGTTTCTCGCGCGCGCCGCATCGATGACGGCCTGCGAACAATCATGATCGACGGATATCACCGCCGCGCCATCCGCCGCCACCAGATCGCGGAACAGCCGCAGCTTGGCGGCAAGATAATGCGCGATGTCCGGATGGTAATCCATGTGGTCGCGCGACAGGTTGGTGAAGCCGGCGGCACGGATGCGCACGCCATCCAGCCGAAACTGATCGAGCCCGTGCGATGACGCCTCGAAGGCGAGATGCGTGACGCCGTCGCGCGCGATTTCGTCGAGCTGCCGATGCAGCGCGATCGGATCCGGCGTGGTCAGCGATCCGTAGAGGGTGCGCTTGCGGCGACACCAGTCCGATGGTGCCGATGCTGGCCGAGGCGTGACCGAGACGCTGCCAGATCTGCCGCGTAAAGGCCGCGACCGAGGTCTTGCCGCTGGTTCCGGTCACAGCCGCGATGGTTTCGGGCTGCCGCGGATAGAATTTCGCGGCGGCGAGCGCCAGCGCGCGGCGCGGATTGGGCGTGACGACGAACGGCACCCGGCTCGCGCCTTGCGGCGGATGATCGGCCGCCACCGCGACCGCGCCGGAGGCGATCGCAGCATCGATGAAGCGCGCGCCATCGGTCTTGTGGCCGGCGAGCGCGAAGAACAGGTCGCCGGGCTTCACCGCGCGGCTGTCCACGGCGAGGCCGGTGACCGCAACCGCTTCCGCCTGCGGATCGATCATGGCGTCATCGCTGAACAGGTCGCGAAGTTTCATCAATACGAGCTCGCAGCAACGGATGCAGGAACCTGAAATCGGCGGCACTCATGCTACGCCTTACTGGGTTGACCTCGATGCCGCAAGAATAAGGCGGTCGGACGGCGGCAAATCGAAGCGCGGCTCGAGCCCAAGCAGCGGCGCAATGCGGGCGATCACCTTGCCACCGGTCGGCACCGCGTTCCAGCCTGAGGTAATGAAGCCGTGGGTTTCGGGCAGCGCTTTCGGCTCGTCCAGCATCACCAGCACCTGGAATTGCGGATTGTCGGCCGGAACGATCGCGGTAAACGAGTTCAGCACCTGCTTCTTGGAATAGCGCCCGTTGACCACCTTTTCCGAGGTGCCGGTCTTGCCGCCGATGTAATAGCCCTTCACGTCGGCCTGCCTGGCGGTTCCGATCTCGGCATTGAGCCGCATCAGATAGCGCATCTTCTCGCTGGTCTCCGACTTGATCACTTTCTTCGCCAGCGCCTTGGCTTCCTCTTCGGACCGCTTGAGGAATGTCGGCGGGATCAGATAGCCGCCATTCATGACCGCGTTGATGCCCATCACCGCCTGCAGCGGCGCGACCGAAAGCCCGTGACCGAAGGCGATGGTGATGGTGTTGAGTTCGCTCCAGCGCTTCGGCACGATCGGCGAAGCGCTTTCGGGCAGTTCGGTGCGCAGCCGATCGAGCTGCCCCATCTTGCGCAGAAATGCCTTGTGCGCCTCGACGCCCTGCGCCAGCGCGATCCGCGCCGCGCCGACATTCGATGAGAATGTGAACACTTCCGACAGCGAGATCGACCGGCCCAGCGGGTGCGTATCGTGAATGGCGAATTTGCCGTAATGCAGCGCGCCGCGCGCATCGAACATGGTGCCGAGATTGGCCTTGCCGAAGTCCAGCGCCATCGCCAGCGTCAGCGCCTTGAAGGTCGAGCCCATCTCGTAGACGCCGGTGGTCAGCCGGTTGATGCGGTCGGGATCGTGGGCCTCGCGCGGATTATTCGGGTCGAAGTCGGGCAGCGACACCATCGCCACGATCTCGCCGGTCCTGACATTGGAGACGAGGCCCGAGGCCGCCTTGGCCTTGTATTTTTCCTTGGCCTTGAGCAATTCGTCGCGCAGCGCGTGCTCGACGCGCAGGTCGACCGACAATTCCACCGGCCGCTGCAGACGGTCGGTGGCGAAGCCGGCGCGATGCAGATCGGCGAGGCCGTTATTGTCCAGCCATTTCTCCATCCCGGCGATGCCCTGGTTGTCGATGTTGACCAGGCCGATCAGATGCGCGACCTCGTTGCCGGTGGGGTAAACGCGCTTGTTCTCGCGCAGGAAGCCGATGCCGGGAATGCCGAGCCGGTGAATCTCCTGCTGCTGCAGCGGCGTGATTTCGCGCTTCAGCCAGACAAAACCTTTTTTCGACGACAGGCGGTCGCGCACTTCGCCGGTGTCGAGATCCGGCAGCGTCGCGGTCAGAAGCTCGATTGCCTCGTCCTTGTCGATGATCCGTCGCGGCTCGCCGAACAGGCTCGGCGCCTTGACGTCGGTGGCGAGCACCTCGCCGTTGCGATCGACGATATCCGGCCGCGCGGTCGCGATCGCGTCCTGCGCCGCGGTCCGGCGCGCGCCGTGGTTGTCGCCGCCGACGGCGAACATGATCAGCCGTCCGCCGATCACCGCATAGATCGCCAAGAATGCCACCATCGCAAATCCGACGCGGACGCGCGCCTTCACGGCGCGGTCGACGTTGCGCCCGTACAGCAGCGAGCGGATCAGCCGCTGCCGCCATGGTTCTGCCGGCCTGACGGTCCTGCGCGCCCGATCGATCATCGCCGATCCTCCGGCGCCGGCACCGAACCCGTCGCGGCAACGGAATCGATCGCCTGGATCATCGCGCCGATCGGATCGGGATCGCCCGGCCTGACCAGGCGCGGCGGCCGCTCGGGCAGGTTCTTCAATGAATCGTATTGCGTGGCGTTGAGCGGCTTCAGCGCCAGATGGCGCTCGGCGAGGCCCTGCAGCCGCAGCGGCGCGTCGAGCCTGGCCCATTCCGCGCGCAGCACCGCGATGGCGTCGCGCTGCTCGCGAATCTCCGCATGCAGCCGCAGCACCCGCTCGGTGCGCGAGGTGGATCCCATCTTGATCCGATAGACGTAGGCCGCGGCGAACACCAAAACGCCGATCACGAGGAGATGGATGACCCGCATGGTCAGCCTCCCCTCATCACGGCCGCGAGCGTCGGCCACGCCGGCAAGGCGGCGGCGCGCTGCGCAGGCGCTTCGGTACGCTCGGCGGCGCGCAGTTTTGCCGATCGCGCGCGCGGATTGGCGGCTACCTCCTCCTCATCGGGCGTGACCGGACGCTTGGTCAGGATGTGAAAGCTCGGCGCGGCCTGCGCGGCGACAGGCAGATGCCGCGATCCGCCGCCGGCCCTGGCGCGCTCGACCAGGAAATTCTTGACGATGCGGTCTTCCAGCGAATGAAACGACACCACCACCAGCCGGCCGCCCGGCTTCAGCACGCGCTCGGCCGCCGACAGCGCCAGATGCAGCTCGTCGAGTTCTTCGTTGACGAAAATTCTTAAACCCTGAAACGTCCGCGTCGCCGGATGGATCTCGCCTGGCTTCGACCGCACCACCTTTGCGACGATATCGGCGAGCGCCCGCGTCGTCGTAATCGGCGCCTGCTTGCGCGCGGCGACGATGGCGCGGGCGAGGCTGCGCGAATGACGCTCTTCGCCGAAGATGTAGATGATGTTGGCGAGATCGGCCTCGGATGCTTTCGCGATCACGTCTGCCGCGGTCGGGCCGTCATGGCCCATCCGCATGTCGAGCGGGCCGCCGAGGCGAAACGAGAAGCCGCGCTCGGCCTCGTCGAGCTGCATCGAGGACACCCCGACGTCCATCACCACGCCATCGACCGCGTCGACGCCCTGCGCGGCGCAAATCTCGGCAAGATTGGAAAACCGGTCCTCGACCAGCGTGAGCCGGCCGTCCGATCGATCGACCAGTTCGAACCCGGCCGTCACGGCCGACCGGTCGCGGTCGATGCCGATGACCCGGGCACCGCCGGTGTCGAGAATGGCCCGGCTGTAACCGCCGGCCCCAAAGGTGGCGTCGACATAAATGCCGCCGGCACGGGGCTGCAGCATCCCGATCGCCTCGCGGCCGAGGACGGGAATATGGCGCTGGCCGGCCGGATTCATGCCCCGGCTCCGGGCAGCGTCCGGGTAACGTTGCGGAAACTGGACGCGAGCGGGCCCATTGCGCCTCAAATATCTGCGCTTCGCCGGGCTGTTCGCCTCGAAAAGCCCTTGCAAGGCACGATTGCCGATCCCGCGCGCCCCGGCTCGCAAACCCTGATTTCCCGATGGAACTTGGTGGGCTGCCATGGGACTTCGAGCGTGAAAAAGGGGCCTCGGCCGTCCCCTCAAACGGTTCGGCTCTTCACCACTTAGTAACGGCCGTTAGCGTTAAGAAAGCGTTGCCGGGATGATTAGAATTGCTGCCACCGCGGACGGGGGTAAGCCAGAACCTCCTGGTGATGCGTTCTTCACACACTCGGGTTAAAATGCGAGCGGCGACCGGCTCGCGCATTGCGCCGGCGGCACAGTGAAGGAATAGTAAACGAGGTTCGTGTTGAGGACGCAGTGTTGCCGTTCTCCTGCCCGGTTTGGCCTTTCCTATGCCGCTCGGTTCGTTCGCATCTGTCGGTTCTGATTCGAAGCGTCAACGTGCCCTCCCGATCCCAAGGGCCAGCGCGAACATGAAGACATTCACCCCCGAATTCGTCGATCGCCTCCGACGTCATCCCGTCGGCGAATTACGGCGAGCGCAACAAGGGCCGTTTGCCCGACATGATCGTGCTGCACTACACCGGCATGCCGGATGTGGAAGGCGCGATCGCGCAGCTGTGCACGACGGGCACCGACGTGTCGGCGCATTACATCGTTCTGGAAGACGGCCGCATCGTGCAATGCGTCCCGGAAGCCAAGCGCGCCTGGCATGCCGGGGTTTCGTCCTGGGCCGGCGAAGAAGACATCAATTCCTGTTCGATCGGCATCGAGATCGTCAACCGCGGCCACGACTGGGGCTATCCGGAATTCCCGCTGCGCCAGATCGCCGCCGTGATCGCGCTGTGCCGTGGCATCATGCTCCGCCGCAAGGTGCCGCCGCATCGCGTGCTCGGGCATTCCGATGTCGCCCCGGCGCGCAAGAAAGACCCCGGCGAGAAATTCCCGTGGCATTCGCTGGCCAATTCCGGCGTCGGTCACTGGGTGCAGCCGGCGCCGATCGTGCGCGGCGAAACGCTCAAATCGGCGTCATCAGCGACGACGTTCGCGACCTGCAGCAGGCGCTGGCCAAATATGGCTACGGCGTCCCGATCAACGGAAAATACGACGGACCGACCATGGAAGTGGTCACCGCGTTCCAGCGCCACTTCCGCCCCGCGCGCGTCGACGGCATCGCCGATCATTCGACGCTGACCACCTTGCGGTCGCTGCTGGAGAGCCTTTCGGCCGACGCCAAGACCGTCGCGGCGAAGTAGTTGCCTCCTCCAGCGCTGCTGCGCTCCCTCGCCCCGCTCTTGCGGGGTCGAGACGAGCGAAGCTCGCTCTTAGAGGGTTGGGTGAGGGGCGCTTCTATCCGCGACTGCTGAAGAAATATTGAGGGCGGTACCCCCTCACCCGCCGCGCGAAGAGCGCGGCGACCTCTCCCCGCAAGCGGGGAGAGGTGAAGCAGCGGCGACTTACTCAGCTTACTCTCTGTCCATCTCCGCCAATCGCCGCGCGTAAAGCCGGCGCAGCGGCTGCAATTGCGTCGCGGCGGTGGCGGCGAGATAGGCCTCGCGCGCGGCATCATGGCGGCCGAGCCGGCGCAACAGATCGGCGCGAACCGCCGGCATCAACTCGTAGCCATCGAGTCCGCCGCGCGCTTCCAGCGCGTCGATCAGGTCGAGTGCCCGCGCCGGTCCGTCCACCATCGATACCGCGGCGGCGTGGTTGAGCTCGATCACCGGCGACGGGCTGATCCGCAGCAGCACTTCATAGAGGCCGGCGATCTGCGGCCAGTCGGTGTCGCGATAACTCGGCGCCCGCGCATGCAACGCCGCAATCGCGGCCTGCACCGCGTAGGATTGCGGCGGTCCCGGCATCCGCAGCGCGTCTTCCACCAGCCTCACACCTTCGGCGATCTGCTCGCGGTCCCACAGCGCGCGGTCCTGCTCTTCCAGCAGCACGATGTCGCCGCCGGCGGTCTCGCGCGACGCGCGGCGCGCGTCGTGCAGCAGCATCAGCGCCAGCAATCCCTTGATCTCGCCCCGTTGCGGCATCAGTGCGTCGAGCAGGCGGCCCAGCCGGATCGCTTCGCGCGCCAGACTGGGCCGCATCAGATCCTCGCCCGATGTCGCCGCGTAGCCTTCGGTGAAGACCAGATAGATCACCGCGAGCACGCCGCGCAGCCGCGGCTCGAGCGCTTCGCGTTCCGGCACCTCGTAGGGAATGCCGGCGAGACGGATTTTCTGCTTGGCGCGGACGAGGCGCTGCGCCATCGCATCCTCGCTCACCAGAAAGGCGCGCGCGACCTGCGCGGTGGTCAGCCCGCAGACCGTGCGCAGCGTCAGCGCGACCTGAACCTCGGTCGCGAATGCCGGATGGCAACAGGTGAAGATCAGCCGCAGCATGTCATCGTCGAGCGCCGGATCTGTGGCCTCGCAGGAGGCTGCCGCGTTGTGCAGCAATTCGTGCGTGAGCTGTCCCTGCTTGCCGCGAAACGCGATTTGCCGGCGCAGGCGGTCGATCGCCTTGTTGCGTCCGACATTGACCAGCCACGCCCGCGGATTGGACGGCGGATCGGCGGCGGGCCAGCGTTCCAGCGCCACCGCGAATGCATCCTGCAACGCGTCCTCGGCGAGATCGAAATCGCCGACCAGGCGGATCAGCGTCGCCAGCGCCCGACCCGCCTCGTCGCGGAATATTTTTTCGATTTCGGCGGGTGTCATGCGGGCGCGTCATTCAATGGTCGTCATTCCGGGGCGTCCGAAGGACGAGCCCGGAATGCGCAATTGCACGATCGGGAATCTCGGATTCCGGGCCTGCGCCTGACGGCGCATCCCGGAATGACGGATGGAGTCGCCGTCAATTATAGACCCAGATCGGCCGGACCTCGATCGAACCGTATCTGGCGCCGGGAATCCGCGCGGCAATGCCGAGCGCGGCGTCGAGATCCTTGGCCTCGATCAGATAATAGCCGCCGAGCTGCTCGCGGGTCTCCGCGAATGGACCATCCGTGGTCAGGGTCTTGCCGTCGCGGACCCGCACGGTGGTCGCGGTCGACGCCGGCTGCAGCCGGTCGCCGGCCTTGAAATTGCCGCTCTGGATGATGGACTGGGTGAACGCGCCATATTCGTCCGTGACTTTCTTTCCCGTCGCCGCGTCCATTTTGGCGTATTCGGCCTCGTTGGTGTAGATCATCAGCAGATACTGCATCTCATTGCTCCTTTTGCCTGGCAGGTTTTGCCGACATCCAGTCGAACGGGCCAATCGCAAAACGACATCTTCAGGATAATTTATTTTCACAGTCGGCGCGGCGTTATCTCCTTGACGCAAGCGGCCCAAGCCCCCATCACAAGGGCGTCAGTCGGCCGGACGGCCGCTCCGGCAATCACCGAAAGGTGGCCGGGGAGGAAAGTCCGGGCTCCATCGACATACGGTGCCGGATAACGTCCGGCGGGGGCAACCCCAGGGACAGTGCCACAGAGAACGAACCGCTTCCCCACCCCTAAAGGGAGGGGCAGTAAGGGTGAAAAGGTGCGGTAAGAGCGCACCGCGGCTCCGGCAACGGAACCGGCATGGCAAACCACACCGGGAGCAAGACCGAATAGGGACGGCAACGCGGGATTGTTCGCTCGAAAGAGCGATAACACCGCAGGGCGATGTCAGGCTCGCCGTCCGGGTAGGTTGCTCGAGGCAACGTGCAAACGTTGTCCCAGAGGAATGGCCGTCACGTATCGTCTGCCGCAAGCAGGCGGTGCCCTACAGAACCCGGCTTACAGGCTGGCTGATGCTTTACAAATGAGGGGTTCGGCGCAACACGCCGGACCCCTCGCCAATTTCTAGACCCGCTCGGCGACGATCTTTTCGAGCAGCGCCATCAGTGCTTCCGGAGCGGTGACATTCGGCGAATGGCTGGCATCGAGTTCGTAGTACCGCCAGTCAGGCTTGCTTTTGGCGCGCTCGGCGAACGGACGAAAGGTGTCCGCGGGCATGGCACGCGTTGCGTAGATATAGCTGCGCGGCAGCGCAAGCTCGCCGCCGCGCAGCTTGAGCGGCATCTCAAAACATTTGATCGGTTGCGGAACGCGGCGCTCCGTCAGCCACTCAACATCCGCTTCGGAAGTGTCGGGCGGAACGGGATTGGGCGGCACCCGCCAGCCACCGGCCCTGGCTAGTTCTTGAATGCGCTGCCGCGCCGGTTCGTTGAGGTCCAAATGAGACTGTCCGTCATCAGGCACAAACGCATCGAGGTAAATCAACTGCGTGATCCGGTCCCGCGCGCGGTCGGCCACGCCGGTTGCGACCATGCCGCCATAGCTGTGGCCGATCAGCACGATGTCCCGCAGGTCTTCATATCTGATGACGTGGAGGATGTCCTGAATATGCGTTTCGAGATCGATCGACGGGTTGGCGAGATGCTCGCGCTCGCCAATGCCGGTTTGGGTCGGCGTGACCAGGCGATGCCCGGCCGCAGCCATCAGCGGGCGCATCTTTTTCCATGCCCATCCGGCCGACCACGCGCCGTGGCAGACGAGAAAGGTCGATCCCATGATGTTCCTCGCTGCACGGCGACCAAAGTCAATTTGCGATACTACCGAAGCGGTGCTTGGTGTAAACGTCCCGCGCAAATTCAGAAACGGTCATTGGGGCGCGCCGAAAGCGCGAACCTGAAATGAAGGAAATCCGGACTAACGATGGCTACCGCCGCAATTTTTCTGCTGCTTGCTGGCGCGCTGGCCGGCGGCTTCGTGACCGGGCTGGCCGGCTTCGGGACTGCGCTGATGGCGCTGGGGATCTGGCTCTACGTGTTGCCGCCCTCGACCGCGGTGCCGCTCGCCCTTGTCTGTTCCATCGTCGCGCAGACCTCGACGCTGCCCTCGTTCTGGCGGTCGTTCGACTTCAAGCTGGTCTGGCCGTTTCTGATCGGCGGTCTCGCGGGCGTGCCGTTGGGTACCATGCTGGTCGCTCACGCCGATCCTCGTGTGTTCAAATTGAGCGTCGGCGTGCTGCTGCTGGTGTTTCCGACCGCGCTCTATTTCAACCGAAAACCCATCGCGTTCCGCTTCGGCGGCCGGGTGGCGGATGCCGCCGTCGGATTTGCCGGCGGCATTCTTGGCGGTCTCGCCGGCCTGTCCGGCCCGCTTCCAACGCTATGGGCCAGCGTGCGAGGCTGGGGCAAGGATGAGCGGCGCGGAATTTTTCAGACCTTCAATTGGACCGTGCTGACCGCCGCGCTGTGCCTGCAGGCGGCAACCGGGTTCATCACGTCCGAGGTGGTTTGGCTCGCATTGTTGGCGTTGCCGGCATCGTTAATCGGCGCCTGGCTCGGCGCGCGGGCCTATCATGTGCTCAGCGACAGACATTTCCGCGATGTCGTGCTTGGCCTGTTGTTTCTGTCGGGGCTCGGTCTGGTCTGGAGCAATTTCGGCCTGCGATAAAAAAGGCTGCGCGGGCGAACGACGCGCTCAGAACTGAAAATACAAGAATTCCAGCCGCTGCCACATGCCGAACAGCGAGATCGCCAGTGCCAGCGCGGTAAGCAGCGCCCACGCCGCATTCGGCCGCCATCGCAGCAAACCGGCTTTCTCCGGCGCGCGACGGTATTCGCGATAACCGAACAGTTGCGGCACGTTCGGCAGGCACAGCGCGATCGCCAGCGCCAGCGCGACCGCGCCGCCGCCGATCAGCAACAGCCGCTGCTCGCCCACCAGAATCGGCAAATCCATCAGCCGCAAGATGCCCGGGGAGGCGTAAGCGGAGCTGCCGGCCTGAAATCCGAACAGGCCGCCCAGCATCTGCCACGCACCATCAGCCGTTCTGGCGCGGAAGAACACCCAGGCGACCAGGACGGCAAAGAAGGTGATTGCCCACGACAATCCTTTCGCAGCCAGCCCTTTCTCGACCAGGGCGGCCCAGGCGTAGTTGTTGTCGGCGCGCCAGGCGCGCCAGAGATGATTGATGCAGAGATAGATGCCGTGCAGGCCGCCCCAGACCAGGAAATTCCAGCCCGCGCCGTGCCAGAGCCCGCCGAGCAGCATCGTCACCAGCAAATTGATGTAGCGCCGCTGTTCGCCGAGCCGGTTGCCGCCGAGCGGAATGTAGAGGTAGTCGCGCAGGAAGCGCGACAGCGTGATGTGCCAGCGCCGCCAGAATTCGATGATCGAAGTGGCCTGATAGGGCGAGCGAAAATTCACCGGCAGGCGGATGCCGAACAGCAGCGCGAGCCCGATCGCCATGTCCGAATAGCCGGAAAAATCGAAATAGATCTGCAAGCTGTAGGCCAGCGTCGCAAGCCACGCCCAGGGCGTGGTGACGCCGCCGCCGGCATCGAGATGCGCGAACACCGGAGATACGAACTGCGCGAGATTGTCGGCGATCACGACTTTCTTGAACAGGCCGGCGGCGAAGATCGCCAGTCCCCGCGCCGCCAGCAGCGCGGAACGGCCGCTGCGGCCGCGCTTGAACTGCGGGATCATCTCGGCGTGATGTACCAGCGGCCCCGCGATCAGATGCGGGAAGAACGAAACGAATAATGTGTAGCTGACGATGTCGCGCTCGACCTTGGCGCCGCGCATCACGTCGACCAGATAGGCGATCTGCTGGAAGGTGAAGAACGAAATCCCGAGCGGCAGGACGATATTGACGAACGGCAGCGGCGCGCCGGTCAGCATGTTCAGGCTGTCGAAGATGAAATTGGTGTATTTGAAATAACAGAGCACCGCGAGATTGAGGGCCACGCCAAGGCTGCCTACCGCGCGGCGGCGAAGCGGATCTTCCATCCGCAAGCCGAGCGTAAAATTGACCGCGATCGAGGCGATCAACAGCAACAGATAGACCGGCCGCCAGGCGCCGTAGAAAAACAGCGACGCGCCGGCCAGCACCATGATGCCGGCGCGCGGCGAATGGCGGCGGGCGGCGGCGAATGCCAGCACCGTTGCCGGGAGGAATTGAAACAGAAACGTATAGGAGCTGAACAGCATCGCGAGCGGCTAACGACTGAGCCGCGACACGAGGTAGCGGGTGTAGATCGGAACGCCGGAGGCGTTGACGTGCATCTCGTCGGCATAGTTGGCCTGCTCCAGCCCGGGGATCGACTGAATATTCAGGACATCGAAGCCGCAACGGCGGCCGGCATCGCCGATCAGCGCGACGTATTGATCGTCCTTGTCCCGCCACGACGGATCGCGGGCACGGTCGTAGCGCGGCGCCCATGGCGGCACCACGACGGTGAGCCTGCGCGCCAGCACCACCATGTCGCATAGCGCGCCGATCTCGTATCGCGCCTTCGGACCCGACAGATCCCAGTTGGCGTAATGCGCGTGCGTGCCGATCTCGTCGGGCCATCGATCCTCGGGTTGGGTATGGTCAATGATCTTCGAACCGAAAGCCGCGGGCACGGGTGCGAGCTCGGCGAGGTGCTGATCGGCGGCGAGCCGCGCGTTGAAGGCTTCACGGATGAAGCGGATCAGCGTGCCGACGCGCAACGGCAGAAACGACGTCATTTGTTCGACGACGCCGAGCCGGGCCGCCACGTCCTGCGGATAGACCGCGGCCGATCGCACGCCCTCATTGAACAGGAACGGCACCACGCTGACGACGACACGCGCTTTCTGAAATCGCTCGGGCTGGCGGCGCATCGCAGCCAGCAGCGCCAGCGGCTCGCCGGCGTCATAGGCGATGTTGACCACCGCGCCTTGTGGCCTGCCGATCAGTTGCGCGGCCAAATTCGCATCGACCTGATAGAGCGTGCGGCTTTCGCCGGCGAAGATCAGCTCGGGGCGAGACTGCAGCAGCGGCAGCTTGACCGCCAGCAGCGCCGGCACGTCATCATGGACGCGATTGGCGAGCGCCAACAATCCCGCCAACGCCACAAGCCACACCGCTGACGTCAGCGCCAGCGCGCCTGCGATCCATCGCGCGGACGCCGCCTGCACGCGCGAGAGCGATCCTCGACGAGAAATGGAAAGGCCGCGTATCATGCCGCCGTTCAAGCATGAACCGCCACGGCAGACAATATCGGCGGCGCCAAAGCGTTTTCGAGCGAAGTGGATGCCGGTTCGCGTCAAGAAAACGCGTCAAAACAAAAGATTATCAATGCGGCGGTTCGGCGGACGCCGAGGCCGGCTTTTTCAACAGCACGACCAGCACGCTCAGGGCGAAATAGAACACCGTGAGCATGAAGAAGGCGTCGCCATAGCCCATCACCACGGCCTGCCGGTGGACGATCTGCGACAATTGCTTCATCGCCATCAGCGCGGCATCGCCCATGCCCTGCAGGCGCTGGGTGAACATGTTGAGCGTTTCGGTCGCGGTGGCGTTGCCCCAGGTCACCCTTTCCTGCAAGCGCACGATATGCAGGTCGGTGCGTTGATTGAGCACCTGGTTGATGACCGCGAGCCCGACCGCGCCGCCGAGATTGCGCGTCAGGTTGAACAGCCCCGAGGCGTTCTTGACCCGGTCCGGCCGCAAGGTCCCGAGCGCGATGGTGTTGGTCGGCACCATCGCGAACATCATGCCGATACCGCGCAGGATTTGCGGCACCAGCAGCTCATAGAAATCGTAGTCGCGGGTAATCCAAGTCATCTGCCAGGAGCCGAGCGCGAAGATGACGAGGCCGGTAGCGATGATGTAACGCATGTCGATCCTCTGCATCAGGCGCCCCACAATCGGCGCGGTGAGGAACATGGTGATGCCGGAAACGAACATGGTCTCGCCGATCATCAGCGCGCTGTAGCCGCGCACCTCGGCGAGATAGCGGGGATACATGTAGGTCAGGCCGTAAAGGCCGATGCCGATGCAGAACGAGATCAGGCAGCCGATCCCGAAATTGCGGTCGGTAAAGGCCCTGATATCGACGATCGGTTCTTCCGCAGTCAGCACGCGGTAGAAGAAGGCGATCGCGGAGATGGCGCAGACCGCGGCGCAGACCGCCACCGAAGTGTCCTGCAGCCACTCGTATTGCGGCCCTTCCTCGAGCACATATTCGAGCGACCCCAAAAACCCCGCCATCGCCACCAGGCCAAACCAGTCGAAGCGGTCGAGCAGTCCTAAATTCGGCTGATCGAAATCGACCAGCGCCAGCACGCCGACGGTGATGCCGATGCCGGGAACGATGTTGATGAAGAACAGCCAGTGCCACGACATCCAGTCGGTGATGATTCCGCCGACCGTCGGCCCGATCGTCGGCGCCAGGGTAGCGACCAGACCGATGATCGGACCGACGATATAGAATTTCGACCGCGGAAACACCGTATAGGCCGAGGCGAACACCGTCGGGATCATGCCGGCGCCCAGAAAGCCCTGGACCGCGCGCCAGACGATCATCTGCTCGATCGTCGAGGCAAATCCGCACAGGAAGCTCGCTATCGTGAAGCCCGAGGCGGAAATCGCAAACAGCAACCTTGTGCCGAGCGCGCGCGACAGGAATCCCGACAGCGGAATCGCGATCACTTCCGCGATCAGGTAGGAGGTCTGGACCCACGACACCTCGCTCGAACTTGCCGACAGGCCGGCCTGGATATCGGACAGCGATGCCGAGACGACCTGGATGTCCAGGATCGACATGAACATCCCGAACACCATGATGAGGAACGCAATCAGCCGTCGCGGCGCGATGCGCTCGGGAGGCGCAGCGGCGGCGTCCATCATCACAGGCGGGGCAGTGGCGGCGTCAGCCATGATCTGCTCGGGTCAGAACGTGCTCTTAAATCGGGCGCGCCGCCCGATGAGCGAATTACTTCGCGTTAGTTGTTGCCGGCGCGTCGAGGTCGGCTTCGCTGTCGGCATCCGCGGCGCCTTTGTTGGTGTCCACCGTCGCATAGACCGACATGCCCGCGCGCAACAGATTCTGCTTCGCGACATCCTTCGGCACGCGAACCCGGACCGGAAGCCGCTGCACGATCTTGGTGAAGTTGCCGGTGGCGTTATCGGGCGGCAGCAGCGTGAACACCGAGCCGGCCGCGGGCGAGATGCTGTCGACGACGCCGGAGAACTTGCGATGGCCATAGGCGTCCACCGAGATCGTCACCGGCTGTCCCGGACGGATGCGCTTGAGTTGCGTCTCCTTGAAGTTGGCATCGATAAAGACGTCGTTGAGCGGCACCACATTGCCGAGCCGCTGCCCCATCACCACGAAATCGCCGGTGTTGACCAGACGGTTGGAAAAGGTGCCATCGACCGGCGCGCGCACCGAGGTGAAGTCGAGGTCGCGCTCGGCCTTGGCCAGCGATGTCTGCAGTTCCGCGAGCTGGGCGCGGGCTTCAGCCTGCTGCGCCTTGGTGACCTCGACGTTGTCGCGCGCGGCGTCATAGGCCGCCTGCGCCGATTTCACCGCCGCCATGCCCTGATCGCGGCCGGCTTCAGAGACCTCATAGGTCGCGCGCGAGGCAAATCCCTTGGTGCTCAGCGCCTGCTGACGCTCGAAGTCCAGCCCGGCCCGCTTCAAGGCGGCTTCCGCCGAAGCAAGCTGCGCCTTGGCCTGCTCGACCGCGCTTTCCAGCGCGGTGACCTGACGCCCGATGCGGTCGATGGTCGCCTGCTGGGTCGCTATCCTGGTGCGCGCGGCATCCACCGCGATGCGATAATCGCCGTCGTCGATCCTGAACACGACGTCGCCAGTCCGCACCACGGCGTTGTCGGCCGGAAGGATCGCCGCGATGTGACCTGACACCCGGGCGCCGAGCATGGTGTTGTTGGCGCGCACATAGGCGTCATCGGTGGAGACGTAAAAGCGCCCGACCAGAACATAATATCCGCCGTAGCTTGCTGCGGCGAGCGCCAGCAGCGCGACGATGCCCATCAAAACCAGTTTGCGCTTTCCGGATTTCGGCTCCTTGGATACGGCATCGGCGGCAGGTGCGGCCGCCGGCTGGTCGATGGCCGGTTGATCCGGCGCCTCGGCGGGGTGGCGGCCGACAGTCTGTTCAGAAGGATCGGAGCCGGCTTGCTCGGCGGGAGATTGCGAAACGTCGCGCGCAATTCCGCTCTCAGCCCTATCCGGCTCGGGACGGAGGATGCGTGCGGCCTGGTCTCTCGCTGCGGCCATCACGGCCTCCCCGTAAAAATGTCGCGACGCGTGCGCAACCAAAAACGGCGCAGCGCCGGCCAATTCGCCAATTCAAAATAGCATTGACCGAACGGTTCGGTCAAGGTACAATCTCTATGACAATACCTTGCAAGTCGCCTTGCCGACGTTTGCACGGCGGAATCTTTCCAGAGAAGCTAAACCAATGGTTGCACCACGTCCAACGACGCTTCGCGTTGTCGCCGATGAGGAGACCTCAAAACGCCGTCAAATCATTGATGGCGCGCGCAAGGTGTTCATGGACCTCGGCTTTGATGGCGCCAGCATGGGCGAAATCGCCCGCTCCGCCGGCGTTTCCAAGGGAACGCTGTACGTCTATTTCGCCGACAAGAACCGGCTGTTCGAGGCCATTGTCGAAGAGGAAATGGCCGACCAGCAAAAAGCAGCTTTCAATTTCGATCCTGAACGCGACGTCGACACGACGCTTCGGGAATTCGGGCAAGCCTATATCCAGGTGCTGTGCCGGCCGGCGGGCGGATCGGCGATCCGCACGGTGATGGCGATCGCCGAGCGCATGCCGGATGTCGGCCGTCGGTTTTATCAGCAAGTGCTCGAGAACAGGATCACCCGGCTCGCTCACTATCTCGAGGCGCGTGTGAAGGCGAAGGAATTGGCGATCGACGACTGCAAGCTCGCCGCGGAGCAATTCATGCAGATGTGCCAGGCCTCGCTGTTTCCACCGTTTATTTTTCAGGCCGCGCCGGCGCCTTCGGCGGAGCGCATCGCCCTGGTGGTCGAAAGCGCGACGCGGATGTTTCTGGCGGCGTATCGAACAAAACCGGCCTGATCGCCATGCCGTATCCTCAACCGGCGTTTGTGATTTGACATTTTTCCTGTCAGCCTGCCGTTGCCTTCTTCACGGATCTTGAAATCATGCTGCGAACCTTGGCTGGCCGGCACCACCGCCTCGCAGACGCAGCTTCCGGTGAAGCCAGCCGCCGCAAAAAATCCGTCCGCCGAAAACCTGGAGATCGCGAATGAGCACGATGACGATCAACGGCCGCATCGAGCCCCTCCCCGATGACCCCGAGAGCCTTCTCATCGATGTCGTGCGGGACGCGCTCAAGCTCACGGGAACGAAGCTCGTGTGCGGGGCCGGCGTCTGCGGCGCGTGCACCGTGCTGGTGGACGGCGCTCCGGTGGTGAGCTGTCTGATGCCTGCGCGCGCCGCGGCGGGTAAATCGGTGACGACCGTCGAAGGCATCGGCGCCGGCAAGCTGCATCCGGTCCAGAAGGCCTTCATGGCGCACGATGCCCTGCAATGCGGATTCTGCACGCCGGGTTTTATCGTGGAGGCAACGGCCTTTCACGATCGCTGGCGGGCAACCAAGGGAACGGCGGCACCGTCGCGGGAGGACATCGGGGCGGCACTTTCCGGTCATCTGTGCCGCTGCGGCGCTTATGACGGCATCTTCCACGCCGTGACCGAGGCGTGCGAAGGCCGTTTTGACGGCGACGACATCGTCTCGCCCCGCCTCGAGGCACGTGACAAGGTGACGGGGGCCGCGAAATACACGGTCGATATCCGCCATGACGGACAGCTCGAAGGCGTCATCCTCCGTTCGCACGTCGCACACGCCCGTATCGTTGAACTCGATCTCGCTCCGGCACGCGCCATATCGGGCGTGAGCGCGGCGATCTCCCTGCTCGGCGACGACCGCACCGTCCGCTACGTCGGCGAAGCCGTCGCGGCTGTCGCCGCGAAGGACCGAAAGACCGCCGTTGCGGCCATCGCCGCCATCCGGATAACAAGCGAACCTCTGCCGTCGGTGATCGGATTGGATGCCGCGCGCAAGCCCGATGCCCCGGTCGTGTTTGAAAAATCCAACCGCAAGAGGGCCGGCAACGTGTCGGAGGGCACGGCAGCGCCGGCGTCCTGGAATGGAAACGTCCGGGGCCCGTCCTCGGCCTTCTCACAGCGGGCAAGGAAAGCGCGGAACTGGATCGCCGGCGCCCGCGAAGCGCGAAATCCGCTGCTGGTCGAAGAAACCTTCCGCACCGGCACGCAGTCGCACACGTCTCTCGAGCCGCATGCCACCGTCGCCCGCTTCGACGGCGATCGCCTCACGGTGCATGTTTCGACACAATCGGTGTTCCACGTGATGGAGCTGATCGCCAAGCGCTACAAGCTCGAACATGACAAGGTGCGCGTGATCGCCGATCATGTCGGCGGCGGTTTTGGGTCCAAGGGCACGATTGGCATCGAGACGACAGTCGCGATCGATCTCGCGCGCGAGGCGAAGGCGCCGGTCAGGATTGCCTATGACCGGCAGGAAGAACTTTCCGTCACCGGCTATCGGCCGGCGACCGAAATCAAACTCGCGCTGCTTGCCGTCCGAGCAGGGCGATCTCAAAGCGCTGTCGCTAACGGCCCATGCCGACACCGGCGCTGCCGTGAACTCGACGCTGGCCGCGCTCGCCCGGCTGATCTATCCGGCGGACGCGAAGGAGCTCGCCGATTACGACGTCATCAGCAACCTGCCGGCCGGCGCGCCGTTCCGCGGTCCTGGCGGCCCGCCGATGGCGTTCGCGCTGGAACAGGCGATCGACGAAGCCGCGTTGCGGATGAAGGTCGATCCGATAGCCTTGCGCAAACGCTGGGATCCCAATCCCAATCGCCAGCGGCTTTACGATTGGGCATCCGGGCTCGAGGTCTGGCGCAGCGTGAAGACACCTTCATCGCAGACCGGCCGCTATCGCCGCGGCGTCGGTGTCGCCACCGGCTACTGGCTCTATCTTTGGCAGCCCGGCTCCAAGGTCGAGCTAAAGGTGAAGGATGGACGCCTCGTCGCCAGCACCGCGATCCAGGATATCGGCACCGGCAGCCGCACCGTGATCGCCAATACGGTGGCGCATGAATTCGGGCTGGAGCCGCACGAGATCGAGGTCCACATCGGCGATTCGAACTTGAGTGAAGGCCCGGGATCGGGCGGCAGCCGCACCACCGCTTCAGTGATCCCGCCCACGCTGCTCGCGATCGGCAAGCTCAAGGCCGCCATCGAGCAGAATTCGAAACGCAAGCCGGTCCCCGGCTCGAACGCGCCATGGCGCGACATGATCGCGGCCTCGCCCGATATCAGCGTCTCGGCGGTGCGTCCCGAGGACAGCAAGCCGATCTCTCCGGGGGTTCGCTCGCCGCTGAAGGAGGCGGGCTTCATGGGGATCATATTCGGCTGGATGATGCGCCGCTTCTCCAACATGGCGATCGGCGCGGGCGTCCCGAGCTCGGTGCAGGTGATCGAGGTGGAAGTCGATACCTGGCTCGGGCATGTGCGCGTGCTCAACGTTCACACCGGCATTGCCGTCGGAAAGATCGCGGCGCCCGCGCTCGCCCACAGTCAGGCGGCGGGCTCGGTGATCCAGGGCATTGGCTATGCGCTCTACGAAGCGCGCGAGGTCGATGCGCGGACCGGCGACATCCTCACCGCCGGGATGGAGGATTACCGCATTCCCGGCATCGCCGACACGCCGTCGATCGATGTGCACTTCGACGAAGGTGGCTTCGACCATGTGCTCGGCGGCAGCGTCGGTATCGGCGAGGTCGCAACCGTTCCGACGTCGCCGGCGCTCGCCAATGCCATTCGCAACGCGACCGGCGTCCGGCTCACGGAAATTCCGATCCGGCCCGACCGTCTGATCGCCGCCCTGAAAGGGAGGGCCGCAGCATGACGACCGCATCCATGTCCATCACCACGCAGACAGCGGAATTCCGTGCCGCCGGTACCGACCTTTCCGAACGGCGCCGCAGCGGCGTTTCGCAAGGACCGTTGATCGATATCACGGCTCGACCCGACACGATCGGGATCGACTGGGGCACCGACGGCGCTGCGCGCATCGGCGCTTTCACGACAATATCAGCGATCGCGGCCGACGCCCGCATCAATGCCGCTTATCCGGGCCTTGCGGCTGCAGCGCTTGGACTCGCAACGCCGCAAATCCGTCATCTGGCGACGCTCGGCGGCAACCTCGCGCAGCGCTCGCGCTGCTGGTACTATCGCAATCCGCATATCGCCTGCCTGAAGAAGGGCGGAGCGGACTGCCCCGCCCGCAGCGGCAATCATCTCTATAGCGTTGCCTTCGATCTCGGCCCCTGCGTGGCCCCGCATCCCTCGACCATGGCAGCGGCGCTGTTGGCCTATGACGCTGGCATCATCACCGACCGAAGGAGCGGGCTGACGATCGGCGACCTCCTCGGTGACGGCTCGAACGGCGCCGCCGACCACGCGCTCGCACCCGGCGAGATGATCAGGGCGGTTCAGCTTGCAGCTCCGGTCGCGGCTGATCGCGCGCTCTACAAGCGCGCGATCAGCCGCAGCCATGCGGAATGGCCGCTGGTCGAAGTTTGCGCCCGCGCCGTGGTCTCGGGCGGCGCGTTCCGGTTCATCCGCATCGCGGCGGGGGGAATTGCACCGGTGCCGCTTCGCCTCTCGGCCTCCGAAGCCGCCTTGCAAGGCGCGGCGGCGAATGCCGCCAACATTGCAAAGGCCGCTGACCAGGCGACCGCCGGCGCAAAACCGTTGCCGATGACGGGCTACAAGCTCGATCTGTTGCGCGGCCTCGTTCATGACCTTCTGGAGCGGCTGGCGAAATAGCGCCGCCGCAGAGAGAAAAAACCTCATCCCGAGGAGCGCGCCCTTGCGCGCGTCTCGAGGGACGGCGCACCGGCCTCATGGTTCGAGACCCGCGCGAAGATGCGCGCTCCTCACCATGAGGGACTAACGCGGCATGCGCGCGCCCAGCGGCCCGACCAGCACGTCCGTAAACTCGGAGGCCAATAATTAAAGCTTTGGAAGCACTTTTTGCGCACCATACTCCACTACCTCTGGTTCTGGAGGCGGACTGTCACATCCGTTTCGCGCCGTGACGCAGAAAAACAGGAGACTAGGGTGGCATGGGGGGACCGCAAAGAGGCGAGGATCTCGTTTGAGCGCCCTATCGATACGTTGATGATGGGCATTGACGGCACCTGGCGACGCAACTGTCAGCTTGTCGATGTATCGGCTACCGGGGCGAAACTGACCGTCTCAGGCAGTGTCGAAGGCCTCAACCTCCAGGAATTCTTCCTGCTGCTCGCACCGAGCGGCGTCGCCTACCGCCGTTGCGAGTTGGTCCGCGTAAACGGTGAGGAGATCGGCGTTCGGTTTTTGAAAAAGAGCGGAGTTCCCGGCAAGCCGGCGCAAGCGGACAGGTCTCGACCCGCAGACGCGCCGAAATGAAAGCAGCGGCCCCGGACTTCGCTTCGCTGCAAAAAACTTGATCCGGCTCATCCAAATGGATGAAGCGCCGCGCTGCATCGACGGTCATGCTACGCGCGAACACACCCGGCAAAGTCTCTCTCGGGTTCAAAAAGCACGGCGATTGGAATAGTCGCGCAAGCTGGCGCTTTTTTAAGCAGAAGCAATGAAACTGGATGCCGTTCCGACAGCCACCACCGATTCTCGCCGCTCAATATGAGCTGGTTCACATTGGCTCGAAGGGATGCGTGGTAGTTGCAATCCATACAACGCGCATCCGCGAGAACAGGAATTTAAAACGCAATCGATATAGAGCGAACAGGAAGGTGTCCCATGCAGAAGTCCTTTCCTTATTCACCGCGCCAGAACCTTGACCAAGGTTCTTTCTTATCGAGGAAAAGTTTCTATATCGCAGCGCTCGTTGCCGCGACCATGACGGTCATGATCGGTTTTACGCTGGTCGACATGAAATACGGCGCTTACACGAGCAGCCCTTCTTCCTCGCCGAGCGAATTTTCATCGGGCATGCCACTCCCGTAGAGGGATGCTCATTACGCTCCTCGTGGGTGTCGGCATCACGGCATCATTCTTGTCTCTGCCCCTCTGGTGGTACGTGCTGCAGGGTTTTTAAACCAAAGCGAGCTGGAAACCATGACGGGCACTCAACGGAAGCCTCCTTCAAGATTCTATATCCTGGCGGCGATCCTGATCTCGATCGTGGTGTGGGCGACGCTGGGACCGCCGGCTCCGGATGCAAGGCCCGGATCGAAATTTCATAAAGATATCTTCCAGGCGCGCCATGCTACCGGCTATCGCTGACTCCGATTGGCTGCCAGTTTTCCTGATGTCATCCTGATGTCATGGAATGTCTGCTTCTCGGCACAAACTTGACTTGACCCTCGCAGGGCCAAATCGGTGAGCGGCGCGGTCGCGAACAATGCACTCGCATTGCCGTGCAGGACGAAGCCCCAATCCAACGCCAATGCCGGACCAACTTCGCCACCAACGCGCCTAACGAAAAGCCAAATCGTAAATCTAGAGTGTCCCGGTTCGACGCACGAATGGGGGGACACCAAATGCGCCGCGAACGCCGGGCGACGTGCGAAGACGCGGAGACAATCACTTACACATTCCATTTTCAGATATCGAGCAACGGCGGAAGACAGGCTTGCAGCGTCAAGGTGCAGGCGCCAAACATTCACGACGCCACGACATTTTTTCGGCAAAACTGGCCGATGATCGAGTCCATGGCCCGAGAAGGTCTGGCCGGTAGAACCGGCGACAACCGCACGATCAGACTATCCGTGCCTGATAACGGGGTGGCTCTCACGCTGGCGCGGTCGATGGGAGGTGACGCTCCAACCACCTCCTAATCGTCCTCGAACTCGTCTTCCTCGTTGACCTTGTCGTTCGGCTTCTGCCGATACGGCACCGCTTTGCGGTCGCCGAGCGATCCGGTCGCGTAAGGTGCGCGCGAAGCGTAGGGATTGCGCTGCGACGCCCGCGCCGCGACCTCCTCGCCCGACACCGCCGCCGGCTGGCAGATCGCGCGCTGGCTTGAGCGGCGCATCAGGTCGACGTGGATGTGATTGTAGTGATAGGCATTTGAGCCCGGCGCCAGCACGGTCGAGAACTGCTGGCAGGCCGCGGCCTCCACGTCGCGCAGAAAACCCTGCTCTTCCGGCAGGCCCCGCCAGCCGTCCTTCACCGAAACGTACCGCCCGTCGGCAAGCGTGAAGCCCGCGATATCCAGCGCATTGCCGAAAGCGTGCTCGGAGATATGCGCCCAGGAGTTGCCGTTCATGCCGCGGCAGGAATAGGCCGAGATCTGCTTGATCTCGACGACGCGCGCGCCAAACCAGCGCGTCGCTGCGGGCTGCACGGAATCGGCGAGCCAGCGATCGAGCACCGAGACGATCGGACAGGCCAGCGTCGCCGCGGGCTTGATCGCAACCGGCCCGAAGGCCGAGACGGAATTGCCCTGCGCCGGCCCGAGCCGCGGCATGGGCTCGGCCTGCGGCGGAACGGGGGCCGGATCGTAGCGCCCCGGAGACGGCGGCGAATAGCGCTCGCGCTGCGGATAGATCTGCGTCCCCATAGACGGCCCGAGATACCCTTTCTGCGCGCCGGGCTGGCTCAACCCTGGCGTGCCCTCGGGCGGCAGGTCGATTTCATCCTGTTGCCCGGCGACCCCTGGCGCGGTCAGGGAAATCGGACCCCTGGACGGCGCGCCGTAGGGCTGCCGCGCGACGGCATCGGGATAAGACGATGACGGCGAGGGAGCCTGGGGCGGTGGCGAGATCGGCCAGCGCGGCTGATTGCCGATATTTCCGGGCGGGCGGGGTATGTCCTCTGCAAAACCGAGGCTGCCGCTGCTTTCGCCGAGCGCGGCGACCTTGAGCGGATACTCCGCGCCGCAGATGCCGGGGCCGGAAATCGGGTTGATCCGGACCAGATCGGCGTTCTCCTTGACGGCGCCGGACTTCAGACAGGCGATTTCGGCCTCGGTCCGCCACGGTTCGCGCTCCGCGGACTGAAAAAATCCACGGCCGCAGCCCGCCAACGAGACAAGGACGAAGGAGCCGACGAGATACAAACGAACTCCGCGCGCCATCCGCGCAGGTTCGACGAATTTATTTAACGACTCTTCAACGCCTTGATTTAACGACTTTTTAACCACGCTGCCGGCGCTTTTCGGCCGCGCCAACGCCACGAGCGACAGCAGCGCTGACTTTTTCCGGCGGGAACCGTTTGTTAGCTTCGGCGTTACCGCGGGCAGCGATGTGAACCAGGGAGGTTTTCTCGTGACTTTGGTCGGCAGACTGAGCGTTGTCACCGCGTATGTCGCAATCGCCTTTGTAGGCGCGATCGTGCTCGGCGTGTTCTAGGACCTCACGCATAACCTTGAATTTACGGCGCCCGGCGGTTGGATGATTCCAGCAGCCGGGCGTTTTCATGCGCGCTTACCATGCGTGGCGCTACGACCGCGGCTCCGGCGAGGTCTGCCGCGAGATCACCAGCTTCTCGGGCTTGCCGCCGATCCGGCTCCAGAGATTGCCGGAACAGTAAAACTTGCCGAACGCGCAGGCTTTGACCCAAAGGGAATCCGGCCCGCTTCATGGCGATCGTCGCGTAGTAGGTGTTCTCGCTGTCATGGCTATAGATCTTGCCCGACCACAGCGCCGCCTCCTTCGGCTTCATGTTGATCAGCACCAGCTCGCCATTGTCGGTTGACGATGGATTGAGGACATGCCCGCACAGCGCGCGGCCGCATTGCTCGATGCGAACCGATCCCTTGCCTTCGGTCTGCCAGTCGCCGAGCGGCGTTTCCGATGCGTCGTCCGCCTCGCGCACGATCCTGGCAATCCGGGCAGCGGTGTCCGTTGCAGGCCGCGCCACGTCGGTTGACGGCTCGGTTGAAGGTGGCGCCGGTGTCGTCGGTTGTGCCCTGGACGCTTGAATATTCGACGGGGCTGGCGCGGCTACATCCCGTGTCGCGGCGGCGGCGAGCTCGACACGCGGCGTTGCCACGGAGGCGACCGGTTCGATGGAGGGTTTTGCTGCCGGCGGAACGCCGGGGCGTGGCGCTTGCGGCGCCGCTGCAAGCGGTGTCGCCGGCACGGCGGCGGCGGGGCCGCCTCGGCGTTATCGTATCGGTCAAGCGTCTTCGCGAATTTCCGGAATTGATACCGAGAGGCATGACGGGGAATGGCAATGCCGCGGCGCTTCGATGCGGACCCGATGCCGGCCAACCACCAGCGAGAACGAATGGCTTGCATAGGCGGATGAACTGAGCACCATCAGCACAACCAGATAAAAAAATTGCACATAAAAAAATCGCTTCATCGCAAAGCCCCTCCCAAATGTGTTCCGGGATCTAAACTCCGCGAAAGCGTTCGCGAATGTGACTTGAATCACCCCGCCGGGCGCGCCGCGTGCCGCCGCTCGCCTTTCCTCGTGACGCGCATCACAGAACCCGTCGCCGGCGGGACCTAGGGTCGGGGCAGTTCACCAAGGACGCTCCAGGAGATTCTGATGAAAAAACTCTACCTTCTCGCCGCTTTGCTGATGGCCAGCACTGCCGCCCACGCCGGCAATGGGGTTTCGCTCCAGATCGGCGGACACAAGATCCGCATCGAGGCGCCGAAGAATTGCGACAAGCTGTCCTGCCTCCAGATATCGGCGCCGAGCCTCTCCGGCTCCGATTTGTTCAAGAGCATCAAATCCAGTCGCGATGACGACGAGGTCGCCTCGCGCGCTGATCAGCCGGCGCAAAAAGCCGCCGCGCCTGTCGACCAGGCGGCCGCGCCGCAGCCGCCGGTTGCCGCGGCCAGCAGCGCCCCATCGGCTTCAACGGAGGTTGCAGCGACGTCTGCAGCGCCAGAGCGCGAGCGAGAGTATAACGTCGCTGGCAACGCGCACCGCGCCGAAGGAGCCGGCCGCGCCGAAAGAGCCTGCCAAAGAACCTGCTATTGCCGCCGCGCCGGTTCAGCCGGCGACGACGCCGCTCGGCGTGTGGAACACGGAAAAAAACGGAGGGATGGTTCGCATCGAGCAGTGCGGCCAAAACCTCTGCGGATATGCCGTGCCGAACGGCGAGAAGATTCTCGTCAACATGAAGCCGTCGGACAAAAAATGGACCGGTCGCATTCACGATCCGGACAGCGGCAAGACCTACGATTCCACCATCGCGATGAAGGGCCCGAATACCTTGCGGGTTCAAGGCTGCGTCTTCGGCGGAATCTTCTGCGGCGGGCAAACCTGGATCCGGGTCAGCTGAGGCCCATCCCGGTTCGGCTGACCCCGACCGCGGATGACGGTCGTCATGGTTCGACATTCGCGGCACCACCGGCCTTGTCGAGGTGCCGGAAGGCGCCTCCGCCGCAAGCACGAATAATGTCGCGATCAAGCTCTATCCCGACCAGGACGGCAGGGTCGGGCGGATCGAAGTCAACGGCCGCGACGGCGCACGGCTCGGTTTTCTCACCCAGGGCGCGAGCGGTTTCGATCCGGCCCGGCGCAGGCGGGCGCCTTGCCGCGTTGCCGCTAATGATCTCGCCGCAACAGGCGCTGCGCGATCAGGGCATCGTGCGTCAGGTCCACGCCGCGCAGAGCGTCGGGCGCCAGATCGTCACCCAGCGGCGCAACCAACCCTGCAAAATCCGCCAAGAAACAATCCAGCCAATCCGGCGCGCAGGCCCGGCCTTCAGAGACAGAATGGTTTGCCGCAGCGGCCCGGTTCGCCGCAGCAGCCGGCACTGCCGGACAGACCAGCACAACAACTGCAGCAACAGCCGCCCGGTGTGCTGCGGCCCGGGTTACAAAACCGGCCCGCGCTGCAGAAGCTGCGCCCAGCCGTGTCGGCGCCCAAGCGAAAACCGCCAAAGGAAAGACGCTAGAGCCGACGGCAATCCACAAATAGCTGGACGGAAAGCCGTTCACGACCGGGTCAGGCGGCGCGCCGCAGCCAGTCCCGCATCTTCTGCACCAGGTTTCTGCGCCGGCTTCGCCCCGTTGTTGCCCTGTCGCTGTTGCGGGATTCGGGATTGGCTGCCGGCGCCGCGGCGCCGGCTTCCGCAAATTGCGCCTTCGTGCCGAACTCCGTTGGACGCGCGCGTGTCTCACCCACACCGCTTGCGACAAAGGGGCGCCCATCCTGTGCCGTCGAAGGCACGGCCGCCTCGAGCGCGAGCGGACCCACATTGGCGAGAAACAGACGCTCGTAAGCGCGAGAGAGCCGCTCGACGGCGGCGTCGAGCGGTAGCCATTCGACGGCCTTCACATCATCCATCAACTCGTAGCGCTGCTCGCCGTTCGTCTCCATGCGCCAGTAGTGAACGACCTTGGACCGTCCGCCGAACTCGTAGACCAGCGTTCCCAGAAATTCGTGCACGGCAACCTCATGCCCGGTTTCCTCCACGACCTCGCGCCTGGCGGCGTCGCGCGCCGTTTCGCCGTCATCGAGCTTGCCTTTGGGAAGCACCCATTCGTTGCGCTTGCGCAAGCGAACCACCGCGATCAGCGGGGTTTCTCCGCTCCGCAGCACAATACCTCCCGCCGCCAGAACAGGCGTTCGCACCATCTCACGTGCCATGTTTACGATTTCCGATCCCGCTTCGCCCCCCACCGTAGGCCAGCACCATATAAAGACATGCGGCGGCAAAAGCGAGGTTGGCGCATGCTCGATTGCCAGACGTTGGTCGAGCCCGCGCAGGCAGTTTTTCGCATCGGATGCGGCACTTCCATCCGCGACTAACCGGTTGGCGCCGAAAACCAGAATTTGAGCTTGAGACCGGGCGAGTTATCGAGCATTTCGATCCGCGCGCCATGAAGACGGGCGACGGCAGCGACCAGGCTGAGCCCGAGACCGTTTCCCGGCGTGTAGCGACTGTGTTCGAGCCGGTAAAAGCGCTTGAAAACATGCTCGTATTGGTCGGCGGGAATTCCGGGCCCGTCATCGGCGATCGAGATGACCGGCCTGCCATCAATGTTTTCGTTGGCAACGACGACTTGCCCTCCGGCGCGGCCATGCTTGATCGCATTGTCCACGAGATTGGCGATGGCATCGAAGATCAGATCGCGATCGCCGGTCACCAGCACCTCACGATCGCCGACAACGGTGAGACGGGTGCCGTCCTGTTCGGCCGCGGCATCGTACAACTCGACAACCTCGCTGGCGATCTCGACCAGATTCACGGTGCGGAACGCGCCCTTTCGCGCCTGGGTCTCGATTTGCGCAATCCGCGTGATCGATGAGAATATCCGCAAGACAGCATCGAGGTCGGCGATCGTGTCGCCGATCAGCGATTGATCATCCTCGCCAATGCGCTGACCGTGATAGGCCTTCTCCAGCCGTCCGCGCATTCGCGTCAGCGGCGTCCGCAGGTCGTGCGCGACGTTGTCGCTCACTTGCTTGACCTCCCCCATCAATGTTTCGATGCGGTCCAGCATCAGGTTGAGGTTCTCCGCAACGCGATCCCATTCGTCATTGGTGCCGCGGAGCGGGATACGCTTGTCGAGACCGCTGAGCATGATGGCCCGGCTGGTGGCGTTGATCGCTTCAATCCGCCCCACCGTCCGGCGCGTCACCAGGATGCTCGCGACCCCCGCAAGCACGAATATCAATGCAACACCCGAGATCACGGCTGTCTTGATCTGATCGGTAAAGCTGTCGAGGTCGCTGATATCCCTTCCCACCAGCAGACGATCGCCGCTCGGAAATGTTTCGAGCATTGCCCGCAGCAGCGGCCGGTTTGTCGCGTCGGGCAACGGCTCCGGCGCGCGAAACTCCGTCCATCCGCTGGCTGCCGTGACCGTCGATGGCCATGCCTTGAGGTTGCCGGCCAGAGCGGCCGATGAAGGATCGACGAGGATATACACGTTGTCCGCAAAACTTTTGTCGGCGATGCGCTGTTGAATCAGGGCGATCAGCCCATCGCGCCCCGATCGCTCGTAGGCGTCTTGCAGGCTCGAATACTCGGTCATGATGGCGCGATCCGATCGGCTGCGCACATAGGAGGAGGTGGACAGGTAGACGTAGCTGAAAATGGCCGACACGATCACGCCGAAGGTCCCGATCGCGATCAGCGCCAGCTTGAAAGTCGATGACGTTAAGGTCTTAGCCAGGAGCACGGAGACAGTACCCGATGCCGCGAACCGTATGGATCAGCGGATAGGCCTGCTGGCCGTCGACCTTGCGACGCACGCGCCCGACATAGACGTCGATGATATTCGTCGAGGGATCGAAATGAAGATCCCAGACGTGCTGCAGCAACATGGCCCGGGATACGACGCGGCCTTCGTTGCGCACCAGATACTCCAGAAGCTGGAATTCCCGGGGAAAAAGAGAAATGTCCTTGCCGCGTCGGCTGGCGGTCCGCGACACCAGGTCGATCGCGAGATCGCCGACGCGCAGGATGGTCTCCTTGACGATGGTGTCGCTGCGTCGGCCAAGCGCCTCGACGCGCGCCAACAGTTCGACGAAGGAAAACGGCTTGACCAGATAGTCATCGCCGCCGGCACGCAAGCCGCGCACCCGATCGTCGACTTCTCCGAGCGCGCTGATGATCAGGACGGGTGCGGCGATGCCGTCGTCGCGCAATTGACGCATGACCGCGATGCCATCGATGTCCGGAAGCATGCGGTCGATCGTGATCACGGCATAGTCGCTGGCGACGCCGCGGCTCAGCGCCTCGTTGCCGCTGGCGGCCAAATCCACCTGGTAACCGCTGGTCGTGAGCGACTCCACGAGCTGACCGGCGGTTTCCGGGTCGTCCTCAACGACCAGAATGCGGCGGTGACCTCCCGTCATGGTCTTCCGTCTCCGAACGACTGGCCAAAGGCCGAATTCACTTTAGCAAAATCGGAAATGCGCAAGGCTGACATATGTCAGAAATCAGCTCATGCGATCTGACGATTGCGTGAGGCGGCTTCCGCAGCTCGGTGTGCAAATGCCGAGCCGGCATCGCTTCGCCGGAAGATGCTCGGGTGACGACCATCACGATGTCTGGATCCTTGCTCACGAACTGCGCCGACGCGATGGGACGCGGTACAACCGACGCGTCAGGCGTCGCTCCAGCAACTCGCCAGATCGATACGGTCGCGGCGTTGCATCGATCGCGAGCGCGTCAGTAGTAACCGTAGTCGCCGCAGACGTTGACCCACTGCAGTCCATAGGCGTCCACACCCTGCGCCAGCAGCTGTCGTAGGCGGCGTAGGCGAAGGGCGCGCCAATGAACGCAAAGCGATGGAAGCGGTGATGGAAGAAGCGGTGATGGAAGCCGTCCGGAACGCGAACCTTGAAAACCGGGGCGAGAATGCAGCATGCGCAAAACGGCATGCGCATGCGCTGCAAAACGGCCCGCCGCGCGAAATGAGCTGCCGCTGAAACGCGGGCCGCCGCCCATGCCGCCGAAGCGCATGCCGCCGCCCATGCCGCCGACATGCATCCTCCGCCCATGCCGCCGCCATGCCCACCTCCCATGCCGCCACCTGCATGCCACCTCCCATGCCGCCGCCATGCCCACCGCCGCCACCGCCGCCACCGCCACCGCCGCCGCGAGCGAGCGCCGGTGACGCAAGAGCAAGCGTCGTAGCTGAGCGCGCCCGCGATGAGGCAACTAAGGAGCTTGTTGTTCATCCCAATTCCTCCGTGGTTGAATTGCAGCGACGATACCGTCGCAAGAAGAAGACGACCAGGAGACCCAAATGATCCAATGATTTCAAATGAAAAAGGCGACAGTTTCTGACACGGAAGTTAGTTTCATCGACTGGCACGGGCGGCGCATCGTTCGCAAAAAGGCCCGCGCTGCGGTGCCCGTCGATCATCATTCCTTGCACCCGTTCATCCCGGTTTTGAAACCGACGGCACACAAGCGGCGTTTTCGCATCAAAGGTTGGCCGGCATAAATCCGCGCCGATTCCACGACGTTTTCGCAGAACTCGAAATGATCGGGCGCCAGCACGATGATCGTCGATCCGTGCTCGAACCACCCGAGCTCAGCGCCTTTGCGGACTATGACGTCGCAAGGAAAGACCTTCGGCCCGCGGGTTGCCGCATTGAGCACGATATCGAGAAAATGCAGCCGGATGCTTGCAACCAGTATCGCCGCGACCGGCACCAGCGTCAGGGTTTCGCCGTCTTCCAGCCGCGCTCGAATGACCGCGCGCTCGTTCTTGCAGAACAGTTTTTCGATGCGCTTCAGCGCGATCGGATTGACGTTCCAGGTATCGCCGCTGATGAAGGTGACTTGCTCGATCCGGCAATCGTGCGGCGCATGAAAGCGGTGGTACATGCTCGAGGTCAGCCGCAGCGTGATGAACCGTCCATTGCGGTGCGCGTCCACCAGCGCAGGATCGCCGAGCAGGTCCAGAAGCGAGTACGAAGCGCCCTTGACCTGAAACAGCTCGGTATCGGCGATCGCGCCGAACGCGCCGATGATGGCATCGCAGGGACTGACCACGGTCGACGGCTCGGGATCGGGCGGACGCGAGCCCGGCTTGAGCTCGCGCGTAAAACAGTCATGCAGGCTTCTGAACGTGGTCTTGCGCGCCTCGGTGAGATCGAGATCGGAAAACAGCCGCCAGCAGGCGATCGACAGGTCGCGGACCAGGGGCTGCTCGATCTTGCTGAACCAGCCCATGAACCGGGTCAGCGCCGCCCGCGGGATGCGATTGGTCAACAGAAAGTTAAGATCTTCCTGTTGTGACAGGACCGCGATGAGGCCTCGAATTGTCATGAATTTGTCAGCTCGGCTGGGTAGCGGTTGACGACATGGATTCGCCTCTTCCGATTCTCTCGCTGGCCGGTGCTGCGGTCGTCGGCACCGCGGCCGTCTTTCCCAAATTGCGGGCGCGCCTGGCCCTGTCGCGGGCCAAGCATCGCTCGTTGACCGGACATGCGAAGATGTCGCGCCTGGTGGCGCGGCTGATCCCGTTCTATGAATTCGACATCGGCGATTTCTTCCGCTCCGACGGCGCGCCGCCAGCGGTTGCCAGCCAGCGCCAGGACGGCTTTTTCCGGCTTGCCGGCCTCTATCAGCAGCGCTTCGCCAAGGGCAGGCAGATGACCCTGCAGGCGGCGACGCGAATCTCCGACCTGCAATTCACCGAGGCCTACCGGGTGCCGTTTCAGTATAGCCGGCTGGTCCGGGAGCATCTGGGCACCGGCGCGTTCATGCAGTCGTCGGCCGGGGTCACGGTCACCGATGTCGACGGCAATGTCTTCCACGATCTGACCGGCTCGTATGGCGTCAATATCTTCGGCAACGATTTCTACAAGGAATGCATCGAAAAGGCCGAAGCGCGCGCCCGTGCGCTCGGCCCGGTGCTCGGTCCCTACCATCCCGTCGTCGCCGACAATGTCGCGCGGCTGTGCGCGATTTCCGGGCTCGACGAGGTCTCGTTCCACATGTCCGGCACCGAAGCGGTGATGCAGGCGGTACGGCTCGCCCGCTATCACACCGGAAAATCGCATCTGGTTCGTTTTGCCGGCGCCTATCACGGCTGGTGGGGTGACGTGCAGCCCGGCGTCGGAAACCCGATCTCGCCGCACGAAACCTTCACCCTGGCCGAGATGTCGGAGCGGACGCTGCGCGTGCTGCGAACGCGGCGCGATATCGCCTGCGTGCTGGTCAATCCGCTGCAGGCGCTTCACCCCAACGCCAATGCGCCGGCCGATTCCGCGCTGGTCGACAGCTCGCGAGCCGGCCGTTTCGATCGCGCCGCCTATAGCGCGTGGCTCAAATCGCTGCGGCAGGTCTGCACCGAGCGCAACATCGTACTGATCTTCGACGAGGTCTTTGTCGGCTTCAGGCTCGCCGCCGGCGGCGCTCAGGACTATTTCGGCGTCCGCGCCGACATGGTGACCTATGGCAAAAGCCTCGCCGGCGGACTCCCGGTAGGCGTGGTCTGCGGGCGCAAGGACCTGATGCGCCGCTTCCGCGAAGATCACCCGGTCGATGTCTGCTTCGCCCGCGGCACCTTCAATTCGCATCCTTACGTCATGACGGCGATGGATGAATTCCTTAGCCGGCTCGCCAGTCCGAATTTTCGTGCTGTCTATAACGGGCTCGATGAGACCTGGAATGGACGCGCGACGCGGCTGAACGAGATGTTGGCCGAGCATGACCTGCCGGTCCGGGTCGCCAACCTCTCTTCGATCTGGATGGTGCATTACACCGAGCCGTCCCGCTACAATTGGATGCTGCAGTATTATCTGCGCGCCGAAGGGCTGGCGCTGAGCTGGGTCGGGACCGGCCGGCTGATCTTCAGCCTCAACTACACCGACGCGGATTTTGCCGAGGTAGCCGATCGTTTCGTCGCCGCGGCCGGGAAGATGAAGCAGGACGGCTGGTGGTGGCGCGAGGATTCGCTCACCAACAAAGCGATCCGCCGGCAAATCCTGAAAGAGATGCTGACGCGAAAACGGCGTCAAGCATTCGCCGGCTAGGTGGAATTTTTCCTTCGCCGTCATGGCCGGGCAAAAGCGCCAACGGGTCCGCGCAACGCGCGGCCCGATGACAGGCTCCGCGCGTCTTCGCGCTAGATGTCGCGGCCAACCACGTCTGCCTTGCCGAGAGGACGCAAAGACGTGGATGCCCGGCACAAGGCCGGGCACGACGAGATTCGGCGGTCGGGGCATCCCAGTGATGCCTGGCGGACAAACGCTCAGGCGTGTTGCTCTTCCAGCTCGTGCTCGATGATGTCGAGGCCGGGGTCGATCAGCTCGCCTTTCATCAGGTACAGCGGCGCCTTGCGATAGAGTTTGAAGTCGTTGAAAGGGTCGGTCAGGATCTTCGTCATCCAGACCAGGCCGGTCTCGACATCGCGGATGAAGAACAGCTGCACGGTGCGGAACAACAGGCCGCCGATGCCCACCACCAGCCAGATTTTGGCGACCTGGCGCATGAAGTCGACGGGCGAAGCCCAGGGTGTGAACATCCCGAACAGGGTGGGATCGAAGTACAGCACCAGCGGCGAGGCCGCCCAGATCGTCATCAGCACGATCTTGCGCCGCAGATTATAGCCGACCTTGATATCTTCCTTGTGCTCATGGGTAGCCTGGTTGATATGGTCGTAACCCCTGGGCTCGAAGAAGAAATGCCCGGCCTGGCGCGAGGTCATCGAGACCAGCCAGCCGATCAGCGCGGCCGCCAGCGGATCGAAAAACATCATCGCGTAACCGATCAGGAAACTGAGCGCGCTGATGAAGTGCAGGCTCTGGTTGATGCGGCTGTGGTGATAGTAGCGGTGATCATCCCAGCGTTGGATGCGCAGCTGCTCCCGGAAGTTCTTGATCATTCGCTCCCCCAAAAAAGTAAGGTTGATTCGTTTTACCGGGATTCGATGTACGCGGTATGACATCATCAAAATGTCACATGTCGTGACACAAATGACGCAAATCACCCAAAAATTCGGCCACCAATCAGGCGGCAACCGCCATCCCGGTTTTTCGGATCCGGACCAGCGAGAAATGGCCGAGCGGCGGCACCAGGCGGCGCTCGACCAATTCCATCCCATGCGCGCCCGCCAGCCATTGCGCGTAGCGCGACCAGGCGAATTCGGCGGTGCGGAAGCCGAGCGGTCGCACCACCGGCTGCAAGCGCTGTTCGACGAAGCGGCGCATTCCGGCATCCGCGCTGACCCGGGTCAGGATGATCAGTTCGCCGCCGGGCCGCAGCACGCGGGCGAACTCGTCCAGTGCTGCTTCCGGATTCGGCACCGCGGTCACGACGTATTGCGCCATCACGACATCGAAGGAATTGTCGGGAAATTCGAGTTTTTCCGCGTCCATCACCGCGAGGCCCTCGACATTCTTCAGGCGAAGCTCATCGACCCTGCGCTTTGCCTTGCGCAGCATCGCTTCCGAAATATCGGTGCCGAAGATGCGGAGATGCGGGGCGTATTGCGGCAGCGAGATTCCGGTGCCGACGCCGACCTCGAGCACGCGGCCCCCGATCTTGTTGGTGGTCTGAATGGCCGCCTTGCGGCCTTTGGAGAACACCCCGCCAAACACCAGGTCGTAGACCGGCGCCCAGCGATCATAGGCTTGTTCGACCGTTTCGCGGTCAAAGTCCAACTGCCTTGCGTCCTCAAGCTTGATGGTTTCTGCCATGATAGATCTCACTTGCTGGTTTGATTGTTCCACTCAGCCTTGCACGGCACTTGTATTGGCCACGACCCGCGCCGGCCGCAACGAACGGCTCGGCTGCAACGCGCTCAGGTTGCCGATGAACTGCCTTGCGCTGTTTTCCCAGGAGCGCTCAAGCGCAAAACTCCGGCAGGTCTCGCGGGAGATGCCGAGCGCGCGGATGCAAGCACTTCGCAGGTCGCTGTCCAAAGCGCCGACAGGGTGGTCCGCGATCACATCAAGCGGGCCGGTGACCGGGAAGGCGGCGACGGGCGTGCCGCATGCCAGCGCTTCGAGTTGCACGACGCCAAAGGTATCGGTGCGGCTTGGGAAAACAAAGACGTCTGCCGCCGCCAGATGGGACGTCAAATCCTTACCGGTCTTTTCGCCCAGGAATCCGGCTTTCGGATACCGGCGCTGCAACTCGGCCCTCTGCGGTCCCTCCCCGATCACAACCTTGGACCCGGGCAAGTCCAACGAGAGAAACGCCTCGAGGTTTTTCTCGACCGCGACACGGCCGACCGTCATGAAAATCGGCCTGGGCAGATCAAGCTCAACCGGATCGTTGGGCGTGAACAGGTTGGTGTCGACCCCTCGCGTCCAGCTGCCCAGCTTCCTGAAACCTCTGGCGCCGAGCTCTTGCCTGAGCGAAGCGGTGGCGACCATCGTCATGGCCGCCGCCGCATGAAAATGTCGCAGCACGGCGTAGCTCAGTGCCTCCGGGACGATCGATCGCACCGCGATGTATTCCGGAAAGCGGGTCGTATAGGAGGTCGTGAAAGCAAGCTTGCGGCGGCGGCAATAGGCCCGCACCGCCCATCCGATCGGCCCTTCGGTCGCGATATGAATGGCATCCGGCGATACCGCCTCGATCCTGGCGGCAATCTCGCGCCGGTTCGGCAAGGCCAATCGCAAGCCCGGATAGGTCGGAACGCCGAAGGAGGGAAACCCGTCGGGGGTCAGAAAGTCGATTTCGGCGCCAAGCGCCGAGGCGCTGCGGGCCAACGAGGTTAACGTGCGGACCACGCCGTTCACCTGCGGGTGCCACGCGTCTGTCGCAATCAATATCCGCATTTCGGAAACCTGAGAGATTGCTGATTCTCAATTCCCGACGTTCGGCCAAGGATATTTCAAACGTGTGACGCAATCGATGCGTAGACCGTCCTTTTTCGGCCGTTTGAAAGTTTTTCGTGTAACATTACAGAACAATGACATCATCGGACCTCAGCGAACAGGCCCAAATCTCCCGCAGACGGCGGAAGCGGAAGAGCTATTCGCTATTGATACTGGCCGTCGGCATTTTCCTTTTCGGCGTGGCGGCGGGCACGCTGTACCTCGCCTTGCGGCCGGTCACCTTGCGGATTGCGGTCGGCCCTCCCGGAAGCGACGACCAGAAGCTGGTCCAGGCGCTCGCGCAAACCTTTGCCCGCGACAGAAGCCCGGTTCGGCTTTCCCCGATCACCACCGAAGGGACGACCGAGGCCATCGCGTTGTTCGCCGCCTCAAAAGTCGACCTTGCCGTTGCCCGGGGCGACCTGAACCTGCCTGCCAATGCCGAAGCCGTCGCCATCGTGCGCAAGAACGTCGTGGTGCTGTGGGCGCCTTCCGGCCTTCCGCCCAAAGGCTCCAAAAAACCACCGGCGCCGAAAATAAAGGCAATCGACGATCTCGCCGGACATCGCATCGGCGTCATCGGCCGAACCCAGGCCAATGTCACGTTCCTGCGCGTGATCCTGACCGAATCCGGCGTTAATCCCGACAAGGTGGCGGTCACCCAATTCGCTACCAATCAGATTTCTGAACTTGCCCGCGATCCGACGCTCGATGCGTTCATGACGGTCGGCCCGCTGGACAGCAAGGTCACGACTGACGCCATTGCCGCCACCGCCGCCGCCAGAGGTGAGCCGAAATTCCTTCCGATTGAAGTTTCCGAGGCGATTGCGAATAAACACCCGCTCTATGAATCCGAGGAAATTGCCGGCAGCACTTTCAGCGCTTCGCCCGCGAGACCCGAGGACAAGGTCGAGACGGTCAGCGTCAACCATCTGATTATCGCGCCGAAGTCCTTGTCCGACACGACGGTCGGCACATTCGTCCGGCAACTATTTGCCGTCCGACAGCAACTCGCCAGGGAAGTGCCCGGTGCCGCAAGAATTGAAAAGCCGGATACCGACAAGGATGCCGCGCTGCCCGCCCATCAGGGAGCGGCAGCCTATATCGACGGCACCGAACGCACCTTCCTTGAGAGGTACAGCGACTATTTCTGGGCCGCCATTCTGGTTCTCTCGGGACTCGGATCCGTCGGCGCCTGGTTGCGTCACTATTGGAAACGGAATGAACGCGAACGATACACATTGCATCGCGACAGCCTGCTGGACCTGGTTTCCAAGGTGCGCCAGGCGGAACTCCCGGAGGAACTGGCGACGATGCAAGGCGAGGCAGACGGCATCTTGCGGGAGGCGCTCGATTGCTACGATGATGGCGCGATCGAGGAAGGCGATCTGTCGGCGATCGGTCTGGCGCTTGAGCAGTTTCATCGTGCGGTCGCCGACAGGCGCGTCACGATCGGCTTGTCGGCGCCCGATCTGCTGCGCCGGCGCGCGCTGTAGCGTGAAGCAAATCATGTTTCGCGGACCGATGCGGCTTGAGCCAGCCCGTCAACGTCGGCGCACGGTAAATGATCGTTTGGCGATCCAGCTACAAACGATGACGATCAATTAACAAAATCCCGCAGGGAATTTTCCCTTGCCTGATGAAAGAGGGAAATTTCGCGTCAGCGGTTTAATCCTTCGGGATACCGCGACGAAACAATTGTTTACCCGAAGAAATCATTTTGCGGCCTCGACGCAAACATTCTGAAACCGTTGTCCCGTAATGATGCACTCAACAACGCGCCGAAACTGGCGCCTGGGCGGTCAAACAGGGGACTTCACATGCTCAATCGGGATGCATTCAAGCTGAATGGGCGCTGTGCCGCGGCCGCCTTCGGTGTTCTGGCGATCGGCACCATGGCATTTTCCGGCTCCGCCGCGGCCACGCCGCTGCAGCTGTTTCCCTTCTTCATGGCGCCGCCCATGCAATATCCGGCGCCGTCGGTACAATCAGCGCCATCCGATGAAGGCCCCGTGGTCGAGATGCCGGCGCGGCTGAGGCGCCAGATCGTCAGCTACGCCACCCGCGAAGCGCCGGGCACCGTCATCATCGATACCCCCAACACCTATCTCTATTATGTGCTCGGCGGCGGCCGGGCGATCCGCTACGGCATCGGGGTCGGCCGCGACGGCTTCACCTGGTCGGGCGTACAGTCGGTGAGCAGGAAGGCCGAGTGGCCGGATTGGACCCCGCCCCCGGAAATGATCGCGCGCCAACCCTATCTGCCGCGCCACATGGCCGGCGGCCCCGGCAATCCGCTCGGCGCACGCGCGATGTATCTCGGCGGCACCATCTACCGCATTCACGGCACCAACGCGCCGGAGACCATCGGCACCCGCGTTTCGTCCGGCTGCATCCGTCTCACCAATGAGGACGTCGCCGATCTCTATTCGCGCGTCAACGTCGGCACCAGGGTGATCGTGCTGCCGATGGACCGCCGCGCCGACAACGCGGACCGCAAGCGGGGCTGATCGACGACGGCCACCACAGAGCATGATTGGAAAATGGCGCGGTCTCCGCGCCATTTTTGTTTCCCCTGGACCCGCCAAATTCATTCATTGAATTGACACGATATCGGTTAACCTCATCTTGAGAGCCTATGAGGGTATCTCCGGCCTCATCCTGAGGAGCGCGCCCTTGCGCGCGTCTCGAAGGATGGCTGCGAGTCCATGCCTTGCGCCATCCTTCGAGAGGTTTGCTTTGCAAGCTCCTCAGGATGAGGTCGGTATTCCCGGAAATGCGCTCGCTCCTTGATGAGCGGCGTCTCGAAAATGGGGCGGGTTTTGCAATGACTGACGGAGCGTGGCTGTACATCCTCACGGGAGCTACTACGTCGGGACCACTCGCGGGTCGCTCGAGAGCAGAGCAGCCCAGCACAATGCCGGAACTTTCCAGGGCTACACGGCATCTCGAAGACCGGTGGAGCTGATTTTTTCGCAATGGTTCGATCGAATTACAGATGCAATTGAAAACGAGCGCAAGCTGAAGAAATGGAGTCGCGCCAAGAAGGAGGCGTTCATCCGCGGTGACTTCGAATTGCTGCAAGAACTGGCGAAGCGCAAATCTTCTCATCGTTCGAGACGCCCGCCTGCGGCGGGCTCCTCAGGATGAGGCAGGAGTGGTCTGGCGCCGTCAGTATGCGGCCTGTAGACTCCGGTGTTGAATCGGTCCGGGGGGACGATGCGTCCAGCGGTTAACCTCAAAACGATCCTGCTCGGGATCGCGATAGTGACGATCTCGTTTTTCGTCAGCCTGAAGACCATGGACTGGCTGTGGCCGCGCGGCGGGGTCATGGCACCCGTGCTGCTCGAATTGCCGCCGCTGCCGCCCGCGGCGCACAGCTCCAGCATCCTTGCGCCGGTTGCGATTGCGCTCAGCGCCATTCGCGACGCCGCCGATCGCGGCGCGCCGCGCAGCTTCGCCGGCAAGGCCGACAATCCGGTGTCGCAGATTCTGCAGAACGCCGACATCGGCTGGACCGCCTCGCGCGGGCCGATCACCGCAACCGGCGCCCAGGATGTGCTGTCGCTGGCGACCCCGCTGACCGGTACGTTGAACGTAACGGGTTCGCTGACGTCAAAGGCAACCGGCGCGATCGGGGACGCGCTCGGCGGACTGCTCGGCAACAATGTCGCCAAGCAAATCGGCGGCGTGAACATCAAGGCGTTGAATGCCAACGCGGAGATCAAGGGCAACGTCACGATCACCGCGCGCCCGAAACTCGCTGTGTCCTGGCACATCGAACCGAATCTGGCCGCCCAGGTCGATTTGGGCGACACCAGCCTTTCGCTGGCTGGCGCCCGCGTCAATGTCCCTGCGCAAGTCAAGCCGCTGATCGACAAGACCGTTACCGATCAGATCACCGCACTGGCGGAGCGGATCCGCAACGATCCCTCGCTCGAGCGCAATGCGCGGGCGCAATGGGCCAGGGCCTGCCGTTCGATTCCGCTGCAAGGCACCGGCACGCCGTCGTCGCTGCCGGCGCTCTGGCTGGAGCTGCGGCCGACCCGCGCGATCGCGGCGCAGCCGCGCGTCGATGCTTCCGCCGTCACGCTGATACTCGGCATCGAGGCGGAGACGCGCATCACCCCGGTGCAGACCAGGCCGGACTGCCCGTTTCCCGCCAAGATCGTCATCATCCCGCCAAACCCGGGCGGCGTCCGCATCGGTGTGCCGATCGACCTGCCGTTCACCGACATCAACAAGATCGTGGCAGCACAGTTCGCCGGCCGGACTTTTCCGGAAGATGGTTCGGGTTCGGTCGATGTCACCGTGAAGCGCGCAAGCGTTGCGGCATCCGGCGACCGCCTGTTGATCTCGCTGCTGGTGAACGCCAGGGAGAAAAAGAGCTTCTTCGGATTGGGCGGCGAAGCCACCGTGCATATCTGGGGAAAGCCGGTGATCGACGAGGCGCAGCAGACGCTGCGGCTGACCAACATCGAACTCGCCGTCGAGTCGGAAGCCGCGTTCGGATTGCTTGGGGCGGCGGCGCGCGCTGCCATGCCGCACCTGCAGAAGGTTCTTGCCGACAACGCCACCATCGATCTCAAGCCGTTTGCCTCGAACGCGCAAAAAAAGATCGCGGCCGCGATCGCCGATTTTCAGAAGAACGAGGACGGCGTTCGGGTGGCGGCGGAAATCACCGGCCTGCGTCTCGCCGACATCGCCTTCGATTCCAAATCGCTGCGCGTGATCGCGGAAGCCGAGGGCGCGATCAATGTCCACGTCACGTCGCTGCCTGGGCTGTGATCCGTTCTTCCTCTCCCCGCTCTTTGCAGGGAGAGGAAAGCGTGCGGGTTAGCTGCCCTCGATCGCTTTATGAACCTTCGAATTTGAACGAGACGTTGAGCTTGGCGCGGTAGGCTTCAACCTTGCCCTTGGCGTCCAACTGCAAATCGAGCTTCACGACTTCGGCGACGCGAAGATCCCGGAGAGATTTGCTGGCTCTGTTGACGGCCACCGTGGCCGCCTTTTCCCAGGAATCCTTGCTGGTACCAATCAGCTCAATCACCTTGTAGACGCTGTCAGCCATGTCGTCCTCCCGTTCGATGTCAGGCAGGACACAGGTGCTCCTGCCGCGGGGAACCCTAACATCGGGAAATCAGGGCTGAAAGGATGCGGCGCACCATCGCCGCGCCTGCTCGGCCGGACCGCGGACGCCGGGAGGCCGGCCGTGACGGAAACCGAAATGGCCGGGCGGCAGCGATGCCGTCCGGCCATTTTTGGATCAGGTCCTCAATACGTTAGAGCGTGCCTGGTGCTCAGGTCGAGTATTTGAACTCAGGCATCGCCTTCAACTCATCCTTGGTCGCGTTGAAGACGGCGTGGTCCGGATACCAGGGGTTCGGCTTCGACATCGTCGTCGCGGCCGAGGACGGCGCGGTGTTCGTACCCGCAGCACCCGTGGTCGTCGACGAAGCGGGCCGATTGCCGGCTGCGCCGGTGTTCGATGCACCGGTGTAAGCGACCGGCTCGCTGACGAATTTGACCTTCTCGAACGGGATGGCGACCAGGTGCTCGCCGACGCCGAGGAAGCCACCGACGCCGATCACCACCGCCTTGATCTTCCCGTCCTTCTCGGTCAGCAGATCGTTGATCGAGCCGATGCTCTCGTTCTTGTCATTGTAGACGCTAAGGCCGACCATCTTCGACGCGCGCCAATTGCCCTGGAACGATGAACTCGACGCCGCCGCCGGCGCCGGATTACTCGGTGCTGTCGGCGATTGCGCGAACGCGACCGTCGCAAGCAAGGCTGACCCGACCAGACCAGCCGTCATGAATTTTGCAAACATGGGTTTCTCCCTCGATATGAAATCGTGAGGAGGAAACCCGCCACCCCCCCGGCTGTTCCCATTGCCGGGCAGATTTTCAACGGGCCAAAAGGGTGGGTTCCGGCGCCTTGACGCCGTCATTCGCATGCGGAACCGCGTGCGACTTTCGCGGCGCACAGTTCCTTAACGCTGCGATCAGAAGCCGCCCCAATAGGGCGGTATTCCATAATAGCGGTGCAACTCCGCTTCCTGCGTGCGATCGCCCCAGTCGAAATCCTTGTCGGCGCGGAACGAGGGCGCGCGTCTCAGCTCGTCATCGTCGATGTCGAGCTCATAGGCCTCGAATTTGGTGTTGTAGGTCAGACGTGCCCACGGCAGCGGCAGCAGGTTGGTTCCCATGCCAAGGAACCCGCCGAAACTGAGGACCGCGTAGGATACTTTTCCGGTGATCTTGTCGATCATCAGCCGTTCGATGTGGCCGATCCGCTCGCCGTTCGGCCTTCGCACCGCGGTACCTTCGACGCGGTCGCTCGCGATCAGCTGGTGCGGTTTCGCCATGACGTCAGTCATCATCACCCTCCCTTACGGGTCGATGAAGCAGATCAACGCTATGTCTCTGAACGAGTTCCCTCAGGCGGCCAGGGCTTCGAGCTCGGACTGGGAATTGTCGTAGAAGGCCACCGCCTCGAAGCGGTAATCGCAAGCCCGGCAGCGCCAGAGATACGATATGCGGCGCGGACCGTTTTCAATCCATTCGGGGACCGCGATCGGCTTGCCGCATTGGGCGCAGGGATTTTGTTTGGGCAAATAGCCGAGATCTAGTCTGGCCATGGCGCATCTCCCTTTTGCTTCTTTTTGCTGCTGGGACGAATTGGACAGGATTGTTGCCGGATAGGCTGCTGCCCTCTCCGTCAGTTTATCACTCTCCGCCAGCAATTTGTCTTTTGAACGGCAGAACCATCATTCTGCAAATGACGTCGATCCGCGCAAATTTATTTAAAACCTACTTCGCCTTCGCGTCAACCGCCGGCTCGATTGTGTGCAGTGCATCCTGCTTGCGGAGGTGAATGGTGGCGATGTCGTCGGCATAGACTTTTTGCCAGCCATCGAGATGATCGAGCAGCTTGGTCGCGGCGCTCTGCGTGCGCATCAAGGTCGCTTCGATCTTGTACTCCTCAAGCAGCCGGAACAGGTTTTCCGGATCCATCAGCCCGCTGGCGGCGTTGTGGTCGACAAAGAATTTTTTGCCATAGAGTTCGGTGCGGCCGTCGATGAACGTCGCGACGCCGTTGGCGATCAGATAGCCGCCGAAATCGTAGTCGTTGAAGACGCGGGCCAGACAAGCGGCACTGCCAGCAACAGCGGCGCGAGCAGCGCCAGAATTTCGGCAGCGCGCGGTGCCACCGGATTCCTCGGGATTTTCCGAGGGAATCGAAGCACGCCAAGGCATAATTCTTGGTAAATCCGGCCACTCCAGGCGGCGGCAAACGCCCGAGAAAGCCGGGATTTGGCCACATCCTCGCCCGGCGATCGCAACAATCAGGGTGTGAAGCGGGCATCCGCCGGTTCACCCCACCCCGAGGCATTCAGATGAAACGACTGGTATCGCTCGCATGGCTCTTGACCGCGGCCGCGCTGCCGTTTTCGCAAGCCGCCCACGCCCAGCACGCCGAATACGATGCGCTGATTGCCACCCATGCGCAGGCCAACGGCGTGCCGGAAGTCCTGGTGCATCGCGTGATCGTGCGTGAAAGCCGTTACCACCCGGCGCTGGTCGGGCGCGGCGGCACCATCGGCCTGATGCAGATCAAGCTCGCGACCGCGCGCGGGCTCGGCTACACCGGCGATGCCGCGGGACTGCGCGATCCCAACACCAACCTCACCTACGCGGTGAAATATCTCGCCGGCGCCTACCGCGCTGCAAACGGCGACCACAGGCGCGCCATGGCCTATTATGCGGGCGGCTATTATTACGCGGCAAAGCGCCAGCGGCTCGAACGTATCGGGCATGTTGAACCGGTGCTCGCCGGCGCGCCGCCGAAAGTGATGGTCAGAAACGCTGCCGACGCCAATGCGCTGCAGGTTCCGAAGTAGCTCTGGCGGCGCACAGCTGACCTGATCCCGGACGGCCGCGTTGACACCCCGCCGCATCGGCCTACATTAGCCCTGTTCCGAGGGGAGCTCCGACGAGGAGCTGAGAGACCGCACGCTCGAGACCCTGTTCCGATGCAGGGCCTAAGAGACCGCGGTGACCCTTTGAACCTGATCCGGGTCATGCCGGCGAAGGGACAGGGATGTACCAGGGTACACTATCTTCACGGGGGGATTCCCCTGTTTCCGTCATCGGCGCAGGCATTGCCGGGGCGTGGCAGGCGCTGTTGTTCGCGCAGGCCGGCCACCCGGTCACGCTGCATGAGCGCAGCGACGGCGCGATGACGCAGTCGACCAGCTACTGGGCCGGCGGCATGCTCGCGCCCTGGTGCGAGGCCGAGACCTCGGAACCCCTGATCAGCCGGCTCGGCATCCGCTCGCTCGAGCTTTGGCGCGAGCATTTTCCGGACACGCCGTTCAACGGCTCGCTGGTGGTGGCGCATCCGCGCGACCGCGCCGACTTCGAGCGCTTTGCCCGGCTCACGACTGGCCACAAGCGGCTCGATGCGAGCGCGCTGGACGAGACTCGAGCCATCGCTGGAGGGCCGCTTCCGCGATGGCCTGTTCTATGCCGATGAAGGCCATGTCGAGCCGCGCCGCGTGCTGCCGGAATTGCACGCGCGTTTTGCCGCCGCCGGCGGCACAATCAAATTCAACAGCGATCCGACAAACGATGATATCGACGGCGTCGTGATCGATTGCCGCGGCGTTTTCGCGCGCGACAGGCAAAACGACCTGCGCGGCGTCAAGGGCGAGATCATCCTGATCGAGACCGACGAGGTAGAATTGTCGCGGCCGGTGCGCCTGATCCATCCGCGCTGGCCGCTTTATGTGATCCCGCGCGGCGGCAACCGCTTCATGCTGGGCGCGACCTCGATCGAGGCCGAGGATAGCGGCGTCAGCGTCCGCTCCGCGCTGGAGTTATTGGGCGCCGCCTATGCCGTGCATCCGGCGTTCGCCGAGGCGCGCATCGTCGAATTCGGCTCGGCCTTGCGGCCGGCGTTTCCCGACAATCTGCCGCGCATCGCGATCGACAACGAGAGGATCGCGGTGAACGGGCTTTATCGTCATGGCTTCCTGCTGGCGCCGGCGCTGGCCGAGTTGACGCTGGGCTACGTGGAGCGCGGCGTGATCGACAACGAGGTGATGCAATGCGCGTGACCGTCAACGGCGAGCAGCGCGAGATCGCTGCAAAGAGCGTCGAGGCGCTGTTGAGCGAGCTCGAATATGAGGGCACGCATTTTGCGATCGCGCTCAATTACGACGTGCTGCCGAAGAGCCGGTGGTCGCAGACCCAACTGAACAACGGCGACGAGATCGAGATCATCACGCCGCGGCAGGGAGGGTGACGGGATGATGCGCCTGCGATATCTCCATACGTCGTCCCGGCGAACGCCGGGACCCATAGCCACCGGCCTTCGTTGGGACCGAAGGCGTCTGCCACGGTGCCTGAAAGAAGATCACGCGGTATGGGTCCCGGCGTTCGCCGGGACGACGAAGTAGGTTGCCCTCGCGCGCGTCAAATTGAACTGTCATCGTCCGGCTTGACCGGGCGATCCAGTACGCCGCGGCGTCTCTTTCGTCATTCCGGGGCGCGCGTCGGCGCGAACCCGGAATCTCGCGGACGCAAATTCGCACACTACTTCGAGATTCCGGATCGGTCCGCGTCGCGGACCGTCCGGAATGACGGAGAAGCATAAATGCTGAAATTCTACGACCGCAAATTCACCTCCCGCCTCCTGGTCGGCAGCGCGCTGTATCCCTCGCCCGCGATCATGCAAGGGGCGATCCGGGCGTCGGGCGCCGAGATCGTCACGGTGTCGCTGCGGCGCGAGGCCGCCGGCGGCAAGACCGGCGACGCGTTCTGGTCGCTGATCCGCGAGCTTGGCGTCACCGTGCTGCCGAACACCGCCGGCTGCCGCAGCGTGCGCGAGGCCGTCACCACCGCAAAGCTCGCGCGCGAACTTTTCGCCACGTCCTGGATCAAGCTCGAGGTGATCGCCGACAACGACACGCTGCAGCCTGACGTGGTCGGGCTGGTCGAAGCCGCCGACATCCTGATCAAGGACGGCTTTGAGGTGTTCCCCTATTGCACCGAAGATCTGAGCGTCGCGATGCGGCTGGTCGAAACGGGGTGCAAGGTGGTGATGCCGTGGGCGGCGCCGATCGGCAGCGCCAGGGGCATCATCGAACCGCGATAGCCTGAAACTCTTGCGCGAGCGCCTGCCCGGGATCGCGCTGGTGGTCGATGCCGGCCTCGGCGCGCCCTCGCACGCGGCAGAAGCGCTCGAACTCGGCTACGACGCCGTGCTGTTGAACACCGCGATCGCCAAAGCCGCCGACCCCGTCGCGATGGCAAAGGCGTTTCGCCTGGGCGTCGAGGCCGGACGCGCGGCCTATGAGGCCGGGCTGATGGAAGCCCGCGATTTTGCTTCCCCTTCAACTCCTGTGGTTGGGACACCGTTCTGGCATGCCGTATCCTGATC
>CAVUYV010000026.1:0-133035 GCA_963745785.1 uncultured Alphaproteobacteria bacterium | reverse complement strand
TTTGCGCCCGCCTTCATGTTGCCGCCGCGCCAGCGCCTCCGGATCGGCGCGGCGCCGCTCGCGTTTGACGAATTCCCTTTCGACGTGGTGCTCGGCGATGAAATTTTCAATCGCGTCGCGAAGCATTTCGGGCATCGCGACCGCTTCGACCAGGTTGGCGGCTGCCTCCGTGTAAGCCTCGCCTTCCGCGGGATCGGCGGTGACGGCCGAAATGGCGTAGGGCCAAGTGCCCTCCGAGGGGCTGAGCACGATCCAGATGCTGGGGGTGCCGGAAGCCATATTGTCGCGATAGAGCTGGGTTTCGGAGCGGTAGAGATCGACCGTAGCGCTACCGGCGTAGTACAGCGTCGCCTCATCCTGCTCGCGTAGAACCGTCCACGGCTTCATCTCAGGCTCGTCCGGCAGGACGCCGACGCCGCGCCAGACGAAATCGATCCAGGGCGAGTCCGTCTTGCGGCGTTCAACCACAACGCCTACGGGAATACGCAGCAAAGGGACGGCGGCGGGGCTCAACTTGCAGCCTCCAGATGCTTGATCGGCAGCCCGGCGATCAGATTCTGCGGTTTCAGGCGCACCGTTCTGTCGGCGCCCATCGCCAGAATGAGATAGATCGGCTTGTTTGCGACGCGTTCATCCACCAGCCGCGCGTCCTCGATGTCCAGGCGCATCAGGGCAACGATGCGTTCCGAGGCATTGCCATCCAGCGTGGCGCCGTTCCACAAGGCATTGCCGATCCGCGTCGCCTCGCTGTCGAGGCCGACGAACCAGCGCCAGTCGCGGTCCTCGATCGAAGCGACCGTCTCCACTTGGACGGCAATGCCGAGCAGGTGGCTAATCCATCGCTCGATCACCCTGCACAGCCCGGCGCGCGCCTTCGCATTGCCGCCGACGTTCATGACCATCGCGTGGGCGTCCGAGCGCGACCAGTAGGTCCAGGCGTTTTCGTCGTCCATCACGTCCATCTCGGCGAACGGCTTCGGCTGCAGCAAGGCCGTCAGCGGCGACGAATGCAAGTCGTGTTGGGTGTGTTGCTGCGCCTCGATGACTTCCGCATCGGCCAGCAGCAGCGCGCCATCGTGGATGGCGGCCAGCTGGCTGCGATAGAACAGCTCGCCGGCCCGCAGCGTGTAAGGATCGTCGCAACCTTCAAGCGCGTTGCGCAAGATCAGATGGCAGAGCTGGGACAGAAAGATCGGCGGCAGCTCGCCGGCGCCCTTGCGCGCCAGCGTCGTATACAACGCCTCAAGCGACGGCGCCGATATCAGGCGGTCGCGGAAGTTCACCATGAACGTCCAGTTCTCGCGCGCATCGGCGTCGGCGAGCGCGGCAATATCCGCTCTTGAAACAGGGCGGAGAGGCTCCGTCAGCAGGCTTGCGTGCAACTCGCGCTCGGCATCGCAGGCGTCGGCCGGCGGCATCAATTCAGGGCGCGCCAGATAGGCCGTGATCAGTTCGGGCGTCGCCACCAGCCCGCCGTGCTCGGCGCGGTGGGTCAGATGATGACCCGAGGCGACCCAGAATTCCCTCATGTGCGATCCGTCCTGCGGTCGTTCCTGATCATTCCAGGAAGATCGACCTCTTCGGTAGGCTCGATGTCGCCCTCGACCTCATGAAAGGTAAAGGCAGGGGCATGCGCGTGCAACCGGTCGGCGCCTGCTGCGGCTTCGCGCGGCTTGAGTGTGCGAAAGCGCTCACGGATTTCGCCGTTCTCGACGCTGCGCTGCACGGCGAGCAGGGTTTGCGGCGGGTGATCGCACAGCGAGGCCGCAAACGCGACCTCTTCTTCGGCGGCAAGACGCGCGGCATTGTGATCAGGCGCGCCGAATTTCTCCTGCAACTGGCTTGCGAGGCGCTCGACCATGGCTTGCCTGTCCGCCTCCGTCGCCTCGGTGACGATCGCGAGCGTGGACCAGCCGAGGCTGTCGATGCCAAGAAAGCCCGAACGCAGCGCCACGCGCTGTTTCTGGCCGAGGTTTGCCGGGTCCTGGTTCCAGAACACAAACGCGCCGGACACGGCCCATTCGCCGGGTTCCGCCGCCCGCTCGAAAACAAATGTATCCGACGGGTCGAGCCTGATGGTCCGCGGAAATCTCAACATATCCGCCTCATCCGAGTTTCGGACCGCGCGCTTGCGGATCATACCAGGCCGCCTTGACGAGCGCATCCACAAGAGAGGCCCGCTCGGGCGGCCCGCTGCCGGTTGGCGAGGTGATCAGAAGGTCGCCGCTGAGGTCGATCCTTCGGCGCTCGCCGGCCTTTCGGCTGGGAAGCCGCGCCAGATAATCGCGTGCGATCGTCTCAAAGCCGCGCTCGTTCCACAGGTCGAAGGCGGTCATCAGATGGCGGGCGAAGCTGCCGATGATTGCGTCGGTGTCGACCATCTCAAAACCTTCGCTCAACAGCGAAACCCCAGTGGCGGTCTGCACCTGCTCGACATGGGCCATATCCGCGGCGCGCAGCATGACGCCGAACACCAGCCACGCAGGAACCTCATCCTCGGCGCAATCCGCCGGCCAGCCGAGCCGCGCGCCGCCAAGCAGCCCGCCATCGAACCGGATGGCGTCAGGCCAGTCGAAACCGACTTCCCGCTCGGGCGGGCAATGGGCGGCAATCGCGTCTGCCGCCGCATTCATCCCGGCGAAAAACGCCCGGCGCGCCGACAGCAGCGGCTCGTCGGGCTCCAGCACCACGGCGAATTCGACCAGATCGTAGCGGCGCACCCAGACCAGCGTTCCCGCGCCGGTATCGGAAGCAATCGCGCAGCCGTGAACGAAGGCGTCGCCATATTCGCGCAGCGCGACCAAAGTATAACCAGGCGGCAGATCGAGTGTCTGCTCTACGTCCGCAGGACGCGACGTCATCGAAGAATTCATCCTTAAGCAGCTTTGCAATTCGCCGGTGTATGCTATCCCGATCAAGGTGGCGACGCGAGCGGTCCCGGACCTTGCGGATCTTCACTCTAGCAGGTACCGCGGAACCGGAGAACGGAACCCGGTTCAGGATAATTCATTAATGAGTGCGGACTCGTCTCATCTCCTGATTTGCAGCTGCGAGAGGACCATGCCGCTCGATGCGCAGGCGATCGGTCGCGGCTGCGCGGGAAAGATCACCCAGGCGAACCAGCTCTGCGGCCAGGAGCTCGAGCGGTTCAAGCAAGCGCTTGCCGACGGCACGCCGGTTACGGTCGCCTGCACCCAGGAAGCCCCGCTGTTCAGGGAAGTCGCGGAGAATTTCCCGCAAGCGCAACTCACCTTTGTGAACATCCGCGAAACCGGCGGCTGGTCAAACGATGCCGCGGCGGCCGGTCCGAAAGCCGCGGCGCTGATCGCGGCGGCCGGTGAAGAGATGCCGCCGATTTCGCTGGTGACGCTCGAGAGCACCGGCGTCGCCCTGATCTATGGCCGCGACGAGGTCGCGGTCGAGGCCGCCCAGCGGCTCGCCGATCGCCTCGACATCACCGTGCTTCTGACAAAACCCGGCGACGTGACGCCGCGCAGAACCAATGAGTTTCCGGTTCTCAAAGGCACCGTCCGCAACGCGCGCGGACATCTCGGCCGTTTTGAGCTTGCGATCGACGACTACGCGCTGCCATCGCCATCCTCGCGCGCCAGGCTCGTGTTCGGACCTTCGCGCGACGGCGCAACCTCGACCTGCGATCTGATCCTCGATCTCTCAGGCGGCACCCCGCTATTTCCGGCGCACGAATTGCGTCCGGGATATCTGCGCGCCGATCCGCGCGACCGCGCCGCCGTCGAACGCGCGATCGCGGATGCCGGCGGTCTGGTCGGCACCTTCGACAAGCCGCGCTTTGTTCACTTCGAAGAGGCGCTCTGCGCCCATTCGCGCTCCGGCATCACCGGCTGCACGCGCTGTCTCGACCTGTGTCCGACCGGCGCGATCACGCCGAACGGCAATGCGGTCGCAATCGACGAAAACGTCTGCGCCGGCTGCGGCTCGTGCGCATCTGTGTGTCCGACCGGCGCGGCATCCTATTCGCTGCCCAGCGCGGACGCGCTGATGCGGCGGCTGCGCACGCTGTTGCAGACCTATCGCAAGGCCGGCGGCAGCGAGGCCATCGTGTTGTTTCACGACGGCGAGCACGGCGAGGCGATCATCGACGCCCTGGCGCGGTTCGGCGCCGGACTGCCGGCGAATGTGCTGCCGCTGCGCGTCAACGAGGTGACGCAGCTCGGACCGGAAACCATCGCGGCGGTCTTTGCCTATGGCGGCAGTGGCGCTGCGATCGTGACGCGCGCAAAACCCAGGCACGATATTTCCGGGCTTCGCCGCACGGTCGAGATGTCGGACAGCATCATTTCGGCGCTCGGCTTCGGCGCGGGGCTGGTGCGGATCCTCGAGACCGACGATCCCGACCAGTTGCGCGCCATGCTCGATGCAGCACCGGTCGGCGTCGCGACGCAAAAGCCGGCCGGCTTTGTCCCGCGCGGCGCCAAACGCGGCGTGCTCGAGACCACATTTCGCGAACTGCATCTGGCGGCGCCCGCGCCGGTCGATGTCGTGCCGCTGGCGGCGGGCGCGCCGTTCGGCGGCGTCAATCTCAACGTCGAGGGTTGCACGCTCTGCCATGCCTGCGTCACCGCCTGTCCGACCGGGGCGCTGTCGGACAATCCCGACCGCGCGATGCTGCGATTTACCGAAAGCCTGTGCGTGCAATGCGGGCTTTGTGAATCGACCTGTCCGGAAAAGGTCATCAGCCTTGAGCCGCGGCTCGATTTCAAGGCATGGAATGCGCCGCTTGCCGTGCTGAAAGAGGAAGAGCCGTTTCTCTGCATTGCCTGCGGCAAGCCCTTTGGCACCAAGAGCTCGATCGACCGCGTGCTGGCAAAACTCGGCGAGAAGCACTGGATGTTCCAGGGCGCCAACGCCAAACGTCTCGATGTCATCAAGATGTGCGCGGATTGCCGGGTCGAAGCCGTGGTCAACGAGAGTTTCGACCCGCACGCGGCGCCGCAGCGGCCTCCCGTCTTGACCACCGAGGACTATTTGCGCGCGCGCGACGCGAAGAAGGGCGATCCGCTTGGATCGTGAGGAGCCCATCGTGTCCGCCACCCGTCCAGCCCTGCAAGCGCGCGCGACCTCGAGAGCGGCCGGCATTCCCGGCGTCAAGCACGTCATCGCCGTTGCCTCCGGCAAGGGAGGCGTCGGCAAGTCGACCACCTCGTGCAATCTCGCGCTCGGCTTCGCCGCGATCGGACTGAAAACCGGCATCCTCGACGCCGACGTCTATGGCCCGTCGCAGCCGAAATTGTTCGGCCTGCGCGGCAAACCGCGTCTGGTGGGGCCGCGGATGCTGGAGCCGATGGAACGTTTTGGCGTCAAGGTGATGTCGATCGGCTTTCTGGTCGAGGAAGACCTCGCCATGATCTGGCGCGGACCGATGGTGATTTCGGCGATCACGCAAATGCTGCGCGAGGTGGCGTGGGGCGAGCTCGATATTCTTGTCGTCGATCTGCCGCCCGGCACCGGCGATGCCCAGCTCACCATGGCGCAGCAAACGCCGCTCACCGGCGCGGTGATCGTCTCGACGCCGCAGGACATCGCCCTGATCGACGCGCGGCGCGGCATCGCGATGTTTGAGAAAGTAAACGTGCCGCTGTTGGGATTGATCGAAAACATGTCGGGCTTTTGCTGCCCGGCCTGCCATCAGGTCACGCCGATCTTCGGCCACGGCGGCGCACGGCACGAGGCCGAAATGCGCGGCATTCCATTTCTCGGCGAGATACCGCTCGATATCGCGATCCGCGAAACGTCCGACGATGGACGCCCCATTGTCGCGACCGAGCCCGACGGCGTTCATGCCAGGCACTACACCGACATCGCCCGCAACGTCTGGTCGGCGATCACCGCAGGTAGCGCGACAAAACCCGCGCCCCGCATTGTCATCGAGTGAGCAATTGGGCCGCACCATCGGGCGAGGAGAGCCCCTTATGATCCCGACCCAGCGCCTGCCGCCTTCGCTTACCCCGCTCGAAGAGGCGCTCGCGGCTTTGCTGGATGGCTTGAAGCCGGTGGCGCCCATTGGGCTTTCGCTCGCCGATGCGCTCGGCTGCGTCGCCGCCGACATGCCGCCATTGAAGGCGTTTCCGCCGGCCGATATCGCCGCCGGCGATGGCTGGGCGTTGCGTGCCCGCGATCTCGTCGGCGCGTCGTCCTATTCGCCGCTGCCGCTGGCCCGACTGCCGGTCTGGGTCGAAGCCGGCGATGCCATGCCGGAGGGTTGCGATTGCGTGATCGATTCTGATCTCGTCGATCAAACAGGCCCCATGGTTCAGGTGTTGGCCGAAGCGATACCAGGGCAGGGCGTTCGCCGGATCGGCGGCGACATCGCGCAAGCTGGTTCCGTCATTGCCGCCGGGCGGCGCATTCGCCCGCTGGACCTTTTGGTCGCGCGCGCGGCGGGTCTGGAGAGATTGAACGTGCGCCGGCCGCGCCTGCGCGCCGTCGCCATTCCCCCGGCCTCAGGCCATGCGGCGACGGCGCAGCTGATTTCGGAGAACGCGCGCGCAGCGGGGGCGAACGTTGTCCTCGTCGAGGCCAAAGGGCGCGATGCCGAATCGATCGTGACGGCGCTCGATACCGCATCGTGCGATGTGCTGGTCACGATCGGCGGCAGCGGCGTCGGCCGCAGCGATGCGGCGATCGCGGCGCTGGCCCGGCGCGGCGAGGTTCTCGCGCATGGCATCGCGTTGCAGCCGGGACGTACTGCTGCCGTCGGCAGAATTGGAAAGGTTCCGGTCATTGCGTTGCCGGGGGCGCCGGATCAGGCGCTCGCGGCATGGTGGGCGCTGGCGCTGCCCGTGCTGGACCGGTTGTCCGGCCTTTGGCCGCGACAGAGGCTCACGCTGCCGCTTCAGCGCAAGATTGCTTCAAGCGTCGGCATTGCCGAGATCGTCCTGCTCGAACAAATTGAGGATGCCTGGATGCCGCTTTCTGTCGGCGATATGTCGCTCCAGACCATCGCGCGTGCCGATGGCTGGTTCGCGGTGCCCGCAGCCAGCGAAGGTTTTGCTGCGGGCACGCCGGTAGATGCTTATATGTTGCGCGACTGATATGAGTTCCGACATGAGCAATGCGCCCTCTTCGAAAAGCCGCGACGGCATGGATCAGGACCAGTTCCTGAACATCCTCTCGCGCGAAGAGGCGCTTGAGCGTTTCGAAGCCGCGCTGTTTCCGCGTCCCGATCCCGAGCGAGCAGCGGCCGCTTTCGGACGCGCTCGGCTGCGCCTTGGCGCAGGATATCGTGGCGCCGATCGATGTGCCGCCGTTCGACCGCTCCAATGTCGACGGCTTTGCGGTGCGCTCCGCCGATCTCGCCTCCGCCACTGAGGCGACGCCGGTCCGCGTCATGCTGAACGACGAAGTCATCGCCTGCGGCACCGCGCCGATACGGCCGGTGCTGTCCGGCACCGCCACCTCGATCGCGACCGGTGGTCCGGTGCCGCGCGGCGCCGATGCTATCGTCATGGTCGAGCATACCCAGCCCATTGCCAATCGCGCGATCGAGATCCGCCGCGCCGCCTCGCCGGGACAATTCATATCCTATGCGGGCTCCGACATCGCGCGCGGCGAGGCGCTGTTGCGCGCCGGCACCGTGATCGGCTCGCGCGAGATCGGCATGTTGGCTGCCTGCGGGATCGCGCAAGTTGCCGTCGCGCGCCGGCCGCGCGTCGCGGTGGTCTCCACCGGCGACGAACTGGTGCAGCCGGGCCAGCCGTTGCGCCCCGCCGAGATTTACGACACCAACGGCGCGATCGTCGCGGCGGCGGTGAGCGAGAACGGCGGCGAGGCCGTGTTTCTCGGCGCCATTGCCGACGACGAAGAACAGCTCGAAGCCACCATGCGCAAGGCGCTTGAGACCTGCGACATGCTGGTGCTATCCGGCGGCACCTCGAAGGGCGCCGGCGACGTATCCCATCGCATCATCGCGCGGCTTGGAAAACCCGGCATCATCGCGCATGGCGTCGCACTGAAACCCGGCAAGCCGCTGTGTCTTGCGGTCTGCGACGGCAAGCCGGTGGTGATCCTGCCGGGATTTCCGACCTCCGCGATGTTCACCTTTCACGACATGATCGTGCCGGTGCTGCGGCGGATGGCGGGACTGCCGCCGCGCTCCGATGCCAAGGTCATGGCAAAGGTCCCGGTGCGGATCGCCTCCGAACTCGGCCGCACCGAATTCGTCATGGTGTCGCTGGTCGAGGGCGATCGAGGCCTGATCGCCTATCCCTCCGGCAAGGGTTCCGGTGCGATCACGTCGTTCGCGCAGGCCGACGGTTTCTTGAAGATCGATGCGCTCGCCGATCAGATGGCGGCCGGCTCCGATGCCGAGGTGACGCTGTTCACTCCGCATGTGCGGGTGCCCGACCTTGTCATCATCGGAAGCCACTGCACCGGGCTCGATCTGGTGACGGCGCCGTTGGCGCGCGCCGGTCTCGTCGTGCGCTCGATCGCGGTCGGCAGCCTCGGTGGTCTCGCGGCGGCGCGGCGCGGCGAATGCGATTTCGCGCCGATCCATCTGTTCGACGAAGCGACCGGAAACTACAACGCGCCGTTTCTGATGGCCGGTCTCGAACTGGTGCCGGGCTGGCGGCGGATGCAGGGCATCGTATTTCGTGTCGGCGATGCAAGGTTCGAGGGGTTGAATGCGGAAAGTGCGGTGCGCGCCGCGCTCGCCGACCCCGCCTGCATCATGGTCAACCGCAACCAGGGCGCGGGCACGCGCATCCTGATCGACCGGCTGCTCGGAGACGCCCGCCCGGACGGCTACTGGAATCAGCCGCGCTCGCATAACGCGGTCGCAGCCGCCGTCGCGCAGCATCGCGCCGACTGGGGCGTGACCATCGCGCCGGTCGCGCATGCGTCGGGCCTGGGCTTCATTCCGCTCACCGAAGAGCATTATGATTTCGCGCTGGTCACCGCGCGCAAACAACGCCCGGCGGTGCAGGCATTTTTGCGGGCTCTGGCGTCCGAGGAAAGCCGCGCGGCGCTGGCACAGGCTGGCTTCAGCCCGGCTTAGCCGGCGCGCACCTGGTTGACGTGAATCGATGGCAAGACCTTTATCCATTGCGATTATCGGTGCCGGCATGGGCGGCCTCGCTGCCGCGGCGGCCCTCAGGCGGGTGGGTATCGATGTCACGGTGTACGAGCAGGCTGCGCAATTCATCAGGCTCGGCGCCGGAATTCAGATCGGCTGCAACGCCATGAAGGTTCTGCGAGGGCTGGGGCTCGAAGCGCGATTGCGCGAACAGTCCTTCTACCCGCGCTCCTGGAACAACCGGGACTGGCGAACAGGCGAAGTCAAATTCGACATGATTTTCGGTGAGAGCGCCGAAAAGAAATTTGGCGCGCCCTATTTGCTTGCCCATCGTGGAGACCTGCACGCCGCCCTGGCCAGCATAGTTCCTCACGAATGCGTCAAGCTGAGCCACAGGCTGGTCGGACTGGAGGAGACCAACGGCGGCGTGCGATTGGCTTTTGCCAATGGTGCAATCGCGGTTGCGGATGCGGTCATTGGAGCGGACGGCGTTCATTCAGTGGTAAGGGATATATTGTTCGGCGCCTCGCCGGTGAATTTTACCGGGCGCATCGCATATCGGACCACCTATCCCGCCGCCCTTCTTGACGGGCAAACAATAGATGATTGCACCAAGTGGTGGGGAGAAGACCGCCACATCGTTATCTACTACGTCAAGCCGGACCGGAGCGAAATCTATTTTGTAACCAGCCAGCCGGAGCCGGACTTCAGGATCGAGTCCTGGTCGGCGAAAGGCGACGTCAAGGAATTGCGTTCGGCGTTCGAGGGTTTTGATCGTCAGGTCGAAAATGTCCTGGCCGCTTGCCCGGATGTGCACAAATGGGCGATCGTCGATCGCGATTCCCTTGCTCGCTGGGCGGACCGAAACGCGACGCTGCTCGGCGACGCCTGCCATCCGATGACCCCTTACATGGCACAAGGCGCCGCCATGGCGATCGAAGACGCCGCCGTGCTTTCGCGTTGCCTCGAAGGTGTCGATCGTGACGGTGTCGCGAACGCGTTTCGTCGGTTTGAGGCGAGCCGAAAAGACCGAACCGCGCGTGTCCAGCAGACGTCGCGCACCAATACCTGGCTCAAGGAAAAAACCGACACCGACTGGGTTTATGCCTACGACGCCTGGACCGCTCCGCTGGCGGTGTAGATTTTTCCGATAAGCGCCAATTGTAGCCGGACCCTCATGGTGAGCTGAGCGCGTCTTCGCGTCGTCGCGAACGCGTGAGGCTGCCCGCGACATCCTTCGAGACGCGGCCGAGAGGCCGCATCCTCAGGATGACGAAGGTGCGGGCGCGCCGCAGCCATCCCCATTCAAATGAATGCCATGCCGCCATTCAGGACAATTGTTTGGCCGGTCATGTAATCGTTTCCGAGAATCAATAACGCTGCTTGCGCCACCTCCTCGGGATGCCCGAGCCGGCCAAGCGGGATCCTGCTCGCCAGATCGGATCGGCCCCGCATCATGTCGGTTTCGATCAGCGAGGGCGCCACCGCATTGACCGTAATGCCTTCCTTGACCAGCCGCGCCGCATAGCCGCGCGTCAGCCCCTCCATGCCGGCCTTGGAGGCGTTGTAGTGGGCACCGATCGCGCCGGCGCCGCGCGCGGCGCCGGAAGAGATATTGACAATGCGGCCCCACTTCTTTGCGCGCATCGCCGGCAGCACGGCCTGCGTGCAGAGGAAGGCTGATTTGAGATTGACCGCGATCGTCGCGTCGAAATCGCTTTCGGTCAGGTCATCGATGCCACGGACGATCGCGATGCCCGCGTTGTTGACGAGAATGTCAATCGGACCCAGCGCCGAGGCCGCGTGATCAACCATCTTTGCGACGCTGGCGGCTTGCGATACGTCGGCGGCGACGGCAATCGCGCGGCCGCCCATGCCCTTGATTTTTCCAACAACCGTCTCCGCATCGTCGGCGCGTTCCCGGTAGTTGACCGCCACGGCGGCACCGGCTTCGGCGAGCGCGACGGCAATTGCGGCGCCGATGCCGCGGGAGGCGCCCGTCACCAAGGCAATGTGGCCGGCTAGATCGAGCTCGATGGTCATGATCGATGTCCCTGTTGGTCGCGCGGTTGCGACGAATTAGCCCCCATCCAGCGCCGCCAGCCGCTCCGCCTCCGCGATGTCATCGACGGTGTTGGCATTGAAGAACGGATCGAGCGGTTTTGTTGGCCATGTCACGGTGGCCAGCCTGTAACGCGCGGTCCAGCGGTCGATCTTCCGGATGTCTTCCACCACCAGCGCGTGGCGAAGTTCCTCGCGCAACGCAACGCTCCACAATCCGATCACCGGATGCGACTGCCCGCCGGAAGCCGCGACCGCAAGCTGCGCGTTCTCTTCGGCGCGGGCGCGATGCAGACGCGCGACGAGATCGCGCGGCAGGAACGGACAATCCGCCGCCGCGCTCAGCACCCAGGAAATCTCCGGCCGGTTCGCGGCGACCCAGTCGAGCGCCGCCAAAATGCCCGCGAGCGGTCCGGGAAAATCCGCGACCGTATCGGCGATCACCGGAAGTCCGAATGCCGCGAACCGCGCCGGATCGCCATTGGCGTTGAGGATGAGCCCGTCGCATTGCGGCTTTAGCCGCGCGATCACACGCTCGAGGATGGTGCGGCCGCCGATCCGGCGCATCGGCTTGTCGCCGCCGCCCATCCGCCGCGCCAGGCCGCCGGCCAGCAGCACGCCGGGGGTTGGCGGCGCGTCAGTCGTCACGCTCGGCGCCCTTGCGCTTGTGACGCGCGGATTCCTCTTCGACGAAGGCGAGGTTCTGGTCGTAGACGATGCGCTCCTCGCCGGACAGCGCGATGAAGCGTTTTCCCCGTGTGCGCCCGACCAGCGTCAATCCGACCTGTCGCGCCAGATCGACGCCCCAGGCGGTAAAGCCCGAGCGCGAAACCAGGATCGGAATTCCCATCCGCACCGTCTTGATCACCATTTCGGAAGTCAGCCGTCCGGTGGTGTAGAGAATCTTGTCGGCGGGATCGACGCCGTGGCGGAACATCCAGCCCGCGATCTTGTCGACGGCGTTGTGGCGGCCGACGTCTTCGGTGTAGCAGACAGGCTGGCCTTCCTTGCACAGCACGCAGCCGTGGATCGCGCCGGCCTCGAGATAGAGCGACGGCATGGTGTTGATCGCGTGCGTCATCTGGTAGAGCCAGGAGGTGCGCAGCTCCGCCTTCGGCAGCGCGACGCTCTCCACCGCTTCCAGGAGATCGCCGAACGCGGTGCCCTGGGCGCAGCCCGAGGTCTGCGTGCGCTTCTTCAGTTTCTGCTCGAAATTGGTGTGGTGCTCGGTGCGCACCACCACCACCTGCAGATCGTCGTCATATTCGACCTCGGTGACGACGTCGTCGTATTTCAGCATGTTCTGGTTGAGCAGATAGCCGAGCGCGAGATATTCCGGGTAGTCGCCGATCGTCATCATGGTGACGATCTCCTGCGCGTTCAGGTACAGCGTCAGCGGCCGCTCCACCGGGACATTGATCTCGACTGCCGCCCCGGTCTGGTCGGTCCCGGCGACGCGTTCGGTCAGCCGCGGATCCTGCGGATTGGGGAGGATCAGAGGAACGGGCGCTTTATCGATCTTCATCATCTTCCGGGAGGCTAGCATGACATTGCCTGTTAGCCGATATAAAGCACCGCAGGACAAAACATAGCCCCGGTTCCGCCGGCGGCTCGGAGAATGAGATGAAAGTGATAGGCCTTGCGGGCTGGAGCGGCGCCGGAAAGACGACGCTGCTGGCGCGCGTCATCCCGCATCTGCTTGGCAAAGGCCTGCGCGTCTCCGTGATCAAGCACGCCCACCATAGTTTCGATGTCGACGTACCGGGCAAGGATTCCTGGGTGCACCGGCAGTCCGGCGCCGCCGAAGTTCTGGTGTCCTCCGGCAGGCGATGGGCCTTGATGCATGAGTTGCGCAACGCGCCCGAGCCGCGGCTGCCGGAACTGCTCAGGAAGATGTCGCCGGTCGATCTCGTGATCGTCGAAGGCTTCAAGTCCGAGCCGCACCGCAAGATCGAGGTGCATCGCGCCGCCAACGGCAAGCCGGTGCTATTTCCTGACGATCCCGGCATCGTCGGCATCGCGACCGACGCCGAGCTTAAAACCACGCTTCCCGTCGCCCATCTCGATGACATCCCGGCCATCGCCGCTATGATGCAGAAGGCCGCGCTGTCGATCGAAGACGTGCTGGCGCGAAGCGTGACCGAAAGCTGAGAAGTCAAGATGGCGCAATTGTCCGACGATTGCTTTGCCTTTGGCGGACCGATGATGTCGGTCGATGAAGCCGTCGCAATCATCGCCGCGCGGGTGACGCCAGTCCGCGAGGTTGAGACCGTTTCGCTCGCTGAGGCAGATGGGCGCATTCTCGCAAGCGACATTTCTGCTCCGCTGCCGCTGCCGCCGTTCACCAATTCCGCCGTCGATGGCTATGCCGTGCGCAGCGGTGACCTGCCGCCGCAGGGCGAGCAAGCTTTTCCAGTGAGGGGACGCGTTCAGGCCGGCGCGTCGGCGCAAGAGCCGGCCAGGCCGGGCCATGCAGTGCGGATCTTCACCGGCGCGCCGATGCCGGAGGGCGCCGACACCGTGTTCATGCAGGAGGACGTGCGCCTCGATGAGGACGGCAAGGTCGTCCTGCCGGCGGGCCTGAAACCCGGCGCCAATGTGCGCCCTGCAGGCGAGGATATTCCCGCCGGTCATTCCGCGCTGAAAGCCGGCCAGCGCCTGCGGCCGCAGGATGTTGCGCTGGTGGCCGCGTTCGGCCTGACCCATGTCGAGGTGCGCAGGCGCATCCGCGTCGCGGTGTTCTCGACCGGCAACGAACTGGTATCGCCGGGAGCGCCGCGCGCAGCCGCGCAATTGTTCGATTCCAACCGCTTCATGCTGATGGCGATGTTTTCCCGGCTGGGCTGCGAGGTCAGCGATCTCGGCATCTTGCGCGACGATCGCGCTTCGCTGGCTCGCGGGCTGAAGCAGGTCGCCGCTGCCCACGACCTGATCCTGACCACCGGCGGCGTTTCGACCGGCGAGGAGGACCACGTCAAGGCCGGTGTCGAAGATGTCGGCACGCTGGTGCTGTGGCGGATGGCGATCAAGCCCGGACGTCCGGTCGCCATGGGAATTATCGGCGGCACGCCATTCATCGGCTTGCCGGGAAATCCGGTGGCGAGTTTTGTCACCTTTGTCCATGTGGTCCGGCCGACCGTTCTGGCGCTGGCCGGCGCCATGCAGCAGCCGCTCGTTCCGATGTCGGTCCGCGCCGCCTTCGCCTACAAGAAGAAGATCGCGCGCCGCGAATATGTCCGGGTCGTCTTGCGGAAAGCGCCCGACGGCGTGCTCGAAGCGGCAAAATTTCCCCGTGAGGGCGCTGGGCTTTTGTCATCGCTGGTGGACACCGACGGGCTGGTCGAGCTCGGCGAAGACATCACGCAGGTTCAGCCCGGCCAGACCGTTGGATTCTTGTCTTATGCGAGCCTGATCTGAAGCGCGGTGGCCGCGCGATGTCCGTTGACGATATGAGTTGCGTCCGCCATGTATGGGCGCATGGCCCCAACAAAACTCGATCTTACCGGTCTCAAATGTCCGTTACCCGCATTGAAGACGCGCAAGGCGCTGAAGGCGCTCACGCCGGGCGCCTTCCTGGAAGTGCACTGCACCGATCCGCTGTCGGTGATCGACATCCCGAACCTGATCCAGGAAACCGGCGATAAGGTCGAGATCACCGAACGCGCCGAGCGTCGGTTCGTCTTTCTGATCGAAAAGGCCGCGGCAGGGGCGTGATGCCCGCCCGGCGCGCCTCGCGCTTTCTTCGCGATTCGCGGTCCTGAAAGAGGAACGAACCCTGGGCCTGATGCCTTGGAACCCATGCCAATGGTCTACTTTTTCCTTGGCATGTGGTATGCCACGGACTAGGATCGCCCCTGCCGGGCATTAGAAATGAGATGTTTCAATGAGCCATGACGCGCAAATAGTCCGCTCGTTCGAACATCCGGGCGAGGGCCGAAAGCGGGCCAAATCGACCCCCAAGGGCCGCCAGGTCGATCCGCAAGCCGCTGAAGAGATTGCTCTTTTGCTCGGCGACCGGCCGCGGCGGCGCGACCTGTTGATCGAGCATCTGCACCTCATCCAGGACAGCTGGAAGCAGATTTCCGCACGCCATCTCGCAGCGCTCGCCGACGAGATGAAGCTTTCCTTTGCGGAGGTGTTCGAGACCGCGACCTTCTACGCGCATTTCGACGTCGTGAAGGAAGGCGAAGCCAACATCCCGCCGCTGACCATCCGCATCTGCGATTCGCTGACCTGCGCGATGCTGGGCGGCGAAAAATTGCTGCATGAATTGCAGACCATCGCCGGCCCCGGCATTCGCGTGGTGCGCGCGCCCTGCGTCGGCCGCTGCGACACCGCGCCCGCGGCCGAGGTCGGCCATCACTTTGTCGACCGCGCCAGTGTGGCGAGTGTGCTTGCAGCCGCGAAGGGCGGCGATACCCACGCTCATGTGCCCGATTATATCGACTACGACGCCTATGTCGCCGGCGGCGGCTACGCGCTGTTGAAGCGGCTGCGCACGGGCGAATTGTCGAAGGAAGATCTTCTGAAGGCGCTCGACGACGCGTCCTTGCGCGGTCTCGGCGGCGCCGGCTTTCCGGCGGGCCGAAAGTGGCGCGCGGTGGCGGGCGAGCCCGGTCCGCGGCTGATGGCGGTCAACGGCGATGAGGGCGAGCCCGGAACGTTCAAGGATCGCTATTATCTCGAAACCGATCCGCATCGCTTTCTCGAGGGCACGCTGATCGGCGCCCATGTCGTGGAAGCGGCGGAAATCTACATCTACATCCGCGACGAATATCCGGCCTCGCGCGAAATTCTCGAGCGCGAAATCGCAAAACTGCCGCCCGGCGGCCCGGTGCTGCACATGCGCCGCGGCGCCGGCGCCTATATCTGCGGCGAGGAATCCTCGCTCTTGGAAAGCATCGAAGGCAAGCGCGGATTGCCGCGGCACAAGCCACCATATCCGTTCCAGGTCGGGCTGTTCGGATTGCCGACGCTGATCAACAACGTCGAGACGCTGTGGTGGGTGCGCGACATCGTCGAAAAGGGCGCGGAATGGTGGAACAGCCACGGCCGCCATGATCGCCATGGCCTGCGCAGCTATTCGGTCTCGGGACGTGTGAAAAATCCCGGCATGAAGCTGGCGCCAGCCGGTATCACCGTGCGCGAATTGATCGACGAGTTCTGCGGCGGCATGGCGCACGGACACAAATTCCACGCCTACCTGCCGGGCGGCGCCTCCGGCGGCATCCTGCCGGCATCGATGGACGACATCCCGCTCGATTTCGGCACGCTGGAAAAATACGGCTGCTTCATCGGTTCGGCCGCGATCATCATCCTGTCCGAGCAGGACAGCGTGAAGGGTGCGGCGCTCAATCTGATGCGCTTCTTCGAGGACGAAAGCTGCGGCCAGTGCACGCCCTGCCGGGTCGGCACCCAGAAGGCAGCGCTGTTGATGGAAAAGCCGGTCTGGAACCGGGAGCTGCTCGACGAACTCAGCCAGGTCATGCGCGATGCGTCGATCTGCGGTCTCGGCCAGGCGGCCTCGAATCCGCTGACCTCGGTGATTAAATATTTCCCGGAAGAATTCGTGCCATGAGCATTTTCCGGCAGAGTGTGCAGCGGTTTGCCGCAAGAAAATGCTCACATCTAAAATTTGGCGCGTGTTCTAATCGCAAAACCGGTGTCCACTTTTGCGGAACACGCGCTCGAGAGGCCGCGGAATGACAAAAATCCAGTTCGAACTCGATGGCCAGCAGGTCGAGGCCATCAACGGCGAGACCATCTGGCAAGTCGCAAAGCGCCAGGGCCGCGAGATTCCGCATCTGTGCTATTCGCCCGAACCGGATTACCGGCCCGACGGCAATTGCCGCGCCTGCATGGTCGAGATCGAGGGCGAGCGGGTGCTGGCCGCCTCCTGCAAGCGGACGCCGAGCGTCGGCATGAAGGTGAAATCGGCCAGCGCGCGGGCGGTCGCGGCGCAGAAGATGGTGATGGAGCTTTTGGTCGCCGACCAGCCGGCGCGCGAGACTTCACACGATCCCGATTCGAAATTCTGGCACTGGGCGGAAAAGGTCGAGGTGACCGAAAGCCGTTTTCCGGCGGCGGAGCGCTGGCATGGCGATGCCAGCCATCCGGCGATGCGCGTCAATCTCGACGCCTGCATCCAGTGCGGGCTGTGCGTGCGCGCCTGCCGCGAGGTCCAGGTCAATGACGTGATCGGCATGGCCTATCGCAATCACGGTTCCAAGATCGTGTTCGATTTCGACGATCCGATGGGGGAATCGACCTGCGTCGCCTGCGGTGAATGTGTGCAGGCCTGTCCAACCGGCGCGCTGATGCCCGCGGTGATGCTCGATGACAACCAGACCCGCGTCACCTATCCGGACAAGAAGGTCGACTCGCTCTGTCCGTTCTGCGGTGTCGGTTGTCAGGTCACCTATCAGGTCAAGAACGACAAGGTGATCTACGCCGAGGGCCGCGACGGCCCGGCCAACCACAACCGGCTCTGCGTCAAGGGCCGCTTCGGCTTCGACTACATCCATCACCCGCACCGCATTACAAAACCGCTGGTGCGGCTGCCCAATGCGAAAAAGGACGCCAACGACCAGGTCGATCCCGCCAATCCGTTCACGCATTTCCGCGAAGCCTCGTGGGAAGAGGCGCTCGACATCGCCGCAAAAGGCCTCGTCAAAATTCGCGACCAGAAGGGCGTCAAGGCGCTTGCCGGTTTCGGTTCCGCCAAGGGATCGAACGAGGAAGCCTATCTGTTCCAGAAGCTCGTGCGCACCGGCTTTGGCTCCAACAACGTCGATCACTGCACGCGGCTGTGCCACGCCTCCTCGGTCGCCGCCTTGATGGAAGGCCTCAACTCAGGCGCGGTGTCGGCGCCGTTTGCAGCGGCGCTCGATGCCGAGGTCATCATCGTGATCGGCGCCAATCCGACGATCAACCATCCGGTGGCCGCGACCTTCCTCAAGAACGCGGCAAAAAGCGGCGCCAAGCTGATCGTGATGGATCCGCGCGGGCAGTCGCTGTCGCGTCACGCCTACAAGCATCTGGCGTTCAAGGCCGGCAGCGACGTCGCGATGCTGAATGCGATGATCAACACCATCATCACCGAAGGCCTTACCGACGATCAGTATATCGCCGGTTACACCGAGGGCTTTGATGAGCTGAAGGAGCGCATCAAGGAATTCACGCCGGAGAAGATGGCGCCGATCTGCGGCATCCCGGCGGAAACCTTGCGCGAGGTGGCGCGGCTGTATGCGCGTTCGCGCGCTTCCATCATCTTCTGGGGCATGGGCATCAGCCAGCATGTGCACGGCACCGACAATGCGCGCTGCCTGATCGCGCTGGCGCTGATCACCGGGCAGGTCGGGCGCCCCGGCACCGGCCTGCATCCGCTGCGCGGACAGAACAACGTGCAGGGCGCCTCCGACGCGGGCCTGATCCCGATGTTCCTGCCGGATTATCAGCCGGTCGGACGCACCGATCTGCGCGAGCCGTTTGAAAAACTCTGGCACCAGGATCTCGATCCGGTCCGCGGCCTCACCGTGGTCGAGATCATCAACGCGATCCACGCCGGCGAGATCACCGGCATGTATATCGAGGGCGAGAATCCCGCGATGTCGGACCCGGATCTGCAGCACGCGCGCGAGGCGCTTGCAAAGCTTGAGCATCTGGTGGTGCAGGATCTGTTCGTCACCGAGACCGCGTTCCATGCCGACGTGATCCTGCCGGCCTCGGCGTTTGCGGAAAAATCCGGCACCTTCACCAATACCGACCGCCGCGTGCAATTGGCGCGCGAGGTGATCAGGCCGCCGGGCGACGCGCGGCAGGATCTCTGGATCATCCAGGAAATCGCAAAGCGCATGGGGCTGCCCTGGAACTACAATGGTCCGGCGGATGTGTTCACCGAGATGACGCAGGTGATGCCGTCCTTGCAAAACATCACCTGGGAGCGGCTGGTGCGCGAGGGCGCGGTGACCTATCCGGTCGACGACCCGCAGAAACCCGGCAACGAAATCATCTTCACGTCAGGTTTCCCGACCGAGAGCGGCCGCGGCAAGATCGTGCCGGCACGCGTTGTGCCGCCGGACGAACTGCCCGACGACGAATATCCGATGGTGCTCTCCACCGGCCGCGTGCTCGAGCATTGGCACACCGGCTCGATGACCCGGCGCTCGCAAGTGCTCGACCAGATCGAGCCGGAAGCCGTCGCCTTCATGTCGCCGAAGGACATGCGGCGCATCAAGGTCTCGCCGGGCGATCTGATACGGCTGGAGACCCGGCGCGGCGCGGTCGAGGTGAAAGTGCGCTCCGATCGCGACGTTCCCGAGAACATGGTGTTCATGCCGTTCTGCTACGCCGAGGCCGCGGCCAACCTGCTGACTAATCCGGCGCTCGATCCGTTCGGCAAGATTCCGGAATTCAAGTTCTGCGCGGTCAAGGCCGAACCTGTCGAAATCCGCGCCGCGGCGGAGTGAATGAAAGAAAGCCGCTTGACCGCGAGTGATGAATTTAGAAGTGGAGGACCGCTTCTCACTCGCCCCGCAACCGGGGCGAGGTGAGCCAAACATCCGCGCCGTTTCAACTCAAAACCACGCTCTTTCTCACAACCATCCCACGCGCCGGAATCGCCAGTACAGCCCTGCGCACGCGACCAGCATCGCGCCCATGACAACGAAATAGCTATATTCCCATTGCAGTTCGGGGATGTACTTGAAGTTCATGCCGTAGATTCCGGCGACCGCGGTCGGGACCGCGATGATCGCAAGCCATGAGGCGAGTTTTTTGGAGACCGCGGTTTCCTGAGCCTGACCGACCAGCAGGCTCGCTTCAAAGGCAAATGCAAGCACCTCCCGCAGCGAATCGATCTGTTCCTGAACCGTCCTGACGTGATCGGTGACGTCACGAAACAGCGGCCGCATGGTAGGCCGCACCATCGGCAGATTGTCGCGCTCGAGCCTGCGGCAGACTTCGACCAGCGGCCCGACCGCGTGCCGCAGCCGCAACAGGTCGCGACGCAGCAGGTAGAGCCGCTCGATCTGCGCCCGCGTCATCGCGCTCGCCAACACCTGCGCTTCCATCGCCTCCACTTCCTCCTGGATGGTTTCGAGCACCGGCGAGTAATTGTCGACGATGAAATCGAGGATGGCGTAGAGGATATAGTCCTCGCCGCGGGCCAGCGCCCGCGGACAGCTTTCGCAGCGCTCGCGCACCGGCGTGTAGGACGTCGATGCGCCGTGACGGACCGAGACCAGATATCCTTCGCCGACGAACAGATGGGTTTCGCCGAACGCGATGCTCTCGCCGTCGAGTTGAGCGGTGCGCGCCACGATGAACAGCCCGTCGCCATATTGTTCGATCTTCGGCCGTTGATGGGCGTGGGCCGCGTCCTCGATGGCGAGGTCGTGCAGCTGGAACTGCCGCTGCACGCCTTTCAGGAGAGACGTGTCCGGTTCGTGCAGTCCGATCCACACCACATGGCCCGGCCGGCTGCGCCAGCTCGAGGCTTCGTCAATGGCGATATTGGCGACGCGCCGGCCATCGACATAGGCGCCGGCGGCGACGACACCTTCCGAGCTGACCGGCTCGGTCGGCAAGACGGCTGATGACGCGACGTTCATGGTTCCGTCTCCGGTGGTTGTTGTTGAACCTTCCCTCGCGACAGGCTTTGAGGCTAGCACTGGAAAACCCGCCGTCAAATGGAATGATGGGGTTTCATGACGGATGAAATGCACATGCTGCCTCTGCCGCGGCAGCAAATCGCGCCGCCATTTCAGTGCGGGCCGCTCGCAGCCGCAGTCTGCTGCGCAAGTTTGTTTTGGGCGATAATCGCCTCGAGCCGCGCGATATTCTCCAACAGGCGCTGGCTGGTCAGGACCAGGAAGTAATAGCCGAATTGCGGATTCTGGAAGTAGATCTCCAACAGCTTTTCATAGGTGATGGTCAGCACATGCCCGTTCTCGGTGCATTCGATCGTCGCCGTCCGCCGGTTATTGGGCGTCAGGAAGCCAAATTCGCCCATCAGGCTTCCCGGCGGAACTTCGACGCCGATTTCGGTCACCAGGAATTTTCCGGTGACGGTCAAAAGCATTTCGTCGGCCTTGTCGCCCTTCTTGAACAGAACATCTCCCTTGCGATATTTGCGCTCGGTCATGAACGGTTTGAGCCATTCCTTCGATGTATCGCCCTGCGTTGCACTACGCGCCTTCTTGACCAGATTGAGCATTTGACGAAGGCGAAAGGCATTGATCGGCAGCAGCAGCAGATACAGGAGAAACGTCGCGACGTTTCCGGCGAGCGCGCCATAGGCGGCAATGAATGCACAGCCGAACATGTTGGCGATGCGCAGCGGCACCATCGTCTGGGTAAGCAGAGTGGCGACAAAGAAGATCGCGCCAATCAGGCCCAACAGGTTGGCAAGCGTGATGTTGGCCAGAACAATTTCCAGCAGGCGGTTGAATATGGCGTCGTAGGTAATGTTGTCGGGGTCGAGACCCATTTGAATCAGGATCTTTGCGATCCTGAGGTTGTCCGCCGCCGCGTCGAGAATGCGATCTAGTATCGTCGACAGGTCTGCACCGCTTGACATCGTAGAATCTCCGGGATTTCGCGGAGAAACTAACCTTTTCCCGCAACCGGCGCCATGCGGGTGTGCGAAATTGCCGTCCGGAATCGTGTCGAAAATCGGCCCGCCGGCGGCTTCATTCAAAGGACGTGAAAATCCTTTGAACCGGCGAGTTATCGCTTGGGCCATTTTGCCGGATGAAGGCGGCGGCTCGCCGCCGATGGCGTCATCGCCAGACGCATCAACGGTCCGAGGTGCGCGACAAGCGGATTGCCGTTGTTTTCGAGGTCGAGTTCGAACCTCTCGGACGGAAATATGGTTGCGCATCCCGCCGGTCGGCTGTTCCTTCTTGCAAACGACAGTGCGGAGTTCTCAAGCAGGAAAATTCCGCCGATCCGCCCGTTGACGTCACGGGCAACCCAGAAGCCTTCCTTGTTGCGGCCGATGAAAAATGCGGGGATCGCCTCGTTGACGATCCCGGGATCGAGAGGCCGAAATTGCGCGGTGACCGTGGCGGGTTCTCGACCGGCAAGATTCCGGAGCGTTCGTCCTGCTCGATCGCAGCCGTCGAACGCCTCGGTTCCTGCCGTCGCGAAAGGTCTGGGCTCGTCAGTTGCACGGCGATCATTGCGCGTTGATCGATTGCGTTGGCGTGCCCGGGACGGCCGGACGAACGTGCCGGCTTCCGCTGCGGCCCGTCGCATCCGGTTGCTGACAAAGGCGTCGAGCATTTCGCGGAAAGCGCCGAGAACGGTTCGAGCTGTTCCGAACGTGCCTTCTGATGCGGGCATTGCGCGTGCCATTGCACTCTCACGAATCCAACGCCATGATGTGCCGACGATGCCATAGGAATGCCAGATGGCTCGGCGTTGCATCTCATAAGAGAAAAATGGAGATCGATGACGCCGCTCCGCATCGCTGGCAGGCCTTTATGCCGCGCCTATGAGAGACAGCCGGAGGTCGCCTCGATTTCCTATGCTGTCATACGCATCTTCGAACCAATGGCTCGCAACATGAGCTGACGGTGGAGATGCGAAGATGGCTCACTTATCTTACCGGCGACGATAAATACCGCGATTTGACCTACGACGATGATTATCGATCGTATCTTGTCACCCGACGAGACCCACCGAGCGACTACCGGTTTGGCCGGACGCATGGAAAACGCGTTCGCGTCCGCGCCCGCACCGCCCTGCGCCGCGTCAACGGCTATTTGAAGAACATGATCGAGGCGATCGCCAATTCGAAGCTGCGCCGCATGGAGCGCGAGCTCGAGCTTCGCGGGATTCGCTTCGACCGGCCGAACGACAACTGGGAGACGCGCAAATCCCGATCGGCCGAGCGTTCGCGACGAGGAGGTCGGCCGTCATCCGGTCCGCCACGAGATTCTAGCTTCGCTTGTGGAGCGTCACATGCCGACGAGATTTCGTTCACCGCATCCGTTGCTGTTTCCTTCCTGCGCAGCGCCGTCAGCGCCGTGGTGACCTTTTTCGGTCCATCCTGGGACGGCCCGACCAGGAGATACCGGCCGGAAGATCATTATATGCGCGGTCCCGGCCCGAAATGGCGCGAAAAGCACTTTCTCGATCGTGCTTCCGCCGGCGGCACGTAGTCCGCACAAGCAACGCTCGCGCGACCAGCGCATTACAGCTGTTGGCTGCGCCGCGAGGAAAGCCCTCTCCACAAGCCGTTGTCGTGCTTGATAGGATTTGCTGACCGAAGACACCTTCGGTTGGTCGGCTTCAATTGCTGCCGCGAAGACGCGCTTGAGGCGATCATCGTCAATTCGCGCCAGGTATTGACGCAAGAGCGTGGAGCTAAGTTCATTCGGCCGCAGAATAGCGGCGCATAGCTCCGCACTGGTCCTGCGAAAAAAGCTGAAATCCGGCTTGCCGTCGTGCTGGACACCAAGCCTGTCGATCTCGTTTGCGATCGCCATGACCGCCAATCTGTCGGCATTGTCCAATGTCACGGCGAAGCGCAGCATCGCCAGCTGCCAGGCGCGCAGCGTTCTGGCGTTCCATTCAGCTCCGGAAACGCATTCAAGCTCATTGGAGACGCCTCTACGACGTAGTCGGCCGCATCCTTGCGAACGGCGGCGCCGTGCCAGCTTTCGCTCGGGCAGGCCAGATCCTCGTCGCCGATCTCCGCGATCGCGCTCGCGACCTCGGCTTTCGCCGCATCGCTCAATTCAACGATCGGCAGGCGGGTGGTCGGCGACATGAAGCCCAACAGGCACAGCGCATATTTCAGGGCAGCCGGGCTCTCCTTGGCGAGGCGCGGCCGTCAGCGGCGCCAGCCGATTTTGCAGATATCTCGCGGTCTGCAACCGTCCCTGCCTGCAGCTCGAAAAAATCGCCTGACACAGATCCGGCGCGACATTCGATACCGTCGATATGCAGCCGTCCCCGCCATTGGCAACAAAGGCCAGCGCGGTTGCGTCGTCTCCGGACAGCAGTCGGAACCCCGGCGGCAGCAGCGAACGCAGGCGCATCGGACGCGCAACATCGCCGGTCGCCATCCCTCAGTCCGATGAACTGCCTCGATTCCGCCAGCCGCGCGAGGGTGTCGTCGGCCAGTTCGCGGATGGTCCGCGAGGGAATGTCGTGCAGGATGATCGGCAGGGTCGGTCTAGTTCGGCGATCGCCTCGAAAGTGCGCATCGAATGCCGGCCTGCATCGGCTTGTTGTAGTAGGCACGACCGAAAGCACCGCATCGGCGCCCGCCGCTTCGGCGCGCCGGGTCAGCTCGATGGCCTGGCTGGTTGAATTCGACCCCGCTCCGGCAATGACGCGGACGCGGCCGCGCGCGATCTCGACGGCGGCGCGGATGATGGTGTCGTGCTCGGCCGGCGTCAGGGTTGAGGCCTCGCCGGCGGTTTCGCCGACCACGATCGCCGCGCACGCCCGCTTCGATCTGGCGTTCGCAAAGTTTTGCGAATGCCGCCAGATCGATCCGATCGTCTTCATCGAACGGCGTGGGAAGATCGGGTATGTAGCCCGCCAGCCAGGTGGCGGGTTTTACAAGGTGTGTCATGGGATTTCACGCCGCGTTTTCCATCTGGCCGAAGCCTTGCCGATAGGCGGAAAGCACGAGGCCCTGCTGGCACCTGACGCCCGCCTCGATCCGAAAACCCATCTGCTCCAGCCTGCGTCCGGATTTTCAGGCAGAAGCCGCTTTCGCGCGAGTTGATCAGGACGGCGATGGCCGCGCTGGCGCTGAGGAATTGCGATATCTCGGCGAGCGCAGCCTCGATCGCCGCTAGCGAGTTCTGACCCGTGATCAGGCCGACCGCGTGCTGTCCCTTGGGAATGCGGCAGGTCGCGGTGGTGGCCACGCGAATGAATCCGCGCCGTCGCAGCGCAAGATAGAGTTCCAGGCTGTCGCTGCCGGCGACGATGGCGCGATGCAGGTTGGACAGGCGTGTGAGCCCGATCATGGTATCGACGACCTGCTCCCGGCTTGAAACGGAATGAGGCTGAACCATCTGGCTCTCCTGGCTGACGGCGGTTCGGTCTGTCATGCGGCGCGCCGTGTGCCGGCGGCGGGGGAGGGGAGCTTGCCGCCCATGTCGAGCTCGATTTCGCGCGACAGCTCGACGATGGTTTCGGGGTGATGGCCGTTCTCGAACAGCGCGTATTTGACGGCTTGCGCGCGGTTGACGAACAGGCCGCCATAGAGGCCGTTCTGTTCCTGGGCGACCCAGTGGCCGCGGCTGTTCTTGCCGATAAAGACGATTGCAGATGCAGAGCTGCACGATGGAGGTTCGACGAGCTTCACGTTGGTATTCCTTCTAGAAGGCGAGTGGTCGCGCGCTTTCCGGCGAGCTGCCGCCGACTCGCAATATCTTCGCGGCCGGATATGAATTCGAGTGCGGCAAGACCGCGATCTCATAGGAGCCGCATAAGATCGCGCGAGGCCGTCTCAAAGCGGAACGGAGGGAGTGAAGCTGCTGACCAGGGAAAACAACGCCGCGTAGGCCACCGTCTCATCCCAATGATTGAGAACGACGTCGAACGGAGGCTCGCGCCTCATCGTGCCGATGACGGCGCTGAGGATCGTGGACATCCACAGCAACGCGGCAAGGCTTCTGCCGAAGCCGATGCTGCCAAACGCCGCGAAGATAACCAGGATGATCATTCGCAGGCAAAAGCGAATGAGCACCTGGGTCGATCTCAGTTCTCGCGGTAAATTTGGAAGCTGTGCCAAGATCTGAAATTCCGATGATCGTTCGTTCGCGGCCTAGCCGAAATTGTCGCAGCAGACCGGCTCGTAGAGCGGGTTTGCGTCGCGCGGCACGGCGGGCACGCTGGTGCATGCTTGTGGGGCGAAGCGATGCGCTGGGCGTCGACGAACGCGCTCAGGATCGCCAGCGCCAGATCGGCGTGACGGGCCTCGACCGATCGATCGAGCCAATCGGGCAGCTCGCGCTCGCGCGACAGCGCGCAATACCACTCGCCCTCGTCATAGGCGATGCGGCGGACCTGCCATAGCGGCAGCTCCAGATCGATCAGCGCCAGCGCTGCATCGGTCCAGGCTCCGGTTTGAATCAGCCGTTCGATCCGCTCAGTCTTCTCGGCTCTGTCCGACCGACGGAAAGCGCCGGCAGGTCTCGCCGATCACTTCCGACTATGAGCTCGGATGTCACGGCATGCGCGTCGCGCAGCCGATCATCGAGCTCGCCGGGGTCACGATGTTTTGAAGGCAGCGGCATGGCGTCATCTCACGTAGAGGCGCGGCTGTGAACTGCAACCGCACTTGGCAAGATGGTCAAAACGCCATTTGAAAACGAGAGGAAGCGAGGCCTCGAAATATAAGGATTTCATAAGTGCCGGCGGGCCACTCAAATCGTCCCGGCGAGACGTCCTTCGCACGCGAACGGGCGGAGGCCACGCGAGAGCCTTTTATGAGATTCCTATAACGTTGCCCGTTACGGCTATCTCGAAAACCTATGCGCCGGGTGGCACCTCACCACCCGACAAGGCGAGGAAGCCATTGCTCTCGCCCCGCAGATCATTGCGCACAGGAGCACCTCATGTTGGACGTCGTCATGCTGGCCCTCGGCCTCGGCTTCTTCGTGGCGGGAATAGGCTACGCCTACGCCTGCGAACGGCTTTGAGTTTTGACGCGCTTCCTTCACGCGGAGCGGTATCGCTTCGGCAAACGTCTCTGAGGAGCACAACCATGATCTTCGACTATTCGCTCGCCGCCATCGTCTCCGCAGGCCTGCTGTTTTACCTGACCTACGCGCTGCTGCGGCCCGAGCGGTTCTGACCGCATTCCGGCGCAGTGCACGCGCAAATCCAAAGGGCATACCCCATGACCGCCATCGGCTGGATTCAAATTATTCTCTACTGCGCAATCGTCGTCGCGCTGGTCAAGCCGCTCGGCTGGTACATGACGCGCGTCTTCAACGGCGAGCGCACGTTCCTCTCCCCGATCCTGCGGCCGGTCGAGGCCGGAATCTACTGGATCGGCGGCGTCGACGAGCGGCGCGAGCAGCATTGGCTGACCTATACGGTCGCGATGCTGCTGTTTCATGTCGGCGGCTTTCTCATCATCTATGCGCTGATGCGCCTGCAGGCGGTGTTGCCGTTCAATCCGGCCGAACAATCCGCGGTCGCGCCGGACCTTTCCTTCAACACCGCGATCTCCTTCATCACCAACACCAACTGGCAGAACTACGGCGGCGAAAGCACGCTGTCGTACCTGGTGCAGATGCTGGGCCTGACGCACCAGAACTTCCTCTCCGCGGCAACCGGCATCGTGCTCGCGGTGGCGCTGATCCGCGGCTTCGCCCGCGCCTCGCTGCGCACCATCGGCAATTTCTGGGTCGATGTGTCAGCGCTGCACGCTTTATATCCTGATGCCGATCTGCGTCGTCTACGCGCTGTTCCTGGTCTGGCAGGGCATGCCGCAGACGCTCGGCGCTTACGTCGATGCCACCACGCTGGAAGGCGCCAAGCAGACCATCGCGGTCGGCCCGGTCGCCTCCCAGGTCGCGATCAAAATGCTCGGCACCAATGGCGGCGGCTTCTTCAATGCCAACGCCGCGCATCCGTTCGAGAACCCGACCGCGTTGTCGAATTTCGTGCAGATGATCTCGATCTTCGCGCTCGGCGCCGCGCTGACCAACGTGTTCGGCCGCATGGTCGGCAACCAGCGCCAGGGCTGGGCCATCCTGGCCGTGATGGGCGTGCTGTTCATCTCCGGCGTCGCCGTCACCTATTGGGCGGAAGCGGGCGGCACCACGGCGCTCCACGCGCTTGGCCTGACCGGTGGCAACATGGAAGGCAAGGAAGTCCGCTTCGGCATTGTGGCCTCGTCGCTGTTCGCGGTCATCACCACGGCGGCCTCCTGCGGCGCGGTCAACGCCATGCATGACTCATTCACCGCGCTCGGCGGCATGATCCCGCTGATCAACATCCAGCTCGGCGAAATCATTGTCGGCGGCGTCGGCGCCGGCCTCTACGGCATGCTGCTGTTCGTCGTGCTTTCGATCTTCGTCGCAGGCCTGATGGTCGGCCGCACCCCGGAATATGTCGGCAAGAAGATCGAGGCGCGCGAGGTCAAGATGGCGATGCTCGCGATCCTGGTGCTGCCGCTTGATGTATCTCGGCTGGACCGCGGTCGCCGTCGTGCTTTCCGCCGGCGGTGGCCTCGATGGCCAATGCCGGTCCGCACGGCTTCACCGAGGTGCTGTATGCCTACACCTCGCAAACCGGCAACAACGGCTCGGCCTTCGCCGGCCTCACCGGCAACATCCCCTTCTACAACATCACCGGCGGCGTCGCGATGTTCGTCGGCCGCTTCTTCATGATCGTCCCGGCGATGGCGATCGCGGGTTCGCTCGCCGAGAAGAAATTGCATCCCGCCTCGACGGGTACGTTCCCGACCACCGGCGGCCTGTTCGTCGGCCTCGTGGTCGGCGTGATCCTGATCATCGGCGGTCTCACCTTCTTCCCCGCGCTCGCGCTCGGGCCGATCGTCGAGCATCTCGCGATGAACGCCAACACCCTGTTCTGATCGCTCTCATCTCGGAGTTACGTTCATGGAAACGCTGAAACTGCAAAAACGGGCGCCGGTATCGACCATGCTGGATCCGAAGATCGTGATCCCCGCCATCAGCTCGCGTCTTCGTCAAGCTCGATCCGCGGTTGATGATCAAGAACCCCGTGATGTTCGTGGTCGAGGTTGTCGCCGCGCTGACCACGGTGATCTTCCTGCGCAATCTGGTGACAGGCGGCGGCGACGGCCTCGGCTTCACCTTCCAGATCATCGTGTGGCTGTGGTTCACGGTGCTGTTCGCCAATTTTGCCGAAGCCGTCGCCGAAGGCCGCGGCAAGGCACAGGCGGAGACGTTGCGCAAAACCCGCACCGAGAGCCAGGCCAAGCTGTTGGAGGGTGCCGGCAACAAGTATCGGCTTGTTCTCCGGCACCAGCCTCAAGGTCGGCGATATCGTCCTGGTCGAAGCCGGCGACAACATCCCGTCCGACGGCGAAGTGATCGAAGGCGTCGCCTCCGTCAACGAAGCCGCGATCACCGGCGAGTCCGCGCCGGTGATCCGTGAATCCGGCGGCGACCGCTCGGCGGTCACCGGCGGCACGCAGGTATTGTCCGACTGGATCCGCGTCCGCATTACCGCGGCGCAAGGCTCGACCTTCATCGACCGCATGATCAAGCTGGTCGAGGGCGCCGAGCGGCAGAAGACGCCGAACGAGATCGCGCTCAACATCCTGCTCGCAGGGCTGACCATCATCTTCGTGTTCGCGACGGTGACGATCCCGAGCTATGCCGCCTATGCCGGCGGCCAGATTTCGGTCGTGATCCTGGTGGCGCTGTTCGTGACGCTGATCCCCACCACCATCGGCGCGCTGTTGTCGGCGATCGGCATCGCCGGCATGGACCGGCTGGTGCGCTTCAACGTGCTGGCGATGTCGGGCCGCGCGGTCGAGGCCGCCGGCGACGTCGATACCTTGCTGCTCGACAAGACCGGCACCATCACGCTCGGCAACCGGCAGGCGACGGCGTTTCGCCCGGTCCGCGGCGTCACCGAGCAGGAGCTTGCGGATGCGGCGCAGCTGGCATCGCTGGCCGATGAAACGCCGGAAGGCCGCTCGATCGTCGTGCTGGCAAAGGAAAAATACGGCATCCGCAGCCGCGACATGGCGGAACTCGCCGCGACCTTCATTCCGTTCACCGCGCAAACCCGCATGAGCGGCGTCGACGCCGGCGCATCGTCGGTCCGCAAGGGCGCGGTCGACGCGATCCTGAACTATGTCGATGGCGGACAGTCGCGCATCGTGGCGTCGGGAAATGCCGCGCGCGTTCTGCAAACCGCCATGTCGGAGACCGGCCGCGAGATCGTGGCGATCTCGGACGAAATCTCCAAGGCCGGCGGCACGCCGCTCGCGGTCGCCAAGGACGGCCGTCTGCTTGGCGTCGTGCAGCTCAAGGATATCGTCAAGGGCGGCATCCGCGAGCGTTTTGCCGAACTGCGCCGCATGGGCATCCGCACCGTGATGATCACCGGCGACAATCCGATGACCGCGGCGGCGATCGCCGCGGAAGCCGGCGTCGACGATTTTCTCGCCCAGGCGACGCCTGAGGACAAGCTGAAGCTCATCCGCGACGAGCAGGCCAAGGGCAAGCTGGTGGCGATGTGCGGCGACGGCACCAACGACGCGCCGGCGCTCGCTCAGGCAGACGTCGGCGTCGCCATGAACACCGGGACGCAAGCGGCACGCGAGGCCGGCAACATGGTCGATCTCGATTCCAATCCGACCAAATTGATCGAGGTGGTCGAGATCGGCAAGCAGCTGTTGATGACCCGCGGCGCGCTCACCACGTTCTCGATCGCCAACGACGTCGCAAAATATTTCGCGATCATCCCCGCGATGTTCCTGGCGTTCTATCCGCAGCTTGCCGTGCTCAACATCATGCATCTGACGAGCCCGCAGAGCGCCATCCTGTCGGCGATCATCTTCAATGCGTTGATCATCATCGCGCTGATTCCCCTGGCGTTGAAGGGCGTGAAGTATCGCGCCATCGGCGCCGGCGCGTTGCTCCAGCGCAACCTGATGATCTACGGCCTCGGCGGCATCATCATTCCCTTCATCGGCATCAAGGCGATCGACCTCGTCGTCGCCGCCTTGCACCTGGCCTAACCCCGTCATTGCGAGCGCAGTGTTTGCCCCTCATTGCGAGCGCAGCGAAGCAATCCATGGGAGCCGCAAAGAAAGAATGGATTGCTTCGTCGCTTCGCTCCTCGCAATGACGGAAACAATTAGGAGACTCACATGCTTAGAGAAATTCGTCCCGCCATCATCGTCCTTGTCCTGCTGACGCTGATCACGGGCCTCGCCTATCCACTCGCGCTGACCGCGATTGCGGGCGTGATCTTTCCGAAGCAGGCGGAAGGAAGCCTGATCGAGAGGGACGGCAAGGTGGTCGGCTCCGCCCTGATCGGGCAGGAATTCAAGGACGACAAATATTTCCATGGCCGGCCCTCCGCGACGACCGCGCCGGACCCGGCCGATTCGACCAAGACCGTGCCGGCGCCCTACAATGCGGCCAATTCGGGCGGATCCAACCTCGGCCCGACCAGCAAGGCGCTGAACGATCGGGTCAAGGAAGATGTCGACAAGTTGAAGGCGGAAAATCCCTCCGCTTCCGTTCCGATCGATCTCGTCACCACCTCCGCCAGCGGGCTCGATCCCGATATCTCGCCGGAGGCCGCGTTATTCCAGGTGCCGCGTGTCGCCAAAGCGCGGAATATGCCGGAAGATCGCATCCGCGCAGTTGGTCAACGAGAACACCAAAGGCCGCTTCGCCGGGTTGCTAGGCGAGCCGCGGGTCAACGTGCTGGCGCTGAATTTGGCGCTTGGACGCGGCTGCTCCGAAATAGAGCCGCCTAGGCGGTATCAGGCGTGAGGACTATATTGCCCGTATGGCAGATCAACGCCGCGACCTTGAGAAACGACCCTCTCCGGATGCGCTGCTGGAAGCCGCCCGGCGAGAGAACGATCAGGTCGGCCGGCTCAAAATCTTCGTCGGCGCCGCCCCCGGCGTCGGCAAGACCTACGAAATGTTGCAGAACGCGCATGCCAAACGAAAGGCCGGCGTCGACGTGGTCGTTGGCGTGGTCGAGACCCACGGGCGGCCGGAGACCGAGGCGCTGCTGCAGGGTCTGGAAGTTCTCCCGCGCAAGAAGATCGAATACAAGGACCAGATTCTCGAGGAGATGGATCTCGACGCGCTGATCGCGCGTCACCCGCGGATCGCGCTGGTCGATGAACTCGCCCACACCAACGCACCCGGCAGCCGCCATCCCAAACGCTACCTCGACGTCGAGGAACTGCTCTCCCACGGCATCGACGTCTACACCGCGGTCAATATCCAGCACATCGAGAGCCTCAACGACGTCGTCGCCCAGATCACGCATGTGCGGGTGCGCGAGACCGTGCCGGATTCGGTGTTCGACCGCGCCGACGCGATCGAGCTGATCGATCTGACGCCGGACGACCTGATTCAGCGGCTGAAAGAGGGCAAGGTCTACGTTCCCAAGCAGGCCGAGCGCGCGCTCGAGCATTATTTCTCGCCGGGGAATCTGACCGCATTGCGCGAGCTGGCGCTGCGGCGGACCGCCGAGCGCGTCGACGAGCAATTGCTCACGCACATGCAGGCCAACGCCATCGCGGGCCCCTGGGCCGCGGGTGAGCGCATCCTGGTTTGCCTCAGCGAGGACCCGCGGGCGGCCGGGCTCGTGCGCTATACCAAGCGGCTGGCGGACCGCCTGCACGCGCCGTGGACTGCTCTTAGCATCGAGACGCGGCGGAGCCTGCAATTGACGGAAGAGCAACGGGATCGGCTTGCCGACACCTTGCGTTTGGCCGAGGCGCTGGGAGGCGAGGCGCTCACCATTCCCGCTGTCGGACGCCGAATCGCCGACGATGTCATTGGTTTCGCGCACGCCAATAACGTGACCCAGATCATCATCGGCAAGTCGACGCGTTCCTGGTGGTTCGAGCTGACGCGCGGCTCGGTGGTGCATGATCTGGTGCGACGCGCCGGCAATATCAGCGTCAACGTGATCGCCGGCGAGGAACTGGCGTCGGAGCCTGTTCCAAAGAAGACGGTGCGCACGGCTGAACGACCCGAGCCATTCAATCCGCGCCCGTATTTGATGGCGCTCGCGATCGTAGCCGTTGGCCTTGGTGTCGCCGAACTGATCCAGCCCCGGTTCGGCATCGAGAACGTCGACCTGGTGTTCTTCACCGCGGTGGTGGTGGTCGCGGTCCGCTACGGCCTGTGGCCGTCATTGCTGGCCTGCGTCGTAGCCTCGCTCTGCTACAACTTCTTTTTCCTGCCGCCGATCTATACCTTCACCATCACCGATCCGACCAATGTGGCGGCGTTCTTCTTCTTCATGCTGATCGCCCTTCTGGTTTCCAATGTTGCGGCGCGCGTGCGCACCCAGGCCGATTCCGCGATCGGCAGGGTGCGGACCACGGAATCGCTTTATGCCTTTAGCCGCAAGCTTGCCGGCACCGCCACGCTCGACGATGTGTTGTGGGCGACCGCCTACCAGACGGCGCTGATGCTGAAGGTCCGGGTGGTGCTGTTGCTGCCCGAGGACGGCGTCCTGACCGTGAAGGCGGGCTACCCGCCGGAGGATGAGCTGGACAAGGCCGACCTCGCCGCCGCGAACTGGGCGTGGGGCAACGACCGCCCGGCCGGTCGCGGCTCGGATACGCTGCCCGGCGCCAAGCGCCTGTTCCTTCCGATGCGAACCGGACGCGGACCGATCGGCGTGATCGGCATCGACGACGACAGGACCGGGCCGCTGCTGACGCCGGACCAGCGCCGATTGCTGGATGCCCTGGTGGATCAGGGCGCGCTTGCGATCGAGCGGGTGCTGCTGGTCGAGGACATGGATCGCGTCAAGCGCACCGTGGAGTCGGAGCGTTTGCGCTCGGCGCTATTGACCTCGATCTCGCACGATCTGAAGACGCCGCTGGCCTCGGTGCTCGGCGCCGCCTCCACGATGCGCGATCTCTCCGGCGGCCTGAGCGAATTGGAAAAGCGGGACCTGCTCGCCACCGTGATCGACGAGTCCGAGCGGCTCAACCGTTTCATCGCCAACCTGCTCGACATGACCAAGCTCGAATCCGGCGCCATCGTGCCGAATACCGCGCGCCACGATATCGGCGAGATCGTCGGCAGCGCCTTGCGGCGCGCCGGCAAGATTCTGCTGCGGCACAAGGTCTCGCTCGAGCTCGCCGCCGATTTGCCGATGCTGGAGCTCGACGCGGTGCTGTTCGAGCAGGTGCTGTTTAACCTGCTGGACAACGCTGCGAAATATGCGCCCGCCGACACCACGATATCGATCAGGAGCTCGCGCGAGAACGATGCGATCGTGCTGCAAATCCTCGACGAAGGCGGCGGCATTCCGCCGGCGGAGCTGGAGAGTGTGTTTGACAAGTTTTATCGCGCGCAAAAAGGCGATCATGTCCGCCCCGGCACCGGCCTCGGGCTTGCGATTTCCCGCGGCTTTGTCGAGGCCATGCACGGCACGATCTCGGCCGCCAACCGCAGCGATCGAAGCGGCGCCGTGCTGACCATCCGGTTGCCGATTCCCGCGGCATCAAACGCCCTGGACACCGCGGCATGACCGCCCCACCGATCAAGGTGCTGGTCATCGACGATGAGCCGCCGATCCGCAAGCTGCTGCGGATGGGGTTGAGCACGCAAGGCTACGATATCCTGGAGGCCTCCAACGGCAGAAACGCGCTCGAACTATTGGCGCAGGATCCCGCGCTGATCATTCTCGATCTCGGCCTTCCGGATATCCAGGGCCATGAATTGCTGCGGATGATCCGCGGGCGCAACGACAGCGTGCCGATCGTGGTGCTCTCGAGCCGCGGCGACGAGGCGGGAAAAGTCCAGGCGCTCGACCTGGGCGCCGACGATTATCTGACAAAACCGTTCGGGATGGATGAATTGCTCGCCCGCATGCGCGCGGCGTTGCGGCATCAATTGCAGGTTCATGGCGAGCGGCCGGTGTTTCGGTCCGGCGATCTCTCCGTCGATCTGGTGCGCCGCATCGTGAAAGTCGGCGACAAGGACGTCAAACTGTCGCCGAAGGAGTACGAATTGCTGCGCGTTCTGGTGCAGCACGCCGGCAAGGTGTTGACGCACAGGTTTCTGTTGAAGGAATTGTGGGACGAACTGACCGATGCGCAATATCTGCGGGTCTATGTGCGACAGCTCCGGCAGAAGATCGAAGCCGATCCGGAACGTCCGCAATTCGTGCTGACCGAAACCGGGATTGGTTACCGGTTGAGGGCGGCGGACTAGCACGCGGCCGCGCGAGGGAACTTTCCGAAGTTGCGAGGATTATTTTCTCGCAACTGGAGAATAATCATGGCACGAAAATATTCGAAGAAAGCATCGGCCAAGGTCGGACGCGCGATGAGGAAGCGCAAGGCCGGGACTCTGAAGAGCGGCCGGTCCGGTCGCAAGGTCAAGAGCCGCAAGCAGGCGATCGCGATCGGTCTTTCCGAGGCGAGGGCGGAAGGCAAGAAGGTCCCGAAGAAGCGTTCGAAGAAAAGGAAGAGCTCCAGGAAGCGAAGGCGAAGAGGTAGTTTGCTTTGATACGCTGGTTTATTTCGTCATGGCCGGGCTTGACCCGGCCATGACAGTCTTCTTCCTGCTGTGCCGTTGAGACGTGGATGCCCGGGACAGCACGCCTCGCTACGCGCTATTCTGAGATCGCGGAGGCTTGAAATTTTCCACGTCATTGCGAGCCAACGGGTCGGCGCAAAGCGCCGCCCGATGACAGGCTCAGCGAAGCATCCACAGCCAGGGCAACGGTGGCGATGGATTGCTTCGTCGCATCGCTCCTCGCAATGACGGGACCAACCCCGCCTCAACTCGCCTTGCGTGCTCGCGCCGGCGAGCGATGTGCTTTCCTGGCGGTGCGGTGCGCGCTTCGCCGCGCCGGGGAGCGTTCCCGCCGCTTTGCCGAACCCCGGCCTTTCAGGCTTTGTCGAAGCGCATCCATCAGGCTGATGACGTTGTCCGGCCGCTCCTCGCGCTCGGCAACCTTGACCGGCTTGCCGGCGGCCTTGCGCCTGACCAGCGTCTTCAACGCATTCTCGTACTCGTCCTTGTATTTCGACAGGTCGAAATGCCCGGCCTTGGAGTCGAGGATGTGGCTTGCGAGTTCGATCATGTCCTTCGATATCTTCGGATTCCGGATGTCGTCGAAATATTCATCCTCGTCGCGCACCTCGTAGGGATATCGCAGCGTGATGCCGAGCAGGCCTTTGCCGAGCGGCTCGATCGCGATGATATGCTCGCGGTTGGTCAGGACGATGCGTGCCAGAGCGACGCGGCCCTTGTTCTTCATGGCGTCGCGAATCACCGCGAAGGCGTCGACGCCGGCCTTGCCGTCGGGCGCGATGTAATAGGGGCGATCGATGTAGCGCTGGTCGATCTCGCTCGACCGGTACAAAGCTGTCAATGTCGATGGTATGGGTGCTTTCGATCTGGACCGCTTCCAGCTCTTCCTTGTCGACCTCGACGTATTCGCCCTTTTTCAACTCATAGCCGCGGGCCTTCTGTTCGCCCTCGACCACATCGCCGGTCTCGGCGTCGACCATCTGCTGCTTCAGCGGTTGCCGGTTTCCTTGTTGATCATGTGGAAGTGGGTCTTTTCGACCGATGTCGTGGCCGGATAAAGCGCCACCGGGCAAGAGACCAGGGAAAGCTTCAACGACCCTTTCCAATAGGCGCGCGGGGCCATTACAATCTCCAGCTTGTGTGCGTTTGTACGGGTTCGGGAACTTCAACCACGGCTGGGGGTTTTGGTTCCGGACGCTTGTCTGCCGCCGACAAGCGAGCCGTTTTCGTTGCAGGAATTGAATCGTGTCTCTGAGAAACCTGTCCACCTATCGAAAGAAGCGGGACTTTGAAAAGACCGCCGAACCCAGCGGCGACGCAGCGGTGGCGCCGTCGAAGCGCCGGCGGTTCGTGATCCAGAAGCATGATGCGAGCCGGCTGCATTACGATCTGCGGCTCGAAGACGGACGGCGTGTTCAAGTCCTGGGCGGTGACGAAGGGCCCCTCGCTCGATCCGCACGACAAGCGGCTGGCGGTCGAAGTGGAAGATCATCCGCTCGATTACGGTGATTTCGAAGGCACCATTCCGAAGGGGCAGTATGGCGGCGGCACCGTGCAGCTCTGGGACCGCGGCTATTGGGAATCCGACGATCCGAAAGGGGGATACAAGAAAGGCGATCTGAAATTCACGCTGCATGGCGACAAGCTGCACGGCAGCTGGGTGCTGGTCCGCATGCGCAACGACCGCACCGGCGGAAAGCGGACCAACTGGCTCCTGATCAAGCATCGCGACGAATTCGCCAAGGAAGGCAAGGCCAACAACATCCTGGATGATGATCGATCGGTCGCGTCGGGCCGGACCATGGAGCAGATCGCCGAAGGCAAGGGCAGGGCACCCAAACCATTCATGACGGCGAAATCCGGCCGGCAAGGCCGACGCGGTCTGGCATTCGAACCGGGGCGATGCCGCGGAGGCGAGGGCAGAAAAAAAAAGTCAAAAAAGTGAACCGTCGGCCACGGCGGCCAAAGGCAGGAAAGTCAGCGCAATCCCGGATTTCGTAGCGCCCGCAGCTCTGCACCCCGGTCGATCGTCCGCCAAATGGGGAGGGATGGTGCCACGAGATCAAATTCGACGGCTACCGGGTGCAATTGCGGATCGAGGACGGCGGGGCCACGCTGAAGACCCGAAAGGGCCTCGACTGGACCGAAAAGTTTCAAGCGATTGCGAAGGAGGCAAGCGCGCTTCCCGATGTGCTTGTTGACGGCGAGATCGTCGCGCTCGACGAAAACGGCGCGCCGGATTTTTCCACGCTGCAGGCCGCGCTTTCCGACGGCAACACCGACGATCTCATTTTCTTCGCGTTCGATCTGTTGTTCGCCGATGGAATGGATATTCGCGGTCTGCCGCTCGCCGAGCGAAAGACGCAACTGAGAAAATTGCTGGAGGCGCCGGCGAAGAGCAAAGGCAAATTGATCCGCTATGTCGAGCATTTCGAAACCGGCGGCGACGCCGTCTTGCAGTCGGCGTGCAAGCTGTCGCTGGAAGGCATCGTCTCGAAGAAGCTCAGCGCGCCCTATCGCTCGGGCCGGTCCGAGGACTGGACCAAGGCCAAATGCCGGGCCGGACATGAGGTCGTGCTCGGCGGGTGGAAAACCACCAACGGCAAATTCCGCTCGCTGATGGCGGGCGTCAATCGCGGCGATCACCTGGCCTTTGTCGGGATGGTCGGTACCGGCTTCGGACAGGACAAGGTCAAGCGCATCATGCCGGCGCTGAAGGCCGCGGCCTCCGACAAAAGCCCGTTCGGCGGCAAGAATGCGCCGCGCAAAACCAAAGACGTGCATTGGCTGAAGCCTGAACTTGTAGCCGAAATCGAATTTGCAGGCTTCACCGATGCCGGAAACATCCGGCAGGCTGCGTTCAAGGGGTTGCGCCAGGACAAGCCGGCCGAGGAGGTGGAGGCGGAGAAGCCGGCCATGACCAAACTCGCCAAACCCACCGCAAAGACCGCGGCCAAATCCGCCAAGCCAGTCAAGGCGCGGCCGACGCCAGGAGACAGCAAATCCGCCGGGGTGATGGGCGTGATCATCTCCCATCCTGACAAGGAGATGTGGCCCGGACGCGGGTGACGGCAAGCCCGTGACAAAGCTCGATCTCGCCCGCTATTTCGAGGCGGTCGGCGAATGGATGATCGGTCATATCAGGGGACGGCCATGCTCGCTGGTCCGAGCGCCTGACGGCATCAACGGCGAGCGCTTTTTCCAGCGCCACGCCATGAAAGGCTCCTCGAATCTTCTGGAGCTAGTGAAGGTTTTCGGCGACCACAAACCCTATCTGCAGATCGATCGCGTCGAAGGGCTTGCGGCGGTCGCGCAGATCGGCGCGCTCGAGCTGCATCCGTGGAATTGCGCGCCGTTTGCGCCCGACGTGCCGGGGCGGCTGGTATTCGATCTCGATCCCGCGCCTGAGGTCGAATTTGCCGATGTCATCGAAGCCGCCAGGGACATGCGGCAGCATCTGGCCGACGTCGGTCTGGAGAGTTTCTGCAAGACCACCGGCGGCAAGGGTCTTCATGTGGTGACGCCGTTGCTGCATGGCGCAAGAGACAAGGTGACATGGAAAGAGGCCAAGGCCTTCGCGCAAGGCGTTTGCCAATGGATGGCCAACGAAAGTCCCGATCGCTATTTGCTCAACATGTCGAAGAAGCTGCGCAAGGGAAAGATCTTCCTCGACTATCTTCGCAACGACCGCATGGCTACCGCTGTCGCGGTGCTGTCGCCGCGGGCGCGCGAAGGCGCGACCGTTTCAATGCCACTGACATGGGCGCAGGTGCGCGGCGATCTCGACCCGAAACGCTATACGGTGCGGACCGTGCCGTCGCTGCTCGCCAAAACCGGGGCGTGGCAAGGCTACGATGATGCCGCAGCATCGATAAAGGCCGCGATCAGGAAGCTGGCGAGCAAAATCTAACCCGTCATTCCGGGGCGCGAGTGAAACGAGCGAACCCGGAATCCATAACCACGACCGTGAGTATGGATTCCGGGTCTGCGCCAAGTGGCGCATCCCGGAATGACGAGAATGGAGAACAATGCGCGGGTTAAATCCGTCCGAGCAGGAGCAAGATCAGCAGGATGACGACGATGAGCCCGAGGCCGCCGCCGCCATAATATCCGGTGCCATAGAACGGTCCGCCTCCGACGCCGCTGAAGCCGCCGAGCAAAGCGATAATGAGAATGATCAGGATAATCAGTCCGATTGACATTTGGCATTTCCTCCCAGCCCGGCAGCTGCCACTGTTGCGCTGCCATCGTCTGGAAAACACACGGCGACAGGGAAAGTTCCTGCGGGTTCCCTGCCGCGTTTGTGGCTGCCCACTTTTTTCAGGACAATGTGGAATTACATGCGGTTACGTCAGAAGAGGATTCAGCCATGTCCGCACCTCTAGTGGTTTCGCTTCCGCATCGCCTTGGCCGCGAAGAGGCAACCCGCCGCCTCAAGGAGGGATTGACCCGTGCCGCTGCCAGCATGCCGGTGCTGAAGGTCGATGAGGAGAGATGGGAGGACAATCGCATGATCTTTCGCGTCCGCGCGCTGGGGCAGGTGGCGTCGGGTCAGGTCGATGTGGCGGACGATCATGTCCGGGTGGAGGTGACGTTGCCTTGGTTGTTGCAGCGATTTGCGCAAGTCGCCCAGGCCGCGATCAAGAATCGGGGCAACCTGCTGCTGACCAAGCGCAGCTGACGAACCGCGATCCATATTGCCGTGCAGCAACGAAAAACTAAGTCGCCATTCATCCTCCTAAACGTGTTGGTAACCACTTCTCTGGAATTCTGATGATGCGCGAGGGAGGGAACCGACCTCTTGTTGTCGGCACGACATCCGCCAGGCCGTCCGGCCTTTACTCGATCCCGGGCGGCCTTGCGCTTTTCAGGCTCCAACACGCCTTCGCGCCGGCTTCGCGGCGCCGACGAATCTGGCCTTGACCACCGCCGCCGGGAAATGCCGGAAGAGCTCGGAGAGGCGCAGCTCCGTCGCATCGGCCTCGGCAAAACCTTCAACCGAATAGCCGCTCACATCAAGTGCTGCTTCAAAGGCTTCCGCGCGGGGCCAGACCCGGCCGCCCTCGGAAAACGGCGCGAGTGATTTCGCAACGGCTGTTATCACGCCGTCGCGGCCTCGCCGCCGCGCGAAAGCAATGACATGTTCGCGATGCGGCCCGGTAACTTGCAGCGGCTCGTAGTCGCCGTCAGCGAACACGTCGGCAAATTCAGTGCGCAGTTTGAGGAGATGCCGGGTCCAGGCCAGCTTCAGATGACCGTTGGACCAGTTTTGCACGAGCTTTTCCCAATCGGGCGGCTCCATCGACGTCAACACGGCAGCGCGCTCCCTAAAATCCACGGGCCGACGATTATCGGGATCGACCAGCGACAAATCCCAGAACTCGGTGCCCTGGTAGAAATCGGGTAAGCCGGGGAGGGTGGCCTTCAACGTGATCTGGCTGAGGGAATTCAGCGCACCCAGCAGCGAGACGCGCCGTGCCAGCGTCTCAAGCGAAGCCAGAAATTCGGCCGAGGCCGAGCGATCCAGAATTCGCTCGATGAATGTCCGCAGTCCCCTCTCGTAGGCTGCGTGGGGATTGAGCCAACTGGTCTCCTGCTTGCCCTCGCGCGCCGCCTTCAACGCATAGGCCTGCATCCGCTCGCGAAATGAATTGTCGTGTTCGCCCGATGGCCACGCCCCAAGCAGCGCCTGATACAACATGTATTCGAACGTCACGGATGGCGCGCGCATTTCGCCTTCGATGACCAGATGCGACGCGTTGAAGACTTTCCAACGCGCAACCGCGTTGGCCCATTCACCGGGCAGTTCGGCCAGTGCCACCAGTCGAGCCCGCGCGTCCTCGCCGCGCTTGGTGTCGTGCGTCGCGGTCGCCGTCATGCCGTGCGGCCATTGCTCGGCGCGGATTTTCATCGCCTCGTGAAAGGCGTCGATGGAAAGTGCTTTGGCTGAGGGGTCGCCGCCGACCTCGTTGAGCGCCAGCAGGCGGTGGTAGCGATAGAACGCGGTATCCTCGAGCGACTTCGCCATCAGGGGACCGGTAAACTGCTGCACCTTCAACGCAAAGCGGCGTACGCGCGGCGCACTATGCGCAGGCCTGCCCGGCTTGATCAGGTCCATCGTCAGCGTATCGCGCAGGAATTCGAAGATACCTTCGTCGGCGGCGAACCAATCCGCTCGCGCTCTTTCGATGGTCTGCGAGATCAGCGCGCGGTCGTGCGCTGTTGGGCCCGCTGCAGTCAGATAGGTGCGGTAGATCGGAAAATGCAGCACGTAGAGTTCGAGCGCCTGCCGCAGGCTGTCGGCGGAAAAGTCGCGGGTCGAGAAATGGCCGGCGGCGATACGCGCCAAAAGGCGCGTCAGCACCGTGAATTCGCTGGTGAGCAAGGTCTCGAGAACCCTGCGCTTGGCCTCCTTCAAGACAGGGGCGAGCCTGGGCGGCAAATTGCTGAGCTGCCGCCACACCTCATCGAGCGGTTCGAGGCCCTTGCCGTCGACCAATACCTGCGTGATGGCATTGAGCCATTCATAGCCGGTGGTGCCGTGGACGCCGATGAAGGATGGCAGCTCTTCGTGTTCGCCGAGAATCTTTTCGATCACCATGTAGAACGGCTTGGCATCCTCTCCCTGTGCATCCCGGATCAGGCGGCGCAGGCGCTGAAAATATTGCGCCGGATCGCGCAAGCCATCGATGTGGTCGAGCCGCAGGCCCTGCAGCCTGCCGTCCGCGATCAGCTTCTTTACCAGGCGATGGATGGCATCGAACGTGCCAAAATCCTCGACCCGCAATCCGGCAAGCGTATTGATATCGAAAAAGCGCCGATAGTTGATGTCGCTGGAGGCCAGCCGCCAGTGCCCGAGCCTGTAGTGCTGGCGTTCGAGCAGATGATGCAGCGCAAGCATCTGCGCCGGCCGATCCGCGCCCGCGCGATAGGCCTCGATCCCGCGCGCGATGATGTCAGCACTTCCGGCGATACTTTTTAGTTCCGCCTTGAACGCCGGCGCTTCACTGCGGTTGGGATGACGCAAGCCCCGATAGCGCGACGCAAGCTCGAGAATGCGTTTTCCCGCCGCCGCCTCTTCGGCGCCCGCTTCCCTGACGACACTGCGCAGAATCTCGCTGTAACGCTCAGGCGCGATCGGCAACCGGTGTTCGAAATACCAGGCCGAAAAGCTTCCCTCATCGCGATCGTAGCGAAGTTCGATCTCGCCATTTTCCAGCGCCTGTCCATAGGACGAGCCGATGATCGGCAGCAGCACGCCGCCGCGCGCTCGATAGGGCAGTATGTCCCAGTCGATGTCGAACGACACCGCGTGTGGCGAGGCCGGACCCCATTCCAGCACGTCGAGCCACCATGGATTGTCGGCGAAATGCACCCCGACATGGTTCGGAACGAAATCGAGGATCAGGCCGAGGTCGTGCTGCGTCAGCGTATTGCTCAATCGCTCGAAGCCGGCATCGCCGCCAAGCTCCGGATTGATCCTGGTGTGATCGACGATGTCATAGCCATGGGTCGAGCCCTTGCGGGCCTTCATGAAGGGCGATGCATAGAGATGCGTAATGCCGAGCGCTTTCAGATAGGGGACGATCGCCGCCGCGGCGTCGAAATCGAAGTTCGGCGTCAATTGGACGCGGTAGGTCGCGATCGGGATGGCCGGAGGCATCATCGCCCTCCGATGCGCCAGAACACCGACCAGGGCGGCAGCAAGTCACCGGCTTCGCCGCCCCAGATCGGGGTGCCGTTCGCTGCACTTGCCTTGCGCGCAATTGCGCTCTTTGAGAGGTTGGCCACAAGCTGCAGCGTGGCGCCGTCGCCCATGTGCCAATTGGCCGTCAGCAATCCATTGTCCGCCGCCTGCGCATCGCCAAAGGATGCGCCGGCAAGCCTCGGAACGATCTCGCGCCGGCGTATCGCGAGCAGGTCTTGCACCAGCGCCAGCCGCTTTTTTCCCGGCGCTTCATTGCGCGATTCCCAATCCAGTATCGCGGATTGAAAGGTCGATTTCGCAAGCGGGTCGGGAATTTCATCGCCGTATTTCGCGTAGGCCCAGGCGTATTCGCTGCGCCGGCCTTTGCGCACGGCGTCGGCGAGATCGCCCTTGAAATCGCAAAAGAACGGGAACGGCGCCTGTCGAGCCCCACTCTTCGCCCATGAACAGCATCGGCGTCATCGGCGCCAGCAAGGTAATCGCCAGCGCGGCCTCGATGGCCCTTGGGTCCGCGATGCTTTCGAGCCGGTCGCCGAGCGCGCGGTTGCCGATCTGATCGTGGTTCTGCAGGAAATTGACGAAGCTGGTGGGAGCAAGCTTGCCGCTCGGCTCGCCGCGCCGCTTGCCGGCCCAAAAGGCGGAGACTTCGCCCTGGTAAACAAATCCCGACGCCAGCGCCCGGGCGAGATCGTTAATCGGCGAACGCTGATAATCGCCGTAGTAGCCTTGCGCTTCGCCGGTCAGCAGGACATGCCAGACATGGTGATAGTCGTCATTCCATTGCCCGCGATATTTGCCGCGTGGCGGGTCCTGCGTGGCGTCCAGCAGGCTTGCGCGGTTGTCGCTGTTTTCGAGCACGAGATGGATGTGGCGGCCGGTCTCGGCGGCAAGCTTGCCGGCCGCGACGCTGAGATCGTGCAGGATCGGGACTTCGCCGCGTTTCCACGATGGTATTGACGGCATCGAGCCGCAGCCCGTCAAAACGGTATTCGCGCAGCCAATACAGCGCATTCTCAATGGCGAAGGCGCGCACCTCTGCCACCCGGTAATCGATCGCGCTGCCCCAGGGCGTCTGCGCCTCGGTGAAGAAGCTTGGCGCATAGCGACCGAGATAATTTCCTTCGGGGCCGAAGTGGTTATAGACCGCGTCGAGAAACACCGTCAGTCCGCGCAAATGCGCTTCATCGATCAGGGCCTTGAGATCGTCGGGCCGCCCATAGGCGCTGTCGGGCGCGTACCACAACACGCCGTCATAGCCCCAGTTGCGGGAGCCGGCGAAATCCGCAAGCGGCATCAATTCCAGCGCGGTGATGCCGCTCGCGACCAGATGATCGAGCTTGCCGATCATGGCGCGGTAGGTGCCTTCCCTGGTGAAGGTGCCGACATGGGCTTCCGTCACCACGGTTTCGTGCCACGGACGTCCACGCCAGTGCGAGGCGCGCCACGAATAGCTTGAGTGATCGATGACTTCGCTGGGGCCGGAAACGTCACCCGGCTGAAACGCCGAGGCCGGATCGGGTACATCGATCTCATCGTCGATCCGGAATTTGTAACGGGCGCCGGCCTTTACGCCTGGCACATCGGCAGAAAACCAGCCGTCTTCGCCGCGTTGCATGGCCTGAGATTTTTCCAGCAGCAGATCGACGCGTTTCGCCGCCGGCGCCCACAGTCGAAACGAGGTGCCATCCGCTGTCGGCCTCGCGCCGAATTGCCGCTCATTCATGCCGAACCCGCAAAGGCAAGGACCGAGCGCGGAGAGGCTTTCGCATCACTTCCTGACGCGAACTCCGCGACCGCCTGACTAACGTCCGCGGTGTTCAATAGTTGCTGCCAGCTCTTGTATTCGGGCAGTTTCGGCAATTTGAACGCGATCGCCTCGGGTGCGGCATTCAGCACGATGAAAATCGGCGGCTTCCCCGGCTCGATCGGTCCGAGCACGTAGGCGAGAAACCGGCCTTCCGGAAAATTCCAGTCCTGCTCCTTCATCTCTTCGGCCGCCGGCGTCAGCCACAACACGCCGTAGGATCCATCGGCGCGCCGTCCATCGAGCCAGCGCCGTGAACGCAGCTGCGGAAAGCGCTTTCGTATCCTGGTCATCTGGCCGATGAAATCGATCAGGTCGTCGCCTTCGCGATCGAGGCCTTCCCAGTTGATCCAGCCTGTTTCGTTATCCTGGCAATAGGCGTTGTTGTTGCCGGACTGCGAGTTGGCGACTTCGTCGCCGGCCAGGACCAGCGGCACGCCCTGCGCCAGCAGCAGGCACGCAAGCTGGTTTTTTCGCAGCTGGTGGCGAAGCGCTGTTATCGTCGGATCGTCGGTCGGACCCTCATGGCCGCAATTGGTGCTGTGGTTTTCGTTGGCGCCGTCGCGATTGTCTTCGAGATTGGCCTCGTTGTGCTTTTCGTTGTAGCTGAATAAATCCTGCAGCGTGAAGCCGTCATGGACGGTGATGTGATTGACGCTGGCGCGCGGCGCGCGGCCGTCGTGGTTGAACAGGTCGGACGAGCCGGTCATGCGGCTGGACACTTCGCCGATCAGGCTGCCTTCGCCAGCCCAATAGCGCCGCATCGCGGTGCGATAACGGTCGTTCCATTCCGACCATTGCGAGGGAAAGGCGCCGACCTGATAGCCGCCGAGGCCGAGGTCCCACGGCTCGGCGACCAGCTTTACCGAGGCCAGCACGGGGTCTTGCCGGATCGCGGTGAAAAAGGCGCTGTTGCGATCAAACCCGTTCGGTCCGCGTGCCAGTGTGGTGGCGAGATCGAACCGGAAGCCATCGACGTGACAAACCTCGACCCAGTAGCGCAGCGAATCCATCACCATTTGCAACACGCGCGGATGCCTGAGATTGACCGAACTTCCGCAGCCGGTGAAATCGTCGTAGTAGCGCGGGTTGTCCGGCTTGAGCCAGTAATAGGAGGCGTTGTCGATGCCGCGGAATGACAGCGTCGGGCCCATATGGTTGCCCTCGGCGGTGTGATTGTAGACGACGTCGAGCATCACCTCGATGCCGGCGTCGTGCAGCCGCGCCACCGTGGTGCGGAAGGCGTCGAGCGGGTTATCCTGCGCGTAGCGCTGTTCCGGCGCGAAATACGACAGCGTGTTGTAACCCCAGTAGTTCGACAGCTTCCTTTCGACCAGGATCCTGTCGTCGACGAGGCCGTGGATCGGCAACAGCTCGATGCTGGTGACGCCAAGGCGCTTGAGATGCTCGATCATGGCAGGGGACGACAGGCCGCCATAAGTGCCGCGGAGATTTGGCGGCACGTCTTCGCGTTTCTGCGTCAGGCCCTTGACGTGCGCTTCATAGATGATGGTGTCTTCCCAGGATATGTTCGGGCGCATTTCGCGGCGGCCCCAGTTGAAGCTCTCGTCGACGACGACGGCCTTGGGCATGCCGCGGGCGTTGTCGCGCCGGTCGAACGAGAGGTCCTCGCGCGCGCTGCCGGTGCGATAGGCAAAATGCGCGTCGCTCCATACCAGCCGTCCGGCAAGCCGTTTGGCGTAGGGGTCGAGCAACAGCTTGTTGGCGTTGAAGCGGTGGCCGTGCTCGGGCTCATAAGGCCCATGAACGCGATAGCCATAGAGCTGCCCGGGCGAAACGTCGTTCAGATAACCGTGCCAGACGTCTTCGGTGCGCTCGGGCAATTCGATGCGTTCGAGCTCGCGGCGGCCCTGAGGGTCGAACAGGCAAAGCTCGACCTTCTGCGCGTTGGCGGAGAACAATGCAAAATTGGTTCCCCGACCGTCCCAGCTTGCACCGAGGCGTGCGGACGTTCCCGCGGACAGTCGCATGCGTTAGCTTTCCGGTACGAGAAATACAGCTGCCAAGGGCGGGATGGTGAGATTGAGCTCGGGCACCAGGCCGTCCAGCGTCTGGACTTCGCCGACATTCCCGACATTGCTGCCGCCATAATGCGCGGAGTCCGAATTGAGAACCTCGCGCCACTTGCCCGCAAACGGCACCCGGACACGGTAGTTGTAATACACATTGGGCGAGAAATTCACGACCACAAGGCAGCGGGCGCGGGCATCGTTGCCTTTACGGATCCAGGCGAACACGTTGCCACCGGCATCGTCGGTCACGGTCCACTCGAAGCCGGCTTGATCACAGTCCAATTCATGCAGCGCCGGCAACGCGCGATACAGCCTGTTGAGATCGCGGATCAGGGACTGGATGCCGGCATGCTTCCTTTGCTCGAGCAGATGCCAGTCGAGCGAGCGATCGTGGCTCCATTCGCGCTCCTGGCCGAACTCGCAGCCCATGAACATCAGCTTCTTGCCGGGGTGCGCGAACATGAAGCTGTAATAGGCGCGCAAGTTCGCAAAGCGCTGCCAGTCGTCGCCGGGCATCCGCCCCAGGATCGAGCGCTTGCCGTGGACGACTTCATCATGCGACAGCGGCAGGATGAAATTCTCCGAAAACGCGTAGTGCAGCCCGAACAGGATGTCGCCGTGATGATACTTGCGGTGGATCGGATCCTTGCTGATGTAATTCAGCGTGTCGTGCATCCAGCCCATATTCCATTTGTAGCCAAAGCCCAGCCCGCCATATTCGACCGGGCGCGATACCTGGGGCCAGGCGGTCGATTCTTCCGCGGCCGTGGTGGCCTGCGGAAAATGGGCAAACACTTCGGTGTTGAAACGGCGCAGGAAATCGATGGCATCGAGATTTTCCCGGCCGCCATACTTGTTCGGGATCCAGCCTCCCGCGGGCCGGCTGTAGTCCAGATACAGCATCGAGGCGACCGCATCGACGCGCAGGCCGTCGATGCCATAACGCTCCAGCCAGAACAGCGCATTCGACGCCAGGAAATTGACCACTTCGGTGCGGCCGTAATTGTAGATCAGCGTGCCCCAGTCGAGATGGCGGCCCTGCAGCGGGTTGGCGTGCTCGTAGAGCGCGGTGCCGTCGAAATTGCCCAGCCCATGCGGATCGTCGGGAAAATGCCCGGGCACCCAGTCCAGCATCACGCCAAGACCCTCGCGATGGCAGGCATCCACCAGCGCGGCAAAATCCTCCGGTCCGCCAAAACGGCTGGTCGGCGAGTACAGGCCGGTCGGCTGATAGCCCCACGAGCCGTCGAACGGGTGTTCGCTGACCGGCAAAAATTCGACGTGGGTAAAGCCGAGATCGCGGACATAGCCCGGAAGCTGCTCCGCCAGGTCGCGATAGGTCAGCCATTCGTTGTGGCCCTTGCGCCGCCACGAGCCGAGGTGGACCTCGTAGATCGACATCGGCGCGCCGAGCGCGTTGATATTGGCGGGGGCGGGCCGGGGACGCGGCAGCCTGGCCTCGTCGAAAACGATCGATGCCGTCTTCGGACGCATCTCGGTGGCAAAGGCCAGTGGATCGGATTTCAGCGGCAGATGCTGGCCGCGTGGGCCGATAATATCGAACTTGTAATGATCGCCGGGTTTGGCGTGCGGAATGAACAGCTCCCAATAGCCAACCCCGCGCACGCGCATCGGATGGCGACGCGCATCCCAGAAATTGAAATCGCCGACGACGCTCACTCGCCGCGCATTGGGCGCAAGCACGACGAAGGCCACGCCGGGAACGCCATCCAGCGTCATCGGATGCGCGCCGAGCTTGTCGTAGATACGCTGATGGGTGCCTTCGCCCAGAAGATACAGATCGAACTCGCTCAAAACCGGCGGAAAGCGGTAGGGGTCGTCGAGCTCGACCACGGTCTCGCCGAAACGGGCGCGCAGTTGGTAGCGCTTGGAGCCGTTCGGAAGCGCACCGGCAAACAAGCCCGCGTCATGAATGCGCGCCAGCGCCGCCGCTTCGCCATGTTCGCCGATCGCCTCGACGTTCGACGCCTCGGGCAGGAACGCGCGCACGACCGTCTTGTCGCCCTCTTTGTGGAGGCCGAGATAATGAAATGGATCGGAGTGGCGGCCCTCGATAATCGCGTAGGCCTCGGCGGGCAATTTGGTCATGAGGCCTCGTTTGGTTGCGAATACAGTATTCGAAGCAGCCCCATCAGCGGGACGCGCAGCCAATCAGGCCTGTAGGCCAACTCGTACTCGATCTCGTAGAACGCTTTTTCAAGCAGAAAGAAATCCAGCAACTGCTCGGCAGCCCGCGGATCGGCCGGCCACAGCGGTTGATCGGCCATGCTCTCGCGATAGGCGGCGAGAAACGCCGCCCCCGAGCGGCCGCGCCATTCCGCCAGCGCGGCGGCAATCTTGCCGTGCTCGTCGGGCGCCACCTTCAGTGCGCGCTCGAGCGCCGCGGTTGCCGAATAGTCGATCGAACGGATCAGGCCGGCGACGTCGCGTGCCGCGGGTCCCTTGCGCCGCCGCGCCTCCAGCGGCCGGCGGGGCTCGCCCTCGAAATCGATGATGAAGATATCGTCCTTGACGATCAGCACCTGTCCGAGATGGAAGTCGCCATGATGGCGGATGTTGAGGCCGTCGATATCCGGCGGCAGCAGCGCGCCCAGGCGCTTCCTCAGGCTCGCGCGTTGTGCAAGCAATTCGTCGACCAGCAGGCGATCGGCTTCCTTGATCGTATCGCGGCGTTGCTTCAATGCGTCGAACACCCGTTCGGCGCGGCCAGCCACGTCTTCGATCCAATGTTGTATGTCCTCGGGCCGGGTCGGCACCGGCGCAAAGTCGGCAAGTTGATGGCTCCCGGCAAGGGCGATGTGCATTTCGGCGACCCGTCTTCCGATTTGGGCCATATAATGCAAATAGGGGACCTGCTCCTCGCTTTCACGGGGATGCTCGCTGCCCGCCAAAAGGCGCTGCTCATCGGCAAAGCGATCGAGATAGGCCGATACCACGGTCCAGGCGTCGCCCTGATTTTCGACAAAGGCGTGAACGACCCCGATCGCGCTTCTCTTGTCGCCTTCGACCAATTCGACGCTGCCGAGCAACGCGGGCGTGTTGGCAAAGCCTGCGACCTCGGTCAGAAACCGCCCGATCTCGATCTCCGGATTGATGCCGGATTCAAGCTTTCGATAGATCTTGACCACGTAGTCATGATCCACCAGCGCCGTGCTGTTGGATTGTTCGGTTTCGACGGCGCGTATGTGCTCGGGCTGCTTGATCGGCCTGTCCGAAAACCTGCTGGTTGGCCTGAATTCAAGGCGCACGCCGTCTTCTTCCAGGGTCAGGGATTGCCGGAGATTGCGCAGCAGAAGCGCGATGAAGATCTGGTCGGTGGCAACGTCCAGCAACGTTCCTTCCCGCGCGCCCTGACGTACCGCCGCAAAGGCGTGGGGGTTATAACGCTCGCGATCGAAGCGCACCCACTCGATCCGCATCGGCAATACGTAGCGCATCTTCTCGCCGCGCTGGGTCGCTTCAAAAAAGGCGAGCCAGGGTTTGTTGTCGCCAATGTCGCAAAACGGGATTGCCGCGGTCACCCTCGGATGAATAGCCTTTGGCGAACGCTCCGGGTACCAGCGCGTTCGCGCCAGATGTCCCGGCAATACGTCGCGCTCGAATACGCCGCGGGTGCGGGCGAGCGACACCCATGTCGCGTTGAGCGGCACGACCAGCGTTTCGAATTCCGGGACCAGCGACGGCGCCACGTGCTCCGATTTGTCGCGCTCCTTGAGCTGGAACCAGTAGAAGCCGTAGGGCCCCAGCGTGATCATGTAAGGCAGTTCGCCGATCGCGGGAAAACGGGTGCGGCCGAGCATCTCCAGCGGAATGCGGTCCTTCCAGGCCGAAAGGTCGAGTTCGGTCGCTTGCGCCGAACGCGACAGGTTGGCGACGCAGAGGATCGCCTCGTCGCGGTACTGCCGGACATAGGCAAGCACGGCGCGATTGACCGGGCGGATGAACGTCATGGTGCCGCGGCCGAACGCCAGATTGGACTTGCGCACCGAGATCAGCCGCTTGGTCCAGCTGAGCAGCGAAGACAGGCTGCGCGACTGCGCCTCGACGTTGACCGCCTCATAGCCATAGACCGGATCCATGATCGGCGGCGCGTAAAGCCGCGCCGGATCGGCGCGGGAGAACCCGCCATTGCGGTCGGGCGTCCATTGCATCGGCGTGCGCACGCCGTTGCGGTCGCCGAGATAGATATTGTCGCCCATGCCGATTTCGTCGCCGTAATAGATGATCGGCGTCCCCGGAAATGACAGCAGCAGCGAGTTCATCAACTCGATCTTGCGCCGGTCATTGTCCATCAGCGGCGCCAGACGCCGGCGGATGCCGACATTGATGCGCGCGCGGGGATCGTTGGCGTAGGTCGACCACAGATAGTCGCGTTCGACGTCTGTGACCATTTCCAGCGTCAGCTCGTCATGGTTGCGCAGGAACAGCGCCCACTGGCAATTGCCCGGGATATCCGGGGTCTGGCGCAGAATGTCGGTAATCGGAAAACGATCCTCCTGGGCGATCGCCATGTAGATCCGCGGCATCAGCGGAAAATGGTAGGCCATGTGGCATTCATCGCCCTGGCCGAAATATTCCTGGACATCCTCCGGCCATTGATTGGCCTCCGCCAGCAGCAACTTGCCCTTGGCGTAAGCGTCGAGTTCGGCGCGCAGCTTCTTGATGATGGCGTGGGTCTCGGGGAGGTTCTCGTTGCTGGTGCCTTCGCGCTCGCACAGATAGGGGATGGCATCGAGACGGAAACCATCGACGCCGCTATCGAGCCAGCGCTTCATGACTTGCGCCATGGCGCTCACCACACGCGGATTGTCGAAGTTGAGATCCGGCTGGTGCGAGAAGAAGCGGTGCCAATAGAACTGGCCGGCTTCCGGATCCCAGGTCCAGTTCGATTTCTCGGTGTCGGTGAAGATGATCCGCGTGCCAGCATATTTCTGGTCGGTATCGCTCCACACATACCAGTTGCGCGCGCTCGATTTCGGATCGCTGCGGCGGGCGCGCTTGAACCACTGGTGCTGGTCGGAGGTATGATTGATGACGAGTTCGGTGATGACCCTTAAGCCCCGCTTCTTGGCCTCGACGATGAAGCGGCGGAACTCCTTCATGGTCCCGAAATCGGGATTGATGGCACCGTAGTCGGCGATGTCATAGCCGTCATCGCGGCCGGGCGAAGGATAGAACGGCAATAGCCATAGCGCGGTGACGCCGAGGTCCTGCAGATAGTCGAGCTTTTCGGTCAAGCCTGCGAAATCGCCGATGCCGTCATTGTTGCTGTCGGCAAAAGCCTTGACGTGGAGCTGATAGATGATGGCATCCTTGTACCAAAGGTCGTCGCCATCGAGCGTCGTGGCCGGCAGTTCGGTTTCATCTATGGATGGCAAAAGGTTCATGGTGCCGCTCACGCCAGGCAGCGAAACAGATAGGCGGGATCGCGCACCGGATCGATCCGCAGTCGAAGGCCGCCCCATTCGACGGGATAGCGCTCGCCGGTGATCAGGTTCTCCACCGCGGCGACGTGGCGGCGGTCGCTGCCGGTCCCGAGCTGAACATCGCCAAGCGGCAGCCAGACTTCGTGCACCTCGCGCGACAGCGCAATTGCGACGGCGACGGTGTTGGTTTGATCGACCGATTCCTTGACGAAGCCGATGACATTTCCGTCATCGATCGGAAGAAAGCGCAACTGGCTTGTCTGCTGCAGCGCCGGGTTTGCCCGGCGGGCGCGGTTGAGATCGCGGATGTAGGGCTTGATATTGCCCGGCTTGTCCCAGTCCCGCACCTTGATCTCGTATTTTTCGGAATCGAGATATTCCTCGCGGCCTGGGATTGGATCATGTTCCAAAAGTTCGAACCCGTTGTAGATGCCGTAGGCGGCTGACAGCGTGGCGGCAAGCGCGACGCGGGATTTGAACATCCAGGCCTCGCCGCTTTGCAGATGCCAGGGCAGGATATCCGGCGTATTGACGAAGAAATTCGGGCGATAGTAATCGCGCTCCGGATAACCGGTGAGTTCGGTCAGGTACTGCTCCAGCTCCCACTTCTGCGTCCGCCAGGTAAAGTAGGTGTAGGATTGCGTGAAGCCAAGCTTGGCGAGGCCCTTCATCAGTTTGGGCCGCGTAAAGGCTTCGGCGAGGAAGATGGCATCGGGATGGCGGAGCTGAACTTCCCGGATCAGCCATTCCCAGAATCTGAAGGGTTTGGTGTGCGGGTTATCGACCCGGAAAATCTTCACCCCCTGTTCGATCCAGAACAGCACCACATCGCGCAACGCGTTCCACAGCGCGCCGGCATCCTCCGAGGAAAAGTCAGGATTGACGATGTCCTCATACTTCTTTGGCGGGTTTTCCGCATAGCGCATCGAGCCGTCCGGCCGCCGCCTGAACCATTGCGGGTGCTGCTTGAGCCAGGGGTGGTCCGGCGAGCATTGAATCGCGAAGTCGAGCGCGACTTCCATCTCGAGCCGGGTGCACGCCGCAACGAACTCGCGGAAATCCTTCAACGTGCCCAATTCCGGATGCACCGCATCGTGGCCGCCTTCGGCGGCGCCGATCGCGTACGGGCTTCCGGGATCGCCTTCCACGGAAGTCACCGCGTTGTTGCGGCCCTTGCGGTTGATGCGGCCGATCGGATGAATCGGCGTGAGATAGACCACGTCGAAACCCATCGCGGCGATGTCAGGCAATCGAGCGATGCTATCCCTGAATGTGCCGTGCTGGCCCGCAATCTGTCCCTGGCTGCGCGGCACCATCTCGTACCAGGCGCCGGTCCGCGCCCGCGGCCGGTCCACCACCAATGGAAACAATTGCGATCGCGTCAGGTCGGGCCGCAACTGGCTCTCCGCCATGGCGTCTTTCAATTCGGCGCTGAGCAGAGGCGCGGCATCGCCGGTCTGGAGAAAATCCTCGCAGTGCTTCAGGATTACGGCGGCCGCGGCCTGTCCGCCGGGCTGTGCCTTGGTGAGCATGCCCGCGCCCTCGATCGCATCGAGGGTAAGATCAGCGCCGGCCTTTTGCTTGAGTTCGAAGCCGTGCCGCCAGGTCGCGAATTCGTCGGTCCAGGCCTCGATCGCATAGACATGACGTCCGAGCTGGTCCGGCACGAACGATCCGAACCAGCGGTCGTTGCCGTGGTGGGTCATCGGCTCGCGCCGCCATTCCCGGTCGCGCTCGCGCCGCCACAGCAGCGCCGCCGCCACAACATTATGGCCGTCACGATAGACATCCGCCCAGACTTCGATGCGCTCACCGACGATCCGCTTCACAGCAAAGCGGCCGCCATCGATGAGCGGATAAACATCCTCAATATGAAAAGCGCCGACGGCCGCGGCGCTCTCGACAGTTTGAGTTGTCTTGTTCACGGTGATGCCATTGACATGGATATGACGTCCCGTTTCGATTGCGGGAAAGGAGACGCTGCGAACCCCTATAGAAAGCCGCTGGCCGGGCATTGGTTCCCGGGGAACGCCGGCGCCCCCAGAGAGTTAAACACGGTTATCCTCTTACTGCATCTAGAGAATTTCGCGACGCCCCTAACCGTTGCGTGCAAACAGCGTGCCGAATGGACCTTTACACCAAAGCTAAAAATCTCGGAATCCAGACCGAATTCCTGGACGGCCAGGGTCACCGCCATGTGACGGACGCTGAGGCACTGAAGATCATTCTCGATGCCCTTCCGGTGCGCAAACCCTACCGATTTCTCGAGCAGGCGGTGGTGATCCGCTCCGGCCGACCTGCGCGAACCGAACTGAGCCACGCTGCCACGTTTCCGTTGCGCTGGAAAATCGTTGCGGGTCTTAAGGTTATCGCGGCGGGCGAAACCCATGATCGCCTCATCGGCTGGCCCGTGGATTTGCCTGCCGGTTCGTACCGGCTGCACTTGACCGATGCCTCGTCATTCACTGAAGAAGCGCCATTGATCGTGGCTCCGCCCAGGGCCTTCGAGGGCGATTTCGACCGCTGCTGGCTGTTGGCGGCCCAGCTCTATGGCGTCCGCTCGACACGCAATTGGGGCATCGGGGACTTCACCGATCTCTCGGGCCTGATCGAGCTCGCAGTCCATTTGGGGGCCGACGGCGTCGGCCTCAATCCGCTGCACGCATTGTTCGACGACCGCCCCGCCGATTGCAGTCCCTATTCGCCGAACAGCCGGCTGTTCCTGAATGCGCTCTATATCGACGTCGAAAAACTCCCGGAATTTCAGCGCGGCGTTGTCGCCACGAGCAGCAAGGACATCGCCCGGCTGAGAGCGAGCGATACCGTCGACTACATCGGCGTTGCCGAGCTGAAATGGCGCGCGCTTCGCCTGGCGTTCGAAACATTCAAGGCCGATTCGGACAATGCACGCCGGCGGGATTTCGAAAAATTTCGCGCCGAACGCGCATCGCTGCTGTCGCGGTTCGCCTGCTTCGAAGTGCTGCGGCACAAATTCAACAAGCCGTGGTGGGAATGGCCGGAGCAATGGCGAAAGCCCGACGATAACAAACTCGGCAAACTGCGTGCGGGCACCGATGCAACCGAGATCGAGTTCGTGGAATTCGTGCAATGGACCGCCGACCGCCAGTTGCAGTCCTGCCGCGATCTCGCGGCCCGGCGTGGCATGAAAGTCGGGCTCTACCTCGATGTCGCCGTCGGCGTGCAAGCGGACGGATTCGATGCCTGGAACGAGCAGGTCGCGATTTCCCGCCATCTGGCCGTCGGTGCGCCGCCGGACTCCCTGAACACATCAGGCCAAAACTGGGGTCTCGCCGGGTTCAACGCCGCCGGTCTGGAAATCAAGTCCTTCGAACCCTATCGCGACATGCTTCGGGCTTCGATGCGCTACGCGGGCGCGATCCGGCTCGATCATGTGCTCGGCCTGAAGCGGCTCTATCTCGTGCCGCACGGCTTTGCCGCCGACAACGGCGTCTATGTACAAATGCCGTTCGAGGCGCTGCTGGCGGCGACAGCGCTGGAAAGCGTGGCGCATCGTTGCGTGGTGATCGGCGAGGATCTCGGCACCGTGCCGGAAGGCTTTCGCGAGCAAATCGCCGATTGGGGCATCTGGTCGTATCAGGTGATGATGTTCGAGCGCGACGATCAGGGCAAGTTTCGCGGCATCGACCATTATGCGCCAAATGCCCTGGTTACCTTCAACACCCACGATCTCTCCACCTATGCCGGCTGGCGCTCGTTCAGCGATCTCGCGCTGAAACGGTCGCTCGGGATCGATCCCGGCGAAAGCGACGACGCGCGTTGGCATGCCCTGGCCATGCTGACCGAGGTCTTGCGTCAGTCACGGCATCGACCGGCACGACCTTAACGCCGTGGTGGGCTTTCTGGCGCGGACCAAATCCCGCCTGCTGGCAATCTCGCTGGAAGATTTGCTTGGCGTGATCGATCAGCCCAACATTCCCGGCACCGTCAACGAGCATCCGAACTGGCGGCAGCGGCTGCCGCTTGCGATCGACGAGATTGCCTCGGCGATCGACGTGCCCGCGCTCAAAACGGCCATCGCGGAGCGGACCCGGGTGGCGACCTGAGGCGTTGGACATCTTTAGCGGGGAGCAAGAATTTGCCCCAAAAGATCGAGGACTATGGACTGATCGGGGATTGCGAGACCGCGGCACTGGTCGGCCGCGACGGCTCGATCGACTGGCTGTGCTGGCCCGCGTTCGATTCCGATGCCTGCTTTGCGGCCTTGCTCGGCACGCACAGGAACGGCCGCTGGCTGATCTCACCTGCGGAAGAGGTCACAAAATCCTCCCGCCGCTATTGGGACAATACGCTGATCCTGGAGACGCGGTTTGAGACCGCCAATGGCGTTGTCGCCCTGATCGATTTCATGCCGCCGCGCGGCCATGCTTCCGACGTCGTTCGGCTGGTGCGCGGCGTCACCGGCAAGGTGAAGCTGCAGATGCAGCTGGTGATCCGCTTCGGCTTCGGCATCGACATCCCCTGGGTCAAGCGAACCGAAGACGGCGCGCTGCTGGCGATTGCCGGACCGGACATGACCGTGCTGCGAACGCCGGTCGAGACCCGAGGCGAAAACCTGACCACCGTCGCCGGTTTCGAAGTCAACGAAGGCGAGACCATTCCCTTCGTGCTCACCTACGGCCGTTCGCATCTACCGCTTCCCGCACCGATCAATCCTGCGCAAGCCTTGCAGGACACCGAAGATTTCTGGACCGAGTGGTGCAGCCGTTGCACCTATGAGGGCGCCAACCGCGATCTGGTGATGCGTTCGCTGATCACGTTGAAGGCGCTGACCTACGGGCCGACCGGCGGCATTATCGCGGCGCCGACGACCTCGCTGCCGGAAAAGCTGGGTGGGAGCAGAAACTGGGACTACCGCTTTTGCTGGCTGCGCGACGCCACCTTTACGCTATTGGCGCTGATGAACTCCGGCTACACCGAGGAAGCCTCCGCCTGGCACAATTGGCTGCTGCGCGCTGCGGCAGGCTCGCCCGCGAACATGCAGATCATGTACGGCATCATGGGCCAGCGGCGCCTTTTGGAATGGGAGGCCGACTGGTTGTCCGGGTATGAAGGCGCGCAACCCGTTCGGATCGGCAATGCGGCACATGCCCAACTGCAACTCGATGTTTACGGTGAGTTGATCGACGCCTTTTATCAGTCGCGGATGGCGGAGCTGCACACTCGACCAAGGCTCCTGGGCGCTGGGGCGGGCGGTGCTTGCAGCATCTGGAGGAAGTATGGGACCAGCCCGATCACGGCATCTGGGAGAGGCGCGGTGTTCGAAAGCACTACGTTTTGTCGAAAGTGATGACATGGGTCGCGTTCGATCGCGCCATCAAGGGCGCCGAAAAATTTGGATTTGAAGCGCCGCTCGATCGCTGGCGGGCCTTGCGCGACGCCATCTGCCGCGATGTCTGCGAAAACGGCTTTGATGGTCAACAGAATGCGTTCGTCGAGTCCTACGGCTCGCAATTGCTCGATGCCAGCATCCTGCTGCTGCCGGCGGTGGGCTTCCTGCCGGCGTCGGACCCGCGCGTGCGCGGCACCATCGCGGCCATCGAAAAACACATGATGCGCGACGGCTTTGTGCTGCGGCACGATCCCCGCGAGGTCTCCGAGGAACGGCAGCCGATCGAAGGCGCGTTTCTCGCCTGCACCCTTTGGCTCGCCGACGCCCATGTGCTGGCCGGCGAGGTCGCCAAGGCGCAGGCGCTGTTCGAGCGAGTGGTCGCGGTCGCGAACGATCTGGGCTTGCTGGCGGAGGAATTCGATCCCGGTATGGCGCGTCAAACCGGGAATTTCCCGCAGGCGCTGACGCATATCGCACTGATCAATACCGCCCAAAACCTCAGCCACGCCAAGAAACCGGTCGAGAAGCCGGCGGTGCAGCGGTCGACGTAGCGACTGAAAAACCCGCCTTCGCGCTGCCAGCCGCGGAACTTGCCAGCCCAAAATTGATTGTTGTCATGTCTGGCTGGAGGTTGCCGGATGATCCGCTTGTTCGTTGCGACCATTTTTTTGGGATGGCTGGTACTTCCGGCCACGGCCGCCGGCCTTGATGCGGCAGCCATCAATAACGCTGAATTTCGCTCAAAGCCTGCGGCCGAGGACAAGACCGATCCGGCCGTCGTGAAGGCCCAGGTTCTGCTGGACCGGGCTCAATTCTCTCCCGGGGAAATCGACGGCAAGCTCGGCGAAAACGCGCAAAAAGCCCTGAGAGCCTTCGCCGAGGCCAAAGGCTTGCCCTCCGACAAGGCGCTCACGCCGGAGATTTGGACCGCGCTTGTGGGGACCAGCCAGGACCCCGTCATCGCCGAGTACAAGATTTCCGAAAGCGACGTGAAAGGACCGTTCCTGGAAAAACTTCCGGCCAGGATGGACGACATGAAAAGCCTGAAGGCGCTCAGTTACACGAGCCCGCGCGAAGCCATCGCCGAGAAGTTTCACATGAGCGAAGGACTGCTGTCGGCGCTCAATCCCGGCAAGAAATTCGACCGGGCCGGCGAAACCATTTTCGTTGCCAACGTGCTCAACAAGCCGCCCAAATTGACGATCGGCCGGATCGAAGATCGACAAGTCGCGTCAGACGGTGAAGGCGTTCGACCCATCCGGCGCGCTGATAGGCTTTTTTCCGGCGACCGTCGGCAGCGAGGAAAAACCAACTCCAAGCGGCACTCTCAAGGTCGTCTCCGCCGATGCCAACCCGACCTATCGCTACAATCCCGACTATAAATTCAAAGGCGTCAAATCCAAGGAAGCGTTCACCATCAAGCCGGGGCCGAATAATCCGGTGGGATCCTACTGGATCGGGCTGTCAGCGGAGGGATATGGCATCCACGGTACGCCCAATCCTTCCAAGGTCAGCAAAGCCGAATCCCATGGCTGCGTTCGGCTGACGAACTGGGATGCCAATTTGTTGGGCAAGAATATCAAGAAGGGAACGCCGGTCGTGTTCGTCGACGAGCCGCAAGGCGGCCGAAAGAGCTGAGCAAACGCTGCGTCGAAGTACGTATCGTGCCGCCGACTTACCGGCCCGCACCTATGGCGAGCGCTTTGCCGATCCGGACGCCCGCATCCGCGCGACCTTCGACGTGATCTGGCTGTCCGGCTGGGCGCCCCACGAAAGCCAGCAGCAGCCGCTGCGGCCCGGCTCGGCGAAAGCGAGGCTTGCCGAGGCGGTGAAGGAGTTGAAGTGAACGACGTTGCCACACAATGCGACGTCATCCTGAGGTGCGCGCTCTTGCGCGCCTCGAAGGATGGTTACGGGCACATCGCGGCGCCGCCGCCCTTCGAGGCCTCCGCTGCGCTCCGGCACCTCAGGTCTGCGATCCCGTTCAAGCCAACCGATCGACAGATGCAAATCCGCACTCCAACAAATTTCTGATTTTCAGAAATTCGCTTGACGGCGGGGGCAAATCAGCACTATAGCGATTCGGTCCCGTCCCACAGAGGGGCGGCTCGCGATCGTCACGAACGCGGGGCGGGATGCGGTGGACGCTGGCGGCGCGCGTGACGAGCGGTGCCTGACGCGTACGGCGAAGTCGTGTGGTTCTGACGCCCCAAGGCTGGCGTCAAGTCTGCGAGAAGAAGCGCAGGCGACGGTGACAAAAAAGCCTGGTCACCGGGGAGAGCGCGAAGTAAGCCGTAAAACCATTGCGCGGGGAATGCCGGGTGTTTCCGGTGTGACCGTGGTGACTACGCTCGTGTGCTTTTTTATTTCGCACGCGAGGCTGCGGGCGCATCGAGCGCCCGGCATTCCCTGCGCCCTCTGATCTTCAGAGAGGCGGGACGTTCAGGCAAACCTCGCGCGAAACGTGCGGCGAGATCGCGAAGCCGTGTCTGTGCACGGCGGGCTGTTTGAAAAGTGAAGCCGGCCGAAGCTCCGGCCGTCATTGCGAGGAGCGGAAGCGACGAAATCTTATCCGTCGTCATTCCCGGGATGGTCCGAAGGACCAGACCCCAGATGCGCAATTGCGCATCGGGGAATCTCGAGCATTCCACGCTCGATTCTTTGCTTCCCCCGGAAGACGGCTTCTGGATTGCTTCGCGGAGCCTGTCATCGGGCGCGCTTTGCGCCGACCCGTTGGCTCGCAATGACGGCCTCAACACCCCGGGTGTCTCTGTTGGTTACTTCTCAAAACAATATCGATCGCCCCGGCAAAGCCCTCGTTCTCGTTTGACGCCGTCACATGCGTCGCCAGTTTCTTGACATCGTCGGTGGCGTTACCCATCGCGATCGAGACGCCGCTGTTCTGAACATCGCCAGATCGTTCTGCATGTCGCCGATGGTGGCGACCGCATCGGTCGAAATGCCCTGACGTTTGGCGATCGTCTGCACGAAGGTGCCCTTGTCGCAGCCGGGCGGGGTGATATCGAGATAATAGCTCTGCGATCGGACCGCGCGTGGCCTCTGCTCCCAATGCCCGCTGCATCGCGGCTTCGCAGCGCTGCAGCAATGCCGCATCGGCGCTCGAGCCGACGATCTTGCAGGCCCCCGACAAATAAGGTGCGAAATCCGAAACGATGGTCGGATCGGCGCGGATGGCGCGTATTTCGTGCGGGACGTATTCGCCATCGCCGTGGCGGGTGAGCCAGAGATCGCTGGTAAACAGCCAGATATCGACGCCGAATTCGTTGAGCACATCGAGGCTCTTTTGAGCTGCCGAGGCGGGAATCAAATGCTGTTCGATCACCTTGAGTTGCGGATCGACGATGCAGCTGCCGTTGAAGGCCCCGACCGGCAGCGTGATCGCAAGCGGCTCGATCAGAAACCGCATGCCGATGGTCGGACGACTGGAGGTGATGGTAAAGCCGATGCCGGCTTCGTGCAGGCGCCGTACCGCGGCCCTGGCGCCGTCGGTCAACGTCTTGTCTTTTGTCAGCAGCGTGCCGTCGACATCGGAAACCACAAGCGCGATAGGGGTCATGAACGGTTCCTGCTGGAAGCTCCGCTGTCTGCGGGACTTAGCCTCAGTTGGCGAACGATGTCATCGACGACGGTTTCGACCGACCCGTCAATCGACACGGTTACGGGATTTTCACTCGCGTCCGGCGGCTCGAGGGTTCCGAACTGGCTCGCCAACAGACCCGGCGGCATGAAATGGTCCTTCCGCAGGGCGAGACGGCTTGCGATCAATTCCTGCGTGCCGTCGAGATAGACGATACGGAACATCGTTCCGTCCATGCACCAGGATGTCGCGATAGGCGCGCTTCAGCGCGGAGCAGGCGATCACGACATGCCCGCCGGCCTCGCAGACCCTCGCGATCTCATCGGCGATCGCTCGCAGCCAGGGCCAGCGATCTTCATCGGTCAGGGGTTGGCCGGCGCTCATCTTGGCGACGATTGCTGGCAGGATGAAACCTGTCCGCCATCTTCGAAGTTCCAGCCCAACCGTTCGGCCAGCTTTTCCCCGATGGTGCTCTTGCCCGAGCCGGACACGCCCATCACGACAAGCGCGCACGGTGTTTCGCCAGCATCATCAGCCACGAAAATTCTCCGGCAGTGCGGCGTTATCCACGAGCCAGATCGTTTCGCCCATGGAGTGCGCGCGGTTCGCGGGCAGGTCCTCGCCATCAAGCACGCGCGTCAGGATCGCGCGCTTGTCCGGGCCGGAGACCTCAAACAGCATTTCGCGGCAGGAGCCGAGCGCCGGCAAGGTCAGCGTCACCCGGGGGACAAATGGCTCGACATGCGCCTCCGGGACGCCCACCACCCAGCGCTCGGTCTCTTCGAGGGCGGGATAATCGGGAAACAGCGAAGCCGTGTGGCCATCCGGTCCGACGCCCATCAACACGACATCGAACAAGGCCCGGGTCGCATCCAGGCGGTCCGCGCCATAGAACGATTGCAACTCGTTTTCGTAGCGGCGCGCGGCCTCCTGGGGATTGGCGGTGTCGGTCGGAATCGGATGGATGTTGGAAGCCGGTGCATGGCTGTCCAGGAACAACCGCCGCGCACTCCCCATATTGTTGAGGGGATCATCCGCCGGAACAAAGCGCTCGTCGCCGATGAACCAATGGACGCGGTCCCACGGTATCCGGCTTCGATAGGCCTCGGTCGCAAGCAATTGATAGAGCTGCCTCGGGCTCGATCCGCCGGTCAGGCAAATCGCGACGCGGCCTCGGTTCGCCGCAATCCTTGCCAGGATACGGTCCGCTGCGGCTTTCGCCAGCGCGTTGGCGTCCGAAACGCGGATCACATGGCGATGATCGCTCGCGGCCATCCGGTCTAACCGAGCTTTCGCCAGCTGCGGCCATCGCGCCTGAGCAATTCCTCGGCGCAGGCCGGCCCTTCGCTGCCGGCTTTGTAGAACTCCAGGCCTTTGGTGCCGGCCTTCTTCCACGCATCCAGGAACGGCTGCACCGCCTGCCAGCCGGCTTCGACGCCGTCGGCGCGCTGGAATAAAATGTTATCGCCGATCATGCAGTCGTAAATCAGCGTCTCATAACCCGTGCTCGGCTCTGCCTTGAAGTAGTCCTTGTAGCGGAATTTCATCTCGACGCCGTCGATCACGATCGTCGGTCCCGGCACCTTGGTATTGAACTGCAGCGAAATCCCCTCGGTGGGTTCGACGCTGATGACGAGATAGTTCTGTGACAGCCGATCTACCGGGGTGCAGCGGAACATGGCGAACGGCGCTCTGCTTGAACTTGATCGCCACTTCCGTTCGCTTGATGCCGAGCGCCTTGCCGGTGCGCAGATAAAAGGGAACGCCGGCCCAGCGCCAGTTGTCGATGGTCAGTTTGAGGGCGGAATAGGTCTCGGTCGTGCTATCGGGCTTGACGTCGTCGGTCTTGCGATAGTCCGGAATCTCGGTGTCGCCGATCTTGCCGCCGAGATACTGGCCGCGCACGGAATTCCTTAGCGCCTCCTCCTCGCTCTGGATCTGGATCGCCGCCGAGCACGTCGGCTTTCTCCGAGCGCACCGAATGTGCATCGAATCGGATCGGCGGCTCCATCGCGGCCAACGACAGCAATTGGAACAGATGATTCGGCACCATGTCGCGCAGTGCACCGGTTGAAGTTATAGAAACTGCCGCGATGGCCGACGCCGAGCTTCTCGTCGACGGTGATCTGCACATGATCGATGTGATCGCGATTCCAGATCGGCTCGAACATGCCGTTGGCGAAGCGCAGCACCAGGATGTTCTGGACCGTTTCTTTGCCGAGATAATGATCGATTCGATAGATCTGGTGTTCGTCAACGATTTTCAGCAGTTCGGCATTCAGGGCCTTGGCGGAGGCGAGGTCGGTGCCGAACGGCTTTTCGATCACCAGCCGCCGCCAGGCGCGCTTATCCTTGTCTTCTCTCAGCAAACCGGTGCGGCCGAGTTCGCGGCTGATCGGCGCGAACGCGCCTGGCGGCGTCGCCAGATAAAACAGGCGGTTGCCGCCGGTTTCCCGGTTCGCTTCCAGCTCTCGAGCCGCTCCCGCAGCGCATCGAACGAAGCCGGGTCCCTCGGATCGGCTTCGATCGAGGTAACGCATTCGAGCAGGCGCTGGGCGACCGCGTCATCCACCGGGCGGGTCGCGAACTGGCGCAGGCCCTTCATCAGGCCGTCGCGAAGGTCGTCGTTCGACGTGCCCTTGCGGGCGACGCCGACCACGCAGAATTTGTCGGGCAGCAGGTTGGTCGCCGCAAGGTTATAGAGCGAGGGAATGACCAACCGGTGGGTCAGGTCGCCCGTAACGCCGAAGATGACGAAGCAACAGGAATCGGGCTTCCTCTGATTTGAGAGCCTGTCCGGATGTGGAGCAACGTCTGTCACGAGCGGTCTGCCTTTGGCTTGACGATGTCGGGCGCATTCTGCCGCGCCGGATCCGGATGCTGCTGCGGCTCCTTGTGGCCGCCGAAGCCGTCGCGCATCGCAGAGAGAATCTTTTCGGCGAAGGTGTGCTGCTTGCGCGAGCGAAAGCGCGCGAACAAGGCCGCGGTCAGAACCTCGGCCGGGACCGCCTCGTCGATCGCGGCGTTGACGGTCCAGCGGCCTTCGCCGGAATCCTCCACAAATCCCGAATAGCTTTCGAGTGTCGGGTTTTTGGCGAGTGCGGCAGCGGTGAGATCGAGCAGCCATGACGGGATCACGCTGCCGCGCCGCCAGACTTCGGCGATATCGGCAAGATCGAAATCGAAGCGATGCTCTGCGGGCAGGGCGTCGATATTGGCATTCTTCAAAATGTCAAAACCCTCGGCATAGGCCTGCATCAGGCCGTATTCGATGCCGTTGTGAACCATTTTGACGAAATGTCCGGCGCCGACCGGGCCGGCGTGAATATAGCCCGTGCTCGATGCGTGAATCGCGCCCCTCGCGCCCGCCGGTGCGCGGGATATCGCCGGTACCCGGCGCCAGGCCGCGAAGATCGGGTCGAGGCGATCGACCACCGCCTTGTCGCCGCCGATCATCATGCAATAGCCGCGGTCGATGCCCCAGACGCCGCCGCTGGTGCCGACGTCGACATAGTGGATGCCGCGTTCCTTCAGCGCCTTGCCGCGGCGCACGTCGTCCTGCCAGAACGTATTGCCGCCATCGATGATGACGTCGCCGGCCTGCATCAGCTTCGACAACGTATCGATCGTCGCCTCGGTGATCTTGCCCGCCGGCAACATCACCCAGGCGGTCCGCGGCCTCTCGAGCTTATCGACAAAATCCTCCAGGGTGCCGGTGCCGACCGCACCATCGGCCGCGAGCGCCGCGACCGCCTTCGGATCCTTGTCGTAAACGACGGTGGAGTGTCCGTGCTTCATCAGCCGGCGGACGATATTGCCGCCCATCCGGCCCAAGCCGATCATGCCGAGCTGCATTGGTGTCCTCTAATTCAACGAATTGTGAATCGCGGCGTCGAGCTCCTTCAGCCCCGCTTCGAGATCGCCCTTGAGATGCACGCGCAGCGCGCGGCGGCCGCGCTCGGTCAGCACGTCGAAATCGCCGCGCGCCTGTGCGGCCTTGATCACCCCGAAGCTGGCCTTTTGACCGGGTATCGCAAGATTTTGGGCGTCATCGGCCGTGATCTGCAGAAATACGCCGCTGTTCGGGCCGCCCTTATAGGCCTGGCCGGTGGAATGCAGAAAACGCGGGCCGAATTCGGCGCAGGTCGCGACATGGCGCTTGTCGCGCACCTCCAGCCGCATGTGCTGTAGCTCGTCGATATGCGCGTGATTGCGTTCGATATAGGCGAGCAGCGCCACATAGTCGCCCGCGCCCGAGCGCGAAAGATGCGCTTTCAGCCAGGAGCCGAGATCGCCATCGGCGCCCGCCCTCCGCAAGGCCGCGGCATTTTTGTCGTCGGTGTAGATATCGGCCCGCGCCGAGGCCATCACCGGCTTCTCCGGGGGCAGGGCGCCGGTCTTTTCGAATGCAGCTATCAGCTCGCGGGTCTTGATCTTGGCGTCCTCGACGTCGGGCTGGTTGAAGGGATTGATACCGAGCACGGAACCTGCGACCGCGGTCGCGATCTCGAAGCGGAAAAATTCCTGACCGATGTGGTCGACCGATTTCATGACGATACGGACCACGGGATGCCCGGCCTTCTCCAGTGCGGTCAGTTTTTCATCGTGCGCGCTATCGTTTTCGCCTTCGGTCCTGATGTCGATGAAGAACCGGTCCTGTCCATACAGCGCCACCTCGCCAAGCGGTTCGCCGTCGATCGGGATCAGGCCCTTGCCTTCCTTGCCGGTGGATTCCGCGATCAGCTGTTCGGCCCAGGCGCCGAAATCGGATACCTTCTTCGACGACAGGATCGTCACCTTGTCGCGTCCTTCGAGACCGGCGTGACCCATGGCGAGGCCGAGCTGCACGCCGGGATTCTCGTGCGGCGGCACGTCCGGTCCGCAGGAGCGCACCATCGCGAGCGCATGCTTCAAGAGGGAGCGGAGGTCGATGCCCGCGGTCGCGGCCGGCACCAGCCCGAATGGCGACAGCACGGAGTAACGTCCACCGATCGTTGGATCGCCATGGAAGATGCGTGCAAAACCTTGTCTGGTTGCGACCTTCTCCAGCGACGAGCCGGGATCGGTCACCGCGATGAAGCGGTGACCGGCCTTGTCGGCGCCGATCGCTTTGGAAACCTGCGCGAAGAAATAATCCTTCATCACGTTCGGCTCGGTGGTGCTGCCGGACTTGCTGGAAACGATGAACAGGGTTTTGGCGATGTTGATCGAAGCCTGAAGATGGCGGACCTGCCGCGGGGTCGGTCGAGTTGAGCACATGCAGCTTCGGGAATCCGGGTCTGGAGGCAAACGTCTCCGCCAGCACTTCCGGTCCCAGGCTCGATCCGCCCATCCCGAGAACCACGGCGTCGGTGAAATCCTTTCCCTTCACCCGTTGCGCAAAGTCTTCGTAATCCGCGATATCGGCTGATGCGGCCGCGCTGTTCAGCCAGCCCAGCCACTTGTCCTCGTCGGTCCCGGTCCATAGCGATTTATCGTGCTGCCAGAGGCGGCGGATTTTGCCTGACGCGCGCCAATCCTCGGTAGCCTTCTCAACGGCCTTGCCGATGCTGACTTCCGAGCGCGAGCGCTGCCGATCAATGCCGTCCGCCGAGCACCGCTGCACGCTTGTGCGCGACCGCGCCGTAAAGCTTGTCGGCGGCGTCGGCAAACAGCTTGACGCCGTCCTTGACCAGATCAGCCGTGATCGCGTCGAGCGATATGCCGGATTTCTCGAGTTCGGCGAGGACGCGCCTGGCATCCTCGATATTTTCCTCAAGGCTGTCGCGCACCTTGCCATGGTCGCGGAAGGCCTCGAGCGTCGCCGGCGGCATCGTGTTGACGGTGTCGGCGCCGATCAGCTCCTCGACATAGAGCACGTCGCTATAGTCCTTGTTTTTTGTGCCGGTCGAGGCCCACAGCAAGCGCTGCGGCATGGCGCCCTTGGCCTTGAGCTTCTCCCAGCGCGGTCCGGCGAACAGATGCTTGTATTCCTGATAGGCGAGTTTTGCATTCGCGACGGCGACCTTGCCCTTCAGCGCGGCCAGCCGCTCCTTCTCGGTGGGATCGTTCGCTTGCGCGATCTTCTCGTCGAGCAGCTTGTCGACCGCGGTGTCGATGCGGCTGACGAAGAAGCTGGCGACGCTCGCGACATGGGAGGGATCGCCGCCGCCGCCGACATATTTTTCCAATCCGGCCAGATAGGCCTCGGCGACCTGCCCATAGACCTTCCGCGAGAACAACAGCGTGATGTTGATGCTGATCCCCTCGCTGGTCAGATGCTGGATCGCGGGCAGGCCTTCCGGCGTCGCCGGCACCTTGACCATCAGATTCTTGCGGTTGACGTGCTTCCAGAGCCGCTTGGCCTCGGCGATCGTCCCTTTGGTATCCATCGCCAGATAGGGCGACACCTCCAGGCTGACGAAACCATCAGCTCCCTTGAGACGATCATGGACCGGGCGCAGCACGTCCGCCGCATGCTGGATGTCCTCGACGGCGAGAAGCTCGAACAGCTCGGCGATCGGGCGATCGCCGCTTCTTGAGCGCCTTCGCGAGGGCGCTGTCATATTCGTTGGAACTGCCGATCGCCTTCTCGAAGATCGACGGATTTGACGTGACGCCCTTGACGCCGTCGTTATCGATCAGCCTTTTCAGTTCCCCCTTGACGACGAAGCCGCGGGCCAGGAAATCAAGCCAGACCGACTGGCCGTGCTGTTCGAGTGCTTTGACCGGATTCATGATGCCCTGTTCTGTTCGAGGCTGCTCGATATCGGGTTCCACCACCTGTTCTGGCGGGACGCCGAATTTTGTCAACAAATCCATCGGGAGGGCGTTGACGAGCAGCAATATGCGTATCCTCCGGGCATAACGCCACTCACAACATATCGATCCGCAGAGGAATCGACGGTTCGGCTGATATATCCGGCGTAATTTTGTGACGTCGGCAGGGCGCCGGACTCAGGGTCTCGGATCGAGGTATCCCCGAAACTGCATTCCGCGATCGATAGCCGAACACGAACGGCGAAATGATGCCGGCAACGCCGAAGCCGAAATTCATCATGCCGCTCGCCGATCCGGAATATCTTGGCGCGATATCCATCGGAACTGCCCAGATCGGCGCACCACCAGTTCGACAGAAAAGAATGCCGCGGCGAGTGAGGCCGCCGCAACGTTGACATCGTGAACCAGCATCACTGGAATCAGGAACAGAAAGCCGCCGAGCATGCCGGCCACGATGACGTTACGCCGCGCCGCGGTCCGGTCGCCGGTGCGGTGCAGGATCCGGTCGCTCACCACGCCGCCCAAGGTGTCGCCGATCACGCCGGCAAGGAAGACGCCGGCCGAATAGAATGCCGATTGCGTCAGGTTCTGCTGATAGTTCTGGTAAAAGAACGACGGTATCCAGCTCAGAAACAGCCACAGCGTCCAGCCGTAGCAGAAATCGACCGCGGTCACCGGCAGCATGCGGCGAAATAACTTGAACCACGGCACCGGCTTGGTCGCATTGCCTCGGCTGCGTACAGGAAGCGTTCGCGAGTTCCTCGGCGGTCAGCGGCGGCGCTGCCGGTACATCGCGAAAGTACCACAACCAGACCAGCACCCAGACCAGGCTCAAGAGCGCAAGGACAACGAACGCACCGCGCCACGACACCAGCCCGACCAGCAACGCGATCAGAGGCGGCGTGAGCGCGTTTCCGATCCGCGCCGACGAGTGCGTGATGCCTTGGGCGAAACCCCAACTACGCTCCGGCACCCACGCCGCCATCGCGCGCGTCGCGGTCGGAAAGGTCGCGCCTTCGCCGATCCCGAGCGCAAGCCGCGCGGCGAACAGGCTCGCAAGTCCGCCGACGGCGCCGGTTGCCGCCGTCGCCGCGCATACGATAAGACCGCTGACGAACAGCGTCAGACGCGCACCGAATTTGTCGCCGAAATAGCCTCCGATCAGCTGGAACAGCGCATACGGATAGGCGAACGCCGAAAACACCAGGCCCAGCTCGGTGTTGCTTAAGTCGAGGTCCGCCTTGATCAGCGGCGCGGCCGTCGAGATGTTGACCCGATCCACATAGAGGATCAGGTACATCAGGCAGATGATCAGCAGAACCGTATTGGAGACGCTGAGTCTGCGCATTCAGACCGGCGCCGCGCTGCCCTTGATCTGCGTTCGGTGCATGATGCGGCGTGCCGAGGCGTCGAACGGGTCGCGCCGATGCATGGTACAGCGGTTATCCCACAGCACGAGGTCGCCGACCCGCCAGACGTGCTCCCAGGCGAATTCCGGGCGCGCGACGAAATCCCAGAGTTCGTCGAGCAACGCCTCGGAGTTCGCAAGTTCGAGCCCCATGAGATACGCATTGCGCCGGCGGCCGAGATAGAGCATGCGCCGCCCGGTGTCGGGGTGGGTGCAGACCAGCGGGTGTACGGCGCCCGGTGACGTCCGTGGGATCGTCGGTTGCGGTGACGCCCTGGCGCAGATAGCCGCCGCTGTTGTAGGTGCCGTCGTGCTTGATCTTCAGGTTCGCGATCCGGCGCTTCAACGTGTCCGGCAGTGCTTCGTAGACCGCGTACATGCTGCAAAACGAGGTGTTGCCGCCGGCAGGCGGCACCTCGAGAGCGTAAAGCGTCGGCCGGGCGCCGCACTCAGGGTCTCGAGACACCGCGCGTGGACATGTAAGCGCGATGCCCAGTTCATACCGGATTCAGCACGCCGGGTTCGGCAACCTGAAGTCGGCGTCCAGTAGCGCGCGCCTAGCGCAGGCTGGCGTTGATCTTGTCCAGCGCGGCGGAGCCCGGGCATAGCGCTTTCTCGTCGAGCTGGTTGAGCGGTGTGTCCACAGTGTCGAGATGGGCGTGGAGGTCTTCCGGTTCCGGATCGACGTAGAGCAGGCCGGTGACGATCTGACCCTGGGCGGCATGCCGCTGCAGGAACGACATCGCAGCGACCCGATCGTGCGCGTCGTAATCCGCATCGATCTTGCGCAGCGCCAGTCTCGTGCCGTCGTGCTGCTCGACCACCTGCACCGTCCCCGGCGCGTAATCGACCGTGATCGGGTCGCGGCCGGTGATCACGTCAAGCCGGTTCACCGCGTCATTGTGCTCGCGCACATAATCAAAACTCTTGGTCGAGCCGGCGTGATTGTTGAAGGCGACGCAGGGGCTGATCACGTCGATGAAGGCCGCGCCCTGGTGCTGGATCGCGGCCGCGATCAGCGGCACCAGCTGCGACTTGTCGCCGGAAAAACTCCGCGCCACGAAGCTTGCGCCGAGCTGAAGCGCGATCGCCACCAGGTCGACGGCGCTGTCGGTATTCATCACGCCTTTCTTGGATTTCGACCCGCGGTCGGCGGTGGCCGAGAACTGGCCCTTGGTCAGGCCGTAAACGCCGTTGTTCTCGACGATATAGGTCATGTTGACGCCGCGGCGGATCGAATGCGCGAACTGGCCGAAGCCGATCGAGGCCGAGTTGCCATCGCCGGAGACGCCGAGATAGATCAGATCGCGGTTGGCGAGGTTGGCCCCGGTCAAGACCGACGGCATGCGGCCGTGGACCGAATTGAAGCCGTGCGAATTGCCGAGGAAATAGTCCGGCGTTTTCGAGGAGCAGCCGATGCCCGAAATCTTGGCGACGCGGTGCGGCTCGATCGAAAGCTCGTAGCAGGCCTCGATGATCGACGCCGTGATCGAATCGTGGCCGCAGCCGGCGCACAGCGTCGAAATCTTGCCCTCGTAATCGCGGTGGGTGTAGCCGAGATCGTTCTTCGGGAGTCCCGGATGCTGGAATTTCGGCTTTGCAATGTAGGTCATGAAACAACCTTGCGGAGCGGGGTCAGTTTGAGCTGATCCTGGTGGTCGCCGATGGCGCCGGCGATGAAGCGCGCGGTGATCGGCGTGCCGTCATAATGCAGGATCGGGACCAGCCGAACGGGGTCGATGCCGTTCTCGTTGACGATCAGTGAGCGAAGCTGCGCGTCGCGGTTCTGCTCGACGACGTAGACGAAGTCGTGGTCGGCGATGAAGCTCGCGACACTGGAATGGAACGGAAAGGCGCGGATGCGGAGCCGATCGAGTTGATGCCCGCGCGCCTCCAATAGCCCGATCGCCTCGTCCATGGCGGGAGCGGTCGAACCAAAATAGATCACGCCGTATTTGGTGGGCTTGGCGGCGTTGGCCTGCAGCGGCCGCGGCACCATGTCCTGGGCGGTCTCGAATTTGCGCACCAGCCGCTGCATGTTGTCGGCATAGACCGAGCCTTCCTCGGAATAGCGCGCGTAACGGTCGCGCGAGGTGCCGCGGGTGAAGAACGAGCCCTTGGTCGGGTGGGTGCCGGGATAGGTGCGGTAGGGAATGCCGTCGCCGTCGACGTCGAGATAGCGCCCGAAATCGCGGCCCTCGTCCAGCATCTCCGCCGTCATCACCTTGCCGCGGTCGTATTGCCGGGCGTCATCCCACTTCAGTGGGCGGGAGAGACGATGGTTCATGCCGATATCGAGATCGAGCATGACGAAGATCGTGGTCTGCAGACGGTCGGCGAGATCGAAGGCCTGCGCTGCGAATTCGAAGGCTTCCGCCGGGTCTTCCGGAAACAGCATCACATGCTTGGTGTCGCCATGGGAAGCATAGGCGCAGGCGATGATATCGCATTGCTGGGTGCGCGTCGGCATGCCGGTCGATGGACCGGCGCGCTGCACGTTCATGATCACGGCCGGCACTTCGGCGAAATATGACAGGCCGATGAATTCCGTCATCAGCGAAATGCCGGGGCCGGAAGTTGCGGTGAAGGCGCGCGCGCCGTTCCATGACGCGCCGATCACGATGCCGATCGAGGCCAGTTCGTCCTCGCCCTGCACGATGGCGTATTTTGCCTTGCCGGTTTCCGGATCGTGCCGCAGCTTCCTGCAGTGGCTGGCGAAGGCGTCGGCAAGCGACGACGACGGCGTGATCGGATACCAGGCGCACACGGTGGCGCCGCCATAGACCGCGCCGAGCGCGGCGGCGCTGTTGCCTTCGATGAAAATGCGGTCGCCGACCTTGTCGGTCTTCTTGACCCGCAGGCCGATCGGGCATTTGAGATTCTGCAACGCCCAGTCGCGGCCGAGATGCAGCGCGTGGACGTTGGACGACAACAGCTTTTCCTTGCCCTTGTACTGCTCGCCGATCAACTGTTCGATCAGCTTCGGGTCCATGTCGAGCAACGCGCACAGCGCGCCGAGATAGATGATGTTCTTGAAAAGCTGGCGCTGGCGCGGGTCGGTATAGGTCGAGTTGGTAATGGCGGTCAGCGGCACGCCGATCACGCTGATGTCGGCGCGGAATTTCGACGACGGCATCGGCTTGGTCGAGTTGTAGAACAGATAGCCGCCGGGCTCGATCGAAGCCAGATCCTTGTCCCAGGTCTGCGGGTTCATCGCCACCATCAAATCGACGCCGCCGCGCGCGCCGAGATGGCCGTCCTCGGTCACCCGCACCTCGTACCAGGTCGGCAGGCCCTGGATGTTGGAGGGGAAGATGTTGCGCGGCGACACCGGCACGCCATGGCGCAGGATCGAGCGCGCGAACAGTTCATTGGCGCTCGCCGAACCCGAGCCGTTGACGTTGGCGAAGCGGACGACGAAGTCGTTTACGCTGCTGATCGGCTTTTGGACGGGCATGATGTACCTGCGAGAGTCATATCGATGAGATATTTTTGCATGTCCCAGGCGCCGGTGGGACAGCGTTCGGCGCACAGGCCGCAGTGCAAGCAGACGTCTTCATCCTTCACCATGACGCGCCCGGTCTTGAGGCCGTCGGCGACATAGAGGTCCTGGTCGAGATGCGGCGCGGGCGCCTTCAGCCGCGCACGCAAATCGGCTTCCTCGCCGTTCGCCGTGAAGGTGATGCAATCCATCGGGCAGATATCGACGCAGGCGTCGCATTCGATGCACAGCGGCGCGGTGAACACCGTCTGAATGTCGCAGTTAAGGCAGCGCCGTGCCTCGCCGAGCGCGAGCTTGACGTCGTAACCGAGTTCGACCTCGGCACGGATATCCTTCAGCGCGACGACCTTGTCGCGATGCGGCACCTTGAAGCGCTTGTCGTTGGAGATATCGTTGTCGTAGCTCCATTCGTGGATGCCCATCTTCTGCGACGAGATCTGCACCTCGGGCAGGGGACGCTCGGTGATGTCTTCGCCGGACAGCAGCTTGTGGATCGACAATGCTGCGTCGTGGCCGTGCGCCACCGCCCAGATGATGTTCTTGGGGCCGAACGCGGCGTCGCCGCCGAAAAACACCTTTGGATGGGTCGTGCCCATGGTCTTGGCATCGACCTTGGGCATGTTCCACTGGTCGAATTCGACCCCGCAGTCGCGCTCGATCCACGGAAACGCGTTCTCCTGGCCGACCGCGACCAGCACGTCGTCGCAGGCGATGGTCTGGTCCGGTTCGCCCGACGGCACCAGGCTGCGCCGGCCCCTGGCGTCGTACTCGGCCTTCACCTTCTGGAAGGTGACGCCGGTGAGCTTGCCATTGTCGTGGGTGAACGCGACAGGCACCATGAAATTGAGGATCGGAATGTCCTCATGCATGGCGTCCTCTTTCTCCCAAGGAGAGGCTTTCATCTCCTCGAAGCCGGAACGCACGATCACCTTGACGTCCTGGCCGCCGAGGCGGCGCGCGGTGCGGCAGCAATCCATCGCGGTGTTGCCGCCGCCGAGCACGATCACGCGCTTGCCGATCTTGTCGGTGTGACCGAACGACACGCTTGAAAGCCAGTCGATGCCGATGTGAATGTTGTTTGCCGCTTCCTTGCGGCCGGGAATGTCGAGCTCGCGGCCGCGCGGTGCGCCGGAGCCGACAAAGATCGCATCGAAGTTCTCGCCGAGCAGTTTCTTCAGGCTGTCGATGCGCTGGCCGCCCTTGAACTCGATGCCGAGATTGAGGATGTAATCGGTTTCCTCGTCGATCACCGAATCCGGCAGGCGGAATTTCGGAATCTGCGTGCGCATCATCCCGCCCGCCTTCGGATCGGAATCGAACACGGTGCAGTGGTAGCCGAGCGGCGCGAGGTCGCGCGCCACTGTGAGCGAGGCGGGACCGCCGCCGACGATCGCGATACGCTTGCCGTTTTTCGCCGACGGCCGCGGCATGCGATGCTTGACGTCATCCTTGAAGTCGGCGGCGACGCGCTTCAGCCGGCAGATCGCGACCGGGGTATCCTCGACACGGCCGCGGCGGCACGCGGGCTCGCACGGACGATCGCAGGTGCGTCCCAGAATTCCCGGAAACACATTCGATCGCCAATTGATCATGTAGGCGTCGCTATAGCGGCCCTCGGCGATCAAGCGGATGTATTCTGGAACGGGTGTATGCGCGGGACAGGCCCACTGGCAGTCGACCACTTTGTGAAAGTAGTCGGGTGCCGAGATATCAGTCGGTTTCATTCCTACCTTGTCCGCGCGTAGCGAGAGGTCGCGCGGCCTTTAACTTCTGTTGCGAACGCTCATCACGGCGCTCTTGTGGTTCGCCTGCCATATCATGGACTTAGTGAATCAACCCATTCAATATGATCGACGCTGCAGTGAAAAGCCATTTTTGCCTAATCGCCATTCACTATTGGTCTGGTCCCCCAGCTTTAATGCAGCTCCGGCGCAGAAATGTGGCACTGCAACATAGCAAAGTCCGAGCTTCGCGCATTGATTCAGGACAAAGCGAATGTCACTCCTCGCCAAGTCCCACATCAGATTATAACTGCCTGTCGATACCTTTATTCCCGACTCGAATGCGGAACCGGTGAAGCGAGCAGCGATAGCTGCCGAGATCGCGTTGACATGCGTTCCGTCGATCAGGACGAACCAGTCGCCCGCGCCAGGATTGAGAGCTGAGGGATCATCGGTGATCGGCTTGGAAAGTGTCGGATCGCTCTCGATCAGATGCATCGAGATGATGCCGTCGAGCTGCTCCGGATCGAGTTTCTCCCGCTAGCGCGGCGCGCAATCTGTCCTCGGCACCGGCGGCGGGGCGAAGGCGTACGATGCCGAGCGCCGCGCCGCGGCCCTGTCCGCGGCTGATCGTGATGCGCGCGACCGCGCGGATCATGTTCCTGAAGCGCGCCATGGTCTTTTTCGACCAATCGGTCGGGTTGGCAAGCCTGGCGCGATAGGCCGGGCTGTCGAGCACGTCGAAGGATTCGGTGGAATACAGGCAGAGATATTTCGGCGAGCCCTGATGCGCGACATAGCGCCGCGCCTCGAGGAAACCGTCGATGGCGACGCGCTCCTCGAGATGTTCGCGGTCGTACCAACGGTTGAATTCGGCCTCATCGGATGGATCGATGTCCATCGAGGTCAGCAGCATTCCCTTTCCGGCGAGCGGCATTTCCGATGTCCTTATCCGGTGATCCTGGAGGCCATGTCCGCGATCGCCTTCATCACGGCGTTCCTGATGCCGGGATCGTAAAGCGAATGGCCGGCGCCCTCGACGCAACGAACGTCGGAACCTGGCCACAGCGCCGCGAGCGCATGCGACGTCGCCGGCGGACACAAGAGATCGTAGCGGCCTTGCACCATGATGCCCGGAATCCGCTCGAGCTTGCCGGCTTCAGCGAGAAGCTGATTTGGTTTCATGAAGCAGTGGCTTTGAAAATAATGCGCTTCCATGAACGGCGTTGCGGGCAGGGCACGCGATGAGCTCAGCGCATCAAGGTCGAGCCGGACACGCCCTGGCGTGTGCGTGGAAAGTATCTGCTCGGTGTCATGCCAGGCGCGCGCGGCCGGGCCGTGCACCGCCGGATCGGGATCGAGAATGCGGCGCCAGTAAGCATCGAGCGGCTGCCCGCGTTCTTCTCCTGGCAACACGCTCAGAAAATCGTCGCTGAGGTCGGGATAGAAGCGTGGAAGCACATCGACGAATGCGCTTTCCAACTCCTTACGGGTGCCGAGGAAGGTCGCGCGCAACACGATGCCGCTGACCCGATCGCGGTGCGCCTGCGCATAGGCCAGCGCCAGCGTCGCGCCCCAGGAGCCGCCGACAATGATCCAGCGTTCGAAGCCAAATCTCTCGCGGATCATCTCCATGTCCGCGATCAGATGCGGCAGCGTGTTGTCCTCGCGGCGGCCTTTGGGGCGGCTGCGGCCGGCGCCGCGCTGATCGAACAACACGGCATGAAAGCGCTCCGGATCGAACAGCCGCCGGTGATCGGGCTGACAGCCGCTGCCGGGCCCGCCGTGCAGATAGACCGCGGGAATGCCATCCGACCGGCCGACGCTCTCGACGTGGATCTCGTGGCCGTCGCCGACCGGCAACAGTTGCGACGTCAGCGGCGCAAACGGGTCGGGTCGGGAGTTTAAGGATTTTCCCGCATCGGCGTCAGGCGCCATGGTCGCCGCCCGTCTCCGGCGTGCCCCCGGCAAAATTGCGATAGATGAAGCGGTTGTCGCCGGCCGCCGCCTCGGTCGCGGCTTGCTTGAAGATCTGCTCGTGCAGCGGCGACAGCGTGCAGGCCGGATCGGTATTGCCGGCATCACCTGAAAGCGCAAACGCCTGGCAGCGGCAGCCGCCGAAGTCGATTTCCCTGAACTCGCAGCTCTTGCACGGCTCGGCCATCCAGCCGGTGCCGCGATAGCGGTTGAAGGCTTCGGAGTGCTGCCAGATCCAGGCGATCGAATGATCGCCGCGCACCGATTCGAATTCGAGCCCGGTAATGGTCTCGGCGGCATGGCAGGGCAGAATCTTTCCCGAGGGCGAGATGTTGAAGAACTGCCGGCCCCAGCCGCCCATGCATTTCTTCGGCCGCAGCGCGTAGTAATCCGGCACCACATAGTCGATCGCGAGTATGCCTTTCAGCCGCGCTTGCGCTTCCTCGACAATGCGGCTGGTCTGCTCGATCTGCTCGAGCGTCGGCATCAGCGCGGCGCGATTTTTCAGTGCCCAGCCGTAATACTGCACGTTGGCGACTTCCAGCCGGTCGGCGTCGAGATCGACCGCCATCTGGATGATGTCGGGAAGCTGGAACAGGTTCTGCCGATGCATGACCGCGTTGACCGTCAGCGGCAAATCCAGCTCGCGCGTCCATTTCGCGACTTCGATTTTCTTTGCGTGCGCGCCTTTGAAGCCGGCGACGCGGTCGGCGACGACGGGTTCGTTGCCCTGGAAACTGATCTGGACGTGACACAGCCCGGCATCGGCCAGCGCGCCAAGTCTCTCCTTGGTCAGCAGCACCGCAGACGTGATGAGATTGGAGTACAGCCCGACATCGCTGGCATGTTGCACAAGTTCGACCAGGTCCTTGCGCGCGGTGGGCTCGCCGCCGGAGAAATGGATTTGCAGTACGCCGATTTCGGCGAGCTCGGAGAGCACCTTCTTCCATTCCTCAGTCGTCAGTTCGCTGCCGCCACGCTCCAGCTCGATCGGATTGGAGCAATAAGGACATTGCAGCGGACATCGATGCGTTATTTCCGCGAGCACCGCGAGCGGAATGCCGAAAGTCTCGGCGAGCGAGCCGCGCTGCTCCAGCACCGCGAGCCCGTCAGAGGGCGAGCCGGCCACCGCGCTGGCATCGGTAAGCGTCGGACTCATGAAGTCCTCTCGCGCGCTTCGGTCAAAAATCCCTTGTCGGCAAGGTCCTGCAGCATGGCGATGACGTCGGCTGCGATCGCGCTACGTTCGGCGGTGTATTTTGCCGCGAGCTGGTCGATCATCGCCCCGACGCTGCGGACGCCGTCGCAGAGCTGAAGCACTTCGACGGCGATCTCGTCCGGGGCCAGCACGCGCTCGGGCGCCAGAATGACCCAGCGCCGCCGGGTCTCATCGAACTTCAGCCTGGCATGGCGCGGCAGCAGCGGCCGGCTCGCCTCGCTGACACTGATGTTGCGGCTGCGCGCGGCCGTCATTGCTTCGCCTCTATCTGTCCTTGGGCACAAACGCGCCCGGCGGCACATGGCCATCGACATAGGCATGATATAGTGCGTCGAGCTGGACCCATAGCACGTTGGTCTTGAAAATCAGCGCGTTGCAGACCGCCTCGCGCTCCGCGGGCGTCCTGGCACGGGTCTTGACGTAGTCCGAGCGCGAAGTTGGCGTCGCGCGGCGCCTGTTCCATGCGCCGGCTGAAATAGCTCATGATGTCGGGATTGACGAAATCGTAATGCGCCAGCATCCCCGAAATGCGTTCTTCGTGCAGGTCCGGCGCGAACAGTTCGGTCAGCGAAGAGGCGATGGCTTCCAGCGGTGTCCTGTCGCGCACGAAATGCACATAGGCATCGACCGCAAAGCGGGTCGCGGGAAGGATGCCTTCGGTGGATTCCACGTAAGCGCTGTCGAGCCCCAGTCCTTCGGTCAGCTTCAGCCAGCGCTCGATGCCGCCTTCGGCGCCGGGATCGCCGTCATGATCTTCCAGTCTGTGCCGCCATTCGCGCCGGATGCCGCGGTCGCGGAAGCGCGAGATCACCACGGCGTCCTTGATCGGAATGCTGCTCTGGTAATAGTAGCGGTTCAGCGCCCAGGCCTGCACCTGTCCCTTGTTCAGCTTGCCGCCGTGCAATAGCCGATGGAACGGATGCAGATTGTGATAGCGGGTGGCCCCGATCTGGCGCAGCGCCGCTTCCAGTTCTTCGGCGCTGTTCAGCGGCGCGCTGTTACCGAGCGAAAAGGCCGTCATCCCGTTCAAGCTCATCGCGTTCAAAGCACGATCTCCGTACCATCGGCCGGAATTTGCCAGCCCGCGCGCTCGACGATCTCGCGCTCGGGGGAATCGTGCAGCAGTGCCGGGTTGGAATTGTTGATATGCAGAAATATCTTTCGGCCGATATCCAGCCCGGCGAGGCTTTGGATAGCGCCGCGGTCGCCCGACATCGCAATATGTCCCATGCCTTGCCCTGTCTTGTTGCCGAGGCCGGCCGCGATCAATTCGTCATCGCGCCACACCGTGCCATCGAAGAAGATCAAAGGCGCGCCGGCAAGCCGTGACTTCAGATCCTCATTGATGGCCGCGCAGGCGGCGAGGAAAAAGAAATACTTGCCGGTAGCCTTGTCGCGAACCCGGAGCCCGATAGTGTCGCCCGCGCCGTCGTCGGCCGCGGGGTGAAGCTCGCCTTCCAGATACCAGGCGCTTTTGCCGGGAACGGCGAACGACAGGATTTCAATGCCGGACGGCGAGCCATCGGGCAAAGCCGGCTCGAACGTCTGGTCCACCTCGATTGGTTGGCGCCGCACATTCTTCTCGTTCAGTACGTTGAAGATGCTGTTGGCCTTCAGGATCGAAAGCACTGTTGGGTGCGCGTAGATCGTGAACGGCGAGCCCTCGCGCATCGACAGTAGCCCGGCAATCGCGTCGATTTCGCCGTTGGTCAGGATCACGCCGGATACCGGACTGTGACGCAGCTTTCCGGCGTGGGGATGAAGCGACGGCGTCGCGATCAGCTGCTGGCGCAGGTCGGGAGACGCATTGATCAGAAACCAGTGACCGCCATCGGCGCTGATCGCAATCGAAGCCTGGGTGCTCCGGAGTTCGGGACGTTCGGTTCTCGCGGCCAGGCAAACCGCACATCCGCAATTCCACTGCGGAACACCGCCACCGGCCGCGGCGCCCAGGACGACGACGCGAAGCATGATCCGTCTCCTGGAGATTCCAAATGCTTCGAAGGTGGACGCCGGCATGATCACGATCCCACGATTGGGAACGTGTCACCCGGAGGTCCACCTTAAGCCAAGGCGTAAAGCTGTCGCGCTCGCTTACTTGCGGGCGGCGCACGCATACATGTTGATTTCCATGCCGACCGGCACTTCCACGATTTTCGGGGTTTTCCAGGCCATTTTGGCTCTCTCCTTTTTTAACTTTCTCAGCCGGACGGACTCCGCCCTGCCGGATAAACTAGTGCGGAACGAAAAGTTCGCCAGTGAAATTTTTTTTCAGGAAGTCTCCCCTCACGTTTATGCTGCAGTGCGGAAGACCTTGAGAGATATCACCGGGTCCTTAACTGGAGCCTTCAACCGAAGGGATCAGGCCAATGCCGAGATATTTCTTCAACACCCGTATCGGCGACGAGCTGATTTCCGATCCCGAAGGCGAAGAGCTGCGCAATCCCGATCGCGCATGGGAAGTTGCGCGGGCCATGATCCGGGAGTTGCTGAAGACCGAAGGCGCAGAGGCCGGCCTCTTCAATGCCATCCTCGAAGTGACCGACGATGAAGGCGAGATCGTGCTGGAATTTCCGTTTGCCGAAGCGATCCTGGACATTCCGGACACGTCAGTCACAAGACACTGACTGCTCGCGGTCATTCCGCGCTGTCATCCAGTACGCTGTCATTTTGCAAGGCGTGAGCGACGCGAGCGAACCCGGAATCTCGAGATTCTAGGTTCATCGCTGCGCGATGGCCCGCAATCACGTTCGGGAGGTCTCCTCGACAACCCTCACCGCACGGCGCTACAAGACGGCGTCCGAACGGAGTTTTCCATGCAAGATCTCTGGCGTCTGTCGGCTAACGATATCGCTGCCCTGATAAAGTCAAAAAAGATCTCGGCGAAGGAGGCGGCCTCGGCAGCGCTCGCGCGGCTGGATGCGGTCAATCCCTCGATTAACGCCGTCGTCGACCACCGTCCGGCGGATGTGCTGGCGCAGGCCGGCGCCATCGATGCGGCGATCGCAGCGAACGAAGACTTGGGCCCGCTGGCCGGCGTGCCGGTCACCGTCAAGGTCAATATCGATCAGGAAGGCTTTGCCACCACCAATGGCCTCAAACTGCAGCGCGACGTGATCGCAGCAACCAACAGTCCGGTGATCGACAATTTGCGCAAGGCGGGCGCGGTCATTCTTGGCCGCACCAACTGCCCGGCGTTTTCATACCGCTGGTTCACCACCAACCTGGTCCACGGCGACACCAAAAATCCGCGCGATCCCGGCATTACGCCCGGAGGTTCTTCCGGCGGCGCGGGGGCGGCCGTGGCGGCCGGCATCGGGCATATCGCGCATGGCACCGATATCGCAGGATCGATCCGCTATCCGGCCTATGCCTGCGGCGTTCATGGCCTGCGGCCGACCATTGGCCGCATCGCCGCCTTCAATGCCGCGCTGCCCGAACGCACAATCGGGCCGCAGATCTCGGCGGTATCCGGCCCGCTCGCGCGCACCATCGGCGATCTCAGGATTGCGCTCGCGGCGATGTCCGGAAAAGACGTGCGCGATCCCTGGTGGGTGCCGGCGCCGCTGGAAGGACCGGCGAGGCCGAAGCGGGCGGCGCTTTGCCTTCGTCCCGACGGTCTCGAAACCGTCGCGGAGGTGAAAGCGGCGGTCGCCGATGCCGGCAAGCGCCTTGAGCGCGCCGGATGGAAGGTCGAGGAGATCGAAACGACGCCGCCGCTGCGCGAGGCCGCAGACCTCCAGACAAAATTGTGGCTCGGCGACAACTATCAGGCGCAGCTCGACGCCGCCGAGCGCGAGGGCGATCCCGGCGCGCTGGCCTGCCTGCGCGGCAACAAGCCCAAGGTCTTTCCGTTCGACGCGGCATCGTTCTCGAAGGCGCTGACGCGCCGGGCGACCCTGACGCGCGAATGGCTGCAGTTTCTTGAGACCTATTCGGTTCTGCTGATGCCGGTATCCGCCGAACTGCCGTTTCCCGACGGCCTCGATCTGCGCGATGACGCCTCGTTTGCACGGGTATGGCGGGCGCAGCTGCCGCAAATTGCCATTCCCTTCATGGGGCTGCCCGCGCTAACGGTGTCCACCGGATTGGTGGGACGCGTTCCCGTCGGCGTTCAGGTCGTCTCCGCTCGCTATCGCGAGGACCTCTGCCTGCTCGCGGGCGAGGCGATCGAAGCCGGCGGAACGCCGTCGGCACCGGTCGATCCCGTGCGTTAAATGAATTCCCGACCAACTTGAGAAGAACACCATGGCTGGCATTTACGATTTCAAGGCAAAGTCGCTTGCTGGCGAGGACATTCCGCTGCAGCGGTTCGAGGGTCAGGTTTTGCTGATCGTCAATACCGCGAGCGCTTGCGGGTTCACGCCGCAATACAAAGGTCTCGAGGCGCTGCATGAGACGCTTCACCCGCGCGGCTTCTCTGTTCTCGGATTTCCGTGCAACCAGTTCGGAAACCAGGAACCCGGCGATGCCAAACAGATCGAGCAGTTCTGCACTAAAAATTACGGCGTCACCTTCCCGATGTTTGCCAAGATCGAGGTCAATGGCACAAGCGCGCATCCGTTGTTTAACTATTTGAAGAGCGAGAAAGCGGGCCTGCTGGGTCCATCGATCAAATGGAATTTCACCAAATTCCTGGTCGATCGTTCGGGCAAGGTGGTCGCGCGTCATGCGCCAACCGCAAAACCGGAAGGACTGGCAAGAGAAATCGAGGCACTGCTGTGAACGAGAACAATGACGCCAGGAACGACCAATTGACCGATCAGCTGCCCGATCGTCTTTCGACCGACCCGAAAAGCCCTTACTACAATGCCGATGTGCTGGCGCGCGACGTCGGCATTCGCTTCAAGGGCATCGAGAAGACCAATGTCGAGGAGTACTGCGTCAGCGAGGGCTGGGTGCGGGTGACCGCAGGCAACGCCAAGGATCGCTACGGCAACCCGCTCACTATAAAAGTTCACGGCCCGGTCGAGCCGTATTTTCGCGATAAGGGACCGGCCTGAGGTCTTTCGTCATTGCGAGGAGCGATAGCGACGAAGCAATCCATTCTTCCGCTTTGTGATGCAGCGCTGGATTGCTTCGCTTCGCTCGCAATGACGACGCGACTTAGTTCCAGCCATCGTCTGAAAGAACGCCATGTCCGTCCGTATCGTCGACGTCCGCGAAATTACAAAACCGATCTCGTCGCCAATCCGCAACGCCTATATCGATTTCACCAAGATGACGACGAGCCTCGTTGCCGTCGTCACCGATGCCGAGCGCGATGGCAGACGGGTGGTCGGGTACGGCTTCAATTCCAACGGCCGCTACGGGCAGGGCGGACTGATCCGCGAGCGTTTCGCGCCGCGGCTGATGGAGGCCGATCCGAAGACTTTGCTCGATGAAGCCGGCGACAATCTCGATCCGGACAAGATCTGGGCGGCGCTGATGTCGAACGAAAAACCAGGCGGCCATGGCGAGCGCTCGGTCGCGGTCGGCACCATCGACATGGCGGTGTGGGACGCGGTGGCCAAGATCGCGCGAAAACCGCTGTTTCGATTGCTCGCCGAGCGTCACGGGCGCAGCGCGAATCCGCGCGTGTTCGTCTATGCCGCCGGCGGCTACTATTATCCCGGCAAGGATCTGTCGATGCTGCGCGGCGAGATGCGCGGCTATCTCGATCGCGGCTACAACGTCGTGAAGATGAAGATCGGCGGGGCGCCGATATCGGAAGATCGCGCGCGCATCGAGGCCGTGCTCGAGGAAATCGGCAGCGAGGCGCAACTCGCCGTCGACGCCAACGGCCGGTTCGATCTGGAGACCGCGATCGGCTATGCAAAGATGCTGCGCGACTATCCGTTGTTCTGGTACGAGGAGGCCGGCGATCCCCTGGATTTCCAGCTCCAGGCCGCGCTCGCGGAATTCTATCCCGGACCGATGGCGACCGGCGAAAACCTGTTCAGCCATCAGGACGCGCGCAACCTGATTCGCTATGGCGGGATGCGGCCCGACCGCGACTGGCTGCAATTCGATTGCGCGCTGTCGTATGGGCTATGCGAGTATCAGCGCACGCTCGGCGTGCTGCAGGCCAGCGGCTGGTCTCCGAGCCGGTGTATTCCGCATGGCGGACATCAGATGTCGCTGAATATCGCGGCCGGTCTCGTCCTCGGCGGCAATGAAAGCTATCCAGATCTGTTCCAGCCCTATGGCGGTTTCCCCGACGGCGTTCGCGTCGAGAGCGGTCATATCATCATGCCGGACTTGCCGGGCATCGGGTTCGAGGGAAAATCCGACCTGTACGCCGAGATGAAAGCGCTGGCGTCGTGAGTTAGGCAGGAGTCGTTCCGGGGCGACGCGAAGCGGAACCCGGAATCTCGAAATTCCCCGATGTGCAATTGCACATCTGAGGTCTGGTCCTTCGCACCATCCCGGAATGACGACGCGTGGCGGATTTACGACAGCCGCATATCCAGCAAGCGCCGGCCTTCGTTCTTCAAAAGTTTCTTCACCGCACTTGAAGCGGCGATCTCGCCCTGGTTGGCGTAGGCTTCATGGTTCTTTTCGATGTCGTCGAGCCGGTAGAGATAGTTGACCATGAAGCCCGCGGATTCGCGCAGGCCCTTCGGCGACAGATCACCGAGCCAATCGATCCGTTCCAGCCGCGCGCCGTTGCCGAGATGGAATCGGGCCACCGAATCGAGCAGCCGGCCTTTCGGCGTCCGCGCCTTCAGGAAATAATAGGCGGCCAGAGGCTCGAACACCGAGCGCAGTTGTGCTGCCAGGTCGGCATTCTTGAACCAGTCGGGTTCGTCGAGATGATCGAGCAGTGCCCGATCCTCCTCGGATATCGGCACATCGCTCGCCTGCTTTAGCCATTGCATGAAGCCAGGCACCGGCGACAGTGTCACGAAATTGTCCAGCTTCGGCAATTCGCGTCGCAATTCCTCGACCACCTGCTTGATCAGGAAGCTGCCGAACGAAATTCCGCCGAGACCGCGTTGGGTGTTGGAGATCGAATAGAATACCGCGGTGCGGGCGCGCTCGATCGGCACCGGCTGGCGATCCTCGGCGAGCAGCGGCGCGATCGCGCCTGGAATGGATTCCGTCAAGGCCACCTCGACGAAAATCAGGGGCTCGTCGACCAGGGCAGGATGGAAGAAGGCGTAACAGCGCCGGTCGACTGGATCGATGCGGCGGCGCAGATCGTCCCAGTCGCGGATTTCATGCACGGCCTCGTAGCGGATGATTTTTTCCAGAATGTTCGCCGGCGTTGACCAGTCAATCCTGCGCAGCACGAGAAATCCCCTGTTGAACCATGAGCCCAGCAGATGGACCATGTCGCGGTCGAGCGCGGCAAGGTCGTTGTGGCCGTTCGTGAGATCGAGCAGATCGGCGCGCATCGCCACCAGCTCGCTGGTGCCATTAGGCGCGCGGTTCAAGCGGCGGATTAGTTCCTGTCGCCGCGGTTCGGAAGCAAAGTGAAGGTCGCTGGCGTCTTCGTCGCTCGGCTGCGTGCGCCAGGTCTCGATCGCCTGCGCAAGTCGTTCCCGGTCCGGACCATAGTTGCGGACCAGGGTTTCGAAGAAGGACAGCCGGCTGGCGTCGTCGAGGTGATGGTAGCGGTCGAGGACCTCCCGAGCCATCGCGGTGCCCGAGGCTTCGCCCCGGCCTGACAGCAGCGCCTCGCATAATTCGACGAGGTCGGAGGTATCCTGTTTTCCATTGGATGATCCCGCACGACGCAACAGCGTGCGGCCGCGCTCGGAAATCGAGGCCAGCAGGTCCGAGAAAAAGGCGTTGTTCATGGCAAGCAGGTCGAATCCAATCCGGGCGGAATTGTTACATCGATTTAAGGTGGGGCAGCTCACAATCAAGCGGGTGTGTGGCGCAAAAAATCGTCATACGTCGGCAAGAAAACCGTCATGCCTCGCCAGCGGGTCGGCACGAGCACCGCCCGCTGACAGGCTCCAGGGAGCATCCAGTAACCGCCAGCGTTTACCGGATGCTCCGTTTTTGCGGGCAATGACGGCCTCGTCTGCAATGGCGGGCCGAATCGGCCCTATTTCGTTTGCGAAAACTGCGTTGGCGTCTTGCCGGTGACCTGCCGGAACGCGTGCGAAAACGCCGGTACGCTGGCGTAGCCGAGATCGGCGGCCAGTTGCTTGACGGAGACATTGGCTTCCATCGACAGTTTTTCGATCGCGGCCGCGATGCGTGCGCGCTGGCACCAGCTTTTGAAACTTAGTTGCGTCTCCGATGAGAACAGCCGCGACAGCGTCCGCGCCGAGGTCCCGACCGCGCGCGCCAGCGCCTCGATTTCATGCGAAGCCGTCGGATCGGCAAGCACGATGTCCGCCGCGCGACGGCAGCGTGGCTCATGCGGCAGCGGAATGAAGGTCTTGGAATCCTCGGCGTGATGCAGCTCAAGAACGGCTAACCTGATCAACAGCCCGGTGCGATCGGCATCGGTGCGGCCATCGAACAGCGCAAGGATTGTTTCGTGTAGCAGCCGCGACACCCGCACTACGAATTCCACCTCGAGGCTATCGCTCCGCTGCTCGCGCGCCAGCCATGCTGAATCGAAATACAGCGTGCGCATTTCGATATCCGCCAGCACGTCGATGGAATGTTCGAGACGCGGCGGCACCCATACCGCGCGGTCGGGCGGCACCAGCCAGCGTCCCTTCGGCGTGGTGACCTGCATCGTTCCCTTGGCGGCATAGACCAGTTGCGCCTCGCGGTGCATGTGAGTGTCGAGCCGGATGCCCTTTCGGTAACGGCGCGCGACCAGATGCACGCCATCGCCGGTCGCGCGATGGCTCGCCCGGATGGCAGCGATTGGCATTTCCGCGATAGTCATTGGCCGCATCCCGTCAGGACAAGGACATATAACCTATTTCGGGAGACTACAGGAACCGTCCATGAACAGCCCCGCCCGGGTGATCTCTTTCGTCAACGCCGCCCACTTTATCGACCACTATTCGATGTTGATTTTCGCAGCCGCCGTCATCGTGATGGGGCCGGCGCTCGGCATGACGTATTCGGAGCTGTTGCCCTACGCCACGCCGGGTTTTGTCGCGTTCGGCGCAGGCTCGCTGCTGACCGGCTGGCTCGGCGACCGCTGGAGCCGCCGCCATATGATGGTGATCTTCTTTGTCGGCATCGGCGCATCGATGATCGCGGTGGGGCTGGTGCGCACCCCGCTGCAGCTCGGCGCCGCCTTGCTGTCGATCGGCCTGTTCGCCTCGATCTATCATCCTGTCGGCACCGCCATGATCGTGTCTTACGCCGACAAGCTCGGCCGCGAGATGGGGTTGAACGGTGTCTGGGGCAATCTCGGCGTGGCGTCGTCGGCGCTGGTCACCGGCGTGATCGGCCAGTACGTCGGCTGGCGCTGGGCTTTTATCGTCCCCGGGATCGTTACCGTTTTGATCGGGCTGGCCTTCGCGCGAACGGTGGTTCACGAGAATCGCTCCGGCTTCAGGCAGGCGGCGGCGCAGGCGCGGGTGGCGAAAGACGACATGTGGCGGGTGATCGTGGCACTGTTGATCGTCGTGATCGCGGTCTCCACCACCTTCAATGCCGTGACAGTGGCGCTGCCAAAATTGTTTGCGGAGCGGTTGGCGGACCTCACCAAAAGCCCGGCGCTGTTGGGCGTGATCGCGGCCGGTGTGTACGTGTTCGGCGCGATGACGCAATACACCATCGGCAAGCTGATCGACCGCTATTCGCTCAAAACGGTCTCGTTACCGCTGTCGTTCCTGCTGGCGCCGTTTTTGTATCTTGCGGCGACGTTGTCCAACCTGCCGCTGATCATCGCCGCGATCGGGATTGTGATGGGCGCGTTCGGCCAGGTCACCGTCAACGATGCCATGGTCGGCAAATACACCAGCGAGCAATGGCGCTCGCGCGCCTATGCGGTGCGCTACTTCGTCGGCTTCACCGCCGCGGGCGCGTCCGTCGGCCTGGTGGCGTGGCTCTACGAGCAGGGCGGTTTTGTCACGATGCTGCATGCGTTTTCCGGGCTGTGCCTGCTGGTGATCGCGGCGGCGATCATCCTGCCCGCGGAGATCGAGGTGCCCGCGGCGGGCGCGAACTAGCCCGGGCTATTGTGCCCCGTACTTTCGATTCGATCGGGCCACGATCCAAGTGTCGCAGCGGAAAATTTAACGTTTGTCGTCGGCCGCCTGCTGCGGTGAGGTTTCGGCGAAGCTGGATGCGGTATTTGCCGCTGGATGCAGGTCTTCCGGGCACCGAGGATCTGATGCTTCGGCGACGGCAGGTTGACCCCGAATATGCATTTCGTTCGAAGGTCTCGATCATCTTGTCGCCGAAGGCGCTACTTGATGTGGCGCTCGTCATCCCAAAGGCGGTGAGCTGCACGAAGCCGGGATAGACCTGGCGGAACGCGCCCTTGCATTGCAACCGGCACGTAATTGATCAGGTTCTCTTCGAACCATTTCAGCGGCTTGCTCTTGGCGAATAGGTTGACCTTGGTCGGCTGGATCCGGGTGTCGATCGGCCCCGCCATCAACGTCAGGGTTGCCGGGCGCGCCGGGTGGTTATCCTCACACATGATGCGGTTGCCGCGAGCGCGGACACCGAAGGCTGGCAGATCGCGACCATGTGCGAACGCGGACCCAGCTGGTCGAGAAAGGTGATCAGATGCTCGGTATATTCGTCGAGGCCGAATTTACCGTGATCGAGCGGAATGTCGCGGGGATTGTGCCAGTCGGTGATGTAGACGTCGTGATCCTGCAGCAGGGTCTGCACGGTGCCGCGCAGCAGCGTCGCGAAATGGCCGGACATCGGCGCCACCAGCAACAGGCGCGGCTGCTCCGGCGAATTTTCCTTCTTGAAATGCAACAGATATTTTTTAATTTTTTTTTTTAATTTTTTTTTTTTTTTTTTTTTTTTTTTTTTTTTTTTTATTTTTTTTTATGCCGAGATTGTCGGCTTATGCCAGCGTGATCATGGCGATGCCCGAGATGCAGGAATGGGTCGAGGCCGCCAAGCCGAGCCTGCCGACATCGAGGAGCTCGAGGTCGAATATTAGGCAACGCGCGCGTCGCGCTGCCTGTTTGAAGGGCTCAACCGTCGGGCAAGTTTTGCTTAACTTCGTGCCATCCGGGCGCTCGCATGATCGGCGCCGCCGGGTCGATGATGACGCGAACAAAATCGCGCAACTCGGATTTCGGCATCCGTCCAGCAGCTTCGGCGTGGTCGGAGCTAGCGGCCGTCGAAATCGTCGCGGTCCGTCGCGGCTGGCGCGATTTTCGCATGCACAATGAAGCTGTGTACGCGAAATCCCGCGCTGCCAAAAAATTGGACGCTCGAGCGATTGCCGCGATCGCATCAACGAGAACAGTGGAGGCCATGATGAATCGCACGCGGTCGTCAGCAAATTTTCCCATGTCAAACCCGGCGATACCGAATTCACCGAGATGTGGTGCATCGCCTGACATTGCCGCCGATATCTAGCCGTGAACACTGCAGTACTGGACTCGGCCGCTGATTCGGGCGCGGTTCGTTCTGCCGGCGTTCTGAATCTTAAGATCCCCTCGATTCCCCGTTGCATTTTGACACAGGATGGGGGTGACTCGAGCTTGAAGCGTGCCTTGAATCAGGGCGGTGCAGGCGCCAGCCCACTACTGTCGCTTCAACGGTGCTGCCGGATTCATCATTGCGCCATTCGCCATCGATGTAGCGGCACGCGAACGGCAGTAGATAGGTTCCGCTTTGGTCCTCGCACAACACTTGTACCGGCACGTCCGGCGGCGGTTCTCCTTCGCCGTTGAACTCAGCCAGCCGTCGTTCGCGCGTTGCCATTCCTAAATTCTCCGTAACACAGGCCGGTAAGCGCCTCGCGGCTTCCGCGCCCGTTAGTCGTGCCCCTTGCATTAACTTGGGTGCCTATCCGCAAAACCTCAACGCGCGAATGAGGTTTCACTGTGGTATCTTTCACATCCTGCGGAGGCTCCGCGCAATTTGGCGTGATTAGCGACACTCAAACGAGGATTTCCATGATCGGCTGGCTCGCTCTTGTCGTCTCGACTGCCTTGGCGGCCCTGCTGCTAACATCCGCTGAGGCGCCGGCCCAGGACGTTCCCGGCATCGAAATCTGCACCGTCGAAAAGACCATGGAGCGGCGGACCAGTTGTCTGCAGAGCAATGTCGATTTCCTGCAGAAAACGATCGCGAAACTCGCCGCCGACCATCAACAGAAGCTCGATGCCGCGAACCGGCAGATCGAGAACTTGAAGAGCGCCGTCGCTTCCTTGCAGAAGATCGTGGACGAGGTGCAGGCAGCGCAGAAGAAGGCGGCTGACGATCAGAAGAAGGCCGCCGCACCGCCGGCGAAGGATAGCGCGCCGGCGGCCAAGGAGGGTGCGAAATAACTGATGCTGGGACCTGCCAAGATCGTCATTGCGAGCGAAGCGACCCAATCCAGGGTCTAGGTAGGAGTGTATTGCTTGGTCGCTTTGCTTCTCGCAATAACGAAACGGGTTCCAGCCTCGCGAAAACGGCGAAACGAGAGCAAGGACTGTCAAATGCGGCGCGCGGCAAGCGATCATAATGCGCGGGCTTCGGATGGAGGCCATGGTCCATGAATCCCGCCCAGAAGGCGCTCTGGTTTATCGAAAGCCATCTGGCTGACCAGCTGACCCTCGACGAGATCGCTGGCGTCGCGGGAATCTCGCGTTTCCACATGGTACGGGCGTTCGCCGCCGCGACGGGGCTGTCGGTCATGCGCTACGTGCGTGCGCGACGCCTCAGCGAGGCGGCGCGGGCGCTTGCCGGCGGCGCGCCCGATATCCTCACCCTCGCGCTGGATGCGGACTACGGCTCCCACGAAGCATTCACCCGCGCGTTCCGCGACCATTTCGGGGTGACGCCCGAAGTGGTCCGCAGTTCAACGTGCCTTGACAAGCTCACACTTCAGGAGGCGATCGTCATGGACTCAACCGTTATCGACAATCTTCAAGCCCCGCGTTTCGAGACCGGCAAGGCATTTCTCGTCGCCGGCATTGGCGAGCGCTACACTTGCGAGAGCAGCGCCGGCATTCCCGGCCAGTGGCAGCGCTTTCACCAAACCGTGGCGAACATTCCCGGCCGGATCGGGAAGGTGGCTTACGGCGTCTGCTGCAACGGCGACGATGCCGGCAACTTCGATTACATCGCCGGCGTCGAAGTATCGGATTTTTCCGACCTGCCGCGCGAATTCAGCCGCGTTCGGATCCCCGAACAGAGATATGCGGTGTTCGACCACCGCGACCACGTCTCGACCATTCGCCGCACCGTCAACACGATCTGGAATCAATGGTTGCCGGCTTCCGGACTGAAAGCGGCCGATGCGCCCTTCTTCGAACGCTATGACGAGAACTTCGATCCGCTCACTGGCAATGGCGGCCTCGAAATCTGGATAGCGGTGAAGGAGTAGCCCGCGCGACTGCTTTGCATAGGCGCATGCCCCCTGATTGCTTGGCAAACGATATCGTCTTTGCCATAACATCGCGCAACGAAATTGTTGCGCGTGCGGGATGAGCTTGAAATCCGCCGGCGCCCAAGAAAAGCCGGGAGGATTTCATGTCCGATGTCCGCGTGCTCGCCACCGATCTTGAATTTCCGGAAGGGCCGGTGGTGATGCCGGACGGATCGGTGGTGCTGGTCGAAATTCGAGGCCGGCGGCTGACGCGGGTTTGGCCCGACGGGCGCAAAGAGGTGGTCGCCGAAATTCCCGGCGGCCCCAATGGCGCTGCGATCGGTCCCGACGGCAAATGCTATATCTGCAACAATGGCGGGTTCAGCTGGATTCCGTCGCGCGGCACCATGATGCCGGGCGCTCCCGAGCCGCATGAATATATCGGCGGCTCGATCCAGCGCGTCGATCTTGCGACCGGCAAGGTCGAAACCCTGTTCGACAAATGCGGCGAGCATCCGCTGAAGGGCCCGAACGATCTGGTGTTCGACCGGCACGGCGGTCTCTGGTTCACCGATCTCGGCAAGCGCCGGGCGCGCGACATGGATGTCGGCGCGTTCTACTATATCAAGCCCGGAATGAAGGAGATCGTCGAAGGCGTGTTCGGCATGCTGCCCGCCAATGGCATCGGGCTGTCGCCGGATGAAAACACGGTCTATGTCGCGGAAACGCCAACGGCGCGGCTGTGGGCGTTCGACCTCTCCGCGCCGGGACAGGTAAAGCCGCGCGACGTGATTTATCGCGGCGAGCGCGGCAAGCCGATCGCGGGCCTTGGCGGCTACCAGATGTTCGATTCGCTGGCAGTGGAAGCATCCGGCAATGTCTGCGTGGCGACCCTGGTCTCGGGCTGCATTTCGGTGATCGCCCCTGATGGCACGATCGTCGAGCAGGTGCCGACCGGCGACCGCGTCACCACCAACATCGCCTTCGGCGGCCCCGAGTTGAAGACCGCCTACATTACCCTGTCCGGCAAAGGCCAACTCATCGCGATGGACTGGGCGCGGCCCGGCCTGCCGCTGAATTTTTTGAACAAGTGATGGTGGGTATAAGCGAGTATGCCAACCATCGTCATTGCGAGCGAAGCGAAGCAATCCATGAGCCACATGCACGAAGAATGGATTGCTTCGTCGCGGAGCCTGTCATCGGGCGCGCGTTCGCGCGACCCGTTGGCTCCTCGCAATGACGGCCTAAGGAACGGAGAGTTCAATGCCCTGGCTTGAGCCGGTTTCACTGAGCGGCCCGCACGCGCAGCTAAAACCCTTGTCGCTGGATCATTGCGACGGGCTGACCGAAGCAGTCAAGGACGGCGAGCTGTGGAAACTCTGGTACACCTTCATTCCCAGGGCCGAAGACATGCGCAAGGAGATCGACCGGAGGCTTGGGCTGCAGGCGGCGGGGTCGATGCTGCCGTTCACCGTTTTCGACGCCGACGGCAAGATCGCCGGCATGACGACCTATATGAACGTCGATGCACCGAACCGGCGTGTCGAGATCGGTTCGACCTGGTATGCCAAGCGCGTGCAGCGCAGCGCCCTCAATACCCAGTGCAAGCTGTTGTTGCTCTCACATGCGTTCGAAAAACTCGATTGCATCGCGCGTCGAGTTCCGCACCCATTTTTTCAACCACCAGAGCCGGCGCGGCATCGAGCGGTTGGGCGCCAAGCTTGATGGCATTTTGCGCAGCCATCAGATCGCCCCGAACGGAACCCTGCGCGACACCGTGGTTTACAGTATCATCGCCAGCGAATGGCCGACGGTGAAGGCGCATTTAGATTATCAACTCAATGAAAAGCCGCGGTAGCATACCGCCAGAAGCTTAAGATGACGGATACGTTCGACTATGTGATCGTGGGCGCCGGCTCCGCCGGATGCGTGCTCGCCAATCGGCTCAGCGAAGATGCGATCACCAGCGTCTGCGTGCTCGAAGCAGGTCCGCGCGACTGGCATCCCTACATCCACCTGCCGGCGGGCTTCATCAAGACCTTTCACATGAAGGGCATCAACTGGGCCTATCAGCAGGAGCCGGGTCCCTGGACCGGGGGCCGCAGCATCTACGCGCCGCGCGGCAAGACCCTCGGCGGCTCCTCCTCGATCAACGGTCACATCTACAACCGCGGCCAGCGCCAGGATTTTGATACATGGGCGCAGCTAGGTAACCGCGGCTGGGGTTATCCGGATGTACTGCCGTATTTCAAGCGGCTCGAATGCCGCATTGGCGAGTGCGATGAGACCTATCGCGGGCGCGACGGCAATCTGACCGTCACCACCATGGACTGGAAGGATCCGCTGTGCGAGGCGTTCATGGCGGGTGCGATCTCGCTCGGTATTCCGCGCAACCCCGATTACAACGGACAGATCCAGGAGGGCGTGTCCTACGCCCAGCGCACGATCAAGAATGGCCTGCGCGTCAGCGCGGCCACCGCCTTTCTGCACCCGGCGATGAAACGGCCGAATGTGCATGCGCGGACACATGCGCATGCGACCGAAATCCTGTTCGAGGGCAAGCGTGCGGTCGGCGTGCGCTATGTCAGGGGTGGAAGGCGCGGCACTGCGACCGAAGTGCGCGCCAACAAGGAAGTGATCCTTGCCGGCGGCGCCTACAACTCGCCGCAACTGCTGCAATTGTCCGGCGTCGGCTCGCCGGAACTGCTGCGGTCGCTTGGCATCGAGGTCCGCCACGCGCTGCCGGGCGTCGGCGAGGGATTGCAGGACCACTACGCGCCGCGTTCGGTCGCCCGCGTTAAGAACATCAAGACCATCAACGAACTGAGGCGGGGGCTCCATCTGTGGATCGAGGCGATCAAATGGGCCACGACGCGACGCGGTCTGCTGTCGCTGTCGCCGACCATGGTCTATTGCTTCTGGCACTCCGGCGAGACCACCGAGAGTTCCGACCTGCAGCTGACCTTTACGCCCGCAAGTTACAAGGAGGGCGTGCAGGGGGAGCTTGAGGACGAGCCCGGCATGACGGTCGCGTCGTGGCAGCAGCGGCCCGAAAGCCGCGGCTATGTTCGCGCCCGCTCGGCCGATCCGTTCGAGCCGCCGATCATCCAGACCAACTACCTGGTCGCCGAGCTCGACCGCCGCGTCGTCGTCGCCGGCATGAAGCTCGCCCGGCGGCTGCTCGCATCGGCGCCGCTCGCGCCGTATTACGCCTACGAGGATTTTCCCGGACCTGACGTGCAGACCGACGATGAATTTTTGGCCGCGGCAACGCAACGCGGCACCACGACCTTCCACCCGGGCTGCACCTGCCGGATGGGCCCGGCAGACAGTACATGGGCGGTTGTCGACGATCAGCTGCGCGTGCATGGATTGCAAAACCTGCGCGTGATCGATGCCTCCATCATGCCGCGGATGATCTCGGCCAATCTCAATGCCTCGACCATGATGATCGCCGACAGGGCCTCGGATCTCATTCGTGGCCGCAAGCTGCCGGAGGCGATTGTCGAGGGAGCTGGAATCTGAGGCCAGATGCCGCCCTCTTGTCATTGCGACCCGTTGGCTCGCAATGATGTCCAGTGGCTAACGCCCGCCTCACACCTCTCTTCGGCTCAGGAAGGCCAGGCGCTCGAACAAATGCACGTCCTGCTCGTTCTTCAACAGCGCGCCATGCAGCGGCGGGATCAGCTTGCGCGGATCGCGCTCCCTGAGCATTTCCGGCGTCATGTCCTCGTTGAGCAGAAGCTTCAGCCAGTCCAATAGCTCCGATGTCGAGGGCTTCTTCTTCAGCCCCGGCACTTCGCGCACCTCGAAGAAAATCCGCAACGCTTCTTCGACCAGGCGCTTCTTGATATCTGGAAAATGCACGTCGACGATGCGGTGCATGGTCTCGACGTCGGGAAACTTGATGTAGTGGAAGAAGCAGCGGCGCAGGAACGCGTCCGGCAATTCCTTCTCGTTGTTCGAGGTGATCATCACGATCGGGCGCAGCTTCGCCTTGATGTTCTCGCCGGTCTCGTAGACGAAGAACTCCATGCGATCGAGCTCGAGCAGGAGATCGTTGGGGAATTCGATATCGGCCTTGTCGATTTCGTCGATCAGCAGCACCGGGCGCTTCTCGGGGGTGAAGGCGTCCCACAATTTGCCGCGCTTGATGTAGTTGGAGATGTCGGAAACCCTGGCATCGCCGAGCTGGCTGTCGCGCAACCGCGACACCGCGTCATACTCGTAAAGGCCCTGCTGCGCCTTGGTGGTGGACTTGATGTGCCAGGTCAAAAGCGGCGCGCCGATCGCTTTGGCGACTTCCTCGGCCAATACGGTTTTGCCGGTGCCGGGTTCGCCCTTTATCAGCAGCGGGCGCTCGAGCACGATCGAGGCGTTGACGGCGATCTTGAGATCATCGGTAGCGACGTAGTCTTTGGTGCCGGTAAATTTCATCGAGCATTTGCCTTGTTTTGTTCGTCAGCACATGGGTGCGGCTTGGCTTGTGCAGGGAACGACAGCTAGCGTCCCGACACCAGGTTGGCGATTGTCGCGGGGATAAAGCCTTCTGACGTCAAATTCTAGTTGAAAAACCCGGCAGGTCTAGGCTGTCGGGCATCATTTCATCCGAACAGGCTGCCCTGGTCTGCGGCGGAAGCCCCTTGACGGAGGCCGGTCATAGGGCAATCTGTCACTCATGTTTTTGCAATTCTTCACATCGCTGCGCGACGCTCAGGTCCCGGTGACCTTGCGCGAATATTTGACGTTGATGGAGGCGATCGACGCCGACCTCGCCGAACAGACGGTGGAGAATTTCTACTACCTCGCGCGCGCCTCGCTGGTGAAGGACGAGCGCAATCTCGACAAGTTCGATCGCGTGTTCGGCACGGTGTTCAAGGGGCTCGAGAGCCTGCTCGATGCCATGGAGAAGGCGGACATTCCGGCCGAATGGCTGAAGAAGCTCGCCGAGAAATATCTCACCGAGGAAGAGAAGAAGCAGATCGAGGCGATGGGCTGGGACAAGCTCATGGAGACGCTGCGCCAGCGCCTGAAAGAACAGAAGGGCCGGCACCAGGGCGGCAACAAGTGGATCGGCACCGCAGGAACCTCGCCGTTCGGCGCCGAGGGCTACAATCCCGAGGGCATCCGCATCGGACAGGAGAAGAACCGCAATTTCCGTGCGGTGAAAGTGTGGGACCGCCGCGAGTTCAAGGATCTCGACGGCAATGTCGAACTTGGCATCCGCAATATCAAGATCGCGCTGCGGCGCTTGCGCAAATTCGCCCGCACCGGAGCCCCTGACGAACTCGACCTCGACACCACCATCAAGGAGACCGCCAACCACGGCTATCTCGACGTGCACATGCGCCCCGAACGGCGCAACGCGGTCAAGGTGCTGGTGTTCTTCGATATCGGCGGCTCGATGGATTCGCACATCGAGCAGGTCGAGGAGTTGTTCTCCGCGGCGAAGACCGAATTCAAGCACATGGAATATTTTTACTTCCACAATTGCCTCTATGAGGGCGTGTGGAAGCAAAATCGCCGCCGCTTTACCGATCGCACGCCGACCTGGGACGTGCTGCATAAATATCCGCACGACTACAAGGTGGTGTTCGTCGGCGACGCCTCGATGTCGCCTTACGAAATCATGGTGCCCGGCGGTTCGGTCGAGCATGTCAATGAAGAGGCGGGGTCGGTCTGGCTCGAGCGCGTCACGCGCACCTATCCGCACGCGGTGTGGCTCAATCCGGTGGCGCAGCGGCACTGGGACTATTCGGAATCGACCACCATCATTCGCCGGCTGTTTTCGGAGCGCATGTTCCCGATCACGATTGAAGGCCTCGAAGCCGCGATGAAGGAACTGGTGCGGTAAGATCTTCGTCGCCCCGGAATGACGGAATCGGGAGTTAAGAAAAATGCCCCAGACCATTCATCGCGGCATCAAGGCGCTGATCGACGAGGCCAATGCCGAGATCGAAACGTTAAGCGCGGCCGACGCCATCAAGGCTGCCCAAAGCGGCGACGTCGTGATCGTCGATATCCGTGACCCCCGCGAGATCGAACGCGACGGCCGAATTCCCGGCGCGTTCTCCTGCACCCGCGGCATGCTTGAATTCTGGATCGATCCGGCGAGCCCCTATGCCAAGCCGGTCTTCCAGCAGGAAAAGAAATTCATCTTTCATTGCGCCGGCGGCATGCGCTCGGCACTGGCGGCGAAAACCGCGCAGGACATGGGATTGAAGCCGGTCGCGCATATGGGCGGCGGCTTCGCGGCCTGGCGCGACGCCGGCGGTCCGGTCGAGAAGGTCGAGCCGAAGAAGGCGAAGGGATAGTGCCGCATGACCATCCACCATCATCCGTCATGCCCGGCGCTTGTGCCGGGCATCCACGTCTTGGAGCCTTCGGAATGAAAGACGTGGATGGCCGGGACGAGCCCGGCCATGACGAAAGTTGAAAGGACCACGCATGCCATCATCCACCGACGATCCGCTCGTCTCCACCGATTGGCTCGCTGCCCGTATCGACGATCCAAAAGTCAAAATCATCGACGCCTCCTTCAAGATGCCCGGCGTGCTGCCGCTGCCGTCGAGCGATTATCTCGGCGCGCATATTCCGGGCGCCGTGTTTTTCGATGTCGATGCGATTGCCGACCACAATGATCCGCGGCCGCATATGTATCCTGATGCCGACCAGTTCGCGCGCGACGTCTCGGCGCTCGGGATTTCCTCAACCGATACCGTGGTCGCCTACGATTCCGGCGCCTGGGTCGCAGCACCCCGGGCATGGTGGATGTTCCTGTCGTTCGGCCATCGCAATGTGAAGGTGCTGGACGGGGGCTTGAAGAAATGGCTGCGCGAAGGGCGCCCGACCCATTCCGGCAAGGTCTCCCCAAAATCCGGAAAATTCCAGGCCAAGCTCGATCCGAGCTTCGTCCGAAGCAAGCAGCAACTGCTCGACAACCTCGAAACGCGCGCCGAGCAATTGGTCGACGCGCGTCCGCGTCCGCGTTTCGAGGGCACCGTCGCCGAGCCGTGGCCGGGCCGCCGCTCCGGTCACATTCCGGGCAGCCGCAACGTGCCCTACGCCGAATTGTTCGACGCCCAGACCGGCGCGATGAAACCGCTCGACGATTTGCGAAAAGCGTTCACGGGTGCCGACGTCGACCTGACAAAACCGATCGTGACGACCTGCGGCTCCGGCGTGTCCGCGCTGGTGCTGACGCTGGCGCTGTATCGGCTAGGGGTGCGCGGTACCGCGCTCTATGACGGCTCATGGGCCGAATGGGGTCTGCCGGACGGACCGCCGGTCGCAACCGGACCCGCCTGATCAACAAACCTTCATCGGCTCTGCGCCGCCGCCGGCTGAGCGAGTGGTTGAGCGAACGGGTCGGCTGCCTGCTGAGCTGCCTGTCGTGCCGCGCGGGCGCGAGCCGCGATCCTGCGGCGTTGTGCTGCCCGGCGCGCCTGCTGGCGCTTCTTGATGACGCTCGCGTCGGGTTCGGCGCTGATCGACTTGGCGCCGGCAGCCTTCGCTGGCGGCTTCGCCTCGATTGCGATGGTTGCAGCGTCCAGCGCTGCGATTTTCGCCACGGCGATGTCCGCCTCCGGCGAAGCCGGTGCGCTTGTATGTTCGGATGCAGTCGGAGCAGCTTCGTTCGCCGGCGGCAAGGCCTCCTCGGTTGTCGCAAGCTTCGTTTCTCCGGAGGCAACTTCGGCTTGAGCCGGAGCTAACTCGCTCGGTGCCGGACTTTCCGCGACCGGAATTTCGGGTTGAGCGCTCTCGGGCTGCGGCGAAGGCTCTGGCCCCGGCGCGGCGATGTTTTCGGGCTCAGCCGGTACCGAAGCAATCGCCGCTGGCTCAACCGGCGCCCAACCGAGGGCACGTCGTCGGGCGCCTCCTGCTCCGCAGGAACTGGATCGACGCGCAGCAGCGCCAGCACAGGCCGTGTGGGCTCGCTTTGTTGCGGGAAGGTTTTTTCCGGGGCCGCATGCCAAAACGGATTACTGGCAAATTCCTCGTGAGCGGTGCGCAGTAGCGCCGCCGCGCCAAGCCCGAAGATCAGTATCGACATCGAGAACACGATCGCGGCGAACAGAAAACGGAAACTTGGGAGCATGGAGAGGCGAGTTCCGCCTTCGAAGGGGTGTCTGCGAAGGCCCTGGAGCTAGCGGGAACGCGGTGACCACAAAATTGGCCGCGTTCGCGACGCAGCGGGCAAGGCCAGCGCGCAGCGAATCAGGCTGGTTTGAGAATACCGCAGGGATTCGGTGGCGTTTGTTACAAATCGGCGGCGCAAACGCTTCGTGGCAGGCCGGGAAACGCTTTCTTAATCCGATGAGGCTTCGATGCAACGCGCTGCCGCGTCATCACAAAATGCCGGAATCTGGCCGAATTACGCGGATTTGTCTTGAATGCGCCGCTATCTTCGGCCATCTGCCGTTAACGGTCCGGTGGCGGCTTGGGGTTTATACAAGGGCGATGATGATCAAACGCATTCTGACGATTTGCGCTGCGGTGGCGGCTGGCGCGGCGGCAAGTTCGCTCGCGCTGGCGCAAGGGTACCCGGTTCCGCCCGCTTCGGTCTATTCGACGGCGCCGCTGCCTTATCCGTCCGGCGGCTATCCCGATTATCGCCGCGCTCCTACCGAGTTGGATGCCGACTTGCTGGAAGATGACGAGGCGCTGCCGAACGCCCAGAGGTCGACTGCGCTGCCGCCGCCCGGCCCGGGGCTTTCGCCGGATGATCCGCGCTATGGGCGTCCGATTTATTCCGACCGTAGCGCGCCCACTGGCCCGATCCTTTCGCCCGATGACCCCCGCTACGGCCGGCCCGCGGGTGCTCCGGCTTATTCCGACCGTAGCGCACCGACTGGTCCGATTCTTTCACCGGATGATCCGCGCTATGGCCGCCCTGCGGGTGCTCCGCCGGTTTATTCCGACCGTGGCGCGCCGACCGGTCCAATCCTTTCGCCGGATGATCCGCGCTACGGCCGGCCCGAGGCTGCTCCTCCGGTATACTCCGACCGTGGCGCGCCGACCGGCCCGATCCTTTCGCCCGACGATCCGCGTTATGGCCGTCCCGACGGACCGCCGCCGGTGATCTATTCGGATCGCGGCAACGTCGATGGCCGCATTCCCGGCACCGGGCGTCAATCCCAATGAAGACAATCGCGCCTTGCGTCCGCCCGAGGCCATCGGGCCTCCGGGTGCTGTCACCGGATCGGTGCAGCCTCCGATGGGTCCCGACGGCAGGCCGATGGTGCTGTCCTCGCTGCCGCCGGAGGAACAGCCGGAGGTCGGGCCTGCGCAGCTTGCGCCGAACCTGCGCCGGCAGGAAGTCGCCTTCGCCACCAAGGAGCCGCCGGGAACGCTGATCGTCGATACGCCGCACACCTATCTCTACTACGTGCTGGGTAAAGGGCGCGCGATCCGCTACGGCGTCCGCGTCGGCCGCGACGGCTTCACCTGGAACGGGGTGCAGAAAATCTCGCGCAAGGCCGAATGGCCGGATTGGCATCCGCCGACCGAGATGATCGAGCGTCAGCCTTATCTGCCGCGCTTCATGGCGGGTGGACCGGGCAATCCGCTCGGCGCCCGGGCGATGTATCTCGGCTCCACCGTCTACCGCATCCACGGCACCAACCAGCCCTCGACGATCGGCAAGTTCGTCTCCTCGGGCTGCATCGGCATGCTCAACGAGGACGTCTCGGACCTGTTCGACCGCGTCAAGGTCGGCACCCGCGTGGTGGTGTTCCCGGGCGGCCCGCCGCCGGGAACGGCAACCGCGTCGGCGCAGCCGGTGCCCGGACCTGCCGCTTCGGCGTCCCCCGCGCCGCCGCAGATGTCGGGCGCGCCCGGCACGCAGCCGACCGTCGTGCCGCCACTGCCGGCGCCGGTGACCGTGCGCTAACTCTCGCCACTAATTCAGTCGTCATCCTGAGGTGCGCGCTCTTGCGCGCCTCGAAGGATGACCGCGCACGCTGACCATCCTTCGAGGCTCGCCAAAGATGGCTCGCACCGGTCAGGATGCGGATACAGCTACGCCAGCCTTCGCAACGGCTCGCCCTTGAACCAGGCGTCGATGCCCTCGACCATCTGGCTGTAGTGGTTGCGAAAACCCTCTTCGGTGACGTAGCCGAGATGCGGCGTCAGCACGATGTTGTCGAGCTTGCGGAACGGATGATCGACCGGCAGCGGTTCGACCGAGAATACATCGACCGCGGCGCCTGCGATCCTCCTCTGCTGCAGGGTTTGCAGCAACGCTGCTTCGTCGACGATCGGCCCGCGCGCGGTGTTGACGAGATAGCTCGTCGGCTTCATGCGCGCCAGGTCCGAAGCTCCCACCAGCCCGCGCGAGCGCTGGCTCAGCACCACATGGATGGTGACGATGTCGGCGGTCGAAAACAATTCCTCCTTGGTGGCGTAGCCGACGCCGACTTCCTTGCATCGCTCCGGCGTCAGGTTCGGGCTCCACGCGATCACGTTCATGCCGAACGCCTTCGCCAATCCCGAAACCTTGGATCCAAGCTTGCCGAGGCCGACCACGCCGAGCGTCTTGCCCTCGATCTCCATGCCGACGAATTTCTGTAAACGTTCGCCGGCGTGCATGCGGGCGTTTTCGCGGCCGATGTTGCGGGTCAATTCCAGGATCAGGCCCATCGTCAGCGGCGCGGTGGGATCGCGTCCCCATTGCGTTCCGCACAGCACCACCTGATGGTCTTTTGCGGCTTCCAGATCGAGCGCGGCGTTGCGCATGCCCGAGGTGATCAGGAGCTTCAGTTTGGGCAATGCCGCAAACAGCGCGCGGGGAAACGGCGTGCGCTCGCGCATCGCGCAGATGATCTCGAAATCCTTCAGCGCGCCGGCGGCGGCCTCCTGGGAAGCAAATGGCTCGTTGAAATCAGTGACATCGACGCGATCTCCGACCTTCGACCAGTCTGCGACCCGCAAAGCCAGATTGAGATAGTCATCGAGAATTGCACAGCGCAGCCGCGTCATGGGAAAATCCGTTCATGGCGATGATGACGGCGCGAGCGCGCCGTCCGGGAAGTACCATGGTCGCGCGCAACGCTTGAGCGCGCAAGCGCCTGCAAAGCCCGCGGCTCAAATATCCGAAATGATCAGCTCGAACGCCGGCGCGAGGACGCCAGGTGCTTGGCGCGCCAGGCGGGACCCGGGCCGCGCATATAATGCAGTTCCGGCCGGTACGGGTTGAATGCCCTGGCGAAGAACAGGCGCCAGAAGGTCCTGATTTCGGCGAGTAGGCCGGGTTCGCGATTCCGATGGTGTGCTACCCGGGGCGAAGATGCGAGAGTCGCCATGACGAGCCTGCCTTTTTTGTCCGACGACTTCTGTCGCGCGGAGCGCTTTTTGGGGCGCTGGCGGGTAGTTTCCGGCCGGATTCATTAAAAGAAGGTTTCAATTGTTGATATCGGTAATGATCCTGGTGAACGAATGACAAACGCCGGTGTCCCAAATCCGAAATTCCCCGACCTCGCGGGCTTCCTCCTGGGCCAATTTTCGGATTCGAAGGGACTTGAGAAGCCTATGATTCCAGGGCGGGTTTTGCTTCAGGCCGGTCTTGAAGAACTCGCGGCGAAAATGAAGAAAACACATGCTTCCCGCGGTTGCCCTTTGGCGGCCGCGCCGCTACATCAGCGGCAGCAAATTTCCATAAATCCTCTCGTTTTCAGGGATCGCGATGGCGCGCCAGTTCGTCTATTTCATGCAGGGTTTGTCCAAGACCTATCCCGGCAACCGCAAGGTGCTCGATAACGTCCATCTGTCGTTTTATCCCGACGCCAAGATCGGCGTGCTCGGCGTCAACGGCTCCGGCAAATCGACGCTGCTGCGCATCATGGCCGGCATCGACAAGGAATATAACGGCGAGGCGTGGGTCGCCGAGGGCGCGCGGGTCGGCTACCTCGAGCAGGAGCCGCAGCTCGACGCCAGCAAGACGGTGCGCGAGAACGTCATGCTGGGCGTCGCCAAGCAAAAGGCGATCCTCGATCGCTATAACGAGCTGGCGGTCAATTATTCCGACGAGACCGCCGAGGAGATGACCAAATTGCAGGACGAGATCGAGGCCGCGGGCCTGTGGGATCTCGACAGCAAGGTCGATCAGGCGATGGACGCGCTGCGCTGCCCGCCAGACGATGCCGATGTCACAAAACTCTCCGGCGGCGAGCGCCGCCGCGTCGCGCTGTGCCGGCTGCTGCTCGACCAGCCCGACTTGCTGCTGCTTGGACGAGCCGACCAACCATCTCGACGCCGAATCGGTATCGTGGCTGGAAGGCCATCTGCGGCAATATCCCGGCGCGATCCTGATCGTCACCCATGACCGCTATTTCCTCGACAACGTCACCGGGTGGATTCTCGAGCTCGACCGCGGCAGGGGCATTCCCTATGAAGGCAATTACACCGCCTGGCTGTCGCAGAAGCAGAAGCGTCTCGAGCAGGAGGGCCGCGAAGAGGCGGCGCATCAGCGTACCCTGGCGCGCGAGCAGGAATGGATCGCGGCCTCGCCGAAGGCACGCCAGGCCAAATCGAAGGCGCGCTACCAGCGCTACGAGGAGCTCTTGAAGCAGGCCAGCGAGAAGCAGACCCAGACCGCGCAGATCACGATTCCCGTGGCCGAGCGGCTCGGTCAGAACGTCATCGATTTCGAGGGCCTGACCAAGGGGTTTGGCGAGCGGCTTCTGATCGACGATTTGACGTTCAAGCTGCCGCCGGGCGGCATTGTCGGCGTGATCGGCCCGAACGGCGCCGGCAAGACCACGCTGTTCCGGATGATCACCAAGCAGGAGACACCGGACAAGGGCGCCATCACGGTCGGCGACAGCGTGCATCTCGGCTATGTCGACCAGTCGCGCGACTCGCTCGACGGCAAGAAGACGCGTGTGGGAGGAAATCTCCGGCGGCAACGAGCTGATCCTGCTCGGCAAGCGCGAGGTCAATTCGCGCGGCTATTGCTCCTCGTTCAATTTCAAGGGCGCCGACCAGCAAAAGAAGGTCGGCTCGCTGTCGGGCGGCGAGCGCAACCGCGTGCATCTGGCGAAGATGCTGAAATCCGGCGCCAACGTGCTGCTGCTCGACGAGCCCACCAACGATCTCGACGTCGATACGCTGCGCGCGCTGGAAGAGGCGCTGGAGGATTTCGCCGGCTGCGCCGTGATCATCAGCCACGACCGCTGGTTCCTCGACCGCATCGCCACCCACATCCTGGCATTCGAAGGCGACAGCCATGTCGAATGGTTCGAAGGCAATTTCCAGGACTATGAAAAGGACAAGATGCGCAGGCTGGGACAGGATTCCATCATCCCGCATCGCGTGAAGTACAAGAAGCTGACGCGGTGAGGGAAGGCCATCCTATCAATTTTGTATTCGATTTTGTCGCTTCGCGAGAAAAGCATCGAACTACTCCACCTTCTCTGCCAGCCACACCTTGATCAGCGATTGATACGGCACGTCGCGCTTGTTGGCGGCGATCTTGATTTGCTCCAGCAAGCCCAGCGGCAGACGAATTGAAATAGCCGTGGTCGAGGGCTTCAGGTTCGGAAAGCGCACGCGCTCGGCCTTGCTCCAGTCGATGTACTCGGTGGAGTTGTGCGTTTCCCAAAACTTCCTTTCCTCGGCTTCAGACTTGAAGGCAGGAATTGGTTTAAGTTTGCTCATAAACGTTCCGCTCCTTTCGGTGCATGTCTCGCGCCGATATCACCCTGATCAGCGTTCCCTTCCCCCGGAGGGTGAAAGTGATATGCAGCAGCCGATTTTGGGCTGTCTTTCCCAATGCATGGAGGCGCTGTTCTGTTTCACTATGCCGTGCATCCTCGACGACGATCAGCGGATCGTTGAAGAAGATACTTTCCGCTTCGGCCTGACTGACGTCATGTTTATCCGCACTCTTGCGGCGGTTGCCATCGTCCCAGTCAAAACCCGCGATCTGTTCAAGGTCGATCATTCTGTATATGTTCAATATATACAAAAAGAGACGTCAATGCAATATGGGTTCCTCTTCGAACGGTTAAGGGATGTGCTACGCGCGCTGGTGCTAATGGCGGCCCTATTGCTGCTGCCGTCCCCGCACGCGCCGCCGATGCCGGCTTCACCCAGTTCATCGCCTCGCTGTGGCCGGAGGCGCAAGCGGCCGGCGTCTCGCGCGCGACGTTCGACGCCGAAACAAGGGGTCTCGAGCCGGACTACAAATTGCCCGACCTGATCCTGCCCGGACGTCCGGCCACCGGGGCGCCGTCGCAGGCGGAATTCGTGCAGGTGCCGGCGGACTACCTGAAAGAGGCCAGCATCGCGCGGCTTGCCGCCGAGGGGCAGCGGCTGATGCAGAAATATCGTGCTTCGCTTGAAGCGATCGAGGCGCGCTTCGGCGTGCCTGCGACGATCGTGCTGGCGATCTGGGGCCGCGAAACCGATTACGGCCGCTACACGCTGCCCAATGACGGGTTGCGCGTGCTGGCGACGCAGGCCTATGTCGGCCGGCGCAAGGATCAGTATCGCAGCGAATTCATCCTGGCGCTAAAACTCCTTGGCGACGGCGAGGTGACGCGCAAGGACATGCGCGCGTCCTGGGCCGGCGCCACCGGTCTCACGCAATTCCTGCCGTCGGAATTTTACAAGCACGGCGTCGATTTCGACGGCGATGGCCGCCGCGACATCTGGCACTCGGTGCCGGACGCGCTCGCCTCCGCCGCCCAGCAGCTCGTCAACAAGGGCTGGCAACCGGGCGTGCGCTGGGCCTATGAAGTGCGCGCACCGGCGAATGTCGATTGCACCATCGGCGTGCCGGAAGTGACAAAACCGATCGGCGAATGGCTGCGCCAGGGTTTTGTGCCGGTACGCGGACAACAGCTCAGCGCGACCGAACAGGCGCAGCCGGCGTCGCTGCTGCAGCCCGAGGGCATCTATGGCCCGGCGTTTCTGACCACCAAAAATTATTTCGTCATCAAGGAATATAATTTTTCGGACCTGTACGTGTTGTTCGTCGGGCACCTCAGCGACCGCATGTTGCGCCCGCAGCCATTCGCGACGCCGTGGTCGGCATCGACCCAGCTGCGCACCGCCGATGTCGAGGCCATGCAGCGTCACCTGACGCGCATCGGTCTCTACAAGGACAAGCTCGACGGCAAGGCCGGGATGCAGACCCGCGCGGCGCTCGGGGCGTACCAGAAATCGGCGGGATTGAAGGTCGATTGCTGGCCGAGCGAAGCGGTGCTGCGTTCGATCAGCGCGGCGCGATAGCGCGTATTCCGTGGATACCGGTTTTGCGACCAGAATACGCGCAACTTGAATGAAAAAGAAAAACCCGGCCGAAGCATCGGCCGGGCTCAAACTTCAAACGCGCGACGGAAAATTCGCGCCGATCCAATCAGCAAACCTGAACGCGGCGCACGCGCCAGCCATATCCGTCCCAGAACCGCTCACGAACCAGGCGGCAGGCGGGCTCTTCGACATAGACCGGCCCGGGGGCAACATAGACCGGGGCCGGACGGCTTGCCGCAATCGCGCCGCCAATCAGCGCGCCACCGATCAGGCCGCCGGCAACGCCTGCGGCGATCCGGCCGTCCGAGGCCTTGGCCGTCGGCATAACCGAGACCAGCGAACCGGCCATCGTTGCGACCGCGACCATGGCAGTAAACGTCTTCTTCATGTCTAGGGCTCCCCTGGAGATGGCGCCTTCAGCCGGCGCCGGGTTTAAGGTAACTCACACGCCGTACTCGAAACCGGACGTCTCAATAAAAAGCGCGCCACAGTCAATCGAAAGTAAACGTGCACAGGCTCTCGGCTGGAAAAACGGTTTTTTCAGGCCAATAGTCAAAACCGCGTCATCTCGGGACTGTTTGTAAGGAAGATGAACGGGCTCAGCCACAAACCCGCACCCGGCGAACCCGCCAGCCATAGCCGTCCCAGAAGCGCTGCCGCTGCCAGACGCAGTAGTCATCCGCGACATAGGCCGGACCGCCGTAATAGCCGTAACCGGGGCCGTAATAAGTAACCGGGCCCATAGCCATAGTAGCCAGGGCCGGCAAGCGCGCCACCAATGATGGCGCCGCCGATCACTCCAGCAGCGACGCCGGCGGCAATCCGGCCGCCACGGGCTTCGGCGGCCTGGGGCAGCGCCACGGCCGAAACGGCGAGGGTGGCGACGGCGGCGAGGGCCATCAGTTTCTTCTTCATGACGTCACCTTTCTAAATCGGGCAAGGACAGCGAATTGAGCCGTCCGTCGCAGCGAAAGTTCCATATGGCCCTTGAACGATCAATGAACGAGACCGTCAGGTTTGGCGGCAAATGCTGGAATCGCGGGCGCCTTTTGCGGTGCACAATAAAGCGCCGTGCCGTGATTTTGCGCCAGAGGCAACATGACGAGCGGCATGAAGCACTCGCAATCGCGGTCGACCAGCTGCTGATGACGCGTTTGCGGACCGCCGCGCCAATCGAGCGCGCCACGCGACGGCTTCTTGCCCGACGGCGGCGGCAATTATACCGCGGCCGAGGGCTGGATCCTCTCCAGTCGGTTCGGCGGCGATAATCCCGCATTGGACAGCTCGGGCAATCCGAGCGGTTCAGCCGGAGGCGATTGCGGGGCGGCGGTGGGGGAGGCGACGGCGGAGGCGGGGGGCGATTGAGGATTCAAGTATGCGCACGCGCAGGGTTTTGATTGACCGCATGGGAATTTTTTTAGATTCATTCCAGTCTTGATCAGGGATCAATTTGGAATCACTCGAAAACACGGTTTTTCTTTTTGCATCCCGTCACCATCTTCAATATCGATCGCGCCGCATCACCGAAAGGCCCGCCCGTTTTTCATGATTGTTTGTTCCTGCAACGTCCTTAGCGACCACGATGTCCGCAGTGCCGTCTCTTCAGCGGAAGATCTGCCCCGCAGTGCCAAGCAGCTCTATGGCTGCCTCGGCTGCAGCGCTGAATGTGGCCGGTGCGCGCGCACCATCAAAACCATCATTGACGAGGCGCTTGGTACCTGCGCCGCGGCCTGTTGCCCGGGATGCCCGCACAGCGGGAGGGACGCCGAGCAGCCTGTCGATACCGCGTTCGCGCTCGCTGCCTCCTGAAATCTCCAGGATTGCTTGCTTCCCGATGTCGGATCTCTTCGGCGAAGGGTTGCTCCTGCCGGCAATGTGACTTAGTAGCGTTGGCAGGCCCATCTCGATGGGGCCTCGCAAGCGGGAGTGCATCATGCAGGGCGACGCAAAGGTCATCGAATATCTCAACAAGGGCCTGCGCCACGAGCTCACCGCCATCAACCAGTATTGGCTGCATTTCCGGCTGCTGCATAATTGGGGCCTGCTGGAGCTCGCAAAGCAGTGGCGCAAGGAATCGATCGAGGAGATGAACCACGCCGATCGCTTCACCGACCGCATCATTTTCCTCGACGGCTTTCCCAACATGCAGGTGCTCGATCCCTTGCGGATCGGCCAGAACGTCAAGGAAATCATCGAATGCGACCTCGCCGCCGAGGTCAGCGCGCGAAATCTTTATCAGGAAGCGGCGACCCACTGCCACGGCGTCAAGGACTACGTCTCCCGCGATCTGTTCGAAAGCCTGATGAAGGACGAGGAGCATCACATCGACTTCCTCGAAACCCAGCTTGATCTGATCAACCGGATCGGGCTTGAGCTTTACACCCAGAAGCATGTCGGCGGGCTCGAGAGCGAGGATTCGTCATCCTGAGGTGCGAGGAGAGCGAGTAGATTTACAGCTGCGTCTTGTAGCGCGCGACGACTTCGGCCTGGCTTTCCGGCTCGCCCAATTTCGTCTGGTCGTGGATCACTTCGCTGATGCTGGGAAGAACCGCGCGTTCGACCCGCGTCTCCTGCGACCACAGCTTTGCGCGCATCAGCGCCTTGCCGCAGTGGAAATAGGCTTCGTGCACATCGATGCTCAAGCACCGCGCGCGGCGGCTTGCCGAACTCCACCATCGAAGCCAGCAGATCGGGCTCCGCCGACAGTTTGCCCTTGCCGCCGACGCGCAGCGTCTCGTCGATGCCGGGCACGAAGAAGATCAGCTGCACGAAGCCTGAGCCTTCGACAATGTTGCGGAAACTGTCGATCCGGTTGTTGCCGGAGCGGTCGGGCATCAAGAGCCGGTTCGGCCCGGCGACGTGGACAAAACCGGGATTGCCGCCGCGCGGCGAGGCGTCGACGCTGCCGTCCGAGCCCGGAGGTCGCCAGCACGCAGAACGGCGACATCGCGATGAATTTTTTCGCATGCGCGTCGATCTCGGGGCGCGCCTTGGCGATCACGCGCGGCGTCGGTTTCGGATAGATCGTCGGCAGGTCGCCGGCGGCAAGCTCGGTCACGGGCTTCTCCGTTTAAAAGTTTCGGCGAGCGTAACAGCATGATGCGGTTGGGTCATCCTGCGCACCCGCCGGTGCGAAATCCGCTACGCCGTGTCCTCGACGTCGGTCTCGGGGCGGTCGCCGCCGGCGGCGGTCTCGGTGTGCCATTTGCCGTCCGGCGTCTCGTATTCGATCGCCTCGGTACGGCCGGGGACGCGCTGCTCGGTGGCGGCGCGCTTGGCGGCGGCAAGCGCTGCGGTATGGGTCGCGAAGGCTTCCGAAAACACGCCATCGACGGTATAGGCCCAGCCGCCGTCATGTTGAACGATCCTGTAGGTGACACGGGTCATGACGAACTCGCTTGCTTGCCGGCAGCGGCCAGCAGGTAAACCGGGCGCCCATTCTATGCCAAAATAAGTCCGCGATGTAGGTCTTGGCTTGAGTGGATCGTCCTCGGGACCGACGGCGGAGTGGAACCCAGGGTCCGGGTGGACAAGGAGAGAATAAATGTGCCGCAACATCAAGACGCTGTTCAATTTCGAGCCGCCCGCGACCGACGACGAAATCCAGGCCTCCGCGCTGCAGTTCGTGAGAAAACTATCCGGCTTCAACAAGCCTTCCCAAGCCAACGCCGAGGCATTCGACCGCGCGGTGGCGGAGGTAACCGCCTCCGCCCGCCGCCTGCTGACCTCGCTGCATACCCATGCGCCGGCCCGCGACCGCGAGATCGAGGCGGAGAAGGCAAAGGAGCGATCGAGGCTAAGGTTCGGGTGAGAGATGTGTCATCATGCTGGGGATCTCGCGTGGTCGCGCGACCGCGAGATCGAGGCCGAGAATGCGGGGGATGCGCTCGACGTGGTGACTGCGGTTCGCGGGTACGCCTGGCACCGCGCCATGCGCTGGCAATTGCCGCGCGGCCGCATACGGTGGCCGCAGCCCTAATCGGGACGGTGCACGGCCCGCCGTCCGGGCAATTTCGTCTCGTCTTTACTTCTTGTCCTTGTGGCGCTTCTTTTTCTTTTTCTCCTTCTTCTTCTTGCGACCGTCATCGCCGTTCTCGTCGTCATCATCGTTTGGATCGCTGAACCCGTCCCGCACGGCCGCCGCGAGCGCCTCACGATCCGCCGACTCGCTTTCGCGCATTCGCCGGTAGTCCTCCCATGCGTCGAAGACGAGATGCAGCCATGGCATCACTTCTTCGATCGAGGGCAATTGCGCGGGCGGACCGGCCTCGCCGCGCGGACCTGCTTCGCCCGTTGGGCCTGGTTTGCCGGGCGGACCAGCCTCGCCACGGGGACCCGCTTCGCCACGGAGACCTGCGTCGCCCTTTGGGCCTGGTTTGCCTGGCGGGCCCGGTTCGCCGCGCTTGCCTTGCGGCCCGCCTTTGCCCAGCGGACCAGGCTTGCCGCGCGCACCTTCGGCCGATGTCCGGGCCTCCCGGGATGGCCCTGCGGCCCGGGACGACCAGGCTCGCCCGGACTTCCGCGGGGCCCCTGTGGTCCCTGACGTCCTTGCCGGGCAACTGTTTCGTCCGCCACCTGCGCACTCCCGGATGTTTCCTACGCGTTTTGTAGCAGAGGTCCGATGGCGGCAGCAATTGAACTGGCGGCGCGAGTGCATTTGATCAACATCAATCGTTATCGAAGCCCGCCGCATCGCCACGCATCGTGACGCGTACACCGCCTAACCGGCATCCCACTCGACCGGCAGATTGAGCAGGCCGCGGAACGCCCAGCCGCCGATCCGCACCGGCTCTGAGGCCTCTAACCGCAGGCCCTTCAATCGCGCAAAAATGCTGGGCAGCGCCACGTCGGCGACCATCGCGCGGGAGGCGAAGGCGCCGGCGCAATAATGCGGGCCGGCGCCGAAGGCGATGCTTTTCTGGGTATCGCGGGTGATGTCGAAAGCGTCAGGATTTTCAAAGCAGGCCTCGTCGCGATTGGCCGAGCCGAACATGAAGAACACGCGATCCTCCGGCTCGAAATCGACACCGCCATAAGACCATGGTTTTGCCACCCGCCGCGGCGACATCCCGATCGGCGCGATCCAGCGCGCATATTCCTCGAACACGTCAAGCCATTTTGCCTTGCCGTCGCCGCACCAGCGCGAGCTGATCGGGATGCGTCAACAGCGCCCAGATCGTGCCGGAGATGGCGTCGCGCGGCTCGTTCTGGCCGCCGGAGATCGCAAGCTTGACGTTGGCGCGCACGCTTTGCATCGGCTGGCCGGCGGCGAGCAGCACGCTGAGGATGGAATGGTTCGGGTGCTTTGTCAGCACCGGGACCATGTCGTCGATCGCGGCATCGATGCCGGCGGTGGCGGCGTGGCAGCGCGCCTCGACCTCCTTGTCGCCGGTGTAATTGGCGATGCCGTCGATCATCGCCTGCGACCACGCGTCCATGTCCTGATAGCGCATGTTGGTGAGACCGGTGATGTCCTTCAGGCACTCGGCCGACAGCGGCAGCGCGAACGCCTTGCAGAGGTCGGCGCGGCCGGCGGGCGCGAGCCCGTCGAGGATGCGGTCGGCATGGGTTTGAAACCGCCCGATCCACCTCTCGCGCACGGTGCGCGGCGACACCGAGGGAAACATCGCCGCGCGCTCCTTCATGTGCGCTTCGCCGTCCTTGCGCATCATGTTGTGGCCCATCAGCGTATTCATCAGGCCTGCCGGCTGATGCGACGAGAACACGTCGATGCGTTTCTCCTGCGTGAAAATGTCGTCGCGCCGGGTGAAGACGGTCGAGCCGAGCTGCGGCACGAACGCGATCGGCGCCTCTTTCCGCATCCGCGCGAAATCGGGATAGGGATCGGCCCAGAATGCTGAAACGTCGATATCGAAATGCGGGGCGTTGGACATGGGCGGAGCGATCGGTTGCGCAGGCAGCGCGCAGCGTGGTCAAGCGAAGCCGGCGTGTCAAATCCTGCGCGTCGCCGCCCTAGTCGTGATGCGCGGGCACGGCAATTCCCTCGGCTGAATATTGCCGGATCTTGTTGCGCAGGGTGCGCACGGATACGCCGAGCACGCGCGCGGCGCGGGTGCGATTGCCGTCGCAGCGCGCCAGGGTTTGCAGCACCAGCTCGCGCTCGATCTCGCCGACCGTGGAGCCGATCAGCAGCGGCACGACTTCGTTTGGAGCCAGCGAGGGCGTCGGAAGTTCCGGCGCGGACGCAGGGAAATCATGGGTCATGGACACACTCCCGATCGAGTTCGCTCCAGTCGTGGAGCGAAAAACATCGTGAACGAACCAACCCCTGCCCATAGGAGCGTGAGACGATTTGGTTAACAAAGTCTTAACAAGCGTGGGAGTACACAGCTTTGGGCGAAGGTGCGCCCAGGGAAACGTCATGCTCCGCGAAAGCGGGGTCTTGAAGTCCAGGCATTTGCGTGGGGTGTCGTTGAGGCGCTGAACGTGCTGCTTGAGAGCGGCTGCCGTGATGAGATTGATGTCAGTTTTGCGAGGCAGCGAGCGTCGTAAGCGCCCGATGGAGTTCTCCACGCCGCCTTTTTGCCAGGGACTATGGGGATCGCAGAAGAAGGTTTGGACGCCGAGGGTTTTGTGAAGCCTGTGATGCTCGGCGAACTCGTTTCCGTTGTCGAAGCTGATGGTTTTGCGTATCGCCTGTGGAAGTTTACCGAGTTGACGGGCGATGGTCCGGGCGGTGAGGACGGCTTTTCGATCGACCGGGTGCTGAACGATGCTGAAGCGGGTTTGTCGTTCGTGGAGAACCAGCAATCCCTGGCCGCATCGGGCGAACAGCATGAAATCGGCTTCCCAATGGCCCGGCGTCCCGCGGCCTTCGACCTCGGCGGGGCGTTCGGTGATCGAGCGCCGTTGTTTGATGAGGCTGGCGGGGTTGCGTCCTGGACGGTGCCCTCGTCTTCGTTTGCGGCGCGGCAGCAGACGATGCCAGCGATCCTTTTGAGCTGCACGATGATAGATGAAACGATAGATTGACTCGTGGCTGATGATGACGCGACCATGTTCCAGCGCCAGTCGGCCAGCGATCTGCTCGGGGGAATGTCCCATCGCAAGGCTATTGCCCACGCAGTCCCGCACAGGTCCGGCTGGCGCGCCAGCTTGAAGCGGCCATCCCACCGGCGTCGGCGTTCGGCCAATTGCTGGGCCGGGACAGGCTCGTAGCCCCCCGTCCAGACCTTGGTTGGCCGGGAGTTGCGCCGCAATTCCCGACTGATCGTCGATGGCGCCCGGTCGAGCGCAGAAGCAATTTCGTTTTGAGATCTACCGCCTGCATGCAGGCGGTAGATCTCAACTCGCTCTTCGAGGCTGAGCTGGCCATAACATTGTCCCATCGCCACAACACCCTAGCAGGTGTTGCACTTGTGTCGTGAACCCAAGGGGCATCCAGTACGCCGCGGCCTCACGGATCCATCGCCAGTGCTCTGGAATACTGGATCGCCCGCCTTCGCGGGCGACGACGTTCTGAATGTTGGAGCGCCGGCCCGCACCCTAAACCGCCCGATACCCGCCATCCACCATCACGATCGAGCCCGTGACGTAGGCCGACAGATCGGACGCGAGGAAAATCGCAGGACCGACGATGTCCTCGGCTTTGCCGGCGCGCCCCAGCGGGGTGTGCCCGATGAACGTCCTGGCCAGCTCGGGGTTGCTGGCGCGGACCTTCTCGTTCAGCGGCGTTTCGATGAACCCGGGGCCGATCGCGTTGACGCGCACGCCGTCCTTGCCGAGCTCGGCGGCAAGCGCGCGGGTGAAGCCGAGCACGCCGTGCTTTGAGGCGGTGTAGGCGGGCGAGCTCGGCGTGCGCACATGCACGAACGACTGGATCGAGCCGATGTTGACGATGCGTCCTTTGGCCGCGCGCAACGGGCCAAGAAACGCGTGCGTCACGTTGAACACGCCGGTGAGGTTGATGGCGATGATGTCTTCCCAGTCCTTGATCACGGCCTCAGCTGCACCTGTCATACCGTTGCGGCGGGCGATGCCGGCATTGTTGACCAGGATCGACACTTGTCCGATCTTCTCGGCGATCTGCTTGGCCACCGCGATGCAGTCCTCGCGCCTGGTGACGTCGAGCGCAAGACTTTCCGCCTTGCCGCCGCCATCGCGAATCTCCCGCACGGCTTCGCTTGCCGCGGTCTCGTTGATATCGAGCAGCACCACGCGCGCGCCCTCGCGGGCATAGCCGGACGCAATCGCGCGCCCGATGCCGCTTCCTGCGCCGGTGACGACAGCAATGTGGTTCTGGAGAAGGGCCATGGGTGTTTCCTCTGCTTCTGGTTTTTCAGCTTCCGCTACAAACTAATTCAAAATTGCAAGGCTAGAAACGCAAAGCTTTACCTGTTCGTTTTATTGATTCCACCGGGTGTTGCGCATGGACAGACAGCTCTTTGAATGGAAACTCGGCGTTGAGCGGATTTGCTCGGCGGCCGCGCCCGACTATCGCGAAGCCGCGCGCCTCGCGGCCGATATTGCAAGGGCAAGCGGGGAGGCGATGCTGCGGCAGGCCGCCACCCAGGCGTTGCCGATCCTGCGCGCCGCCTCGGCCAACAGCGCGGACCCGGTCACCCGAGACGCCGCACGGCGCCGCCTCGGCGTTATCGGCGACGTCTTGCACACGCTTGGCACCCAGCGGTTCGGCAAGCGCGGCATCGATCCGAAGCCGCTTGCGCCCGGCGAGCGCTACCGGCAAATGCTCGGCCTGCCGCTCGGCCGCCGCCTGACCGGGCCCGAGATCCACCAGGCCTACAAGCGCGCGGCCAAGACCGCCCATCCCGACGCCGGCGGCAACGCGCGCGACTTTCTGGAACTCTCCGCCGCGCGCGACGCGCTGATGAAGGAGAGATGAGGCCGTCATTGCGAGGAGCGAAGCGACCCTAACCGTCACTGCGAGCGAAGCGAAGCAATGCCACGGCGCTGCAAACGACAGTATGGATTGCTTCGTCGCTTCGCGCTCCTCGCAATGACGAGTACAATAACCGCAGTTTATGGATGCGCGTCGGCGAGCCAGTTTCCTGGGTTGAAATTTGCAAATAGCCTAGGGTCCCCGTCATCCTGACGGAGCATCGCGAACATCGATGCGTCTCGGAGCGACGGATCGGCCCGGACCGCTCATCCTTCGAGGCTCGCACCAGCGGATGACAAGTGCATCGCTTCGGCTTCGCTCCTCGCGATAACGGCGTACGGATTACGCAGATATCGACAGCCTTTCGCAGATACACGTCCGCGATCTCGCCGCACGTTTTCGCGCGAGGTTTGCAAGAACATCCCGCCCTCTGAAATCAGAGGGCGCAGGGAATGCCGGGCGCGCAATGCGCCCGCAGCCTCGCATGCAAAATAAAACAAGCATACGAGCATAGTCACCACGGTCACACCGGAACGACCCGGCATTCCCCGCGCAATGGTTTTACGGCTTACTTCGCGCTCTCCTCGGTGACCACGCTTGTTTGACACCGTCGCCTGCGCTTCTTATCGCAGACTTGACGCCAACGATTGGGGCGTCAGAACCACACGACTTCACCGTACGCAAGCAGACCGCGTTCGTCTCGCGCGCTGCCGCGTCCACCGCATCCCGCCCCGCGTTCGTGACGATCGCGAGCCGCCCCTCCATTGGGACGGGACAGCGGGGATATACGACTGATTTGGGTCGGCCGGCAAGCGTTATTTCTGAAATTCAGAAATTAATTGGAGCCCCGGGATCCGGGGAAAAAGCGCCTCCGGGCGGGCCGACCGAGCCCGGTCGGCGTGCAGGGCGGACCGGCGTAGCCGGTGTCTATCCAGGGCCGGGCGAAAAAACGCGCAAGCACCGCCACCGCGCAAGCGGGACAACCTCTTCCGACGCCCGGACATTGATTACCGCGCGCTCCCTGCCGCAGTGATCGCCATCATTCGGCTGGTGCGCCGACCGCCGCCGAAGGCAGGCGATTTGGAATGTGCAGAAACAGCGCGCAGACGATCGAGGCGATCAGACCGAGCAAAGCGAGGCCATAAAGTCCGCCCGCGTAGCTGCCGGTGAGATCTTTCATGACCCCGACATACCAGGGGCCGAAGAAGCCTCCGAGATTGCCGATCGAGTTGATCCAGGCAATGCCGGCCGCGAGCCCGGCGCCGCTGAGAAACATCGGTGGCATCGCGAAAAACGGGCCCTTGGAGCCGTAAAAACCCATCGCGGCGATCGACATACCCACCAGCGCCCACCAGGTCCCCATCGTCATGCCGGCGATGACCAGGCCTACGGTCGAGAACACGCAACCGATGAACAGATTCCAGCGCCGCTCGTTCATGCGATCGGAGATGCGGCCCCACACCACCATGGCGATGGCGCCGCAAGTATAGGGAATCATGGTGAGCCAGCCGACCGTCATGTTGCTGTAGTTACCCAGCGACTTGATCATTTGCGGAACGAAAATCAGCATGCCCAGGCTGGCGGTGACGATGCCGACATAGTTCAACGCCAGGAGCAGCACCTTGGGATTGTAAAGCGCCTGCCACAGCGTGAATGTGCGCACCCTCTCGGTGGCGCGCCGTTCGGCGGCAATCGTGTTGACGAGCCAGTCGCGTTCCTCCGCGGTGAGGAATTTTGCTTGCGCAGGCCGATCCGTGAGCACGAAAAACGTGATCACCCCGATCACCACGGTCGGGATCGCCTCGGCGATGTACATGATCTGCCAACCCCGCAGACCGAACAGGCCATCGAGGCCGAGCAGCGCGGTCGATATCGGCGCGCCGATCGCCACCGCGACCGGCAGACCTACCAGAAAGCCCGAGACGATGCGGGCGTGATGATAGCTCGGAAACCAGTAGGTGAAGTAAAGAATGATGCCGGGAAAGAATCCGGCCTCGGCGACGCCGAGCAGGAAACGCACGATCCCGAAGCTCGTCGAACCCGTCACCGCGGCGGTCAGGCCCGCCAGGATTCCCCACGTGATCATGATCCGGGCAATCCATATCCTGGCGCCGACCTTTTCCAGGATCACGTTGCTCGGCACCTCGAACAGAAAATAGGCCCAGTAGAACATGCCGACGGCGAAGCCGAAGGTGCCGGCCGACATGCCGAGGTCGCCGCGCATGGTGAGCCCGGCGAAGCTGACATTGATCCGATCGATATAGGCGAGCACGTAGGACAAAACCGCAAACGGCAGCAGGCGCAGGTAGACCTTGCGCATGGTCGAACGTTCGAGCGTGCGGTCCATTGTTTCCCTCCCCCAGGACTTCATGGCCAACCGGGCTTTTTGCCGACGTCTTGGCGCGGTCACGCTAACACAGCGCCCCGGCGGTGTCTCAGTTTGAAATGGACGGAAGATGCCGTTGCTGCATTGCATGAATCCGGTCTGGGTGCGGTGCGAACGGACGTGCCGAAGCAACTGATGAAGGTCCATTCTGACGATGGGTCAACTGACACGGGCGGGCGCTGCTTCACGCCTTGCGGCTGGTGGCGCCGCAACTCGATCGCGAGAACCTGAACCGGGTCGGCATGGTTGGCGCTGCGAGCCGTAGCCGACACGGCTGGTTAGCGTTAGGCTACGCCTTCGTCTCGATTATCGCTTCATTGTTGTAAGGCGCCGCTAGACATGACTAAGAATGAGGACATCGCGAAAGAACTCAAGACCCGCCTTTCCGAACTGACGGGTCGCCTTGCGGAGATTGACAGCGAACTGCGCAAACCACTGTCTGCTGATTCCGAGGAGCGGGCAACTGACCTCGAAAATCAAGATGCGCTCGAAGGCATCAAGAATTCTGAAATTCAGGAAGTCCATCAGATTCAGGGGGCGCTAAGGCGCATCGCCGAAGGTACTTACGGTGTCTGCGTGCAGTGCGGTGCAGACATTGACCCCAAACGCCTAAAGGCGCTGCCGATTGCGACTAGATGTATTTCATGCGCTGCGTGAATTGAGGCTGACGTTTCGACTATTGCAGCGAAATTACTGCCGCCCGGCGCCAAACTGCGCCTAGGAAACGGTGATGCCTGATTTTTCTGGCGCATTACCTTGGGCGGCCACTCGGTCGTACGGTGCCACCATCGCTAAGGGCTCGCGCTGACGAGTGATTGAGTGAAACGTTGCGGATTCTAACGCCGCGCCGTTCGGCTGCGCCGCCAACACTGGCCCGCCGGATTTCCAGGACGCTATTGCCATGTGATCCTACATACTTCCATCATACGGCCATTCTTTGGACAAGACTGCACGGAGTGCTGGCGGCTGGTCGACCTGACGGATAGTCGACCGCCACCTTCGGATGACATTGGATGGAAAAGGGAAACGCCAATGAACTCCACACCCACTCCGAAAGCAATTGAACCCCGCGATGGCCTAATCACACGCGCCGATGAGGGACTCGCGCACGCCTACGAACAGATCAGGCGCGCGGATGAGCAGCTCGCGCATGTGTCTGAACAGCTTGCAAAAATGGAGCGCGATGACGCGCGCCCACCTTCGGCTGGACCTCCCCGGCCCGCAATCACCGCCAAGAAGGCCGGCGCTCTGGGTCCTCGTCGGCTTGCCGCTGGCGGCGTGCATCGTTGTCGCTGCCCTGGTTTTGCAGTCGTCCTATGGCGGCGGGGCCAAGCTGGTTGTCGCCCGTTGGGCGCCGCAGCTCGTTTCAACCCCGTCATTGCCGCCGGAAAATCCGCCGTTTTCCGCGCAGCCCGCTCCATCACGTTCAAGTGGACGCGGCGGAGGCAGCAGCACCGCAAGCAACGCCCTTGGCTAAGACCGCACCGCAAGACGCCACGCCGACAGCTACCGCAGCGCTTCCCGATCACACACAGTTGCTGCAAACGATGGCTCGCGATCTCGCGAATGTGGAGCGAAACATCGAACAGCTCAAGGCGAACCAGCAACAAATAGCCAGCGACAATTCAAAGGCCATTGAGGAGCTCAAGGCGAGCCAGGAGGAGATGAAACGCGTGCTCGCGAGGGTTTCCGAGCAGAACCTGCCCAAGATGTCACTGCCTTCGACGCAGCCGACCCCGACCTTGCGCAAGCCCGAGCGGACGCTTCCGTCGCCGCACGCGAGAGCGCGGCCTCGAATTCCAAGGGAGTGGATCTACGAGGAATGGTAGTCGTCGATGCGGTGATCATCGAAGTCTTGTCCTGTAACAACGCCTCGATGCGATACAGAATGCAGGTCGGCTGTCGGGGTTAGACCGGAAACGACGTACAGCGGCTAAGATCTCCGCTTGTGGCACGAAGCTGAAGTTGATCCGGTGACCGGTCGATGTCTGTTACCGCTTCTGGTAAAAACGCTGTTTTTACACGGCCAAGACCCTTAGCGAACATTGCGTGCCCGCGGCAACCAGCTGCTTGCCAATGATCCTTTGGTCCGCAATGGTCTTCTGGCCGTCCGCTGATGGCAATCAAGCGATGAACGGCTGCTAGTCGAACACCTATTGACTGCATGGTCATCGAGATAGCGAACGGACGCGACGAACGAGTAGCCTCTTCCCTGGATGTTTGCGATGCATCCGTTGCGGAATTGGCCATCCTTGAGTGCCTTGCGAATAGCGCACACGTGCACCCGGAGGGCAGCCTCCGCCACGATGACGTCCGGCCAAACACTATTGATTAGTTCTTTCTTTCCGATGACCTGGCCGGGACGCTCGGCGAGGTAGATCAAAATGTCCAGCGCCCGGCTGCCGAGGGGAAGTACTTCGTTGCCACGTCGCAGGACCCGTTCCCGGCTTGAAAGTTCAAAAGGACCGAACCTGAGTTTTTTACGGACACTACCAAACATGGTCCGGCTCTCGACAGGAGATACCATTTCGTGGCCTTGTTATCAGTTTTTTTGATGAGGCTCCGTGCGTGCCAGAATTTGGCGACAGTTTGAGCCAAGAAAAAGGTTGGTTTCGGCCAAAGAGCTGGTGAAACTCGGCCAATATTTAAGTGATTAGGCGGATACCGCAGCCTCGCGGTGTCGTTCGATTTTCGACTTCTGCAACAGTATCCGCCAATAAGCGACATCGATCACGGATGGCGGCTCAGTCAGCGGGGGACCGTAAACTGAAAAAGAGCACCCCGCGGCTCGCACCTGGTCGCCCACAGCCGCCCACCATGGGCTTCGATAATCGAGCGGCAGATAGATAGGCCCATGCCCATGCCGTCGGGCTTGGTCGTGTAGAATGGCTCGAACAGACGCGAGAGGCTCTCCGGGCTCAGCCCCGGCCCGGTGTCCCGCACCGCGACGCGCACGCCCTCCGGCTCAATACTCACGGTGCTGACGTGTAATTCGCGGTTGCCGTCCTCAACGCCACTCATCGACTGGATGGCATTGACGATCAAGTTCAGCATCACTTGTTGCAGCTGGACCCGATCTCCCTGGACAGGCGGCAGCCCTTCTGCGAGCTGCGTCCGTACCAACACGCCATTGTTCGCTGCTTCGGTGCGGGTCAGCGCTACGACTTCGAGAATCGCGTCGTTGATGGAGAACGCATCCTTCCGAGGAGGCGCTTTTTTTATGAGCGCGCGGGTTCGCCCGATGACCTCGCTCGCACGATTACCCTCCGTTATGATACCGGCGAGCGCCTCGCTCACCTCGCCGAAATCCGGTGGCTCCGCGCTTAGCCAGCGCCGAACGGCCAACGCGTATGTGACCGTTGCTGTGATCGGCTGGCTCACTTCATGGGTGATCGAGGCCGTCAATTGGCCGATCGTCGCGATGCGGTTCGCGTGCGCCAGCGCCATCTGCGCCTCGCGATATTGCCGCTCGCGGCGGGTGCTCTCCAAGGCAATGGTGGCTTGCGCAGCGAAGTCCCCGAATAAGGAAATCTGTTTGTCGGTGAACGGCTGCACCTGTTTGCGGCCCAGAATAATCATCCCGACTATCTCATGCTCTTTGAGTAACGGCACAACCAGGCCCGTTCGAAAACCTGCGTTCACCGCCGCGATCCAAAAATCATCCCGACGATCGCCTTCAACTGCTGTCAATTCAGGGATGTGGGTGGGTAACCTGCTTGCGGCTAATCGATTCCGAAAGCTCCCCTTTTCGAGCACTGAAAATGATGACCACAGCTGACTAACCCAAAGGGGGTCCGCTCGCACCGCCACGAGACGAAAGCCGCTTTCATCAGAGAGACGTAAGCTGCCTGCGTCTGCTCGGCAGAGACGTGTGGCGCTGTCGAGGATAGCGTCGAAGATGGGCTGCAAGTCGTGCGGCGAGCTCGCAATGGCGCGCAGCACTTCCGAGATGGCCGTCTGTTGCTCGATGAGTTCGGTCACCCGATCTTGCAGCTCAGAAGCGGTCGTTTCTCCGTGGATACTCTCGTTCATGCGGTGCAGTTCCCCGGCTCAGACGGTGAGCGCAGTAAAACGGCTCCAGCCGCAGTTCGCGATAGCTCCCATGGCTGTCCAAACCGAAGAGAGGATTTAGCGACAGTTTGAGCTAAGAAAAAGATTGGTTTCGGCCAAAGAGCTGGTGAAACCGGCCAATATTTAAGTGATTAGGCGGATACCGCAGTCTCGCCGGACATCTTCCTGAACTTATGCGGCGCCGCCTTGGTCCAGCGGCGGAATGCCTGCCTAAAATTAGCAACGTCGCTAAAGCCCAGTGACTCAGAAATGTGTTCGACCGTTAGGTCCGTTTCACGCAGATATCTAATTGCCATTTCCATGCGCAATTCATCGACCAAGTTGCGGAAAGATGTTTTTTCTTCGCGCAGCTTTCTTCGAAGCGTGCGAACGCTCATGTTTAGATTGCTTGCAACGTCGCTGAAACTTAACGGTCGCAGCAAATTGGTCAGAAGGAGTTGCCGAACTTTGCCAGCCAGCCCAAGGCGAAGCTGAAGATCCTCCATCAGGCGATCGCATAGCTCGACCACGGTCAAATAAGTTATTTCGTTTCCGAGCTTCGGCGTGCGATCGAGCCAGGCCGCGTCAAACCGAAGCTGATTCTCGCATTGGCTGAACAACACCGGACATCCAAACATCTCCGAATACTTTGGCGCGTCGTCCGGCGCACCATAAGTGACATGGAGCTCCCGCCCGGCAAACGAGGGTCCCATGAAGTCGCGGTGAAGCGATACGATAATGCCGAACTGCATTTCAACGAGAAACCTATAAAGGGAAGCATCAATGCGTGGATGCGCCATCGGAGTAAATGTCCAGATCCCGCAGCCGCCCGCCTCCTTAAAGTCAATTTCGGCAAGTGGTGTCGCGAGCTGATGGTACTTCACTGCGAATTGCATAGTTCGGCGATAATTCGTGCTGCTGAGCATGGCGAAACCATACATCCCATAGTCGGTGAAGTGGAATCGCAGGCCAGTGCTATAGGCAAAATGGGGATTATGACAAAGCTTATTGGCGTTGCGGTAACATTCGATGATTTGATCGAGCGAGACGCGCGTGGCGGGCGAAGACGTTGCATTTCTGGATATACGCACGCCAGCAAGTGCGTCCTCCACCGAGATTCCCTCCGCCGCCAGCGCGTCGATAACCATCGCGAGCTTCACGACCTGATAAACTTTATCTTCTGGGCCTGTCCTGAGGCTCCTTCGCGCCAATTCGTTGAACCGTAAGCTCATGCGTCCGCCTCGCATTCGTGGCAAGCACAAATTCGTCCGCACCAGTTTTCATGCAGGATACGCTCTGTCGAAGGATCGAGCTTGTAGGCGACTGAGGTGATTTGTACGCGACTGCGCAAGAAAATCGGATTGCCGGGCCTGGCCGGCCTCAGTCCGCGCGGCTGCTGCGCGGCGGGATCGCCGGTGGATCGATGATAGTGCCGGAAACCAGATGCGAGCGGGAGATCAGTGCCCCGCCAGCGAGGCGATGCATTCGATCTCGATCAGCATCGCCGGATTCGGCAGCGCCTTGACCACGCAGGTGGTGCGGGCGGGGTAGGGCGGCGGCCCGAACGCCGAGGCATACAACGCGTTCATCGGCGCCACGTCGGAGGCGCGCGTCAACAGCACGTTGACCTTGACCAGGTCGCGAAAGCTCGCGCCGGCTTCATCAAGCACGCGCTTGATGTTGCGGACGACAAAACCGAACTGCGCCTCGAAATCGTCCGGTAGCTTGCCGTTCTCGTCAAAGCCCGGGATGCCCGAGACGAACAGCAGGTCTCCGGTCCGCGCCGCGAACGACAGCGGCGGCGTGGTCATTCCGGCCGGCGCGGCAAAATGTTTGATGGCTGCCATGGGTCACCTCTTGATCTGAGGCGGCAAAGTGTAGCGCAAACGCGCGCGAGCTCGTGAAGATGGTATGCGGCAAAGTAGGGTGGGTTAGGCGACCTGTCCGCCGTAGCTCTAAGAGCGGAGGCGGAAGCCGTAACCCACCTTCCCGGAGTGGTGCATTGGTACGAGAATGGCGGATTACGCTGCGCTAATCCGCCCTACGGTTTTGACGCCCGGAAAATATAGCGGTTGGTACTGAAAAAATACCGACCGGCTTCGTTCAGCCGGGCGAACTCGTCGTACCACTCCTTCGGGTCTTGCGGAGGAAGCTCGTTCCTGCGGCCCACGAAATCCCGGATCAAGCCGGAGAGACCCTTGCCGTAGGTGTCATCGTGCCAACGCAGATTGAGGATAGGGAACACGGTCGCGCCGTCCACCCGGAAACCCGTGCGGACAAACCGGCTTGAAAGTGACCGGGGCAAGCGGGGATGCGCGCAATGCGACTCCCAGGACTTCATCATCGCAGCCATCCGGTCCGGCCTTTCGGAATGCCAAACCACCGCATCCCAGTCCGTCGCCACGATTACGGCCCGGCCGCCCGGCTTCAGAACGCGGAACGTTTCGGCAATGACGCGATCGACATCGGGCACGTATTCCGCGACCTGGGTGGAGACAACGACGTCGAATGACGCATCGGGCTGCGCGATCTGCGTTGCATCGCCAACCGCATATGAAAGCCATTGCGGCGGATTTCGGCTCCGGCAAAGCGCGACCAGGTCGCTCGAAATATCGATGCCGGTAACAGCCCCGTCGCTACCGACGGCGGTGGCGATGCTTTCGCACAGAAAGCCCGGGCCGCACCCAATATCCAGCACCCGCTCGCCCGGCGAAAGCGCGAGCTGCTTCATGGTCTCCGCCCGCTGCGCGACCACATCCGGTGTGAGGTAGACCCTCGCCAAATGTCGCGCGGCGTCTTCGTTGAAGGTGAGTCCGCTCATGGTTGGCTCAGAAAGGATGGATGCCCGGGTCAAGCCCGGGCATGAGAAGCAGTACCATCCGCGCGCCCTTACCCTACGCTGGCTACGGAGATTAAGATAGGAAATCCGACGCTAAATTCGATTGGCCCGGCCCGGCAACGAATGGTGGCTCCGCCGTCGCCTGATAAGGCCCGCTGTTGCGCCCGAGGCCGCAACCGTCAGACAAGCTAACCAACCTATGGTTGACGACGGTAAAGGAAACAAAATACTGTGTACACCTATGTTGGCTGGCGGTCCGGAGAGGATATGCGTCTAGCGGTAGCGAGTGTTGGCGAGGCAATAAAAGTTGCGTGCGAAGGTATGCGGACGGGTGAATGGGATTTGTTCCGAGGGCAAACCAATTCGGATTGGCAAGTAACTTCTAGCGCGGAACGATTGTCGCACGCTGAAAGACAGGAAGCCCTCGAACGGTTCAAGCGATTTGCCGGTTGGGCGCAAGATGTGGGCGGAATGTCTAAATATCTCGCGGATCCTGATTCGATGTGGGCTATCGCGCAGCATTACGGCCTTCGAACGTTGTTCATTGATTTCTCAGATGACCCACGCGTAGCCGCCTTTTTTGCGTCGGATGCGCAGGGAGTGCCTGCCGCGGGTCAGGAGGCATGCATTGTCTGTCTGAATTCACAAGAGTTTCAGGAATTCTGGAATGATCAGGGGCCATTCATCCTTAAGGGTATAGAGAGAACTCAATATCCCAGTCTCATCCGGATTAACGTAGATAACCTATGGCGTCTGCAGCAACAGAAAGGCAGCTTCCTATGGAATCCGGTTGCGGGCATCGAACGATTTTACGACTTTGATCGCATTGTCTTTCCGTATGTGAAAAATGATCTAGCGCTTCCCGCGCGAAATGAAATTTATCCTCTGCATCAGAGTGAGCTCGAAAAATTGCTAACGCAGTTTTTCATGAACGAGCAGATGCGCGAAGGTTATCGGACTCTCGCCGGGTTCAACATTCAGACTTACAACATTGAAACGGCAACCGATCAGTATGAAGCCACGTCTTGGTGGCCCGCAGGTATCGCAAGATCGGCCGATTGGACCCAATCAGTTGCTTGGGATAGACAAAGTATTGAGCATTCGAGCGTGGCTCTTCCGGGTGTTACGATCGAACTGCCCGCTGCCATTCCGCTGGAGGAAGTCTGCAACTCGCTCCGCTCCATCCTTGTTCCGGCGTTTATCGAACGAAACCGAGAGAAGACGATAGATATTAGAATTACTGGGTCGCCCACAGATTCCGATCGTCACGACTTATTTCGCTGTATTCGGAGGTTGTGGAATGGAATGCGTACCCTGCCGTACACCCCCCACGAAATAGACACAGCCATCGCCCGCACAATGGAATTATTTCCGTTTGCCAAAAAGAGTCGTAGCGCCGGGCTCGGTGACGATGGTTTGTACATCGAAATGGGGTCTAGTGCCGATGGTGCTGGAGCCTATTCTCGTGCCACTATTACGCGAAAGGCATTCATTGAAGCTTGCAATCCCAATTTCCTATTGGCGGCGCGAAAAGAACTAGAAAAAACAAATCCGGCCGTGCGATCAAAATCCGATGCAGCCTTAGCGCACGCATTCCTGTTGCTGGCAGGCCGACCTTGGGAGCGACTTACATTTTCCGGCTTACGAAAGTTGATGACTGAACAAATAATTCCAACCCAGATAGTGTGGCGCGTCGTATCCGACGAGGCTGATCTCCGTACGGTCATATACTTCTCGCCCACAGACTTTAAGGTATTCGGCTTGGCGTGATTTCAGAAGCCGTTAGTGAAACCTGGGAAGCGCCTTGACGACGCGGGTCCTACCGGCGGGGTAGGGCGGTGGCACGAAGGCGGAATGGAGGGCGGGTTAGGCGATCAGTTCGCCGTAGCTCTACGAGCGAAGGCGGAAGCCGTAACCTGCCGAAGCGGCGGCTCGAAATGAGAAGCTGATTACGCTAAGCTAATTGCCCTACGGGCTCGTTGTCATCCCGCTAGAATCGGTTGGATGACCAGGGCAGGACAATGCGATGGCGCGCAAACCAACACCAGAAAAGATATCAGTTTCTCTTTCAACAGCCCAAGTTCAAGCAGCCATACCGAAGGTGCGCCGTCGCCTTGAGGAACTATTGGCGCTGAATCTCAACCAGCTCGACAACGAGACAGGTGGCCACGTGTTGGACGGCCATGCACAAAAAATAAACGCGACGCTTCGTGACATATACGGTGTGAATTCAGTGGAATATGAAGAATATTCAACTGAGACCTTTCGACCAATTTTTATGATGTATTACGAAGGAATGGACACCTCCGTCAGGGGCAATCTCGACACTATAAGGGACAAGGTTGGTAGCGGCACAGCTAAGCTAAGGACGCTTCTCGAAATTCTTGAGGAGCAAATCGGTGAAGACGACAGTGACGCCTCGTCAAGAACCATTCGTGCATACAGCGGGCTCGATCTTCATCCCGAAATATCTCGGGCTGCATCAACCCTCTATCGTGATGGCCACTATGCCAATGCTGTCGAAGCCTCTGTTAAGGCGCTCAATGGCTTGGTTCGGTTGCGAAGCGGACTGGAGCACGATGGGGCGACGCTAATGGAGCGGGCGTTTAGCCCGTCTAACCCGGTCTTGAAGTTCAATGATCTTCAAGACCAGTCGGATAAGGACGAACAGAAGGGATTCATGTACATGTTTTCGGGCGCCGTTTCCGGATTGCGGAACCCGAGAGCCCATGGGTTCATTCAAGATGATCCGGAGAGAGCCTTGGAATTTATCGCGTTTGTTAGTCTTTTGGCGAAGCTTCTCGACGGGGCTAAGCAATAGCAGATAGCCGGTGCGGAGCGTCCTGGACAGCGGCGAGCACGGCGCAATTGTCGCCATCAACGGGCCGCGCATGCACTTGACGAACCGTAGGAGGTCCTACGAGCTGTCACAGATGCCGCTCCCCCTAGTGGGTTGAGCGGCATTTTCGTTCTTAGGCCGGTCTATAACCGCGCCCCCCAGCGAAGGCTTCCGCAAAATCGATCAATTCGCCCCATAGGTCGAACACATCGCGAGTCATTTCATCGATTTGCCGGCTGGTGATTTTGACCAGTGGCCTGTGCGGTTTCTTACGCGGCTGCAAAAACCGACCAAGTGTCATTATTAGCGCTTCGCCATCCCGTTCTTCCCCGAAGCCTGCCCCGTGAATCACGTCGTGCCGCTGCACTGAAAGCCGATCGATTTTCGAGAGGATCAATTCTAGCTTGGTCGATTGCTCGCGGGGTAGTCGCGGTAGAATATGCGCACGTATAAAAGCGACTTTCTCGGCGAGGAGGTGGGGTGTCTTTGCACGTAGCGGTGTATTTGGCTCCGAAGCCAATAGCGCTAGCCTAGCTGCGGATTTCTTGCCTTTGGTTTGCATATGATCAGCTTATGCCCGCCTACATCGCCAGATAGCGGCAACAGCCCAAGGTGCTTGGCGTCGCCGTCGTGGTCAAAGGTGTGAAATTCTGTAACGCGATAAAGGATGGCCGTGGCCAAGTGAATAGCGTCAGGTGTCGATAGCGTCTTTCCACCAAATTCAGCGGATCGGCTTTTATAGTAGTCGCGCAAATCATGAGCCATCTCCGCAACCTTAGTTTCCATGCCGATTCGGTTGATTCGCTTCAGCATGCCATAAAACAGCGTCTTTAGACCGACCGGTAACTTGCTGTCCAAGACTTCGACTTGAGTAAGCACCGAACTGATAATCTTGCATTCGCGACGCTTGAATCGGTCAATGATTTCACGCACGCCATCCATTTCGCCGGTTGGTCGTTCCTCGTCCTGTATCCACGCCAGAAAAAGGCACGTATCCCAATAATAAATCGGCTCAGCGCCAGCCATCGCGAAGCTCCCGAACGAAGGCTTCGCTGCTCAGCCCACCAGTCGCGTCCGGTGCTCTGCCGCGCAAATCTTCCCAGTCGGGTAACTCGGATTCTGGGGGAAAGGGCTCTATCGCTTTAACCGCAACCTGGTGCGGGAAGGTTGCCCCGACGCGATAGTGCAGAGTCCCGAATACCTCTACACGCCTGCCGACCGCAGACACCGCCTCGTCGTATAGCTTGCTCGGAAAGTGGCACGTTACCTTTCGCGCGCCAATATCTGGATATATGTGAAAGACATTTGCGCCGTGGTGCAGATTGATCTGCTCAAGCATTCCCTCAATCGCGCCCTCGCATTCTTCATCAACCGCAAGCGCCTCATCCACCTTATTGGCGACATTGGGAGTGATGTCGAAACGATGGTCATTGAATATCAATGCTACATTGGCAACAGTTCTGCCAACGGGCTTTGCAAGTCCCCGAATGTCCTCGAGCAAATCCGCATCCAACCCGGACAAGTCGCTGCCGTTCTCAAGCGCGGCAGTTACGCGAGATAGGCTTTCGATGATCGCATGCCCGGCATAAGGATGCCTTGGAAGCGGCTTCGGTTCTAGGACGATTCGTGCGGGAACTCTTGTAGGAAAGCTCCGCAATTCGATAGTAGGTCGTCTGCTTTCCGTCATTCACTTCGCGATCAAGCTTGGTGATGGTCGCACTGAGATACTGCAACTGGGTCATAAACGCAGCAAGCCGCACTCGCCCCTCATCCTCAGGCAAGCCCTCGATTATCAGAGTGATCCGGTCTTCTTCCACCATTAACCGCACCACAATTCGAGAAGGTTCAAGAGACTCTATCCTACGAACGAGTTCCGGTACATAAGCCTTTTGCCAGCCATCCCTTGGACCGCAAGAGCCGCGCGCTGCACATCAAGTGAAACATCGCCAATTTTCCAACTTCTAATTTTTATCGCAAGAGGCGCGCACTCACGACGCCAAGTTGCGAGGTTAAAATCTACCTATTTATGCGTGTTTTGGTGAAGGATTGAAAGGGGGAACGAGAGGAATCGCGCTGCGTCCGCGTCTCCAGACATCAAACAGAAGGTGCTCAACGTTACTCGCGCAAATCGTCATACAAGCCCACTAGCTAAATGGCCGGGCTTTTCGCCCGGCCATTCGCATTTCTGATGGATGCCAGGGGTCGAGCCCGGGCATGCGAGGAGAGGGTGTGGCTAGAGCACCCGATTGCTCTCCTTCACCTTCTCCGCGTCGAGATACACGTTGCTCCCCATCTCCCTGAACTTCTGCGACATCTGCGCCATCCCGTCCTCGATCACGCCCGACATCGCCATCCCCACAGCAGCCGGATCGTTCAGCGTCGCGGCGTAGTCGCGGACGTCCTGCGTGATCTTCATCGAGCAGAACTTTGGGCCGCACATCGAGCAGAAATGCGCGACCTTGTGGGCTTCCTTGGGCAGCGTCTCATCGTGGAAGTTTTTTGCGGTTTCCGGATCGAGCCCGAGGTTGAACTGGTCGATCCAGCGGAAGTCGAACCGCGCGCGGGAGAGCGCGTCGTCGCGCAGTTGCGCGGCCGGGTGGCCCTTGGCGAGATCGGAAGCGTGCGCCGCGATCTTGTAGGTGATGACGCCGGTCTTGACGTCGTTGCGGTCGGGCAGCCCAAGATGCTCCTTCGGCGTCACGTAGCACAGCATCGCGCAGCCGAACCAGCCGATCATGGCAGCACCGATGCCCGAGGTGATGTGGTCATAGCCCGGCGCGATGTCGGTGGTCAGCGGCCCCAGCGTATAGAACGGCGCCTCGCCGCATTCCTGAAGCTGCTTGTCCATGTTGATCTTGATCTTGTGCATCGGCACGTGGCCGGGGCCTTCGATCATGACCTGGCAGCCCTTGTCCCACGCGATCTTCGTTAACTCGCCGAGCGTCTCCAGCTCGGCGAACTGCGCGCGGTCGTTGGCGTCGGCGATCGAGCCGGGACGCAGGCCGTCGCCGAGCGAGAACGACACGTCGTATTTGCGCATCAGGTCGCAGATCTCGTCGAATTTTGTGTAGAGGAAACTCTCCTTGTGATGCGCCAGGCACCACTTCGCCATGATCGAGCCGCCGCGAGAGACGATGCCGGTGACGCGGTTGGCGGTCAGGTGGATGTAGGGCAGCCGCACCCCGGCATGAATGGTGAAATAATCGACGCCCTGCTCGCACTGCTCGATCAGCGTGTCCTTGTAGACCTCCCAGTCCAGTTTCACCGGATCGCCATTGACCTTCTCCAGCGCCTGGTAGATCGGAACGGTGCCGATCGGGATCGGCGCGTTGCGAAGAATCCATTCGCGGGTGGTGTGGATGTTGCGCCCGGTGGAGAGGTCCATCACGGTGTCGGCGCCCCAGCGGATCGCCCACACCATCTTGTCGACTTCTTCCTCGACCGACGAGGTCACCGCGGAGTTGCCGATATTGGCGTTGATCTTGGTCAAAAAATTGCGGCCGATGATCATCGGCTCGAGTTCGCCGTGGTTGATGTTACTGGGGATGATGGCGCGTCCCCGCGCGATCTCGGAGCGCACGAATTCCGGCGTGATGAAGGCGGGGATGTTTGCCCCGAAGCTTTCGCCGTCCGCGAGCGCGGCTTCGGCGCGCTCGTGCTGAACTTTGCGGCCGAGGTTTTCGCGCATCGCGACGTAGATCATCTCCTTGGTGATTATGCCGGCGCGGGCGAACTCGAGCTGCGTGATCATGGGTGGCTTGCCGCTTGCCGTGATCTGCTCCCCTCCCCCTTGCGGGGAGGGGTTGGGGGTGGGGGTAGCCCCACGCACCACCGCCCGTGTGGACCCCCCTCCCTGACCCTCCCCCGCAAGGGGGGAGGGAATGGAAGCAGCGTCCATGCCGCGCAGCGGCTTGTGAAAGGCGTCGAACGCCTTCGCCGCGTGATCGGCGGAGACGTTGCCGTTGTCGACCGGCTTGACGGCGCGGCCTTCGTACGCTTCGACGCCGCCGCGTTCGAGCACCCAGGCGGTGCGGTTGCGCGGCAGGCCCTTGTTGACGTCGATGGTCACGGCCGGATCGGTGTAGGGACCGGAGGTGTCATACACCGAAAGATTAGGCTCTCCGGCGCCTTCGCTCAGCATGATCTCGCGCAGCGGCACCTGCACATCGGGCGCTTCGTCCGGCGTGACGAAGATCTTGCGCGAGGAGGGCAGCGGACCCGTGGTGACGGCGGGCTTCAGTTCGGCGGATGAGACGGGTTTGTTCATGGTGTTGCTCCCTTCCGGAGATCAGGTTCTTTCAGTGCAGAAGTCCAAACAGGCAAAACAGCAAGCCAGCCACGATCCAGAACGCGGCGGCGATCGTTATGAAATGAGGCCGCTTCAGCACGGCGCGGCCGGTCTGCATCACATAGGCCGGTGCGAATAGCCGCACCGCGCCGCCGATCAGGTTGACCCAGCCGAACAGGGTGATCATCACCCGCCCGTCCGCGGCCCAGATGTTGTGGACCAGCACGATCGCAAGCCCGATCGGCATGATGATGAGTCCGCTGAGAAACAATAGCGCCCGGCTCGCCAAAAACTCGTCCGCCATCTCGCGAAACGCCCGCTGATTGGTAAGCACGGCGAGCCCGATCACGAGCATCACCGGGCCGATCAGCCGCGCGATAAAGACGGACGTCGACATCGGCCATCCCTTTCATGCGCAGTCATTCCGGACGGTCCGCGACGCGGACCGATCCGGAATCCCGAACTCAAAGATTTTCTCCGTCATTGCGAGCGCAGCGAAGCAATCCATGGTTCCGCAAAAGGCAAAATGCATTGCTTCGTCACTGGCGCTCCTCGCAATGACGGCTGGTGGTTTCGTGGACGCCGTCACGCCGCCTCCGCGTTTAGTCCGAGCCAGGCGCGCACCCGCGCGTCGGGATCGGCATTTTGCGTGACGTCGCTCACCACGGCGATCGAGTCGGCGCCGGCGGCGAAAATCTCACGCGCCTGTTCGAGCTTGATGCCGCCGATCGCGACCAGCGGGATCGAGCCGACGCGCTTCTTCCATTCGGTGATTTTTGGAATGCCCTGCGGCGCGAACCGCATCGATTTCAGCGTGGTCGGAAAGATCGGACCGAGCGCGATGTAGTCGGGCTTGGCGCGCAACGCGGTTTCGAGCTCGGCGTCGTCATGGGTGGACAGCCCAAGCGTCAGGCCGGCGTCGCGGATCGCGGCAAGATCGGCGTCGGCAAGGTCTTCCTGGCCGAGATGCAGATGCTTTGCGCCTGCGACCACCGCCGCGCGCCAGTAATCATTGACCACGAGTTTTGTCGGCGTGCCCTTTGTCACTTCGAGCGCATCGCTGACGATCTGCAGCGACTGGGCGTAATCGAGGTTTTTTGCGCGCAGCTGGATCGTGCCGACGCCGAGCTTCGTCAGCCGCGCCACCCAGGCGACGCTGTCGACGACAGGATAAAACAGATCAGGATACGCGTTGCGATCAGGATACGCGTGGC
>CAVUYV010000025.1:0-184869 GCA_963745785.1 uncultured Alphaproteobacteria bacterium | reverse complement strand
CCTGGCGGTGCTGGCGGGGACCGACTTCTTCACGGTGGAGGTCCTCACGCTACGAGGACTGGTGACCTACTACGTGCTGTTTTTCATCCATCTAGAGAGCCGCAAGGTGGACATCGCCGGGATCACTGTCCACCCGAACGAGCAATGGATGCAGCAAATGGCTCGGAACGTGACCATGGAGGGATGCGGCACCCTTCGAGACTGCCGCTATCTCCTGCATGACCGCGACACGAAGTACACCATCTCCTTCCGAGCGATCATCGAGTCTAGGCCGGGTCAAGACGCTCCCGCTGCCTGCGCGAAGTCCAAACTTGAACGCCTATGCCGAACGCTGGGTGAAATCAGTCAAGGAGGAGTGTTTGTCGAAGATCATTGTCTTTGGTGAGCGCTCCTTGCGGCGAGCGCTGAGTGAGTATGTGGCGCATTACCATGCCGAGCGGAATCATCAAGGGAAGTCCAACGTCCTGTTGTTCCGTCGGGTCACGCAAACGCGTCACGAGGAGCTGGTACAATGTCGCGAGAGGCTGGGTGGGCTCCTAAATTATTACCATCAAGAGGCGGCTTAGTAGCTGGACGAGCCTCAGACCAACATTTTGAACATTGGGCAATGGCCGGGTCGGCCGAAGCTTCTCATTACTACTTAACGCCGGGCTTCGTGATCGAATGGAACTGACCAATGAGACCTTGACGCGTTTCTGCTTTCCGCCGACGACCTCGAAAATGCAATGGATGTGTCCAGCCTCGACGGCTTTCTCTGCGCGGCGCTCTCGGGGCCAAATGTCATCATGCCGTCGGAATGGATGCGGTGGGTCTGGGACAATAAGGAAGGCAAGCAGTCTCCGAAGTTTACGAGCGAGAAGCAGGCGCAACGCATCCTCGGGCTCCTGATGGCCCACGCGAATGGCATCGCAGTCACGTTGACCCAGTTCCCGCAGTATTATGAGCCGCTTTTCTTAGAACGCGACATCAAAGGACATACTGTGTCGATTGTCGACGAGTGGTGCTGCGGCTACGTCAAAGGCATCGCACTCGACCCGCTGGGCTGGCGACCGCTCGTTAAAGCGCAGCCTGGTTGGTTCGAGGTCATCCATCTCTACGGCACCGAAAGCGGATGGGACAGGCTGAAGGAATTAGTCGAGGCTCACGAGGACGCCGATGCGAGACATCAGGCTTTCGTTGACCTGATAGCCCCAGCGGCCCGCAACATCCATGCGTACTGGCTTGCCCGCCGCGCCCCTGCGGGAGACACTACCGGAGATCCGCGACAGCCAATCCACAAGGTGCCGGTGCCAGGCCGCAACGATCCATGCCCGTGCGGCTCCGGAAAGAAGTTCAAACACTGCCATGGAGCACCGAAATCGTTGCACTGACCTGCGGCACCCGGAAGTGGTTGCGCACCTGTTGGCCCTGCTCAAGCCTCGGCAAGCTTGTTGTGCAGGTCGATGAACGTCTTCACGGCTACGATCTTCCGACGCCCGCAAGAGCAAGAAGCTCGGACAACTGCCGCCTCTTAGGCGGTTTCAATTTTTTGACCCTACGAGCTAAGCATTTGTAATAAGCTTTTCGCATCTGCACTGACAAACGTTTTGAAAGCTATCCGGTCGCCACTGATAGGTTTTGGAGAAAAGGTCTCTGCTTGTGGTGACTGATAAGCTTTTGGCAAAAAGCTATACAGTGGCTGATTGAAAAATGCGGATTAGTTTACTGCACGCGAAATTTCCGTTGCATCGAAGCTATAATATTTTAGAATCGTGATGCAAACAATTGAGTGCGATGTCGGGAAAACAAGCCAAGACGCTTTCGACTGATCATATCGACGATCTCTTGTTTTTCGCCGACCGCTCTCGCCATCCGCTCCGCAATCGTCTGATCGTTCTTCTCTCGGTAAAGGCAGGACTTCGCGCGGCTGAGATTGCCAAGTTGACCTGGGATATGGTCGTCGATCCCGCTGGGCAAATTGGCACCGTACTCGAGCTGCATGATCGCGTGGCGAAGAAGGGCAGCGGTCGGTCGATCCCGCTACATAGCGACTTGCGCGAAGTGCTCATTGCTATGAGGCAATTGGACCCGGGTCACGGAGTTGTGGTCCGCTCAGAGCGGGGCGGCCCAATGACGCCGCTTAGCATCGTTGTATGGTTTAGCCGCGCATACAAGGCGCTCGGCTTTGACGGCTGCTCGTCTCACTCTGGCCGCCGGACCTTCATCACGCGCGCCGCGCGACTGGTGCACAAGGCCGGAGGGTCGCTCCGAGACGTTCAGCTGCTGGCGGGTCATCGGTCCATCCAGACGACCCAACGCTATATCGACGGCGATAGTGACGTGCAGCGCCGCTTGGTAGCGATGTTGTGAGACAAAAATGAACAGCGGTAGAAAGCGAAATACTTTACTAGGAGCCGCAAAGGTCGCAGAACGGGATCCCACTGCGCTGGCCCATGCCATCGATTTGATTTTCGGAACGTGTTGTCTTGCTGGAGCGCCAAGTGTCGTTGCCGACATTTTAGACGAAGACGAACTTAATGCCATTGGCCAACATGACACCGCCGCTTTGTTCAACATGTTGGTGGTTGCGTTCAGCTACCAAGGAACTTCGGACGTGGTTGCGCATGACTACATGCAACGGCACGGCACGCCGACTTGGCGTGGCATCAACTCTGAGCTCAGCCGAAGTTCTGAACCAAGCTGTGAAAAACTGGCGAGCTACTGGCAATTCAGTCAGTGCCGTTACGACAAGACCAGCCACACATGCTCCGAGCCGGATTATTTAGATAATTGCCCGCTGCCGACCCACATGTTGCGAAATGGCCGGCTTAACCAGATGGCCTACAGTTTGTTCTTGTTCATGCGGGACATCGCCGCTGGCGATTTCGTGGGCTGGATCAACCAACAACTGGCGACCGTTCCTTCTCCTGACCACTCGACCCTGGATCGGCAGGAAGCGCTGATCGGTCCGCTCAGAAACGTGTACGCCGTGTCGGACAAGGTTCTGACCATGGCCTTGTCTGGGATCTTGATCGCCGGTTCGAAGCATTATCCAGCTTGGCTTGAAGTAGGCGTTGGCATGGTGGCCGTTGACACCCTGGTTCATAACTACCTTCACCGCACCGGAATTCTGGACCGGTTCGATGCGGCGCATCAGTACGGGCCGCAGTGCTACCAAGCCGGTTATTGCGCCGATATTTTGCAGGTGGTGTCCCGCCACATCGACGCTCGTCAATTCGACCCGAGCTTTCCGGCGGCCTTTCCCCGCTTTGTTCAGCACGCGGTTTGGCGGTATTGCGCGCAAAATGGCCGCGGAGTTTGTAATGGCAATCGCATCGACGACCGCCGGTCGTGCGACAACATATACTGTCAATTATACAGTATTTGCGACAGAAATGCACTCAAAGAACGCCAAATCTCAAGTAATGATATTGTAATTACGTAATATTGCAAAGTATTAAACTATTTGACAGTTCATATACAGTTTTGTAGTTTTGGTATGTTGTGTTGCCATTACTTTAACCGAGGGAACTAATCTCGAGTTACTGGCTATGCCCAAGATAAAAACTCCGCGGAGTACCATCGGTCATGTATTGACCACAACACCCACCAAAGGGGCCCCATCGGGCCCCTTTATCATTATGGAGAGCAGAAATGACACGCCAAACCTCTGATTCCAAAAACCGAGATGGTGACACCAACATCACCGTTCTGTTCGGCACTGATGAGCATGGAAAACCTCGCGCCGCATATTTCGAAGCGGTCAATTCCGAGCTAATGACAAGAGCGGCCGCCGCGATGAAGTTGCAGCTGCTCCGGCCAATAACTGCGACCCAACTCGAACTCGCCAAGCAACTGCCGGCCGGTCGCATTCATGCCAACGGCACCGGTTTTGTCCCACCGATCCGGACCGACTTGTATTCGGCACTGCAACTAGCAGCCGAATCGCCTCAACAATCTGGGCCGACAGCTTCGACCGTTGCCCCATCGCCAGCTGTGGCACGGCGTGCGCCAGTTCACGGCCTCCCGAAAAATTGGGACAGCATTGAAGTCGGCGATTTGGTGATCGCGCTGGAGAAGCTAAACGAGGGCTGGTGGGAGGCCATTGTCATAGCCACGGATAAGGACATGTTGACGCTGAAATGGCGGGATTACCCAAGCTTTCCTCGTATTCGTGTCCACCGCACCGCGGTCGCACTGCTGAAGCCTGCCGCGGCTGACGCCTGACATCCCTGATCCTGGCTCGGGCTGCAGAAGTGGCCCGAGCTCCTGGTGGCTCACATAAATCATGTCAAAGGAGACCAGCCGTGGTGAATAGGACCCAGCGCATTCGCGAATGATGAACTGCGTCAACACTTGCTTGGCGGACTTGCGGTTATGACACCCGGTGTCGCCGCACTCGGCCAGCAAGCAGTCGAACGCATGGTTCAAACGATATCCGTCTACGATGACTTCTGTAACGCCAACGATCCACACGAAGAACACGACTTTGGCTCCTTCAAAGCCGAGGGGCAAACGATCTTTTTCAAGATCGACTTGTATGAGGAGCCAGATGTCAAGAGCGCAAATGGAGAACCCGTCGTCACCCGTGTGCTGACATCACCGAAGAATATTGATGCGCAAGGAACGCGACCCCACAATTGACGTGGGTCCTTTTTCTCGCGACGAAAGTTACATAAACGCGTCGAACCAATTTTGACCATTGTTGCTGCGGCCGTGGCGATGCGCACCAGCGCATCCACTTGTATCCGGTCGAAAGCCGACGCCTTCGAACCATAATCGATATTCACGTAAGCCGGAGCCCGAAGAGCGCAGCAAGGAACCATCAATCTTCCCGGTCGCCAACCGCCTTACCGCAGACGCGGTAAGTTCAGAAAATCGTTTGCCGGCGCTATACCTTCAGCATTGCCCCCTCTGGGATGGCGCCCTCTTCAACGAAGCGCCATAGGGCGATCACCAATTTGCGTGCGAGAGCAACGATGCCAACTTTGCGACCGCGCATCCCCATCCCGCCAAACCGCTCCTACCGAGTGTGCAAAGAACCGAAGCGCGCACATGATCTTCCACACATGTCAATCAGTGACTTGATCGGCGCGGTTTAGGTGGGTCGGCGTCCTCTTTCTTCTCAAGAACAAAACTTCCGAGGTTGGCAAGGATATCTGCCATCAATGTAGGTTGGTCTTCGGGCGGAGCCATTAAAATTATGTCGGCAAGAACCTCGGTCACCTTCGCAGCGATTTCGGCAAGATTGGCTTCTTTGCCTTCTAATTGGCTGTCCAGTAATTCGTGAATGTCACAATGCAAACATTCGGACATATGTGGACTCCTGTGTCGGTGGATTTCAGTAGGTATTGGCAACGGGATAAAGATGCCGCAGTTGCGAGTTATCTAATTCAGGGAGTGCCCGTGACACTGTTTGAAAAGGCCGTTAATCTTTACCAAGGTGTCGAACATATTGAGCATAGTTGGAGGCACACGCGTTGACCCCACCTTCGCGCTTGATAAACTTTTTTATTGATTCGTCATCTGGCTTATTGGCTGCCGCAAACCGCAACGCTCGAGCCCACTTGCTCCGGCTCTTCTGGTCTACGTGCGGTGCTGTGCAATAGATCACCACAGCAAATGCTTCTCCGATTTTCAGGGGCACAGGAGCCTTCAAAGTATCCAGCAACCGATAGAGCTCCTCCTCCAGGCGATCCTCGGCTTGCCACCGAGTCACCTGATTAAAAATAGCTGCAAGAAACGTTTGAACCGCCATTCGGTTGCCCGAGGAAAACGTCCGCTTCGATACTGCCCTTAGCCTTTCCAATTCGGACGAAAAACGAAATTCTTTGAGTGCTAACGCCCGCTCCTCAATTTTTGCGCGAGACCCTAGTTCAGAGGATTCCGTTAAAACATGACTTTGCGATTGATCTTTATCCATTTAAAAAGCTCCTTTTTTAATCGCTTGCATCTCGGGCGAATTCAGCCACAAAAATGTCAGCGCGTTTTCGCCACCAATAAAATTAGTATCATTCAAACAACCGGATATGTTCGCTTGAGGCGTTCAGAATTGGCGACACCGGAGTACAATCCTCCCGTTATTGACGAATTTTCCTTTCCGCCTTCACGGCATAATTAATCGGATCGCAGTTTTACAATATCTGTTCTTTGTTCAATTACGCTTGGGCGAAGTAGCGACTAATGCCATGCATAATTCTGATTAAAAAAATCAGTGAAAGCTCCTTTTCTTTCCGATCCGTATCTCGGGCGAATTCAACCACAAAAATGTCAACGCGTTTTCGTCACCACTAAATTAGTGTTGAACGAAACAGTCAAAATATGCTCGGTTGCGGCTATTGCTTTCCATAATGAATTTGACGGAGCTACTACACGAGTTGGCGGATTTCTCAGCGTCAATTCACTGGTTGTTCGCGGAAATCCATGTTTGGCTGCTTTCGCCCCAACCTAGCCCGAAAAGCTCGTGACGACCGAAAACAGAAAACAGATGGGTTTTCTGAACCTACCGTGCTACAACAGCACCCTCACAAATTCAGGAGCGTTGAGTGGCTAAAAAGTCAAAGACGAAAGTTACACGTCATGCATACACCAAAGCAGACGTAAAAGAATTGAAGGCGCACTCAAAAGCGCGAACACCATTGGCACAGATTTCAAAATTGACTAAGCGCACCGAAGGCTCATTACGCCAGAAGGCGCAAAAGCTCGGTATCGGGTTTGCTCACCAGCGATAGGTTAAATTTCAACAGCGGCTTCCGGCGGAGATAGGTTCTCTGTCGATCACTGATCAGCTTGCTTCGGCTTGAAACTAAGGTTTGCCTGCTTTATACCCCCCGCATGAAGAATTGGACTGCGATATTTCAGGTGGTTTTCTCAACAAAAGGGTTGGCAAAAATAGCCTGCGTTCTTGGAGTAATCGTTATTTTGAAGGGCCTAAGCGTCTATTTCGATTTTGACTGGGCAACTGCCCTCGCCTCTCAATAGTCACAGCACTAAGCGAGCTCTACAGGTGCTTCGCGCATGCAAGCGTTATAGTTCCACTGAAAATCACCGCGGCAGCGGTTAAGCGTCGATCTCCTCTTCGGTTTGGTTTTCGGCGAACCCGTTGCCATCCCCAACGTGTGGCGTAATATCCAATTTGAGCGCCGTCGGTCCCCTGGAAAAGATCCAGCTGTCGCAGCTCCCAACGCCGACCGTCCAGAAGAAGCCAAAAGTTATTCCCTCTGAGGCGGGCGCCCGCTCGAATTTTTTCATGTACCTGTGGTTGGCCCGTTACTCGATCTTCAATTAGGTGCTCGATTTATTCATGGTAGGTTTTCTTTGTTTTCCGATCAATGCATCTCGGGCGAATTCAGCTGCCAAAAATGCGAGTATGTTTCCTTCGATTAAATTAGTGTCACGATTACGCAAAATTGGCTTCAATGACTTTCCCGATTAATTCTGCGTCAGAACGGACTTCGCTTTAAGAGAAGTGACTTCTCCAAACCGAGACGATCTCGCTGGATTCATGCACATCCCTGCGACGTGTAAAAATGGGCTTCTCTTAAAGAGAAGCGGGCCTTTTGAATACCGGGCTTAGATATGATCCCGTGGCGACACATCTTTGGGCGATTTGGGAAGAATCAGGATTTCGTCGATGATCGCCGGATTCGCTTGGCGTATTTCAGCACATAATCGGCAACGCGTTTCGGGTGGTGCTTAATTCGCCGGACGTCAATATCGGAAATATCGGTAAAACCTCCAATGAAGCGATGTCGATGATCTCGAACAAGGTTCTTCAATTTGCATCCTCGGTAGTGGCGCATTGTCGACGCCATGGCGATGATGGCGTGAACATGCAGTCCATCATTTATCGTGACATCTTTCACTGACAATTTCTTTGAATTCTTTGCCACCGGCAAATCTGGCGCAGCCATTAATCTGGGCAAATTGCATTGTCTTGATGGTTTCATTGGCTGTCGCTCAACGTGTTTGATCAACGTTGGATAAAACTGATACTCTACCTCCTTCAACATTGCCCCTCGCTTAATTTCGCTAGAACCTGGAATATGATCAAATTTGAACGTGACCAGGTACATTCGAAATCCATCGTCAAATAATCCCTGAACCCATTCTCCATAGCTATTTATTTACTGAAGCGAACTGATACCCATGTTTTCCATCATTTCCATTGTTTTCTGTTATTTCCGACATTTCCATGTTTTCTGTGATTTTTGATCATTTTTGCAATTCCTCTCCATAATTCCTCTCCATATGCCAGACCCGGAAGTCCGTCATGAATTTAATCTGATGAAGGCAGGCGTTTGCATCTGACACATCACGAGCACCGTTGCTGCCGGCTTTACTTTACCGAACTCGAAAAAACGCACTTTTTGCTCGGAATTCGTGCTCAGCAGTAATTTGCTAGCGGCGAATTTCCGGATCAAATGCGAGCTAAATATCTGCTGGTACAAACTCCGTATTCAATCAATTTCCAGATGCTGCAATCACACGCGCATCATGTTTTTCGACACTCAAATAAATTAGTGTCGAGCCGGCCAACGCCGTCGATGTTAAATACGATCTGCCTGCCAGGCTCTTTACCAACTCGAAAAACCTCGTTGGGCAAAACGCAATTCGCTGAAATTTCACTCGTGGCGAATATCTGATAAAAAATGCGAGCTAAATACCTGCTGGCGCACACTGCAACTTGATTGAATACGAGAAGCTGCGATCACGCCCAGAATTGGTGGCGAGCCGACCAACTTTGTCGACGAGGAATATGAGGTGCCAAATCTGAAGCTTTTAATTGCTACAGTAGACGGACCGGTTTGTTACCGCTCTGGAAGAAACGAGAACAACTATCTTCTGTCGGAACGCTGCAGTTGCTCCAACAAAGCTCTCGACGGCCAGCAGTCGATCCGCATGTTCATCGCCTTTTGATATTGCCCTATTGCCCGCCGCGTAACAGACCCAAGGCGACCATCGATTGTGTCCGAATAGTATTTTTGGTTGCTTAAAAGCTTTTGCGTCTGTTCGATGTCGCGATTGGAGAACGGCGGCAATTTTGTCCAGGCTCTTTCGAAGGCAGGACTCCCTGCAATGAGGTCCGCCAAATGTCCAACAAAAATTGCGTAGAGATCCGAAGCATTGTATCGTCGGAGTACCTGAAAATTCTCCAGCACTAGGAAGCCCGGACCGTAAGTCCCTGCTGGAAGAACCAGGGAGGCTTGGTCATCCAGCATATCTTTTGATATGGCAGCGCCAGAGGCTGGTATCAGTCCGAGGTCCAACCAATCGGCCAGTGGCCTTTTGACGTCGGGCGAGGCTTCAGTACAATTTACTGCCTTGCGGGACGCGAACCTCGAACCCCCATTGCTTCCCTCGCTTCCAACCATAATCGCGAAGCTGCTTGGCAGCCGAGGCGAGTGCATCGGGAATTGAGTTCGAAAGATCAATCTTTCCGTCTCCATCGCCATCGACGGCAAACTTCTCAAAATCGGACGGTTCGAACTGCGTTTGGCCCATGGCACCTGACCAAGAACCCATGGCATCCATTCTTATCGTTCCGCTCTGGACCAATTTGAGCGCAATCAGGAGCTCATCTCTGAACATGTCCTTGCGACGTCCGAGGTAGGCCTGGGTCGCGAGCGACCGGATTACGTTGTGACGCTGCCGCTCCGCCCCATAGTCGGTTTCGCGTCCCCACACCGCAATTACGATATTTCCCGGAACACCGTACTCGGCCTCGATCTTTTGAAGCGTGCCCTTATAAAACAACAGATGTCGACGTCCGGCTTTGGCTAGCTCGGAAAGTTGCTGTTCGGGAAGGTAATCGGCAGGCAGCCTTACGAATTCGGCTTGTTCCTTTAGCGGTCGACCGGGAATGACAAGGTCTGGCAGGCTGAGGTCCAACTGCAGGCCCTTCATTGCACCATTGAATGTCGCCTGCGAAACGCCCCTCACCTGTGCATCAAGCCAAAGCTGTTTGAGCCAAAGCTCGAAATCCGCATCAGCTCGAACAGCGCTGCTGAACACCACCAGGATAAGCGCCGCCGCTGCTATGGAAATGGGTGTTCGAGGGGTAATCCAAGATCATTATTTTCAAACATGCCCTCTGCCTAATTGCCGCAAATCTGCTACGCGCACTCCGCCTGCATTTGGAAATCCCAGATAGAATTCTTCTTTTATACCTAGCGAATAAAACTCCCGAGAGTGCTCAGTTGAACGGGCCATTTTCGGCCAAATCCACTGAAATTCCAAAATGGTCAATTTGGAGCGTCGTATCGAGAATAAGCTAAATTTTCGGTATTTTCGGTACTTTTTACATATCAATGAGTCGTCAACAGCCATTTTCACATGAATATTTCAACCGAACTGATTATGCGAAGTGTTTGATGCACACGCTAACATTCGTCGTGTCGTGGCTGAGCAACTGAGCACTGAGCATACTGCCCTCGTGGCTATTTTTGTAACCTCAGTCGCCGAAGATGCGGTTTCGAGTGATTTCGGCGAAGAAGCGCTCCACCATGTTGAGCCCGGACGCCGAGGTGGGCGTAAACTGCAAGTGGAAGCGCGGATGGGCGTTGAGCCAGCGTCAAAAACTGGATTATCGCTCTGCTTAAGGAGCGAAACACATCTATCCAATTCGGTGCTCTTGTGTTGAATGTTCTGGAGCTGTTTGCGCTTCGGGAAACAAACGTAAAAGACGTTTGCGTCCAGCTTGCCAATGATGGCTTGATAGAAAACACTTGGAAACCCGCAAGCAAGAACAAGCCGTATGACGGAAGCCCAATAATGCTTTCCAAATCGAGGCCGACCGCTTGATGATGCAATTCCATCATTGTCGCCATGTTCTCACATTATTTTAATCGGCACACGCTCAACTCGCGCCATGTCGTTGTGCAAGAATTGGCTTGCTCGCCGCGACTATCCCATTTGATGGTTACGCCCGACCAATTCTTTTCAATGACGGTGCCTTGATCGGCTAGATCGTTCTGCCAGCAAACGCGGTCGAACGGCTTGAGAAATCTAGATTGGTCGCCGGTCACGTACCCGACTTCCGCGCAACGACACGTTCAACCCGCTTCATTTCGTTGTGGCCCGTAAGACTTTCATGGCCGTCGTCCCATTTTATGGTGACATATCTCGCATGACTCGCGGTGACCGTGCCACGATCCGCAGGGTTGCCATTCCAGCAAACACGGTCGCCGACCTTTAGTTGTTTGGATTGTTCGCCGGTCATTCTCGTATCACTTCATTTTATAGCCATCTGGCCCGACCGCACGCGCCGCGATTGATCCTCTTAAAGCACCAGACAATATGAGAACCGAGACTTTATCTGGGGACGGTAGTTTGTCCCGAATTGCTACCATTAAGTCCGTTAATCTCTTTCCTAACTTTTCGACCGTGTCACGCTCGTATTTGCTAGCCGACCTATCGTCTTCCACTTCATACTTGATCATGCTGTATTCCGACCACCAATTCGTCATTTCATCTTTGGTAGCGGCGACCTTCAACGCTTTTTGAAAATTGTCGATCCGTGAAAGCAAATTCATGACGGCGGCTCCAATCACGAGTGTTTAACCCCGAACGGAAGGAGACTCATTTGCGACGACAAGCTGCGAGATTGGTGGATGCCCACTGCCCGAAAGAACGTTCAATTAGCATTTGCCCGTGACGCAATAACGCGCGGCAATCCGAACACCTCTGGCGTCCGTGCATTCTCACGGATGTAGGCGAGAAGATCATCAGATGCTGTAAACCACTCGGCTCCGACCGAGTGCTGCTCAAATCGCATCGAGGCCGCAAATCTAATGTGCAACTCTCTTTCACGTGTCTCTGCTAAGAACGTTGGCATAGTGCCGTCCCGAGTAGAAAAACTTATAACGCCTAGCAGTTCGATAAGCTCGTGGTTTGCCGATTGAATTTGTCTCATGCGTCTTTTGACCGCTTCCTGAGGCGTCTTGCCGTTACCCACCGCTGTGACGCCTATCTTAATGGCGTCGCCTGCTTTGAAGAAATAAACGAGTCCCCGGCAATCTATGCCAGGCCAACTGGATCGGATCGGAGGGAATTTTCGGTGGTTTCACTTAATCCGCCTTTCGACTAGTACCTCGCCACAGAGGTTTTGACTCTTTTCCGTCGGGCTGATGTGGCTGCAGGCTTCGGATAAGCCCGCCCCATCTTGCCGCGTGCTATATCGGTTGTGAACATCCATTTGATGCGGACCTTTGCGGCGTTGCGCTGTTGTTCCCGGACGGCGATCTCCGATTTAAGCTGCTGCTGGCTTGCGGTGCGCCTATCTAGGTACTGGCTGCGCAGCACGCCGATCTCGAGCAACGATGTTGAGCCAACCGACGTTGCTTGGGGACAAAGTGGAACTCTCACCGCCGCAGCAGGCGACGCGCTTCAGAAAGCGGGAGTGCGCCAGCGGAGTGCGTCCACGACATGTCATTGCGCCATCCCTTGTCAGCTTCCAAACTTCTTCTGATAATCAGTCATGGCGTTTGGCTACGTCGTTGTGCAGAAGGGATCTTCATTTACCGCACCCTGCTTTTCTAAGCTTCGTGCGCTTATGCGACCCTAAATTTGGGCGCATGAGGGATCGTAACCGATCCAATTGAGCTCCTTGAAAGACTGTGCCATCGCGCGCTCCATGCCTTCAGGTAGGCACAAGGCAGCCTGTAGAGCGAGCGAGAGGCCTTGGCCTCTGCGGTCTCCAACCCTAGAAAGAATGCTTGCTATTTATGCCGCACTGCAGCATAAGGCCGCATGATTTCATTCAAAGGAATCTTTGAAATGAGCAGCAACCAAAGGAAGCGTAAAATGAACAACGTCGTTGAGCAAATTCAGCAGGCCACTAAAGATCACGGTGATGCGGCAATGGCATCGGCACAAACCGTTGCAACGTCCCTTCAGACAATTGCGACCGCCCATGCGGACTACGCCAAGAGAGCGATGCAGGATGGTTCTGAGTTTATTTCTAAGCTGACCAGCCTCAAAGAGCCCACCAAGGTGGTGGAGCTTCAGAGCGAATACGTGAAAAACGCATATGAAACGTTCGTAGCCGAAGCGAAGAAAATCTCCGAACTCTATACCGACTTCTTCAAGCAGACGGCGAAGCCGCTCGAAGCATTCATTGCAAAGAATAAAGCGGCCTGATTGAGGCATAGTGGGGAGCGGCAATTGAGGCCACGCCTAGGGATTTTTTAATCCAACCGATTCAACTTGCAGGCTTCTGTTGTGCAGTGCGTATTAAAGCCGCCGTTGGTGATGCCGCCAACGGGGGCTTTTCTTTTTTAGCCGCCTCAATTGTCGCGTGATTCGCATAAGTTACCGCTCAATGCCCCAGCAGGGCAGCGCTTCGGTTTTAGCTCCGCCCCGCCATTCCAGCCCGTTGAAGATCACAGTAAAAGAACATCAACTTGGCAGCCAAAACGCACCCTGGCAATTCTGAACCATCAGCCTCGACCTGTGCGAGCCAAGCGCCCAATTTTCTCAATTCTTCGTCTGTTGGCACCCGTTCGCGCTTTTGTTCCGGAAAAGCCGAAATACCACATGCAGGGTTCTGTCCCAGTAACCCCCAATCACCGGGCGCAAGCGAAAGCAACTTTCTCAAACACGCGAGAGCGCGATCTGCTTCAACGGGGTATTCGACATCGACCTATGCCACGAGGAGATATCGGCGCGTGTGAGCTCCTTCAATTTTGTCTTTTCGAACCGGGGCCTAATCTTCCTTTGATGAGGCGCTCGGATGACCACCTCGTTCAAGGTTTCAACATAACTCGAACATGATCTCGGATATACCGATCCAGTAGTTCGCCAACGGTCTGATCGTAACGCTTTTGAGTTTTGGCTCCAGCCGGATCAATTCCGTGGACGACGTCACCGGCTAAGCGTTTAGCTAAAATTCTTGCTTGCTCAGGCGCGCAACCTTCTCGGTGAGGCCTATCATGATTTTGCGAAGTGGCCTCCAAGCGTGCTTTTAGCGCGCCAAATTCGTAAGACGTGACCACGATTACTTTGTTTACAAAGGGGCGAACCTCTCCTTTCTTGGCGCGTTCCCTGGTAGCTCTTCGCTTCTTGTCAGGCTTGGGTGTCCGATCTAACTTGGCGAATCCGCTTCCACCAGGGCGGCCGCTACCGGCAGGGCTGCCAGTTCGCCTTCGAGCCCCGCTGATGTCGGGCGCGCTGTAGCCTGCGTCACCGCATTCAGCAGCGGCGAACATCCGCCGCATGTGTGCATGACGTGTGCATATGCCTCTGGCGCGACTTGGTTGGTTCTCTAAGCTGTTGATTTTGCTGGTACAGTTGGGTGGGCTCGAACCACCGACCTCCTGTTCCACAGACAGGCGCTCTAACCAACTGAGCTACAACTGCATCCTTTGCCGGCCCGCAAAAAGGGGCTCCGAACGAGGCGGAAACTAGGTGCAACGCCCTCCTTTGGCAAGGCCGGCGACAACACCATCGGCGTCCATCCGCGCGCACATTAAGGTCCCTCAAAAGCAAAAAGCCCGGGCTCTCCGCCCGGGCTTTTCGGATGCGAAAACGCTGATCGATCAGGCGGCCGGCTTGAACAGCTTCGAGGCATTGGCCTTGATCGGCTCGACGGTTTCCGTCGCGACCTTCTGGCTCAATTCGGCGAGCTCCTTGGCCTGGGCGGTGAAGGCCTCATACTGCTTGCGCGCATGAGAGGTCCACAGCTCGACCGCCTCCGAGGGCGACTTGGCGCCCAACAGCTCCTGCGCGAAATCGAGGTTCGCGGTGGTGTTGGCTTTCATGATTTCCACCAGCTTGGCGGAGTATTCGCTGGCGCCCTTGCTCAGCGTGGTGAACACCGCCTCGATGGTGCCGTTGTGGCTCTCGGCGACATCCTTGAACTTGGCGTAGTTATCGCGGGCCTGCGAAACGCCCTTTTCGGCGAACGCACGCATCTGCTCGGGGACCTCGAACGGAATGACCGAGGCGGAGAATGGATCGTTGGGATTTGCCATGACAGGTATCCTTCGCAATGGGTGAACTTAAGGTGACCCCTGCGAACGCCCGGCACCCAAAATGCCGGGAATATCAACTTGGATCACGCGGGCAACTTGGATTTACGCAGACTTAAAGCATGGGAATGCCCGATCGCCGGGCACTACACAGTCAACACCCCTATCATGTCAATTTTGTGCAACGCAATGCAATTTAAGGTGCAATGCCGCATGCCAGACCCGGACGGAGTGCGGTTCCGACGCGCGAACCCAAGCATCCGTCCGGCCGGAAACCCGGCGAAGCCGCTTTCTGTCGGGCAATACCCCTCCCTGTTCTGGGGGAGGGGTTTGAGATGCCTCAGCTTTTCGGCTTGGCGGCATCCATCGCCGCGCGGCTGACGATCTGGCCCATCTCGCTGGCCTGCTCGGCCAGCGCGCGCATCTGCGCCTGCACATATTCGCTGTGCAGCCGCATCACTTCGGTCAGATCCTTGGCGTGCAGCAGCTTTTCGGCATAGTCCAGCGAGGCCTGCACGTTCTTTTCGGCGTAGGATATCGCCTTGGTGCTGATGTCCTTGGCGCCGGCGCGAACGGTTGCACCTCGCTCCTCGAGCGATCCGGCGGTCTGCTGCGCGCTGGCCAGGAATTTGTCAAAGGCCTTGCGGGCCTGCTCGAAGCTCGCCTCGGCCATCGATCGCATGTCCTTTGGAATCTCGAAACGGTCACGCCCTTCATCGCTCATGGTGCCACTCCTTTTTTCGTTTGCAGGGCCATCCACAACCCCGCCTCCCCGTTCGCCCACCTTCTCAAGCCTGTCGACGAAAGACGTCGCCGGCATGACGCGGCGCCCTTCGGTTCTCCATCGTGGACCTCTGGTCGCCGTTTGCAACATAACAACGCGAGAGCCGGCACGAGGGTTCGGACGAATTCACGAAGGCCGGGCGAATTAAGGTTAGCGGGGCTTTGCACCCTCACCGACGATCGGGCCGTGGACCTGCCGCCGCCCGCGGGCGATACTAACGTTCCGTTAAGGCTGTCATCTGTCTGGCCGCCGATATCGGTCGCCACCGTCGAGCCACAGCAAGTTGACCTGTCATGTCACGGCAATGAATAACGCGGAATTTCAGTTGCGAGGCATCGGTGATCCGCGGCTGTCGGTACATGCAACGAGCGCTCTCCCGGCATGGCTGTGGTCGATCGACGGCACGCAGGTGCTGTGGGCCAATCCGGTCGGCGCCAGAATATTCGGCGCCGCCAGTGGCGCCGCATTGACCGGGAAACTGTTCGGCCCGGCGGATGCGCACCGGCGTCAGGTGGCGCGACTTGCAAGGACGCTGCCGTTGAACGGCGCGGCCCGGCTGGAACGGCTGCGCGGGTTCGGCGCGCCGCCCGGCATGCTCGTGACCTGCGGCTGCGCGCGGCTTGATTTTGCCGACGGCAGCCAGGGTGTCCTGGTGACCGCCGCCGAAAACGTCGGCCGCCCGATGCCGCTGCCGGAGCGGTTGCAGCGTTTGGTCGACGGCATCGATGCGCCGATCGCCGCCTTCGCCCGCGACGGCACGCTGGTCGGCGCCAGCGAGGCCGCGCGACCGCTGCTTTGTTTTCGAAATCTCTCCGAGGCCGGCCTTGACGATGCGCGCAGCAGCGCGCTGATTCAGGGCCGCGTCGAGACGCCGGTCGGGAGCCACCACATGGTGCTGCAGCGCGTGGGTCACGGCGCGGATATTGGCCTCGTTGCGCTGATCGCGCCGGCAGCGGATCAGCCGATCCCTGACTACGAACTGCCGGCGACATCGGGCGAAGCACCGGCTCGAGTTCGCATTGATCGACGAGTTCGCGGAATCGATGACTTCGGAGATAACGGTCGAACAGGCGGCCTCGGACGAGCCGGCCGAGCCAGACCCGCAGACGGTGTCGCAGTTCGATGGGCCGCGACGTCGAAGCCTCACACGCCGAAGCGCCGCCGCAGACGACGCCCGATCCGGAAGTTCATCAGGACGAACCTTCCCCCTATATTGAAGCCGTGGCCGACGAACCGATACCTCCGCCCACTGCCGAGCCGTCACCGGCGATCGATTCCGCCCCGCCCTCGCCGGCCGATGCGCCGTCATGGCTCGACGAGCCTTCGCCGGATCCGCGCCAACAGCCGTTACGCTTCACATGGCGGATGGATGCCGGGGGACGCTTCGCGCTCGACCCCGGTGAATTCATCCGCCTGATCGGTCCGCGCACCGCCGCCGGCTTCGGCCGGCCGTGGAGCGAGATCGCCGAAACGTTCGGGCTCGATCCCGACGGCCGCGTCCTCAGGGCGGTCGCCACGAGCGATACCTGGACCGGCATCACCTTGAGCTGGCCTGTCGACGGCGGTGGCCGCCTGGCAGTGGAATTGTCGGGGCTTCCGATCTACGATCGCGCCCGCAATCTTGCCGGCTATCGAGGTTTTGGGGTTTGCCGCGATCTCGAAGCGCTGACGCGGCTCGCCGCGTTGCGTCGCTTCGAATTCTTCAGCGACCCGCCGGCGCCGCAGACGTTTTCGGCCGATATCGTTGCGGCCGATCCTGCCACGGGGCCGCCGCCGCCGGGCTGGCTGACGAGCCCGATGTTGCGTCGTCCGGTACCGCTGAATTACCCGCGTCGATTGCGTCCGAGACTTCACAACCAACCGATCTGGAAACATCCGTGGAAACCCCAAAGAACGTCCTGCCGTTTCGGCCGCCCGGCGAGACGAAATCGCCGACCCTGACACCGGTTGAAAACAGCGCCTTCAACGAACTGGCCCGGCAATTGTCGGAGCGGCTCGACAGCGAAAACGGCGGCGCCGCCGCGACGACGGCGACCTCCGACGCGCCCGAAGCCACGGCCGAACAGCCGGCCGCGCCGGAGGCTCCCGAACAGTCCGGCGCAGCGCCCGAATGGCTGGCGCCTCCGGAGCCGCCGGCGCGCGGCGAGAGCCGGCGCGACAAGGCGTTGCTCGATCTGCTCCCGGTGGGCGTCCTGATCTATCGGCTTGACCGGCTGCTCTATGCCAACGCTGCGTTTCTCGAGCGGATGGGCTATGCGAGCCTGCACGCCCTGGAGGAGGCCGGCGGTCTCGACGCGCTCTATGTCGAGCCCGGCGTGTCGAGCGCCAGCAGCACATCGGACACCGGCACGCCGGTGACGATTTCCGCCAGCCAGGTTTCAGCAGGAGAAGCGCCGGCGGGGATCGATGCGCACCTGTTCACGATTTCATGGGACGATGATTCCGCGCTGGCCCTGATTTTCTCCGGCACCGGCACTCAAAGCGCGGCAGTCGCCGCGCCGCGATCGCGCAAACGATCCCTGCGTCGCCGCCGCCGGCTGTCGGCCATGGCCATGCCGACGAACTCGGCGCCATCCTCGATGCCACGGCCGAAGGCATCGTGATGTTCGACGCCGCGGGCAACATCAATTTCTGCAACCGCAGCGCCGAAGCGCTGTTCGGCTACGACGGCACCGAGTTCGTGCGACGCAATTTCACGGAGCTGTTCGCGCCGGAAAGCCAGCGCGTGGTCAAGGACTATCTGGAGAGCATCCGGGGCAGTGGGGCCGCCAGCCTGCCCGGTCACGGCCGCGACGTGCTGGGCCGTGTGAGCCGGGGCGGCCTGATCCCGCTGTCGATGACCATGGGGCGCACCCGGCCCGGGGTTTCGAATTTCTTCGCGGTGTTTCGCGACCTGTCGCAGGTCGGAAAGAGCGAGAGCGAACTGCGCGAGGCGCGGCGGCTGGCCGATCGCGCGGCAAGCGCCAAGGCCGACATGCTGGCGCGGATCAGCCACGAGGTCCGCACGCCGCTGAACGCCATCATCGGCTTTGCCGAAGTGATGATCGACGAACGGTTCGGCGCGCTCGGCAACGAGCGCTACGTCGAATACATGAAGGACATCCGCGCTTCCGGCGAACGCGTGATCGCCATCATCGACGACCTGCTCGATCTCAGCCGGATCGAAACCGGCAAGCTCGACCTCGCCTTCGCCAACCAGAACCTCAACGACACCGTCGAGAATTGCGTCGCGGTGATGCAGCCGCAGGCCAATCGCGAACGCATCATCATCCGGACCTCGCTGGCGCACGCTCTGCCGCCGGTGGTCGCCGACGCCCGCGCCTTGCGTCAGATCACGCTGAACCTGATCGGCAACTCGATGCATCTCGCCAATGCCGGCGGCCAGGTCATCGTTTCCACCGCGCTGTCGGATTTCGGCGAAGTGATCCTGAGGATCCGCGATAGCGGCCAGGGGCTCAACGACAACGAAGTCGCAGCCGCGATGGAGCCGTTCCGAACGCAGCCACCGTCGGATCAGGCCTCCGACAGCTCCGGCGTCATTCTGTCGCTGACCAAGGCGCTGGTCGAAGCCAACCGCGGGCAATTCCATATCAAGAGGGGCCCGCATTCGGGCACGCTGATCGAGGTGGTGTTTTTGCGCGCGATGGCGCGGGCCTGAGATCGCCTGCAACGCGGCGGCCGTTGCGGCAAAGTGCCGCGTCGCGCAAACCTGCGGCATGCTTCTTGCTCAATTCTGATTTCTCAGGCGCCATGATTTCTTCAAGGCGCTATTCGCGCCGCCTGTTTCTTGGGCATTCGGGTTGATTTTGATCATGCGCTGCCTCGTCGTTGCAGACTTGCACTATTCATTGCCGCAATTCGACTGGCTGCTCAGCGCGGCGCCGCATTTCGACCTCGTCATCTTCGCCGGCGATGCACTCGACGTCGGATCGTTCGTCGATTTCCGCGCCCAGATCGTCGTGGTGCGGAAGTATCTGACGCTGCTGTCCGGCATCACCCGGGTGATTCTTTGCTCGGGAAATCATGACCTCGACGAGCGCAGTCCGGAGGGCGAAAAGATCTCGCGATGGATCGGCGAGGTCCGCGAGCTCGGCGTTGCCTGCGACGGCGACAGCCTGACCATCGGCGACACTCTTTTCACGGTCTGTCCGTGGTGGGATGGACCGCTGGTGAAGCAGCGGATCGACAACCAGCTTCGCGAGGCTGCCGCAGCGCGGCTGAAGCGATGGATCTGGGTCCATCACGCGCCGCCGGCGAATTCCCCGGTGAGCTGGGGCGGCAAGCGCTTCTTCGGCGACGTCGAACTCGCGCAATGGATCGAGAGCTACCAGCCTTCGATGGTGATCTCGGGCCACGTGCATCAATCGCCATTCATCCCCGACGGTTCGTGGTTCGACCGGCTCGGCGCCACCTGGGTGTTCAATACCGGCCTGCAGCCGGGCCGCCCGCCGGTCTATATCGTGCTCGATATCGACGACGGCAGGGCTTTCTGGCTATCGGCCGCCAGCGAGCAATGCATCGACCTCAACGCGCCAATGCAGCGGCCGGCTCAGCCTGTCACCCATCCGCCGGCGTGGCTTACATCCTTGGGTCAGATTGCCGATCCGATCCTGGCGAGACCTGCGTCGGCGACAGATTGATCATGCTCTGCAGGATGTCGCCGACCATGGCGAGATGGTTGCCGTGGCCGCCATATTGCCGCTTGAGGTCGGCGAGATAGGTGTTGGCGACATTGAGCCGCTGCGCCAGCATCCGCGCGATCAGAATGGCCACCGCCGGCTGCTGGCGCAGAAACGAGGCGGCATCGTTGATCTCGTAAATCACCGACTTTGAGGCGGCGCGTACCGTCGCGGTGTGCGGCTTGTCCAGGAGAACCGACATTTCTCCCAGCACCGCGCCCGGCTCGGTGATGGTGGCGACGACGGTATCGCCCTTGATGACCTCGAGCCGTCCCTCGATCAGTACATAGAGGTGACCGGTGGTGTGACCCTCGTGAACGACGAACGCTCCCGCGGAAATGTCCCGCCGAACTCCCCCGGTGCAATAATCCAGAATCTCGCGCATCCACCAACACCCCGAATCGTCGAGGCAAGATTAGGCATCGGGATTGCCAGCGTCGAATGGATAATGCGGGCGGCCTGCCCAAATTGTCAGCATCATGGCCGGGCCGGCCGTCAAGGACGACCGGTCATCTCGCAGCTCCAGCGCCCGATCCAGCAACCGCTTTCTGCTTCGCCCGTGCTCGCTGGTCACGGCCCGCGAGCAGCGGCCCGAACGCTATGGCGAAACCGAAAAAGGCGGCTGCCCACGCCAACGCTGCAAGGTGCAACAGTGCCTCGCTGTGGGTCGGGTCGATTACGGCGCAAATCCGCGACAGGGCCGCGATGATGATCGCAGCATAAATTGCCTGCGTAACAGGAGATGCCGTGAGCTGCTGGCCGGTATGCCCGAGCGTCGCGCGGCTCATCACCGCGAGCGTCATGACGCCCGCCGCTCCCGCCATCCAGGCATGAATGCCGGCGCTTGCCGGCAACAAACCCGAACGCGGACACCGCGTTGAGAAGGAATCCAAGCGGCACGAAGGCATAGCCGATGTGCAGGATCAGCACCAGCCGCTCCCGCCAGGTCCTGTCCCCAGCCCAGCGCCCCAGCCGCACCAGATGCAGCAATCCGGCGAGCGCGAGCGCGGCACCCGTGAAATGGCTGCTGGAGTCGACAATCCATGACATCAGCGCCAACGCGCCGACGACGACGACGATGATGTCGAACCGGCCGAACGGCACCGGAAGCCGGCCTGGATTTTCGCGCACCAGCCAGTTGCGGGTAAAGCTCGGAATGATGCGGCCGCCGATCAGCGAGATCAGCAATACGACCACCGCGATGCCGATACGGATGCCGGTGTCGGCAACGCCATGGAAATGCGCCTCGAGGTGAAAGGCGACATTGCCCGCGAGCAGAAGCAGAACCAGCACCACCACATTGAGATTTCGCCAGTTGCGGCCTGCAAGAATCTCGCGGGTCGCCGCCGCCGCGACCAGCGACAGAAAGCTTGCATCGACCAGCATCGCGGCCAGCCAGCCGGTCTCGGCGGAAAACGCCACGCAAAGCCGCCCGGCAATCCAGACGATCACCAGCCCCAGCAAGGGCATGCCCTGTAAAGGCAGCCGGCCGGTCCAGTTCGGAATTGCCGTGAACAGGAAGCCCGTGATCACCGCCGGCAAATAGCCGTAGAGCATTTCATGCACATGCCAGTCGCGCGGCGCGAACGCCGAAGTCAGCGTTATCTCGCCGTAGAAGACCGGCAGCCAGACCAGGATGGCCAGCGCGGCATGGATCGAGCCGAGCAGGAAGAACGGGCGGAAGCCGCCCGCCAGCAGCGGCCAGCCCTGATAGAGGCGACGGCGCGATACCGCCGTCGTAGTTGCTCCGCTTCCCATCTTGCTGCTTCCGGTCTCACTTCACTGCAGCGGCCTGCGTCGGCAATTTGTCGAACAGCGCCGAGAATACCTGCTTTGCCTTGCCCACCTGAGGCACCGCCTTGGCTTCCGCAAGATTGCCAGGCGTTCCCACCACGATCAGCGCCACCATGCCCATGCCGTAATGCGGCATGCATTTTACACCGTACGCACCCGGTTTGTCGAAGGTGACGGTGACGTCCTCACCGTTCTTGCCGACGAAGGGCGCTGCGTCAGCCGGAAACATTCCCTTGATCGATTCGGCATTGTGACCCTTGTCGGTGGCGACGAACTTGACGGTATCGCCGGGCTCGATCTTCACCAGCGCCGGTTCGAACACCATCAGCCCCTCGGCGCCCTTGTTCAGCATCTTGACCTCGACTTCGGCGGCCATCGCCGCGCCGGCAACGCCCATCAGAACCGCGATCGTTGCCAGCGTCATTACCTTGCGCATTGTCGTTCTCCATTGACTATCAGTGCCCTTTGAGGGCCGGCTCGGCCGTCATTTAGGAGGAATGCCGCGCGCGGATTGTTGCGCCAGCGCAAACTTCCGCTTGATCGCGAGACGCAATCGCAGTCTAGATTCAACTGACATTGCCGAACCCGCCGGGGAAACATGGCCACAGTCGATCCTTCGCTGGTTGCCCACCTGCCGCTGTTTGCGGGATTTAACGCCAATGAGCTCGGCGAAATCCTGCGCGAAGCCCGCTCGGCGCGATTCGCGAAGAACAGCGCGGTATTCGAACAGGGCGAAGAGGCCCATTCATTTTTCGTGTTGCTGCATGGCCATGTACGCGCCAGCAAGACCACGCCGACGGGCGAGCAAGTCGTGGTGCGTTACGTTGCGCCCGGTGAAACCTTTGGTGTCGCGATGGCGATCGGGCTGCGGGTCTATCCGGCCACCGCCACGGCCGTCGACGACAGCGTCGTGCTGGCGTGGCCGTCGGTGGCGTGGCCGCGCCTGGTGGCCAAGTTCCCGGCGCTTGCCACCAACACGCTGCAGACCGTCGGCAGCCGGCTGCAGGAAACCCACACCCGCGTGGTCGAGATGTCGACCCAACAGGTCGAACAACGCATCGCCCACGCGCTGCTCCGGCTCGCAAAGCAATCCGGGCGCAAGGTCGAGCACGGCGTCGAGATCGATTTTCCGATCAGCCGCCAGGACATCGCACAAATGACCGGCACCACGCTGCACACGGTCAGCCGCATCCTTTCGGGCTGGGAGCAGCGCGGGCTCGTCGAAAGCGGGCGGCAGCGCATCGTGCTGCGTGAGCCCCACAAACTGTTCGTGCTGGCCGAGATCGTCCCCGGCGAAAACGAGCCGCCGCTCAAGCCATAACCTCGGCGATAACGGACCGCAGCGCGCTCAGGAATTCGTCGCGATTAACGCCGTGCTCGCGGCAGGCGTCGTCCACGGTGTGAAAGCACGCGATCGGGCAGCCGACGCACCCCATCCGAAATTGCAGGAACACGCGGATCGTCTCAGGTGCGTCGCGCATTACGTCGTCAACCAGATCGTCAAATCCAATGGGCATACACGTCTCCGTTCTCGGGTGAACGGTAACGCGACCCGGCGCCGGGCCTCTTTGTCCCGGCGCAACCTTCTGAACACTCGCCGGCTCTAACGCTAGACCGCCCGGCTGCGGAGCTGCTTCGACCCGTCCAGATGCGGGCGTCTGACGGCTTGAAAAAGGTTGCGCCTGCGCAAAGAGCGCCGCGCCTTTCCGGGCGATGGTGGAGCTGGAAACATCGAAAGGCAGATCATGAACGCCATCATTCGCGGATTTACCTGTGCCGCCCTCGCCTCTTGCCTGCTGTCGCAGCCGTTGCGCGCCGGGGATGCCGTTTCCGGAAATCTCGTCATCAGCCAGGCCTGGAGCCGCGCGACGCCGAATGGCGGCGCCAAGGTCGCGGGCGGATATCTCACGATCGAGAACCGCGGCACCGCGCCCGACCGCCTGTTGTCCGGCTCGACCGAACTGGCGAAGAGGCTCGAAATACACGAGATGGCCGTGAACGACGGCGTCATGACGATGCGTCCGGTCGTGGATGGCCTGATCATCGTGCCGGGCAGCAATGTGAAATTCGCGCCGGGCGGATATCATCTGATGTTTGTCGACCTCAACGCGCCGCTGCGGCAAGGCGAGCAGGTACCGGTGACGCTGACCTTCGAACGCGCCGGCGCGATCAAGGTCATGTTCGACGTTCAGGCCGTGGGTGCGCAAGCCCCCGGCGCTCCCGCCATTGCCCAGGAGGTCAAGGTAGCGGCCGTACCGGTCGCTGCGGGAGACGACGAAAGTTTCTTCACCCATCTTCATGCCGAGAAGGCGATGGCCAATGTAACCGTTTCGCCCGGGCGCGCCGGCCCGGTCGAAATCGCGATCCAGCTCGAGAACGCCGACGAACTGCCGCTGACGGCCAAGGCGGTCACGGTCACGCTGGGCAATTCCGAGAACGGCGTCGCGCCGGTGACCGCGCAAGCCGAGCAGGTCAGCAACGATCAGTGGCGGGTGCGGATGTCCGCGCCGGTGGCCGGACGCTGGTCGCTCGGGCTCGGTATCACGATCTCGGCTTCGGACACGGTTAACGTCGTGTCACCGATCCTGATCCGGTGAAGCCTGCGCACGATTGCGTAGGTCCCAATCCGCCGGAACCTTGTTCCAGCACAAACAGTCTCGCAGCGAACGGCGCAAAATATCCACGCTAGATAAACCTCCAGATGAAGGAACGATCCGATGCTGACCCGCAGAGCCGCCATGTCAGGCGCAGCCGCCGCAGTCCTCATGCTGGCGACGCCTGTGTTTTCCGACGAACTGAAGCTGCCCCGGCAGAAGGTTGAACTGGTCGCGCCGCCCTTCGTGCATGCGCACGAGCAGGCCACCAAGCAGGGCCCCAAGATCATCGAGTTCAAGCTCGTGATCGAGGAAAAGAAGGTGGTCATCGACTTGCAGGGCACCACTCTTCCAGGCCATGACGTTCAACGGCTCGATGCCGGGACCGCTGATGGTGGTTCACGAGGGCGACTACGTCGAAGTGACGCTGGTCAATCCCGAGACCAACCAGATGCCGCACAATATCGACTTCCACTCGGCGACCGGGGCCCTCGGCGGCGCCGAGCTGACGCTGGTCAATCCCGGCGAGCAGGTGGTGCTGCGCTGGAAGGCGACGCGCACCGGCACTTTCGTCTATCACTGCGCGCCGGGAGGCCCGATGATCCCCTGGCACGTCGTCTCCGGCATGAATGGCGCCGTGATGGTGTTGCCGCGCGACGGGCTCAATGACGGCAAGGGCACATCCGCTGAAGTATGACCGCGTCTACTACATCGGCGAGCAGGACATGTATGTTCCGCGCGACGAGAACGGCAAATTCAAATCGTACGATTCCGCCGGCGAGGCCTACACCGACACCGTCGAAGTGATGCGCAAGCTGACGCCGACCCATGTCGTATTCAACGGCAAGGCAGGCGCCTTGACCGGCAAGAATGCGCTGACCGCCAATGTCGGTGAGAACGTGCTGATCGTGCATTCGCAGGCCAATCGCGACAGCCGTCCGCATCTGATCGGCGGTCATGGCGACTACGTCTGGGAGACCGGCAAGTTCTCCAACGCGCCGGAGACCGGGCTCGAGACCTGGTTCATCCGCGGGGGCTCCGCGGGGGCCGCGATGTACAAATTCCTGCAGCCCGGTATCTACGCCTACGTCACGCACAACCTGATAGAGGCAGTCGAGCTCGGCGCCACCGCGCATTTCAAGGTCGAAGGCAAATGGAACGACGACCTGATGACCCAGGTGAAGGCCCCGGCGGAAATTCCGGTACCCAAGACCAACTGACAAGCGCGCCAGTGCCGGCGCAAGCCGGCACCCTGCTCTCGAACTGAACCGATACGGTCATGCTGATCGCTTTCAAACTCAAGATGGCGCTGGTCTGCGCAGCGGGTTTTGCGAGTCCGCTCGCGGTCGCGCCGTTGCTTTCCGACGAAGTTTCGACCGATGCGGCCATGCGCGATCAACAGGCGATCGTGGAATTACGCCCCGGCACTGTGTCATATCGCGTGGCCGGCGATTTCACCCGCGCAGGCAAGCAGGCGGAAGCCCCGTTACTGTCGATCCGCTTTGAAAAACCCTTGAAGATCATGAAGCATCAGGTCAGCGCCGCCGACTATCAGCGTTGTGTCCGTGCGGCCGCTTGCCGCGCGCTCGACCGCAGCGTCATCGTTGCGGCCGACCGCCCCGCGGTCCAGGTCAGCTGGCACGACGCGCAGGCCTACGCTGGCTGGCTGTCGCGCAAGACCGGTGAGCATTACCGGCTGCCGACGGACGAGGAATGGGCATTTGCGGCGGGGAGCAAATTCAGGGACGACGGCCTGCCGGTAGACGATGCTGATCCATCGAAACGCTGGATCGCCCGTTACGACCGCGAATTGAGCCGGGAGTTTGCGGCCAACAGCGCGCCGCGACCCTTCGGCAGTTTCGGCGCCAATGAAAACGGTCTGCTCGATACCGCCGGCAATGTCTGGGAATGGACCAGCACATGTTTCGTGCGCACCGCGCTTGATGATGCCGGTCAGGCGATTTCAAAAAATTCGAATTGCGGCGTCCGCGTCGTCGAGGGCCAGCACCGATCCTATGTCACGGATTTCATCCGCGACGCCCGCGCCGGCGGCTGCGCGGCCGGCGTGCCGCCGAGCAATCTCGGCTTCCGGCTGGTTCGCGAGCCGACGTCATGGGTAAGCAATCTCTCATCCGGCCTCACCAAAGCGTTGTCGATCGGGCGGTCGTAACTCGGGCTTCAGGTGGCCGCATGCGCCGCCGCCAGGAAATCGCCGATCGCATCCAGAAAAATCTCCGGCGATTGCAGCTGCGGTACGTGCGCGCATCCCGAAATCACCTTCAGACGCGCATTCGGCAGACCTGCCGCCAATTCGCGCGACATCGGCGGCGGCGTCGCCTCGTCCTGTTCGCCGACCAGCACCAGGACCGGCAGCGTGAGCTTTCCAAGCTCGGGCCGGAGGTCGAGGCCGGCCAGCGCGGCGCAGGCGGCGCGGAACACTTCAGGGTCGGTTCTCAAAAATGCTTCACGACGATCGCGCATCAGCTCGGGATGTTGTTCCTGAAATTCCGGCGCAAACAACCGGCGCATCGCGACGTCGGTGATCGCGGCCAGTCCCCTGGCTTTGCAAGCCGCAGCCATGTTGCGAAAAGCTTCGCGGCCGGGTTCGGAAAACGCAGCCCCGCAATCCGCGAGGATTAATCTTTTGGCGATATCGGGATGCCGAATCGCCATTTGCAGCGCCACGAATCCACCGTAGCCGTTGCCCAGCACAATCGCCTCGTCTCTCCCGGCGGCATCCCTCACCGCCTCGGCCATTCGGTCGGCGACATCGGCGAGACCTCCGCTGACCGGCCTAGGATTGGCCAAAGCCCGGCAGTTCAGGAACGATCACCCGAAACGACTGCGACAGCCTTGGAACGATGGCGTCGAAACTCGCGCGATCCGACAATAGCGAATGAAACAGAAACAGCGGCGGCCCGTTGCCGGATTGCGCCGCATTGACCGTGCCGTTGGCGAAAAGTCGATCCAAGCCGGTTCCTCTTTCATCGTGGCCTTATAAGCAAAAGCGGAGGGCGGGTTGATCCGCCACTCCGCTTCAGATGCACTTGCAGGCGGGCGTGGCGCGATCAGGCTTTGGCGGTGGCGACATCCTCCAGCCCCCGATTGCGCGGCTCGACGCCCCAGGCCCACACCACCACGATCTGAACGACCACAAGGCCGATCATCAGCCAGAGCACCCCCGGCAATCGATAGGATGTCATCAGGGCGCCGACGATGAAGGGCGAGACCACGGTGGCGCCGCGTCCCAGCGTGTTGCAGATGCCATTGGCGCGCAGCCTGATCTCGGTCGGGAACAGTTCCGGCGTATAGACGCCGAACAGGAGCGCCGTCTGCACGTAGATCGCGACGATCAGGACGAATCCGACGCTCAACACGATCGCCGGATCGGCTGACGCGTCGAAGCGGGCATAGATGTAGCCGCTGACGATGGTGACGATCGAGGCACCGATGATGCTCCAGCGCCGTCCGATGGCGTCCGACAGATAGGCGCCGACGGCGCAGCCGACCAGCGATGCGACCGACAGTACCAGCGTGTAGGCCAGCGAATTGGCGATGGTCAGCCCCTGGCGCAGGAAGAACTGCGGCAGGAAAAGCACGAAGCCGAAGATCAGGGTGTTGATCGTGATCAGCACCCAGCAGCCGACGAAAAGGCGTTGCAGCAGCGGCGGCTTCAGCATGTCCAACGCCGAGACCTGCGGGACCGGAGCCGGCACCACGACGGGCGGCAGCGTCCCGCCGCGGCGGCTTCCTTTTCGATTTCCTGCATCAGGCTTTCCGCTTCCGCGGTGCGGCCCTGCGATTCAAGCCAGCGCGGCGATTCCGGCAGGTTCTTGCGCAGATACCAGACGATCAGCGAGCCGATCGCGGCGATCACGAACATCGGACGCCAGCCGAAGTTCGGGATGATCAGATAGCCGAGCAGGGCGGTCGCCGGGAAACCGGCCACCACCAAAAACGCCATCATCGACAGCCATCGCCCGCGCGTCTTCGGCGGAACGAATTCGGTCAGCGTCGAATAGCCGACGACGATTTCGGCGCCGAGGCCGAGGCCCTGCACGAAGCGGCAGGCGATGAGCTGCGTCATGTCCTGCGCAAAGGCCGCCGCCAGCGACGCCAGCCCAAAGATCAGCAGGTTGATCTGATAGGTGAACCGCCGCCCGAATTTGTCGCCGACAAATCCGGTGATCAGCGCGCCCAGCGTCATGCCGACGAAGGTCAGCGAAATGAACTGCAGGTTTTGCGGAACGGTCGAGAATTTGGTTTGCAGCACCGAGGCCAGCACGCCGCCGGCGACATAGAGATCGTAGCCGTCGAAAAACATGCCGGCCCCGACCAGCCCGAAAATGCGGTAGTGAAACGATGAGACCGGGAGCCGGTCGAGACGTGCGCCGGCGTTTACCGCGTGAGCCATATTCAAGTTCCTCCCGCCTCGGCAACGAATGCCTGGCCGGTCTTGAACAGCCGGCTGCTCACGATGGTAATCAAGACGGCAGGCGAAAGCTACCGGCCTCCCACGCCGGTGGTAATTCGTTGACCATAGCGCCGCTAATTCGTTGACGCTGGTCAGGTTTATGCAAACATTCGAACCTGGGGTTTTTGGGGGGTTCGATGCGTTTCTGTCTAGCGATTGTGGTGGGATGCGCCTTGTCGTCCGGCGCGCAAGCAGCCGATCTTCCGGCTTATCCGGCCAGGGCACCGATCTACGCTGCGCCGGCAGCTTTTGCTGCGGTTTACGATTGGACCGGCTTCTACATCGGCGGCAATGCCGGCGGTGGCTGGCACGACAACCGATCGATGAGCTTTATCCCGAACGGTGCGCTATTGGCGCCCATCCTCGGGGGCCCGCCTTCGCAATCTTTCCGCACCTCCGCCGCTTTGGGCGGCGCGCAGTACGGCTTCAACTGGCAATTCCACCCGAATTGGGTTGCCGGCATCGAAACTGATTTTGATTTCTCCGACATCAAGGGCAGCGGATCGGCGAATTTCCTCGGCGTCGGCGGTCTCGCGCCCCAGCTCTACAGTGCGACGGCCTCCGAACAAGTCGAGTGGTTCGGCACGCTTCGGGGGCGTCTCGGCTTTGTGCCGGTCAGCAACTTGCTGCTCTACGGCACCGGCGGATTCGCCTACGGCAACGTCAAGCAGAGCGCCAGCATTTCGAACATCGGGGGAACCACCGTCGCAGTAGGCGCGGCCACCTGCGCCGGATTCGCGATCTGCTATTCCGGCACATCCACCCGCACCGCGACCGGCTGGACCGCGGGCGGCGGTGCCGAATATGGCCTATCGCGAAACTGGACGATCAGGGCTGAGTATCTGTACGTCGATCTCGGCCGCAACAACTTTCCCGTAGCCGGCAACCTGGACTTGTTCACCGCGCGCTTCGACCCGACCACTTTCCACGTCGTGCGCGGCGGCTTCAACTTCCGCTTCTGATCGCGTGCTACCGTGAAAGGCAAAAGCCCCGGCCGGCCGCCGGGGCTTTTTGCTTGTGCGGGCATCTCACGCGTTCTTCAGCGCGACGCGGAATTCGGCTTCGGTCTTCGACTTCACCTCGTCCAGCGTGACGCCGTCGGCGAGTTCGATCAGCGCCATGCCGTCCTTGCCGTGCCTGTCGATGGTGAAGACCGCCAAGTCCGTCACCACCATGTCGACGACCTTCTCCCCGGTCAGCGGCAGGTTGCACTTCTTCAGGAGTTTTGGGCCGTCCTTGGCGGAATGCTCCATCACCACCACGACGCGCTTGACGCCGGCGACCAGATCCATCGCGCCGCCCATGCCCTTGACCATCTTGCCGGGGATCATCCAGTTGGCGAGATCGCCGTTCTGGGCCACCTGCATCGCGCCGAGAATCGACAGGTCGATATGTCCGCCGCGCACCATGCCGAAGGAATCGGCCGAGGAGAAATAGCTGGTGGTCGGCAATTCGCTCACCGTCTGCTTGCCGGCGTTGATGAGGTCGGCGTCTTCCTCGCCCTCATAGGGGAACGGCCCCATGCCCAGCATGCCGTTCTCGCTCTGCAGCACGACGTCGATGCCGTCGGGAATGTAGTTCGAGACCAGCGTCGGGATGCCGATGCCGAGATTGACGTAATAGCCGTCGCGCAGTTCCTTCGCGGCGCGCGCTGCCATCTGTTCGCGGGTCCAGGCCATCAGATTTCTACTCCCGTTGCGGCCGCAACGTCGGGACGCGGCCGGGTGTTGCGGAACTCGATGCGCTTGTTGCCGGTGCCGACCTCGATGATGCGCTTGACGAAAATGCCGGGCGTGTGGATGTGGTCGGGGTTGATCTCGCCGCGCCGGCACCAGATGCTCGACCTCGGCCACGGTGATCCTGGCCGCGGTCGCCATCATCGGATTGAAGTTTCGCGCGGTCTTGCGGTAGACGAGGTTGCCCGCGGTATCGCCCTTCCAGGCGTGCACGATGGCGAGGTCGGCGAACAGGCCGCGCTCCATGATGTATTTCTCGCCGTCGAATTCCTTCACTTCCTTGCCTTCGGCGATCAGGGTGCCGACGCCGGTCCTGGTGTAGAACGCCGGAATGCCGGCGCCGCCGGCGCGGATGCGCTCGGCCAGCGTGCCCTGCGGATTGAATTCGAGTTCCAGTTCGCCCGCGAGGTATTGCTGCGCGAACAGCTTGTTCTCGCCGACATAGGACGAGATCATCTTCTTGATCTGGTGGGTCTCGAGCAGGCGGCTGAGCCCGATGCCGTCGACGCCGGCATTGTTGGAGATCACGGTCAGGTTCTTCACGCCGGAATCGCGGATCGCATCCGACAAGGTTTCCGCGATCCCGCACAGCCCAAAACCGCCGGACATGATCATCATGCCGTCCCTCAAGATGCCGTCGAGTGCCGATTTGGCGTCGGGGTAGACCTTGTTCATGGAAATGCGACCTGGTGGGAGGGAGGCGCTGATGGCCAGCGTTATGGTGGATTATTAGGCGAATTTTTCGCAATGCGTCAATGACGGGGCTTTTATACCCGCCCAAGTGGTTCGGAACGCCGCTGCGCCTTGAAAGCGTCAAGAAAACCCATCAGGTTGCGTGGGTTGGCATGGGGCCTTATTCCGAGTCGGCGGTTGCCGGCTTGGGCAGCGAAATTTGCCGAGCGCGGGGTAGGCCCTGCCTTCGGCTGATGAGCCGTCTGCCCCAATTCAACGGCGACCTGACCTCAACCCGGCAGCTGTTTAGCCAGACTTGGATATGTCACTGACGATGGCCCAAGGAATGAAGCGCCTGGGGATGCCGATTGCGGCCTTGCTTGGGGTGGCGCTGATCGGCCTGATCGCGACCTCCTGGTTGATCAACCGGGACGCACTTCGGCAGGCGGTAGAGGCGCAGATCCGCGCGGTGACCGGCCTCGATCTGGCGGTCAAAGGCAAAATCGAGGTTTCGGTTTTTCCCGCAAGCTACGTCTCGTTTCATGATGTGGGCTTAAAGGGCGGGGCGACCTCCGACCCCGCGCTGTCAGTCGATGTCCTGACCGCCAACCTGCGATTACTGCCGCTGTTGCTGCAGCGCTTCGAGATCGCCGACGTCATGATGCTGCGGCCGAACATCCGCGTCGTCCGCGAGGCCGATGGCGGCAGCAACTGGACGCCGTTCATCGACACCATCGCGCGCACCATGAAGCCCGGCGCCGAAAACCAGGTTTCATTCTCGGAGATCCGAATCCAGGACGGCGTGCTCAGCTACGAAGATGCCGCCAATCACGTCTCGGAGGCGCTCGGCGATATCGACCTTTCGCTGGCTTGGCCCTCGATCTCGCGTTCCTTTGCCGCGACCGGGCAATTCGACTGGCGCGGCGAGCGCATCGACGGCTCGATCAGCGTCAGCGACTTCCTCGCCGCGCTGTCTGGCGAACGGTCCGGCGTGAAGGCGCGGCTGGCCAGCGCGCCCTTGAAACTGGCGTTCGACGGCAGCGTCGCCAACCGCAGCAGCATGATGATGGAAGGCACGCTGACCGTCGATAGCGCCTCGCTGCGCAACGCCTTGCGCTGGACCGGCCAGCCGCCGCCGGGCGCCGGCGGGTTCGGCCGTTTCGCGCTGAGGGCGCGCGCCAATGTGATCGGCGCGTCGATCGCGCTAACCAATGTCAATGTCGAGCTCGACGGCAATGTCGCCGAAGGCGTGATGACCTACGCCAACAACGGCCGCCAGACGTTGCAGGCGACGCTGGCCGCCGGCGCGCTCGACTTCACGCCCTATATCTCGACCTTCCGCCTGCTCGCCAGCGGCGCGCGCGACTGGAACCGGCAATTGTTCGATCTGAACGCGCTGTCCACCACCGACCTCGACATGCGCCTGTCGGCGGCGATGGTGACGGTGGGACAGTCGAAACTCGGCCGCACCGCGTTCGGCGCCAATTTGCGCGGCGGCGCGCTGGCGCTGTCGGTCGGCGAGGCGCAGGTCTATGGCGGCATCGCCAAGGGCTCGATCGGGATCGCGCGCTCCGACGCGGTCGCCGACGTCAAGGCCCAGTTCCAGTTCACCGACGTCGACCTGCAGGCCTGCGCCAGCGAATTGTTCGGCATCTCCAGACTGTCCGGCCGCGGCAATCTCAACGTCTCGCTGGTGGCCTCGGGCTCAAGCCCGTTCGGGCTGGCGCAGTCGCTCGACGGCACCGTCAGCCTGACCGGTCATGACGGCGCGATCGCCGGCTTCAATGTCGAGCAGCTCTTGAGGCGGCTGGAGCGGCGGCCGCTGTCCGGCGCCGGCAATTTCCGCTCGGGCTCGACACCTTACGACAATCTCACCGTCGCGCTGAAATTCGCCGACGGGATTGCGACCGCCGAGGATATCCGCGTCGAAGGACCGGCGGCGCGGATCACCATGACCGGCACGGCTTCGGTGCCGGCGCGCGAATACGACATGAAGGGCGTTGCCAGCCTGATCTCGGCGAACGCCGTGCCGAGCTTCGATCTGCCGTTCGTAGTGCAGGGCCCGTGGGACGATCCGCTGATCTTTCCCGATCCGGAAAGCCTGATCCGGCGCTCGCCGGCCTCCGCGCCGCTGCTCGACGCGGTGAAGGATCGCAAGACCCGCGACGCCGTGCGTTCGGTGCTCGAGCGTTTTACCGGCGGCGGCGCGAAGCCCGCGGCGCCCGACGCGGTTGCGCCCGCGGCCGGCCCGGCGGCTGCCGATGCGGCGAAGCCGAACTGACCCTCGGCTAAAATGCGGCAGACCCACCTTAGGAGCTGCGCCGGCCTTGCGCGGAGCCGCTGGGGTTACCTCCTCGCGGATTCATAGACTGATGGAATTAAAAGCGACGTTTTGTCAGTGTGTTAAGCGCTTAAATACGCAAGTTGCGCTTTTCACGTAAATTACGTATATTAGTAACCCAACACAGGACACTAGATATGGCTGACACCATCCCGGCTTCCGAGTTTACCCGGAACTTTGGCCGCTACCGGATGCTCGCCCAACGAGAGGCCGTGGCGGTATCGAGCCACGGATCGATTACGGGCTATTTCGTGGCGCCGGACGAGTACGAAGAATTCCGCCGTTTCAAGCAGCGTCGTCGCAGCTTTGCGACTGCCGAGCTTTCTGATGAGAGAGCTCAGGCGATCGGCGCCTCACGCATGGACGAGCGGCATGCGCATCTCGATTCCCTGCTTGAGCGGAAATAAGCGAGGCGCATGCCGATACCCGCGCCCGAACCGGGTCTTGTCATATCCTATGCCTATCTGTGGCACCAAGAGCATGAAGCGGGACGGGAAGAAGGGCGCAAAGATCGCCCCAGCGTGATCGTGCTTGCGGTCGAACGCCCGGCGAATGACACAACGGTCGTTGTGGTTCTACCTATCACGCACTCTCCTCCCGCCGATCCCGCTGGCGCCGTCGAAATTCCCGCCGCGGTTAAACGTCATCTCGGATTTGATGACGCGCGTTCCTGGATCGTTGTTGCAGAAGGCAACGAATTCGATTGGCCCGGCTATGATCTTCGGAAAATCGGCCGCAGCGATCGCTATGACTATGGCTTCCTGCCACCGCGATTCTTCAATCAGGTAATCGAGGCCTTCGCCGCATGTCATCGTAGCCGCAAAGCAAAGCTCACTTCGCGCGAGTGACCTCTGCAACTGGCGCATTACATTTGGCTGGATCGAGGGCGACGCCATCGACGTCGATCTGGAAGACTATCACTGAGGACAGATTCATGACCAGAAAGCTTCCGAAGCGAGGCTTGCCATGCATCCCGGCGAACTTCTTCGCGAGGAGATTTTGCCAGCGCTTAATCGGCCCAAGACGGAAATCGCCAGACTGCTCGGCGTTTCGCGTCAGACGCTTTTCGACGTCCTGAAGGAAAAGCAGCCGGTCACGCCAGTGATGGCATTGCGGCTCGGGAAGCTGTGCGGAATGGTCCCGATCTCTGGCTCAATCTGCAAAAGCGTACGATTTGCATCGTGCGCGGCAAGAACTCGGAGAGAAGATCAAGCAAATTCCGACGTTGGAAGTTGCCTGAGGCCGCCGTTCGCGGACCAAAGCGGCGAATTAGCCTTCCCGCCTTGCCCTTTGAGCCAGCAGCATCGTGCCATTCGCCCGGAACGATTCCTCTCCTGATCGATTGCCAGCAATCGATGAGGAGATTCAGCCATGAGCGATGAGGCCCCGCCGCTGGTTTACGAAGGCCTTGATCCGGCTCCGGAACCCAGGCCCACCATTGAGAAGGTATCTGAAGCAGTCAAGGACACCGCGCAGCGCGTCGGCAGCGCGATCGACGCCGGCCGCAAACCGGGAATGCCGTTGAGTATCCTGAGCAATATCGCGCGCGAAGCGCCGCTTGGTTCGCTGCTGGTCGCGTTTCTGCTGGGAGTTCTCGTCGCCCGCCGTCGGTGACGGGAAACGGATGGATGGCGGAGCGCGCGGACTGTCGCGCCTTGAATGACACCGTTTTCATAAACGGATGCGTGATCCGGGGTCGCATTCCCGTGCCGCGATGCGCATTTACGGTAAGGATCGGGGATTCTGGACGGCAAGGGAAACAGAGCCCTGACGAAAAATATCAAAAAGGGCCAGCGCGTCGGCCGCAATCCGAAGACCGCCAAGCCGCCGATGTCCCCGCGTCGAATAGTGGTGTTCAAGCCGTCCGCCGATCTGAAGCAGCGGATCAACGGGCACGCTGCGGACAACAGCGAACGGCAAGACCCGGCTGACCAATTCGCCGGTTCGATTTCGCGCAACTCACATTGATTTCGGCGGTCGACAGGACCGCGGCCCGAGCACCCTTTGGCTGTCCGGGCTCAAAAAAATAGCGACAACCAAAAGTTCAGCAGCGCGTTTGCGCGCTGCTGGCAACCAGGGACGATTTTGCTACCGGAGCCCGAGAAGCTCACCAGTGACGATAGTGACGGTGCCACCTGCGATACCGGGGGCCGGCATAATAAGCGAACGCTGGGCGAACCGCCCGACGGTATCGATAGCCATAATACCCCGGTGCATACGCCGTGGTGTACCCTCCATAATAGGCGGGTGCATAACCGCCGCCGTAATACGCGGGTGCGTAGCCGCCGTAATACCCCGGATAGCCGTAGCCATAGCCGCCGTAGGACGGATAGCCGCCGTAGTAACCGTAGGGACCGTAACCATAGGCGCTGGAGGCCAGGCCGCCGATCACCGCACCGGCGATCAGGCCGCCCGCGAGGGCGCCACCCCAACCCCAGCCGCCCCTGGCTTCGGCCGGAGACGGCGCCGTCACCGCACCGAGGCCGATCGTGGCCGCTGTTGCCAAAACAAGTGCTGTCTTTCTCATGGTTTGCCCTTTCCGAGTTTTTCCCGCGGCAATAACGTGGAAAGGTCCCCGAAGGTTGCCGAATAATTCAGATTCCGGGTGCTCTCTTGAAAGTTAATTTTGATGAACGCCCGTTCAGGCAGTTGGTGACGGCGAACCTGCCGACCGGAAGCAGGTTTCACGTGCGACGGCCGGCGGCCTGACGCGCCATTCGGGCCAATAATCGTCGCGCCTGATGTCGACAAGGAAGACGGCGCGGCGGAAGCCATGACCAGGACCGGCTAGCCTCACCGCAAGCTTTATTCGGACCGAAGCCGCGGCTGCCTCACCCGCGCCTCACGCCGCCCGAACGAGCCCGGACACGGCGCCCTTACCCCTCACTTCCGCCTCCTCGAACTCGGCGGCGGCAATCGCCCGGTCGAGGGCGGCGCGCAGTCCTTTGGCCGTCTCCAGGGTGAGTTCGATCCCGGCCCGCGCCCCGGGCTCGAGATCCGTGTTGATGAAGTCGAGCGTGATGACGTCGCCAAGCGGCGCATGGCGCGCATGGTCATAGGCAACCACCGCCTGCGAGAGCGGGAACCATTGGTCGCCGCGCTTTGCCATGCCCTCCGCGCGCGCAATCTCGATAATGGACGTGCACATGTCCGCGCCTCCTATTTCGCCAGGTGCTTGCCGAAGAAGGCGAACACCTTGCTCCAGCCATCCATCGCCTGCTCGGGCCGGTAGAGCGGCCGGTGCCAATAGAAGAATCCGTGACCGGCACCGTCATAGCGATGAAATTCGTAAGTCTTGCCGCGCGTCTTGAGCTCGGCCTCGTGCTGGTTCACCTGCTCGGGACTCGGCGCGCGGTCGTCATTGCCGAATAGGCCGAGCAGCGGGCAGCAGAGGTCCTTTGTCATCTCGATCGGCGCGACCGGCGTCTTGGCGTTGAGCTCCTCCTTGCCCATCACCACGCGGCCGCCCCAGAGCTCGACGCAGGCGTCGACATCCTTCCTCTGGCAGGCATAGATGAAGGCGTGCCGGCCACCGGAACAGGAGCCGAAAACGCCGACCTTGCCGTTGTGACTTGATTGCGCGCGCATCCACTTCACCGCGGCCTCGGTATCGCCGACCATCTGGGCGTCGGAAATGCCGCCCTCGGCGCGCACTTTGGCGGCGACGTCGTCCGGATTGCCCTCGCCCGCACGCTCATAAAGATTGGCGCAGATCGCGAGATAGCCGTGATGCGCGAACCGGCGCGTCGTCTCGATGTAGAGTTCGCTCCAGCCCGGGAGATGGTGGACAAGCACCACACCCGGAAACGGCCCAGGGCCGGAGGGCTTGGCCACATAAGCAGTGATCGGCGTTCCCTTGTCGCCTTTGAGGGTCACGTTCTCGCAGGTCATGCCTCGGTAGAATGACATCGGTCTTCCTCCATGGGCGTCAGCCCTGGTTTTTATTGTTTGCCGTTGCATCGTCGCCTGCCGTCATCGACAGGCCGCGCTGCGCTCCCTTTGCCACCGGGATCGTAGCGGCTAGTATTCGACAATCGCCTGGCGGGCGCAACAACAGCCAGTCGCCGGACAGGGCAACTGATTTTGCCTGACGGGCAAATCACTTCTGATTTTCAGAAATGGTGTCAAGCCCCTTTTGCAAAAATATTTCTGTTTTCTCCCGACCCAAATCAGTTCACTGATTCGCACGTCTCGTCCCACACAGAGGGGCGTATCGCGATCGTCACGAACGCGGGGCGGGATGCGGTGGACGCGGGCAGCGCACGTGACGAATGGTGCTGACGCGGACGGCGAAGTCGTGTCGTTCTGACGCCCCAATCGTTGGCGTCAAGTCTGCGAGAAGAAGCGCAGGCGACGGTGTCAAAAAGCGTGGTCACCGGGGAGAGCGCGAAGTAAGCCGTAAAACCATTGCGCGGGGAATGCCGGGATGATTCCGGTGTGACCGTGGTGACTAACTCGTATGCTTTTTTATAGTGCATGCGAGGCTGCGGTGCATCGAGCGCCCGGCATTCCCTGCGCCCTCTGATTTTCGGGGCGAACGGTTCTTGCAAAACTCGGACGCATCGCGCCGCGAGGTCGCGGACACGTATCTGAAATTCGCCGGGCCGACATGCCGCGGAACATCAACGCCGCATCTGGATCGGACCGCGGCAATGCAGTAGTCTTTTATCCAACCGGTTAAAAAATCGGCAGATCAGGGAGAATGACGTGAGATTCAAGGCAACATTTGCACTTTCATTGACGGTCGCGGCCGGACTTTTCTTCGCCGCCGCGCCGGCGATGGCTCAGGAAAAAATCACCGTGTGGTGGGTGAAGGGTTTTTACAAGTCCGAGGACGACGCGCTGCTCGAGGCGATCAAGAAGTTCGAGGCCAAGACCAACATCAAGGTCGACCTGTCGCAATACCCCGTCCAGGACATGATTCCGAAGACGGTGGCGGCGCTGGATTCCGGAACGCCGCCGGATGTCGCCTATGCCGATTCCTACGACGTGCAGGCGGCCGGCAAATGGGCGTTCGAGGGTAAACTGGAGGATTTGACCGATATCCTCACGCCGATGAAATCGGCGTTCGCGCCGAACACGCTGGAAACCGCCTCGCTCTACAACGATCAGACCAAGAAGAAGGCCTATTACGGCTTCCCGCTGAAGCAGCAGACCATGCACGTCAATATCTGGAAGGACATGCTGGAACAGGCCGGCTTCAAGGAAACCGACATCCCTGCGAAATGGACGGATTACTGGTCGTTCTGGTGCGACAAGGTGCAGCCCGCCATCCGCAAGGCCACAGGCCAGCGCATCTACGCCATCGGCCAGCCGATGGGCGTTGAATCCACCGACGCGTTCCAGTCCTTCTATACCTTCATGGACGCCTATAACGTCAAGCTGGTCGACGACAACGGCAAGCTATTGGTCGACGATCCCAAGGTCAGGGAAGGCTTGATCGGGGCGCTGAAGGATTACACCGACACCTACACCAAAGGCTGCACGCCGCCCTCCTCCACGACCTGGAAGGATCCCGACAACAATGTCGCCTTCCATAACAAGACGATCGTGATGACCCACAACTTCACGATCTCGATCGCGGCGAAATGGTTCGAGGATTCGACCAATCCGGCGCTGACGCCGGAGCAGCGCGCCGCCGGCAAGAAGGCCTATGAGCAAGACATCATCACCGCCGGCTTCCCCAACAAGCCGGACGGGTCGCCGATGAAATACCGCTCCGACGTCAAGACCGGCGTGATCTTCACGGCCTCGAAGAACAAGGCGCAGGGCAAGGAATTCGTCAAATTCCTGCTGCAGGAGGAGAACCTGCAGCCCTATGTCGAGGGCGGCCTCGGCCGCTGGTTCCCGGTCACGTCAGCTGGGCAGAAGAGCCCGTTCTGGCAGTCCGACCGCCATCGCAAGACCGTCTACAACCAGTTCACCGGCGGCACGCTGCCATTCGACTTCACCAAGAACTACAAGTTCACCATCCTGAACAACGAGAACGTCTGGGCCAAGGCGATGAACCGCGTGGTGAGCGAAAAGGTCCCGGTCGACAAGGCCGTCGACGAACTGATCGCCCGCATCAAGCAGGTCGCGGGTTAGAGCTGATTCCACTTCTCCCTCTCCCCGCTCTTGGCGGGGAGAGGGTCGGGGTGAGGGGCTCTCTCAACGAGCGCAACTCGCTGAGGGCCCCCTCACCCGGATCGCAAGAGCGATCCGACCTCTCCCCGCAAGCGGGGCGAGGTGCACTGACCCCGGGTTAAGAGCAGCGGCATATGGCAATCACGCTTTCGGGCGATCATGCGATACCAGGCGGGCCGCTGTCGGCGCGTCTGACGACGCCGCAGGTCTGGGGCATCGTGCTGCTGGCGCCCTATGTGCTGGTGTTCCTGGCCTTCGTGGTCTACCCGGTCTGCTACGGGCTGTGGCTTGCACGTCACCCGTCGAGCTATGTCGCGCTCTACAACGATCCGATTTTCGCGCGCGCCGCGGTGAATACGCTGATCTTCCTCGTGATCGGCATCAATTTCAAAATGCTGGTGGCGCTGTTTTTATCCGGCTTCTTCGTACAGTCGCGCTCGTGGATCAAGTGGCTGTCGGTGCTGTTCATCCTGCCATGGGCGGTGCCGTCGATCCCCACCATCCTGTCGGTGCGCTTCATGCTCAATCCCGAGTGGGGCATGATCAATCAGATCATCTTCAAGCTGACCGGCGAGGACGGTCCGAACTGGCTCAACGATCCGACCGTCGCGCTGACCATGGCGATCGTGATGCATATCTGGAAATCGCTGCCGTTCTGGACGTTGATCCTGATGACCGGGCGGCTTGCGATCTCGCACGATCTGTTCGAGGCCGCCGACGTCGACGGCGCCAGCTGGTGGCAGAAATTCCGCTTCATCACCTGGCCCTCGATGCGGACGCTCTATCTCACCTGCACGCTGCTCTCGATGATCTGGACGCTCGGCGACTTCAACAGCGTCTATCTGTTGACCGGCGGCGGGCCCGCCGATCTGACCCATGTGCTCGCGACCCTTGGCATCCGCTATTTGCGGCTCGATCAGCTCGATCTGTCGATGGCGGCGATCGTATGCGCGCTGCCGGCGGTGCTGCCGCTGGTCTATTTCATGATGAAACGGTTGTCGCGATGAAGCTCCCCTCCTTGCGCGATGTCGGTACCGAGGCGCGGCTGCTGCTGATCGGCATTCCCGTGTTCATCTGGACCATGCTGCCGATCTATCACATGTTCCTGTTTGCGATCTCGCCGAAGGAAGATGCGTTTTCCGGCAAACTCTGGCCGGCGCATCCAACTCTGCACAATTTCGAAATCGTATTCAATCAGCAGCACTATTTTCTCCGGGATTTCTGGGTCCAGTTCTGGAATTCTGTCGTGATCGCGGTCTCGGTCGGCGCGCTCACGCTTTTGATCGCGACCGCGGCGGCGTTCTCGATCTCGAGATTGCGCATTCCGGGCGGCCGGTGGGTCATGAACCTCGCGCTGTTCACCTACTTTATCCCGGCGGCGTTCCTGGCCGTGCCGATGTACCGGACCATGGGCAATTACGGGCTGTTGAACAATCACTGGTCGCTGATCCTGGCGATGGTGACGATCGCCTCGCCTTACGCGATCTGGGTGCTCAAGCAGGCCTCCGACAAGCTGCCGGTCGAACTGGACGAAGCGGCCATCATGGATGGTGCGACCACCCTGCAGCTGTTCCGGCTGGTCTATATCCCGTTGATGATGCCGTCGCTGGTGGCGATCGGCACCTATGCGCTGCTGCTCGCCTGGAACGAATATCTCTATGCGTTCCTGCTATTGTCGAAGGACACCGAGGTCACGCTGCCGGTCGCGCTCGGCAACTTCCTTGCCGCCGACGATTCTCCCTGGGAATTGCTGATGACCACCGGCTTCATCTACGCACTTCCGCCGGCCGCGATCTACTACGCCTTCAAGCGCTACATGGTCGGCGGCCTGACCGCCGGCGCGGTGAAGTCGTGACGCTGCAGATCGTGGCCGCCAGGCAAACCGCCGTCATCCTGAGGAGCGGCCCCTTGGCCGCGTCTCGAAGGATGGGCCACGGGCTGTCATCCTTCGAGGCTCGCCGTAGACGGCTCGCACCTCAGGATGACGAGATTACAGTGGCGCGGCGCTCTCGCCGCGCGCATTCGTCAGCTTCGAGGCCAGTGACGCCACAACGATCACCACCGCGATCAATCCGATCACCAGCGTGCAGATCGCGTTGATCTCAGGCTTCACCCCGAGCCGCACCTCCGAATAGATCCGGATCGGCAGCGTCGCCGAGCCGGGGCCGGTGGTAAAGCTTGCGATCACGACGTCGTCGAGCGACAGCGTGAACGCCAGCATCCAGCCCGCCGCGATCGCAGGTGCGATCAGCGGCAGCGTCACCGCGACAAACGCCCGCGCCGGATCGCAGCCGAGATCCATCGCCGCTTCCTCCAGGCTGCGATCGAGCGCGCCAAGCCGCGACTGCACCACCACCGCAACGAAGCACATGGTCAGCGTGGTGTGCGCGATCGTGACTGTCCAGAAGCCGCGCTCGGCGTTAAGCGCCACGAACAGCAGCAGCAGCGAAAGCCCGGTGATGACTTCGGGCATCACCAGCGGCGCGTAGAGCATGCCGGAAAACAGCGTGCGGCCCTTGAAGCGCTCGCCGCGCGACAATGCGACCGCCGCGAGCGTGCCGAGCAGCGTCGCTGACGTGGCCGAGGCGATAGCCACCCGAAGGCTCATCCAGGCCGCCTCCAGCATGGCGCGATCGTTGAAAAATTCAAAGTACCAGCGCAGCGACCAGCCGCCCCACACCGTGACCAGCCGCGAGGCGTTGAAGGAATAGATCACGAGAATCACGATCGGCAGGTACAGAAACGCCAGGCCGAGCGCCAGCGCGGTGACGTTGAAAGGGGAAAGTCGGTTAGGCGCGCGGGCCATCAGCCACTGCCCTCCAGCTCCCGGCGTTGCAGCCGGTCGTACAGCACCAGCGGTCCCACCAGCAGCACCAGCAGCACCACCGCAACTGCGGAGGCCACCGGCCAATCCTTGTTGGTGAAGAATTCAAGCCACAGGGTCTGGCCGATCATCAGCGAATTAGAGCCCGCCAGCAGGTCGGGAATCACGAACTCCCCCATGATCGGAATGAAGCACAGCAAGGCGCCAGCGGCGACGCCCGGCAGCGACAGCGGAAACGTCACCAGCCAGAACGCCTGCCGCGGTGAAGCGCCGAGATCGCTGGCTGCTTCCAGCAGCGCCGGGTCGATCTTGGCGAGCGTCGCATAGAGCGGCAGGATCATGAACGGCAGATAGGAGTAGACGATGCCGAGATACATAGCGCTGTCGGTGGACAGCCACACCACCGGTGTCGAGACCAGGTGCAGCGCGAGCAGAAATTTGTTGAGCAGGCCGTCATGCTGCAGGATGTTGATCCAGGCATAGATGCGGATCAAAAACGAGGTCCAGAACGGAACGATCACCAGCATCATGGCGATCGCTTGCCAGCGCTGCGGCAATCGCGCCATGCCGTAGGCAATTGGGTAGCCGATAAGCAACAGGATCGAGGTCGAGACCACTGCGACCACAAGGCTGCGGAAGTAGGAGAACACGTAAAGATTGTCGGAGGCCAGCAGGCGGAAATTATCCAGCGACAACTGCGCCAACGCTGACTTGATCGCCGCGGCGCCTTGCGTCAGATCGAATATTGGCAGATAGGGCGGCTGCGCGATCGCGGTGTGCGACAGGCTGATCTTGAGCACGAAACCGAACGGCACCAGGAAGAGCAGCACCATCCAAAGATAGGGCGCGACCGCGGCAAGCCGCGCCGGGCGCGTGAAGATGCGGCGGGCGCTCATTGCTCCAGCACCACGCAGTCGTCGGGGGTGAACCACGCCACCACGCGCTGGCTTGCGTTGTAGGCATCGAGATCGATCCGCGCCGTGTTGGCCATCGACGAACGCACCACCGCACCGCTGTCGAGCTTCACCTTGTAGGTCGTGATGCCTCCGAGATAACTGACGTCGGTCACGATGCCTTCCAGCCGGTTGATGGAATGCGCATTGCCCTGGTCCGAAACCGGAGCGCGGCGCGACAGCTTGACCTTCTCGGGCCGGATCGCAACGGCGACGACGGTTTTGCTGATCGGCTGGCGCGGCTCCGCGACCATGATCGTTCCGGCGACCCGTGTCGAAACCGCCAGCCGACCCGCCTCGCGCGACTCGATCTGTCCCTCGAACAGATTGACGTCGCCGACGAACTCGGCGATCCAGCGCGAAGTGGGCGCCTCGTAAAGCTCGCGCGGGGTTGCGACCTGTTCGAGACGGCCGGCATCCATCACGCCGATCCGGCTCGCCACCGTCATCGCCTCTTCCTGATCGTGGGTGACGATGATGAAGGTCATGCCGAGCCGGCGCTGCAGCTCCATCAATTCTGCCTGCGTGCTTTCGCGCAGCTTCTTGTCGAGCGCCGCCAGCGGCTCGTCGAGCAGCAACACCTTCGGGCGCCGCGCCAATGAGCGGGCCAGTGCCACCCGCTGTTTTTGGCCGCCGGAGAGCTGATCGGGCTTGCGTTGCTCGAGGCCCTCGAGCTTGACCAGCGCGACCATCTCGGCGACGCGGGTATTGATCTGCGAACGCGACATGCCGGCGCGCTTCAAACCGAAAGCGATGTTGTCCCGCACCGTGAGATGGGGAAACAACGCATAATTCTGGAACATCATGTTGATCGGGCGCTGGTGCGGCAGAACCTGCGCGATGTCCTTGCCGTCGAGCAGAATCCGGCCCTCGTCCGGCGTCTCAAAACCGGCGAGCATCCGCAGCAGCGTGGTCTTGCCGCAGCCGCTTGGACCGAGCAGAGCGAAAAACTCCCCTGCCCTGATGTCGAGCGACAGCCGGTCCACCGCGCGGATGCCGCCGAATTTTTTCGCCACTGCGTCGATGCGCAAAAGGGGAATGTCGGCCGCGTCTGCGCCCGCTTCGGGTTTCGAAAATTCCTCAGCCATATTCCTCGCCAGCCCATTCGCGGCTGCACGCTAGCGGCGGATCGGCATCGGCTCAACCACGGCACGGGGCGCAGCCACAATATTATCGCCAGAAACCTCCACAATCCGCTGGTTTCATGGTGCAATGGAGTTCAACCTCGTTTGGCGGGAGAGGCAAGATGAACCGGGACAGGTACGATCTGCCGCTTACGACCGTATCGGACCGCGCGGCGGCATTTTATCGCGACGGTGTCGACCGCATGCTTTCGGCATGGCACGGTGCCGCCAACGCCTTTGATGCCGCAATCGCTGAAGATCCGGCCTTTGCGCATCGCTCACATCGCGCGCGCTCGCATCCATCAGATGAACATGGAAGTCACCGAAGCGCGCGCCGAGGCGGCGCTGGCGCGGCAATTGGCCGCGACAGCAACCCAGCGCGAACGCCGGCACGTCGAGATCATGGCTGCAGTCATCGAGGGGCAGCCCAGAGCCGCGTTGAGCGGCGCCGAGCAGCACCTTGAAGAGTTTCCGCGCGACGCGCTGGTGCTTTCGCTTTTGCTTGGTGCTTTCGGCCTGTATGCATTCTCCGGGCGCGCCGACCACGATGCGGCGAGGGTCGCGATCTGCGAGCGTCATGCCAGGCATTACGGCGAGGATTGGTGGTTCCTCACCTATCTGGGTTGGTCGCACACCGAGGCAGGCAATCCCGCTCTCGGTCGGGCAGCGACGGAGCGGGCCATCATGCTGCGGCCTGAAAACGCAAATGCGGCGCACGGTCTCTCCCACGCCCAATTCGAGCAAGGCGACCTGGCGGAAGGCCGCACGTTTCTTTCCTCCTGGTTGCAGGCGCACGACCGGGCGAGCTTCCTGCACGGACACCTTTCGTGGCATGTCGCGCTCACGGCACTAGAGGCCGGCGATCTGGACGGAGCGCTTGCGATCTACCAGCAGCACATCAGGCCGGCGGGCGCGCCATATCCGCCCTTGAACGTGTTCACGGATTGCGCCTCGCTGCTCTGGCGGCTCTCGCTTGCCGGCAAGACAGGCCTGGAGCCCTATTGGCAGGAAGTCGCCGCCTATGGCGATCGGTTCTTCCCGCAGGCGGGCGCACACTTTGCCGATGTCCACTACGCCCTGGTCGCAGCGGCAACGGGCAGCGGGGTTCTGGCAACCAGATTGGCGCAAATGGAAACTCGTGACGCCGACGGCAAGCTCGCCCCGGGTTCGTCCGCGATCGGCCTTTGCCGCGGGGCGCAAGCATTCGCCGAAGGCGACAACGAAAACGCGATCCGCATTCTCGAGCCGCTGATGCCCGCGGTTGTGCGGATCGGCGGCAGCCATGCCCAGCGCGAGCTGTGGGAGGACACCCTGATCGTTGCCTATCTGCGCGCCGGACACCGCGACAAGGCGGCGAAGATGATCTCCGACCGTCTGCGGCGCAGGCCATCGGCCCGTGACGAGGCTTGGTCGCGGCAAGCTCGGCAGGGAACGGAGAAGCAGGCTTGAGGCCGGAAAGCAGCAGCTGGCCCGGTATTCAGGACCCCGCCGTCGCCATGAACACCGCCAGCGCCTCGCGATCCCGCGGCGGCATGGTCAAGCCCAGTTTCGACCGCCGCCACAGAATGTCGTCCGGGAAGCGCGCCCATTCTTTTGTCATGAGATAGCGAACCTCGGCGGCCGTCAGTTCCGGACCAAAGGCCGGACCGAGTTCGGCCCGGTCTTTGGCGTTGCCAAGCACGGCCTCAAGCCGCGAGCCATAGGCGGCGACCAGCCGTTGGGCCTGAGCCTCGCTCAGAAACCGCCAGCGCTCGCGCGCACCATCGACCTCATCGTCGAACCGCGTCCACTCGAAATCACCGCCCGGGAGCGGCGTCTTCGCGGTCCAGCGCGGCGACATCGGATAGAAAGGGGTGAGCCTGGATACAGTCCGCTCCGCGCGCAGCCGCGAGGTCGTGACGTCACCGCCGAAGATCGTCAGCAGCGGCGCCTTGCCGCGCCCAGCATCGAACATCATCGAGCCATCGCGCGCGGGCCGCCTGCTTTGCGGGCCCATGACCGCGTTGGCGCCGGAAACCGTCCGGATCACATCCGATGCTTCGATCCGCTCGCGAAAATACCGGTTGGCCGCGTCGCAGAGATAGGCGATATCGCCAGCCGGCACCGAGACGATCGCGGGATCGCCCTTGAAGGTGCGCCCCACGGTGCCGATGAGGGTGAAATCGCGCTCATAGGGGCTCGCGAAGATCAGCCGCCGGTCGCTGTTCTGGAACACATAGACGCTGTCGGTATCGAACAGGCGCCGGACGATAATCTGGCTGATCTGGGCGGTGCCGACGTGCGGCGGCAGCATGCGCAACACGGTTTCGGCGACCGAGGCGGTCCAGGCGCCGGTGGCATTGGCCAAGGCCCGCGCCGTGATCACCTGGCGATGGCCGCGATCGATCACCGCCAGCCGCCAGACGTCGAGCCGGTCGGCGCGAACGCAACGCGCGCCGGTGCGGATCACCGCGCCCCGCTCCGCGGCATCGACGGCATTGGCGACCACCAGCCGCGAATCGTCCACCACGCAATCGGAATATTCAAACGCGGTGCCGAATGGCCGCTTCAGCGCGTTGCCGACGGGATGGTGCGTGACGTCGATCGTCGCCGATGCCGGGAGCGTCGCGGGCGAGGCCAGCCGGTCGTAAAGCAGCAGCCCCGAGCGCAGTAACCACGACGGACGCTCGTCGGAATGCGCGGGGATCGCAAAGCGCATCGGGCGCACCAGATGCGGCGCGATCCGCAGCCAGATGTCGCGCTCGGCAAGCGCGGCGCGCACGCGCAGAAAGGCCCTGCGCTCCAGCAGGGCGGGATCGCCATGGATCAGCCGCGGCGAGGCCGAGGATGCGCCCGCGCCGAGGTCGCCCTGTTCCAGCAGGATCACCCGCAGGCCGCGCCCGACGGCGTCGCGCGCCACGCTGACGCCGTTCAAGCCGCCGCCGATGATCGCAAGATCGTAGTCCGCCATGCGCGGCCCATAGCGTTTTCGAGCGAAGTGGATACCGGTTCGGGTGAAGAAAACGCGTCAGGAAAAAAGGAGGTTCGGCTCTGAACCGAACTCTAGCCGGTCTTGCGCGCGGCCTCCACCGTGTTGCCGCTGCTGCGGCCGACCAGCGCGGCGTACTGGCCGATCGGTTGAGGTCTGCCGATAAAATAGCCCTGCACCGCGTCGCAGCCCTCGTCCGAGAGGAAGGAGAGTTGTTCCTGGGTTTCCACGCCCTCGGCAACGATCGACATCTCCAGTCCGTGGCCAAGGCCGATCACGGCCCGAACGATCGCCGCCGATTGCGTGATTGCGGCCGAGATTCATGACGAAAGCGCGGTCGACCTTGATCTTGTCGAATGGAAACGCCTGAAGGTAGCTCAGCGAGGAATAACCGCTGCCGAAATCATCCATGGAAATGCGAATGCCGAGCGCCTTCAACCGCCGCAGCAGCGCCAGACCGCGATCGAAATCCTCGATCAGCACGCCTTCAGTGATTTCCAGCTCAAGCCGGCCCGGCGCGAGGCCGGTTTCGAGAAGTATCGAATGCAACAGGCTGACCATATCGCCATGCATGAACTGCGCCGGCGACAGGTTGACCGCGATCTGCAGCGGCATCGGCCACGACGCGGCCTCCCGGCAGGCTTCGCGCAGGATCCATTCCCCCATTTCGACGATCAAGCCGCTTTCTTCCGCAAGTGGAATGAAATCGCCGGGCGGCACGAAGCCGCGCACCGGATGGTTCCACCGCGCCAGCGCCTCGAACCCGATGACTTCGCTGGAGGCGGCGGTCTGGCGCGACATCGCTTGCGGCTGATAATGCAGCGACAATTCGCCGTTCCTGATCGCGACCGAGAGATCCTGATGCAACACGCGGCGATCGCGAATTTGCCGATCCATTTCCGGCTCATAGACGCTGATCGAGCCGCGCGATGCCGTCTTGGCGCGGAACAGTGCCGCGCCGGCGTTGACGAGCAACGACGCGGCGTCGGCGCCGTTCTGCGGAAATACCGATATGCCGGTTGTGACCCCGGTGCGCACCGCTTTGCCGTCGATGTGGAACTCGTTGGCCAGCGCTTCGGCAAGCTGTTCGGCCAGCGCCACGCCCGCGGTGGGTTGCGTGCCGTCGATGATCAATCCGAATTCGTCGCCGGAGAGCCGGGCCACGACGCCGTCATGCGCCAGGTCCTGGAGGAGGTGCGCCACCTCGATCAGCAGCTTGTCGCCGGTCGCATGGCCGAACACGTCGTTGACTTCCTTCAGGCCGTCGAGGTCGACGCACAGCACCGCAAACTCCTCATCGGTGCCCTCGCAGGCCTCGATCATCTGCGACAGCGCCTGCATGAACGCGGCGCGGTTCGGCAGATCGGTCAGGCCGTCGTGATAGGCCATATGGGCCATGCGCAATTCGGTCTGGCGGCGGTCGGTGACGTCCTCGTGGGTCTTGATCAGATATTGCGGCTCGCCGGCGTCGTCGAGCACCGTCATGCGGCGGGTCAGGAACAGCCGCAAGCCGTCCTTGGTGCTGATGGGGTGTTCTTCGGTGAGCAGGCCATGCTTCCTGATCGCCGCCTCGTCGCGCGCGATGATCAGCTTGGCTTCTTTCGGATTGAAAATATCTGCAGCCGTCAATCCGGTAGCGTCTTCGCGCCGGCGGTTGAGGATGGTCTCGGCGCTACGATTGGCGAGAAGATATCGTCTGTCGCTGGCGCGCTCGACAGTCAGCGAGACTGGAATATTATCGACCACCAGTTCGAGAAATTTCTTGGTGCTTTCCAGCTCCTCGGAAAGCGATTTGCGGTCGGTGACGTCATCGAACAGCGCGATCAGGAATTCCGGCTCGTTCTTTTCGTTGCGCGCGATCACGCGGTTGGAGGCGAGAACGCGCTTTTCCGAACCGCGCTCGACCACGAATTCGCTGCGGAACTGGCCGTCGGGAGAATTGAGCGCCGCCTGGTCCGCCGCTTCTATTCTTGCCGCCGTGGCGGTCGTGAATATTGCATCGGCACGGCTGCCGACGATTATGTCGCGGGAAAAGCGCGAGAAGCGTTCGAACGCGCGATTGGCAAAAATATAGCGGCCGTCCTCGATGCTCTTGGCGGCCACGCATACCGGCACGTTGTCGAGCACTGATTCCAGGAACTGCTTGGTCGACGCCAGCTCTCTCGAAAGCTTGCGCTGCTCGCTGTAATCCTCATGCGTCGCCACCGAACCGCCGTTCGGCAACGCGAAATATTTGACCAGAACCGACCGCCCGCTGGGCAGTTCGGTAATGAGGCCTTCCGGTGTGCCGGCTTGCGCATAGAAGTCCTCGACGCTGACGTCGAGGACGCCGCGCTCGCGCCGCATCTCCAGCAGTTCCGGTCCGGTCATGTTCCTGGAAATGTCCGAGCGTGCCAGGCCATAGATCTCGAGATAGCGGTCGTTGCAGAACACGATCCGGTTCTGTGCATCCGTCATCACCACGCCGTGGCTGAGCTGGTTAAGGGCGGAGCTGACGAATGCATTCCTGCGCGACTGTAAGCGCTTCACCTTGCGGAACGCCGAGTGAACCCACAGCGCGACAGCTGCGAGAAAGGAGCTGACTACGACGCCGGCCATCAGGATTTCCCAAACCATGTTGGGGTCGGCAGTGCCGAGATAGCTTTTCGGCGCAAAGTCAGTAGATGCGCCCCAGACGGCCCCGAGGGGCGCAATGGTAGCAATCGCGCAAGCGATGGCCTGCGCAGCAATCACAATCTTGCCGCCTGCCCGCGAATTCTTTTTAGCCATCAGTCACCCAACGATTTTCGCGGCGGAGTGTCTGGCCTCACGGGTTTTGATCAGGTAAACGCGTACCCTCGCAACTTGTAAATGTGTCTTAAATTATGGCAATTGCCCTGACATGATTAATTCTTCCCTAACGGCAAACCGACCCGGAAAACGCTGCCAAATAGGGATTTTCGGCAGCGCGATAGTGTGCGAATGCGATTGATCCTCGGCGCGCCAAATTGGGCGAACGCGCCTCGAGTTGAATAGCCGGATCCGAACTGCGAATGGACAAAGTCGAGTGCGTCGTTATCGGTGCGGGGGTGATCGGCCTTGCCGTCGCGCGGCGGCTGGCGCAGGCCGGCCGCGAGGTGGTCGTCCTGGAGGCGGCGGAAGGTATCGGCACCGTAACATCGTCGCGCAACAGCGAGGTGATCCACGCCGGCATCTATTATCCGGCGGGGAGCCTGATGGCGCGGATGTGCGTCAGCGGCAAGCGCGCGCTGTATCAATACTGCAGCGACCATGGCGTCCCGCATCGCAATTGCGGCAAGCTGATCGTCGCGACGACGGCGAATGAGACCGCGAAACTGCAATCGATCCGGGCTCACGCCGAGGCCAATGGTGTGCTCGATCTGCAAACGCTCTCTGGCGATGCCGCGCGCGCATTGGAGCCGGCGCTGAATTGCGACGCCGCCCTGCTCTCGCCTTCCACCGGCATCATCGACAGCCACGCCTTCATGCTGGCGCTGCGCGGCGACGCCGAAGATGCCGGCGCAGCCTTTGCCTTTCATACGCCGCTGCTGCACGCCAGGGCGGCCGGTGATCGAATCGAGCTCGACGCCGGCGGCAGCGCCCCGATCAGCCTTGAATGCAGGCTTCTCGTCAATGCCGCAGGGCTTGGCGCCGCCGCGGTCGCGCGCGGCATCGACGGCATGCCGATCGACCTGATACCGCGGGCCTATCTCGCAAAAGGAAACTATTTCAGTTGCACCGCGCGGGCGCCGTTTTCGCACCTGATCTATCCGGTGCCGGAGCCCGGCGGGCTCGGCGTGCACCTCACCCTCGACATGGCGGGACAGGCCCGGTTCGGTCCTGACGTGGAATGGGTTGATACGATCGACTATGCCGTCGACCCGGCGCGGGCGGCCAGATTCTATCCGGCGATCCGGCGATACTGGCCGACGCTCCCGGACGGCGCACTGATGCCGAGCTATTCGGGGATTCGGCCGAAGATCGTGCCGCCGGCGGTGGCCGTGCAGGATTTCCTGATCCAGGGGCCGCGCGACCATGGCGTCGACGGACTGATCAATCTGTTCGGAATAGAATCGCCGGGCCTGACATCTTCGCTGGCAATCGCGGACCATGTCGGCGAGCTTGGCAGGGGTATAGCGGGCAGGCTTCCTTCGAGCCGCGCAAAACGCGCACATCCCCGCGGGTGAGCGCGATTGCGCTCCTCCCGGGAGGACGGCGATGCTTGTGAAGGCTGGCTAGTGGAGTGTTTCTTCGGCGGTATGCTTCAACCGCTCGATCTGGTCCTTAACCATCAATTTCCGGCGCTTTAACTCAACAATTTGCAGGTCGTCTGTTGAAAGGTGTACGAGTGCTTCGTGTAATTCGTTTTCGAGAACTCTTGTGTTTCCGTTCCAGTTCAACGAGATGCGCCTGAATTGCCATATGGAGCCTCCTCGGGGATTGAACCTCAGATTTGATCCGGGCACGCCAGTGTACACGAGCCGGCCAATCTGTCGATGGGTATCGAAAATTGTACCCTCAGTTTTGGGTATCATATGTAACGAACCGTGAGCACGGAACCGGGGTGGTTCCCTGAACCGCGGCCTGCTTGCAGACCGCGCTGGCAGGGACGATATTCCTCCCACGGCTTGCGCAAACCTTTCGCAACCTCGTCGCGTTTTTCGGCTAACGTGCACCATGACCGACGAAGATGAGCGCGAACTCGAATCCGAGCTCGCACGGCTGCAGCAGGAGCACCGCGATCTCGACGCGGCGATCGATGCGCTGCATCAATCGCCTGCGCCGGATTTGTTGCGGCTGCAACGGCTGAAAAAGCGCAAGCTGCAACTGCGCGACCGCATCGCCTTCATCGAAGACCAGATTACGCCTGACATTATTGCATAACCTTCATTGCATAACCTTCGTCGTCGCGGGTCGCATCCAACGGGTCTGCGCAAAGCGCGGCCCGGTGACGGGCTCCGATGCGAACCCGGAATCCAAGAATTCCGGGTGCTGGTACTTGGAACCATCCCGGAATGACAGTCTGGTGGTCTAACCGCCGCCCGTCACTTCTCGCAGTACGCCCGCAACATCTGTTGGACCGTAGGGCTTGGGTAGAAACCGTCCGCCTTCGGGCAAATCCGTTTCCGCAATCTCGACGCGGCCGGAGGTCGCGACAATCTTGATCGGCGGCCAGCGCCCCCTGACCGCCCGGGCGAGCTTCAATCCGTCCATCGAGCCCGGCATCTGGATATCGGTGAAAACCACGGTGATGTCCCGACGAGCTTCGAGAATTCCGATGGCTTCGTCGGCGTTGGCTGCTTCGACCACCCCGAAGCCGGCGGCGGCAATCATATCGGCCGCATCCATTCTTAACAGAAATTCGTCCTCGACGATCAGCACCACGGGTCTCTCAGACTTAACAAGACCCATGCGACTTACTCCCTGAATAGGCATAAGCGCCGGATATTGTTTTCGTTCCCGCCGTCCGCTTTGCACCGCGGTCATTCGGCCTACCCGGCCCGCGCCGATCCTTCCGTTGAGCGCTGCGGGGAAGCGGCGGCGAAGCGGCAATTCACCCCCCGGGAGAGCGCTTGACGCCCCTTGACTCTCGCGAGAACAAAAGAGGAACATTTATCCTGCCTCATGCCCACCAGGGAATTTCGCCATGTCCGAACCTTCTTCACAGTCCGACGTCGATCGTTACGAGCAGGCCTGCGACCAGGCGATCGCGATGTGCGACGGAAATCTGCGCAGCACGATCAAGGCGCTCATCATGGCCAACGAATATCTGGAGATGGAATTGAGGGAAGTGCAGGCGGCGGTTGCGAACGGCTTCGCTCCGGCAGGATTACCGCGAGCCAGGAGCGACGCCGCCTGATCGATCGATCAACCCCGGAGCGATACCATGGCCGATGTCACCTATTACGTCGCGCTGCCATTCCTGCAGGACGAGGCCGGCTCGCCGGTCGCCGGCGCGGCGGAAGAATGCCAGACTTCGTCGGGCGCATTACGGCGCGCCGAGATATTGTCAAAGGCCGCCGGCAGCATCGGCGCAGTCGCCTTCAGCCGCACCGGCGACCCCTTGATCGGCGAATTCGGCGACGCCCGATTGCTCAAGAAATTCGGCAACGTGCCGGATGATCTCAGCGGGTTGTAGGGATAACGTTTCGTACGCTATCGCTTTGTCCATTGCGGCTGAAAAGTCGCGCTGATCACGCTTGGTAGCGTCGTTGCGCCTTGCGCAGATACATCGCGCTATCGGCTTGTTCCAGCGCTCGGCCCGCTTCCGCGTGAGGGCCGAGAATGGCAACGCCAGTAGACGCGCCCGCGGTCACGGTGCGGCCGCGAAAAGTGAAGCTTAAGCCATCGATGGCGTGCTCCAGCGACGCCGCCTTGGCCTTGGCGTCGGTCTCGCTCATGTTCCACAACAGCAGCGCGAACTCGTCGCCGCCCAGCCGCCCGATTACGTCGGACGAGCGCACGTTGCGCAACAGCACGGCGACGACGGCCTTCAGCACCTGATCGCCGGCGGCGTGACCAAAGGCGTCGTTGATCGGCTTTAGGCGGTCGACATCGAGCGCGATCAGCGCGCCGCTTGCGTGATAGCGCTTGATGTAGGCGATCGAGCGGTCTAGTTCGCGCAAGAAGCGGCGCCGGTTGGGAATATCGAGCAGGAAGTCGGTATCCGCGGAAGCCTCGAGTTCCTCGATTCGCGCCAGCGCCTTCGCCAAATGGGTCCTGAGCCGGCGAATGGTCAGTTTGGCGTCATTGTGCGCAATCGAGAGCCGGTGCGGAGAAGCGCGCGAGGGACGTCGTGGCTCAACCTTGCGCTGTGCCGCGACAGTTTTTCGGCGTTTCGCACCCCTCGGGGCGGTCGCCTTGATTTTCTTTCTCATGGACATGTCGGGGCGTATTCCGCAGGAGGGGACCGGTTTTAAACCAGAGTGCGCGCAACTTATCAGTTAGGGCCTTTTCTTACTCCTAACACCGAGCCGCAAAAATGCACTGAGAAGGCTTGCCGGGATTCACCAAGACAGGATAGTCCATTCCGGACCCCTTGCCACGCCTTGCCGAACCTTGGGCCGATCTTATACTTGCGGCCTATGTTTTTGGATTCCCGAAAGAATTGACCGAATGACCGCCCCCGTCGCCATCATCATGGGAAGCCAGTCGGACTGGGCGACCATGCGCCATGCCGCCGAAACGCTGGCCGCGCTCGGCGTCGCATGCGAGAAGCACATCGTCTCCGCTCACCGCACCCCCGACCGGTTGTTCGCCTTTGCCAAGGGCGCCAAGGCCGCCGGCTTCAAGATCATTATCGCCGGCGCCGGCGGCGCGGCGCACCTGCCGGGCATGACCGCGTCGCTGACGGAACTTCCGGTATTCGGCGTCCCGATCGAATCCAAGGCGTTGGCCGGCGTCGATTCGCTCTATTCCATCGTCCAGATGCCCGCGGGCGTTCCGGTCGGGACCCTGGCAATCGGCAAGCCCGGCGCGATCAATGCCGCGTTGCTCGCGGCAAGCGTGCTTGCGCTCAACGACCCCGCGCTGTCAGGCAAACTTGCCGCCTGGCGCAAGGCGCAGACCGAGGCAGTCGGCGAGCGCCCGGAGGGAACGGCGTGACTGCCTCCAACCAGGTCAAGCTGAAGCCCGGCGACACCATCGGAATCCTCGGCGGCGGACAACTGGGCCGGATGCTGGCGATGGCGGCGGCGCGGCTCGGCTTGCGATGCCAGGTGTTTGCACCGGATCCGGATTCGCCGGCGTTCGACGTGGTGCTGAATGCGACCTGTGCAGAATATGCCGATGTCGAGGCGCTGGAGCTGTTCGCCAACGACGTCGACGTCATCACTTACGAATTCGAGAATGTGCCGGCCGCCGCCGCGATGATCCTCGCAGCACGGCGTCCCGTACTGCCCGACCGGAAAATCCTGGAAACCACGCAGGACCGGCTGGCCGAGAAAGACTTCGTCAAACGGTTGGGCATCGGCACTGCCGATTATGCCGACGTATCGTCGGTAGCGGCGCTCCATGCCGCGATCTCCCGCATCGGCCTGCCCGCCGTGATCAAGACCCGACGCTTCGGCTATGACGGCAAGGGCCAGGCGATCATCCGCAACGGCGACAATCCGGAACAAATCTGGGAGGACCTCGGAACCAAGTCCGCCATTCTGGAAGCCTTCGTTCCCTTCGAGCGCGAGGTCTCGATGATCGCGGCGCGCAGCGCCGATGGCCATGTCGAATGCTTCGACGTCACCGAAAACGAACATCGCGACCACATTCTGAAAATCTCGCGCGCGCCGGCCGCGATCTCCGATGCGCTGGCGGCACAGGCGCGCATTATCGCGGAAAGCATTGCCAACGCCCTGAACTATGTCGGCGTGCTCGCGGTCGAGATGTTCGTATTGGCCGGTCCCGGCGGGCCGACACTATTAGTCAACGAGATCGCGCCGCGGGTGCACAATTCCGGGCACTGGACGCTCGACGGCGCCTCGATTTCGCAGTTCGAGCAGCATATCCGCGCCATCGCCGGCTGGCCGCTCGGCAAGCCGGTTCGTCACGGCCCTGTCACCATGACCAACTTGATCGGGGACGATATCAACGGCTATCAGCAATGGCTCACCGTCCCCGGCGCGACCGTCCACCTCTACGGCAAGGGCCCGGCACGGCCGGGCCGGAAGATGGGACATGTGACGCAGGTCGAGGCCACGCCGCCAAAAACCGCCTGATTGGGGCCAAATAACCGGGTTTGGCCGCGTCTGGTGGTCCTCATCACTTTCCCGCTGGTGGACATTCCCGCTTTGATCTGATACATCCGCGCGCTCAAGGTAGAGGGCGTGGCCTTTCGCCACCTTTTGCTTTGCCAGATTCCAATCCGATCAATTGAAAGAGGATGCCGCGTGCAGGTTCTCGTTCGCGATAACAATGTCGATCAAGCCCTCAAGGCGCTGAAGAAGAAGATGCAGCGCGAGGGAATTTTCCGCGAGATGAAGCTCCGCGGCCATTATGAAAAACCTTCCGAGAAGAAAGCGCGCGAAAAGGCGGAAGCCGTACGTCGCGCTCGCAAGCTCGCCCGCAAGAAGCTGCAGCGCGAAGGCTTGCTGCCGATGAAGCCGAAGCCGGTGTTTGGCGCAGGTCCTGGCGCCGAGCGCGGCGGTCCGGGCGGCGGCCGTGGCGGTCCGGGCTCGGGTCCGCGCGGGTCGCGCTAGCTATCTTTTCTCAGATTTGAATCGATGACGCGGGCCTTGGTGCCCGCGTCATTGTTTTTGAGCGGTGTTTTTGAACGGTGCATTTTGCGACACGCCGGGCTACCAATGCTGCGTAAGCGCGCGAGTGTTCTGCATTGATGGCCATTCCGGTTCCCTATGCTTTTTCCGGAGCTTCGCGTTTGGGCCCGCGCGCGTCCGCGCCCGTGCTGCTGGTCGCGATCGCGCTCTGCGGCTGCTCTTTCGATCTGGGATCGTGGTCGTCGGCGCCGGAAAAGGAGACAATTCCCAAAGCGGCTCCGGCTGAAGCCGAAGTGGGCGACGCCCAGGCCGCCACCAGGCGCGGTCAGGCGCTGGCACGGTCCGGAAAAACCGAAGAGGCGCGCGCCGAGTTCGATCAAGCGATCGCGCTCGATCCTTACAACGCGCAAGCCTTGTACAGTCGCGGCCTGCTTCGTCAGGGCGAACAGCAACATCAGCTTGCGATCGACGATTTCACCGCGGCGAACGGGCTGACGCCGCAGCGGGCCGAACCTTTGCTGGCCCGCGCGGTGAGTTACCTCGCGCTGGACAAGATCAAGGAAGCCGCCGCCGATCTCGACGAGGCCGTGCAGTCCGATCCGCAGAACGGACAGATCTGGACGACCAGGGGGCTTGCCTATGAGCGCCTCGGCGACAAGGCCAAGGCCGCCGGCTCATATAACCGCGCCCTCGCCCTTCGCCCCAGGGACGAAGCCGCGCGAAACGGCTTTGCCCGCGTCGGCGGCAAGCCCGGCCAGAACTACGATGCGTTCTAGAGCTTCCGAGCAAAATGGATACCGGTTCGCGCAAAGAAACGCGTCAAAACAGGCTGGATTCTGTGGTCTGATTCAATCTGAACCGATCGAGCTCTGAGCTAGTCGGTGAGCTTTTTCGGCAATACCGCGTGAAATACCGATTTCGCCGCTGACAGCACGTCCTCGGCGACCGTGGTGTGTCCACGCCGTGAAGTCTCCTCGGCCTCGGCATGCAGATCCAGCGGCGGCGAGGATGACGAAGCGGCCGGAATGTCGGCCGGAGGTGTCGGCCGACGCGGATCGTCGATCCGGGCGGTGTAAGGCGGCCGCATCTGCGACGATCCGGATGAATCGAAGGTCTGGGCTGTCGGCGTGGAGACCAGGATCGGCGGCGGAAGCGGCCGAACCGGCGACGCCGACACGACACGAGGCGGGTCCTGCGCGCGAGGCGGGTCCGGGTGCGAGCCGCATCCGGGATGCGAGCGGCTTCCTGCGCACGCGGCGAACCCTCGTTTGCGCCACGCAGGCGCTCAATCGCCGCGCGCGCAAGATCGTTGGCGTCGCGACGCTCTTCCGGAACGATGGCGGCCTCAACCGGCGGCGCAGGCACCGTCGCTGGCGCGGCAACCACAGGTGCGGCAACCGACGCAGCAGGCTGCGCCGGCGCCGGAACAGCCTTGGCGACCGCCTTTTCGCGCGGCGTGGGCTGGTGGCGGCGCGTTGCCGCAGGAATGCTCGCGGTCTCCGCCGGCTTATCGGCGGATTTCTCCGCGGGCCTTTCGACCACGATCGGCTTTTCGGCGGCCGTTTTCTCGATCATGGCCTTTTCAGAGATGCCCTTGGCCTTGATACCCGGCTCAGGGAGGTTGGCGACATCGCTGGAGGTCTCGGGTGCCTTGCTGCCGGCCTTTGCAGCCTCGGGCGCGGGCTTGGCTTCGGCCTGCGGTTCGGCGGTCGAAACCGCGGCGGCGGGCGCGTTCACTGCGGGTTTGGTGGCGATGTAGTGATTGACGATGTAGGCCCCGATGATGGTCGCGGCCACCGACGGGAATATATCCATCGCAAACTTCGAAACGTATTTTTTCAGCATGCCGGCCACTCCGCGCGGCGGTTTTGATGCGGGAACTTTGAGGCGCATTAAGGGATCAACTGCGACGGATCGGTGGCAATTCGGCCAGCGGCGCCGCTATGGTTTCAGTTCGACTTCCAGGAATACGATTTCATCGGCGGTCTCGTTGAGCACGTCGTGCTCGACGCCGGCTTTGCGGAAGTAGGATTTGCCAAGGCCAAGCTGAGCCTTGGAGCGCTCCCCATTGGGCGCCACGATGGTCATTTCGCCCGAGGTCACGGGAACGATGACGTAATCCATCTGATGGATGTGGTGGCCGGTGGCGCTGCCCGGCGCCAGTCGCCATTCGGTAACGCGGACTTCCGGCGTATCGACCTGGACCTCTGATTTGGCGGCAGTCATGGTCGATATTCTCCAGAAATCAGCCCGGTCAGGGCACGAACACCAAGAGTAGGAATACTGCAAACACCACCAGGTGAACCAACCCGAACAGGATGTTGGTGCGGCCGGTGACGAAGGTGAGCATGCTCAGGACGAAGGTCAACACCAGCAGCACCACCTCCTGGTCGTTGAGGCCGAGAACCAGCTGCATGTCCAAAGTGTAGGCCGTGATTGCGACCGCCGGAATCGTCAGCCCGATGGTCGCAAGCGATGAACCCAGCGCCAGATTGATGCTCTTCTGCAAATCGTTCTTGCGCGCGGCGGCGATGGCAGCGACGCCCTCCGGCAGCAGGATCAACAGCGCCACCAGAATGCCGGCGAAGGCCGGCGGCGCGCCGATCAGCGCGGTGCCCGCATCGACCACGAGTGAGAATTTTTTCGCGAGCAGCACGACCGCCAGCAGCGAAACCAGCAGCAGCAGGACGCTTGAGGCGAACATCCGATTCGAAGCGTGGGCCCCGTCATCCGCATCGCCGGTGACTTCGTTGATGAAATAATTCCGATGCAGGATGGTCTGGGTATAGAGAAACACGCCATAGAGAATGATGGTGACGACACTGACAAAGCCAAGCTGCGCCGCCGAGTAGCTCGGCCCAGGGGTGGTCAGCGTATAATTGGGCAGGATCAGGGTGATGGTTGCCAGCACGATCAAGACGCTGAGATAAAGGCTCGATCCGCTAACCTGAACATCCTGCTCGCGGTAGCGCAGGCCGCCGGCCATGATGCAGATGCCGACCAGACCGTTGCAAACGATCATCACCACCGCGAACACGGTATCGCGCGCCAAGGTGGGCACCGGTTTATCGCCAAGCATGATGGTCGCGATCAGCGCGACCTCGATGATTGTGACGGCCAAGGTCAACAGCAGCGTGCCGTAGGGTTCTCCGATCCTCGCGGCGATCACCTCGGCATGGTGGACCGCCGCGAACACGGTGCCGAACAGGATCACCAGCAGCGCCGCCGCGAACACCAGCCCGGCGGGCGACGGCGTGAAGGTGAAGCCGAGCGCGGTTGCTGCGGCGAAAAGAATGATAGCCAGTGCCGGGAAGATCCACGCCGATCGCGGCATCGGGCCGTGCGCACTCATGGGCCTATATCCTCAAAGTGGGGGAATTGACTATGCGCCAAACCACAGCGGCCGTCAGCCTTTTGAAGCGCCGATGAAATGTCGAGCCCTATCGATCGCACCATAATTGTCCAGATCGTTGTGGCCCCCTTCGGGAAACCGCACGAATTGTTTCGGCTCGTGGGCCAGCGCGAACAATCGCTCGCCAAAGGTCTATCGAAATAGTCGAATCCCGCCCGCCGTGCATGATCAGGAGCGGAGCGGTGACACGCGCAATGCGCGCGTCAGAATGAAACTGATCTCTCAGCAGCCAGCGTACCGGCAGGATCGGAAAAGCCGCAGCGGCAATGTCCGCGATCGAGGTGTAGGGAGCTTCCAGGACGAGCTTTCCGACCGGTTGATCGGCCGCCAATGCGACCGCGACACCGCTGCCCAGTGAAAAACCCCAGAGGACAAGTCGATCCGCGCTATATCGCGCTGCTGCAAAGGCATAGGCCGCTGCGGCATCCCAAAGCAATCCGCGCTCGCTTGGCGCGCCGCTGGAGCCGGCATAACCCCGGTACGACAAAGCCACGAGCCCGGTCCCGTCCGAGGTCACGCCTCTGAAGCGGCTGACAAGTCCGGCCAGAAAATCTCCGTTGCCGGGAAAATAAATGACGACTTGATGCCCCGGTTTTGCCGGAACATGCCAGACGATGACCCTTTCACCGTCCGCGGTGGTCAGAATGTGCTCTTCAGCTTCTGGAAAACCGGCAGCGTCAGGGGCTGTGCGTATCGTTTGCGGTATCGGAAAGAGGATCGTCCGTTGCATGAGAAACACTGCTACAAGACCGCCGAGATAGCCGACCGCTGCAACAACGACGAGCCATTTCAGGTCGGTCATGGTTTCTCGTCGGTGACGCTCACATCCCCTTGACGATGTTCTCGGTCATCTTCTTGGCGTCACCGAGCAGCATCATGGTGTTATCGCGGTAGAACAGCGGATTGTCGATGCCGGCATAGCCGGATGCGAGCGAGCGCTTGATGAACATCACCGTGCCGGCCTTCCAGACCTGCAGCACCGGCATGCCGTAGATCGGCGATTTCGGATCGTCCTCGGCGGCGGGATTGGTGACGTCGTTGGCGCCGATCACGAAAGCGACGTCGGCCTGGGCGAATTCGGAATTGATGTCCTCGAGCTCGAACACCTCGTCATAGGGCACGTTGGCTTCGGCGAGCAGCACGTTCATGTGGCCGGGCATGCGGCCGGCCACGGGGTGAATGGCGTATTTTACCTCGACGCCTTCCTTCTTGAGATTGTCGGCCATTTCGCGGAGCGCATGCTGCGCCTGCGCCACCGCCATGCCGTAGCCGGGCACGATGATGACCTTCTGCGCGTTCTTCATGATGAAGGCGGCGTCGTCCGCGGAGCCGAGCTTTACCGGCCGCGCTTCGGCAGCTGCGCCGCCCACAGCGGCGGTCTCGCCGCCAAAGCCGCCAAGGATCACCGAGATGAAGGAGCGGTTCATCGCGTGGCACATGATATAGGACAGGATCGCGCCCGATGAGCCCACCAGGGCGCCGGTGACGATCAGCGCCGAGTTGCCGAGCGTGAAGCCGATGCCGGCCGCGGCCCAGCCCGAATAGGAGTTCAGCATCGAGATCACGACCGGCATGTCGGCGCCGCCGATCGGGATAATCAGCAGCCCGCCGAGCACCAGCGCGATGATCGTGATCAGCCAGAAGTCCAGCGCGCTACCGGTTAGCACGAGGCGGACGACAAAGACCACCAGCGCAACGCCGAGCGCGATATTGATGACGTGGCGCGCCGGCAGAAGGATCGGCGCGCCGCTCATGCGGCCCGACAGTTTTGCGAACGCGATCACCGAGCCGGTGAAGGTCAGCGCGCCGATTGCGACGCCGAGCGACATTTCAACCAGGCTTGCAGCGTGGATGTGGCCCGGCGTGCCGATGTCGAAGGCCTCGGGCGCGTAGAACGCCCCGGCCGCGACCAGCACCGCGGCCATTCCGACCAGCGAGTGAAACGCCGCGACCAGTTCCGGCATCGATGTCATCGGCACCCGGCGCGCAATCACGGCGCCGACCGAGCCGCCGATGGCGACGCCAAGCACCACCAGTACCCAGGCGATGCCGTCGGCCGGCGGATGAACCGCAAGCGTGGTCGCCACCGCGATCGCCATGCCGATCATGCCGAACAGGTTGCCCTGGCGGCTCGTCGCCGGGCTCGACAGCCCGCGCAGCGAGAGGATGAACAGGACGCCTGCGACGAGGTATAAAAGTGCAGCAAGATTGGCGTTCATCTAGAGGCCCCCATTGTCTTCGCCACCACGAGGTGCACGCCGCTTACCTGGTTTTCTTCTTGTACATCGAGAGCATGCGCTGGGTGACCAGGAAGCCTCCGAAGATATTGACGCACGCAAAGGTCAGGGCAACGAAGCCGAAGCCGCGCGCCCAGGTGGCGCCGCTGCCGACCAAGGGGACACCTACCGCGAGCAGCGCGCCGACCACGATCACCGAGGAGATCGCATTGGTCACCGACATCAACGGGGTATGCAGCGCCGGCGTCACCGACCACACCACGAAATAGCCGACGAACACGGCGAGCACGAAAACCGAGAACCGGAACATGAAGGGATCGACGGCCTGCGCGAGATGATCCATGGCGGCTCTCCTTAAGCTTTCGGCTGGAAGTTCGGATGAATGACGGCACCGTCCCTGGTGAGCGCGGTGGACTTGACCAGTTCGTCGTCCCAATTCACCGCCAAGGCCTTGGTCGATTTGTCGACCAGCGTCTCGATGAAGGAAAACAGGTTGCGCGCATAGAGACTGGACGCCGAAGCCGCCACCCGGCCCGCGAGATTCGGAACGCCGACGATCTTCACGCCATCTACCTCGACGGTTTCGCCGCTCTTCACACCCTCGACATTGCCGCCGCGCTCGACCGCCAGATCGACCAGCACCGAGCCCGGCTTCATCGACTTCACCATCGCCGAGGTGACGAGGCGCGGCGCGGGCCGGCCCGGAATCAGCGCCGTGGTAATGATGATGTCCTGCTTCTTGATGTGCTCGGCGGTCAGCGCCGCCTGCTTGGCCTGATACTCCTTCGACATTTCCTTGGCGTAGCCGCCGGCGGTTTCGGCCTGCTTGAATTCTTCGTCCTCGACCGCGAGGAATTTGGCGCCCAGGCTTTCGACCTGCTCCTTCACGGCAGGGCGCACGTCGGTCGCGGTAACAACGGCGCCAAGCCGCCGCGCGGTCGCGATCGCCTGCAGGCCGGCGACGCCAACGCCCATCACGAACACCTTTGCCGCAGGAACGGTGCCCGCGGCGGTCATCATCATCGGAAAGGCGCGGCCGAATGCCTCCGCCGCCTCGATCACCGCGCGATAGCCGGCGAGATTGGCCTGGCTCGACAGCACGTCCATCACCTGGGCGCGAGTGATGCGCGGCATCAATTCCATCGCGAAAGCCGATACGCCGGCATCCGCCATCACCTTCAGCGCAGCCTCGTTGCCGTAGGGGTCCATGATGGCGATGACCAGCGCGCCGCGCTTGTAGTTGGCAAGCTCGGAAGCCTCCGGCCGCCTTACCTTGATGACAATGTCGGCGTCTTTCAGCGCATCGGCGCTGACGGCAGCACCCGCGGCGGTGAATTCCGAATCGGGCAGGCCCGACTTGATGCCCGCGCCGGGCTCAACGGCGATATCGACGCCCAGTGCCTTGAATTTTTTCACCGTGTCGGGCGAAGCCGCGACCCGGGTCTCGGACGGATCGATTTCCTTGGCAACGGCAATCTTCATAAGGCCTCCGGCGGCGCGAGGTGCACGCGCGCGAGCAAATGTTTGGCAAATATGGATACCGGTTTTGCGACCGGAATGCGTGCAGTTTTTTTCAAATCGCGCCGCCTGTCGCGGCGCGAGCCAGACATCAGGTCAGGAAAATCGCCATCAGGGCGAGAATGACGGCGACAGCGGCGGTGCCGTATTTCACCAGCTTGATGAAGCCTTCATAGGTCTGCTCATGCGCCGCATAATCATTGCCGTCAGCGGTCGTGTACGCCACTTCGTTATGCTCTGCCATCGGTCTCCCCAGTCAATGTTCGCGTCTCGCGAGGAATTAGCGCAATCCTGATGGCAGGGCAACGGCGGTACGACTCCGTTCGCGTAGCCGGCGCCCCCTCTACCTCGCGCGGCTTCGACCGGCCAATTGTCCCTGATCCAGCGCGTCAGGCCTTCCTCGCTGACCTCACCGGCCGCGAGGGAAAGGATCATGGCGGTGGCGTGTGCGGCTCAGGGGCGAACATCAACGCCGTTCATGAGCAGAAAGGTCACATGGCCATGAAACGCAATGCGCTTGTTACCGTCGACGAAGGCATGATTGTTGCGCGAGGCCAAATGCATAGGCGGCGGCAAGTTCGGCCAAGTCGGACTGTTCGTAACGCCATTTGTTGTTCGGACGGTCGAACGCGGACCGAGCATGCCCTCGTCGCGCAAGCCGGCTGCGCCGCCAAGCGACGTGAGTTGGCGGCTATGGATTGCAATGGCCTGCTGGCGAGGTGATCCAAAGCGGCTCGGGTTCACTCACTTTGAGCTTTCATCATTTTGCAGCCCGCGAGCGTGTCCTTGTATTTGTTCATAATCTGATCGGCTATTTCCATGGTCTTCTCGAAATCGGGATCGTACGGCAGTTGCCTGAAATCCACCGCCAGCGAGTTCGGTCGATGTGCAGTCTCCTGACGCTCGCTTGAGGTCGAGCCGCTGCATCATTGCGAGGAAGTAATGACCGTCGGAATTTCCAATCTTTTTGATCTCGATTTTCATCGGGAAATCGTCCTTTCAATTCGGCACCTCGCCGCCAGGGCGTCAAGGAAGCCACATTATCGCATCCTTGATGGCACAACGCCGTTATACAAACCGTATAACATGCACTGCACATTGCGTTCAACAAATGTTTTACGCCCCCTTTGGCGGGGTCCCGACTCCGGACGGAACCTGGCTAAAGAGCCTAATCGAGCACGAAGTCGAAACGCGCGGCGAGCCATCCCTCGTTCCTGGCTGTGCGCATCAGCAACTCGCTGCGAAAGAGGCCGTCGGCGCGGTTCTGTGGCTCGCCGGGGAAATAGAGCTGGGTGGTCAGCACGCGGCCGCCGCGCGGCTGCACCTTCACATGAATATGGCGCGTGCGGCCAACATAGACGCCGGGCACGATGCTGCGCAATCGATAGCGCCCTTCCGCGTCGGAGAACTGATGGCCGCGCAAGCGGAAACCGGAATTGTCATACCGGCCTTTATCGTCGGCCTGCCAGAAATCCAGCAAGGCTCCAGCGAGGGGTTTACAGGCGCGGGAGAGGACGAAGCCAACCAGTTCGATTGGCTGCCCCGCCATACCTGCTTCAAGCAACTCCGCCCGCTCGGGCGAGGATGGCTTGAAGAACGGCCCTTCGGTCTGCCGCAATGTTGCTTCGTCGCCGTCGTGGCATGCGGGCGTGGGGGGAAGCGGAGCCTGGGCGAGCGCTGCTATCGATCCTGATCAGTGAGCCGGCCGCGAGGACTCCGGCTCCAAGTACCGCGCGTCGCGTCGGGGTGTCGATCATGCGCCACTCCACTTTTATTGTCGCCGTCACCGTATGGAACGCGACGGCTGCCTTTTGTACTCCCGGGCGACCTCGTCAACCCATCCCTTCCAGTTCGTCGATCATGCCCGCGATCACCGACAGCCCGCCTTCCCAGAACCTGGGATCCCTGGCATCGAGACCGAACGGCTTGAGCAGTTCGGAATAATGCTTGGTGCCGCCGGCAGCCAGCATCGCCAGATAGCGCTCCGCAAAGCCGCTCGAGGCGTTTTCGTAAACCGCATAGAGCGAGTTCACCAGGCAATCGCCGAACGCGTAGGCGTAGACGTAGAACGGCGAATGGATGAAGTGAGGGATGTACATCCAGAAATTCTCGTAGCCGGGACGGATGTCGATCGCGGGACCGAGGCTTTCGCCTTGCACGCTGAGCCAGATTTCGCCGATGCGCTCCGCGGTCAGTTCGCCGTTGCGCCGCTCGCTATGGATGGCGCGTTCGAAGCTGTAGAACGCGATTTGCCGCACCACCGTGTTGATCATGTCCTCGACCTTGCCGGCGAGCAGCGCCTGGCGCTGCCTGGCGCTGGAGGTCTGCGCCAACAGCCGCTTGAAGGTCAGCATTTCGCCGAACACGCTGGCGGTCTCCGCCAGCGTCAGCGGCGTCGGCGCCATCAGCGCGCCGTTCTTCGCCGCCAACACCTGATGCACGCCATGGCCGAGTTCGTGGGCAAGCGTCATCACGTCACGCGGCTTGCCCTGATAATTCATCAGCACGTAAGGGTGCGCCGACGGCGTGGTCGGATGCGAGAACGCGCCCGGCGCCTTGCCGGGCCGCACCGGCGCATCGATCCAGCGATCGAGTGAAAAATTGTTCGGCGATGCTGGCCATCTCCGGCGAGAATCCGCGGTAAGCGGTCAGCACCATGTTCTGTGCATCGGGCCAGGCGATCCGGCCGGTGGCGGCAAACGGCAGCGGCGCATTGCGATCCCAATGCGCGAGCTTCTTCTTTTTGAACCAGCCCGCCTTTAGCGCGTAATAGCGATGCGACAGCCGCGGATAGGCTGCGCGGACCGAACCGACCAGCGCATCGACGACCTCGCGCTCGACGCGGTTGGCGAGATGCCGTGAGTCCGCAACGTCCTGGAAGCCGCGCCAGCGATCGGAAATCTCCTTGTCCTTGGCGAGGGTATTGGTAATCAGCGCAAAGGTGCGCTCGTCGGCCTTGAAGGTCTTCGCCAGCGCCTGCGCCGCCGCCTTGCGCTTTTCGCCGGCGCGATCCTGCAGCAGGTTCAGCGTCGGCTCGATCGCCAGCTCGCGCCCCGAGACCTTGAAGCGCAGGCCGGAGATGGTTTGATCGAACAGCCGATTCCAGGCGGCATAGCCGCTCTGGGATTTTTCATGAAACAGCTGCTCGACGCGATCCTCCAGCTGATACGGCTTGTCCTTGCGCAGATCTTCGATCCACGGGCGAAAATGTGCGAGTTCCGGCGCCCGCATTGCGCCTTCGATGACCGCATCGTCGACGCGGTTGAACTCGAGCGCGAAGAACAGCAGGTGCACCGACGCATTGGTCAGCCGCTCGGAAACGTCGCCGTAGAATTTGGAGATCGCGGCATCGACGCTGTCGCCGGCATGAACCAGACCGGCATACGAGCCCAGACGCCCGGCGAGATCCTCGATCGCCTCATAGCGCCTGACCGCCCCGGCGAGCCACTTGCCGCCATCCTCCTTGGCCGTTTGCTCCGCAAGCTTGCCCTTGTAGTCCGTCTCAAACGCGACGCATTCCGCGTCCAGCCTCGTGAGGTCGCGGGTGATCTCCGGCGCGTCGATACCGGAATAGAGATCGGCCAGGTTCCATTCCGGCAGTTTGGCTGATCGCGGTTTGCCGGATGATTTGCGGTTCGCCTTGCCGGTGGCGGCTCCCCTGCTCGATGCGGGTTTGCGGGATGTCTCGTTGGTTCGGGAAATCGCAGATCTCGTCGTCATGAACGCTTTCAAAAATGGGGGTGACGATCAGGCGAAAACTGCAAGCTGCGGTACCAACTCGACCAGCAGCTCTTCGCCCTCGTCGAGCAGAGGCTCGACCTTGTCGTGAATCACCTGCCGAATCGTACACCACACCAGCACAGCGCGCGCGACAAGCCACCCCCGCATGGATCGGACTGCGGCCTTCGCGTGAAGTGCGACAAGGGCGAGGCTTTGATGCTCGAACAAGAACCGGCCCGACCCGTCTTCCAGAATGTAACGTCCACCGATCCGCGACACGCACAACTCGCAAGCCTGATCCGGAAGCGGACCCAGCAGATAAAACTGCGCATCGCCGGTTTCGGTCATGCCGGTTTCCCATCCCCGGCCGTCGCCCGACGCAATAGCGACGTTGAGCGCCGCGAGCATGGCGTTGAGTTCCGTTTCGCTCCACAAGCCCGCGCTCGTTTTGCGCTCGAACGCAATCACACTCATTTTTTCGCTCCGAACAGTAACCGGTGTAATTCCGGCTCATAGTATAACAACAGATGCTTAGCGAATGCCGCCGGTTCAAGACCCAGTTCGGCGGCCCATGCGGCCATGATTTCAGTTGGAACGCGGCTAAACCCGTTCTCAACTTGCGAGATGAACGTGTAGTATTTGAGACCGAGCCGCGCGGCGAGATCGATCTGCGACAGGCCGGCATCCACCCTGCGTTGCTTCAGCCAATCCCCCGCCTGTTTCCGCAGTTGCCGGGCTTCCGGCACAACCTTGCGCTGAAGCTTTTCAGCCAAAGCCTCTTGATGTTTTTCACGTTTCATGATTACTAAACTATCCAGTATGAATTAATAAACAGGACGACTTTCCGTAGCATATCCATGCGGTGCCGTGAACTTCAGCGAGTGCGATGAGGAAAGCGATGGCCTTCGCAGACCGCAGCCAGATTGTTCGGAAGCACGATCAGGGATCGAGCCATCGGGCCAAGGAATTGTTTGCCGGCATCCTGCTGGGGGCGCTGATCGCGACCCTCGGGATGAGCTATGTCTTGCCACGTGATGCGTTGACGTCAGCGATCGCGACACTGCTGTTCACGCTTGGCGCGGCGACAGCTGGAGTAGCGCTGCTTTGCCGGCGCAAGGGGGCTCGCGCGATGTGGTTCGATATCGCCGGGGTCCTGACTTTTGTGGGCGTCGCTGTTTCTATTCTGATCGAGCCGGACCAGATGATCAGGCTTTTCATGCTTTCGGATCAACCTGACTAACGGAATCAATCTTCCGCAGTTTTGACTGCGTCGTTTCTGAGCACGCACGTCCAAGGCCGGGCCCCTCTGGCAGTTCAAGCGAACTGTGATGTCGGATTGGACGTTTAACGGAGTGGCCCGCATGACCGAGATGCTTTTCCCTGAAGCCCTGACAGCGTTTCTCCAGGTCGTGATGATCGATCTGGTGCTCGCCGGCGACAACGCGGTCGTCATCGGACTGGCAGCCGCCGGTTTGCACGAGAGCCAGCGCAACAAGGCGATTCTGGCCGGCATCTTCGCCGCCACCATACTGCGAATCGGTTTCGCCAGCATCACGGTGCAACTGCTTGAGATCATCGGACTGCTGCTGGCCGGCGGCATTCTCCTGCTTTGGGTGTGCTGGAAGATGTGGCGCGAGTTGCGCACCTCGCCCACACATCAAAACGCCAACGCGGCGTTGAATGATCAGGATATCGATGCCGACGGCATGATCTCCGGACCGTCTCGCAAGACGCTCGGCCAAGCCATATGGCAGATCACGATCGCCGACGTATCGATGTCGCTCGACAATGTACTGGCGGTCGCGGGTGCTGCCCGCGAGCATCCGGTTATCCTGATATTCGGTTTGGGGCTATCCATTGCACTGATGGGCCTCGCCGCCAGCTTTATCGCGCGCCTGCTGCAAAAGCACCGCTGGATCGCCTATCTCGGCCTGCTAATCATTCTCTATGTGGCGTTCGACATGTGCTACCGCGGCACGCAGGAGGTTTGGCAGGACGTCAACGTTTATTGGCGGGACGTCAACGTTTAAGAGGGCGTTAATCGGCATCAGCCAGAGTGCCCCGATTCGAGACAGATAGTTGTAGCGTGTAGTTGTAGCGCGTGCGGGGGAATGCCATGGCTGCCAGCATTTTGATTGTCGATGACGACGCAGTGGCACGGCGCCTGGTCGAGAACATGGTGCAGAAGTGCGGCTATGAGACGCTCGTCGTCGAGTCAGGCGACGCGGCCATCGCCATGCTCACCGCACCCGACGCGCCCGGCATCGACGCCGTGGTGCTCGATCTGGTGATGCCCGGCCTCGATGGCATGGGGGTGCTGGCAAAAATCCGCGAAGCCGGCCTCAACATTCCCGTCATCGTGCAGACCGCCCACGGCGGCATCGACAACGTCGTGTCGGCGATGCGCGCCGGCGCTCAGGATTTCGTCGTGAAGCCTGTCGGCATCGAACGCCTGCAGGTGTCGCTGCGCAATGCGCTCAACGCCAGCGCGCTGAAGGGCGAGCTGCAACGCATCAAACATAGCCGCGAAGGCAGATTGACCTTCGCCGACGTCATTACCCGCAGCGAAACCATGGCGGGTGTACTGCGCACCGCGCAAAAGGCAGCGAGCTCGACAATTCCGGTGCTGGTCGAAGGAGAATCCGGCGTCGGCAAGGAATTGTTCGCGCGCGCCATCCATGGCAGCGGCGAACGCAAATCAAAACCGTTCGTCGCGGTCAATTGCGGCGCGATCCCGGATAATCTCGTCGAGTCGATCCTGTTCGGCCACGAAAAGGGCGCGTTTACCGGCGCAACCGAACGTCACGCCGGTAAATTCGTCGAAGCCTCCGGCGGCACGCTGTTTCTCGACGAAGTCTCCGAATTGCCGCTGGCAGCCCAGGTCAAGCTGCTTCGCGCGCTACAGGAAGGCGCGGTCGAGGCGGTTGGCGGGCGCAAGCCGGTGAAGGTCGACGTGCGCATCATCTCCGCAACCAACCGCAAGCTGCTGGAGCGCGTCAAAAGCGGCCATTTCCGCGAAGATCTGTTCTATCGCCTGCATGTGCTGCCGCTGACGATTCCTCCGTTGCGGATGCGCCGCGAGGATATCCCGCATCTGCTGCGACATTTTCTCGCGAGATTCTGCGCCGAAGAAAATCGCCCCATCACCGGCATTAGTGGCGAGGCGATGACTCACCTGTCGCAACTCGAGTGGCCCGGCAATATCCGCCAGCTTGAAAACGCCGTTTATCGCGCCGTAGTCATGAGCGACGGCGACCAGCTCAGCCTTGCCGATTTTCCGCAGGTCGTCGCGCAATCGCCGCCGGTGTCCGAGCCGCACAGCCAGCACAGCGAACCGCTCATTGAACCGCTCATTCTTGGGCCAGGCTTTCATTCGACCGCGCCGGCCATGGTTTCAGGTAACGAGATACCTATCGCGCCGCTACCATCGGCCGGAACGCTGGCGATGCTGACGACATCAGGAGAACTGCGGCCGCTGGAAGAATTGGAGAGCGAGATCATCCGGTTCGCGATCTCACATTATCGCGGGCAGATGTCCGAGGTCGCACGCCGGTTGAAAATCGGCCGCTCGACGCTCTACCGCAAGCTCGATGAGGCTCCCACTGAAGATCCGGCCGCCGGCGGCGCGCACGAGGCGAACTGAGGCATATGGCGAATTGTCGGCTCCCGGTATCTGTAACCAAGAGGTTAAGGACATCGGCCATTCCGGAACATCTCGACCGTTGCTTGCCGGTGACAGACAAAAGGAAAAGCGCGTGGCAAAAGCACGCAATCCGTTGCAAAGGGGGTCCTTTGAAGTCAGTTTGTCGTGAGTTGCCCCGCGTGGCGCTGGCTGCAGCAGGGGGGCCCATGTATCGTCTGCCTATGAATCGTTGCGTGCAGGTGTAGCAACTTTCATTTGGGGCACATTCAGACGCAATCCAAATGTTGACTGAATGCGTTGCTAGACCGAAAGGCCGGCGCATTGGCGAAACCTGCGACGGACGATACCGAGAACTGTTCCATGCCGGGGCAGTTCGCCCAAGGGGGTATGAGGATGCGTGACCGTTTGAAGAACCGTGCTGGATTTGACCGCGTGCTGATGACGGTCGCGGCAACCTTCCTCACGGTGTCCGCGACCTCGGCACTTGCACAGGCCAATCCGGCCCGCAGCAGCGCCGCAGAACTCGCGATCGACGCGGCAATCCCACGTCCCGAACCCGCAAATCTGCCGCCGCCGACCATCGACGACTTCAAACTGGATACGACCGCATCGGTGCCCAACGCGCCCGGAACGGACGCGCCCAAGGCAGCCGAGCCCAAGACCACGGAGAAGCCGGCGGAGACCAAACCAGCCGAGGTCGTCACTGCTCCGGCCGCCGACACCAACAAGAACGACAGCAAGACCGACACCGGCAAGAACGACACCGCGACCACCACAACCGCGCCTGGATCGGATGCGGTCACCGCAACGCCGGCCCCCGAGCCCGCCAAGGAGCCGGCCAAGGCCGCCAGCAACGTCCCGCCGGCGGACCAGCCGGTCGCCGACAAGTTGCGCGAAATGCTGGGCGCGAAATCATTGCGCTATTTCGACCGCAAGGGCGAACGCGCGGCGGTTGAGAAGTTTTACACCGCGCGTGAATTTGCGCCGCTGTGGACGCAGGCCGGCACGCTGACCGAGAACGGCAAAGGCGTTATCGCACGCCTGAAGGATGCGGATTCCGAAGGCTTGAATGCGGCCGACTATCCGGTGCCGGATTTCACGGCGGCGACCACGCCGGATCAGCTTGCGGAAGCCGAATTGAAGCTGACCGGCAGCATGCTCGATTACGCGCGCCAGGCGCAGAGCGGCCGGTTTCACTGGTCGCAGGTCAGCTATGACATACAGTTTCCTGATCATCCGACCGACCCTTCGGAGGTGCTGACCAATGTCACGACCGCCAAGGATGCCTCGGCGGCGCTTGAGGGCTACAACCCGCCGCACAAGCTCTACCGCGAATTGAAAGCGAAGCTTGCCGAACTGCGCGGCCAGGGTGATGGAGCGATGATCCGGATCGCGGAGGGACCGGCGCTGAAATACACGCCGGCGCGCAACAAGAAGCAGCCCGCGGTCGAGATGCAAGATGCCCGCGTGCCGCAACTGCGCGCCAAGCTCGGCATCGCCGAAACCCCCGATGACACCCGCTACGATGCCAAGGTCGCCGAAGCCGTGCGCCAATTCCAGGACGGCGCTGAACTCAACCCGACCGGTATCCTGGACGACCGTACCGTCAAGGCATTGAACAGCCCGAAGCGCGACCGCAAGATCGACACGGTGATCGTCAACATGGAGCGCTGGCGCTGGCTGCCGCGTCAGCTCGGCGCACCCTCGCTCGGCGATGCCTATGTCATTCTCAACATCCCCGACTTCACGCTCAAGGTGATGCGGAACGGCGCGCCGATCTGGAACACCAAGGTGGTTACCGGCCAGCCGGGGGTTCATGCGACGCCGCTTTTGACGGAGACCATGAAATTCATCACGGTCAATCCGACCTGGAACGTGCCGCCGTCGATCATCTACAACGAATATCTGCCGGCGCTACAGCAGGATCCGACCGTGCTGCAGCGCATGGGGCTGAGGCTGGAATATGGCCGCGATGGCGGCATTCATATCTCGCAGCCGCCCGGCGAAGCCAATGCGCTCGGCCGGATCCGCTTCAATTTCCCGAACAAATTCCTGGTGTATCAGCACGATACCCCGGACAAGCATTTGTTCGCCAAGGAAGAGCGGGCGTTCAGCCATGGCTGCATGCGGGTGCAGAATCCGGATCAATACGCCGCGACACTGCTCAACATCACCTTGCCGAACGAGCGCTACACGCCGGAAAGAATCCGCAGCATGTACGGCCACAGCGAGATCGACATCAAATTCCCGACGCCGATACCGGTCAATATCACCTACCAGACGGCGTTTGTGGATGAGGCGGGCAAGCTGCAAATCCGCAAGGATCTCTATAACCGCGACGCCGCGATGCTGGCGCTGCTCCGCAACTCCAAGAGCAAGGATCTGGAAAACGTGGTTGCGCGTGCCCAACCGAGTTACGCCCGTCCGACCGGCGTCAACTTTGCCAGCGACAACACTTACTACGGTTATGGACAGTCCTATTCAGGACCGTCGTTCTTTGAACGTCTGTTTGGAGCTCCGGTACCGCCCGCTCCCATCCCGGGCCGTCGCCTGCAACAGCAACAGCGGCGGATCTTCACCCGCTGATCGTTCATCATTGTTAGCGGGCTGGCCTGAATTCCCCTAACTTAATCAACGGCCTCGCCTCCCGGCGAGGCCGCGCGCATTAACCATCCCCACCCGTATTTAACCAGGGCACTTTTTCGCCACACTCGGCGGGTTAGCTTAAGTCTGACTTGGGGGGTGGATTTAAATCTCAATTAACCCACCCGCATTAAGACTGCATTAACCCTCTTTCGCCACACGGGGTAGCGGAAGAGTTCCTCGATGGGTCGTCCTCTGGGTGGGGAGCATTCGTGCTGACTGGTTTCGCACGCCAATTCAATTCGTCGTCGTTGCAGAAGGCCGGATATCATTTCGGCCTGACATCATTGTTGCTCCTGATGGGAGCCGGCTCGGTCCACGATGCGACCGCGCTCAACGAAACCCGCACCCTTTCCTTCCATCACACCCATTCCGAGGAAGACATCACCGTCACCTTCAAGCGTGACGGGCGCTATGACGAAGAAGCGCTGAAGCAGCTCAATCACTACCTCCGCGACTGGCGCAGTCAGGAACAGACCACGATGGATCGTCGGCTGTTCGACATCCTCTGGGAAGTCTACCGCGACGTCGACGGCAAGAAGCCAATCCACATCATCTCCTCCTACCGCTCCCCCGCCACCAATGCCATGCTCCGTCGCCGCTCTTCGGGGGTGGCCCGCTTCAGCCAGCACATGCTCGGCCACGCCACGGATTTCTTCATTCCGGACGTGCCGCTGGAGCAGATCCGCTACGCCGGGCTCCGTCTGCAGCGCGGCGGCGTCGGGTTCTATCCGACATCGGGCTCGCCTTTCGTCCATCTCGACACCGGCAGCATTCGGCACTGGCCGCGAATGACCCACGATCAGTTGGCCCGCGTATTCCCCGACGGCCGCACCGTACATGTTCCCTCCGACGGCAACCCGCTGAGGGGATACGAGCTTGCCCGCGCCGACATCGAAAAACGCGGCGACGGCGACGGCGCTTCGGTCAGGAGCAAACCGAGCCTGTTCGCCGCGTTGTTCGGGAGCAAGTCGAACGACGAGGATGACGAGGGCGCCACCGCGTTGGCCGGCCAAAAATCCACTTCGGCCGGCCTGACGGCCGCCGTCCTCCCCGCCAAATCCACCGAGCCCGTGCCGATGCCGCGCGCAAAGCCGGCAGTGGCCTCGACCTTCAGATTAGCTTCCGCCGACGCACAGGTCGTTCAGCCCGCAAAGGCGAAGCAGGCAGCTGCGGTTGATCCCCAGCCATCCTCCGCTGACAAGGCCGAAGCGAAACCGCAAACGCCGGCTGACATCATCAACGCCCGCGGCTTCTGGGACGATGCCGCCACGGCGCCGAAGCAGTTAACTCCGGCGCAGGTCGCCGCCATCAACGCTCGCCAGGCGCTGGCCTCCACCGACCCGCAATCGACTGCAAGTGTTTCCACCGCGATGCAGGCACTGGCCTACGCGCCGACATCCTCATCCCCGGTCGACCGCGGCAATATCGTCGCGGCCAGCGCGCCGATCCCCCGCAGCGTCCGCCCGACGTCGGCCGCTCGCAATCCGGCGGCGGTCACCACGATCGACCAGGTCGTCGCCAAGGGACCTCAAGGTCCGGAGAGTGTCGTGGCGACGTCGACGCGGCTCGCGGCTTCCAGCAGCAACGATGTCTGGATGCGCATGATGATTCTGGCGCCGAGCGCGAGCATGTCGATGTCAGTGACCGTCCTGGGCGATACCGACATGACCCTGATGCGCACGCATTTCGTCAAGCCGCAGTCTGCGATCGCGATGAGCTTCTCCGACGATCCGCAGCTGGGATTGGTCTGCGACCGCTTTACCGGGTCGGCGACCGCGACACTTTCCACACATTCATTCGTGATGCGGACCGCATTGCTGCGCTAGTCAATTCGCTCACCCGCTGCCGGCTCCACACCTTTGCGCGCCGGGTCAGGTCGGAAGACCTGCCTTGAGGAGCCCAGCCTCGTGGCGCTGGCGGTCGACTTCGCGCTTGTAGTGCTGGGTGGCGAGATAGACCGCCACCGAGAATTTCGGCTCGCGCTTTAGCACCTCTGCCGCATGCGCCGCGGCCGCGACCCCGTTACCCATCTGCGCAAACGTTGCCGCAAGGAACGCATGATGGGTGTGATCGGGCCGAGTGATTCGAGAGAAGGCCTCAGCGGCCTCGGCATATTTCTCGGCACAATAGCAGGCACGCCCGAGATGGCTCCAGAAGCGCTCCGGGTGGTGCGGGTTGAGGCGCATCGCCTTCCTGATCCAGTCGATACCCTCTTCCGGCCGTCCCAGCCACGTTAGAAGCTCGCCCTGCTGCACCACAACGAGGTCGTAGTTGGGGTTGAGCGCGAGCGCCCGCTCCTGATGATAGGTGGCCTTATCGTGATCGTTCCGCGTCAGGTTCAGCGCCGCGAGAATCCGGTGCACGTCGCTATCATTGTCGTCGAGAGCCAGCGCAATCTCGACCTCTGCGGCCACTTGCTGGAAAGTGGCATCGCGATCGGCGCACCAACCATAACCCCAGGTCTGGCCCAGTACGCACGCCTTCCAAGCGTGCGCGTGAGCATAGTTCGGGTCAAGCGCAAGGGCGCGGTCGAGCAGGCGCTGCGCTTCGGCGTTATCTTCCCGGGTCGAGCGGTGGTGCAGCACCTTCGCGGCCAGCACGCACTCATAAGCCGCCATGTTGTCGGTCCGTTTGCGTTTCGCACGGTCGTGCGTGGCCGCCTCGACACGGCCGGGCAGCGTCGCGACTATTGCACGGGTCATCTCGTCCTGGATGGTGAAGATATCCTCGAGCTCGCGGTCGTAGCGTTCGGCCCATATGTGCCGGTCGGTTTCTGCGTCGATTAGCTGCACGGTGACGCGGATGCGATCACTCGCCTTTCGAACGCTGCCCTCGAGCAGGTAATCGACACCGAATTCACGCGCGACCTCCTGCACCTTCACCGCCTTGCCCTTGTACACGAAGGTCGAGTTGCGCGAGATGACGAGCAGATCATGGAAGCGTGACAGCTCCGTTATGATGTCCTCGGTGAGGCCGTCCGCGAAGAATTCCTGCTCCGGATCGCCGCTCATGTTGACCAGCGGCAGCACGGCGATGGACGGCTTTTTGGAAATCGCCGTCGCCGCCGCAGCATCCTTCGGATCCTCTCGCGCGGCTTTTGGGTCTTGCTCAAGCCGGATCCGAAAGACGCGGATCGGACGGGTGATGTTCTTGACGCTCTGGTCGCCGAGATCCTCGAATGCAACATCTTCCAGTCGCTGGCCGACCTGATCGCGCACCGCGCCCGAAACACAGATGCCGCCAGGCTCGGCGAGCATTTCCAGACGCGCCGCGACGTTCACGCCGTCGCCAAAGATGTCGTTTTCCTCAACGATCACGTCGCCAAGATTGATGCCAATGCGAAACTGGATCCACCGCGCCGGCGAAACGTCGGTGTTGCGTCGGGCCATCCGGCGCTGAACCTCGACCGCGCACAGCACCGCGTCGGCGACGCTGTGGAATTCGACCAGCAAGCCGTCGCCAGTAGTCTTGATGATTCGGCCGCGGTGCTTGGCGATCGCCGGATCGATTAGCTCGATCCGATGGGTCTTGAGACGCGCGAGCGTTCCCGTCTCGTCGGCCTCCATCAGCCGACTGTAGCCGACCATATCGGCGGCGAGGACCGCTGCGAGCCGGCGCTCTGGTCCAGGCACGTCCATCTTTGGGTTCCTTCGCCGAGGATTCTAGCAGATGAGAGACCTTAACCCAAGCTTCCGAGCCTGGAAGGGCTTCAGGCTTCGCGCCTCACAACATCCCGAGCGCCTGCATATAGGTTTCCAGGATGGTTTCCTGTTCGGCCCGCTCGTTGGCATCCTGCTTGCGCAGGCGCACGATGGTGCGCAGCGCCTTGACATCGAAGCCGTTGCCCTTGGCCTCCGCATAGACGTCGCGGATATCGTCCGAGATCGTCTTCTTTTCTTCTTCCAGCCGCTCGATGCGTTCGATGATGGCCTTGAGCTGGTCTTTGGCAAATTTTGTCGCGGGCGCTTCCTTGACGGCGGCAGCAGTGGTGGCCATCGGGTACTCCTGGATCGAACTGAAGGTTGAGGCTGAAGGAGGAAGCGCCGCACGCTTTCCCACGCACCGCATCCCAGGATGACCCTCAAGAGTGCGCTGCCCTGCGTCAAGGCAACATCGCGCTCATCCACAGCGCGCCCACAGGAGAAAGAGGAATCCTGCTCCATCGTCATTGTGAGGAGCGAAGCGACGATGCAATCCAGCGCCCGATGGATTGCTTCGCGGAGCCCGTCATCGGGCGCGCATTCGCGCGACCCGTTGGCTTGCAATGATGGAAAGGACGGTCAATGCCCGCTTTGGGCCTTCTTCATCGCCGCGAGCTGCTCGGGACTGGCCTTGCCCTGAAAACTCGACTTCCAGGTCTCATAGGGCATGCCGTAGACGGCCTCGCGGCTTTCGTCCTTGCTCATCTCGGCGCCCCTCGCGTCGGCCTCCTCCTTGAGCCAGTTGGACAGGCAGTTGCGGCAGAAGCCCGCAAGATTCATCAGGTCGATGTTCTGGACATCGGTGCGGGAGCGCAGATGTTCGACCAGGCGCCGAAAGACGGCGGCTTCGAGTTCCGTTCTGGTTTTGTCGTCAAGGGTCATGACCGTGATCTCGCCGTTTTGCGCCAAGTTTATTGATATTAGGTGGGAGTTGTCACAGATTTTACCATATCGCAGCGCAAACAGGGCATGAACGGCGGGATTTAGCCCGCCGGCTCGCCAAAGAATGCCACCTTACGCCGTTGACAGCTCCCGCTGGCTTACGCGAAATCGTCAATGATTTGATATAGCTTCGCGAAAATGATCCCGAGAAATTCTCATCGCCCCAATCTTTTCTCCGCTCGCATGGCCGCCGGTCTGGTGCCGGCGCTGGCGCTTGCCGTGATGTGTTTATGGAGCAGTCCGGCAGCGGCGGACTTTCGTCTCTGCAACAACACCTCGAGCCGGGTCGGCATTGCGCTTGGCTACAAGGACGCTGAGGGTTGGACCACCGAAGGCTGGTGGAACGTGTCCTCGCGGAGCTGCGAGACGCTGCTGCGCGGCACACTGGTTGCACGGTATTACTACATCTATGCGCTGGACTACGATCGCGGCGGCGAGTGGTCGGGGCAGGCCTTCATGTGTTCGCGCGACAAGGAATTCACCATCAAGGGTACCGAGAATTGCCTGGCGCGCGGTTTCGATCGCACCGGCTTTTTCGAGGTCGATACCGGCGAGCAGCGAGCCTGGACCGTGCAATTGACCGAATCCAATGAACAGCCCGCGCAGCGGGTGCCAGGAATCCCGGGAACGGTCGGACCGGGCGGACCCGGAAACCTTCCGGGCATCTCGAGTTCGCCGGGCGGAACGCCTCCGGGTGGGTCTGGTCTGCCGCCAGGCGTCGCGCCCGGAAGCAAACCATGAGGCGCCTGCGCCGCATCAAGATCCTGGCAACGCTTGGCCCCGCATCCTCCGACAGCGCGATGATCCGGCGCCTGTTCGAGGCAGGCGCCGACGTGTTCCGCATCAACATGAGTCACACCTCGCACGACAAGATGCGCGAACTGGTCAAGACCATTCGCAACGTCGAGTCCAGCTACGGCCGCCCCATCGGCATTCTGGTCGACCTGCAGGGCCCAAAACTTCGCTTGGGCTCGTTCGCCGAGGGCGCGATCCAGCTTCACAACGGCGAAAGCTTTGTCCTCGATTCCGACAAGGCTCCCGGCGACAACACCCGCGTTCAGCTTCCGCACCCGGAAATTCTGGCGGCGCTGAAGCCGGGTCATGCGCTATTGCTCGACGACGGCAAGGTACGCCTGATCGCCGAGGAGACTTCGCCCGAACGCGCCATCACCCGCGTCGTGATCGGCGGCAAGATGTCGGATCGCAAGGGCGTCAGCCTGCCCGATACCGACCTGCCGGTATCCGCCATGACGCCAAAGGACCGCGCCGACCTTGAAGCCGCGCTGGTAACGGGGATCGACTGGGTCGCGCTGTCGTTCGTGCAGCGCGCCGAGGACGTCGTCGAGGCCAAGAAAATGATCCGCGGCCGCGCCGCGGTGATGTCCAAGATCGAAAAGCCGCAGGCGATCGATCGGCTCCCTGAAATCCTGGAGGCGTCCGACGCCCTGATGGTGGCGCGCGGCGATCTCGGCGTCGAACTGCCGCTGGAGCGGGTGCCGAGCCTGCAGAAGCAGATGACGCGGCTGGCGCGGCGCGCCGGCAAGCCGGTGGTGATCGCCACCCAGATGCTGGAATCGATGATCCAGTCCCCGGTGCCGACGCGCGCCGAGGTCTCGGACGTGGCGACCGCGGTCTACGAAGGCGCCGACGCGATCATGCTGTCGGCCGAATCCGCCGCCGGCAAATTTCCGGTCGAGGCGGTCTCGACGATGAATCGCATCGGCGAGGAAGTGGAGCGCGACCCAACCTATCGCGGCGTGCTCAATGCGCAGCGCGCCGAACCGGAGCCGACCGTCGGCGACGCCATTGCCGATGCCGCGCGGCAGATTGCCGAGACCCTCGACCTGTCCGCGATCATTTGCTGGACCAGTTCAGGATCGACCGCGCTGCGGGTCGCGCGCGAGCGGCCGAAGCCGCCGGTGGTGGCGATCACGCCGAACCTCTCCACCGGGCGCAAGCTGTCCGCGGTCTGGGGCGTGCATTGCGTGGTCGCCGAAGATGCCAAGGATCTGGACGACATGGTCAGCCGCGCGGGCTCAATCGCGTTTCGCGACGGATTTGCCCGCGCCGGACAGCGTGTCATCATCGTCGCCGGCGTGCCGCTCCGCGCTCCCGGCACCACCAACATGCTGCGCATCGCCTCGGTCGGCCCGGACGGCGACGCGGAGATGTGAGCGGGCGGCGCGCTCTCAACTGTCATTCCGGGGCGCGTCAAAGACGCGAACCCGGAATCCAGAAGTTGCGGCGCGAGATTCCAGGTTCGCGCTGCGCGCGCCCGGAATAACGACATTCAACTCTGCAGCGTCGCATCCAGGGTGATCTTGGTATTCAACAGCTTCGATACCGGGCATCCGGCCTTTGCCTTGCCCGCCAGTTCCTCGAATTTTGCCTTGTCCGCGCCGGGGATTTTTGCGTTCAAGGTGAGATGAACGGACGTGATGGCAAAACCGTCGCCCTGCTTCTCGAGCGTGACATCGGCCTTGGTCTCCATCTGCTCGGCGGTGAGCTTGGCTTCGCCGAGGATCAGCGACAGCGCCATGGTGAAACAAGCGGCATGGGCCGCCCCGATCAACTCTTCAGGGTTGGAGCCCGGCTTGCCCTCGAAGCGGCTCGCGAAGCCGTAAGGGTAATCCTTTCAGCGCGCCGCTCTTGGTCGAAATCGCGCCCTTGCCGTCCTTGATGCCGCCCTGCCATTTGGCCGATCCTGATGTCGTCGTCATGGAATGCTCCTTGGGATGGGTTGAACAGGTCGCGCGTCTTAAGCGACCAATGCGGCGGAATGTCGGGTGGGCAAAAGGCGCACGTGCGCCGTGCCCATCGCCTTCGATGACAGCTAGAACGACTGCTAATGCGTTCTGAAGTTTATTGTCGGGCGCGCATTCGCGCGACCCGCTGGCTTTGCCCGCCTACACAGCTCCTACGGCTGAAAACACCTACGCCCCGACCAGCGTTTTGGCCGGCAGCACCGCCTGCACCACGAGGCCGCGGGCGCGAGCGTCCATCACGCCAACCGCGCGCAGCGCCAATAGCGTCACGGTCTGAACGGCGTCGCGCATTTTGGCGGGATCGTCCGGATTGTCCGGCGCCAATGGCCCGACCAGCGATTCATGCAACGCCCCAAGCAGCGCGGTCGCGGCCAGAGAAGTGTCCTGCGCGGGCAGATGGCCGGCGCGGACCGCGGCGTCGATCCGGGCCGCGATCTCACCTGATATCTCGCGGCGGCTTGCGAGCCGCGAGGCGGTGACGTCAACATCGACCGGTTCGGCCAGGATGCCCCATGCGAGCTTGCGCTGCGACAGCACGTGCACGGCGACCGTGGTGACGGCCGCGGCCAGCGCCGAAGACGGCCCGGGTGCTGCGTCCGCCGCCCGGCGGATCGCCGCCAATTCATCGCGCGAAACGTCGGCGATCAATTCGGAAATCAGGTCCGCCTTGGAGGGGAAATAGCGGTAGACGGTGCCGGCGGCGACATTGGCGCGGATCGCGACCGGCGCGATTTGCACCGCGGCCATGCCGCCGTCCGCGGCAGCCTGCCTCGCCGCCGCCAGAATAGCGCTGCGCCGCGCCGCGAGGCGCTTCACCACCTGATGGGTCCGCCGGTAAACCATCGCGCGTTTCTCATCCCCGGGCGCGCTCCGCCCGAATTGCTTCGGTCGGCGAGCGCGCATCTTCAATGTTTTGAGCGGTTTGCGGGCAAACCGCTTTGAAGAACTGAACAACTATTCAGGCCGTCTGACAAGACGCAAATATGACGATTCAGTCGGGCATTTAAAACCTAGGCGTGCGCGGCTGATATCAACGACGGCGCCTGCTCACGCCGCCACCAGGCACCGGTGCGGCGCAAGATCAGCGCCGCGACAATCAGCGTGGCGCCGAGACCGACCGGCACCCCCATCAAGATAAAGGTCACGATCAATGCGAGCGCGCATGCCAGCGCCGGAATCTCACAGGATGCCCGTCATCCCATCGGTTTATATCCGCCTCGCCACCACGGCGTTCGACATCAACGAGCGAACGCCATGGCGATGGAACGGAACGATGAGGCACAGGTAGATTTTTCCATAGACGTTATGCACCGTGCAGATCGTCGAGACCACGACGCTCGCCGTATCCCCCTCCATTGCCTTCAGTACCGACAGCCTGAAGTCCAAGTGTTTGTTGTTGCGACCCGCGACAACTTCATTGTCAGCCGATGAAGAAGATCGGCCAGGGCCCTATCTTCTCGCCGACGCTGTATGTGCTTCTGATCCTCGGGTTTCATGATCTCGCCGACCGTTGGAACTTCCAGACCGAACAAGCGGGCCAACGTATTCCGGGCGATCAGCAGCAGCTTCATCCAGAGCGGCGTATGTCCGAACAACGCAAAGAAGAGCTCGACGATTCCAAGTTCCGCTAGCGTCAGTGGCGCGCGGTAGGAATCGTGAAAGTAAGCCGTTCTCAGGTCCGGGCCTAGAGCGCTGTTGGAGGGGACATCGCATTCGACGACATGCATGCCAATTCGCCCGGTCAAGCGAAGCAGTCCACAAAAAGAACGGGCGCATGATGCGCCCATTCTCAAGTCAACGCGATCGCAAACCGTTTGAGCGTCACGCCTGTGGCTGCGGCTCCAGTCCAGGGTCCGGATCGGGCCGCGGGCGCGGCTTGCCGGCCGGCGGCACGGCCGAGGTACGCGGCGTGGTCGGCTCCAGCACCAACTCGCGGTTCGGCTTCTTGCCCTTGAGCAGGTCGATGATCTCATCGCCGGTCAGGGTCTCGTACTCCAATAGACCTTTTGCCAGGGCTTCAAGATCGGCCCGCTTCTCGGTCAGGATTTTGGTCGCCTGGTTGTAGCCTTCTTCCACCAGACGCCTGATCTCGCTGTCGATCTTCTGAACGGTCGCTTCGGAAGCGTTCTGGGTGCGCGATACCGACATCCCCAAAAACACCTCGTCCTGGTTCTCGCCATAGGACACGGTGCCGAGTTCTTCCGACAGACCCCAGCGCGTCACCATCATGCGCGCCAGCCGGGTCGCCTGCTCGATATCCGAGGCGGCACCCGAGGTGACCTTCTCGCGGCCGAACACCAGTTCCTCCGCGACGCGGCCGCCCATCATGATCGCAAGCCGCGAGGTCATCTGCTCCAGCGACATCGACAGCTTGTCGCGCTCGGGCAGCTGCATCACCATGCCGAGCGCACGGCCGCGCGGAATGATCGTCGCCTTGTGGATCGGATCGGTCGCAATCACGTTGAGGCCGACGATGGCATGGCCGCCTTCGTGATAGGCGGTCAGCATCTTCTCTTCCTCGGTCATCACCAGCGACTTGCGCTCGGCGCCCATCATCACCTTGTCTTTTGCTTCCTCGAACTCGGCCTGGGTCACCATGCGCTTGTTGCGCCGCGCCGCCGTCAGCGCCGCCTCGTTGACGAGGTTCATCAGGTCGGCGCCGGAGAAGCCGGGCGTGCCGCGCGCGATGGTCTTCAGGTTGATATCGGGGGCCAGCGGCACCTTGCGGACGTGAACTTTAAGGATCTGTTCGCGGCCGACGACGTCCGGGTTCGGCACCACCACCTGGCGGTCGAAGCGGCCCGGGCGCAACAGCGCCGGATCCAGCACGTCCGGCCGGTTGGTCGCCGCGATCAGGATCACGCCTTCATTGGCCTCGAAACCGTCCATCTCGACCAGCAACTGGTTCAGCGTCTGCTCGCGCTCGTCATTGCCGCCGCCGAGGCCGGCGCCGCGATGGCGGCCGACCGCATCGATTTCGTCGATGAAGATGATGCAGGGCGCGTTCTTCTTGGCCTGTTCGAACATGTCGCGGACACGCGAGGCGCCGACGCCGACGAACATCTCGACAAAGTCCGAGCCGGAGATCGTGAAGAAGGGCACGTTGGCTTCACCGGCAACCGCGCGCGCGATCAGCGTCTTGCCGGTGCCGGGAGGGCCGACCAGCAGCACGCCGCGCGGAATCCGGCCGCCCAGCCGTTGATACTTTCCGGGATCGCGCAGGAATTCGACGATCTCCTGCAGGTCCTGCTTGGCCTCATCGACGCCGGCGACGTCCTCGAAGGTCACGCGGCCATGCGCCTCGGTCAGCATCTTGGCCCGCGACTTGCCAAAACCCATCGCCTTGCCGGCGCCGCCCTGCATCTGCCGCGACAGGAAGATCCACACCCCGATCAGCGCGATGAACGGCAACCAGGAAACCAGCAGCGACACGAACCACGGCACGTTGTCGCCGGGCGGTTTCGCGGTAATCGAAACCTTGCCGTTATACAGGCGCGAGACCAGCGTCGGATCGTTCGGCGCATAGGTCTGGAAGCTTGAGCCGTTGGTGAAGGTGCCGTGGATTTCCGGCCCCTGGATGACGACGTCGCGAACGTGGTTCTGGTCGACTTCGGTCAAAAGCTGCGAGAACGAGATATCCTGCGACGACGCGCGCTGACCGGGGTTCTGGAAGAGCGTGAACAACGCCAACAGCAGCAAAACAATAATGACCCAGAGGGCGAAATTGCGCAGATTGGCGTTCATCGATCTTCCTTCGTGGTCGCGCGGATCGCGGCCTTATTCCTTGGGCAGGGTCCTTTGGGCAGGCGCTGGGAAAACCCTCGGTCGGTTACACTACAATCTAGGTGCCGAGCCGGTCGCTGCCAAGGGAACCACGCAGGACTATTTAGCGCATGTTAGCGCAATTCCGGCTCAAATAATGGCGGTGAAACCGGCGTTTTCCGGGGGTGGTTAAGGCTCCCAAGCGATTTGCGACGGTATTCGAGCCGGCTTCATCCTGAACGGCGGCGTCGCGGCGCGGGCTCGATACGGATCCGGCTATCAATCAGGCTGATTAGTGCACCGGCGAGGGTCTGTCTCAGCCTTGGTCGGCGCCCTGCATTGTTCTCGGCGCCGGCTCGGTCCAATGCCGACAGCACGGCTTCGACCTTGCCGAGTTCTGCCGGCCCCTCATGGCCCACCCGATCGATCGCGCGCAGCAATAGCCGCAGGCGAATTTCGTCGGGCATGGCCGCAAAAATCTTTTCATCGAAGGTCTTGGCATCCAATCGCTCGGCGGTTTTGGCGTTAAATCCCGAATGCAAGCCTTGGCGATCCCTGAGCGCGAGATAGCGTTCGGCGCCATCGACCAGCACTTCCACGGCAGCGTTTGCGCGGGCAAGCCGCGACGCCAGCCGCACCAGATTGCGCGTATCGCCGCCCTCGGCGGCGAGAAGCGGCATCAATGTGCGCAGACGCGGACGCGTGAAGCTGGTGTCGCGGTTGGTCGGATCGTCAGCGAAGCCGACCTTGGCTTTCCTCAGTGTCGCGATGAGCTGCGACTTCGAAATGTCCAGGAACGGGCGCGCCAGCAGCAAGCCATCGCGCTCGGACTCTCGCGCCATCGCCGCGAGGCCGGCGATGCCGCTGCCGCGCAGCATTCGCATCAACAGCGTCTCGGCCTGGTCGTCGCGGGTATGCGCGGTGAGGATATGCGTCGCACCGCTGGTCCGCGCGGCTTGCACCAGCAGGCGATAACGCGCCGCCCGTGCTGCGGCCGGCAATCCGGTTCTCGGTTTCGGACCGGTCCAGCGCAGCGTGCGATGTGGCAGATCGAGGCTGCGCGCCAGGCGCTTGACCTCACGCGCCTCGGCTGCGGCCTCCGGCCGCAAGCCGTGATCGACCGTGACGGCGATAAGGCGCGGGCCGCGCGCCAAAGCGCGGCGCCAACGCGCCGCAAGCCACATCAGCGCGATTGAATCAGGACCACCGGAAACGGCGAGAACGACCGCGGGAGCGCCCCTCCAATCCGCGAACAGGCGCTTCGCCTCCTGAGCCGAGATCGGGGAATTGTCGTCGTTGGGCATGGCGTTCGGAAACCCGGTTTCCACCTCGGATCAGGTCCGCCAGCTCTCTTTAGCACCTAACCCGCTTTTGCTCGCGGTCCACGGCCTGTTTGACCCCGCTCGAGGCGCGCGGGTATTTCCGCGTCACCTCGCCGAGCGCCGCGCATGCGGCTTCCTTCTCTTTCAGGGCCGCCAGCGATTGTCCCAGCCGCAGCAGGGCGTCGGGGGCTTTCGCCGATTTGTCGAACTTGGTGGTCACGCCGAGGAAGGCTTCCGCAGCGTCGCGGTATTGCTGGCGCTGGAAAAAACTCTCGCCGAGCCAATACTGCGAGTCGGCGACCAGGGGATCGCTCGGGTATTTTTGCACGAAGTTGCGCATGGTTTCTTCGGCCAGCGCATAGTCCTTGCGCTGCATATAGCCGATGCCGAGGTCGAACTCGTCCCGCGGCGTTGCCGAAGGCGGCAAGGTGGTCAGCGCAGCGCTCGCCCCCGGGTTTCGCGCCGCAGGTGGCGGCAACGCTCCAGGCGGGTTACGCGCACCACCACTGTTCGCCAGATCGAGCGGCTCGCCCGCGCCGCGTCCCCCGGGAGCGCCAACCGGTGAGCCTGCGGGAAGCGGAAGCTGACCGCCGCCGAGCGCCTGCGGCACCCCCGGGGCATTCGGGCTCTGGCTCGGATCGAAGGCATCGCCACGGCGGCGGCCCTGGGGTGCGCCGGGAGGCGCTGCCTGCGGGTCCTGCATGATCGGCGCCGGAGCGGCAATCTGCTGGTCGTAACCCGGCTGGGGTTGCGGCGGCCGATAGGCCGGATTTGGCTGGATCGGGGGAACCGCAGCAATGTTGGGCTGGGCGACGGCGGGTTGACCGCCGGGCGCGGCCTGCGCGCCGCCCTGAAGCAACCTCAAGCGCTCTTCGAGCTGCCGGTTGCGGTATTGCAGCTCCTCATTCTGGCCGGTGAGCTGCCGCAGCTGATTCTCGAGCTGCTGAATCCGCATTTCAGGGTCGACATCCTCGGACTGCGCGAAAGCATGCGAACCAAGCGCCAGCATCGCGGCGATGGCCGCGGCGCGTGTAATTCCATGAAATCTGGATGACATTCTGCCCTGATGACGAAAACGGCGTGACACCGAATGCGGCACACATTGAGAGACGGAGTACGCCAAAAATGTGACTAGTGCCCGATCCGGTCGTTTCATGCCTAAGCTCTCGTATCCATTCCAGACAAGTCCATTCCAAGCGGACTTGGCTACCTATCAAATCGCGAGTTTACAAGGAGTCAGGCCATGCATGTCAGCATCAATGGAGTGCGGCTGTTCTTCGACGTCGAGGGCGCGAAGCTGGTCCCGGACGGTCCCGTGATGCGGGAAAAGCCCACTGAACGCGCCATGGCGGTGATCCGGAACTTCATCGAGCATCGATGACGAACCAAGCCACCAAAACAAAACCGGCGCCCGAAGGCGCCGGCGATAAGATTGTTCGAAAAAGCCAACGCCTCAGGAGCTGGCGTTCAACACCGTGACGGCGCGGCGGTTCTGCGACCAGCACGAGATGTCATTGCACACCGCGACCGGGCGTTCCTTGCCGTAGGAGATGGTCCGCATCCTCGAGGGATCGATGCCGCGCGACGCCAGGAAGGTCCGGACCGATTGGGCACGGCGCGCGCCAAGCGCGATGTTGTATTCGCGGGTGCCGCGCTCGTCCGCGTGGCCTTCAATGGTGAAGGCATAGCGGTTGTAAGTCTGTAACCAGCGCGCCTGCTTCTCCAGGGTGACGATCGCCTGCGGCGTCAAATCGGTCTGGTCGCTTTCGAAGAATACGCGGTCGCCGACATTGACCACGAAATCCTGCTGGCTGCCCGGGGTCGCCGCGCTTGCCATCGCGCCGTCGGCGCCGAGGTTCTTGTTGGCGCAGGCGCCCATCGACAGCGCCACCGCGAGCACCGCGGCCAACTTCAATCCCTGGAGGATACGCATCTGATTTTTCATTCCGGAGCCTCCACGCTCACGTTTTTCGACTGTCATCCGGTCTACAGGGCGATGGTTAAGCGAACGTTCCGTCAACCTTGATGGGGTATTGCCAGACCCGATCAAATGCCGACAAACGGCGAAAAGCAACCGCGATAGTTAATGGGTTGTAAATGTGGCGCCACGGTGAAGGCAAGCCCGGGGGCGCGGCCACGATGGCCTGTTTTAGGGCCTAACTGCAGCCCGGCGGCAACACCTGTTCGCAAAATGGCGCCCCTGAGGGAACAAGGCCGATTCGTCAGGGCTGCGGGACGATCGATGTGCGCTCCAATTGAGACATCGTCACATCAAGCGAAGACAGACCGCGTGCGCCGTCGCGCTCAAACAGCATCCGCCGCTCGAAAGCACTCGAGCGCATGATGGGAAAACGGGCCAAGACCTGTTCCCGCCGGGTCCGGAAACCGGACGTCATCAATACCACCTTTTTCAATACGTTCGGAAACGAACGCGGTTCGGCGATGGTCTCGTGCAAACAGACCCGGCGATAAAACGCCTGGTGCTCGGCGCGAACGAGCGCAAGCCCGGTATCGGCGTTGAAATACTCGCATGCCAGATAGGCCAGCCGCAGCGTCAGATAGGGAAGCTCCGGGAACCGCCGGGCCTTTTCGGGGTCTGCAACAAAACGAGCCGAATCGACGAAAACTTCGCCTTGATCGAGGCGAGGGTGAAGAACATCGCCGAACAATTCGGTTGCAAAGGACATCCTCCATTCTGATGTCAGGACGTGGAGGCGAAGAGAACTACAGAGTTCTCCGTCAACATAGATCCCGAACGTCCAGGCGTTGGGCGCATCGTCATAGCGATCACTGACGCGCCGAGACTCCGACGGCAAGATTAATCCGCTATGCAGATAGGCTCTGTAACGCATCAAGTAGATGCAATCTTTCTCCGCAGGAGTTTCGATGGATCGGTAATCGACGCGATCAAGCAGCCCTGATCCCCGCACAAAGGGTGAAGTGCGCGGTTCGACCCCGGACTTCATCTGATGCCCCCCAACTTCCAAACAACTTGTGCGCGTGGAGAAAAGGTTAACAGCCTCCTAACGAAATTGCAAAGCTGTCGACACATTAAGGTTAACCTTTGTGGCGGTCGGGCATGCATTCGAACCGGTGGAATTACTGAAATTGCCTCAGGCGATCGACCGCGACGGCGCCACGAGCTGCGGCTCTTCCATGCGGCGGCCGTGCGAGGCGCTCAGCAACTGGCGTACCCGCACCGCCGGGACCGGCCGGCTGAACAGGTAGCCCTGCGCCTCGGTCACCGTGCCATCGGCGCTGATCAGCTCCAGTTGCTCGTTGGTCTCGATGCCTTCGACCACGACCAACATGCCGAGATCGGCGCTGAGCCGTGCCACCCCGCGCAACAGCGTCAGCGGACGATCACTGTCGATGCCCTCGAGGAATGATCGGTCGATCTTCACCTTCTGCAACGGGAAATTATGCAAATAACTCAGGCTCGAATAGCCGGTGCCGAAATCGTCCAGCGAGATTCGCACCCCGATGGAGTGCAACTGGGACAGCACGTCATGGGTCACTTGCGTGTTGCGCAACAGCGACGATTCGGTGATCTCGATTTCGAGACGGTTCGGGGGCAGCCCGGAGACCTCGAGCGCGTAGCGAACCTCGCTCAACAGTTCGCGCTGATGGAACTGCCGCGGCGAGAAATTGACTGCCACGCTGACGGCTTCCGGCCATTTCATGCATTCCATGCAGGCCTTGCGCAGGATCCAGCGGCCAAGATCGACGATCAGCCCCATGTCCTCGGCGACCGGAATGATGTCGACCGGAGAAACCGTGCCGCGCACTGGATGATTCCATCGCAGCAGCGCTTCGCAGGTCGCAATCCGTCCCGACTTGAGATTGACGAGCGGCTGGTAGAGCAGTTCGAATTCCTCATTGGCCAGGGCCTTGCGCAGGTCCAGCTCCAGAATGCGGCGCGCCTCGACGATCTGCGCCATCTCGTCGCGGAAGAAACAGAAGGTGCCGCGGCCGTCCGCCTTGGCGCGATAGAGCGCCATGTCTGCATTCTTCAATAGCGTATCGGCGGTGATGCCGGGCGATGTCAGCGCGATCCCGACGCTGGCGCCGATCTCGACCAGGTGATTGTCGATTTTATAGCGCTCGCTCAAATGGTCGACGATGCGCCGGGCAAGATAGGCCGCATCATCGGCCGATTTGATGTTCTGCTGAAACACCAGGAATTCGTCGCCGCCGAAGCGGGCGACGAAATCCTCAGGCCGCAGCATGTCGCGCAGCCGGCCGGCGACCGCGCACAACAGCTGGTCGCCGCAAGGATGGCCCAGCGTGTCGTTGACCTGCTTGAACTGGTCGAGGTCGACGAACAGCAGTGCCGAAAGCTGGTTGCGACCTTGCTGAACCGTCAAGAGATGCCCGATCTCGTCGCGGAAATTGACCCGGTTGGGGAGTTCGGTCAGCTCATCGTAACGCGCCAGATGGCTGATCTTGGCTTCGGCGTTGCGCCGCTCGGTGATGTCCTCAAGCAGCACGACGGCACCGCCCCCGGCCATCGGCTGAAACGTCCAGGACAGCGACCGGTCTCTCGCGGCGTCGGGATCAGCGGTGATGATGTCCTTTGCCTGCGAATTCTGGATTTCAGCAAGGATCATCTCACCGCTCGCCGCCGAGATCGAACCGGAGCTGACGCAGGCGGCGATGATATCGGGCGCACTCGCACCGCTCTGCACGAGTTCGTCCGACAGTTCCATCATTTCGCTGAAACGGTGGTTCATCACCGCAAGCTGCCCGCCGACGCGGAACATGCACAGACCGTGCGGCATGTTATTCAACGCCGTGTCGAACTGGCCGGCCAGCGCCGACTCGCGCTCGCGCGCCACAAGCGCCTGCATGAATATTCTGTGTAAATTAGCCGAGATTTGTACGAGAGCCAGAAGAAAGACGGCGCTGAAGACTGACATAGCCATGTAATAGGGCGTGCCGCGCAAAGCCAGCGCGATCACAGTTGGACCGAAGCTGAGTGCAATCTGCAGATGGAATACCCACTGCCGTCCATAGGCCCTGCCCACATTTCCCGCCACGACCCCGGTGGTGACGGACAAACAAATCATGTGGACCACGGCGTCGTCACTGCTCAACAGAGTGGTGGAGCACCATATGCCGATCGCAGCGGCCTGGATCATCGCCCCGATCTGATAGCGCATCTTCCGCTGCGCAGCTTCCTCGGCAGCTAGGGTCGATTTGCGCCCTGGGTACCGCTGCAACCCGAACGCCCGGACAGCGCCGGCCACGATGAGAAGCGCGACACACGCCCAGATTAGATATTCTCCCGTCTTCAGCGCGGTCAGGACCGCCGCGACGGCCACGAAGACGATGCTTGCAAACAGCGGAGCGGGATTTTCGAAGAGCGAATCAATCAACGCCGCGCGAACGGACGGCGATATCGCCTGTTCAGTTACTTCTCGCTGGCTTGCAAGCTGCATTTTCGGGGCGCGCACGTCCTTGGATTAATCGTTGTACCCCGGCCCTGATGAAGTCTTTCTGAGGGAACATCGTTACCAGGACCTTGTTTCGCGTCGGAAGGAACGAAAATCCGCTCGATCAATCAGCAGGCTAGGAAAGCCTGTCGCCGCAATATGAACGCCGCGCTGCGGTAGTATCGGTGCTTACGACAGCAGAGGTGACCAGGCCGGATCGGACGCGAAGCCGGGGGTCGGAACCTGTTGCTCGTTGCGTCCGGAAATGTCCACGGTGAACAGCGAAGGTCCGCTGTTGCCGCCGGGATCGCGGAAGAACATCAGGACGCGGCCATTGGGCGCAAAGGTCGGTCCCTCGTTGTGGAATCCGCTCGTGAGAATCCGCTCGCCCGAACCGTCGGGTTTCATGATGCCGATGGAAAACTGTCCGGCCCCCAGTTTTGTGAAGGCGATGTAATCGCCACGCGGCGACCAGACCGGGGTCGAATAGCTGCCCTCGCCGAAGGAAATCCGTTGCGCAGGTCCGCCCGTCGCCGGCATCACGTAGATTTGCGGCTTGCCGCCGCGATCGGATTCGAAACAGATGCGAGTGCCGTCGGGCGCATAGGACGGCGAGGTATCGATCGCGGGAGTATCGGTGAGACGCGTCGTCGACTTCGATCGCAGGTCCATCACGAACAGATTTGAATTGCCGCCCTGCTGCAGGCTCATGATCACGCGCTGGCCATCCGGCGAAAAGCGCGGCGCGAACGACATACCGGGGAAATTGCCGACGATCTCGCTCTGTCCGGTCTCGATATTGCGCAGATACACGCGCGGGTCGCCCTGGCCGAATTCCATATAGGTGATTTCCTGGGTCGACGGGGAGAACCGGGGCGTCAGCACCAGGTCGGAGCCGCGCGTCAGGTAGCGGACATTTGCGCCGTCCTGATCCATCAGCGCCAGTCGCTTGACGCGCCGTTCCTTGGCTCCGGTTTCATCCACGAACACCACGCGGCTATCGAAATAGCCTTTGTCTCCGGTCAATCGCTCATAGATCTGGTCCGAGATGATATGCGCGATCCTGCGCCAGTATTCCGGCGAGGTGAAATATTGCTGACCGGTGAGCTGCTGGCCGGAGGTGACGTCCCACAAGCGGAATTCGGCCTTCAGACGCCCGTCACCCTGGCGGGTCATGCGGCCGGTCACCAGAGCTTGCGCGTTGATGGTTTTCCAGCTGGGGAACTGCGGGGCGGCGTCGATATTGACGATTTTTTCGATGAAGGCGGCCTGATCGATCGGCGCAAACAATCCGCTACGCTTGAGGTTGTTGGTGATGACCTGGGCGACGCCGACGCCGACCTCGCCGTCCGCCGGCGATCCCGCCACGAAATTCGGGATCGCGATCGGAAGCGGCGCGACGTTGCCTTCGGTCACCTGCAATTTCGTCTGCGCGCCCGCGAACGAGGGCAGCAGCAAACTTGCAGCGGCGCCCGCGCCCCCGATCAGGATGTCGCGGCGGTTCAACGGCAATGAAGAAAGCGAAAACGACGTGATGGGCATTGCTGGCTCAGCTCTAGAAACATCAACTGCGAAACATCTGCTTGGGGTCAAAATCGATATCCATGTATTTCCACTGTTCGTAGGTCTCGTCGCGCAGCATGGTGTATGGCTGGCCCTGCAAGACAGCACGAACGGCTGCTTCCGCCGCGGCCTGATATCGCGCCGAGCTTCCGCTCGAGACCACCTGAGGCGGCGCGGCGAGGCGACGATCCGGGTTCAGGCGAATCCGGACCGTGACATATAGTTCCTCCGGATGTTCGACACCCGGCTGGACATTCCACAAGCTCGCCAGGCGTGCCCGCATCGCATCAAGCTCGGACTGCGACAGGGTCGCTGCCGTGCCGCGCGTGGTCCCGAGCGAGGCCGAGGAATTCAACGCCGCGCCGGTGATGGACTGCCGGCTCGGGTCGCGCTTGTCGAGCAAGGCCGCGATCTTCGATTGATCGAAGGTCCGCTCCTGCTTCGGCTTCGGCGGCTGCGGCGGCGTAGCCTTGGCTTCCGGCTTCGGCACCGGCTTTTTGGTGTCTTCCGATTTTAGGGCCTCCGCGATCGGGTCGACCTTGGGCGGATCCGGCTTCTTCTCGATCGGCTTCGGCTCGTCCTTGGGCTTGTCCTCGGCGACCGGTTTTGGCGGATCGGGCTTTTTCTCGACCGGCTTTTCCACCGGCTTCGGCGGCGGTTCAGGCGCCGAGGCGGTTACGATTTCCTTCTTTTCGGTGATTTTGCCGACGGCGTCGTCGACCGGTCTGGCATCGGCGATTTTCTCGACCAGCGGCTTCGGCTTGTCCTTTTCGCCGCTCTTGATGCCGGCGGTGATCTTGGAGAGCTGATCGGCGGAGATGATATCGACCGGCATCGATTCCGGCGGCGGCGCTTCGAGCGACCGCGCCGAAAACGATATCAGCCCCCACCCGATCACGAGGACGTGGAGTGCGACCGACGCAACGAGTGTCTTGTCGACTTTCACTTTCCGCTTATCCCTGATCCACTTCCGTCACCAGCGCGACGCGCCGAAAGCCCGCGGCTGACAGCCGTCCCATCACCTTCATCACGGTACCGTAGTCGACCTTCTTGTCGCCTCGAACAAAAATGCGCTCATCCAGCCCGCCGCGGGCATCGGTGATCGCCTTCAACTTGGGCACCAGATCGTTGAGGGCGATTTCATTGTCATTGAGAAAGACCTGACCTTTGAGGTTGACCGAAAGCGTCAGCGGATTCTTGTCCTGATCGAGGCTCTTGGCCTGGGTCTGCGGCAGGTCGAGCGGCACGCCCACGGTCAAGAGCGGCGCCGACACCATGAAAATGATCAGCAGCACCAGCATTACGTCGACCATCGGCGTGACGTTGATCTCCGCCATCACGGCGCGACGCCGGCCGCGGCGTCCCCCGCCTCCCGACGAACCTGCCACGTTCATCGCCATGATCTGGTGCTCACGATGCGCTCACAATATACCGCCCCTCACGCCCGCTCGTCGATCTGACGCGACAAAATCGCTGAAAATTCGTCCGCGAACCCTTCCAGCCGCTGGGCCTGCCGGTTTACCTCGGAAGTGAACTTATTATAGAAAATAGTCGCTGGAATGGCGGCGATAAGGCCGATTGCGGTTGCAAACAGCGCCTCCGCGATGCCCGGGGCCACCACCGCCAGCGAGGTGTTCTTGGAGGCGGCAATCGACTGGAAGCTCGACATGATGCCCCAGACGGTGCCGAACAGGCCGACGAAGGGGCCCGCCGAGCCGACCGTCGCCAGCACCAGGAGCCGGCGTTCCAGCCGCTCGATTTCCCGGGCGATCGAGACGTTCATCACCTTCTCGATCCGCATCTGAAGCCCGGCGAAGGATCGCGCGTGGCTTTCGAAAGACCGCTTCCATTCGCGCATGGCGGCAACGAAACACGCCGCCATCGACTGGGTCGGCTTGGCCGAAAGCGCGCGATAAAGTTCCTCGATCGATTGCCCGGACCAGAATGCCTGCTCGAAGCGATCCATGGCGCGCTTGGTGCGCGAATACAGGAACATCTTGTCGATGGCGATCGCCCAGACCCAGATCGAACAGGCGAGCAGCCCCAGCATGACCGCTTTCACAACCCAGTGGGCCTGCAGGAACAGCGCGATCAACGATACGTCGGCGGATGGTAGCGGCAAGGCTGCCTGAGCCACGTCGGCCGGGTTCATAGGCAATATCCTCTCAACGCAAGCGTCCCAATCCTCCGGGAGCAAATGGCTGCCGGTTCCACAGCCGCGCGCCGGGCGCGGCGGTAAGCGCCAACGCCAAAGCCTTGTTGTGTCACATGGGAGGCCCGTCCAAAGCCCGAGGCTGCTTCCCCTGCCAACATGTCAAAACGAGGGCTATCCGCGCGTCTTTACGCCCCAACCAGACGCTAATCATGGTTAATACGTGGTTACCATAGGGGATTTTGGCGGCGGGAATTGCCGGGCGGCGGGAGGTGGATTGGGGTCCTGACGCGGTCGACCCGCGGCGCCCGCCCGAGTCTAGGCGTGGACCTCTTCAGGGCAATTGGTCAGGCGCGCGGGAACCCCGACCGCCGTGCAGCCGCTCGGGACGTCGCTGGTCACGACCGCCCCCGCGCCGATCTTGGCAAAGTCACCGATGCTGACGTCGCCGAGCACGGTTGCCCCCGTGCTGAGCAGGACGCCTCTGCCGATCCTTGGCGCGCGGTGCGGACTTTCGGCTTTGCGTCCGACCGTGACGTTCTGCTGGATGGTCACGCCGTCGCCGATGGTCACGAACGAGCCGATCACGATGCCGGTGGCATGATCCAGGAACACCGATGTTCCGATCGATGCAGAGGGGTGCATGCTGACCTGAAGCGAATCGCGACGACTCGCTTTGCAACAGGAGAGCGAGGTCGCGCCGGTTGCAACGCCAGAGCCAGTTCGACACACGCCAGGTCTGCAACGCGACATATCCCTTGAAATTGAGCAGCACTGGCAGCGGCCCGGTGGATGCCGGATCGTTTAGGACAATCACGTCAAGATCGCGGCTCGCGGCATCAACGAGATCGGGTGAAGCCGCGAATGCTTCATTGGCGGCGCGCTCAAACTGATGTCGAGCGCCGGCGCTTTTGCCGAGGCGCTGTCCGATCTGATGGGACACCGCGGCGCCGAGGTCGGGATGATCGAGAATCGAGGCCGATAAAGAGCGACCAAATATCGGGTCGCAGGCCAAGGCGGTTTCAGCCTCGCGCCGGATCGAGAGCCACAGATCGCCGCGTGATGAAACTCCGTCCGGGGCCATGTCCACCCGCCAATCCAGCACCCTGAATCCGCCAGCGCCGCGTTTCGCGCTTCTGCCAATATACAGCCGTGCCGCAACAGCGCCAGTCCGACAAATCAGGCGCAGGTGCACGCATAAGCAAACCGCCCGTCTGCTTTCGCAAACGGGCGGTTGTGTCGCCATCAGGCTTTGTGGGGGCACTAGCCTGAGGCTTGAGCCTTTGTCGTCTAGGTCTGCGGCTGACCGTCCTGGGGCGGCGGGGTGGGACGCTGGCGATGCTGCGCCATGAACTGGTCGAACTCTTCCTTGTCCTTGGCGTGACGCAGGCGATCGAGGAAATCCCGGAATTCGGTCTGCTCTTCCTCGAGCCGCCGCAAGGTTTCCATGCGGTACTCGTCGAAGGCGCGATTGCCGCTGGAGGGCGGACCGAACGGAAAGCCGCGGCGCTCCATGCGATTGCGCATCCGCTCCATCTTGTACTGCATCCGCTCCATCTTGTTCGACCAACGATCGCCATGACTCCAGCAAGCCATTTTTCTGCTCCCGAGTGTGAAAAAGAGAAGGGCAAGGCCGATCGGCCACCAGATGATGAAGCCCAGAATGGTCACGGCGATCCAGCCGGGGTGCCAGGGCGAATCGAGCATATGCGGGCGGTAGGGCTCACTGTCGGGACCGCGCCATCGATTGACATCTGCGGTGTAGGCCATTTCCCTCTCCATGACGGCATCACGCCGTTGTGAATGTAAATAACATTTACATACCTAAACCATCCCGGATTTTTGTCAAGCTGGGCGCAAGCGGCTCCCGCGAATTTATTTTGGGGTGCCCCAGGGACCAGCCGGCAGCGGGGGCGGTTTTTGATCCGCCTGTTCCTTTTGCCCGGACGGTCGGCGGTCGGTCGGGAAGCCGAGACCGCGCAGATAGATCAGCACTTCCGCTTCCAGAAGATCCTCCGCCGACATCGGCAGCTTACGGCGCGCCGCATCGCCTCGTGCGAACAGCGAGGCCACGCCATGCGACATCGACCAGATGTGCAGGGCCATCATCATGGCCGGTGGCCGCGGCGTGCCGGGCGGTGCCAGTGCGGCAAGCCGTTCCGCCGCGGCTCTGATGATGCCGAAGGCGCGCTCGCTTGCCGCCTGCAATGTCGGATTAACGTCGACGGGAAGCCCTGATTCGAACATCGCCGAGTAGAATGCCGGCTCCTCGCGGGCGAAGGCGAGATAGGCTTTGCCGACCCGCTCGAATGCCGTAACGGTATCCGGGCGGCCGTCATCCCAGGCCTGTGTCAGTGCCGCCTCGAACTGCTCAAAACCGCGCTGCGCGATGCTGGAAAGTAATTCGTCGCGATCGCGAAAATGCCGGTACGGCGCCGCCGGGCTGACGCCTGCCATGCGCGCGGCATCGGCAAAGGTGAAACCGGCCGCGCCTTTTTCCGCGATCAGCCCGAGTGCCGCCTGCAGCAACGCCTCTTTGAGATTGCCGTGATGATAGCCGCGCTCGGCGCGGCGCTGTTCCTTGCGCCAGCTCATGTGAAAGGCTTTTACATGAGCCGGGCGCAAAGGTCACTAGCCGCGGTCCAACGTGGCGCAAATGCGGTTAACGCCCTAACCGCCCGGGATCGGAAGCACCGGCATGACCTCCACGCGCCTCACCGGGAAAGATCGCAAAATGTGCGATGGTTCTTCGAACAGCTTCGCGGCGGCCTCATGCGAGGCGGCGCGCACCACCGTGAAGGCCGACATCTCGTTGCTGATGTCCAGCGATGCCGCTTGCATCCACCCTGCTTGGTCTTACCGAGCGGCCCACCCATGCGCGACGATCGCTCCCTGGTGCTTTTCGACCCACGTCTTCCAGCGCCGCCATTCCCTGCTCGCTCTTCGCCGCGCCGCTCAGCCTCCGGCAGCGCGTTCCAAGCCGCCATTTTCGCGCTGGTCTTGCTGCCGAGGAAGACAGCAAGGAAGGTATCGTTGGTGCTCATGGGATCCTTCTCCGTTGTGCTTGACGTTGACGACAATTTCTCGACTTAACGGCGTCCGCCGCCCTGCCCTGCAATTCGGCGAATCCGGCTGCGGCCTCGCTGCACTTCGGGTGAAAAATCCGACATTTCCTGCACCCGGCGGATTTCGATGATCTCATTGCTCGATGCCGGGCACTTCATGGCCCAGGCGATCGCCTCCTCCCGCGACTTGACGTCGATCATCCAGTAGCCGCCGAGCACTTCCTTGGCCTCGGTGAAGGGGCCATCGGTCACGATAGGCTTGCCGGTCGCGAACGAGACCCGCGCGCCCGCTGACGGCGGATGCAGGCCATCGAGCGTGATCAAGACGCCCGCCTCCTTTAGCGCCTCGTTGTATTTCATCATCGCGGACACGCGTTCGGGATCGAGCTTCACGTCCGGCGGCGCGGTCTCGTAGCCCAGGGGAATCATCAGCATCATGAACCGCATGGTCGCTCCTGTTCAGTGTGAATGACTTGGTCGTCTTGTCGGGGCGCTCAAAGCGCGAACCCGGAATCTCGCGCAGCAATCTCGATTCCGGGTTCAGCCTTGCAGGCTGCCCCGGAATGACACTCACCGAGTTTTCACTTTTTGCCCACCTGGGCACGCAGACGCTCTTCCTGCTCACGCAGCTCAGGCGTCAGCGCCTCGCCGAAATCCTCTGCATCGAAGATTTGCCGGATTTCGATTTCAGCACCACCGTCGAATGGCGCACGCTTCATCCAGTCGATCGCCTCGTCCAGCGACTTGACCTGGATGAGCCAGAAGCCGGCGACGAGATCATTGGTCACAGCAAACGGGCCATGGCTCACGCTGGGCTTTCCGGAATATTTGATCCGGGCGCCCTTCGACGTCGGATGCAGGCCCTCACCCGCCAGCATGACGCCGGCTTTCACCATCTTCTCGTTGAACTTGCCCATTGCCGTGAGCATTTCCGTGCTCGGCATCACGCCGGATTCGCTGTTCTTGTCGGCCTTTACAATCACCATGAATCGCATCGTCACGCTCCGTTGTTCAATTCAGAAGGCCGGCTGCGAACCAGCGCTCATTCACAAGACGAACCGAGTTTTGCGGCACCGACATGGCCTGTGAAATTATTTCGGAGGTAATTGGCATCCCCGGCGAGTGCATCTCGCCGTTTGGCCGGGGCGCGCCCCTCGATCGCCAATGGTCCGATAGGCCGAAGTCCAGAAATCGACGAAGACGCGCGGCGGTTCTGGTGAATCCATCATTCGCTGGGTCGGCAGAATGCCGGTGAACAGCTCGCGCAGGTCGGAATACCATGAGGTGCCATAACCACCATCGGAGTTGCGATTTCGACAAACCGCTGGCGCTTCTCGTCTCCATCACTGTCTCCTCCAGATATCGCCAATTATGATTTCATGGGAACGAAAACACCATCCTTGTAGGTGGCGCCGAAATACACATCGATGCGATTGATCTTGTCGGCCTCGAAGCTGAAGAATTCAGTGTTACGGAAACTCTTGCCGTCCTTGGCCATGCATTTGTAGGTCACAAAGGCCCCATCGCCTTCAACGAGGATACGTTCGAGCTCATGCCGTTCGATCCAGTCGGCGACGCGCCAGCAGCGCACGAAATAAGTGGCCTTGTCGATCTCGTCGTCATACGGGCTTGTGAAACGGAAATCGTCAGTGAACGCGCCTTCGACGGCCTTGCGGTCGTTCGACAGATAAGCAGCGAAGAGGGCGCGGATGATCTGCGTCTTGTTTTTCCTGTGCATGTCAGTCTCCTCACGCCGGCTGCAGCGCTTCGCGCCTAAGCCGCGGAAAGGCAAGAGCGATTGCCACCGCGCCTAACGCCACGCTGAACGAGCCCAGATAGAGCCAGCGATAGCTATTGAAGGTGTCGAATATCCAGCCGCCGGCCAACGGGCCGAACGCCATGCCGATACTCGACGTCATTGTTGCCGCGCCGAATACCGTGCCCATCACGCGCTGACCGAAATATTCCCGCGCCAGCACCGCATAGAGCGGCATCACGCCGCCATAGGCCGTGCCGAAAACCACGGCCAGCAGATAGAACTCCCCGAGCCGGTTAACAAAGAGATAGGTCGCGATCGCGAACGCCTGCACCAGAAGGCCCGCCACCAGTACACGCTTGACGCCGAGCCGGTCGGCGAGCACGCCCAGCAGAAGACGGCCGCCAAGCCCCGCCAGGCCCTCGACACTGTAGATACTGACGGCTGCCATCGCCGGCACGCCGCACAGCATCGCATAACTGACCATATGAAAGATCGGCCCGGAGTGGGCCGCGCAGCAGAGGAAGAAGGTAACCGCCAGAACCAGAAATTGCGGCGAGTGGAGCGCCTGGGCTGCGGACATGTCGGACGGCTCGGCGGCGGCGTTCGCCGCGCCATCGTTCGCCGCCTCGGGCGGCCGACGCACCAACAGCGCGGCCGGCACCAGCAGAATCCATGCGGCGATACCGATTGTCATCATCGCAACGCGCCAATCGTAGGTCGAAATCAGCCAGCGTGCGAACGGCGAGATCGTCATGGGCGCAACGCCCATCCCGGCCGATACAAGAGAGACCGCGAGACTGCGGTTGCTTACAAACCATGTGGTCGTTGCGGCGATCATTGGGGCGAAGAAGCTGCCGGCGGCGAGGCCAACAAGAACGCCGTAAGTAAGCTGGAATTCGATCAGCGAGGTCGCCCGGCTTGCCAGCAGCAGTCCGAGTCCGAGCAGAACCGCGCCGGCCAGCACGACAATGCGGGTGCCGAACCGGTCGCTTGCCGCGCCCCACCCAAACGACGCAACGCCCATCACCAGAAAATCAAGCGTCATCGCGCTCGATATGCCGGCGCGCGACCAGCCGGTACTCGCCGACATCGGCTCAAGATACACCGCCAGCGAGAACATCGCGCCGATGCCGACGCAGGTCATGAGCGCGCCTATGGCGACGATTACCCAACGATAGGAGAAGTTCATGTCGCTGCGCCTCCGTTCGCTTACAGGCATGAATCCCGCGGGACCGCGGTCCAGGGAACTCACCGCCGAACCGTGAACTTTTGGGACGACGAACGAAACCACGCCAAACCGACACTTCAGCCGACCATTCATGCTTATTTTTGTTTGACGGAGTCGCCCTTCTCACAGGCAGACGAAGCGTGCAGCGTCATCAGGTTCCACCTGATCAGCTTGGCCATTGGCGAGGAAGGGGAAGGGTGAAGCAAGCGTAGGGATGGCAAAGGCGCTCTTGCGCTCACCCTCTCACACCGCATCCCACCGTCGCACCGTTTCCGTGGCGCCTTCCATCGTGGCCTCAAAAACCGGCGACGCCAGCACCGCATGGATGTGAAGCGTCGCGGCGCCGGAATTGCGGAAGCCGTGCAGGCGGCGGGCCGGCACGAGCAGCGACTGGCCCTCCGACACGATGATGCGTTCTTGATCCAGCCACATCTCGGCTTCGCCTTCGCGCACCGTCAGCACCTCCTCGACGGGATGAAAATGGGTCGGCGCGCCGGTTCCGGGCGCCATCCACTGTTCGAAGATGCACAATTGCGTTGCGCCATTGCTGGCCGACACCAGCATGCGGGTTTCCACCCCCGGCCGCCAATGTTCCGGCGGCATTTCCCTGACGTCGCTGAGCTTCATGAAGTTCGGCCCTTTGTCTTGCTGACATTGTCCGGCTAAGAAAGCAGACCCTTCGGCTCCGTGCTAGAGACAAGGAGAACTGGCTTGCTGAATCGATTGACGATGGGCCACCCATGACCCCTTCCCCGCAAAAGGTCGCACTGGTCACCGGCGCCGCGCGCGGCATCGGGCTTGCGGTGGCGAAGCGGTTTCTCGCCGAGGGCTGGCGCGTGGCGCTGCTCGACATCGAGGGCGAATTGCTGCGCAGGCGCGGTCGCGGCGCTGGCGAACCCCGGCGCTACGATCGCCCTGCATTGCGACGTCTCCGACTCCGGCGCGGTGACGGCGGCGATGGCAAAGCTCAGCACTGGTTTTGGCCGGCTCGACGCGCTCGTGAACAACGCAGGCATCGCGGTGTTCGCGCCGCTCATGGAGACTTCCGACGACGACTGGAGCCGGGTGCTGGAGGTCAATCTTACCGGGCCATTTCTCTGCACCAAGGCGGCGGTGCCGCTGATGCGCGAACAGGGCGGCGCGATCGTCAACATCACCTCGATTTCGGCGGTACGCGCCTCGACGCTGCGCTCGGCCTACGGCACCAGCAAGGCCGGGCTTGCGCATCTGACAAAGCAGCTCGCCGTCGAACTGGCCTCGTTCGGCATCCGCGTCAATGGTGTCGCGCCCGGCCCGGTCGAGACCGCGATGGCCAAAGCCGTTCACACGCCGGAAATCCGCGCCGACTATCACGACGCGATCCCGCTCAACCGCTACGGCCTCGAAGAAGAACTGGCGGAGGCCGTGTTCTTCCTGTGCAGCGACCGCTCAAGCTACATCACCGGGCAAATTCTCGCGGTCGACGGCGGCTTCGACGCCGCCGGCATCGGATTGCCGACGCTGCGCGGCGAGCGAAGGAACGGATAATGGCCTGCCCTCCCCCCGCTCCCGGCGAGCGGATCAGAAACGCTGATTGACCGCGACCACGCGCCAGCCGTTGTCGAGGCGATCGATCCGCGTCAGCGAGAGCGGATCGATCACGAAACGCAGCGCGCCGTCGGGGTCAAGGTCGAGCGCGATGGCGAGCGCGGCGCGGATCGTGCCGGAATGCACGACGAGGACGACATCGCCCGCGGGCAATGCCGCAAGTCCCGTCGGTCGCGCGAACGATCTGATCGACAAAACTTTCGCCGCCGGGCAGGGCGGTTGCTCGCCGGCGATTTCCAGAAATCCCGATAGGCGTCGCCAAGCTCGGCGACCAGGTCGTTGTGCCGCCGTCCGGTCCAGCCCCAAAATCCTGCTCGCGAAAGGCAGCCTCCTTCGACCGGATCGAGCCCGAGCGCGAGCGCGGTTTCCCAGGTCCGGCGCGCCGGGCTGCAAACCGCAAACGGCATTCGTCGGCAATCTCGCCTTGAGCGCGGCAAGGCAGCGGCATCGCAGTATCCGCCGGCGCATCCGGGCCATGGATGACGCCGCGCGGGAACGACAGCAAGGCGATGACAAGCGCAAATGCGCCGGCGATTGCCAGCCGTCGCGAAATCCGGCCTGCCGGCGTTGGCGGCAAGTCCGTCCTTGCGCGCATAGGGCAGGCTCATCGACATCGCCGGCAACACGCCGCGCGCCAGCGCGTGCGCGGCGATCAGGCTTTGCACGACGACGGCATCCGGAAGCGCCGCCAGCGCGGAAAGCTTGGCGACAAAGCTCACCATCAGGATCAGCGCGCCGTAGGTGCCGAGCCGGCTGTCGCGCATGATCTCGAGCTTCGCGGCCGGATCGCGGCCGCCGCCGAATCCGTCCGCGACATCCGCCAGTCCGTCCTCGTGCAGCGCGCCGGTCAGGATCGCGCTCGCGCCCAGCGCAAGCGCCGCCGCGGCGAGATCCGGCACGCCGATCATCCGCATGCCGAGACAGAGCAGGCCCACCGCGCCGCCGATCGCCGCGCCGACCAGCGGAAACATCCGGTCGCGCGCGGACAAAATTCGCAGGCATCGCGCCTTCGCGGATGCGGCATCGGCAGCCGGGTCAGGAAAGCGACCGCGGTTCTGAGATCGTCGAGCCACTCATTCATGATAGAGAATCCCGAAGGAATCGCGACGTGCTCGCAGGTAGGGGAATCGCATGCAGTTCGATAGTCTAGACGATATCCGCGCCTTCTGTCGCGATTTGCCCGATGGCGACGCGTCCGTCGGCCGAGGCCGCCGCCTCGCCGGCAGCAGACGTTGACAAAGCCGCCGGGAAGCCTTGGCCGTCTCGAAGAGCTTGCCATATGGCTGGCGCGCTGGCAGGGCCGCGAAATTCCGCGGCTCGAGCGCGTCACCATTGCGGTCTTTGCCGGCAATCATGGCGTCGCGGCGCGCGGCGTCTCGGCCTATCCGCAAGCGGTCACCGCACAGATGGTGGCGAATTTCGCAATCGGCGGTGCGGCCATCAACCAGATCGCCAGGCTTTGCCGGCGCCGACCTGCGCGTGGTGCCGATCGAACTCGACCGGCCGACGCGCGATTTCACGGCCGCGCCGGCGATGGAGATCGACGAATTCCTGACCGCCGTCGACATCGGATATCGAACCGTGCCGCCGGACAGCGATCTGCTCGCGGTCGGGCGAGATGGGCATCGCCAACACGACGACGGCGGCGACGCTGTGCGCGGCATTGCTTGGCGGAGGCGCCGAGCGCTGGGCCGGCCGCGGCACCGGCGTCGACGATGCCGGGCTTGCGCGCAAGCGCGCAGCGATCGATGCCGGCGCTCGATTTTCATCGCGCGATCTCGGGCGATCCGCTCGGGGTGGCGGCGGCGCTCGGCGGGCGCGAACTCGCGGCCATCGCGGGCGCGGTTCTGGCGGCGCGGCACCATCAAATTCCCGTGCTGCTCGACGGGTTCGTCGCGACCGCGGCCATCGTCCCGCTCGCGCGTCTTGAAGCAGGCATCGTTGGATCATTGCCGCGCCGGACATGTTTCCGCCGAAGCCGGTCACCGCGCTTTGCTGCGCGAACTTGGTCTCGACCCGCTGCTCGACCTCGACATGCGGCTCGGCGAAGCCTCGGGCGCGGGCGTCGCCATCCTGCTGCTGCGCGCAGCGCTGGCCTGTCATGCCGGGATGGCCACCTTCGCCGAGGCCGGCGTTTCCGGCGCAGGCAAGTGACGGAACCTTGTCTCGACGCGCCACTGTCCGTTGACTAATTCATCCGGTCAATGAGCGCAGAGCACGCAGGAGCGCATCGATGCGAACGGCTGTCCTGAAAACAATCTTTCTCGCAGCGGTGCTGTGCGGTCTGCGTTTTGCCGCCGGCCCAGGCCGAGATTCGGATCCTCGGCAGTCCGGGCGGAGAGGTCGGGCCGTTCCTCGATCTGTTCGAACGCGTGCGCGCCTCGGGCGAACGCGTCGTGATCGATGGACCATGCCTGTCGGCCTGCACGCTGGTGCTGAGCATGGTGCCGAACGACCGCATCTGCGTGACGCGACGCGCGATACTGGGATTTCACGCCGCGCGGTCGATGGATCCGCGCGGCCGGATGTATGCCGAGCCGGAAGCATCCGAACTTGTTCTGGAAGCCTACCCCTCCGCGGTGCGCGGCTGGATTCGCAACCGCGGCGGCTTGACATCGCGCCTGTTGCTATTGCGCGGGCGCGAACTCGCGGCGATCTATCCGTCCTGCAGATAAGCGATCAACCTTCCGCCGGGCAGTTGACCATCCAGGGAATGCCGAACTGATCGACGCACATGCCGAATCCCTTGGCCCAGAACGTCTTGCCGAACGGCATGTTCACCGCGCCGCCCTCGGCCAAGGCCTTGAACTTGCGTTCGCCGTCGGTGGGATCCTCAACCGTCAGCGAGACCGAAAAACCCTGCGGCTGGTGGAAGTGGCCGGGAGGCGCATCGGATGCCATCAGCACCTCGCCGTCGATCGACATCTTGGCGTGCATGATCTTCTTCTTCCATTCCGGCGGGACCGGCATCGATTCCGGCGCGCCCTCATGCGTCAACATCGCCTCGATCTTGCCGCCGAGCACTTTTTCATAGTACTTGAACGCCGCTTCGCAATTGCCGTTGTAGAACAGATAGGGATTGACCTGCATCGTTTGCTCCTGGGTGAGGGTGCTTGAAAAATCCGGTTATTTCTCGGTAAGTCTCTTCAGGTTGGCGAGACCGGCCTCAAAATCCTTGCCGATCATGTTGTCCAGGTTGATGAACACCTGCATCAGCTTCGACATGAACGGCGCGGGTCCGTGCATGAGCCATGTCACATTGGTGGCATCGCCCTGCGGCAGCATTGTGAACTCGGCGGTGTTGTGGCCTTCGAACGGCGTGAAGAAATCGAGCTTGATCACGATTTTCGAGGGCGCTGAGCTGTCGAGGATTTCCATGCGGCCGGAGCCGACATTCTTGTTGCCCTCCCACGCGTAGACCGCGCCCTTGCCGCTGGCCGCGCCGCTATAGCTGCGCTTCATCGCCGGATCCTTGGTCTCGTAAGGCGACCAGGTTCCCCACTGATGAAAGTCGTTGATCAGCGGAAAGATCTTTTCCGGCGGCGCCTTGATCGTGGTGGCGCGCTGGAAGCTGAACCTATCCGGCTTGGTCGCGGCGAGGATGAGGATGATCGCGATCGCGACGACAAGCACGATGGCGATGATGGCAATGGTTTCGAACATGGAAAGCTCCAAATCCGTAAATGGCTCGCGGGTGCGTCAACGGCGAAAGGGTATCGACGCGCGCAAGCTTCTGTCGCGCAACCAGAGGCCGCCCCACACCATCAGCCCGAGATAAAACCCGAACAGGATGTGGCTGAACAGCGGGCTGCCGATCCGCAAGTGCGATGCCATCGCGCCGCCGAGATAACCGGTCAACAGGATCGCGCCGAGGATCGAGGTCGGCGGGATCGCATAGAGAATGGTGCAGACGATGGTGATAATTCCCAGACTGCGCGCCAGCGTTTCGCTCGAACCATAACCGATCCTGTCCATCGTTTCCGTGACAACCGGCCATGGCACCAGCTTGATGGCGCCGTCGAACAGCAGAAACAAAATCACGAGACCGCTGAGAATGCGGCCCAGCCAAAGCGCGGGTTTCGAGACCGGCGGTTTCTCCGCAATCGTCGGCATGGCTCTCTCCTTGTGGGATTGGTGATGCACAATCCAAGGACGAACGGCGCGGTCGCAAATCGACAGGTGAGTGAGAATATTTTCTGCATTTCGTCATCGGGCCTGTGCAGCGTCCGCCCGCGCGGAAAATGAGTTGTGTCCTTTGCGTTCTAATTTCCGTCGCAAATTTGCCTGCGACTCAATCCACTCTCGCGAATGGGACAAGTGAGTGGTGTTCGGCTACCTGAATTGGGGGGATTAGCCATGGGACGCGTGTATCCGCGGGATAGCAAGCAAGAATTCCTCGATAAGCAAGAAGGCCCCGATCAATCGCCACTTCGTGGTGAAGAATATGAGGACGACGAATGTTCGGACGGCGTCTTGTTGCTGCTTGAAGAAAATGCCCGGCTTCGAGGGTTGGTAGTCAAGCTGACAGAGATCATCCTCAAAAACGTCGCCGACCGAGGGTAGCGCCGCACCGCTGACGGCCCGGGCGATCAAGAGAGCCTCTACTTCCCCGCCTTGGCGCGCGGCTGGCTGTCGCGCATCAGGCGGTCGAGATGCATCCGGATGTGGGCGGCTTCGGCGGAAGTGTTGGCGAGCGCGATGGCGCGGTCGAACGCGACGCGGGCCTCGTCATTGCGGCCGAGCTGCATCAGGAACGCGCCGCGCACGCCGAAGAAATGAAAATAATTCGACAGCCGCGTCGCCAGCGGCTCGATCATCTCGAGCGCCGCTTGCGGCCCGCGCACCTTGGACACCGCGACCGCGCGGTTGAGCGTCACCACCGGCGACGGCTGCATGACTTCGAGCGCGCCGTAGAGCAGATCGATCTGGGTCCAGTCGGTCTCGTCGGGTTTTGCGGCGCGGGCATGCAATGCCGCGATCGCCGCCTGAATCTGATAGGGCCCGCTGCGGCGATGGCGCATCGCCTTGTCGATCAGCGCCAACCCTTCCGCGATCATCTTCTGATTCCACAGCGAGCGGTCCTGATCGTCGAGCAGGACCAGCGCGCCGTCGGCATCGAAGCGCGCCGCCGCGCGCGCATGCTGCAGCAACAACAGCGCCGTCAGTCCCATGATCTCGGGCTCGCTCTGGAACAGCCGCAGCAACAGCCGCGCCAGGCGGATCGCCTCCTCGCACAGGGTGCTGCGGATCTCGGCGGTGTCGCCGCTCGCCGAATAGCCCTCGTTGAAAATCAGGTAGATCATCGCGGCGACCGCGGCGAGCCGCTCGGCGCGCTCCACCGCGCCGGGCGTCTCGAACGGCACGTCGGCATCCGCGACGCGCGCTTTCGCGCGCGTGATGCGCTGCTCCATCGCGGCCTCGGAGACCAGGAACGCGCGCGCGATCTGTTTTACCGTCAAGCCGGAAACGATGCGCAGCGCGAGCGCGATCTGCTGCGTCGCCGGCAGATCGGGATGGCAGCAGATGAACAACAGCCGCAGGATGTCGTCGCGATAATGCGAGCCGTCGAGCCGTTCGGCCAGCGCATCCTCGGCGTCGTCGAGATCGGAGATCGCCTCGTCCTCGGGCAGCGGCTCCTGCTTGCGGCTTCGCCTGATATCGTCGATCGCGACATTGCGCCCGACCATGATCAGCCATGCCGCCGGATCGCGCGGCGGACCGTTTTGCGGCCAGCTTTTCAGCGCGCGCAAGCACGCGTTCTGGAAGGCTTCCTCGGCGGTGTCGAGATTGCGGAAATAGCGCAGCAGCGCGCCGACCGCCTGGGGACGCGCCGAGGTCAGCGCGGCATCGATCCAGGCGGTGTCGGTCACGTCGCAACACTCCCGGGATTGAGCACACCGACGGGGCGAATTTCGTAGGCGCCGCCGGGATTGGCCGCGCCGAGATCGCGCGCGACGTCGAGCGCCTCGTCGAGATTCTTGCAGTCGACGATATAGAAGCCGAGCAACTGCTCCTTGGTTTCGGCATAGGGACCGTCGATCACGATCGGCGGATCGTCCTTGCGCAGCGTGGTCGCCGCCGTCGTCGGCAACAGCCGCGCCACCGGGCCGAGCCGGCCCTGTTTTGTCAGCTTGTCCTGCACGACGGCGAGCTTCTTCATCACGGCGGCGTCCTGTTCCTTGGTCCAGGAACCGACGGTGTCCTCATCGTGGTAGCAAAGAATGGCGTAGAGCATGCGGTGAATGTCCCTCTTGATTGGAAGACGAATGGGTGCGGACGTTTCCGACAGGATAGCGGAAATATTTTGCAGCGGAAACGCAGCCCGCTAAGGTCGCCTGACAATCATGATACGAGGCGATAATCCGATGAACAAAGGCGCGCTCGCCCTGCTCATTCATGGCGGCACCGAAAACTGGTCGCCGGAACGATGGAAGAAGCGGTTCGACGAGGTCTGCAAGGACCGCGGCGTCTTTCTGTTGCCCGATGCGGCCTTCGATCCGGCGGAGGTGCACTACGCCGCGGTCTGGAAGCCGGCACCCGGCGAGCTGGCGGCATTTCCGAACCTGCGCGTCATTTTCAACCTCGGCGCCGGCGTCGATGCGCTGATGGCCGATTCGAGCCTGCCGAAAGTGCCGCTGGTTCGCGTCGCGGTCGACGATCTCACCGATCGGATGACCGAATATGTCGTGCTGCACGTGCTGATGCATCATCGCCAGGAGCCTTACTTGCGGGCCTGCCAGCGCGAGAAGCGGTGGGAGCCAAAGTTTCAATGGCCGGCGAGCGCGATTTCGGTCGGCATCATGGGTCTCGGCACGCTGGGGGCGAACGCCGCCGAAGTGCTGGCGCGTATCGGCTTTCGCGTTTCGGGCTGGAGCAGAAGTCCGAAGCGGATCGACGGCATCGAATGCTTTCACGGCAAGGCGCAACTCGATGCGTTCCTGGAACGGACCGATATCCTCGTTTGCCTGCTGCCGCTCACGCCGGATACGCGGCACATCCTCAATCGCGCCTTGTTTGCAAAACTCAACCGGAACAGCCCGCTGGGCGCGCCGGTCCTGATCAATGCCGGGCGCGGCGGGCTGCAAAACGAAGCCGACATTCTGGCATGCCTCGATGACGGCACGCTCGGCGCCGCGTCGCTCGATGTCTTCGCCGATGAGCCGCTTCCGGCGGACAGCCCGTTCTGGACCCATCCAAAAGTCGTGCTGACGCCGCACAACGCCGCCGACACCGATCCCGACGAGATATCGAAATATGTCGCGCGCCAGATCGAACGCTTTGAGGCCGGCGGCGCGCTTGGAGAACGTCGTCGATCCGGCGCGGGGGTATTAGGTCCGTCATTGCGAGCGAAGCGAAGCAATCCAGATCTCCGGTCATTCCGGGATGGTGCGCCAGCACCAGACCTGATGAGCAATTGCGCAGCGAGGCATCTCGAAGACTCCGGGTTCGATCCTTCGCGTCGCCCCGCAATGACGAAGCAAGAATGGATTGCTTCGTCGCTTCGCTCCTCGCAATGACGTTACTCCGCAAATGTGCGCCCGCATTCCCGCGGCGCGATGCGTCCGGGTTTTGCAAGAACCATCCGCCCAAGAAACAGAGGGCGCAGGGAATGCCGGGCGCGCGATGCACCCGCAGCCTCGCATGCAAAATAAAACAAGCATACGAGTTAGTCACCACGGTCACACCGGAACGACCCGGCATTCCCCGCGCAATGGTTTTACGGCTTACTTCGCGCTCTCCTCGGTGACCACGCTTTTTGACACCGTCGCCTGCGCTTCTTCTCACAGACTTGACGCCAACGATTGGGGCGTCAGAACCACACGACTTCGCCGTACGCAGTCAGCACCGCGTTCGTCTCGCGCGCTGCCCGCGTCCACCGCATCCCGCTCCACGTTGATGACGTTGCGCAACGCCCCTCTGATCGGAACGGGACGGCTCGAATCAGTGAACTGATTTGGGTCGGAGAGAAAACAGAAATATTTTTGCAAAACGGGCTTGACACGACTTCGGAAAATCGGAAGTGATTTGCCCGTCGGGCAGTTTTGCTGGCCGAATTCGTCATTGCGCGGCAAGTCACCCCTTCGCCGGCAGCGGGTGCGCAAAGCTCCAGGAATGGCCGAACGGATCCATGATGCGGGCATAGCGCGCGCCCCAGAACGAATCCCACGGCGCCATCGTGACGGTGGCGCCGGCATCGGCCGCGCGCTTGACCGCCGCGTCGCAGTTCTCGACTTCGAGATGCATCGTGACCGAGGTGCCCTTGATCTGGTCGGGCGGAAACACCGCGTCCACGCCGTGCGAGCCGCGGTGTTCGGGAAAATCGTCCATCGACGAAAATCCGCGCGCCGTTGACGTGAATCTCCGAATGCATCAGCCGCTTGCCGTCCTGCGCCGGCATCCGCATCACCTCGGTGGCGCCAAGCGCCTTCTTGTAGAATTCGAGCGCCGCATTGCCGTCGCTGACGACGAGATGCGGGGTGACGACTTGAACCGGGTCGGCCATGTCTGAAGCTCCTGGATTGGTGCAACCGACAGGATGACGAACGAGGAAGCGTGGTGCCGACAGTCGGATAAAAAAATTCTTGCGTCGTCCCTGCCTAGTGCGCCACCCGCCGCGGCAGAAATGAGAAGCCGCCGGGGTACGGGTCCACGGCATCGCGTTCGGCTATGCGTCCCCGCTTCGCGGGGACGACACCGGCTAAGCCCCGCACATCACGTCGATCGCGCCCTTCACGATCGCTTCCAGTTCCTTGCGCGGCACGCGCGCGCGGGCGCGGATCGCGATGGTGTGGATGGTGGCGGATGCGAGTTGCGCCAGCACCACGGGATCGGCCGATGCGGCAGTTCGCCCTTTTCCTTGGCGAGGCGGAAGCAGGCCGCGAACGCCTTGTCGAGTTCGGAAAATCCTTCCAGCACCATGGCGCGGATCTCGGGATCGGCCACCGCTTCGGAGGCCGCCGTCATCACCGTGAAGCAGCCGCGCGGGCCGGCCTCGCCGGAGAGATAGATATCGAGCGCCACCGCATAGATGCGCTCCAGCCGTTTGCGGATCGGCAGTTCGTCCCGGAAAATGTCGATCATCGCCGCGCGCGGCGTCGGCGCGATAGCGCTGATAGCTCTTGATGTAGAGCTCGCGCTTGTCGCCGAACGCGCCGTAAAGGCTCGGCCGGTTCATGCCGGTGGCGGCGCTGAGATCGTCGAGCGAGGTCGCGGCAAAGCCGTCCTTGCGAAACAGATCGAGCGCCTTGCCGAGCGCGATCTCGGGCTGATAGGCGCGCGGCCGGCCGCGGCGCTTCGGCGCGACGGGCGCATCGGCTTTGGTCCGCGCGGCGGCTTTTTACTTTTTTGTACCATTTCGCAAAAAATTCCTTGACGCGATTTATATTATGCGAGAACAGTATAAAAATCAACCCGGTCTCGAAACGCCGGAGCCGAACCGCCAAGGAGGCATCCATGGACCTGTATTTCTCGCCGCTCGCCTGCTCGATGGCGACCCGCATCGCGCTGTATGAGGCCGGCGCCGAGGCCAACTATCTCGAGGTCGATCCCAAGACCAAGGTGGTGCAGAACGACGGCTCGGATTTCCGCGAGGTCAACCCGCTCGGGCTGGTGCCGACGCTGCGCACCGATGACGGGCTGGTGCTGACCGAGAACGCGGCGATCCTGCAATATGTCGCCGATCGTTTTCCGCAGGCCGGCATCGCGACCGGCCCCGGCATGGAGCGCAGCCGGCTGCATCAATGGCTCTGCTTCATCGGCACCGAACTGCACAAGGGATTGTTCGTGCCGGTGCTCGACAAGAAGGCGCCGCCGGAGGTGAAGACCTACGTCCTCGGCAAGGGCCTGTCGCGGCTCGACTATCTCGAGAACTATCTCAAGGGCCGCGAATTCCTGCTCGACCATTTCAGCGTCGCCGACGCCTATCTCGTCACCGTCATCAACTGGACCATGGCGACGCCGCCGATCGAGCTGGCGAAATGGCCGGTCGTGAAAGCCTATTACGAGCGGCTGCGCGCGCGGCCCAGCATCGCCAGGGCGATCGCCGAGGAGTTCAAGCTGTACCAGGCCGAACTCGCGCGGCACAAGGCGGCGGCGTAGGCGATGCTCGTACCCGCGCGGTGCGCACTCGCTGCACGCGAGCGGGACCCATCCAGGCGCGTGGCTTGAACGCAGCGATATCGCGCTGCGACGCACTCCCCGCGTATGGGCGCAGCATCCGGGGACGACGATGCGATGCACTCTCAAAACGGACTCTCGCCCAATCCCGGCACATCCGCCGGCCGCGGGCCCGGCGCGGCCCAGTGAAAGCGGCGGTCTTTCTCGGCGATCGCGATATCGTTGATGCTGGCCTCGCGGCGGCGCATCAGGCCGTGCTCGTCGAACTCCCATTGCTCGTTGCCGTAGGAGCGATGCCACTGGCCGGCATCGTCGTGCCACTCATACTGAAAGCGCACCGCGATGCGGTTGTCGTCGAACGCCCAGAGATCCTTGATCAGGCGATACTCGTGCTCCTTCGCCCATTTGCGGGTGAGGAACGCGACGATCGCGGCGCGGCCTTCGAAAAATTCGGAGCGGTTGCGCCAGCGGCTGTCCTCGGTATAGGCCAGCGCGACGCGCTCGGGATCGCGCGAATTCCAGGCGTCCTCGGCCATGCGGGCCTTCTGGGCGGCGGTCTCTCTGGTGAACGGCGGAAGCGGCGGACGCGACATGGTGACCTCGGGCGTTTCGATGTGGCGGAGAGTGTATCGCCGCGATCGGGCGAGTCGATGGCCGTTGCCTATCGCCCGATCAGCTACGATCCAGATCGGCCTTCATCAGCGATCCGCAGCGCTTTCGGGATCGGCTGCGCCCGGCCCTCGCTGATGAAGGCGACGCGCACCTGCGGCCTTGACCAGCACGTCCTCGCCGCGCCGCACCTCCTGCGCCAGCGTGATCGAGGCGCCCTTCACCGCGACCGGCCAGGTCACGACGTCGAGCACGTCGTCCATCCGCGCGGGTTTCAGAAAATCGATCTGCATCGAGCGCACCACGAAGGCAAAGCCCGGCGTTTCCGCCTGCGCTTCGGCGAACAGCGCGTGCTGCTCGGCGCCCATCAGCCGCAGATGATTGGTGCGCCCGCGCTCCATGAAGCGCAGATAATTGGCGTGATAGACGATGCCGGAAAAATCGGTGTCCTCGTAATAGACCCGGATCTGCATGTGATGGCGGCCGTCGCGGATCTCGCCGTCGAGATGGGTGCGGTCACGTGCGGCCTCGATCGCCCATTTCGAAGGCCATCGTTTTGCGCAAAATCGCCTTGACGCGCAAGCGCAGGCTGCGACGCAACGTCTACGACAGCATGCGCCGGAGCTGTCCGCCCAGCGTCACCAGCACGATTTCCGGCGGGACGCCGAGGCGGAACGGCATGATGCTGCAGCCGAGGCCGCCGGAGACGATGACGTCGCAGTTGGTCCGGGTGTGGCCATAGGCGAGCCGGTTTCCGTAACGCGACGGCACCACCGGCGACCAGCCGAACAACCGCACCTGGCCGCCATGGGTATGCCCGGAGAGCTGCAACGCGACCCGCGCCGGCACGCGCATCGCACGTCGGGCTCGTGCGCCAGCAGAATGACCGGCGCGTCGTCGGTCACTTTCGCAAGCGTCGCGGCGAGATCGTCGACGCCGATGCGCCGGACCGGGCGGAAGCGCCGCGCCGGAAGATAGGCCAGTTGATCGCCGAGCCCGGCGAGCCAGAACGGGCGGCCGTCCTTGGTCAGGCGCGTTGCGTCGTTTTCGTAAACCGGAATGCCGGCGGCTTCGAGCGCGCGGCGGGCGAGCGGTCAGTCCCTGCCCGTCGCGCTGCACCGTCTTGTCCTCCCACCAATCGTGATTGCCGAGGATCGCATGCACGCCGAGCGGCGCCTTCAGCCCGGCCAGCACCGGCGCCCATTCGCTGGCCGGAATGTAGCGCGTCACATGGCGATGTCCGGCGACATAGTCGCCGAGCATGACGATGATGTCGGCGTTGAGCGCATTGGTGCGCTCGACGATCGCCTCGATGTGGTCCAGCGACATCCAGGGGTCGCAGGCATGAAGGTCGGCGATGACGGCGATCTTGAGCTGGAAATCCGGCCGGCCATTGCGGCGGCAGGAAGTCGTACCGCGCGACGCGAAGCCGCAGCACGGGCTCGCCAAATCCATAGGCCGTGGTCGAAGCGCTGAAGCGCGCCCAACCCGGCGATGAAACGAAAGAACTGACGGCGTGAAATCATGAATGGTTAATCGTGATGCGCTGCGTTCCTGAACCGGGATTGAAGCAGAATTGGGGAGCGTTTGTGCGTCTTCGGTCGAATCCGTCTTGTTGCACTCCACGGCAAGACAGCCGGCCGGGAGGCAGCCGGCGTAACATCTCTCATTGGTGCATGATGACCGATGAATTCGTTCATAGCCGTCAATCGTCGTCCTCGCCGTTGCCGAACAATCCGAACTGCGCCGGATCGCGCGCGGGCTCGGCGAGGCCGAGATGGCGGAAGGCATGCGAGGTCAACAGCCGCCCGCGCGGGGTGCGCTGCAGATAGCCGCACTGGATCAAAAACGGCTCGATGATGTCCTCGATCGCGTCGCGCGGCTCCGACAGCGCCGCGGCCATGGTCTCGACGCCGACCGGACCGCCGCCGTAATTCATCGCGATGGTCGAGAGATAACGCCGGTCCATGGCGTCGAGGCCGGCGGCATCGACCTCCAGCGCGCTCAGCGCGTTGTCGGCGATGGCGCGATCGATCGAGGCGGCGTCGGCGGCGGAGGCAAAATCCCGCACCCGGCGCAACAGCCGGCCGGCGATGCGCGGCGTGCCGCGGGCGCGGCGCGCGATCTCGTTGGCGCCATCCGGCGTCATGCCGATCTTGAGCACGCGGGCGCCGCGGGTGACGATCTTTTCCAGCTCTTCCTCGGTGTAGAAATTCAGCCGCACCGGAATCCCGAAACGGTCGCGCAGCGGATTGGTCAGCAGGCCCGCGCGCGTCGTCGCGCCGACCAGCGTGAACTTTGCCAGCTCGATCTTGACCGAGCGCGCCGCCGGTCCCTCGCCGATGATGAGGTCGAGCTGAAAATCCTCCATCGCCGGATACAGCACTTCCTCGACCGCCGGGCTGAGGCGATGGATTTCGTCGATGAACAGCACGTCGCGCTCTTCGAGATTGGTCAGCAGTGCCGCGAGATCGCCGGCCTTGGCGATCACCGGCCCGGAGGTGGCGCGAAAGCCGACGCCGAGTTCGCGCGCCACGATCTGCGCCAGCGTGGTCTTGCCGAGGCCGGGGGGACCGACGAACAGCACATGGTCGAGCGCCTCGTTGCGCTTGCGCGCGGCCTCGATGAAGATCGAGAGGTTGGCGCGCGCCTGCTGCTGGCCGACGAATTCCGACAGCAGTTGCGGGCGCAGCGCGGTGTCGCCGCCATCGTCGGTGCGGCGCTCAGGCGTGACGATGCGGGAGGGCGTGGTCATGCGGAGACGATAGCACGATGCGCGTGATGCGAGAGCGGTGGTCGGGCTCCCCTCCCCCTTGCGGGGTCGAGACGAGCGAAGCTCGCTCTTAGCGGGTTGGGGGTGGGGGTCCACTCGGGGACTGCCGCCGTGGCTCACCCCTCTCCCCGACCCTCCCCCGCAAGGGGGGAGGGAGCAGAACAGCGCTAGCGTCCACATCGGTGCAGAATCTCGTTCGCATATTCACTTCGCCAATTCCTTCAACCCGAGCCGGATCAGCTGCGCGGTCTCCGCATTCTCACCGGCGCTGCGCGAGGCCGCGGCGATCGCGGCCGCCGCCTGCGGCTGGCCGTAACCGAGATTGACCAGCGCCGAGATCGCGTCGGTGACCGGGCGCGGTGCGCGGTGATCGTCGAGCGCGCCGGAGAGATGCACCAGCGCCGGATCGACATTGGCGAACGCCGGCGCCTTGTCCTTCAATTCGGTGACGATGCGCTCGGCGACCTTCGGGCCGACGCCCGGCGTGCGCGTGACCGTGGCCTTGTCGCGCAGCGCGATCGCGTTGGCGAGATCCGCCGGCGGCAAGGTGCCGAGCACCGCCAGCGCCACCTTGGCGCCGACGCCCTGCACCGTCTGCAGCAGCCGAAACCATTCGCGCTCGATGTCGCTGCGGAAGCCGAACAGTTTTATCTGGTCCTCGCGCACATAGGTTTCGATCGACAGCACCGCGGCCTCGCCGGGCGAGGGCAGCGCCTGCAGCGTGCGGCCCGAGCAATGCACCTGATAGCCGACGCCGCCGACGTCGAGGATGACATAATCCTCGCCGTAAGAGTCGATCAGGCCTTTGAGCTTGCCGATCATGGTGCTGCTCTTCCCCTCTCCCCTTGTGGGAGAGGGTGCCCGAGCGGAGCGAGGGCGGGTGAGGGGTCTCTATCCGCGGAGACAAACCCCTCACCCGGCTCGCAATTCGCTGTGCTCATTCTCGCCACCCTCTCCCACAGCGGGGAGAGGTCGGGAAAAGAGCCTGCACAGCCGAACCTTCGTCCATCATCATACCTCCACCACCTTCAGCCGCAGCGTGGCGCTCTGGCGATGATGCGCATGCGTGATGGCGATCGCGAGCGCGTCGGCGGCGTCGGGGGATTTCGGCTCGGCCTTCGGCAGCAAGATCTTCAGCATCACCAGAATCTGGTTCTTGTCGGCATGGCCGGCGCCGACCACGGTCTTCTTCACCTGGTTCGGGGCATATTCCGCGACCGATATGCCGAACATCGCCGGCGCCAGCATCGCGACGCCGCGCGCCTGGCCGAGTTTCAGGGTGGCGACGCCGTCCTTGTTGACAAACGTCTGTTCGACCGCGGCTTCCGCCGGCCTGAAATCGCCGAGCACGGCGGCGAGCCCCTCGTGAATCGCCAAGCAGACGGCTTGCCAGCGGCAGGCCCTCGGGCGGCTCCACCGAGCCGCAACCGACGAACGCCAGCCGGTTGCCGTCGATCTCGATCACGCCCCAGCCGGTGCGGCGCAGGCCCGGATCGATGCCAAGGATGCGGAGCGGGTTGGCGAATCGGCTGCGATGTCATGGGGTAGTGATAACGCCGGAGCGCCGCAGGCGAAACAGATTCCGAGCCGTCATCACCCGCGAAAGCGGGTGATCCAGTACGCCGAGGCTTCCCGATTCTATCGCAACTGCTCGGAATACTGGATCGCCCGGTCAAGCCGGGCGACGACAGCGGAGAGTTCGCAGCGACTCCGGAAGCTAGCCTACCCGCCCATCCTGGCGACCAGCGCGTCCGAGACCTCGAAATTGGCGTAGACGTTCTGCACGTCGTCGTGCTCGTTCAAAAGATCGATCAGCTTCAACAGTTTTTCGCCGGTCTCGTCATCCACCGGCACGGTGTTGTGCGGTTTCCAGGTCAGCGCCGCCTTGCGGGCTTCGCCGAATTTCGCCTCCAGCGCCTTGGCGACTTCGCGAAACGTCTCCGGCGAGGCGTAAATCTCGTGGCCGTTCTCGCTCGACGACACGTCGTCGGCGCCGGCCTCGATCGCCGCCTCCAGCATCGCTTCGTCGGAAGCGACCTTGGCGTCGTATTCGATGACGCCGGTGCGATCGAACATGAAGGCGACCGAACCGGTTTCGCCGAGATTGCCGCCGGCCTTGGTGAAATAGGACCGGATGTCGGACGCCGCGCGGTTGCGGTTGTCGGTCAAGCGCCTCCACGATCACGGCGACGCCGCCCGGACCATAGCCCTCGTAGCGGATCTCGTCGTAATTCTCGCTCTCGGTGCCGCTCGCCTTCTTCACCGCGCGCTCGATCGAGTCCTTCGACATGTTTTCCTGGCGGGCGGAGATGATCGCGGCGCGCAACCGCGCATTCATCGCGGGGTCGGGTTGGCCCATCTTGGCCGCGACGGTGATTTCCCGCGCCAGCTTCGAGAACAGTTTCGACTTCTGGGCGTCCTGCCGGCCCTTGCGGTGCATGATGTTCTTGAACTGGGAATGTCCGGCCATGCGGTCTCTTTCGGGATTCGTCCGGGATGAAATGGGGTGGAAAGCGCGGCGTTATAGGCCGCGGCCGGGGCAAAATCAAAGATTTGCACCCCTCCTCGGTTTGCTGCTCCGCCGTTCCGGACGCGCGCCGACACCCTCGGGGCCACGAAGCCAAGCCGGCGCGCGTCGGACAGGCGATCCGCGCCGTAGGAAATCCTCGAACTGCTCGAGCTCGATCTCGGCGCGATTATAAGCCAGCTCGAGCGTAGCGACTAAAAACTGTCGCCGGCGGCGCTGATGGCCTGCGCGACGCTTGTACCGTTCGCAGCGCACCGACGCACTAGTGGGAGCAACAGCGCGGCGCAGTCGACCGCGACCACGCTTTCGCGGCGCGGACTTCACCCGGTCGTGTTTTACGGCCTCGGCTCCGCGGCGCGCGACGCCGGCAAGCTCGCCGATCAGTGCCAGCGCCGCCGCCCATGAAGCGAGCCCAAGTGAGACCGACTCAGGAGAGAAAACATCGGCCGCCATCGCAACGACGTCAACCTGACCGCGCAGATCGCAAGCCACCAGCCCCGGCAGCTCGAACTCGACGATCGAGACGGCGCTGGTCGACCCGCCGGCCGGCTATCGCGTCGTCGCCTCCGCGGTCGAGGCTGCTGGCGTTGCAGACCCAGAACGCCACCGATGCGATCACGAAAAAGATCGACGCGCTGCAGAGTGATTCCGCTTGCTCGGTCGACGCGGTGCACCGGACATCGCAGGCGATCGGGCGATCCGACCGTGCTCGAAACGTCAACGCGCGGTGTCCGAGCAGAACGGACCACCAGCGAGATGTCCGACAACGCCGTCGCCGCTGGGATTTCTCGTCTCGGTCGGCGACAGCGCCGCCGTCGACAGCGCGGCCGAGGAGCCGAGGCTCATGGCGAACGCGTCGCCGCGGCCGGCAAGGCCGTCACCATGTTCGCCGCAAAACTCACAGCGCGCTGCGCGGTGCTGCTGCGCCAGAACGAGCGCGAAGGCGGCGCAAGCGCGAGCGGCTGCCGTGCAATCGCCAAAGCGAAATTGAGACCGCGCGCGGAGTGATCGATACGCGGTCTATGAAATGTCCATACGGCATCCTGACCTGCGGTCCGGACGCCGCAGCCACTGCTGTGCGCCGGCCTCACGACATTCTAGCGCGCTTCGCATGCCGCCCCTGTCGAGCCAAGGCGGGCGCGCAGACCTGGTTCGAGCGCCGTATTGCGGAGTCGGCGGAGCTCGGACATCTGGGGTCGATCCACGACGGCACATGGGATTCGGTCGCCGGCCATCGGAAGCCGGCAGCGCGCATGACCGGACTGGCGAGAAAGCGTCGGCGCGCACCATCTACATCGACACATGCTCGCGCCGATTCCGTCGAGTCCGGGCACCAATCGGCTCTGCACCGCACCCGGATCCTGAACTGGGCGGAGCCGCGCTGCTGACTTCCAGGACAGCCTCCCTCGCCAAGGAGCCGCGCAAATGGTGTTCTGCGCGAGGATCCTCCGCTACGGCGACCGGCCGGTCGCACGACAACGATCTGCTCGTTTCCGCAACCGTTCGATCGAAGGTGCGATAACCGGAGACCCCGCCACCGGCGACGCGACACCGGATGTTTAGCGCGCTTACCGGCGTCGCCGCCATGATCGAGACCATGCCGCTCGAAAAAGCTCCGGAGGCTTACGCCAGCGATGATGGCGGGCAAGGCGCGCTTTCGCATGCGTCCGTTACCATGGGCAATCGTGCAGTTCCGGAACGCGCGTGAAGATGACGATGCCGCTTCGTCAAGCCTGGGATCGACGCTCACGAGGGATTGAACCGCGGCGCCGACGCGGACTTTCGATCAAGGCAGTGTGATCGGCGGCAGCAACGGCTCAAAGCCGTGCATTGCAATGATTTGTGCCGCGTTTCTTGACGGATCAGCAGCGCGATATAGTCGCTCCCACCACCTCAATCAGCCCTTGGCGGGCTTCACCACGCGTGCGCTGACCGGTGATCGCCGACCTGGAGGCATCCGATGGCCACCACCCTCAAAATCAATGGCGAGCAGAAATCGTTCGATGCTCCGGCCGACATGCCGCTGCTCTGGGTCTTGCGCGACGTGCTCGGCATGACCGGAACGAAATTCGGCTGCGGCATGGCGCTGTGCGGCGCCTGCACCGTGCATGTCGACGGCAAGCCGGTGCGTTCCTGCATGCTGCCGGTCGGCGCGGTGCGCGACCGCGCTATCACCACCATCGAGGGCGTCGGCGCCACGCCGGTCGGCGCAAAAGTGCAGAAAGCCTGGCTCGATCTCGAGGTGGTCCAGTGCGGCTATTGCCAGCCGGGCCAGATCATGTCGGCCGCGGCCCTGCTCGCGGCCACGCCCAATCCTGACGATTCCGACATCGACGCCGCGATGGCGGGCAATATCTGCCGCTGCGGCACCTATGTGCGCATTCGCGCCGCGATCAAGCAGGCGGCTTCGCAGCGTCAGTCGTAGGAGGGAGGGGATCATGACAGCCGCAGAAAAAATCTCCGACGGGCTTTCACGCCGCGTGCTGCTGACCGGTGGTCTGGCAGGCGGGTTTCTGCTCGCATTCCATCTTCCGCTGCGCGCGTTGACGCCAAACGAACCGGTGCAGCCGCCTGATGACACCAACGGCAAGTTCGCCCCCAACGCCTTCATTCGGATCGACAATGCCGGCAATACCACGCTGGTCATGCCGCAGGTCGAGATGGGACAGGGCATCTATACCGCGATGGCGATGATTCTGGCCGAAGAGCTCGACGCCGATTTTGCGCGCGTGACGCTCGAGCATGCGCCGGCGGACGAGAAGCTGTACGCCAATCCCGCTTTCGGCATTCAGGCGACCGGAGGCTCTACGTCGGTTCGCGCTTTTTGGACACCGCTGCGCGAGGCCGGCGCTTCCGCGCGAGCCATGCTGGTTCAGGCTGCGGCGCAAGAGTGGCAGGTCGAGCCGGCCAGCTGCACCACGGCGAATGGCGAGGTTGTGCATAAAGACAGCGGCCGCAAACTTTCCTATGGCGCTCTGGCGACGAGCGCGGGCAGCCAGACGCCGCCAAAGGACGTTGCGCTGAAGGACCCGAAGGATTTTTCACTGATCGGCAAGCCGCTGAAACGCCTCGACACACCCGACAAGGTCAACGGCAAGACCGTCTACGGCATCGACGCCATGCTTCCCGATATGAAGTTCGCAACGCTCAAGGCGTGCCCGGTATTCGGCGGCAAGGTCGGCAAGGTCGACGACATCTGCCGCCAGGAAAATCCCGGGCGTGCAGAAGATTGTCGTTCTCGACGACATGGTCGCGGTGGTCGGCGACCACATGTGGGCGGCCAAGAAAGGCCTCGATGCGCTCTCGGTAAACTGGGATGAGGGCCCGAACGCGCGGATCAGCTCGAACGACATCTGGCGGGATTTGCGCGCGGCCAGCGAAAAGGACGGCGTGGTCGCGAAATCCCAAGGCGATATCGCCAAGGGCCTTGCGACCGGCGACACGGCTGGAGGCGTCCTACGAGCTTCCGTTCCTGGCGCACGCAACCATGGAGCCGCTGAACGCCACGGTTCATGTCAAACCTGATTCCTGCGAAATCTGGACCGGCACGCAGATCATGGCCCGGGTGCAGTCGGAGGCGGCCAAAGCGGCCGGCCTCCCGGTCGAGAAAGTCACCGTCAACAACCACCTGATCGGCGGCGGCTTCGGCCGCAGGCTCGAACCCGACATGGTGGTCGCGGCCGTTCGCGTGGCGAAGCAGGTCGACGGGCCGGTGAAAGTGGTGTGGACCCGCGAAGAGGACATTCAACACGACATCTATCGTCCAGCCTATCGCGACACCATTGCCGCGACGCTGTCCGACGGCAAGATCGTCGGCTGGAAATACAAGGTCAGCGGCGCGTCGATCATGGCGCGCTGGCTGCCGCCGGCGTTCCAGAACGGGATCGACATCGACGCGATCGATAGCGCTGTCGAAATACCCTACGACATTCCGAACTTCCATGTCGAATATGTGCGGGTCGAACCGCCGGTGCCAACCGGTTTCTGGCGCGGCGTCGGCGCCAACAACAACGTCTTCGCCATCGAATGCTTCATGGACGAGCTCGCCCGCAAGGCGGGCAAGGATCCGGTCGATTTCCGCCGTGGCATGCTCGGAAAAAATCCACGTACACTGGCCGCGCTCAATCTGGTGGCAGAAAAATCCGGTTGGGGCCAACCGCTCCCGGCGCGCGTCGGTCGCGGCGTGTGCGTGCAGCCGTCGTTCGGGAGCTTCATCGCCACCGTGGTGGAAGCGGAAGTCGACGCACAAGGCGACGTGCATTTGCGCCGCATCACCTCCGCGGTCGATACCGGCATCGCCGTCAATCCCGATACCATCGTGGCGCAGCTCGAGGGCGGGCTGATCTTCGGCCTGACGGCTGCGCTCTATGGCGAGATCACCATCGACAAGGGACGCGTCCAGCAATCCAATTTCAATGACTACCGGATGCTGCGCATCGACCAGGCGCCGAAGATCGAGGTTCATGTCATCAAGAGCGGCGAGGCGCCCGGCGGCATCGGCGAGACCGGCGTGACGGCGGGGCCGCCCGCGCTGCGCAACGCCATTTACGCCGCGACCGGCGTCGCCTTGCGGCGGCTGCCGATCGACCGTGCCCTGATCGCGGCGGAGAAAAAAACATGAGCCCGGCCGCGCGTCGCATTCTCCTCAGCGTTGTCGTCATCGTGGTGGTCGCGCTCGGCGTCGGACTTTGGATTGTCCGCGGTCCCGGTCCGCTTGCCTTCGCGGATGGCCCCAAGGTGGCGCTCGCCGATTATCGCGGCGCCAATCCCACCGGGGTGCCGGCGGCGCTCGCGCAAGCGAGTCTCGTGGAGCGCGGCGCTTATCTGGCGCGAGCCGCGGATTGCATGGCCTGCCACACCACCGAGGACGGCAAGGAATATGCCGGCGGGCTCGGGTTCAAGCTGCCGTTCGGCACGCTGTACTCGACCAACATCACATCAGACAAGGAGACCGGCATCGGCAATTACACCGATCAGGATTTTCTCAATGCGATGCATCGCGGCATCCGCCGCGACGGCGCGCGGCTTTATCCGGCGATGCCGTTTACGTCCTACACCTACATGACCGATGCGGATGCGCTGGCGATCAAGGCCTATCTGTTCAGCCTGCCGCCGGTGCGCGCGGCTGTCCCGGAAAACACGCTGACGTTTCCGTTCAACCAGCGCTGGAGCATGATCTTCTGGTCGGCGCTGTTCAATCCGGACAGGCGTTTCGAGCCCGACACCTCGAAGAGCCCGGAATGGAACAGGGGCGCCTATCTCACCGAGGCGATGGCACATTGCGGCGAATGCCATACCCCGCGCAATCTGGCGTTCGCGCTCGACAACCGCAAGAAATTCGCCGGCGCGGTGACGGCGGGCTGGCGCGCCTTCAACATCTCCTCCGACAAGAACACCGGCGTCGGCGCCTGGCGCGACGAGGATCTGGTTTCCTATCTCTCGATCGGACATGCCGATGGTCACGGCACCGCTTCGGGACCGATGGGCGAGGCGGTCGATCACAGCTTGAGCTATTTGGCGCAGCAAGACATCCGCGCCGTGGTCGCCTACTTGCGAACCGTGCCGGCAACCCCCTCGCCCGATCTGCCGGCGACCTTGGCGCCGCCAGCCCCGCCATCGCACAAGGATGGCGGCAGCACACCGGACCCGCGCGGAAAAATGGTGTTCGAAGGCGCCTGCGTCAGTTGCCACGGCTGGACCGGCGAGAGCCCGATCTCGCCCCTCGCCACGCTCACCGGCGCGTGGGCGGTCAACGATCCCAGCGCCACCAATGTCGCCCAGATCGTGATTTCCGGGACCAAGCGGCGTGACGCCAGAGGGCGCGGTCTCGATGCCGGCGTTCGGCAGCAGCCATTCCGATGCCGAGATCGCCGCGGTCGCCAATTACGTCACCGCGCGCTTCGGAGCCAAGGCATCGCAGCTCACGGCGAAGGACGTGGCGGAGCTGAGGAAACAGGCGTCGGAGTAGCCGGAAATTTCCAATTCAAATTTCCAACAGCCACAACGCTGACCGTCATTGCGAGCCAACGGGTCGCGCGAATGCGCGCCCGATGACAGGCAATCCAGAAGCCGTCATTGCGGGGCGATGTGAAGCATCGAACCCGGAATCCAAGGATTCCCCGATGTGCAATTGCAGATCTGAGGTCTGGTTCTTGGGACCATCCCGGAATGACAAAGAGTGGATTGCTTCGTCGCTTCGCTTCTCGCAATGACCTAATGTGCTATGGCTCTAAAAAACTCCAGGGAGAATGCTTCATGAGACGGCGCGATTTCATCAAGGCGGCGATCGGCGCAGCGGCGGCGTGGCCGATTTCGTCGCGCGCGGAGAGCTTTCCATCGCGGCCGATCACGCTGATCGTGCCGTTCGCGGCCGGTGGGCCCACCGACGTGCTGGCGCGTATCCTTGCCGACCACATGCGAAGGACGCTCGGGCAAACCGTGGTGATCGAAAACGTCACCGGCGCCTCGGGCACCGTGGCAGGCCTCAGGGCCGCGCGCGCCGCGCCGGATGGCTACACCCTCCTTATCGGTCATTGGGGAACGCACGTTCTCAACGGCGCTATCTATTCGCTGCAGTATGACGTCCTCAACGACTTCGATCCGATCGGCTTGATCGGCAACGGGCCGCAACTCATCATCGGCAGGCCGACGCTGCCGGCGCGAAATTTGAACGAATTGACCGCCTGGCTGAAGGAAAACCCGAGCAAGGCGACCGCCGGGACCGCAGGACCCGGTACCGGCTCCCATGTGGCCGGTGTTTTCTTCCAGAACCAGACCGGGACCAGCTTCTCCTTTGTGCCCTATCGCGGCGCCGGGCCGGCGCTCAACGACCTGATGGCCGGGCACATCGACCTGATGTTCGATCAGGCCACCAATTCGTTGCCGCAAGTGCGCGGCGGCAATGTGAGGGCGTACGCCGTCACCTCGCGGTCGCGGCTCGCATCCGCACCCGATATCCCGACGGTGGATGAAGCCGGGCTGCCCGGACTTTATATCGCCTACTGGCACGGCATCTGGGCGCCGAAGAACACGCCCGGCGACGTCATCGGAAAACTGAACGGTGCGGTGACGGCGGCGCTCGCGGACAAGGCCGTGCAGGAACGCTTTCTGGAATTAGGCCAGGAAACGCCACCGCCCGACCGGCAAACGCCGTCGGCGCTGAAGAGCCATCAAACCGCGGAAATCGACAAATGGTGGCCGATCGTCAAGGCGGCCAACATCAAGACGGAGTGATTGTCGTTGGAGTAATTTCCAACTGATCTGATCTCACATCGAGGGCCTCATGGTTCAAGACGCGCGGCGTTGCCGCGCTCCTTACAATGAGGGATTAGTATTCATGATGCGATCCGACCTCTCCCCGCACGCGGGGCGAGGTGACCGAACGGCCGCGTATCATGCTTTCTTCGCCCAAAATCCCGGCAGGGCCGGCTCGAGCCTTCCGCCTGTTCGCACCGGCGCGATCCGCAGTGCCAGCCCGGTTGCATCGTCGGTCTCGACCGCGACACCGCTCAGCGTGGCTGTGCCTGTCGCCGCTTCGAACCGGCCCGAGGGAATGCCGGTTGTAAAGCGCCGCAGCGGCTCTTCCTTCTGCATGCCGATGATCGAATCATAATCGCCGGTCATGCCGGCGTCGGTCATGTAGGCGGTGCCATTGGGGAGAATCTGGTGATCGGCGGTCGGCACGTGGGTGTGGGTGCCGACCACGAGACTGGCGCGGCCGTCGCAGAAGAAGCCGATGCCCTGCTTTTCGCTGGAGGCCTCGCAATGGAAATCGATCACGATGGCATCGGCCGCCGCGCGCAGCGGGCAGGCGTCGAGTTCGCCGTTGATCGTGGCGAACGGATCGTCGAACGGCGTCATGAAGACGCGGCCGATGGCGTTGACGACCAGCGCGCGCTTGCCGTTCTTGGTGTCGACCAGCGCCGAGCCGCGGCCCGGCGTGCCCTTTGGAAAATTCGCCGGGCGAACCAGCCGCGGCGCGCGCTCGATGAACACCAGCGCCTCGCGCTGATCCCAGGCATGATTGCCGAGCGTCACCGCGTCCGCGCCGGCGTCGATGAATTCCTGATAGATCGCCTCGGTGATGCCGAAGCCGCCGGCCGAGTTCTCGCCATTGACGATGACGAGATCGAGCGCCCAGTCGCGGATCATGCCGGGCAAATACTCCGAGACGGCGGTGCGACCGGTCCTGCCGACCACGTCCCCGACAAAAAGAATGCGCAAATCACAAACTCCGGAAATCGAGCACTTGTGTTTCCGTTAGCACATAATCCAGCGCGGCGTCGTGCAACAGGGCCGGCACGGCCTCAACTTCCTGCACCGCGGCGGCGATACCGACAGCCGTGATGGCTTTCAATTTGCGCAATTGCTCAAGGGTGCGGTCATAATGCCCGGCGCCATAGCCGATCCGGTGGCCCGAGCGGTCGAACGCCGCCAGCGGAACGAGCAAGATGTCGGGAATGACTTCTTCCGCGTCCGCGGACGGTTCGAGAATGCCGAGCCGGCCGCGCCGCAGCCGGTCGCCGGGGGACCATGCGCGAAATTTCAGCGGTTGATCGCCCGCCACGATCGCCGGCAGCGCCAGCCGCACGCCCGGCACGGCGAGCTTTCGCATCAAGGGCATGGGATCGATCTCGCTGCGGATCGGCGAGTAGCCGGCGACAACCGCGCCCGGGGTGATTTCAAACGGCAGTCCGCGCAGCGCAATGCTCTGCGCCGCGGCAGCGCGGCGCTCGCTGCCCAACGCGTCACGCGCAGCCAGCGCCGTGGCGCGCAGGGTCGCTTTTTGCGTTTCCAGAGAATGCAGGAGAACTCGACATTCACCACCGTCTCGCAGCGTTATCCCATACTCGGTCGTCATCACCCGCGAAAGCGGCTGCGAAATAAATCTCCGACCTCATCCCGAGGAGCGCGCCCTCGCGCGCGTCTCGAAGGATGGCCGCAAGTCCATGCGTGGTGTCCATCCTTCGAGACGCTTGCTTCGCAAGCTCCTCAGGATGAGGTCCGTATTTCTTCATAGGTTCGAGAGCGGGTGATCCAGTATTCCGGGCATTTGCGATAAACCGGGAAGCCGCGGCGTACTGGATACTTCGCTTTCGCGGAGTATGACGGCCTTGATGAACGGACCCGGCGACAAAGAAAAGCGCGAAGCCGCGATGGCCGTTGGAGCACTCGATCCCGGAGTTCCCTACGAAAGTAGGTGGGCACCATGTGACCGGATCCACGGACCCGGCCAGGGACAGTTCCCTGAAGGATCGATAAGGCCCCGGGGATATATGGCTCCTGACGCGCGACGCAGCTTCGCATCCCCAATGTAACCACGATGGCGATCAAACCGCCAGCCTTAACGCGCGGGATGGTCAACCAATCGCGACGCCGCCGCCGATGGTGCGGTTGAGCAGCTGCGTGGTCTTCTCGATCCGGTCGGCGGCGGCGTTCAGCGCATTGGCGACCGCGGTCTGCGTTGCCTTGGCGCGATCCGCCGCGCTCGTGCGCACATCGCGCAACTCGCCGAGTTCCTCTTCGAGGCTGCGGATGCGATTGACAGCATCGAGCAGTTCGTCGCACACCGTCAGCGACGCCATCACGGTGAGGCGCGCATCGCCGATCTCGCCGAACTTGCCGCGCAGATTTTGTATCCGCAATTCAAAACTCTCGGCGAGCTTCAAAAGCCGCACCTCCTGCCCCTCCTCGCAGGCCATCCGGAATTGCCGTCCGTTGATGGTGACGTTGATGTAATTCATGAACTCTCTCCGGCATCGAGTACGGAGCGGATGGTGCCGATCGCCGCATCCAGCCTTTCGGCGATCTCGCGGTTGGCACGCTCCAGCCGGCGCGATTTCACCAGCGATCCATCGAGCTCGTCGGCGAGCCGCGAGCGATCCGCGCCGAGCGCCTGAATCCGGACCGCCAGCTCATTCTCGTCGCGGTCGGCTTCGCGCCGCCGCTCGACCGCGCTTTCCAACGCATCGAGCGCCGCCATCAGACGCCGCGTCGCGGCCTCGACATCGACGGATGCAGGTTCAGCGTTACCGGAACCGTTGGTGGGACGATCGCTCATGACAGACAGCGGACCTTCCGAGAGCCAGCCGCATAGCAAAATCCGCGATTCGGCAAGCGTTTAGAGCGCGAAATTTACGTGGCAAGCGAGCCCAGCGCAACGCCGCTTCAAAGCTATGCACCGCTAAGCAACTTTTCGCCCCTGCAGCGCGTTTCACCGCCTTGGACTCCGGGAATACAGGTGCTATCCAGCCCTGACTTCCCGTTGCCACAGGCTTGCGCCGAGGCATTCGCTTCAGCGGCGGACTGCCACCAAGCACCTCATTTCAGGCGGATTTTCTCATGACGCGCGTCGATCATTCCCGTATGGCCAATGCGATCCGCGCGCTGGCGATGGACGCCGTCGAAAAGGCCAAATCCGGCCATCCCGGCCTGCCGATGGGCGCGGCCGACATCGCCACCGTGCTGTTCACGCAATTTTTGAAATTCGACGCCGCCGACCCCCGATGGCCGGACCGCGACCGCTTCGTCCTGTCGGCCGGCCACGGCTCGATGCTGCTGTATGCACTGCTGTATCTCACCGGCAATGCAGACATGACGCTCGACGAGATCAAGAATTTCCGCCAGCTCGGCTCCAGGACCCCGGGGCATCCGGAGAATTTCATCACCTCCGGCGTCGAGACCACGACCGGGCCGCTCGGCCAGGGCGTCGCCTCCTCGGTCGGCATGGCGTTGGCGGAGCGGCTGCTCGCCGCCGAATTCGGCGAGGACATCGTCGATCATTACACCTATGTGCTGTGTTCCGACGGCGACCTGATGGAAGGCGTCAGCCATGAAGCGCTCGCGCTCGCCGGACATCTCAGGCTGTCGAAGCTGATCTTCCTGTACGACGACAACGGCATCACCATCGATGGTCCGATCTCGCTGACCGACGATGTCGACCAGGTGGCGCGCTTCAAGGCCCATGGCTGGAATTCGGTGCAGATCGACGGCCACGACCAGAAAGCGATCGCCGAAGCGATCAAGCAGGCGCAGGCCTCCGACCGCCCTTCGATGATTGCCTGCAAGACCACCATCGGTTTCGGCGCGCCGACCAAAGCGGGGACGTCAAAGGCCCATGGCGAGGCGCTCGGGGCCGATGAGCTGGCGGGCGCGAAGAAGGCGCTCGGGTGGAATTACGGACCGTTCGAGGTTCCCGACGACGTGCTGCAGGCGTGGCGCAATGTCGGCAAGCAAGGCGCAACCGCGCATGCCGACTGGCGCAGCCGCTTCGATGCCAAGCCCGACGCCCTGCGCAACGAATTCATCCGGCGCGTGATCGATCGAAAGCGCCCGCCGGGCCTCGCCGAGGCGATCCGCAAGCTGAAGGACAGATTGGTCGCCGATCCGCCGACCATCGCCACCCGCAAGGCGAGCGAGATGGCGCTGGAAGTGCTGGTTTCCGAGATGCCGGAATTGCTGCTCGGCTCGGCCGACCTGACGCCGTCCAACAACACCCGCACCAAGGGCCTGAAGGAAGTGAAGCCGGGCGATTTCACCGGCCGCTACATCCATTACGGCATTCGCGAGATGGGCATGGCGGCGGCGATGAACGGCATTTCCACGCACGGCGGTTATGCGCCGGCGGGCGGCACCTTCCTGACTTTCACCGATTATGCGCGGCCCTCGATGCGGATCGCAGCGCTTTCGCACGTGCCGGTGGTCTATGTGATGACCCATGATTCAATCGGGCTGGGCGAAGACGGCCCCACGCATCAGCCGGTGGAGCATCTGGCGGCGCTGCGCGCCATGCCGAATATGCGCGTGTTCCGCCCGGCGGACGCGGTAGAGACGGCGGAATGCTGGCAATTGGCGCTGGAAAAAACCACCGGTCCCACGGTTCTCGCGCTGTCGCGTCAAAACCTGTCTCCGCTGCGCACCGTCGCCAACGCCGACAATCTGTGCAGCCATGGCGCCTATGAACTGGTGGCCGCGAAAGGCGACGCCAAGGTCTCGCTGTTCGCATCGGGCTCGGAGGTTGAAATCGCCGTCGCCGCGCAGAAGGAGCTTGCCGGACGCGGCATCGCGACGCGGGTGGTGTCGATACCCTCTCTCGAACTGCTGCTGGCGCAACCGGAAGCACGGCGCAGCGCGATCATAGGCGCAGCCCCGGTCAAGATCGCGATCGAGGCCGCGGTGCGGTTCGGCTGGGATGCGATCATCGGACCGGATGGAATTTTCATCGGCATGAGTTCATTCGGCGCCAGCGCACCGGCCAAAGCGCTCTACAAGCATTTTGGGATCACCGCCGAGGCGGTGGTCGAGGCTGCCTCAAAGCGCCTGAATGTGAAGTAGCGCGATCGGAACGTTCGGCGCTATGATGCATTGCAACGACGGTTCCTTCAGGGCATGAACCGCCGAAGGAACCAGCCAGGAATCGGTCAAGCAGCCCGCAAAACACGGATTTTTCGAACCTTTGAGGAGAATTGAATGGCAGTCCGGGTCGCGATCAACGGATTTGGCCGCATCGGCCGCAATGTGCTCCGGGCTATCGCCGAGTCCGGCCGCACGGATATCGAGGTGGTCGGCATCAACGACCTCGGCCCGGTCGAGACCAACGCCCATTTGCTGCGCTTCGATTCGGTTCACGGCCGCTTCCCGGGCACCGTGACCGTCGAAGGCGATTCGATCAGCCTCGGCAACGGCAAGATCAAGGTTTCCGCCGAACGCGATCCTTCCAGGCTTCCCTGGAAAGACCTCGGCGTCGACATCGCGCTGGAATGCACCGGCCTCTTCACGGCAAAGGACAAGGCCTCTGCCCATCTCACCGCCGGCGCCAAGCGCGTGCTGGTGTCCGCGCCCGCCGACGGCGCCGATGCGACCATTGTTTTCGGCGTCAACCACGACAAGCTGACCCGCGATCACAAGGTGGTCTCGAACGGCTCCTGCACCACCAATTGCCTCGCGCCGGTCGCGAAAGTGCTGAACGACACCGTCGGCATCGAGACCGGCTTCATGACCACGATCCATGCCTATACCGGCGATCAGCCGACGCTCGATACATTGCACAAGGACCTCTATCGCGGCCGCGCGGCGGCGCTGTCGATGATCCCGACCTCCACCGGAGCCGCCAAGGCGATCGGCCTGGTGCTGCCGGAATTGCAGGGCAAGCTCGACGGCGTCGCGATCCGCGTGCCGGTGCCGAACGTCTCGGTGGTCGATCTCAAGATCGTCGCCTCGCGCAAGACCGACGTGAAGGAAATCAACGAGGCGATGAAGCGCGCCAGCGAGCAGCAGCTCAAGGGCATCCTGGGCTATACCACCGCGCCCAATGTCTCGGTCGACTTCAACCACGATCCGCATTCCGCAACGTTCCACATGGACCAGACCAAGGTGCAAAACGGAACGCTGGTGCGGGTGATGGCGTGGTACGACAATGAATGGGGCTTTTCCAACCGCATGGCCGATACCGCCGTGGCAATGGGGAAGCAGCTCTAACTTATGACCTCATGGTTCGAGACGCGCGCGAACAGGCGCGCTCCTCACCATGAGGAACCTCATCCTGAGGGGCCGAGCGCAGCGAGGCGTCTCGAAGGATGGGCCGCGCGAGACCATCAATGCCCAAAACATTCCGCACCCTCGATGACGTCGACGTGAAGGGCAAGCGCGTGCTGGTGCGCGTCGATCTCAACGTGCCGATGGAGAACGGCCGCGTCACCGATGCCACCCGGCTCGAGCGCGTGGCGCCCACCATCCTCGAGATAGCCAGCAAGGGCGGCAAGGTGATCCTGCTCTCGCATCTCGGCCGGCCGAAGGGACGCGACGCCAAGGATTCGCTGAAACCCGTCGCCGCCGCGCTCGCGGAAATGATCGGGAAGGGAGTTGCCTTCGCTGACGATTGCATCGGCGAGGTCGCGCAAAAGGCGGTGACGGCGATGAAGGATGGCGACATCCTTTGCCTGGAAAATACGCGCTTCCACAAGGAGGAAGAAAAGAACGATCCGGCGTTTGTCGCGGAGCTGGCAAAGCTCGGCGATATCTGGGTCAATGACGCGTTCTCGGCGGCGCACCGGGCGCATGCCTCCACCGAGGGCCTCGGCCATGTGCTGCCGGCCTATGCCGGGCGCGCCATGCAGGCCGAACTCGATGCGCTCAGCAGGGTGCTGGACGCGCCGACCAGACCCGTGATCGCCATCATCGGAGGTGCCAAGGTCTCCACCAAGATCGAGCTCCTGGAAAACCTCGTCGGCAAGGTTGATGCGCTGGTGATCGGCGGCGGCATGGCCAATACGTTCCTGCACGCGCAGGGCGTCCCCGTCGGCAAGTCGCTGGCGGAGAGAGAGCTGGCGGCAACCGCGCTGCGGATTATCGAGAAGGCGGAAGCGGGCAATTGCGCCATCATTCTCCCGGTCGACGCCGTGGTCGCGTTTCACTTCGCGGCCCATGCGCCCTCCCATGCCTATGGCCTCGATGCGATCCCCCCGGACGGCATGATCCTGGACGTCGGTCCGCAGTCGATCGAGCGCATTCATGCCGCAATCGACGATGCCGCGACGCTGGTCTGGAACGGCCCGCTCGGCGCGTTCGAGCTGCCGCCGTTCGACCGCGGCACGGTGCTGGCGGCGCGGCATGCGGCAGCGCGGACCAAAGCGGGCAAGCTGATCTCGGTCGCCGGCGGCGGCGACACGGTCGCGGCGCTGAACCAGGCCGGCGTGGCCGGCGATTTCACCTATGTTTCGACCGCGGGCGGTGCGTTTCTCGAATGGATGGAAGGGAAACCATTGCCGGGTGTCGAGGTTTTGAAGAAACGCTAACGCGGAGAACAGATAGATGGCTCGCATCACGTTGCGTCAATTGCTCGACCACGCGGCGGAACATGACTACGGCGTGCCGGCCTTCAACATCAACAATATGGAGCAGGCGCTGGCCATCATGGACGCCGCTTCCAGCCTCGATGCGCCCGTCATCATCCAGGCCTCGCGCGGCGCGCGCTCCTACGCCAACGACGTGATGCTCAAGCACATGATGGATGCGATTACCGAAATCCATCCGCAAATTCCGGTCTGCGTGCATCTCGATCACGGCAACGAGCCCGCCACCTGCATGACCGCGATCCAGGCCGGCTTCACCTCCGTGATGATGGACGGCTCCTTGAAAGCCGACGGCAAGACGCCGGGCGACTGGGATTATAATGTCGGGGTCACCAGGAAAGTCACCGACATGGCCCATCTCGGCGGCATTTCGGTGGAGGGCGAACTTGGCGTGCTGGGTTCGCTCGAGACCGGCATGGGCGACAAGGAGGACGGTCACGGCGCCGAGGGCAAGCTCTCCCACGACCAGCTGCTCACCAATCCCGACGAAGCCGTCAAGTTCGTCAAGGAGACCAAGGTCGATGCACTGGCGATTGCGATGGGGACGTCGCACGGCGCCTACAAATTCACCCGCAAGCCGGACGGCGACATTCTGGCCATGAATGTGATCGAGGAGATTCACCGCAAGCTGCCGAACATGCATCTGGTGATGCATGGTTCATCCTCGGTCCCGCAGGAGCTGCAGGACATCATCAACGCCAATGGCGGCAAGATGAAGCCGACCTGGGGCGTGCCGGTTTCCGAGATCCAGCGCGGCATCAAGAACGGCGTCCGCAAGATCAACATCGATACCGACAACCGCATGGCGATGACCGGACAGATCCGGAAGGTGCTGAACGACAATCCGGAGGAATTCGATCCGCGCAAATATCTCAAACCCGCGATGGAGGCGATGGCCAAGCTGTGCAAGCAGCGGCTGCAGGAATTCAATGCCGCAGGCCAAGCGAGCAAGATCAAGAAGGTGCTGACACCAGCCGAGATGGCCAAGCGCTACGCCAAGGGCGAGCTCGATCCCAAAATCGCGTGATGGCCAGCCGCTCCTGGGCGAGCCGCCGGCCTCCCCTCGGTCGCGGGTTTTCTTTGGAATTGCCCGAGAACGGTCTATTTTGACTTGCAAGGACTTTGACCCGCAAAAACCTAGTGCTCTGGAGGAGGCACCGATGAAACTCGCCGATCTCAACAAGGTCGCTCTGGCCCTGGTCGCGCCGGGCAAGGGCGTGCTCGCCGCCGATGAATCCACCGGCACCATCAAGAAGCGCTTCGACGCCATCAACGTCGCATCGACCGAGGAGTCGCGCCGCGACTATCGCGAAATGCTGTTCCGCTCCAGCGAAGCGATGAGCCAGTACATCTCCGGGGTCATCCTCTACGATGAAACCATCTGGCAGGACGCCAAGGATGGCACCCCGCTGGTGAGGATCATCGAACGCTCCGGCGCAATTCCAGGCATCAAGGTCGACGAGGGCACGCAACCCTTGCCGAACTGTCCGGGTGAATTGATCACCATCAGGCTTGGACCGGCTCGCCGAGCGTCTGCAGAAATATTACGAACGCGGCGCGCGGTTCGCCAAATGGCGCGCGGTGATCAATATCGACAAGGACAAGATCCCGACCATGACCGCGATCCGCGCCAATGCCCACGCGCTGGCGCGCTACGCCGCATTGTGCCAGGCCGCGCAGATCGTTCCGATCGTCGAGCCCGAGGTCCTGATGGATGGCGATCATGACATCGACCGCTGCCATGAAATGAGCCAGCGCGTCCTCAACAGGACGTTTCAGGAATTGCGGGTGCAGCGCGTCGCGCTGGAGGGCATGGTGCTGAAACCCAACATGGTGGTTGCGGGCAAGAAGAGCCCGAAGCAGGCTTCCGTTGAAGAGGTCGCGGAGAAAACCGTCCGGCTGTTGAAGAATTGCGTTCCCGCGGCGGTCCCCGGCATTGCCTTCCTGTCCGGCGGGCAGTCCGACGAGGAAGCCACCGCGCATCTTGACGCCATGAACCGGATCGGCGGCCTGCCATGGCGCCTGACCTTCTCCTACGGCCGCGCGCTGCAGGCGGCGCCGCAGAAGGCGTGGTCGGGCAAGGCCGAGAACGTGGCCGCGGGCCAGCGGGCATTCACCCATCGCGCGCGGATGAATTCGCTCGCAACCAATGGCGAATGGAAGGCCGACCTGGAAAAGAAGGCGGCATAGATTGGCCACAAAACCCGTTCCGCCGCGCCCCGTGCCGCGTCTCTATCTTGCGACGCCTGAGGTGGACGATCCGGCGTCATTGGTGGCAAGCCTCCCCGGCCTGCTCGCCAAGGCCGATGTCGCGGCGGTGCTGGTGCGGCTCAAGCCGACCGACCAGCGCAGCATGATCTCGCGCGTCAAGGCGCTGGCGCCGGCGATCCAGGACAAGGGAGCCGCGGTTTTGCTCGATGGTCATGTCGAGCTGGTCGCCCGCGGCGGCGCCGATGGCGCGCATCTGACCGGCATCGAAGCCCTGAAGCAGGCGCTGCCGACATTGAAACCCGACCGCATCGCCGGCGTCGGCGGACTGGCAACCCGGCATGATTCGATGACGGCGGCCGAAGCCGGCGCGGACTATGTGCTGTTCGGCGAACCCGACGCGAGGGGGCAGCGGCCTTCGATCGAGGCGGTCGCCGAGCGCCTGCAATGGTGGGCGGAGCTGTTCGAGCCTCCCTGCGTCGGCTTCGCGGCGTCGCGCGAGGAGGTTTTCGAATTCGCGGCGGCCGGCGCGGATTTCGTGCTGGTCGGCGATTTCATCTGGAACGATGCGCGCGGCGCGGCGGCAGCGCTGATGGAGGCCGAGCAAGCGATCAGGCAAGGCTACGCCGCAATGCCCGCAAAAGCCAAAGCGGAACAGGGATAACGCCGGAAATGAAAATCCTGCGACCCATGTCGATCCTCGCAAGCGCCCTGATGCTGACGGCAAGCGCGGTGGCGCAAGTCTCACTGACGCCGCCTGGCGCCGAAACGCCGGCAGGCAAACCAGCGGCAAAACCGAAAGCAAAGCCGCCAGCGGCGTCCAAGAAGCCCGAGGCTCCTGCGGCGACGGCGAAACCGGCGCCACCTGCGGCAGCGCCGACGGCGACGGTGACCCCTGCCCCGCCGCCCGACGATCCCAATGTCGATCTGGTGTTCGGCGCCTATCAGCGCGGTCAATACAAAACCGCGCTCGAACTCGCCACCAAACGCGTGCAGGAGAACGGCGATCCAAAGGCGATGACGATGCTGGGCGAGCTCTACGCCAATGCGATGGGCGTCAAGCGCGACTACGCCACGGCCGCCGAATGGTACAAGCGCGCCGCCGATGGCGGCGACCGCGAAGCCATGTTTGCGCTGGCAATGCTGCGGCTCTCCGGGCGCGGCGGCCCCGTCAACCGCGAGGAAGCCGTGAAGCTGCTGGCGTCCTCAGCCAAGCTCGGCAACCCGAAGGCGGCCTATAATCTGGCGCTGCTCTATCTCGACGGCCAGACGCTGCCGCAGGACCTCAAGCGCGCGGCGGAACTGCTTCGCCTCGCCGCCGACGCCGGCAATCCGGAAGCACAATACGCACTCGCCACTTTCTATAAAGAGGGCACCGGCGTCGAGAAAGACATCGGCAAGGCGGTGCGGCTGCTACAGGCCGCTTCCCTCGCCGACAATGTCGATGCCGAAGTCGAATACGCCATCGCGCTCTATAACGGCACCGGCACGCCGAAGAACGAAGCCGCCGCGGTGGCGCTGTTGCGCAAGGCCGCCAGACAAAACAGTCCGATCGCCCAAAACCGCCTCGCCCGCGTGCTGGTGAGCGGACAGGGCGCGCCGATGGACAAGATCGAGGGCCTCAAATGGCACCTTGTCGCGAAAACCGCCGGCAGGGGCGACCCCATGCTCGACGAGGCGCTCGCGGATCTAAGTCCGGAGGATCGCGCCAAGGCGGAAGCCGCCGCGCGCAAATGGCTCGGGGCCAAATGATCCGCCTTGACGCCATCCCAACCGCAGGGCACCCACTGGGGCGCGGTCAGCAAAGCCGGCATCTGCTTTTGCGGCCGATCGCTCACCGATGATTTAGGAAGAATCCATCCATCCCAGTCCTGACCTGACACTTTGGGTCGCCTTGAGCCGAGATCATGCTGCATTCAGCCACTATCAACGTCATGGTCAAGGCGGCGCGCCGCGCCGGCCGCAGTCTCAAGCGCGACCTCGGCGAGATCGAGAATCTGCAGGTATCGCTCAAGGGGCCCGCCAATTTCGTCACCATGGCCGACAGGCGCGCCGAGGAAATGCTTCACTCCGATCTCGCCAAGGCGCGGCCGGGTTACGGCTTCATCGGCGAGGAAGGCGGCACCCGGGTGGGCGATGACAAGACCCACACCTGGATCGTCGATCCGCTCGATGGCACCACCAACTTCCTGCACGGCATCCCGCATTTTGCGATTTCGATCGGCCTGCAGCGCGAGGGCACGCTGATCGCCGGCGTGGTCTACAATCCGGCGAACGAAGAACTCTACACCGCCGAACGCGGCAAGGGCGCCTTCCTCAACGATCAGCGGCTTCGCGTCGCCGGCCGGCGCAAGCTAAACGAATGCGTGATTGGTTGCGGGCTGCCGCACCTGGGACGTGGCGATCTCGAATTGTCGCGCGTCGAGCTGACCGAAATTCAGGAAAGGGTGGCAGGCCTGCGCCGGTTCGGCGCGGCCTCGCTCGATTTCGCTTTCGTCGCGGCGGGCCGCCTCGACGGCTACTGGGAACGCAACCTGCAGCCATGGGACATCGCCGCGGGGCAGATCATCCTGCGCGAAGCCGGCGGCATCGTCAGCGGCATTGCCGGCGACGACGACCCGCTCAAGACCGGCAACGTGATCTGCGGCAATGAATTCGTCCACGCCGAACTGGTGAAGATTCTGAAGCCGCTGGGGAAGTGACGGCGCTCCTCGCCGTCATCATCCGCGAAGGCGGAACGAGCACTCGAAGCCCGCTTTCGCGGGCATGACGGCAGTTTTGACCCCGCCTTCATCCTGCAATGGCTGTCGCCCCATTCGCTGTCTCCAAGCTCTTTGGCAGGGCCTGCGCCATCGTTTCCAGCTTCCTACGCTGCGCGCTTCCTGCTGCCGCTGGCAACAGCAAGGCGGACTCCCGACACGCGCTGAAGCGTGCCGATCACTGCAAACAGATTATTCGCGCGTGGATTTCCCTTGGGACCGAACATGCGCATCAAGCTCTTGGAAGGTGTGCCCGTCGCCTTCGCCAACTTCTCAAACCCCACGGTCGCATTGATATAGTCACGGAGAACCGCTTTACCGACTTCAACCTCGCCAGCAATGAGTTGCTCCACGGCTTCGGTCAAAAGCGCTTCACGAAACGCAATATCGCGCTCGGCGCGGGCCTTTACCGTGTCCTTGAAGTCTCGGGTTAATGCCATCGGTTCTCTCCTCATTCGCTCTACGGGCTTCCGCCACGGACCTACGTTGCCCTCTCAGATCCTTTGCGCCTCTTGTAATCGGCCCATCGCTTCTGCGCTGCCGTAATGTCCTTCTGCTGGCGGCTCTTGGTACCTCCCGCGAGCAAAATCACGAGCCGGTCGCCGTCCTTGCCGAAGTAGACCCGGTATCCTGGCCCGAAATCGATCCGGAATTCCTGGACCCCTGCCCCGACGCCCTTGACGTTGGAAAGATTGCCGAGCTCGATCCGCTTCAGCGCGACCGTGACCTTCGCGGCGGCCTGAGCATTGAGGCTCTCAAACCAGGCCCGGTACGGACTGTCTCCATCTGCATCGAGGTATTCAAGAATCTGCACCGGTAGACAGTAACATATACGTTACCATGTGAGCAACCAAGAAATTGGTGCTAGCCGTGATCAAAATAGACCCATCCGACACGACGGACTTGGTTGTGAGCTGAGAGTTTGAGCGCGTCCCGCTGCAGTTCATCTTCAAACTCTGGCGTCACAGAGTACTGAATACCCGCCGGAGCCTGTCATCGGGCTCGCCGAAGGCGAGACGCGTTCGCGGGCACGACAATTGTTACTGAGCCGCCTTCATCCGATAATGGCTGACGCCCCATTCGCTGCCATCGGCATAGCCGAACAACCCGGCGGTGGCGAGCAAGAACCAGCGCCAGCGCCGCATCCACAATGCGGTATCGTTGCCGTAGACCTCGCCAAGAATGCCATCGATCTCGTCGCGATGGGAATCGAAATTGCCGAGCCAGTCGAGCGCGGTGCGCTGGTAATGCGTGCCGCTCCAGCGCCATTCCTTCTCGACCTCGAACAAATCCGAATATTGCCGGATCAGATGATGGCTCGGCATCACGCCGCCGCTGAAATACCGTGTAACCCAATCCTCGCCGTCGGCGCGATCGAGCCGATAGGTGCCCGAACGATGGGTATAGATGTGCATGAAGAAACGGCCGTCGGGGGCGAGGCATGATCTCACCCGCGTCATCAATTCGCGCCAGTTCACGATATGGTCGAACATTTCAACCGACACGATGCGGTCGAACTGCCGCTCGGGGTCGAACACGTCCATGTCCGCCGTGGCCACGCGAAGATTTTTCAATCCCCGCACCGCGGCCTCCCACTCGATATATTCGCGCTGCGCGTGCGAATTCGCTACCGCTTTAACTTGCGAATTTGGAAATTGCCGCGCCATCCACAGCGACAACGAACCCCAGCCGCAGCCAAGTTCGAGGATCGACTGTCCAGCGGCAAGGTCAGCATGCGCGACGGTCTGGCGCAGCGCTTCTTCCTCAGCCTCCTGCAGCGTGGTTTCAGGCTCCTTGTAATAGCAGCAGGAATATTTGCGGCTCGGACCGAGCACGCGGGCGAAGAATGCCGCCGGTAGTTCGTGATGCGAGGCCTTGGCCTCGTCGGTGTACCCGGCAATGGCGCGCGCTGCCATTTCATCCGCAAACGAGGTGTCGCTGTTTGCGTCATCGTCGGCCAGCCGCGTCGCGGTGCGCGAGCACAGCCGCTGGACTGCGGCGCGGATCACCAGATCCGGCAGCGGCACCCGGTCGGCGGTGCCGATGATTTTGGATACGAAGCTCATGTGACCACTCCCGTTTGCGATGGCAGCAAAAAGAACAAGCTGGTGAGCGACTGACAGGAAATGCTCGCAGCGCCGGCCCCCGATGATGCAAAAAGCCGGTTGACTGGCTGAGGCATCGAAGATTTATGAAATGCCCGTTACATCTAAGCCCGGTTTCGCCCCGAAGTTCCCTAATCCCGCCCCAAACGCACCCCTACTGGCCTTTTTTCCCGGCACCGCTGTGCCATATTGGGGGGCCCGAACAGCGGCTCCTCGCAATGGATGACATCGTAATGCCTGCAGGCTCCTCTTCCCGCTCCGCGATGGAGATCGAACTGAACAAGCTATCCTCACCGCGGATTTTCCTGGTGCGGATGCTGGTGTTCCTGGTGCTGTGCGGGCTCATAACGGTGGTGCTCTACAAGCAGATCGTCACGGCCTTTTTCGCCAATCCCGGCCTCAACGCCCTGATCATCGCGGTGCTGCTGATCGGCACCATCCTGTCGTTTCGCCAGGTGATCCGGCTCTATCCGGAGGTCTCCTGGGTCAACAACTTCCGGATCGCCGATCCCGGCCTCGCCCTCGAGCGGCGTCCGACGTTGCTGGCGCCGATGGCGGCGATCCTCGGCGGCGAGCGATCTGGACGGATGACGATCTCGCAGCAGACCATGCGGCATCTGCTGGATTCGATCGCCACCCGGCTGGACGAGGCCCGCGACATTTCCCGCTACATGACGGGGCTGTTGGTGTTCCTCGGACTGCTCGGCACCTTCTGGGGCCTGATAGAAACCGTTGGCTCGGTCGGCAAGGTGATCGACGGCCTCAAGGTCGGGGGTGACGCCGGCGCGCTATTCGATACCCTCAAGGAGGGTCTCGCCGCGCCGCTTGGCGGCATGGGCATTTCGTTCTCGTCATCGCTATTCGGCCTCGCCGGCTCGCTGATCCTCGGCTTTCTCGACCTGCAGTCGAGCCAGGCGCAGAACCGGTTCTATACCGACCTCGAAGACTGGCTCGCCTCCACGGTGCGCGAATATTCCGGTGATGGCGCCACCGGCTCGGGCGGCGAACTCCAGACGGCCGTCGAGCGGTTGCGGCTAACGCTCGAAGAAGGCGGCGCGAGCCGTGGCACTACCGCCGCGATGGCCAATCTCGCCGAAGCCATTCAGGGCCTGGTCGCGCATATGCGGACCGAACAGCAAATGATCCGCGAATGGGCCGACGGCCAGGGTGAGCAAAACCGCGAGATCAAGAAATTGCTCGAGCACATCGCGCGCCAACCCGAGAAGAGCTAGAAAGCGCGAAACGTTGAGACAATGGAAGTGCGCTCCCTCTCCCTTGGGAGAGGGTTGGGGTGAGGGGCCAAGGTCTATCGTTAGGCCGTAACCCCTCACCCGGATCGCTAAAGCGATCCGACCTCTCCCAATGGGAGAGGTGGACCTGAACCTGGGATAAATTCTGATAGTCATCTCAGAATCCAAAGCGGAGACTTTCTGATGGCCCTTGCCCGTGTACGCCGCAATGAAACCGGATTCAACTACTGGCCGGGTTTCGTCGATGCGCTTTCGACGCTGGTGCTGTCGATCGTGTTTCTGCTGTCGGTGTTCCTGGTGGTGCAATTCTTCCTGTCGCAAGAGGTCACCGGCAAGGACAAGGCCCTTGAGGAGCTCAACGCCAAGATCGCGCAGCTGAACGATCTGCTGTCGGTGGAAAAGCTCGGCAAGCTCAATCTCGACGATCAGGTTTCGCAGCTCCGCGCCGGGCTTGCTTCGGCGCAGGCCGAGCGCGATCGCGTCAAGGGCCTCTATGAAGGCCTTGCCGGCGCCGGCAATGACGCCGCCGGCCGCGCCAACGAACTCAACAGGGCGCTGGATTCCGAGAAGCAGGTGTCGTCGCGCGCGCTGGCCCAGATCGAGGTGCTGAACCAGCAGATCAGCGCGTTGCGCCGCCAGCTTGCCGCGCTCGAAGAGGCGCTCGAAGCATCGGAAAAACGCGACAAGGAATTGCAGGGGCGGATCGCCGATCTCGGACAGCGGCTCAACGTCGCGCTGGCACAGCGGGTGCAGGAATTGTCACGCTACCGTTCGGAATTTTTTGGCCGCCTGCGCGCCATTCTCGGCAACCGGCCGGACATCCGGATCGTCGGCGACCGCTTCGTATTCCAGTCGGAGGTGTTCTTCGACACCGGACAGGCGCTGTTGCTGCCCGAAGGCCGTGCCGAACTCGATCAGCTGGCGACTGCGCTGATCGACCTGGACAAGCAGATTCCTGCCGAAATCGCCTGGGTGCTGCGGGTCGATGGCCATACCGATGTGCGGCCGATCAACAGCCCGCTGTTCAAGTCGAACTGGGAATTGTCATCGGCGCGCGCGATCTCGGTGGTGCAGTACCTGATCTCGCTCGGCGTGCCGGCGCAGCGGCTGGTCGCAGCCGGATTCGCCGAATTCCAGCCGCTTGATACGGCGGCGACCGAAGACGCCTACAAGCGCAACCGCCGCATCGAACTGAAGCTGACGGAACGCTGAGGGACGATGTCGTCACGCCAATCAATCAGCCGTCATGGCCGGGCTTGTCCCGGCCATCCACGTCTTATGGCGCCGCTGAAAAGAAAGACGTGGATGCCCGGATCAAGTCCGGGCATGACGCGTGTGCTTGGATGAGCGCTCCCTTGCACCTGCGCCCCTATCGGACCGAAGACGAAGACGCCGCCATCGCGCTGTGGCAGCGCACCTGGCAGCAGGCCTATCCGTCAATCGATTTCGCCGCGCGCGTGCCGTGGTGGCGCGAGCGCTGGCGCAACGAACTGGTGCCGAATGCGGCGATCATCGTTGCAGAACAGGCCGATACTCTGATCGGATTTGTGACGATCGATCTCAAAGGTTACCTCGACCAGCTCGTGGTCAGCCCCACTTATTGGGGCTCGGAGCTCGGCAATGCGCTGCTCGACGAGGCCAAGCGCCTGTCGCCCGATCGGATCACGCTATTGGTCAACACCGACAATGCCCGCGCCATCCGGTTCTACGAACGCAACGGTTTTGCGCGGGCCGGCGGCGAGGTGAACCCGACGTCGGGCCGGCCGGTGCTGCGGATGGAGTGGCCGCCTAACCGCTGATCTTCGACGTTCGCCATCGCCCGTGGATGATTTGACAAACCCAATTAATAAAGGTCTTTCTTTCGCCCCTGTTCGCCATCGTCTATTTCCGTCCGCCCCAAGCCGTGCTATTTTTGGGGACTGATTTGGGGACCGGATGGGGACGGACATGGCCAGCAAACTCACCGCGCGCAAAGTCGAAACCGCCAAGCCGGGCAAATACAGCGACGGCGGCAACCTCTATTTGATCGTTTCGGAAACCGGCTCCCGCAAATGGGTGCTGCGGTTCACATGGCGCGGCAGGGCGAAAGAGATGGGGCTTGGCAGCGCCGCCAGCGTCCCCCTTGCCGACGCCCGCGAGAAGGCCGCCAGTGCGCGGCGGAAGATTGCCCAAGGGCTCAACCCGATTGACGAGCGCAAGCGCGACGGCGGCATTCCCACCTTTGGCGAGATGGCCGACGACGTGCGGGAGACGCTTTCTGCCGGTTTCCGAAACGAGAAGCACAAGGCTCAATGGAAATCGACGCTGGAGACCTACGCCGCTCCCTTGCGCGCCAAGCCGGTGGACACCATCGCCACCGATGACGTGCTGGCGGTCCTAAAGCCGATCTGGACGACGAAGGCCGAAACCGCCTCGCGGGTGCGCGGTCGGATCGAAAAGGTTTTGGACGCGGCCAAGGCCAAGGGCTTCCGCGAGGGCGAGAACCCCGCCCGCTGGCGCGGCCATCTGGATCACCTATTGCCGCGACCGTCGAAGCTGGCGCGGGGTCATCATGCCGCGATGCCCTATGAGGAGGTCGCCGCCTTCATTGCAAAGCTTCGGAAGCGGGAAGCCACTTCGGCGCTGGCGCTTGAACTCTGCATCCTGACCGCCGCTCGCTCCGGCGAAATCTTGGGAATGCGGTGGTCCGAAATCGACTTCGACAAGAAGATCTGGACGGTGCCGGCGAGCCGGATGAAGGCAGGTCGGGAGCATCGCGTGCCGCTGTCGCCGCGCGCTGTCGCCATCCTGCGCCAGCTTGAAAAACTTAAGGTAGGTGATTTCGTTTTTGCCGGTCAGGACCTAAGAGCCCTTTCTCCGGCAGAGTTTGGAAATGGTTCTGCAGAAGTTGGGGGCCAAGAACGCCACGGTTCACGGCTTCCGCTCCAGCTTTCGAGATTGGGCGGGCAACGTCTCAAACTTCCCGCGCGAAGTCACCGAGACGGCACTGGCCCACGTCATTGGCGACAAGGCCGAACAAGCCTACCGGCGGAGTGATGCGCTAGAGAAGCGGCGCAAGCTGATGGAAGCGTGGGCCGCGTACTGTGAGCCCAAGACTTCGGCAAACGTTGTGCAAATGCGCAAATAGAACTGTTCGCGCGCGTAGCGCATGAACATCAGCGCTTACTGTGTTACTTGGGTCACAGCCGAATCACGGTGCCCTATCTTTCCGACCGTATGGCCGCAAACAAGGTAACGGCGGTACACGGAAAACGCTGGGAACATATTCCAAGCTACGACTTAGTTAGGAGCCGCCCGGCTGAGGCTTGGCGGCTCTTTTTTGTTGGCGCTGGCGAGGGGAACTTTCCTATGCGACCGGGGTGCATCGCCCGGCGGACCGTAGTTCGGGACGGGTTCCGAATCGAGCCTTTTTTGCAACACTTTCGAGAAAACGATTTCCCCTTCGCATGTTGGAAGGTGAAGGGACTGCGACGAGTCCGTATGCTGTCCGCGCGGCGCTCGCAGGCGCAGAGGATATGCTGCAAGCGCGGCAACCTTGCCTTACGTTTGTTTGGGGATGCCATGAATGACTTGGTTGATCGCATTCTAACGGCCTACCAATTGACGCGGGTCCAAGATGGCGAACTGGTTGCAGATTCAAGACGAAAAATTACTGGATATATCGAAAGCTTGGCCGCTGCTGGGCAGCGCGATGCCAAGCAGCTGACCGTGTACGGCTTGGCTTACTTGAAAGAGCTGCACGAGGGGCGAGACCCTCGGTTTACCGGCTGCTAGATTACAAGGACGGTCGGTAGCGACCGACTCTGGGGGTAAGTTGGACCGTAATCAACAACTTGACGGGTTGCGTGGTTTCGCGGCTTTGGCTGTCGCCATTCATCACACGCTTCTCGGCATGGGCCAGCAAACAGCTCTGCTATTGTACGCAACCATACAGTCGCTTGATGATGGGTATTCTATCGCAACGAAAATTGCCCTGATTCTCTTCCCGGGTGACGCCGCGGTGGCAATTTTCTTCATTCTCAGCGGTGCCGTCCTATTCAACAGCCTTATGCATGAGACGCGGCCACTGACATCCGTTTCCGTGAACTTCATCTATCGCCGGATACTTCGCATATACCCGGCGCTAATTGTTTCTCTAGTGGTGTATTTTTTCGCGCTGCTTTACGTCGGCTGTCCGCTGTCATTTTCTGATTTCTTCGAAAATGCTGCGCTGTGGTCCTTCAGGATCAACGGAGCGACATGGACCTTGAACGTCGAATTCGTTGTCGTCCCCGTCTTTTTGGCTGCCTGCTTCGCCTTCAGGCGGAACGGCGCGTGGGGCATGGTCCTCTTTTTTCTTGCTCTCTGGTTGGGCTCCGCCTTGCCTTGGTTCAAGTATCCCGAACTGGCTCGTGTTTCTGTATTTTGTTTCGTGCTTGGCATGTTCATCCCAACACGACCTGGCGAATGGCTGGCTAATCGCTTTCCTGCGAACGTCTGGCCTCTTTTGCTCATCTTGATGCTGTCGTCATCGCTTCTGATCGAAGGGTTAAAGACTCGCTCGAACATACAGCAGATATCTGCGGCGCTCTTGGTGATGCTATTGTATTACGACAAAGTTCCCTCACTTGGTAGACTCCTTCAGAGTCCGTTTGCTCAGTTCATGGGACGGATCAGTTATAGCTTTTATCTTTACCACGGACTTTTTGTGATTTTGATCTGCCAGTATGTACTCGGACAAGCGAACATTGGTGCATCAAATCACCCCCTCGAAGCTGCACTATTGTCTTCGCTAGTCGTTGTCGGATTGACTATTCCGGTGGCTTACTTGTCGAAGGGTTTATTCGAAGATCCATTTATCAGGCTCGGAAAACGCCCGCTTTTCAGAACAACGTCATCTATCTGGCTGGCTAAGGTGAAGACGGCCGGCTAAGGCGCGTTTCCGCTATCCGTTATTCCGACAGTGATTCGAACTTTGCGCGAACGTCAATCGCCACGTACTTGGCAGAGGGGAGGCGAATGCCACGACCAGGCGCGCACAACAAGCCGCTCCAACGTCTCGAGCTTCCCCCGCGAAGTCGTGGAGACAGCTTTGGCTCACGTCATCGGGGACAAGGCGGAACAAGCCTATCGACGTAGCGATGCGCTGGAAAAGCGCCGTAAGCTCATGGATGCGTGGGCGGCATACTGCGAGCGCCCCACCGGCAATGTGGTGCAAATCGGGAAGCGAAAATTGCCCTGACTATGGCCTCCGGCCTCAGCAGGCGTAAGCTGCCGGAGCGCGGATAGGACGGCCATCTGACAAGCCGGTAGCACCACCGGTTTCCGCGCGCTCCATTTGGGTGGTGCGTCGCAGGTGCGCGATGACAAATCGAACCCTTAAAGATCCTGTTGGATCGCCTTCGTTAAATTTTGAAAGTTCGTTGCGACTAAGGCGCCATAAGCGAATACGCGCTTTTACGGAAACGAACCGCCATACGCGGGACTGGATCAATTTTGCTGAAATCGCGGAGTGGTGTTCGGAAGAAGATGGCAGCATCCTTCCCAACCACGCGAAGTGGGCGGCCGCCTATGATTGTCTGGCACGCGATCTATTGTCGGGCGAATTTGTGGAGGGTGGACGGTCGCGTGTCCTCTACCTGCACCCTCGTAGCGCGAAGGTCCGAATGACGGCCGCTTGGTTACAGGACGCAATCACTCACAACTACGATGGCGACCACGGCAGAGGATTTTTGAAGAATTGCTGGATACCGCGAAGCATGTTTAGCCGGTGGCTTGTTAAACATCGCCTTCCGGCATCGCCGCCACGTTTTGAACCTTTGCTTGAGTCGGTACCGTCTCAAATAACGAAGCCGAGGCGTGGACGTCCTGCGGAGTACAATTGGGCTGGGGTGAAATCGCAGCTGTCGGCACACGTGTCACAGTATGGCCCCGTGCAAACATTCGATGAATTGATGCAAAAATGCTCAGATTTTGCGAGTGAGCTGCATCCCAAAGGGCAGACGCCAGACGATTCTACGATCCGTGCAGCAATCCGGAAACATGGCCTCGACGTTGCGGCTGGTTGCTCCGTTCCGGGAAATTAGAGATCCGATTTTCCCCGCATTGCGCCTTTTCCCGGTGAACGCTTTACCTCTTCATCGCAGCAACGCTCGAGAACACGGGCGCGGTCGCCGGGACCACCCCGGTTATTGATGGCGAGGTTCATATGACTCCACTTGCATACAACATAGCCGAAGCCTGCGCAGTCGCCCGCGTCGGGCGAACTGCCCTTTACGAGGCAATCCGAAGCGGCGCTTTGATGGCCCGCAAGCGTGGCCGAAAAACCCTGATCCTGCCCGAGGAGTTGCGACGCTGGGTCGAGGGCCACCCCGCGCTCGAGCCTAAGCCTTCCTCAAAATGAGGAGCCCCGGAGCGGTCTTCAGAACCGCATCCGAGGCTATTTGCCAAATCCCCTTTGCAAGGAAAATTCGACATGACGAAGTTACACCATCCTAAGACACATTGCCAACTTCCCGACCTCTTCGATTGGGCCGCCGAACAAGATCGCCGCCTCGCTGGCCACCGGGTCCGTTGGATATCGCGTCACTGCAAAGTATCGCTATCGACCGCAAGGACCATCCTCGAGCTTGCCGCCTTTTCAGACGGCGAGCGGCGCCGATGATCCAAATGGCGATTGCTGGCCTACAAATCGTCACTGGCGGGGCTTCGGCCCCGCCCGCACTCCACCCCCATCCGACGTCGCGAACAATCACGGACGGGGTTCTGGGCATAGGAGGGTGGTCATGCCAAAGCGACCTAAACGGAATAAGCGGCTCGATGCCCCGCATGTGCGACTTTACCACTGGATGCTGGACTCGCCCGCCTATCTTTCCCTGAGTTGCCCCGCCCGTGCCGTCCTTATCGAAATCGCTAGCGAGCCTACAACGGCACCAACAACGGCAGGCTTGGCCTTTCGGTTCGCCGGGCTTCCGAACGCTGCAAGATTGCGCGAGGAACGGCTCAACGCGCCTTTGTCGAACTCCAGGAGCGCGGGTTCATCGACTGCATGACGAAAGGAGCATTCAGCCGGAAGGCACCGCACGCTACCGAATGGCGTCTGACCTGGTGGGGCTGCGATGTCACCGGAGAACTTGCCGAGCAAGGCGTTCATGCAGCTGGGGCCGCGAAAAACAAAACGCGGTATCAAAATATCCCGTCGCGGTATCAAATCAGAGCCACCGTGCCGCATGAAACTGGACGAAAATGCAGCCTCACGGTGCCTTCAATTGATACCGTGAGGGCTCATTATCGGGCGGTCGCGGTATCAATCTAGGGCACACATATAGTTTACCATAGGGCGTAGCCCGCACTGAACAGCGACCTGTACTGTTCGCTTTGGAGAGATGGCGATGCGTTGGTTAGTCGGGACAGTTCTCTTACTGCTTGTATCATTGGTGATTTATGTAGGATCAGCCGTCTGGTCTGTGAAAGGTTTGGCCGAGGCTGCACAATCCGGCAACGGACCGGCAATCATTTCAAGGACTGACTTACCTCGCCTCAACCGGTCGCTGGTTGATCAGATTGTAAGGGTCTACCTTGAGCGGCAGGGTGCGAAACGGCCTCTTAAACCAATGGAGCGGATTCTGGCTAATACATACGGTGCATCGATTGCGGACGCCCTCGTGGGAAAAATCCTGACCGAAGAAAATATTACAAAAGTCCTTCGCGACGGAGTTGTTGCAGAAGAACTGGCGGATGCGCATATGCCGGCGTTAGCGGGACTGGATGTTTCAAACACGCTCGGAATTCTTAGGCGACTGTCGCCGGTTAAATTTGTCGAATTTGAAATGGCATTAGGAAATGACGTCTTATCTGGGGCTATTAGTTTGCACTTCGATGGCCCCGGCTGGAAATTGTCAGGTGTTAATTTGCCCGCAAGGGCGGTTCGCGCGCTCGCCGAAACATTGCCGATCAGGTAACCGACGCGCGGCATGCATTAAACCGCTGGCCCGAAGCTAGGACATTGCTATGGCACGAGCACGCGAACGGGTTTGCTTGCAGGCCCGCTTCAGGGCGGGTAAGCAGCTAAACCGCCGAAGGGAGGCCACCGAACGTGACAGCCATCGTGGGTATTCGCTGCAAAGACGGCGTCGTCATCGGTGCGGACAGTTCAGCCACGTTCGGAGACGGTGGAGGCAATCGCTTCGTTTCCGCTGCGGCGCATAATTTGGTCGCGATCGGGACATATCGGACATCGACTGAGCTGCTCCCGTAAATGTAATCGCGCGACTTGGTTCCCATATTGGCAGAATGCCCATGGTGGGCCAATATCGGCAAGCCGCTACAAAATGCGGCTTGACCCAATCTTAGGCGCAACATTTTCGGCTCCGATTTGCTTATGATGTTCCGGGGCTGAGAAAAGGAGCATCAGCATGGCAACCCAAATCGTGATGGATCACACCGGCGATACTCGGCATTACTTCGACGCCGATGACACAGAGACACTTCTCAAAGCCGAGGAACGCTTCAAGGCGCTGACTTCCGCAGGCTTTACGGCGGCTGTTCGCGATGCCGCCGGCGATGTCACTGTGACACGCTCGTTCGATCCAGGCGCAGAAGAAACTCTGTTTTATCCGCGGCTTGTTGGCGGCTGATTTAGCCGTCATGCTGGCCCAACAGTTGATTGCCGCGACAGGCCCTGTAGCGCGTTTGTTAGCCGAGTGCGTGCGCAAGGTTCAGGCCTTGCGCGAGTGGTACCGAACGACTGCTGCGGCCACCCCCGAGGCCCGCGCCACAACGCTTCTGAGAGAATGGCTGTCACCGCAGCAGCGCGCGCAGTTCGATGCTGAAGACTACTTCGATGTCGTCGGTTGCGACAGCGGAAAGCGATATCGCATCCACCATGGTACGAGTATGAACGTGCACGAGATGGACGATGCGGGACATTCCAAGTCAGGTTGGTGTTTTGTGCCTAATCGCCGTTTGGCCGCAGGCGATGTGATGCTTGCTCAGAAAATCGCCTTGGAGACGTGCGAAAACAGCGTGTTGGCGGTAGCCAACAGGTTTCCGCCAAACCAAATGACGTTCCGCGCGAGCCGGCGGCGGCCATAATGTGCGCGCTATCAAGGATCGATGATGAGGGTTATTGCCAGCCGATTGCAGGCTGCGCAGTAAATTTGGTCGCCCTCGTCGGTGGCGACGACCTTGAACCCTTCTGGCAGCCGTTTGATTTTCGCTGTTTCCTTCGTCCTAGTGGCAATACCAACCAAGGCGCACTCGGGACACCTCACTTCTTATCGGCGGTAATTGCAGAATAAATTATGAAATGGGGAGAAACTAATGGCCGCGACAAATATTCAGGTAGTAACGGGAAGTGATGCTTTCATTCTAACAAACCCTACCTTTGATAAGCGGGTCAATATTTCCAACCCTAGTGGGAAAGAGTTTAGGCTAACGATTACCATTGCATTCGAGGAATTTCGGCAACCTAGCCAGCCGGCGGGAAGCCTCTGGTTGGAGTATCTCCTTGGCACGACCACGGGGTCATTACCAGGCATCGAAGCGGCCGTGCCAGTTGAAAATCCAGGTCCAAAAAACAATTATTTCTTGATTGTGACTCGTGGCGAAGTCGTCATTCACTACACAGGGCAGGCCAGTATGCATGTTTGGCTCAGCTACTATGCTGAGGTGCCTTCGTGATGCTCATAGCTCATTAGAGATCAGGGCGTCCTCCGCTCCGGATGACTATGAGGTTGAAGAGTTGCCCTATTGGCCACCGCTGGGTTTTGAACAAGGTCGCCGCCGACATTGCCGGCCAGCTTTCCGATCCTGAATTGCGCCGCGAGGCCGCGGCGATGCTCGTGTTGACGCTCTTCGAGGATTCGGAAGAGACCGAAGAGCCAAGCAACGGTTTGGCCGAGATGCTTTATGCGAACATACGGAGCCGGCCGAGGCCACGCACCGCGGGACGCCCCGCTGATAACAGCGGCGGAACAGCGTAGCGCCCCTTTGGGTAACAGGGGGCTTATCAGGCCGTGTAGTCAGTTGCTGCTTAACCGTTCAGGGCAACAAATCGTTTAACAGGAGGCCAGATTGCCTACCCTCCAGGCGGCGCAGCCATCCTGCCGGCTTCGCGACCGCGGTCTCAGCGGCCCGACTGCGCCAAGCGTCCCGATCTTTCTTGACCTCGTCCCGGCGCAAACTATCGAGCTGCGGCTGCCTGAGTGTATCTTCCATTGCGTCTGTCATTGTCACCACTCCCATCGCAGGTGAAATTGCCGTGCAACGTGCCAGTGCTGGCTTAACCGTTTCTTACCCTCTCAGAACGCCATCAACGTTGATCCTGCATTTGGGCATTTTCGATCCTGTATTGGGGCATTTTCGAGTTTGACGGGGATGTGACAGAGGCGGCGTCACCCGGCGCGCCGCGTTTCGGAGGGCGCGAATCAGATAGTTATTGCCGATGACGCGCGACGCTAATCGCGCCGCTGGTTTTCCTGGAGGCGCTGGGTGACCTGGGCTCCTGCTCCCGCTGCAGTCGACGCAGGACCCGCACCTCGGCTTCGAGACAGGAAATCTTTTGGCTCAGTTCATCCTCGGTCATGGCTGATCTTCACGCACTCGCAGATGCTAAAAGGCCCTCATCACCATTCTGTAGGCTGGTCACAAGGCTATCTGGCCGATGGCATCGGCGTGAGCAGACCTACAATATGCCTCGCATGTGCTCTTCGGGCGGCCTCTTTAGCCTCGTCGCCGAATATGTTGAGGCTCCGACGCCCTGGATCGCCGCCCCGAGTTCGCCGGGACCCTTGCTGATGGTCGGAATAGCGATCCTCAATACCAACAGGCTAACTGCTAAGTATATCCCTGTCATTTACTCGTGTTTCTAACCTCAGATTCGCGCTGTCGCAAAAGCAAGCCGAGGGGAAGCTGTCACTTCCGCCCTGGACCGTGCAAATATTTTGAGCCTTCTCGGAAGCAGGTCCGGTCTCGCTCGCGCCATGGCATTGAAGAAAGAATTTGTTAATCAAAGGGAAATATGACTGGAGATAGGACAATGCCAATGGAGGAGAAGCTGATGGAAAGCCCAACATCTCCGGGATCCGCCGCTGAAATGCCAGCGCCCGTGGAGTCGGATGTCGAGGCAGAAATTAGCGGGCTGGATGTTGAGACAGAGATTGGCAGATTGGTAGAGCAAGGGCTTCCGAAACACTCCCCGAAGATCGGAAGCGACATTGAACGGTTCAGATCCTCACTCGAGCGGTTGACTTTAAGTTCGATCGACGGCCTGGGAGGACTAACATCCGAACTTCAGGAGCTGCAAAAATGTCTCCAGACCGAAGTTGACCGCGTGCAAGGCGAAATCGAGAGCGCCTTGGCCGGAATCAAGATCATTGTCGAGACCATTGCGCCCTGGATAAGCAATCGTCCCGTATCGTTGGCACCGCCGACAAGCACCCGCGCTGTTCGTGCGACCCCGGCGGCAACCGTAAACAGGTCGGGCACAGCGAAAAGCTAAACACCGTTTTGAGTCCGAATGCGACGGCGTATTTGCCGGGTCGTGTCGTATTCACGTACGCGTCAGCACACTTTGATCTCATACCCGGATGTTCTCAACGCCTATCCTCTTCCGGATGATGCTCCGCGCGATGGTGAAAACATCTTGGCCTGCGGTTTAGTGGAGCAACTGATCGAATTCGCCCGGGGGCTTCAACTGACCGGCCTCTAATCACCATCCTCGAAAAGAAGGGCGGCAAGTCGTGATAGCGATTGCTGGCCCACAAACCAACGCTGGTGGGGCTTCTCTACCCGTCAGCACTCCAACCCCATCCGACAGCGCGAACGGCTGCGGACGGTTTACAGGGCATGGAGGACGGCCATGCCTGATCCTGGTCTCATGACTGATCGATATGCTGAGATGACCGACACTGAATTGTTGGACCAATTGGTAGCCACGATCCAGAAAGTTTCCCCGGACATTCGGATCAGCTGGGAGAATCAGTCGGGCTTGAGCGCCATGTCGAAGAAGGGCGGATCACTTGGGGACTAGGTCTCCACCGCCCCTATGTTTCAAAATCGGTCTTGCCTCCTCCCCATCCCCTAAGACCGAACCATGCCAATACCGCAATCACCGCCGCAACCATGGCAAAGGGGAATGCACGGATGGGCTCAATCTGCTCGATCTGATACTTCGCCCATTCGAGACCTTGGGCGTCGACCAACCATGTGTCCTGAAGGACTTCTGATCGGCACGGGCTCTTTGTCCTTGCCGCCCTTGATGCAAAATGAGCTTCCCGAGCTCATGCGTTAAGTTTTCCCTTGTGGCATCGTGATTTCTAACGCTTGTCCCAATCAAACAGGGACCAGGGTAAGCACCGGGTCAGCAGTCCGCCCTCTGGATAGGGCTTCTCGACTGGGTGTCGCCGTCTGCCTTTCAGTTGGGCTTGCCGGTCACTTGATTTGCGGTTGGCGCGCAGAGCGTCGCCAGCGGGCCGAATTTATTGCAAGCCTATCGCCCTCGGAAAGCGAAGCCCTGAAAGGGTTTGAAGCGGTCATGGTCGTTTATTTTGATTTTTTCGGCTCGCGCTTCTTTGATTTAGGTCCAGATCGGCCTGACGGCTCGGCATCGTCGCCTTGGCACGGCCAAGCATCTCTAAATGCTTCAAAAGCAAGGGTAATGCCGGGCATGTTCAATCGATCCGGATTCTGGTCGAGATACCGCAACAGAACCTTGGCACTTTCCAAAACGCTACCCAGGGCCGGAGGGCATGCTCGCGCGTCAGGCAGCAGGTCTGGGGCAAAGTACATGGCCGTCTCGATCATTCCCTCGCATGCGCCGGCGGATCGTGCCTCGCCGTGATCGTGGAACGAGCCTTCAACAAGTAGCTCGCAATATCTCTGCGCATCCGCTCCTGTATCGACAACTGTGCCGCTGGCCTTTCCGATGACCGAAAGTGCTAGGCTCGCAACAATGATATAGACCCGCATACAAACCACCTTCGCCTTGCCCGCGTTGTCGGCCCTTCAAGTTGCCCCCGCCTACATACATTCTACACACAAGCTGGGTTGGGGATGAAACAGGGGAAACTAGAACTCAATGGCCACCGGAAAATTGAAAATGTGGAACGCCGAGCGCGGTTATGGCTTCGTCGGCGACGACTTCGGCGGCCCGGACTTTTTCCTGCACGTCAGCGCGCTGGAATCCGCAGACATCGATCCACTCACCATAAAGAAAGGCGACCGGCTAACTTATGACGTGGAAAGCGCCCGTGAGGGAAAGCTCAGGGCTTGCAACGTTCGGCGGTTGGGCTGGAGCGCACGGCAGCCCGGCGGCTGGTCGCGGAATACTTCCGGCGCTTCCCTAAGGACCGCTACCAGACTGAAGTGGAGAGCTGGCGCGAGCTGCAATCACAGAACGTCGAGTTCACCATGAAGCGGCTGCGCGAGCCGGTCGAGGGCGGCGGCTGACCGCGCGGCTGGAAACGACCGTTTGGCGATCCGATCCTGACGCCGAAGGCAAGCTGACGTCGTGGTGGCAGCGGCGCGGCTTTCAGGCAACACTGGCGGAATTTTTGCCAAATGGGCGTCAATCGGCGTTGATGACTCCCGCGATCATAATACTGTCTAACAAGTGCAAGCGCCCGCCCTCGGCTACCAGAGACGGCGCTGCACAGTAGGTGGTGGCGGAGGCCTTGCGCCTCGGGACTCCAGCCCGGGCACCGCACTGCCGCCCCCATCGAGTCCGGCCCGCGCACCTGGATTGCGCGGGCCGTTTTCGTTGGCGCAGCGCCCGCCAATAACGCTAGCAGTTGAGCAAATAGCTGCGCATCTTCCTTGGCCCATTTCGGATTTCTGCTGGGTTCCATTCGGAAACAGTAGCAAAGCAGGCAGGTGGACCGACAGGGAACTACGTGAGTTTGCGGTAGTGGGTCAATAAGGCGCAGGTCTGTGGTTGATCGGGCTCCCCGAAGGGACATAGAGCTATCGCCAAATTTTGGTGACGGCCTGGCCGGTCAGGCGGCGGCGGTTGTGGGCTGACGGTCAGTCGGTTTGGCGATGACCTCGATCCCGTCGTTGAATGTCGCACCGAGAACGAGTTTTGGCAACTGGTTGTAGCCGCCAGCTTTTCTGCGCGGCCTCGAGCAGTTTCCATTGCTCGGCCGGGAAGTCGTAGAACGCCAGTACATGGCGATCCTTGTTTGAGAATGGGAAGCGGTACGCAACTGAACGTGTCTCGTAGAAGGGCCTCCAGAAGCCAGAGAAGGCCGCAGCGCGTGCCGTTCGCGATGCCGAAAAGAATGATTGTAGAGGCGGTGAACCAATTCTCATTTCACCCATACTTAACATCAGGCAGCCAATGAGGGGTGCCGCGTCTGTCTACCGCGCCCTGAAAGTCAACGGGTGACTGCGTCCGCGAGTGGGCGCTACTGTTGATCTACATCAAAGCATGCCTATTGGCGGTTGGGTCTCACAATGGTGCTCGGAAGAAAGGGAGAAGCAGCTATGATCAAAGTCCTGAAAAACTTGGCATTGCCCCTCTTGCTCGTTCTGACGTTCAGCGGCGAGGCGATGGCGTGGACGTGGACGTTTTCGACGAGTTCCTCGGCTACCGCCACTGCCAGCGGTTCTTCTACGGCGTCCGCATCTGCATCGGCAACCTCAGGAGGCACTACGACAACCTCAGGAGGCACTACGACAACTTCGACGGCAGGAGCTACAAGCTCGGGGGGCGGCACGACCACCGTCCAGTGCGGCAGCTTTACAGGCACGAATAGCTGCCACTGCATCGACACTATGTGCTTTTAGCAAAGCAAGGTTCAGGCCTCTAGAGCGTCCTATTTGATCAAGTCTCGCCATTGCTTCCCAAGCTGGGCGCGAAGTCGTCCCATGTCACTTGCCCCAGATGTTTCTGATCCGCTTGTCGGCGACGGCGGTGTAGACAACGGTGTTCGCAATCGAGCGATGGCCCATGAAGGCTTGCAGCGTTCTTGTATCGATGCCACGAGCCGCCAGGGCGTATCCAGCAGCATGGCGCAGCATGTGGGCATGGATCGGGAATGGCAGCTCAGCGGCCCTGCCAAGCCGTTCAATCAGCTTCTGAGCGCCGTCGATGGAAAGAGGCGACTTGCGCTCGGACACGAACACGAAGTCTGCATGAGGATGCTCGCGCCGCAGTGTCCGCAACAGCCGCAGCTCGTCACCTTGCAAGCCATGAATGCCGGGCGTGCCGTTCTTGGCGCGGCGGATATGGATGGTCGCGCTATCGAGATGAATCTGCTGCCAGCGAATGTCGACTAGCTCGCCAACCCGCAATGCATGGCGGAAGGCCATCAGGATCAGCAGGCGATCGCGGATCGGGTTGCGGCTGTTTCCGGCAGTGGCAAGCAGGCTATCGATCTCGGCTTGGGGGGTTGATGGAATGAGCGGCGAGCGGACTTGCATTATCCGCCCTCGCAAGCACTCCGGCCCACGCCGCTGACATCGCAGCCGGCAAGGAAAAGGCCGAGCTGTGCGTCGCCTGTCACGGCGAAAGCGGCATTCGCACCGTGGGATGAAGCCAAGGCACTGCAACGACCGCTGCCGGACGATGCGCTCAGGATCGTCATGCGCGGTGCCGTGAAAGAGGATCGCGCGGCGGCATGACCACGATCAACGCAGATAGCACTCAACGGGGCGGGCACACGAATGGCGAAGCTAGACGATAAACGGGTTGACGTCTTTTACAAGAAGTTGACAGGTAAGAAGCCGGTGTTCGGCCAATGGAACGCCGAGCGACGCAACTTCGCGCCAAAAATCGTCTACATCGAACAGGCGTGTCAGTCCGTTTTGTCCGCGATCCGCGACCTCGAACAAGCGGGACCGGATGCCGACTTCGGTGCGCTGGAGCGCGCACTGCGCACCGAATTTAAGTTTCTCGATACGCTACAAGAGTGATGCCGCGTCCTTCCGGCTTCATCGCACCCTGCCTGCCGTCGAAGATGACGCGGCCCACCGTCCGGCCCGCTGGGGGTCCACGAAATCAAGCATGACGGCTATCGGCTGATGGTGCGCCGGGATGGCTCGCGCGGACTGGCGATCTAAAACAACTTTCTGGCGCGTTATCACAACTAGCGGCACTCGCTGCCTCATACCCCAGCGTGGTAGAGGTTCCGCGAAAACACCGAGAACACCATGATCTCTCGTGGTTCTTGATCTGGGCTGGCGGATGGCAAAGGCGGGGCCATGTTCTGGGGATACACCGCCCGACCGCAGGAATGAACGGATTTGGAAATTTGCCACCAGATCAAGCATCGGTTGCGTATGCCCGGATGATTCGCGAAATGAGGGACTACCTTTCCCAGATGGAAATTCCAAACCGCTATATGGTGCGAATGACCTCAATATCTTCGGACAATATGTTTTGGATTTCTCAGAATGCCAACGAAGTATATGCATTGGACGAATTGGAGTTTGCACCTTCGATCCAAGAGTGGCTCAAGGTGAAATGTGGAGTTCGCCCGGGCCGGGTTTTGAGTGACGAAGAAGTACTTGGCGCGCGTGCGCCTGGGGTATGCGAGGACCTAGCGATCTTGAACGCCAAAGATAGCAAAAACTTCTAGCTATCGTTGAATGGAACGGGCGAGGCACCTTGGCCAGCGGCTCGCGGCGTAGCCTCGCCTGCCTTGGATCACAACCGCGCTGTCCGGGCATTCTGTGACCGGGCGGCGTGTGGAGCCGGGCATCCGCGTGGCGCGGGTGTCTGCTCCGGGCGGACTGCCCGCTCCGTGTGGTCCGCCCAACCAACCGCGACGGGTGCATGGCCGGTTTCACGTCGCGTCAGGGCGAGGCATCCGCTGGTGACCTATTCCCGGCAGCAAGGCAACCTCGCCCTGACGCGCCGCCGGATTGAGACAGTGCGGTTTGTGATAGTGTGCGGCGGGGAAGCACGCAGCCGACCCCGCCGCTGCGCATCCATCCCCAAGCAAAGTTGGCACGAAGCCGGAGTGGACGTGCATTCCGGTGTTCATCGAAGCCCAACGAATTGGAGTACATGCCCCAACGACGTTCCCTGTCCGTTGGTCGCCGGAGCTGTGACCAGTCGCAGACCAAGCAGTGCAAGCGGGTTGATGTCGCTGCGGTGTTCGATCACGGATGTCGTCGCCGAAGCCCGGCTGACCTATGCGTTCTGTCCCGGCAGCTACAGCATGTCGGCGTTCAATGCGGCACTCGCCATCGAGCGGGCACATGCGCGTGAGGCCGCGCCGGACTGGATCGCGCTGTATTTCGATTATCACGACACCGTCGCCATCAACCGGGGCGAGGACGCCCATGACCGTGCGGTGGAGCCGGTGACATGAGCAAGACACGCCGCTCGACCTACTGGCGCGCACAACGGCCAGCTGCACCGATCAGCCCCGCGCGGCAGATCGTGATCCAACACGGGCGCAACATGGCGGTTCATTTTCCGTTCGCCGAGAGGGGCCTGGCCTCCTGTTGCTCAAAAACATCAGTCAAAGTCTGATTTTCAGGAACCGCGCGAAATCCTTTTGACTGTGCAAAGTGGCGGTCGTTCCGTTCGATCAGGAGTGCAGACGGTGACCAGCCGTCAACGGCTTCGGTGTGATCATCAAGGGCGACTTCCTGACCAACGCAGAGGCGTGACGATGGATTGATCGTCACGACACGGGCCGACGATTACGGAGGTGATGATGTCAAATCGGCACCAGAGGCGCGTCGAGGTCCGCGAATTTCGCAGGGACGTGCATCACGATCACGTCGTGACGTACCTGATCGCCGCCGATCAACCGCTTGACGATAACAGGCTGTTGCGTGACGCGCTGTCATTCTGGCGAAGCAATATCCAGCGGCGTCGGCCATTTTGTCCGAATTGTCGCGCCAACTTCGCCGACGATGCGCATCCCGGCGCGTTCCTGTTCTCGACGCCAGAGGTCGCGCCGACAGCGGCCAGCGTCACGGCGTTCTGCGAGCAGTGCTGGCGCGATCTGCCGCCCGACGACATCGAACGCATTGCGGCGCGGGTTTTGCAGGCGGTGATGCCGGGCGGTCGCTTCCTCGATCATCGGGACGCATCGCCGTGATACTATCCGCGCGCCCGGCCTTGAGGACGCGCCATGACCGATCCATCCGACACCGTGAAAATCCTAGCATAACCGGGAGACCCCCCGGCTCTGCCGGGGAGGCAGCATAAGTTTGACATTTACGGCGGTCGCCCATCGCCGAAACTTCTGATCGTGAGCCACCACGCACACGAAAGGAAGCTTGACGATGGACGAGTACGAGAGCCTAAGCCACAGCAAGTGGGAGTGCAAATATCATGTTGTGTTCATTCCCAAGTGCCGCAGGAAGACACTTTACGGGGAGTTGAGACGGCACCTCGGGGAGGTGTTTCGCAAGCTGGCGCAGCAAAAGGAAAGCCGGATCGAAGAAGGTCACCTGATGCCGGATCACGTTCACATGATGATTTCGATTCCACCGAAATACGCGGTCTCGCAGGTGGTCGGGTTTATCAAGGGCAAGAGTGCGATCCATTTGGCCCGTGTATACGGAGAGAAGAAACGCAATTTTGTGGGGCAGCACTTCTGGGCGAGAGGGTACTTCGTCTCGACCGTCGGTCGAGACGAAGCGGTGATACGGGAGTACATCAGAAACCAGGAGCAAGAGGACAGCCGCCTGGAGCAAATGAATTTGTGGCGTTGATCGGCCACCTTCAGGTGGCCAACAAATGTAGGGTCGCGTTAGCGACCCTGACCGCCGCTTCGAGCGGCCCAATTCCTAAAGCCCCCGGCTCTGCCGGGGGATACTTACCTCGCGCTGACGGCGGCAGTCTCGCGGTGTGGCGGTAAATCACGCTGTTGCAAGCTCCGGCGTTCCGGGTTTTGACCAAGTCCGGGCATCTGGCGTTGTGCCGGATCGAGATTGCGCTGGCCGCTGGTCGGCATCGTGTTACCCACTTCAGAAATACAGCATCCCGCGCGACAGCATCAGCCACGCCATCGAGGAGCTTGAAGGTCTTGGCATTGTCAACGTCTGTCCGGCGAGCCATGCCAAACAACGGATGCGCGAGATGGTCGAACAAATGGCGCAGCGTGGCGCTGTCAGCGTCAGCAAGCTGATTGTCCGTTACGTCCACAAGCTGGCGGGGTTTCCGCTTCCGACCGATTTGCGGCGTTCGCAGTCTTCGTCGCTGGCTATTTGGCGGTGACGGCTTGGACCCTGAACGCGGCGCAATACTCGCTAGTCGCCACGATCGCGAAAAAAGCCGGCAGCGGCAGGTCTATGCGGACAGCGTATTCACTGCGCAAGTCCCTTCCCTGTCGGGATCCCTCGTCGCCGAGAAGACGCCCGATGCGTTCCGCGTCTATTGGGAAGATGCCGATAGCCGGCTAGCCCTCGGCACGGCCTACCTCGGGCGGCTGGCGAGCGGAGCGAACGGTGTCAATAAATTGCGCGTAGGGGGCCACGACATCGACCTGAAGCAGACGTGGGTTGTCCAGTCGGCGGATATCGGCCAACGAGCGGTAGCAGTGGTCCCCGGCAATGCGGCGCGCGCGGGAGCCTTTGGGCTGGTCGATTAGTAGGTATTGGCAACGAGCAGGGTGCCGCTGAAAGCCACCCGCCCCGCCTACCTCAGGCTGCAACGGCGCGCGCGACCTTCACGAGTTCCAGTCTTCCTCGCACTCGCGCCGCGCCGCCTCGCTCGCTGGGTTTTTCGACTCAAGCCACGTCTTTGACGGTCCGGACCGGTACGGCGAGTCGAGCCGCTTCGACACGATGCCTTCAAGGCCCAATCGGCAGGCGTGCTCGAACACAGCCGAGCCATCGTGCGCCAGATGTTCATTGAATGTGATCGCGGCACCGCCGCGCGCCAGAAGCTTAGAGAGACGTTGCTTGCGATCGACCAATTTGTGATTCCGCAGATCATCGCCCTGCAATTCGATCAGATCAAAGGCGATCAGCGTCACGTCGTGATCACGGAGAATGCGTTAGGAGCATTGCGGGTTGTCGAGGGGACAAAGGCGCTTGCGAATAACAGCGAGTCCATCGACGCTTCGCATTGATATTGCCTTCCATCCAGCCGGAAGGGTGGTTTGTCTGAGAAGGCCGCTAATGCCATAGTCTAAAAACCCTCCGGGGCCTTCAAAACGAATAGTGCCGGAGAGAACGTCGAATTTCATTATGCAGTCGGGCGCTTCTGTCATTGAGCGAGGTTGCGTGGTTAATTGAATAGGCTCCGAAAGGATGCCGTCGCACGGAGTAGAACGAGCAACGGGTTGAGGTGCCGGTAGGGGCGAAACTGTCGCAACGGGAGATTTGGTCGAGAGACTGAAATAAAGCCCGGCCGCCAAGATCAAAATTATCAGAACATAAATCCGAGGTGGCTTACGGAACCAATAAATCAGCTCCGTCAGCCAAACGTGCGGGTCCGCGTTCTTCTTGATAGCCATGATTTTCCCCGGCTCAATTGAATTTCTGGTTACAAAAAAGTCAAGCGGCCTTTCGAGTGTGGCAAGCCCTGCTGCGAGGCCAGCACACCCTTCGCAAATTTTTATCAAATTTTCAGAGGTATGGCTCAATGAAACCGGGGGGAATGGCCCTCTATTGGGCGAGCCCGGCGCTGGGGCAAGACTTAAATCCGCTATCTGCGTGATCCATTCAGCAGGGGCTCATACAGTGACGAAAGATTTCTATACTACACGCAAAAAAAGGACACTGGTTGTAGGAGCGCTGTACCTTAGCTGAGATGGTCATTCGGGCAGCCCGGCTCGCCGCAATCCTTCTTCGTATCGCGAGAGGTCTTCAGCACGCCGATGAGGGCTCAGCACGTCTTTGAGATTGGAAACACGTAGCGCAGGATTGAGTTGCCGCAGCCGGGCCATTGCCTTATGTGCTTGCTCCCGTTGACCGGCCATTGCATTGCTTGCGGCGGCGATACGTAATCCAGGTTGAAAGTCCGGCTTGTCCTGCAATGCCCTTGCCGCCCATAACGCAGCTTCGTCAAAGCGGCCTAGGAGGAAATGTGCATACGCGGTGCCGGTTCGCATTCCCGTTACAAACGGATCGAGCGGGCTCAGACGCATGGCACGCGCGAAACGCTCGATCGCCGCTTCCGGCTCGCCAAGATAGATTTTTACCCAGCCGCCGAAACCCCATGCCTCAGCCAAATTTGAATTGAGCAGAAGCGCGCGATCGATCAAGGCGGCGCCTCGCCCAAGATCGCGAGCGACGTACGCTAACGCATACCCGCTGTGGGCGAGAGCGATCGCGTCATCGTTGCCAAATTCGACTGCTCGCTGGGCGAGCCTTGTCACTTCAGCAATCTCATTCGGTGTGACTGAAATCCAGCTATTTCCCTGGGCAGGGATATAGCAAAAGGCGGCACGACCGTAGGCTGATGCAAACGCAGGGTCGAGCTCGATTGCACTATGGAAAAGTTGCAATGCCTCGTCGTGTGCTTGCCGGTTTTCAATCTGATGAAGCCTGGCCGAGCCGCGTAAATAGAGAGCATAGGCGTCGAGACTCTCGGTTGGCTTGCGCTTGGCACGATCGATCTCGGCTTTTTCCACCACCGGTGCGATCGCGCCGACAACGCTCTCAGTCACCTGGTCCTGCAGAGCGAAGATGTCGCCGAGCCCGCCATCAAACCGTTCTGCCCAAAGATGTGCCCCAGTGGCGGCATCGACGAGCTGTCCCGTGATGCGGACTCGATTTGCCGCCTTGCGAACGCTCCCCTCCAAAACGTAGCGCACGCCTAGCTCGCGCCCTACCTGCTTTGCGTCAACGGCGCGCCCCTTGTAGGTGAAGCTCGAGTTGCGGGCGATGACGAACAGCGCCTTGAAATGAGACAGCGCCGTGATGATGTCCTCGACCATGCCGTCGGCAAAATATTCCTGTTCCGGATCACCGCTCATGTTGGTGAATGGTAGAACAGCGATGGAGGGCTTATCAGGAAGGGCAAGGGCGGGCTTCGATTCTGGCGAAACTGTCGTTTTCGATTCCTTCGCGCCAGAAATCGCGAACACTTGCACCGGTCGCGCGATGTTCTTCAGCGCGATCTCGCCCTTGTCGTCGAAACACACATTGATCCGGTCACGGACCTGATCGTGAACAGCACGCGAGATCGAAATGCCTCCCGGCACAGCGATGCTTTCGAGCCGCGCTGCAATATTGACGCCATCGCCGAAGATATCGTTGTCGTCGATGATGATGTCTCCCAGATGGATGCCGATGCGGAACTCGATCCGCTTGGCCGGGGGTATCTCCGTGTTCTCGTCAGCCATGCCGCGCTGAACTTCGACGGCGCATCGCGTTGCATCGACGGCACTGGCAAATTCGACCAGCAGGCCGTCGCCAGTGGTCTTGACGATGCGGCCGCGATGTTTGGCGATTGTAGGGTCGACAAGCGTTTTTCTGAAAGCCTTCAGTTGCGCCAGCGTGCCTTCCTCGTCGGCACCAATCAAGCGGCTATAACCGGCGACATCGGCCGCCAGGATAGCCGTCAGTCGCCGCTCTACGGGCTCGCTGCTCAAGACGCACCCCCGGCTCGGGAAGCTGGATGCCCATCATAGCAGCATCGCGGGCCGCTGTCCGGCCAGGGACCAATGTCCGATCTTGGTCAATTCGCTACCGAATTGGGCTGTCTGCGCGACGTTCGCTTTTCCCCTGTTAGCGACCAGATAGCGGACATCGCTTGAGGTCCGTTTCGTGCCGATATTGTTGCAAAAGTCGAAAATCGAAGAAGCCCGAAAATCTCGCGAAAATCGATTCTTAGACGCTCCTGCTGCCGCAAGGCTCTCTGGCGCCAATACGAAGGTCGGTGGTCGTTTTGGCATGAAATGATGTGGTCCCTCACGTCGCGGCGCGCAAAACATCAGCGGTCTTTAGAATTTTCGTACTTCATCCGAAAAAGACTTTTGCAACAATATCTGCCAAAAGCCGACCTCTCGGCCATCGATCCCAGCTCATTTGGTGCAAGTTCAAATAGTTTCAGCCTTAGCCCGAAGAACTCTCCACCGGTGTTGCTGCCCGATGTACAGTGTCCCCGAAGGACATGATTCATGGAAATTTTCACGCAGAACCGCAGCCCGTCATCCCGCAAAACTGGCGCGCCGACTGCACCCGCCATCCTGCTCGCGCTCGCGGTCGCCATAGCAACAGACTATCAGCTCGGGCTGGCACAAACTGCCGAGCCAACGAAGCGCGTTGGCATTCTGGCCAGCACATGGTGCCCGGAACCAGAGTTGCCGCAAAGAGATGATCTTGGGCCAATGCTTAGGAGCTTGACCAATCGCGGCTGGATCGAAGGGCGTAATCTGATCGTCGATTGTGTCGCCGCGAGCGGCCGTTTGCAGGAACTTCCAGCGCTTGCAGCCGGAGCTCGTCGCGCGCAAACCCGACGTGCTGGTTGGAGAAAGTACACCAATTGTTCGCGCTCTGAAGCAGGCAACCACGAAAATTCCGATTGTTACGGCGGCTCCGGACCCGTTAGCCAGCGGCATCGTGACCGATCTGGCGCGCCCGGAAACGAACGTCACTGGGCTCGCACCGATGTCAATTGATCTAGTAGCCAAGCGCACGGAAATACTTAAGGATCTCTTGCCGCGACTTTCTCGATTGGCAGTGATCCTCAGAGCGGCCGATCCAGTAGATCACGAGCGGATTCAAAAGGATGTTAGCGCCGCCGGACTCGCGCTTGGCTTCACCTGGGAAATCTTCGACCCGCCGAGCGTGACGGATGTTGGCGAGCTATTCGAAAACATTGCCGCTGAACGCTACGATGCTGTTTACGTGGTATCATCGCCTCTCCTTTATTTGTACAAGGGGAGCATCGTCGAAGCAGCCCTTAAACATCGCATCCCAACCATCTCCGAGAGCACGGAATACACGAGGTTGGGCCTTCTTCTCAGTTACGGCCTGCAAAGCAGCGATCTCATGCAGCACGCTGCAGACTACGTCGACAAACTACTGCGTGGTGCGAAGCCTGCCGACCTGCCCCTGCAACAGCCGACCAAATTCGAACTTGTCATCAATCTTAGTACCGCAAAGGTACTCGGAGTTCCTGTGCCGGAATCCGTCCTGCTCCGCGCCGACGAAGTGATCGAATGAACCGATGACTGCTATGGGTCAAAAACCGGAAGTGGCCCTGCTTGCACGGCATGTCCGTTGTACCCTCAAGAGCAGACGTCGTCAGGCCGCCCGGCAGGTCCGTTTCGTGCCGATAGTGTTGAAAAAGTCTTTTTCGGGCGAAGACTAAAATTTTAAAGACCGCTGATGCGTTTCGTGCGTGGCGACGTGGGAGACCACATCGTCTTACGCGAGAACTTTACAGAGTCCCCGTCCGATTTTGGTTAGGAGCATCAAGTATCGATCTCTATTACGTCCCCACCCATTTGATGGCGGGGTAATGCGGCAAGTGCAGCAGCGAGTTCTTCGGACACGGTGTCGATTGGCTGCAAACCATCTACCGTTTTGAGCAGCCCTCGCGACCGGTAGTAATCGGCAACAGGTGTGGTTTGCGCTTGATAGGCTTCGAGCCTGGTCTTGAATACCTCGGGATTGTCGTCACGGCGCACGGTCTCGCCTTTACTTGCCGCCGCTTCGGCACGGCACCTGATGCGGTCGAGCAGCGCATTTTCATGCACCGTCAGTTCGAGGACCGCGTCTATTCCCATGCCCCTCAATGTGAGTTCCCTGTCGAGCGCTTCTGCTTGTGCCACGGTTCGAGGAAATCCATCCAGGATGAAACCGTTTGCTGCATCCGTATGGTCGATCCGGTTGGCCACGATCGCGACAACAACATCATCCGGCACGAGTTCGCCGCAATCCATGATGTGCTTGACAGCCAACCCCAAGGTCGTTTGCGCGACCACCTCTTCACGCAGCATGTCCCCGGTCGACAATTGCGGTATGTCGAATCGCGTCACAATTCTCGTCGCCTGCGTGCCCTTTCCCGCGCCCGGCGGCCCCAACAAGACCAGTCTCATCACCCGTGCTCCCTCCTGGAGAACGTCAGCAATCCCACTTCTCCAGACCCGTGACTTTGAGCTGAATCAATTTTTTGTGCTGCCGACCTGTGGATGGAACACCTTTCAACGGAAAAGGCGCCTGGCATTAGCCGTAACGCGTTCAGGTACCGCCTGCTTGGTCGCCGGGATTGCAATGGTTCCACTATAATGCCGTTGGCCAAGCGTGCCGAATTCGAATGTCCGAGTTGGGTCATCAACGGACCTGGCGGCCCCGAAACGCTACTTCCGGTCTACCCCGAGGAACGGACATCGCCAGGGAGCATCCAATAGTTGAGCGGAAAGGGAGGACATCCGCCAGCGTCGACGTCTCTTGCGCCAGATCAAGCAGGTGGTTTGGAATCCGGTTTAAATAAATCGCCTCGACCCAGCCGGATCGCCCGGCATCACAGCGGCGAGAATATGACCAGGAGGTTTAGACATGCCGAAAGTCCAAGCCAACGGTATCACTATCAATTACGAGCAGCAGGGCAGCGGTGAGCCACTCCTTCTCATCCCCTATCTGGCCGCCGACAATGCCTGCTATGCCTTCCAGGTGGCCGATTACGCCAAGCGCTTTACTTGTATTTCCGTGGATCCGCGCGGCGCTGGCGAGAGCGACAAGCCGCAAGCCACCTATTCGACGGAATTGTTCGCCGACGACATCGCCGCCTTCATGCAGACGATCGGCGTGGATCGCGCGCATGTGAGCGGACTGTCGCTAGGCGCGGCGACGGGATTGTGGCTTGCTGCCAAATATCCGAAGCGGGTCAAGTCGCTGTCACTGCATAGTTGCTGGCCGAAGAGCGATGCTTACCTCAAGACCGTTTTGGGAGGCTGGCAGAGCACGGCAAGAGGATTGGACGGCGTTACAGAAATGATCATTCAGGGCATCCTGCCCTGGTGCTTCACGCCGGATTTTTATTCGGGCAATCCGGAATTGATGGACAACGTCGCAGCCTTCGTGCGGAGCCGGCCAAAGCAGCCGCTAGACGCATTCATGCGCCAGTCGAACGCGGTGATCACCCACGATGCATCCGCCCAACTAGGCCGTATCACGGCCCCGACCCAGATCACCTTCGGCCGCCACGACCAGGTCACCTCGCTGCGATTTTCCGATGCGCTGACCGGCGGCGTCAAGGGCAGCGAACTCGTGGTGTTCGAGACCTGCGCCCACGCTCCGATTTACCAAAGCACGGCCGAGTTCAATGAGAAGACCTTGGGCTTCTTGAATTGGCACACGGGCTAGTGTGACTTTCGTCTGGTCATATGGTCGACGTCAATTGCCGCTCTTTGGGTCGCCCACTTCCGAAATGGGTCCAGGCTGTGTGAAAACTCCGATGGCCAACTTCCGTGTAGAACTTCCATCTCGATTTCGTCGATGTAAGAGTTGGTTTGTGCTGGCAACTACTTTCGGAAGAAGGCAATTGAGAAAACGATTCTGCGCCTCCCTTAATCCGACTTCCGCTTTACCCTCGAAAGCGGACTCAAGTCGGACATCTCGCCATGTCGGGTTCGTGCCAAAACCGGAAAAGCTCCATGCGAGCAAATGTTTTCCGCTTTGCCCCTAACAGCAGACATTGCTCAATAGAGCCGGCATGTCCGTTTCGTGCCAAATGCAAACATTCCACGGCGGCCGCCGGAAGTCGCGTTGCCGCCGATCTCCTGCGAGCAGGCGGCATGCCACCGCTCATTCGATCACATCGTCTGCGCGCGAACGGCGCCGATCTCTCACGGCACCACCGGCGGATGATATTCCAATGTGTAGGCCAGCGCCCACAGCAGGAACAGCACGATCGGTAGATGAAGGAGCAGTTGCAGGAAAGTGAAACCCACGACCTCACGCGCCCGCAGGCCAAGGACGCCAAGCAACGGCAGCATCCAGAACGGGTTGATGAGATTGGGCAAGGCTTCTGCCGCGTTGTAGACCTGCACCGCCCAGCCGAGATGCACCTTAAGATCGTTGGCAGCCTGCATCACATAAGGCGCTTCCAAAAGCCACTTGCCGCCGCCTGACGGGATGAAAAAGCCCAGGATCGCGGAATAAACGCCAATCACGAGCGGATAGAGGTGCTGCGTCGACATTGCGACGAAGGCATGGGTGATCTGATCTGACAGCGTCACTCCCGCCCCATTCTTCGCCTGGGTCAGGATGGCGGCTATGGCGCCATAGAAAGGAAACTGGATCAACACGCCCGATGTCGCCGGCACCGACTTGATCACCGCCGCGAGGAACCGCTTCGGCCGCCAATGCAGCAGCAGGCCGAGCATGATGAACATGAAATTGTAGGTATTGAGGTTTGAAATCGCGATCATCCAGTCCTGGCGGGCAAATTCATTGATCACCCAACCGGCCGCGAGCAGCACGAGCAGCACCGTGAGGATGGGCGAATGCTCAAGCCATTCTCCCGGGTGCTCCGGCGGCGCCACCTCGATCGCGTCCTGACGCGAGGTTTCGATCCCCATCGCTTCGGCAGTCACCGCCGTGTTGGGTCCCGGCGCCGACCAGATCGCGATGGCGACCGACACCACGAGAAGTACGGCCGTGATCACCATCGATTGCCATAGGAAGATCGTCTCGGAGAAAGGAATGACGCCGGTGATGGGTAAGAGGCTCTTGGGCAGACTCGCCGCATTGGCCTGCAGCTGCGCCGCCGACGAGGACAGGCCCATGGCCCAGGTGGCGCCAAGCCCGAGATAGGCTGCGGCACCCCCAGCCCGGTAATCCATCCGCAACTCGCGCCGCGCCGCAAGCGCGACAACCAGCAGCCCGCCGAGGATCAGGCTCAGTCCCCAGTTGAGGAGCGAAGCCAGAATGCTGACGATCGCAACAAGCCCGACTGCGCCGACGCCGGTCTTGGGCAAACTGGCCAGCCAACGAATCAGTCGCTGTGCCGGAGCGGAGGTGGCAACGACATAGCCGCCGATGGCGACGAAAGCCATCTGCATGGTAAAGGTGATCAGGCTCCAGAAGCCGTTGCCAAAGGCCACACTGACCGCAACCGGCGATGCCCCGTTGACCAGTGCCGCCAGCGCGACCACCACGACAGCAATCGCGACAAATATAAAGGCGTCGGGAAACCAGTGTTCCGCCCACGACGTGAAGCCGATTGCGATCCGTACCAATACACCTTCTCGCTGTATCGGCTGGCCTGAAGTTGCCGCTGTAACTGTGCTTGTCATCGCCGATCCTCCCCAGCCTTTGTACTGGCAATTTCGATCCCGCGAGGCACATCCGGATTGAGATAGATCAACGAAAGGCAAGCCCAGCGCCGCGTGGCGCATTCGAAAGGGTCAATAAACCTACCGCTGCGGCTTGTACGCATTTCAGCGGAAATGGACCTGCGGAGGGCCCAAGCTTCATTAAGCAACCTCCTGTTCTCACTCCACTTCCGGTCAGGGTCAATCGCTACCGAAACGAGCTTCTCCTGCCATGTCCTCTGCTTTGCCCCCGTTAGCGACCAAATAGCAGACATCGCCTGAGGTCCGTTTGGTGCCAACAAGCGACATCGAAAGAGATGGCGAGGAACTTACAGAGCTTTGGGAGCGGATGACAAATAACAAAGGGCAAGAAGCCATTATTGTGGGAAGCAATGGCAACCGAGCTTACAAAGAACAAAGGCAAGCAGAGAAAGGCGCTGTTGTGGGAGTAGTAGGGGTCACGGACAATCCATACAGGAATAAAATGAGCTCAGTTGCTGTTCGCGGATCAGTCATCGCAATGTTGGTGTTAGGGTTCGTCTCGCACATTGCGGTTGCTTTTGCAGGCCCGTTTGAAGAAGCGCTCGCAGCCTATGAGCGTCACGAATACGGAACCGCCCTCCAACTTATGCGTCCGTTAGCCGAACAGGGGAACGCCGAAGCCCAAAATGGTATGGGTGCGCTGTATTATCATGGGTACGGTGTACCTCAGGACTTCAAAGAAGCGATCAAATGGTATCGGTCGGCCGCGGCTCAAGGCAATTTGGATGCGCAACTGAATCTTGGCTCGATGTATTATGAGGGAGAAGGCGTTGCTGAGGACCTCGCTCGCTCGCACATGTGGTTAAGCATCGTTGCCGACCACGGATATGGTGACGCTGCAAAAATGCGGGACACCGTAAAGAAGGAAATGACCGCTGCGCAACTTTCTCAATCACAAACGATGCAGCGCAGATGCCAAGCGTCAAATTATAAGGAGTGCGATTGAGCGCTTCTGTGCCCCTACCTACTGCTATCGAAGGAGACGGCGAGGAATCTGCAGACTTTTGGGAGCGGGTGAATGATATCAGAGGATTTCGCGACCTGAGCCGTCTCCTGAAGTCAATGCTATCGAAGATTTCCTCTTGATTGTTGAAAAAGATGATAATGCTTGCTTGGTTGACCCGTACTCGGTTGAATAGCATGCGTTGGATGATGTTTTCATGCGTTGCCACTGCGGCTTTGTCCGCCGCACAGCTTGCAGCACTCGCCCAACCTCTTGAAGGCAATCCGTTGCGTGGGCGTCAAATAGCGACAACGCTATGCAGCTCATGTCACCGCGTTTTGCCGATGACCCTTCCCGACAAGGGCGACCCTCCGAGTTTCCAAAGCATTGCTGACCTGCCCTCGACCACAGGGCTTTCTCTGAAAGTGTTTCTTCGTTCACCCCATAGGAATATGCCCAACCTCATCCTCTCTGAGGCTGAGTTTGATGACGTGATCGCCTATATCCTCAGTCTCAAGAAGAATTAGGATATAGTCCGAGGACACAATCGTTCGCCCCAAAACCACACTCAGAGCTGCCAGATTAACCCGCCTAGGCGCTACCGTGTGTTTTCGAGGTTAGAGCTGACCTTGCATGGGTCGCTCGCTCTATCTCTGGCGGCGGATGTTGTAGTCCTGCCATTGCACACCAGACACTGACATAGGCAGCATGCAATGACCTGTCTTCAACACTATCCTGGAAGTTCGGGTAATCGATAAGGTCGATCATTGCGGCCAAGGCCTGTTTCACCACATCGCGTGGCAGAATTGCCCGATATAGGTAATCACTGTTGGTTTGCCGGGTTACCTTGGCATTTGGGAATACCTTCTCGATATCCCCGGCACGCCGAGCCCTGACTAGCAGTTCAGCCGGGCCACAATCCTTGCTTACGATCGACAGGTAGCTGTTGTTCGTCATTATCCACATTTAATCCCCTCCCTTTTTTATTTTGCATTCTTTTATTTTGCATTCGTTGCAGGCGCCGAGAATGTGATGGCGGGTCACAACCGTTCTAGGGGGAAACGCGCTCCCATTCTAGAAAATCGATTTGGTCGAAGGCCCGGCGCGGCTCATTGAGGAACAACACGAGCCGCAGGCCATCGGTCAAATAGGGCTCGCCGGTGAGATTTACTCGTGGATCGGGCATCGACGATACGCCCACGCCACCTACAAAGCCAAAGCGTGAAACAGCCCCGGACAAGATCAAGTCCTGCACCAAATAGAAGCGGTCCTGATCCACTTCCGGGCTGATAAGATGGGTCGTCAGATACCAGGATTGCGTGGTCAGCTTGATGCCGATGTCGCGACTGATTTGGCCAACCCACACCTGAAGCCCGTCAATCGTGAACGGTGCCAGCCACAACCGTAGATGATTCCGTTGGCTGACGGTGTCGCGCGCTTTCTGCAATGCGACATCCTGCTGGCGCCCAAAAACATATAGCGGACTGACCGGTGCGTTGAGATATTCGCTGCCAAACAAGAAGGCCCGTATAGTCCGGTAAGTGCTGTGGAGATCGAACGGCTCGTCAAGCCTCCAGCCTCGCTCGATGAAGGCAAATAGCGCGTCAATGCCGCGCCCAACGACTACAATATTGAGCGGATCTCCGTTGGTATTACCGGCCTTGTTGGTAGTGCAACAGCGCAACTGCGCCAGCTTTTCGCGTAGTGTCGCGAGATCGACGGCTTCTACCGTACCAGGCGGATAAATGCTTCCAAAGTCGACTTTTTCTATCGCGTATGAGGAGCCGCCGACCGGCAGCACGAACCTGAACCGAAGCATCTGCCTATCGGTCTCGAACCCGACCTCAAGCAGCTTCAAACCGCCTTCACGGTGCGTGAAGACGAACCCGGCAGCGGTTCGCTTTTGCGGGATCACATCCGGCATCGGGGCTTGCGCCACTACCGATGCAATCGATGCATTGGTACTGCCGCGCCACCAAACGCGAAGTAACCGTTCGACTTCTGGGGCCGAGAAATAATTCGGGTCCGTGACAATCGGCAGAAAGCGCAGCCGCAAATCGCTGGCGTTATCTACGCTCAGCCAAACGACCTGGATGCCATGGTCAGCCAGTGATGCGCCGAAATATCGTTCACTTTCGTCGTCGGTCAGCACCGCAGCGCGAACGGTCACCGCACCCTGCTGGCGAACCTCAGTGCGGGACATAAAGGGCTGCTCCGCCGTCAGGTCGGGGCCAGCGTCGCTGGATCGACTGAATGCTGCGAACAGTGAAAGCAGCACCACAGTTATGAACGGCCCGCGCCATTTCTTCATGATATGCCAATCCGATGCGGCCCATTTAGGCTAACCTAGGCTCGGAAGGTCTGACAGCTTTCAATCTCTTTATGAATACTGGGTGTGCCCATTGATCCAGGTCAACATGGTCGCGACTCAGACTTGCCGCTATTGGCGCATTAGACGAACATGCGAGCGTTGCCCTTGATGGCAGGCTGCGGCTTTCGAGTTTCGTCAGCTCCGGGTCAAGGTCGGAAGTTGGCTCGCTTGAACGGCACGTCCGTTCTACCCTCGATAGTGTTGCAAAAGTCTTTTTGGGGTGACGACCAAAATTTTTCCGGACCGCTGATGCCTTTCGCACGCGGCGATATGAGGGACCACATCGTTTCACACAAAAACGACCACGGAGCTTCGTATGGGCGCTACGCAGTACTGCAGTGGCGGAGCCAGCTAAAAATCAGCTTTTGCGAGATTTTCGGCGTCGTTCAATTTTCGGCTTTTGCAACAGTATCCCCTCAACAACAGACCTCGTCGGACCGACCCGGCATGTCCGGTTCGTGCCAACAAGCGACATCGCAGGCTTGGTTTGATATGAGAGAGGCCGCTTCCATGCGTTTAAGGTTCCAATGAACCATCGGGCCGCTGGCTGGTAAATTCTGTGCCGGCTATGGCTTCTGTTAATTGGAAGTGGTCGGCAGGGGCCGTCCGCTTTTCAAGGCACGGGCGGCCCCACTGAGGGGCCAGCGGCGCGCCGCCTAGCGGACGCCCAAAGTCCGCTTATCCCCAAGGCGCACCAAGCCGCTAACTTTCACAACCAGGCTATCGGTCTGCTATACCGACTTGACCGACCACGCAGCCGTGCCCGGTAACGCATCGCCGACGATGTCGGCAAGCGCGGTATCTTCCATGTGCAGCGTGGTGGTCGACGATCTCGATCTGCACGCTGCCGTCACAGCCTGTCACCAAGCCGTCAAGCATGATGGCGATCACCTCACCAGCTGGCAGTGACGATGACGACAGCACCTCTCAGCCTCTACGCTGACGTGCAGAAAAAGAATGAGGGACTTCCTCATTCTCGATGTCAGGATACTGGGCCATCCCTGAAGGTCATGAGCGGTTGATTTCGGTCAACATAGCCGCCGGAAATTGGTATTGCCTCGGAGCAAAAATCCGAGGCGAGCACATGGGGGAGATTACCCACTTCGTCGCGATGGCTTTCGACCTGACCGATCATGGTCCCGTCGCTGGTGAGCCTTTGAAGTGTCGCAGCCCCGCAGCGGCAATAGAGCGAGCCAAAGGCTTATGGAAAGTGTTCGGCCATACCGGGGCTGTGGCGTTCGTCCGTACCGGCTATCCCGAATCCAGAACGACCGTGCTCCGAACGTTCGGCAGCGTGCCGGATGATTTCCCGATTGAATGAGCCACAGGCGAGAAATAGCCCCCGGAGCTGTAACTCGCCGGGGGCTTATCCGATCGTCGAGATCGGGTACATCCGCGGGATCTTCCCATTGATGGGGTGCGCCGGCGGCGGAGGAGTCGGGTGCCACCGCAGCCGGGCCCTGGCCGCGGTGGCTGCGATTGGATTGAAAGTCAACGCCTGGGCAGTGACGCCATTACCTCACCCGCATCTGCGTCCTCCAGGCAGGGGGTGACGGTCAACGGGAGTAGGTCGGCCCATTGGGCGGTCCAACGATACATGGCCTTTGGATCAGTCGATTCAGAGATCGCAAATCCCTTGCCGTCCATGCCATGCCAACGCCCCAACATCTTGACGCCCTCGGGCGGAGCGCCACCGGTTTCCAGGAAGCGTGCAACCGCTGCATTGAAAGTGCCTTGAGGTACAGTCCAAGAACTGATGAACTTCATGTGAGCCTCCCTTGTTTGCAATGAATCGACAGCTGTCGCGGCTTCGCCGCTTGCGCACGATAGCGCGTGTGCATCGAATAACAATGACGAGTGGATAGGTCTGCTAGGGTCAAAGATCGAGTTGGGTCAATCGCGTCACTTTGCCGGTCTGCCCTTGACTTCCGGTCTTCCCCCGCAAGCGGACATCGTCACGGCCGGTCGCCATGTCTCAAAAGTGCCAGAAGTGGACATTGGCAACGCGCGAGTTGCGATAGTCCCGGGCAATACGAACCTTCGATCAATTGAGCTTGAATGCCGCTCGCAAGAACGCCTTGACAGCCATGGTGGCTGCTCGCAAAAGTGTGAATCTCGCGCAGAGGGCGGCGAAGGCCCCGTGCGGAGCAGTCACGTCACCGTGTCGGCAGTCGTGGCCGTGAAAATCAACAAGGGCCGCTTATCCGAGTAATCGCCGGCCCCGAAATGGCCCGTTTTGTGGCATTGCTTTGAAAGACAAGGGAGCAGGCAATGAAATTGGGCGCCTATTTGGCTGTTTTAGCCTTCCTGGGAGGGTTCGCCTTCTTGATCCTCTTCATTGCGGACCGAGACCGGCAAGCAAGCATCGAGCGGCTTTCTGAGTATAGGATTCTGCCCGCATCGCTTCACGCTCGATCCGGATCAACCCAGCCGGAAGGTGGTGAGTACGAATAGCTCGTACATGCGCACCGAGAGATAGCGGGGAGACAACTAGTTGTCTGCTACGGTGGCCGCAGATTCACGCGAATGAATCCGCGACCCGGCTGATAGCGGGATGCTTCCGGTTCTTCACCTTGATCCAGTCCGGAGATCGGCCGGCACGGTAGGGCCGATCGCAGCGCTTCGAAACCAAGCCTTCCAAGCCCATGTTGCAGGCAGCACGGAATAGATCGGGGCCGATCTCGCCCTGCTCGAAGTCGCTGACGAAAATTCCTTCCGGCCGCCTTGCCAGTAGCCGCGCCAGGTTGGTCTTGCGCAGACTGAGCGGCAGTTTTCGCAAGTCTTCGCCGCCGAGCGCGAGAATGTCGAAGGCGTATAACTGCACCTCGTCGTCATGCTTGCGCGAGTGCAGCGCGTTAAAATCGGAGACGCCATCAACGCCGAGCAGCACCGCCTCGCCATCGATGACGAAAGAGGTTTGACGGTTGCGCAGCGCTGCCTCAACGATCAGCGGATAGCGGCCGGTCCAGTCGTGGCCGTTACGGGTGAACAGCCGGACGCGGGCGCCCTCGCGGACGACGATTAACCTGTAGCCGTCATGTTTAATTTCGTGAAGCCAGTCCGGCCCGGCCGGAACCTGGGTTCCGCGCGTCGGGATGCACGGTTCGAACGCTTTAGGCATACGCCGAACATAGGCATTCAGAACGTCACGAAAAGCCCCGTCCGGGCTGAAGGGGCGAGGCTTTCCGCACACGAGGAAGGCACGGTCGGGCACCGTGCCTTATGAAAAAAGCTACGCCTGCGATTTAGGAAAGTTTGTTCGGCAGCCGACTCTCGCCCGAATTTATTATCATCTACGCGAACAAGTCCGCGCCCGCCTGAGTGAAAGACAGGAAGGCACCCGATTGGTGAATTGTGATGTAACCGCGATCGATCGCGGCCCTAATTGCTGCCATGTACTCGTGAACGTTGCCGCCAGCGTTAAGGAATTGCGCGTTGATCGCGCCAATCTGCAATCTGCCGGCGTGGTCCGCTTCCATCCCGTTCGCAATCTCGAGCAGCTTTTTCACCGCAGCATCAAGATTAGCGAGCGGTCGTTCTTCTTTGTATTTCATCAAGCGCGGGCCGCCTCGGCAGCAGTGATGTGGGGTACGTGGATCAGCGTGTGTTCATGCCGGTGGCTGTCAAAGACCTCGCCGCATGGGCACCGCATCAGAGAACCAGGTTTCTGCGTACGTCATCCGTTCGCCTCGCTCCCACATGGCATATTTCCGAGCGGTCCAATCTTGCTCATCGCGCCACGCCTGAAAATCGGCCTCGGTCCGGTTCGACAGGAACACTTGCCACGCGGCCTCGAACTCGGCGCGGGCCTCGTCGAACGTGGCGGCGGTGCCGTCCGTGCATTCCCTTGGATGTGCGCCGGGATAGAAGCCGCAGGACCATTGCCACGGGTCTTCGCCGGGCGGCATGCCGGTGCGGATCGCTATCGTACCGACGCGGACGTCGCCGTAATAGACGTGCCAGCATTCCTCGGGGGCATCGGGAGATCGGCGGCGGGTGAGGGCGGGCATGGCGGATAGGATAGGCGGGACGGCAGAAAATGCCAATCCGGCTGCTAGCCCTTCTGGTAGTGGTCAACGAATTCCTGCATCGAGGACACTAGATCGCGTCTCTGTTCCGCACAGCGCTGGCGCAGCATCTGGACCACCTCTTCGGAGACATCGCGCGACCAGCCTTCTGCTGTGTTGAAGGCGACGATGCGAATGGGGTTGCTGTATTGGCCCTCGAGCAAATGCCGAAGGAGGGTTTCGAGATTGGTGTCTTCGACGTCAGTCTCGCGCCATGCCTGGCCGAGCCAATCGCCGAAGTCTTCGAGGACAAGATAAACGTCCTGATTGCTTGGCGGCACGATAGAGGGGGACTGTTCGGGTCTACGCATGACGCAACTCCACACCAGGGCATCCGGGGCAAGCGACGGAAGCGCGGTCCCGCCCTCGGTGCTTGGAGGCGGGTGAAGGCAGGACCCTGCCGAGCCACGGAGGCTTCCGGCTTAGTGGCCCGGTTCACATAACTAAGACGGTGCGACGCGGTTCCGTCGGATAGAGCTGGTCCCGGTTGTCTGAACAGAATCTCCGCGTCGATAAGTGGAACCTCTGCCGGGGTTAGGCTGCCGGACGGAGCGGCAGCGGGGTGAAGTAGGCTTGATCCGGCGTGCCGCCGTCAAGACTCGAATGGGGGCGACGGCGATTATAAAAGTCGAGATATCGGCCGATCGAGTTGCGCGCCTCGCCGACGGTTTCGTAGGCTCGCAGATATACCTCCTCGTATTTGACGCTGCGCCACAGCCGTTCGACGAACACATTATCCCGCCAGGCCCCTTTGCCGTCCATGCTGATGGCGATGCCCTTGCTGGCGAGCAGGCCGGTAAAAGCTGAGCCGGTGAACTGCGAACCCTGGTCGGTGTTGAAGATCTCCGGCCTGCCATGGCGTGCCAAGGCATCTTCCAGGGTCTCGACGCAGAAGGCTGCTTCCATCGTGATCGACAACCGCCAGGACAAAACACGACGTGTCGCCCAGTCGAGCACGACGGCGAGATAGACGAAGCCGCGCGCCATCGGGATGTAGGTGATGTCCATAGCCCAGACCTGGTTCGGACGCGTGATCTCCGTGCCGCGCAGCAGATACGGATAGATCTTGTGGCCGGGTTCGGGCTTGGTGGTCCGCGGACGGCGATAGAGCGCCTCTATCCCCATCCGCCGCATCAGCGTCTTCACATGCCGGCGGCCGATCTTGCACCCCTGGGAAGCCAGCAGGCCTCGCAACATACGCGAACCGGCGAAGGGGAACTCAAGGTGCAGCCGATCCAGATGCCGCATGATCGCGAGGTCGGCAGACGACACCGGGCGCGGCAGATAATAAACGCTGCCGCGGCTGATCTTCAAAACGTCCGCCTGCTTGGTGATCGACAGATCGTGCTTGCGGTCGATCATCGCTTTGCGCTCAGCAATCCCGCCTTGGTGAGCGCTCCTTCTAAAAAATCGTTCTCCAGCGTCAGCTCCCCGATCTTGGCATGCAGCGACTTTACATCGACCGCGGGCGTGACCGGCGCTGGGCTCCCCGTGCCGAACACGTTGGAAGCCCCGCCCTCAAGTTGGGCTTTCCAGGCGGTGACCTGATTGGGGTGGACGTCGAAATGCTCGGCCAATTGGGCCAGTGTCCGGTCGCCCTGGATGGCGGCAAGCGCCACCTTCGCCTTGAAGGCCGGTGAGTGATTCCGGCGGGCTCGTCTGTTCATGGTCTCTCCTGTTCGCGGCCATCATCGCCGCTTTCAGGCAGAAACTCCACTTATCGCCCTGTGCAGATTTGCGGGACCGGCTCTGATAAACGCACTGCGCGTTTCGCCACTGGCGGATCGCCCTCGGGATGTCGTGGCCGCAACGCCACTATCGGTTGCGGCTTCTCCGCTCGTCCTTGCAGGCTTGGCATCGCAGCACCTTGGCAAGCGTATGCACCGGCTTTTCCCGTGGCCATACGACCTCGGTCAAATCAATCAGGCTTTCATAGCCGCACCGCCGCCAATAGGGGACCAGGGATGGAGGTTGGCGGCTTAAGTGAACAGGGCAACGATACTTTTCAGCACTGTTACAGCAAGAGCCGAAGATAATACCGCTATCCCAAAGTCTGCCCACTCACGTAAGGCTGCACGCTCTTCATCGTCGAGCTGTTCAATGACTTTGCGCATGTCTCACTTCCTTTCCCAAATAACTGGGATTGGGGTTAGCGGTTCCGTGACAAGCCATTAAATGAGCTTTAGTGGGCATTTAGCGGAATCAAAATACATAATGCCGCGCACCAAGATATTCGGCTAAGGGCGCTCTTATGTCTGTGGACAGATTCAAACAGTTGGCGGCTTACAACACGTGGGCCAACGCACGTCTTTATGCCGCAGCGCTTGAACTACCAGAATTATCTTACCGGCTTCACGTCGGCGTCTTCTTCGGTGGCCTTCACGGCACACTTAATCATCTGCTGCTCACGGACCGCCTCTGGTTGAAACGGTTGACAGGTGAAGGCGACCACCCAAACCGTCTAGATGCCATCTTGTATGAAGACCGCATGGAATTGGCCCGTGCACGTATCGCAGAGGATGAACGGCTCATAACTGTAATCGAAAAATACGATGAAGCAGCGCTGAGAGGTCTGCACAGCTATAGGACTACCTCAGGAATGCCCCAGTCGCAGGTTCTCGGAGATATCTTGATGCATCTCTTCAATCATCAGACGCATCACCGTGGACAGGCACATGCCTGCCTCTCAATTCTAACGGGGGGTGAGCCGCCGTCCCTTGATCTTCTTGTTTTTCAGCGGGGCGGCACAGCACCAGATCTTGAAAAACTTACTTCGAGATGACCATTTAGCGAGCTAAATATCCGCTACATGTTGGGTGCCTCAGGCGGAACAATTAGGTTGCGACCTCAATGCTATCGCCTGTCAACTTGGGGCCAAGATGGGTTTCTATTTACTTTCTGGTGTTTTGGGTGGGACAGGCGGTGGTGGCGTTGGTGCGACGAATTGCGACTCACCACCGCTTGTAGAAACTGGAATGTCCCGGCAGTCCAACGAGTATACCAACTCACCCTTCGAAGTCTTTCCGATCGGCAAACACTTCACGGGGTCCCCGACCCTATCGACCGGGGGCGCCGGTGCAAGATTCGGTGTCTGCTGTGCAAATGCTGGCGACGTCATAAGCACGAGTGCAAGAACTACTTCTTTCATTCAAACCTCCTGCGTAAACAACCCCCGAATGATTTCGCACGATCCGCCGACTTCAGCCAGTGAGACGATGCTTTCATCTGACTGCTCCCAATTTCTCATTGCCTGCTTTGGCAGGAAGCTAACCAGCTCGGATTGATTGATTTAACTGCCCCCCTTTATTTTAGCTACTTGACTGCACGATGCCGTTCTGGCCGCCACGTCGTGTTGCGCCCGTATTGCGGTTTGGGAACGCCCCCAAAACTCCCAATGCTGCTGCTTTTTACCAATCAGCTGTTAAAAATATCAATACTCCTCTGCCAGCATGATCGTGATGACGCGTTCGGTCACGGAAGCATCGGATGGATCGGGCGAGTGATGCGTCAAGCTCTTGTCGTAGTAGTCGATCTTGAAAAAGATCGTTTGCCCCTCGGCTTTGAAGGAGCCAAAGTCGTGTTCTTCGTGTGGATCGTTGGCGTGTACAGAAGTCATCGAAGACGGATATCGTTTGAACGATGCGTTCGACTGCTTGCTGGCCGAGTGCAGCGACACCAGGTGTCATAACCGCAAGGCCGCCGAGCAAGTGTTGACGCAGTTCATCATTGAGTTCGCGGATGCGCTGGGTGCTATTCACCACGGCTGTCTCCTTGACATGATTTATGGTGAGCGACCGAGCTCGGGCCACTTCTGCAGCCCGAGCCAGGATCAGGGATGTCAGGCGTCAGCCGCGGCAGGCTTCAGCAGTGCGACCGCGGTGCGGTGGACACGAATACGAGGAAAGCTTGGGTAATCCCGCCATTTCAGCGTCAACATGTCCTTATCCATGGCTATGACAATGGCCTCCCACCAGCCCTCGTTTAGCTTCTCCAGCGCGATCACCAAATCGCCGACTTCAATGCTGTCCCAATTTTTCGGGAGGCCGTGAACTGGCGCACGCCGTGCCACAGCTGGCGATGGGGCAACGGTCGAAGCTGTCGGCCCAGATTGTTGAGGCGATTCGGCTGCTAGTTGCAGTGCCGAATACAAGTCGGTCCGGATCGGTGGGACAAAACCGGTGCCATTGGCATGAATGCGACCGGCCGGCAGTTGCTTGGCGAGTTCGAGTTGGGTCGCAGTTATTGGCCGGAGCAGCTGCAACTTCATCGCGGCGGCCGCTCTTGTCATTAGCTCGGAATCGACGGCTTCGAAATATGCGGCGCGAGGTTTTCCATGCTCATCAGTGCCGAACAGAACGGTGATGTCTGGGTCACCATCGCGGTTTTTGGAATCAGAGGTTTGGCGTGTCATTTCTGCTCTCCATAATGATAAAGGGGCCCGATGGGGCCCCTTTGGTGGGTGTTGTGGTCAATACATGACCGATGGTACTCCGCGGAGTTTTTATCTTGGGCATAGCCAGTAACTCGAGATTAGTTCCCTCGGTTAAAGTAATGGCAACACAACATACCAAAGCTACAAAACTGTATATGAACTGTCAAATAGTTTAATACTTTGCAATATTACGCAATACTATATCATTACTTGATATATTGACGTTTTTTAAGTGCATTTCTGTCGCAAATACTGTATAATTGACAGTATATATTGTCGCACGACCGGCGGTCGTCGATGCGATTGCCGTTACAAACGCCGCGGCCATTTTGCGCGCAATACCGCCAAACCGCGTGCTGAACAAAGCGGGGAAAGGCCGCCGGAAAGCTCGGGTCGAATTGACGAGCGTCGATGTGGCGGGACACCACCTGCAAAATATCGGCGCAATAACCGGCTTGGTAGCACTGCGGCCCATACTGATGGCGCCGCATCGAACCGAGCTAAAATTCCAGTGCGGTGAAGGTAGTTATGAACCAGGGTGTCAACGGCCACCATGCCGACGCCAACTTCAAGCCAAGCTGGGTAATGCTTCGAACCGGCGATCAAAATCCCAGACAAAGCCATGGTCAAAACCTTATCCGACACGGCGTACACGTTTCTGAGCGGCCCGATCAGCGCTTGCTGCCGATCCAGCGTCGAGTGGTCTGGAGAAGGAACGGCCGCAAGTTGCTGGTTGATCCAGCCAACGAAATCGCCAGCCGCAATGTCTCGCATGAACAAGAACAGACTGTAGGCCATCTGGTTAAGTCGGCCATTTCGCAAGATGTGGGTCGGCAGTGGGCAATTATCGAAATGATCCGGCTCGGAGCATGTCCGGCTGGTCTTGTCGTAGCGGCACTGACTGAATTGCCAGTAGCTCGCCAGTTTATCACAGCTTGGTCCAGAACCTCGGCTGAGCTCAGAGTTGATGCCACGCCAGGTCGGGGTGCCGTGCCGTTGCATGTAGTCATGCGCAACCACGTCCGACGTTCCTTGATAGCTGAACGCAACCACCAACATGTTGAACAAAGCGGCGGTGTCATGTTCGCCGATGGCGTTAAGTTCGTCTTCGTCCGAAAAGTCCGCAATGACACTTGGTGCACCAGCAAGACAACACGTTCGAAAAATCAACTCGACCGCATGAGCCAGCGCCGTAGGATCGCGTTCTGCTGCCTGCTGCGGCTCCAGGACCTTTTCGCCTTCTACTGCTGTTCATTTTTGCCTCATAGCATCGCCACCAGCCGGCGCTGCACGTCACTATCGCCGTCGATGTAGCGTTGGGTCGTCTGGATGGATCGATGTCCTGCCAGCAGTTGAACGTCTCGAAGTGACCCTCCGGCCTTGTGCACCAGTCGCGCGGCCCGTGTGATGAAGGTCCGACGGCCAGAATGCGATGAGCAGCCATTAAGGCCGACGGCCTTATATGCGCGGCTAAACCAGACAACGATGCTGAGCGGCGTCAAAGGGCCGCCCCGCTCTGAGCGGACCACAACTCCATGACCCGGCTGCAGTTGCCGCATGGCAATGAGGACTTCTCGCAAGTCGCTATGTAGCGGGATCGACCGACCGCTGCCCTTCTTCGCCACGCGATCATGTAGCTCGAGTACGGTGCCAATTTGCCCAGCGGGGTCGACGACCATATCCCAGCTTAACTTGGCGATCTCAGCTGCGCGCAGTCCTGCTTTTACCGACAAGAGAACGATGAGACGATTGCGGAGCGGATGGCGAGAGCGGTCGGCGAAAAACAACAGATCGTCGATATGATCAGCCGAAAGGGTCTTGGCTTGTTTTCCCGACATTTCCAGTCAATTGGTTGGCTCACGATTCTAAAATATTATAGTTTCGATGCAACGAAAATTTCGAGTGCGGTAAATTATTGCGCGTTTAACAAATCAGCGATCACTGTATAGCTTTTACACAAAAGCTTATCAGTCAA
>CAVUYV010000024.1:0-18751 GCA_963745785.1 uncultured Alphaproteobacteria bacterium | reverse complement strand
TCCAACCAGGCGGCCAATCAAAATTCCCACGACGATACCGCCTATCACGTGCGCGGCAGGATGTGCCGATACGTTCTTCTCGGCTTCTTCAAAGAATTCCGTGATCGCTTCGATAAACTTGCCAACCGTCCCATGCAGCTGCTGTTCGTCGGCTGTATCTTCTGGCTGACTGGTTTGCGGGGCTGTCCCTGCACTTGCCGAAACGGGATCTGCGGGCGCTGATGGGTGCTCTCGTTGCGAAGCGGAGAGCTCCTCCTGGAGAGACTGCGGTTCGCGCGATACTTCGGCATCTGCGACCATATCGTTCTCCTGTTGAAGCGAAGTCGGATGCGGCCGCACGCCGGCAGGGCGTGCGGCCGCTGATAGTGTCATATGTCCGCTCCGGAGGAAGTCCGGCGCGATGCAAGGTGTTTCCTTCAACCAGTTAGCGCGTCGATCAGTTCATAACCTGAAGGATCTTTCCCGAATTCGGATCGACCAGAACCGTGTGGCCGTTCACCACCGTGTAATACGCCGGAGCGTAATAATCGGTCGGTACCCGGTAATATGTGACGCCTGAGGGCAGCGTCGCGCCGACGACGACGTCGCCTTGATAGACATAAGAGGGGTACGTATGCGTCGCGACATAGCCGGTCAAAGCCCCGGCGTTAATGGCACCGATGGCTGCGCCAGCAGCGGCGCCAACGGGGCCGCCGACGGCCGCACCCACAATCGATCCGGCGACGATCTGCGCGTTTGCGGCCGCTGGAAGCATGAGGGCGCCAAGAACGACGCCTACTGTGAGCATTCGAGTTTTCATAGCATTCTCCTTTGTGCGAAGATTCTTCGCGTTGTTGATCGATGTGTTTTGCCCATGACGGTGCATCTATGCGTGTCATGACGCGGCCCAATCCTCGCACGCGCGGCTCAGCAAGCGGAGTGAAGTCTGACAAATTCCGACAAATCCTTGTAAGGCATTTCAGCCGAGCGCTCTCAGGGACACGCCTTCGCATTCTCGCGGCGGGAGAGGCCCGAGTTGTGCAAAAAGGTTTTTCCGGGTTCGATGCTTCGCGTCGCGCCGGAATGACGACTTTGGATTGCCTCGTCGCTTCCGCCGTCGCTCATTGAGCTACGGCGGACAAGTCGCTCCCCGCAATGACGTTGAATCGTTTTGGTCACCTGCCGCTGACGAGCTGCGCCAGGCTGTCCTGCTGCGACTTCTGCAGGCTTCTTCGTTCCGCTTCCAGGTCATTGACCCGCTTCGCCGCAACCGTCATGGCCTCGGCGACGGCATTGTAACGGTTCACCGTGTGCTGGAACGCGAATATGAACTCGCCGTTTGCGACCTTGTAGGTGCCGAATTCCCTGTCGAGAAACGTGACATAGTTTTCGTAGGCGCGATAATAATCGGCGCGCGCCGGCAATATCCGGGAAGTCAGGGCCGTGATGTCCGCGTGCCGCTTGTCGATATTAGCCAGCAGCCTGCGGACGGTATCCCTTCCAAGATGCAGCGAGACGGCGGCTTGTTCGACATTGTCGCGTTCGGTTTTCAGCACAGCGACATAGCGCGGCAGGAACGACGTCGCGTTGGCTTCCGCCGTGTTCAGATCGCGGCGAAGCGCTTCGAGATCGCTCCGGCTCAGCACGGCCAGGTTGCCAGCCTTTGAAATCGACGGCGGCTCGATTTCGCTTGTCAGTTTTTCGGTCGCGGCGCCGGTTTCATCCGCGGCCTTCGTTGCCATTGCCATCAGCTGCAGCAATTTGTTTGAGGGGTTTTGCCTGAGCGCCTCATCGAGTTGATTGGCGTCGGTGATCCCTTGCAATGCCGCCTGACTTTCACGCGCGGCAAGACTGTCCTGCAGTTTGCCCAGGTCGCCTATGAAATATGCACCAACCGAACAACCAATCACGAAAAGCAACGCGAATACGCCTATCAGCACGCGCGTTTTCGCATTCGAATCTGAAGGCATTTCCAGCGGCCCAATCTCTAGATGTCCCCTGAGGGGACGGGATGCGGAGAATTATAGATTTGGTTCCTGGAAGCGGGAATGAGAAAATTCCTCAACGGCGAAGGCGGGCGATCGCTCCGGCGATGGTTTGCATGGCCACGCCAACCACCCATCCCGCCATGATCATCGACGTCCAGGCGATGTGCGGATCGTGGCGGAGCACGATCACGGCCACGGAGGCAAAGGCGGAGCCGGTCGCGAGAAACGTGCCCACCGCGCTCAAAAATTCTGCGGTGTCGATCTGGCCGTCGGCGCCGCCGCTTGCCGAATGCAACGGCAGTTGAGGGGTGTCGATGCCGAGGTAAAATCCGACGGCGCCAGCAATCATCATCAGCAGCAGGAAACCCTGGGACGTCAGCAGGTCGACGTTCGAGCCCACCAGAACGCCGACAAACAGGCCGCTCGCAGCCCCGGCCATTGCAAGCCCGAGGCGTTCCAGAACGTGAGCAGATCTCCTCACGCGGAATTGCATCGTGGTTACCCCGCAGATTACCGAACGGCTATGCTAGGACGTTTTCTGTGGCCGCGCCACCGGCGAGCACTACTCGGTACTCCGATGCGACCTCCCTGCCTGCCCCCGTGCTGGCACACCAACCGGACGGGGTTTTCTTGCTGGAAATTAGCCTGATACCGCCAGGCAATTTCCACGTAATGCACAGTTTTTGGAATTGACGAATTTTCGAAATCGGCGCCAGAATATATCCCATGGGCAAGGGCGACCGACCGACGTGCCCTTATTGCGGGGCACTGCTAATTCTGGCGCTACCTCCTGATGGCAAGGGGCCGCGCAGGTTCCAGTGCTTTGACTGCGACCGGCCCGACCCCATGAAAACCGAAAAGGCAACGGGCTGGCTGAAAGGCGAGCTACACCGCCCGACGTAAGTCCGGCCCGACCGCCGAGCTTATACCATCGGTCACGATGGGCAAAGCGGGCCCGGCTCTGATACGCAGCGCCGCCGAGCGATCATCCTCCGCTCAGGCGGCATTTGCGCTTGGGGAGGGACCGCTGGCCTGGAACCCGGCGGAGACCCAATCATCCTGCCGCGAGCGATGTCCCGGCTGATTAACCGAACAAATCAAGATGCTTAACTTTTCTAGTTAAGACCGGGAACCAATTTCCGGTTTGCGCGTGGTAGTTGCGCGGGTGGATGCTTTAGCGGGGAAATTAAGGCGCGTGCCGGAGCATCACTTTGGCCGTCGTTTTTCCCGCCTTTATCCCGACGCTTGTTTGAAGCCAAACCAGGAGACGAAATGTGAAGGATAATGATCTCGCAAAAATGAGTGTCGACGAACTCTGGTCCTTGCACGAAAACCTTCGTGAGATTCTTTCAACGAGACTCGACGCTGAAATGCACGAAATGCAGCGTCGCCGGGCTGAAATCGATGCCAAGACGCGGCGTCCCTACCCGAAGGTGCTGCCAAAATACCGAAATCCGGAGCGGCCCTCTGAAACCTGGTCAGGACGCGGCTTGCAACCGCACTGGGTGCGCGCACAGCTACGCAAGGGAAAGAAGTTCGACGACCTGCTGATCTCCCGGTCACATTGAGCAACGCCAGGCCGGATTGGCCCGGCGTCGCCATCGGTCGGCTTCATCCGGGTTGGGCTTGCTCGGTCTGCGGGAATGCCCGGCCCGGACGATAGAGCCTGAGCGGGCGGATTTCATACATGGCGGTCGGATTGACCTGGCGCAGATCGCGCGCGGCTGATATCGCCGCGTCGCGATCGGCGCAGTCGACGACGTAGAAGCCCAAAAGCTGCTCCTTGCTTTCGGTGAAGGGACCATCGGTTACCGCGCCCTTGCCCGGGCCGCGCAAAACGCAGGCCCCGTCCGTCGCCCCGAGCCGCGCCGCCGGCCCCATGCGCCCCTCCTGGGTGAGGCGGTCGTGAATCCTGCTCAGATTGTCCATCACCCCCGCATCCTGTTGCGGAGTCCAGGAGGTGACGTCGTCTTCGACGTGATAGGCGAGAAGGGCGTAGAGCATGGGTTGCCTCGTTCGGGTTGGGTGGGCGGTGAGTGATCGAAGGACGTTTCGGGGCGGTCGGTACCGACATTTTTGAGACGCGAGTTTGTTTCAAGACAGGGTTTGTTAGAGGCTTATTACGGTGCGATCTTTGTCGAAATGGGTCCGCATGCGTCAAATTTGCCTATTCGAGCGAAGCCATCGATAGTCTGGTGCTTTGATGGGCAAAGACTTGCGCGACCTCATAAAAGAGCTTGAGGCAGATGGCTGGCGCTATATCGGCGCCACAGGCAGCCATCACCACTACAAGCATCCGGTGAAACCCGGTAAGGTGACCGTGCCCCATCCAAAGCGGGACTTGCATCCCAAGACTGTCCGCTCAATCTATAGGCAGGCGAGACTAAAGGAGCCACCACGGTGAGCAAGACGAGCGGTTACATTGCACTGGTTCACAAGGACAAGGGCACGAGCTACGGCGTGACCTTTCCCGATGTGGCCGGCTGCATTTCGGCTGGCGACACTTTCGAGGAAGCAATCGCTAACGCCTCAGAGGCGCTTGCGGGCCATCTCGCCCTCATGGAGGCCGATGGGGACGTGATCCCCACAGCCCGGACTTTGGAAGAGCTCAAGGACGACGCAAACTTCATCGACGATTCTGCCGGTGCGGTGATCGTATTCATCGCACCGCGAGCCGATCAAGTAACGACACTGCAGCCCGAAACTATTCGCGGTACGGCCATAAAGGCAGTCTCCTACGAGCGGGACAAACGCGAACTGTTCGTAACGTTCGTGGGGGGCAGAACCTCCGTGTATGACAATGTTCCGCCGGAACTCTTTGAGAAGTTCAAAACAGTAAATGAGAAAGCGGCGTTTCTCGATCGAGAAATCGGTAAACTATATTCGTCTCGCGAATTGAGCGAAAGATTTTTGGTGGCAGCCGGATAGCCGCCTTTCAGTCCAAAATTGGCGTCGGCCAGCTTTCGAACCGGGGAAACGTATTGCGCCGAACCGTGCGAGTGATTGGCGGAATACGCTTCGCTATTCCGCCCTAGCAGCTATTTATGCTCCGCAAGCGGAACGAGACCTCGGCTGGACCGTTTGCAACTGGCCGCAGCGCGCGACCCCATCGGCGGCTGCGGTTTCGGGGGCACCCAAGTCAGGGAGAGCGCCATGATGTCGGAGATGCAGATTCAAATGGTCGCGCGGCAGATGATCGAGAAGCACGGTTTCGTCGCGATCGCCGAGGCAGCCCAGAAGGCCCGGGATTGTGAGCGCAAGGGCGACGCCGAGGAAGCCAAGGAGTGGCGCCACATTGAAGACGCCATGAAGGCCATCCGGGGACCGCACCAGAGCTGACGGCACAGCCGGGTTACGGCCCCGGTCCGCAGCACGCGTGGGGCGGGCTGTTTGACGGCTTTCTCTAACGGCGTCGCGCTCAATCCGTCTCTTTCGTGCGCTTGTAGCGAAAGTCGCAGTGGCTGGCGCCTTGCATGATGGTTTGCGTGCGCGTGAGTTTTATATCAGGACCAAATCCTTCGGCCGTCGTGAAGTCCGCGCCGCAGACCAGCAGGAATCCGAGTTCCGGCTCACCCAGCTCCTTGTAGAACTCGGCGTACCGGCATCCCGTAACATCGATCTCGAACGCGTCTTGCGACTGCTCGATCACCCTGTAATCAAGCGCGTCCTCGCGGGCGTAGGTTGCGAACGCAGAGGCGATGGCCTTGCCGAGGTTCTTCTCATTCTTGGTCCGCCAGAACTCTTCGCCGTAGCGGCGATAGGTGTCACCCAGCGCCCTTCGCACAAGCGCGTTCGCTCGCTCCTTGCCCAATTCCGCGTGCAAGGCCTTTATCAAGGGAATGAGGACCTCGGCCTGGATTTTGGCTTGTTGGATGACGGGAACGCCCACGCTTAACCTCCCGTTATTGCACCTAATAACTATATCTCTGCGGGCGGCGACACTGAAGAATAAATTGCCGGATCGGCGGTTGAACGGTTAATTAGCGGAGCATGATCCTTTCCGAAGAGCGGTGTCCGCTTTTCGGGATCATGCTCTGGCGGAGCAACCATGCGTGTCGTGATCTGCGGCGGCGGCGTGATCGGCGCCTGCACCGCCTATTTCCTTAGTCGCCGCGGCATCGACGTGACGGTCGTGGAGCGGACCGAGGTGGCGGCCGCGGCCTCCGGCAAGGCCGGCGGCTTCCTGGCGCTCGACTGGTGCGCCGGCACTGCGCTCGATGCGCTGGCGCGGCGAAGTTTTGCGCTTCACGCCGCTCTCCCGAACGAGATCGCCGGCGACTGGGGCTACCGCCGCATGACCGCCTATAGCGGTTTTGTCACCTCCGAGCATGACGCGCGCCGCCAAGCGCGCCCCGGGCTCGGCTGGCTGTCCGACAGCGTCATCATCGCGCAGCGGCTCGGCACCACGGAAACCACAGGGATCGTTCACCCCCGCAAGTTCACCGCTGCCGTGATGAGCGCCGCGCAAGGGCAGGGCGCCGAGCTGCGCCGCGGCAACGTCACCGGCCTGGTCAGGCGCGCGGATGCATCCGATGTCGGGGGTGTCGAGGTCGATGGCGGCGTCATCGAAGCGGATGCGGTCGTCATCGCGATGGGGCCGTGGTCGCTGCTCTCGGCGCGATGGATGCCGCTGCCCGCGGTGTTCGGGCAGCGAAGCCCAAGCCTCGTCTACGATCTGGGTAGCGATGTGCCGGCGGATGCGCTGTTTCTCGAAGTTCAGGAGGACGGCGGCGCGGCCGTGAGCGTCGAAATCTTTCCGCGGGCCGACGGCAGCACCCACATCACCGCCTTCTCCGACCAGGCCCCGCTGCCGCTCGACCCGGCCGCGGTGACGCCGGATTCGGACGCGCTCGATCGCCTGCAGGCGATCGCCGAGCGATTGTCGCCGCGCTTCGGCGCGGAAAAAATCATCGCGCGGCAAGCCTGCTTCCGCCCGCTGACGCGGGACGGCCTGCCGCTGATCGGCAAGGTGCCGGCAAGCGCGGGCGCCTATGTGGCGACGGGCCATAACGTCTGGGGCATCCTCAACGCGCCGGCGACCGGCGAGGCGCTGGCCGAGCTGATCGCCGACGGCAAAGCTGTTACCACCGACCTGACGCCGTTCGATCCGATCAGGCTGCGCCCGCTCGACCCGTCGCTGGTGAGTACGTAGGATGGGTGGAGCCCTTTGCGAAACCCATCAACGCCACGAACACCAATTGATGGGTATCGCTTCCGCCTTCGCTCTTTGAAGCTTCGGCGGACGCGGTCGCTCCACCCATCCTACGCGCTATCCGGGAGTCTCTGATGCGCATTGCTGCTTTGGCGATTGTGACAATCGCATGACAGCGGCGCCGGCTGCCGGCTTGTAAAGCCGCGCAATGACGCGCAGTCTTGCCGGCACGGCCCTGGGCAGGGCCGGACGATGCTCTTGATGGCGCGGCATCAATCATGATCAGGAACGGACTTTACCTGGCCGAGACGAGGTTTCTGGACGGCGTGGAAGCCTACAACCGACATATCATGGTGCTGCGTGACGGCACGATGCGTGGCGGCGGCGGATTTTATTATACCGTCGGAAGCTACACGTGTTCGGGCGGCAAGTGGAAAGGTGAAATGACCAGCCAGGAGCATTCACCGATTGCCGGTACCTATCCCTGGGCACGAAAGGTCATGAGCATCGGATTTACCGGAACCTATTCCGATGACGCTGCCGAGTTTGAAGCAACCGCACTGGCCGGCAAGCAATCCTTTCGATTCAAATCAACCTACCGGCTGCTGCACGCGGATTGAAGTACGTAGTCCGTAGGATGGGTTGAGCCCTTTGCGAAACCCATCAACGCTACGAACAGCAATTGATGGGTATCGCTTCCGCCTTCCTCCTTCGCTCTCCGAGCTTCGGCGGACGCGGTCGCTCTTTGAAGCTTCGGCGGACGCGGTCGCTCCACCCATCCTACCCGCTGGCGCGCGAGACGCTCCGGGTTAGGTGTTCACACACAAGGGATCGGTTAGCGGGTTTCCGCTTTGCCCGCTTTCGTGTAGCATTGTCGCATGAACGAAGCCGAGACTTTGTTTGTGGCCCTGCGTCAATCGGCCGACGACGACGTGGTGGACATGCTCGAGCGCATGGTGCGGGAAGCCCCGGATCATGCCGTGAACAAGATCAACGCGCTTGATCTCGCGGCCAGGGAGGGCATCGACGAGGAGCGGGTGATCGCGGCGCTCCTCAATGCGGTGGGGCTCGGCATTTTCGAGATGGCATGGAACGTCATGTGCCCAAGTTGCGCCGGCGTTCTTTCCACCAACAAGAGCCTGAAGACCCTGGATCGGAAGCAGTATAGTTGCGCGTTCTGCGCCGCGGGCTATGAGACGACGCTCGACAACCTGGTCGAGGTGACGTTTACGGTAAGCCCGCGCGTGCGCAAGATCGCGGCCCACAGTCCCGATGAATTGTCCGCGGCCGAATATTATCGCCAGATCTTCTGGAGTTCGGCGATCGATCTTCCAGCCGACATGGAGAAGGTGCTGCGGCAGATCACGCTCGAAAGCGTCGACTTGCCGCCGGGAGAACGGGCCATCCTCTCCCTGGAATTGCCGAAGGGCTCGCTGATCGTGTTCGATCCCGTGACGCATGCGGCCCAGTTCCTCGATGTCAGCGGCGAGGAGGCGAGCGAGCGCCAGAACCTGTCCGTGATCTTCAACAAGGTCCCGGTTCCGGTCGACACCATCGCCTTGCGTCCCGGCCGACTGCATCTCGTTCTGGAAAACCGCACCGAGAGCCGCGTGTTGCCGGCGGTGTGGGTGGCGAACCAGGCGCTGGACGACCTGCTGAAGCGACGCAAGCCGATTCTGAATGCAAGGCGTCTGCTCACCAACCAGACCTTCCGCGACATCTACCGGACCGACACGCTCGCGATCGGCCAGCGCCTCAAGATCCTGAGCCTGACTTTCCTGTTCAGCGATCTCAAGGACTCCACCGCGCTCTATGACCGCGTCGGCGACCTCGTCGCCTTCGATCTCGTCAACGAGCATTTCAGGCTGCTGCAGGAGATCATCGCGTCCGAAAGGGGCGCCATCGTCAAGACCATTGGCGATGCCGTGATGGCGACCTTCGAGACGCCTGACCGCGCCATTGCCGCCGCGATCCGCATGCGCGAGGCGATGAGCGATCTTGGCGCCGAGCGTCAGCATCAGAGCCTGCGCCTGAAGATGGGCATCCATGAGGGATCGTGCCTCGCGGTCACCCTCAATGCCCAGCAGGACTATTTCGGCCAGACGGTGAACATCGCCTCGCGCGTCCAGGGCCTTGCCGGCTCGCGCTCGATCGTGGTGACGGAGCAGGTGGTGGAGAACGCCGATGCCCGGGCGCTACTCGAGAGCAACGGGCTGAAGCCAACCCCCAGAAGCGTGGCGTTGACCGGCATCGCCGACAAGGTGTCGATCTACGAGATAACTTGAGCGGCGAGGTAGTCCGTAGGATGGGTTGAGCCCTTCGCGAAACCCATCAACGACACGAACAGCAATTGATGGGTATCGCTTCTGCCTTCCTCCTTCGCTCTCCGAGCTTCGGCGGACGCGGTCGCTCTTTGAAGCTTCGGCGGACGCGGTCGCTCCACCCATCCTACGGGCTGGCCTTACGGATTCAATTTTCAAACAGCCCGCCGCGCACGGACACGGCTTCGCGATCTCGCCGCGGCTTTCGCGCGAGGTTTGCTATCAACGTCCCGCTCTCTGAAATTCAGAGGGCGCAGGGAATGCCGGGTGCGCAATGCACCCGCAGCCTCGCATGCAAAACAAAACAAGCATACGAGTTAGTCACCACGGTCACACCGGAACAACCCGGCATTCCCCGCGCAATGGTTTTACGGCTTACTTCGCGCTCTCCCCGGTGACCACGCTTTTTGACACCGTCATCTGCGCTTCTTCTCGCAGACTTGACGCCAACGATTGGGGCGTCAGAACCACACGACTTCGCCGTACGCGTCAGCACCAGTCGTCAAGTGCGCCAACCGCGTCCACCGCATCCCGCTCCACGTTGATGACGTGCGCAACGCCCCTCTTGTCGAGACCGGACGGCGAATCAGTGAACTGATTTGGGTCAGAAAAAAACACAAATATTTTTGCAAAACGGGCTTGACACGATTTCTGAAAATCAGAAGTGATTTGCCCGTCGGGCAAGATTGGCTGCTCAAATTCGTCATTGCGAGGAGCCACAGCGACGAAGCAATCCACACTTGTCTTGCCGCGAGATGGATTGCTTCGCTTGCGCTCGCAATGACGGGGGAAAATTTCTCGGATGTCCGTCACTCCAGGGCAAGGCGCAGCTTCGGCGGACGCGGTCGCTCCACCCATCCTGCGCGCTGAATTCGAAATCACGGTCATGCCGTTACAATCTTTTGGGCCGGATCACCCAAACAGCGCGACATAGATCACGTAGAGCCAGCCCAGAATGCCGTGGATGATCGCCCAGAGGATCGAGTGGTTGTTGGTATAGGAGATCGCGATGGCGAGCGCCGAGCCGAAGCCCACGCCGTATTTCGCGCCCTCGACCCGAACCCCGTAGTATCGACTTCCGTTCATGGTGATCCCTGCGGTGCGTGGAGTGGATGAGCCTATATGAACCCATCCACTTCGTGAACGGCCATTGATATGGTATCGCTTCGCTCCACCGATCCTACGCGCTGCGGTGCATGAGTTTCTTCCTGGCACGAAACGGACATGCCGAAGTATCTTGGCGATGTCCGTTGTTGGGTGAACAGCGGAAAACATTTGCTCGCATTGAGCTTTTCCGATTTTGACCCATCTGCGACATCGGCCGCATGGCCATTGCTTGTCAAACTTTTGCGGCCTCCGAGGTCAGACTCGGGGGCCGCACCTTTCGAATCTGATCTCAGCCCGGCCAGTCAATGCCCGGTGGGTTGTTTCCTGGCACGAAGCTCGATTTGTGAGTGTGGTTGCTTTTGTTGATAACCCAGGGCATCGCTGGGATTCTTGGACGAGGGATTAAGCGCACACGATCCGCCGATGCCGGAGGATGCGGCCCGGCATGCCTCCATGGTCTGATAACCGCAGCCATGAGCTGCTTGAGCGCCACTCGTAATGCAATAGTCGTCTGCCTGAGCGGTGGGCGCTGTCATCACGAAGAACGCAAATGTGAACAGCGTCGCGGCGGAGGCGATGAACTTTTTCGAAGTCGGTTTCATCTTTTCTTCTTTCTGTTTCTGCAGGTCGGGAGGAATTGACCGCAAAAGAATTCCTGAGTGCGGGATAGCGCTGAGGTTCACGACGGCGCATCTAATCGCCGAGCTAGGTTTGGCTTGTGGCTATCCGTATTGCATGTCGGTCGTCATGTAAAGAAGTCTTGGCTGCAGTCGTCATACTCCATCGAAATGTCCTTGCCGGTGTAGTCGGGCATGAACCGACGGTTGTTTTCCACTCTGGCGGATAGGTGCCGTAGAATGGATCTTCCATGGCATTCACCGGCGGCATCGATTCCATCATCCGCGAAACGGTCGCCGCGCTCTCCACGACTTCTGCTGTCAGCCTGATCGCCCGGCTTCACAAGTACGCGACTTTTGCGGGAGTGGCTTTCGTTCGGGCGCAGTCGGTATAAGCCTCACGGGCTTGTTAAGTTTCTTGATACACTGCGACCTGCCGGAATTCGCATTGAAATATTTCCGCGGTAAGGCGCTGGGCCTCATCGTGCCACCGACACTTCTTGCTGCCGCCGACGAGTTGATCGAATGACGCTTTGCTGCGGCGCACGAGTTTTTGTTGGCACGAACCGGACATGCCGGGGCGGTCTGATGATGTCCGTTGTTCGGGGAAGACCGGAAGTGACGTTTGGGAGCCGGTCGGACGAACCTCAGCACGTAGGATGGGTTGAGCCGTTTGCGAAACCCATCAACGCCACGAGCAGCAATTGATGGGTATCGCTTCCGCCTTCGCTCTTTGAAGCTTCGGCGGACGCGGTCGCTCCACCCATCCTACGCGCCCGGGCGTCGCAGCGAGAGCAGGAGACAAGCGTGATTACTTGGCATAGGACAAAGCGCCGGCCGCACTTGATCTATCCTGGTGTGGTTCGTGCCATCATCAGGACATCGCTGATAGCTGCGTTGACGTGTTGCAGCGGCACAATGGCGAGCGCGGCGGATGAGCTGTATCGGGCGCAGGCGACCGTCACGGGCCAGGGCGAGGCAAACCGCGTCATCGGCTTCGCCTCCTGCCTGGAGGATGTTCTCATCAAAGTGTCCGGCGCGCAGCAGCTTGCAGGCGACCGTCGATTGGCAGCATATAAATCGAACGCGAAAGGCTTCGTCAGGGCATTCAGCTATCGCGACCAGATGTCCGGCACGCCGACCCGCGACGAGCAGGGTACCCGCGATCGGCCATACGATCTGATCGTCGACTTTGATGAAAAGAAAATCGACGACCTTCTCAGGGCATTTCGCCTCAAGCCTTGGCTTTCGCACCGTCCGGTTGTTGCGGTCTTTGTCGAGATGCAGCAAGACCCAAGAAAGTACATGGTCACAGCCGATGCAGACCAGTCCGCATTGCAACGTGAATCACTGCTCGCAGCAGCCGCCAGGCGGGGGATGACCATTGTGTTGCCTAGCGCGGCAGCACTGGCGGAATCGGGCATCAATGGCGCGGAGTTCGGGACCATGACGTCCTCGACATTGGGTTCGGTCGCAGCCCGGCAGGGTGGCGAAGTTGCGTTGATCGGGCGGCTGGTCTGGGTCGATCGGGAACTCGGATGGGCCACACAGTGGCGGATGGACTGGCAGGGCCGGACGCACCGATGGCGGGTTCGCGGAGTTACGTTTGATGAAGCCTTCCGACGCGGCATCGGCGGCGCTGCCCAGATTTTATCTGACAACGGCGATCCGGCGTAGCCGGGCACGAGATTGATTTGGGCGGTGGGATAGGCTGACCGCTTTGCGAAACCCATCAACGCCATGAACAGCTCGTAGGATGGGTTGAGCGCTTTGCGAAACCCATCGACGCCATGAACAGCAACCGATGGGTATCGCTTCCGCCTTCCTCCTTCGCTCTCCGAGCTTCGGCGGACGCGGTCGCTCTTTGAAGCTTCGGCGGACGCGGTCGCTCCACCCATCCTGCGCGCTGAATTCGGCGGATTACGCTGCTGCTAAAGCGCGGTGACTTTTGTTGAATTCAACACGATATTGGCCCACCTCGCCCCGCTTGCGGGAGAGGTCAAAGTGAAGCAATCCCAGAAGCCGCTGAGCCGGGCGTTCGAGCAGGATGCAACGCTGGTGAAACGATGGATCGAGCGTGATTTCCCCAAGCTCCGCGCGCTCGCGAAAAAGGAGCGCGCCGTTGTATTTTTCAGCGACGAGAGCGGAGTGCGGTCCGACTTTCACGCGGGAACGACATGGGGGATACGCGGCAAGACCCCGAGTCGTTCGTCATACCGGGAAACGGTTTCATCTCAATATGCTGTCGGCGATCTCGGCCAAGGGGGAACTACGGTTCATGACCTCGCGCAAGCGCATCTCCGCGGCGCTGTTCATCGAGTTCTTGCGCCGGCTGATCGCGAATTATCCAAGAAAGATATTCCTCGTGGTCGACGGGCTACCCGCACACAAGGCCAAGTCGGTGCAGCGCTTTTTGGATCAGGTGAAAGACCGTATCAGACTGCTTTTTCTTCCGCCCTATTCGCCGGAAATTAACCCGGACGAGTTGGTCTGGAATGACGTCAAGAACAACGGCGTCGGTCGAACATTGATCCGCAACGTGAGAGATTTGAACCGTGCGGTGAATTCCAGGTTGCGGCTGCTGCAGAAAAATCCCGACAAGGTTCGCGCCTTCTTCCAGATGGAAACCACTCGCTACGCAGCTGCCGCGTAGTCGCTAACATATGAACTGGTCAGTAAAACAGACGGTCTTCGGGACCGGGTACTCATTTGAAAGGGAGTTCCATAATGCGCGCACTGATCATTCCCGTGGCCGCCATAGCGCTGGCATTGTTTGCAGCCGGCGCCATGGCACAAACCGGCGGCGCAAGCGGCACCGGCGGTGGCACGGTAGCAAAGTCAGGGTCCGACGCGACCGCGCCGATGGCCACCACAAGCACAAGGGCCGCGATGGCAAAAGCTACGAAAGGTAAAAAGAAAAAGAAGGCGAAGAAGGCGTACTAATCGGGCCGATACACTTCCAAGACACAACCCGCCGGTTTGACCGGCGGGTTTCTATTTCTACCACGCGCAGGTCCGTACCCGGCACGCAGGCGCCAGTACGTAGGATGGGTTGAGCCCCTTGCGAAACCCATCAACGCCACGAAAAAAATTGATGGGTATCGCTTCCGCCTTCCTCCTTCGCTCTCCGAGCTTCGGCGGACGCGGTCGCTCTTTGAAGCTTCGGCGGACGCGGTCGCTCCACCCATCCTACGCGCTACGCGCTATCCTTGCTGTTTGGAACGAGAATCGCCGTAGATAGTGTTTGGCCCAATAGCCATTGGGCCTGCATGCATCTGCTGCTGAAAATTTCTCTGCTGGAATCGCCAGGCAATCTCACGATGTTCAAGCTCGCGCCATTTGTCGGCTTCTCCGAGCCACTTCCCGTTGTGTTTGGGGTCAACTTTCGCACGTTGGCGACAGAGCATTTCCATATCATGGAAGCCTAATCGGTCATTCATGGAACCTCCAAACGGTTGCACGCAGCCTACGCCTCGTTTGGCGCAAGCGTCATTACATCGGTGTGGTCATTGTGTGAAACGGAAGCGCTATTGACGCATTGCCACTAAGGTTCCGAGCGTTGCTATCGAGATCAAAGCGACCCGCGCACCGCTGGCTGCGTCGAATTCAGAGCGTAGGATGGGTTGAGCCCTTCGCGAAACCCATCAACGCCATGAACAGCAACTGATGGGTATCGCTTCCACCTTCGCTCTTTGAAGCTTCGGCGGACGCGGTCGCTCCACCCATCCTGCGGGCTGCGGACTAACTTAAAGCGCGTCGCCCGCTTTCGTCCCGGCGCGGTTTTCGTTGTGGAGCTTGGCACTCAGGCTGCGATACGCGCCGCCTTAGTCGGCCGATTGGTCCTCATCCGCATCGGCCTTCCCCTGCACCAAATTCAATGCATCTCGGTACAGAAACGGTACCCAATAAGTGGGCTCTTCTCGTGTGCCGCGTTCTTCGAAAAAGCCTAGCTCGACAAGTTTCTTGGCTTCGATAATGGCTTTATCGCGTGGAAGCGACCACAAGGCCGAGAGGCTCTCTGGCGTCTGCTCTGCCTTCTGTCCTTCTAGTTTGGATATAAAGCGGCGTTCGCTAGGATACTCGGCGTAAAGGTATTGGTTTAAGCGCGCGCCAGAAACGGTCGGCAGTGCGATCTTGAAGACCGAACGATCAAACAATTGGTCACCCTGCGTGGCAGCGCCCCCGTTTTCGAGCCTCCTAATCTCTTCATCCCGAATACAGTTCAGCAAATGAATGACTTCTCTGGGAGCGGTCTTTCCGGTGCCATCCGCACAACGTGTTATCAACCACTTGAAGGTTGGCGCTTTCTGTGGACCTTGTTCAACTTGTTTCGGAAAAAATCGATAGAACAGTGCTTCTTGCGCCGTCGCATCCTGCAAGACCGCAGCGACGTCAATCTGAAACTCTTTCACAAGGGCATCATTCTTCAAAAGTCGCCGCATGATCAAATTTAGCAACGCTGGCTGCGGCCAATCCAAGATCACATATCTGATCAGATGGCTCGCCTCGCGCAGTCCCTGCTCGGTAATTCTTTCCCAGATGTCCTCACGCAGGAATATCTTCAAAGAGATTTGACCAAGGTTGCGAATATCGGCGTATGCCCTGATCAGCGCACGTAGCGCATTTGCCTCAAGCTCGTGATTTTCCACAAAGGCTACGTCGAGCCTGTCCAACAACACCCAAACCTTTAGGTTCGCTTCTTCCAACGCCTCGTTCAGGGTCGAGAACAAACTATCGATGGACGCAAAGCCTTTCGCCCTCAAATCAGCCGATGGTTCCTTCAGTACAATTTTCCCCGTGATCCCGGTTGGCATCTGCGTTGCCGGATCAAAGGTCAAGCCACCCTCGATCTGCTCGGCAGCAACAATTCGTCTCGCATATTCATGAGCGCTTCGCAGAAGCCCCCTGAGGCTGAACTCCCTATCGGGCAATTTTGCTCCTTCTAGAGCGCTGTATACCGTCTCAACCTTCGCACCGCGCACGTCGTACTCACGCGGTTGTTGCGCGATGATCGCTAGCGCGTAAAGCATTCCACAATGCGATGAATTCATTCTCGGTTGTCGGCGGGTCTGCCACGAGGTCCTTGAAGACGGTCGCCCCGCGCGGGTTTTCGGCTGCTACCAGCAAAATCCTAGTATCGAAAAAACTGCCAACCTTCGTCATCAAGAGGGAGTATATGGCGCTCTTTCCCGCTCCTTTTTCGCCGCGAACAATATCGATGTCTCCTTTCGCGACCTTTCCCCATTGATTGGTTTCGACGAAATAACCAGCAATCTCGTTGACTTCGTCTTCGGCCACCTGAACGCCGAAAGACATCTGTTTCAACAAATCAATTCGGTTCATATGGCTGGCCTGTCCATCTAAGCTAAACAATTCTACGATGTGAGCCACGGCGCTGACAACTCGTCAAGATTGGGCTTGCACCTATTTCGTGACGGTTAAAGTCTAGACTGGGCGGCCTTGAACGCTCATTCGTGATAGATCGGCATGTGCCACTGAGGGCAGGAGCTGGAACGAAGCATGATCGGCGCAGGGGACTTCGACGCCGAACTTGAACGGCTAAGCAAGCGTGTGTCGCCACTGGCGCACATTGTCCATGCCTTTGCAGGAAGCCTCGTGCCACCGATCCGGGACCAAAACCAAATGGGTTTTCGGTATGTCAGCCCGGATCACCGTCACTTTTGCCTGATGCGCGCTGCGCGGATCGTGAGCGCACTGAACGCTTTGATCGTCTTAGCAAGGGTATCATTTCCGCAGGAAATCGGCGTCCTATCTCGCACTGTCAACGAGTTCATGAGGCAAATGGAGGCAGTCTCCACACAAATTCAAAAAGACGGTCACGTGAGCGGCGAGCTGAAAGATTTCATCGCCGCCTATTTCGCGGACGATAAACGAGGGCTCGGCCCTCAAAAGCGCGCTCTACTTTCCGAAAAATACCTCAATGAGCTTCTTGGCAGTGCACTCGATGAGTTCTCAGATACATCCACACCAGACTGGACTTCGGCAGCCAGCAAACTTCACAACATATCTTATGTCCACGCAAACTACGTGCACGGTCGGTATCCGGAGACAATGGACCTCTATGGTGGGCGTCCGGGTCATTTTCATCTGAACGGGATGAGAAATACTCCGAAGGACCTCGAAAACCTGCAAATGATTGATGCGCTAATCACTAGCGCCTCGCTTTGCTTCGTCCACCTCGTTCAGGGGCTCGATTTAAGGCCTCTGCTCTCCGGAGACCCCGTGTTGGTTGATTGGTACAGGTCTCGCGGTGGCCGGTAGGAGCGATCTGGCTTGCTGTTTCGGTGAGCGGGTTCAGGTCCAAGGCGCTAAGATCGGCTCGGCTCAGTTGGAAGATGATCCATCCTCAAAAACCGCGTGGCGTAGAAGGACTTTTTATTATTCTCCGAGCGACCCGCGCTCGGAAATGCTGCAGCTCCTATTTGTCGACCCCGCCCCCCGCCCCGAAAGGCGAAGGCGGATGTCCGCTTTGAAGCGCATTCCGGACTCAAGTCGGACATCGCGCCATGTCCGAAAAGTGCCAACAGGCGACATCCACTGCTTGCCTTGATATGAACGAGGCCGCCAACTGAGGCGATGGGAAGCTTGTCAATGTGGACGCATGCAAAAAACATCAAGGTGATCGACCGAGCCGATGGAAAGGCGAAGGTCTATATCCTTGCACGTCATGATGGGTTTTACGAATACAGAGGCGAGGCCGAGATTCAGGGGGATGAATACGAAGGCGTCTATTGGTCGCCAACCGAAACATCCGGCCTTTTCGCGTCCGCCCATGAGGCCGAGCGCGCCGCGTTCAATGACGTGCCCTGGCTTCGTCAACAGAATAGGACACTCCCGGATTTAAACTAGCGCGTAGGATGGGTTGAGCCCTTTGCGAAACCCATCAACGACACGAACAGCAATTGATGGGTATCGCTTCCGCCTTCGCTCTTTGAAGCTTCGGCGGACGCGGTCGCTCCACCCATCCTACGCGCTGGAACACGACGATTTCGAATACTTGTTTGCGCAGAAAAAGATCGCGGCGGGAGTTCGTGATTTGCCGGCAATAATTTAAGCCGCATGCTCCGTCGATCGCGTCACGTCGCCGCGCCCCGCCAAAAGGCCGGCGATCGAGATATCCTCATCGAGATTTTCCCAATGCAGGCCAACGCGACTCAGTTCGACCTGTTCACGTTCGGCAGGTGTTGCGCGCAGCAGTCGCGGAAACCACGCGAGAGGAACGCCAAGCGTCCGCCCGTCGGTCAATTCAACCCACATCGTGTGTTCGTCAAAGTGGACGCTGGTCGCCGAAATGCTCATGCCATGCTCTCAGAATGAGATCGCGGTTCTCCGCGACAACCCGCAGGATATTCGAAAGTTCGCGTGAATTAAACCCGTAACTGTCAGCTATCGATATTTCCGGCTCAAGCCAGATTTTTGCATCGCGGCCGCCACCCTTGACGTGAATATGTAGCGCCTCGGGCGGCTGGCCTTCGTTTGAGAAGAAATAGTAACGCAAGCCGCTTTGGCGGAACACGACAGGCATGAATGCCTCCGAGCGGCCTGGGTTCTAAGTTGTCAACTGCA
>CAVUYV010000023.1:0-16980 GCA_963745785.1 uncultured Alphaproteobacteria bacterium | reverse complement strand
AGCTCGGCCGCGCCGTGAAATGGCCGCGCACGCCGGACGAAGCTCAGCTCGATCGCGTGCCCAATCCGCAGCGGGATACCGACTACGTGGTGCGGTTCACCGCGCCGGAATTTACTTCGCTCTGTCCCGTCACGGGCCAACCTGATTTCGCGCATCTCGTGATCGATTATGTGCCGGGCGCGTGGCTACTGGAGTCGAAATCCCTGAAGCTCTATGTCGCCAGTTTCCGCAATCACGGCGCATTCCACGAGGATTGCACGGTGGCGATCGGCAAAAGGATATCGGCCGAGATCAAGCCGAAATTCCTGCGCATCGGCGGCTACTGGTATCCCCGCGGCGGCATTCCGATCGACGTGTTCTGGCAGACCGGCAAATTGCCGAAGGGAATGTGGATCCCGGATCAGGGCGTCGCGCCATATCGTGGGCGGGGCTAGTCCGGGCTGCAATCGGATCCGTGGGGCTGGTCCTGCGGCTTCTATCCGGGCGCCCAGCCGCGGGAGTGCACCGACGGCACCGCAGCCACGTTCGACCAGGCCCGCGCCGATTTTGAGAAGGCGTGGCGGGTGTTCTTGTCGAACCGGACGGGAGGCCGACTTCCGGGCGTGGCGCGATCAGCGCGATTGGACCGCGCGCAAATGCGTGCTCCGGGATGCCGGCAAGCTGCTACCGGCCAATGAGTGGGAACCCGGCAAACCCTGCAGCATGTATTTGAAATGCCCTTGCGGCGAGATTTTCAAACAGTCAACAGCTCGAGGAAACCGTTATTCACGTGCCCCACATCACCGCTGCCGAAAACGTTGCACTCAGCCGATTCGCATTTTCTGCTGCGGCGCCTATCTACCGGGTAATGCCCAAAATTCTATTCGAACCATGCATCCCGACGCGCGGAACCAAGGTTCCAACCGGGCCTGATTGGCTTCCCGAGATCAAGCATGGCGGTTATCGCCTGATCGTCCAGCGCAACGGCAGCCGCGTGCGGCTGTTCACTCCCAACGCAAGTTCGGCATCGCGCGCCGAGAAAAACCCGCCGAGCGTGAACCGGCGGGCCTAATCGCGATCGTGCTCAGGCGGACTGCGCTGCTCCGGCCCTATTAAGCACGGCTACCAGGTTGCGATGCAGATACGAAGAAACAAGGCGCCCCAATGAGCATCCTCTCAGCGATGGAATATCCGGATTGGATGATGGTAGCCGGAGCCGTTCTGCTGGTGCTTGGGTTTATCGGTTTTTGCATCAGCCAAAACAGGTAGGTTGAATACGCCCGCGCGGTCGCGGGCCTGGAGATCGACGGCAGCGCCACCGGCATCAAAGGCAGTTCGCAAACGGTAACCTCCGGATTCCAGTCCACCACGCTGTCTGACGACGTGAAATATCTCGGCACCGTGCGCGGCCGTCTCGGCTGGACGCCCATGACCTCGCGCCTATGTCCTCTGGTTGATCGACGCTGTGGCACTCGCGAGCGCGATGAGCGAACCGTCTTCGTTGCTCAGCTGACCCTCCAGGAACGCGATCTTGCCGCCCAGTCGCTTGACGACCGCTTCACCGTAAATGACACCCGGCTTGGCGCCAGACAGGAAACTGGTCTTCAGCTCCAGCGTGACAACGCCAGCCATTAAGCGCAATGTCGCTGCGAGCGCCATGCTGGTTACCAGATCCAGCATGGCGCAAAGCTGCCCTCCTTGAATTTGACCCGCAGCATTGCAGAGCTTTGGCTCGGCAACAAATCGCACTTTGCAACTCATCGCCCCCTTGTTCACGGCGAGTGTTTCGCAGCCGAGCAATGCCATGGCTGGTGAAACCGAGCTGGTGCGCAGGTGTTCCAGCACATCCGCGTCGGAGGAACCGGCATGAAGAGCCTGAGGTAGTGAGCCGTTCATTTACATTGCCCCTTGCGCAATTTGGCGAAGCTTTTCTTTTTGCACTTTTACCCCGTTTGCCCCCGGGGTGGTACGGACAGCGTCGATGAACAGGAACTTGATCGGCCAATAGGTGCCCTCGGTTGGTTTTTGCGCCAATGTCTCAGTTGGGGTCATCAACGGACCTGACGCCCCGAAATTCGACTTCTGCTTTACCCCCGAAAGCGGACTCAAGTCGGACATCGGGCCATGTCCATTTCGTGCCAATAAGCGACATCGCAATGCCTCACTCGCGAGGAAGATTTGCGGCCAATTGCGGCCGCCCACCCGGTGCCAGATATCAGACGTTCATCTGGCGGATCGGATGCCTCGCGGGTCGATACCTCGGTTCGAGGCGACGTAGTCGATCTCGCCGCGCGTCGTACCGATATCCATTAGCTCCCTGTCGCTTAGGTGGCGCAATGTGGCTCGCAACCTCTGGCGTTTGCGCCGTTCCTGAAACCCACCCCAATATCTCTTGAAAAAGCCGGAGACGCGCCGGGCAGATGCGGCCGTCTGTCCCAACCCTGTTGCACGCTGGGTGGTCGTGCTCATGGTGAGATCCCCCTTGATGTTATGTTCGCTCAACCTATCCGATAAAGCCGACGGGCAAATCCTACGGAGGTTGTTTCGAGCGCTAGGTTAGTTTGGGGTTCCCTATACTTTGGTTTGGCAGCGCAATGCGGCGCGTGCCGCGATGAAACAGGCTGACACCAAGAATCCTCTTCACGGCTGGTGATCACGCGCGAGCGTGTGTTCGATCGCTGGTCGCCCTGCATCCGTTCGATGTCGCATATGGGTCCAAAACCGGAAAAGCTCCCTGCGAGCATATGTCTTCCGCTTTGCCCCTGAAAGCAGACATCGCTCAATGCGGTCGGCATGTCCGTTTCGTGCCGATACTGTTGAAAAAGTCTTTTCTGGCTGACGAACAAAATTTTTCAGAACCGCTGATGCGGTCCGCACGCGGCGACGTGAGGGACCACATCGTTTTACACAAAAACGACCACGGACCTTCGTATCGGGCCTAGCGAGCATTGCAGCGGCAGAAACGTCTAAACATCGGCTTTCGCGAGATTTTCCGTGTCGTTCGATTTTCGACTGATCTGCCAACAACGGAAGTCGTCGCTTCAATCGATCACCTCGTCTGCACGACCAAGCAGGGCGGGCGGAATTTCGAAACCGAGCGCCTTCGCGGTCTTCAGATTGACTTACCGCCTTGGCGTTCACGGCAGCCGACGTAAGTACTTTGGACGATGCCTTTGCGAAACTTTCTCGCGTTATCGTGACTTCCGAGCCGCCGGAACCGTAGGCAAAGACCGCCGTTAGGATATGCGCAGGGTGGTCTGGTGGGGTGGATGAAAGGAGAGCCGGTATGACCGGCGCACAGCCTCGGGAGGAATGAATGGGACATTTGACTATGGCGGCGGGTGCCGCATGCGTCGCGCTGATGATTAGCAGCTCGGCTTTCGCCCAGGTGCAGCCCACGCCCAATCCGAACAATCCGAACGATGCCATACCGGAGGCGTCGAATCTGCTGCCCTACGGCGACCCGATTAATATCGAGACCGCCAAGAAAAGTGGCCGCAGCGGCGGTCGCAGAATCCAAGAAAAGAAATTGGGACACGATGTGTGTCGCCGTCGTCGACCCGCACGGCGAACTGGTCTATTTTGAGCGGTTGGACAATTGCCAATATGCATCGATCTCGATCTCGCAGCACAAAGCGCGCACCGCGGCACGCTACCGCCGTCCGACGCTGGTATTTGAAAACCTGCTGGGCAAAGGCGACAACTTCAAATACCTGACGACCCTCGATGACGTGATTGCCTCGCGCGGTGGTAACCCGATCATCGTTGACGGCAAGGTCACTGGCGCTATCGGCGCCAGCGGCGGCACCGGCTCACAAGATAATGTCGTATCGCAGGCCGGCATAGCAGACCTCAGTGCGACAACCGGTTCGGCGAGATAAGGTGCGTGATTTTGCAGTGAATTCCGCCGGGATGTTCGTCCCGGCGGAATTTTTCTTGGTGTAAACTGATGCGACGTTACTTTGGGTCAACGACCTTTTTGAGGACGAGATCCATTTTGACCAAAATCCTTCGCAGCAGGGCATTTTCCTCAAGCAGCGAATGCATGTCGTAGCTGTATTCGTCACCCCCAAGTGACGGTGTGTCATTCTCCTCAGGTAGCGAAACAGCGCAGTCGTTGTTTTCGACAACCCGAAGTGAAGGTTCAGCAGGGCGGCGTTGCTTGTTACGCGGCAGATGTTCTATTCCCATCACTAATACCCCAAGTAGATAGCCGAACGTGCCCCCAAGCGGTCACGCCCAAAATGAATTGAGTCGGGAGGCAAATTTAAGTCCAAAAATTGAAGCGCATGCGGCAGCCCAAGGACACTGCTATGGCGCCATCGTATTTACGCTTGCGATCGAAGTTTTCTTCCGCGACACGATCTATGAACGGCCAAAATTAACGACAAATCAAAAACCGGCTGAGTGAGGCGGTCACCGGCGAGCGGGAGCCAGACGGTGGAGCTCAAGTAATGCTCAGAGGCGCAAAAGGGGCGAAAAGCGGCCTGTTGATGACGGCCAATGTCGCATATGGGTCATTCTCGACCGAAATGGGCTGTCCGCGCCAGAGCGGGCACCCCGATAGCGACCGAACTGCGGACGCTGCTGGAGGTCCGGTTCGTGCCCAGCAGCGAACCTAATCGATATATTTCATTCGGCCACCCGATTTGGTGGCAACGACTTTGAGATCGTCGAGTTCTGTTTGTGCTTCGGTTCCGAACATCCGAACGACGGTCCCCGAGTTACGAAGCCGACGGGGAGTTCGGAGTCATGATCGGAGTTTACCAGATTCCTGAGCACTTCTAGGGAGGTAACAATGAACAGACGCACATTTTTGGCGACAACGGCGGCTGCCGCGGCGGCCGCGACGATGAAAGCGGCCTCTGCGGCGACCGTAACGCCATTCGGCCAAACGGGCGCTCCGACCAGGTCAACTGGGCCATTGCCTTTGGGGCCACTACCCGGGAGTCGCTATCCGGATTCACACCTCGAGTCCGCCAAGCCCAAACTTTCGTTCGGGCCTAACGGTTTTCCGGCCTTCGCCGGCACCATGGCGGTTGAGCGCGTCGCAACCGGGTTCCGCTGGGCCGAAGGCCCGGTCTATTTCCCGGCTGGGCGCTACGTGCTGTTCAGCGACATTCCCAACAACCGCATCATGCGCTTCTCGGAGGATGACGGTCACGTCAGCGTATACCGCCAGCCATCGATGAACTCGAACGGCAACACCATTGATCGGGAAGGACGCCTGATCACTTGCGAACATAGCGGCCGACGGGTCACCCGGACCGAACTCGACGGCTCGATCACCATCATTGCCGACAAGTACAACGGCAAGAAGCTGAACTCGCCGAACGACGCGGTTGTCACTTCCGATGGTGCGATCTGGTTCACCGATCCGGTCTACGGCATCGGCGGCTTCTATGAGGGCATCAAAGCCGAGCCTGAGCAGGAGAAGCACAACGTCTACCGGGTCGATCCTAAATCCGGTGACATCAAGGTTGTCGTCGATGACTTCGTGGAGCCGAACGGTATTGCCTTGTCGCCCGACGAGAAGAAGCTCTATGTCATCGACACCGGCTTCACGGACGGGCCGGACAATCCGTCGCATATCCGCGCGTTCGACCTGGATGTTGGGGCAGGAAAGGCATCGAACAGCAAAGTCTTTGCGGAAATGCCCAAGCCCAGCATTACCGACGGGGTGCGCTGCGACACCGAGGGGCGTGTTTGGTGCTCCGTAGGTTGGGGCGATCCGAACGAGGACGGCGTGCGCTGCTACACTCCAGAGGGCGATCTGCTCGGCAAGATCCACATTCCGGAAACGGTCGCCAACCTGTGCTTCGGCGGTCAGCAACGAAATAGACTTTACATCTGCGGCTCGACATCGCTCTATGCAGTCTACACGAGTGTGCAGGGCGCTATGAAGCCATGACCAGTTCCGAGGCATCAACAGCGACTTGATCCCTCTGGCCGAAGGCCGGGGCTTTAATTCTCCGCGACGCGACAGGTGGCGGGCTACTTGAAGAGGTAGCCCGCGTTGCGCGTTTAGCAGCAAGAAGTGACGTTGCTGTGGTTGTCGCGCTTCGTCGGTTCAGGGTCTTTCTCGCCATTTTGACGATCTGCCCATGACTTCCAGTCTTCCCCCGGAACCGGACACCGCCACGGCCGGTCGGCATGTCTCAAACGTGCCAATAAGCGACATTATTCGCCCGGCTTAAAATGAAAGAGGCCGCCAACTGAGACGGCCTCTCTATGTCAAGCACTTATGACGACGGTGCCGTCAATTGCCTCGGTTGGCGAGGCGAGAAGCGGTCCAAGGTTTTCCTTGATCCACGGCACCAAGGTTTGAGTTGATGTTTCCGAGACTGCTTTATTGGTGAAAAGCGATACAGCGATGATCGTGTCGTCCGCACCTGTCACGAGGTAATAACCTTTAAATCCGTCCATCTTCTGCATCACTGGCAACGCGCCCGCTTTGACACGGTTTGCAAATTCGGAAGCCATGCCCGGCTTGACTTTTTTTCCGCGTCTGATTGCAGCAAATAACTGATCAGCCATTTGTCTCCCCCTTCGAGTAAGTGACGGCAGTATCTCGCAAGAAAGCCCGGCTGACCGCAACGTCGTCCGATGTCCGAAATGGGTCACAAGCGGAAATACTCACACCGAGCAGATCTTGTCGCTTTACCCCCTGCCGGACATCCGATCTACGCATTTATGAGTGCACGCCCTGGACCAAGTGAGCGACGCGCTAGGCTCTTTCGGAATTCTTGGCGAGTGCGTCGAACGCCATCAGCGTCCGCACCAGACTTTCGAACTCGCGCAGCGGCACCATGTTGGGACCATCCGACGGCGCGCGATCGGGATCGGGATGGGTTTCGATGAACACGCCGGCGACGCCGACCGCGACCGCGGCGCGCGCCAGCACGGGGACGAACTCGCGCTCGCCGCCCGACGAGGTGCCCTTGCCCCCGGGCTGCTGCACCGAGTGGGTGGCGTCGAAGATCACCGGCGCGCCGGTGCTGCGCGCCAGGATCGGCAGCGCGCGCATGTCCGACACCAGCGTGTTGTAGCCGAACGATACGCCGCGCTCGGTCACCAGCACATTGCCGTTGCCGGCGCCGGTGATCTTGGCGACGACGTTTGCCATGTCCCAAGGCGCCAGAAACTGACCCTTCTTGACGTTGATGACCTTGCCGGTCGCGGCCGCCGCCAGCAGGAGATCGGTCTGCCGGCACAGGAACGCCGGGATCTGCAGGACGTCGACGGCCTGCGCCACGTCAGCGCATTGCGCGGGCTCGTGGACGTCGGTGAGCACGGGCATGTTCAGCGATGAGCGTATCTCGGCAAAGATCGGCAGCGCCCGGCTCAGCCCGATGCCGCGCGCGGCCGATGCGCTGGTGCGGTTGGCCTTGTCGAACGAGGTCTTGTAGACGAGGCCTGTTCCGAGCCGCGCCGCGATCTCCTTCAGCGCGGAGGCGACTTCAAGCGCGTGCGCGCGGCTCTCGATCTGGCACGGGCCGGCGATGATCGAGATCGGCAGATCATTGCCGAATTTGACCGATCCGACGGCAACGAGCGGGGCGGCTGAGATGTTCGCTTTCAAGGCATTGTCCCTTTTCCGCCGCCGACCATGCCGGGCGGCGGCGACCGGATCAACCCACTTTGACAGTCTCGAATGTCAGGCTTGCCCCACAGGCGACGTCTGGCGGTAGCATGAAGAGGCCGGCTACTTCACCGACGAGAATGCGGTCGGCGCCAGCAATTGATTGACGATGTTGGCGACAATCTGGCCGTCGGCTTCGGTTTTCGCACGTGCCTCGATCCATTCGGGGTCGCTCTGAAATGCGGTCCATTTCTTCTCGCGGTCGGCGAGCGATTCCCACGCTAGCAGATAGGTCAGCTCCTGATGGGATTCACCGACCATGGTCGTGAAAAATCCGGCCTGCCGGATGCCGTGCTTCTCCCAGATCTTCAACGTGATGGTGTCAAAGCGCTTCAACAGCGCCGGCAGCCGGCCCGGGATACAGCGATAGACGCGCATTTCGTAAATCATGATTTCCTCCATTTTCTTGCGGAGGCGTTATAGCGGTTGGTTGGAAGGCTGTCTTGATGGGATCGGGCAAACCCGGCGGCTTCAAGCGCATGACTGGCCCGCCTCGCCATTGCGAGGAGCAAGGCGACGAAGCAATCCATTCTTCGTCATTCCGGGATGGTCCGAAGGACCAGACCTCAGATGTGCAATTGCTCATTGGGGAATCCCTGGATTCCGGGTTCGCTCGTTTTCACTCGCGCCCCGGAATGACGGGCCGAAAAATCTTTTCCCGTCATTGCGAGCGCAAGCGAAGCAATCCATCTCCCGGCAAGACAAGTGTGGATTGCTTCGTCGCTATCGCTCCTCGCAATGACGAATTCGACCCGACTGATTTTGCCCGACGGGCAAATCACTTCTGATTTTCAGAAATCGTGTCAAGCCCGTTTTGCAAAAATATTTGTGTTTTCTTCTGACCCAAATCAGTTCACTGATTCGCCGTCCGGTCTCGACAAGAGGGGCGTTGCGCACGTCATCAACGTGGAGCGGGATGCGGTGGACGCGGTTGGCGCACTTGACGACTGGTGCTGACGCGTACGGCGAAGTCGTGTGGTTCTGACGCCCCAATCGTTGGCGTCAAGTCTGCGAGAAGAAGCGCAGATGACGGTGTCAAAAAGCGTGGTCACCGGGGAGAGCGCGAAGTAAGCCGTAAAACCATTGCGCGGGGAATGCCGGGTTGTTCCGGTGTGACCGTGGTGACTAACTCGTATGCTTGTTTTGTTTTGCATGCGAGGCTGCGGGTGCATTGCGCACCCGGCATTCCCTGCGCCCTCTGATTTCTTTGGGCGGATGGTTCTTGCAAACCTCGGGCGCATCGCGCCGCGAGATCGCGGAGCCTTGTCGTGACCCCGCCATCCCCGCGTAACGGCTTCGCCGTTATCGCTGGAGGTGCGAGCTCTTCCGAGCCTCGAAGGATTGAACGGCCCGGCCGTCGCCCTTCGAGACGGCCGCGTTGCGGCCTCCTCAGGGTGACGGGTTTGGCTTCGCGAAGCGAGAGCTGGATTGCTTCGCGGAGCCTGTCATCGGGCGCGCATTCGCGCGACCCGTTGGCTCGCAATGACGACTTAAGAAAATCTTCCTGGCTGTTTGACAAGTGAATGCGTTGCCCGGACGAGCGAAGCTGCCTCGTCTATACCAGTCGCGACTGCACCACGGCCGCCTCAATGAACGACGCAAACAGCGGGTGCGGCTCGAACGGGCGCGACTTCAGTTCGGGATGGAATTGCACTCCGATGAACCACGGGTGATCCTCGTATTCGACGATCTCCGGCAGCACGCCGTCAGGTGAAAGGCCCGAGAAACGCAGGCCATGCTGCTCGAGCCGATCCTTATAGGCGGTGTTGACCTCGTAGCGGTGACGGTGACGCTCGGAAATCTCGATGGCGCCGCCATAGACCTCCGACACCCGGCTGCCGCGCTTGAGCACCGCGGGATAGGCGCCAAGGCGCATGGTGCCGCCGAGATCGCCGGCCTTCGATCGTTTCTCCAGCTCGTTGCCGCGCAGCCATTCCGTCATCAGGCCGACCAGCGGTTCGGGCGTGGGACCGAACTCGGTGGAATTGGCTTCCTCGATGCCGACGAGATTGCGCGCTGCCTCGATCACCGCCATCTGCATTCCGAAGCAGATGCCGAAATAGGGCACGTCGCGCTCGCGCGCGAACTGCGCCGCGCGGATTTTGCCCTCCGCCCCGCGCTGGCCGAAGCCGCCGGGCACCAGAATGCCGTTGACGTGTTCGAGAAACGGCGCGGGATCCTCGTTCTCGAACACCTCGCTCTCGATCCAGTCCAGATTGACCTTGACCTTGTTGGCGATGCCGCCGTGCGACAAGGCCTCGATCAGCGATTTATAGGCGTCCTTCATGCCGGTGTATTTGCCGACGATGGCAATGGTCACCGCGCCTTCGGGATTACGGACCCGCTCGTTGATCAGGTTCCAGCTTTGCAGCGCCGGCGGAATTTTGGGCGCGATGCCGAATGCCGCCAGCACCTCATCGTCAAGGCCGGCGGCATGATAGGCCTCGGGCACGGCGTAGATGTTATCGACGTCGCGCGCCTCGATCACCGCACTTTCGCGCACATTGCAGAACAGGCCAAGCTTGCGCCGTTCTTCCTTGGGGATCGGCCGGTCGGTGCGGCACAGCAGGATGTCCGGCTGGATGCCGATCGAGCGCAGCTCCTTGACCGAATGCTGCGTCGGTTTTGTCTTCAGTTCGCCGGCGCTCGGGATGAACGGCAACAGCGTCAGATGAATGTAGATGGCGTGATCGCGCGGCAGATCGTTCTTGAGTTGGCGGATCGCCTCGAAGAACGGCAGCCCCTCGATGTCGCCGACGGTGCCGCCGATCTCGCACAGCACGAAATCGAACTCGTCATTGCTGTCGAGGATGAAATCCTTGATGGCGTTGGTGACATGCGGGATCACCTGGATCGTGGCGCCGAGATAATCGCCGCGGCGTTCCTTGGTCAGGATGTCCTGATAGATGCGCCCGGTGGTGATGTTGTCGGCCTTGGTGGCGGGACGTCCGGTGAAGCGCTCATAATGGCCGAGATCGAGATCGGTCTCGGCGCCGTCATCGGTCACGAATACTTCGCCGTGCTGATAGGGCGACATCGTTCCGGGATCGAGATTGAGATAGGGATCGAGCTTGCGCAGCCGAACCTTGTAGCCGCGCGCCTGCAACAGCGCGCCAAGCGCCGCTGAAGCCAGACCCTTTCCGAGCGAGGAAACCACGCCGCCGGTGATGAAGATATACCGCGCCATGGGACTTAACCTTTAAGGCCACCGGCGCGATTCGCCAAAGCGAATCGTGAGCCGCACCAAACCTTTTGCGGGGCTGTGGGTGACGTGAAAATTAAAGTGATATCAGCGTATTGATGGGAATTATTGATGCAGAATGCCAGACCGCCACCCTGCATGGCCACCCTGCTTTATTGCGATTGCGGCGCCTGCGGACCCGATGGTGCCGGCGGGCTCTGCTGCCGCTCGTCCGACTTCTTCAGCGAATCCAGGATGCCGCCGCTGGTCGGCGGGGACACTGGTGTCGCCGGTCCTGCCGGCTGCGACTGCGAGGCCGGATTGATGATCGAACTCGGCTTGCGGTCGTAGCTTGCGTACCAGGACAGGAACAGGCTGGTCAGGAAGAAGCCCACCGCGAGCACCGCGGTCGTGCGCGTCAGCAAATTGGCGGTGCCGCGGCTCGACATGAATCCGGCGCCCCCGCCGACGCCAAGGCCGCCGCCTTCGGATTTCTGCAGCAGCACGGTCGCGATCATGGCCGCAACGATCATCAGGTGGATTACGATAACGACGGTCTGCATCTCTACCTTCCGTCGCAAGCCGAAAGAGGCCGGGGTCCGGCTGAACGGGGGCTTGCGGGGTTTGAAGTTGCGCGGTGTTACACGATTGGACGGGGCATTGTCACCCCCGGCACCGCCTTGCCGTTAGCTAGGGACAACTACGGGCAATCGCAAGGAAATCGGCCGCTTTCAGGCTGGCGCCGCCGACCAGCGCGCCATTGACGTTGGCGACCGCCATCAATTCCCTCGCATTCGAGGGTTTTACCGAGCCGCCATACAGGATCCGGACCCTGCCCCCCTCGCCGTTAAATCGCGCGGTGAGGAGTTCTCGGATAAATTGATGAATTTGCTCGACATCTTCGGCCGTCGGGGTCAGGCCGGTGCCGATCGCCCAAACCGGCTCATAGGCCACCACCAGATTGTCCGCCCGCGCACCATCCGGCAGCGAGACGTTGAGCTGTCCGCGGCAGATGTCGAGGGTATGACCGGCGTCGCGCTGGCGCTGGGTCTCCCCGATGCAGACGATCGCGGTGAGGCCCGCGCGCCAGACCGCCTCGGTTTTCTGCCGAACCAGCACGTCCGTCTCGCCGTGGTCGGCGCGGCGCTCGGAGTGGCCGACAATGATGGCGCTGGCGCCGGCATCCGCCAGCATTTCCGCTGAAATGTCGCCGGTATGGGCGCCGAACGGCTCGGGGTGGCAATCCTGAGCGCCGACCGCGACGGCTTTCGAGCCGCCGGCTTTCTCCGCGAAGGCCGCAATCAGCGTCGCCGGCGGGCAAACCAGCAGATCGGCCTTGTCGGCGACCTCGGAGGCGCCGGCGAGCATGGCCTCGAATTCGCCCAGCGAGGCCCTCAGTCCGTTCATTTTCCAGTTGCCGGCAATCAGCGGCCGGATGGCATCGGTCATGGCGGCATCCTCGCGAATGTCTGGTCAGGAATGCGCTAGCAGAGCATGGCGGCCAGTTCCAGATACCGCACTTGGCGCCGGCAAGCCTCCGGCCGCTTCGATTGGCCCTCCCCGCCAAGGTTGCGACGAGGCGGCCGCCACTTTATGATGCTTATCAACTCGGTGATGCCCTTTTGCGGAATTCGATACCGAATTCGCTTAGACGCCAACCGGTTCCCTCCTGCCAAAAAGTTGGACCCATGCTTCGAGGAATGCGGAAAGCCTCATCAAATTGGCTCGGCAAGATCATCATGGCCGTGGTGATGGGCGTCTTGATCATCAGTTTCGGAATTTGGGGCATCAACGACATCTTCAAGGGTTTCGGCCAGTCGACACTGGCCACGGTCGGCCGCACCGAGATTTCGATCAATGAATTCCGTCAAATCTATACCGACAAGCTGCAGCAGATCGGCCGACAGTTCGGCCGCCCGCTGACGGCGGATCAGGCCCGGGCCTTCGGCCTCGACCGCCAGCTGTTGCAGCAGACCATTGCGGAAGCCGCCCTTGACGAGGAAGCGCGGCGGTTGGGGCTCGGACAGTCCGAGGCCGAAACCATGCGCATGATCGTCAACGATCCCAATTTCAAGGGTGTTGGCGGCGCATTCGACCCCGGACGCTTCCAGGCCACGATCCGGCAATACGGCTTCACCGAACAGCGTTATCTTGCCGACCAGCGGCGGGTGTCGCTGCGGCGTCAAATCGCCGGCACCATCTCCGCTGGGCTAGAGCCGCCGAAAGTGCTGATCGAGGCGCTCAGCCGCTTCCAGAATGAGCAGCGTTCGATGGACTACGTCAAACTCGACACCGCCCAGGCCGGGCCGATCGATCCGGCTTCGCCGGAGACGCTGGCCAGCTATTTCGACGATCACAAGACCCAGTTCCGCGCGCCCGAATATCGCAAGATATCCTTTGTCGCGATTACGCCGGAAGATATCGGCAAATGGTCGGAAGTTTCCGACGAGGATGCCAGAAAGATCTTCGAGCAGCGTCGCGACAAGCTTGGAACGCCGGAACAGCGCCAGGTCTCGCAAATCGTGTTTCCGAATGCGGAAGAAGCCCTGTCGGCGCGCGGCCGCATTGCGTCCGGATTGTCATTCGAGGATTTGGCCAAGGAGCGTGGGCTCAATCCGTCCGACGTCGATCTCGGGCTGATCACGAAATCCGCTATTATCGATAGCGCGATCGCCAATGCGGCGTTTTCGCTGCCGTCCGGGGAGGTGAGCCAGCCGGTGCAGGGCCGGTTCGGCGTGGCGCTGGTCAAGATCGGCAAGATCGAGGCCGGGGTCGAACCATCCTATGAAAGCGTCGCCTCCAACCTGAAGAAGGAAATAGCCACTGAGCGCGCGCGCACCAAGGTTGCGGAGCTGCGCGACAAGATGGAAGACGAGCGCGGCGGCGGCGCCAGCGTCATCGAGGCCGCGCAGAAACTGGGGCTTGCCGCCGCGACCATCGACGCCGTCGATCGCTCCGGCCGCCAACCCAACGGCCAGCCGGTCGGCAACATTCCCCGCGGTCTCGATGTCGTCTCGCAGGCATTCAACAGTGACGTCGGTGTCGACAACGACCCGATTTCGTTCAACGGCGGCTATGTCTGGTACGACGTTCTCGGCATCACCCCCTCGCGCGAACGCAACCTCGATGAGGTGAAGGATCAGGTCGAAGCGCGATGGCGCGAGGACCAGATCGCAAGCCGGCTGCGAACCAAGGCAACGGAGATGGTTCAAAAGCTTGAACAGGGCGGCAAGCTCGCCGACGAAGCGGCAGCCGTGGGATCGAAAGTCGAAACGGCCAGCGGATTCAGGCGCGACGCTTCGCTGCCTGGCGTACCCGCCAGCGCGATCAGCGCGGCGTTTCGCACAGCCAAGGATGGCGTCGGACAAACTGCCGGTGCGAGCCCAAGCGAATGGATCGTGTTCCGCGTGACTGACGTCAGCGTGCCGCCGGTCGACCTGGCTTCGGACGACATGAAGAAGCTTAAAGAGACCCTCCAGCGCGGCCTGACCGATGAACAGATCGCGCAATACGTCGCGAAGCTTGAAACGGATATCGGCACGACCATCAATCAGGCCGCCTTCGCGCAGGTGACGGGCGCGAATAACTGAGCATGATCCCGAAGAGTGGGCACCGGTTTTTCCGAAAAGATCATGCTCCAAAAAAGATGAGCATTGCCGAAAGCACGCGATGGACGACCTGAAATCTATCATCGGAAAAGTCGCCACCGGTGCGACGCTGTCTCGCGACGAGGCGGCGTCCGCCTTTGACAGCATGATGTCCGGCGAGGCGACACCCTCGCAGATGGGCGGACTATTGATGGCGCTTCGCGTGCGCGGCGAAACCGTCGATGAAATCACCGGCGCGGTATCGGCCATGCGCGCCAAGATGCTGCGCGTCAAGGCTCCCGGCAATGCCGTCGACGTCGTTGGCACCGGCGGCGATGGCTCCGGCTCGGTCAATGTCTCGACCTGCGCCTCGTTCATCGTCGCGGGCGCCGGCGTCCCCGTCGCCAAGCATGGCAACCGGGCGCTGTCTTCGCGCTCGGGCGCGGCGGATGTGCTTTCCTCGCTCGGGGTCAGGATCGACATCAAGCCCGAGCATGTCGGCCGATGCGTCGCCGAGGCCGGCATCGGCTTCATGTTCGCGCCATCGCATCACCCGGCGATGAAGAATGTCGGGCCGACCCGCGTCGAACTGGCGACCCGCACGATCTTCAATTTGCTCGGGCCGCTGTCCAATCCGGCCGGCGTGAAGCGGCAAATGGTCGGCGTTTTTTCCAGGCAATGGGTGCAGCCGCTGGCGCAGGTGCTCAAAAACCTCGGCGCCGAATCCGCCTGGGTGGTGCACGGCTCCGACGGGCTCGATGAAATCACCCTCACCGGCCCGAGCTTTGTCGCGGCGCTCGAGAATGGCAATATCCGCACCTTTGAGGTCACGCCGGAGGAAGCCGGCCTTACCCGGGCCGGCGGCGACGCGCTGAAGGGCGGCGATGCCGATGCCAACGCGATTGCGCTGCAAAGCGTGCTCGACGGGAAGCCGGGCCCTTTTCGCGACGTCGCACTGCTGAACGCCGCGGCGGCGCTGATCGTGGCTGGCCGCGCGAAGAATTTGAAGGAAGGCGTCGTGCTCGGCACCAAGTCGCTCGACAGCGGAGCTGCGGCGGCGCGGCTGAAGCAGCTGATCGCGGTCTCCAACGGCTGACCGGGAAGCCCTCGCAATGTCCGATATCCTGAGCAAGATCGAGGCCTACAAGCGCAAGGAGATCGCCGCTGCCAAGCGCGCGCATCCGCTTTCAAGCGTCGAAGCGCTGGCGAAGGCCGCGCCCGCGCCGCGGGGTTTTGTCAACGCGATCCGCCAAAAACTCGCTCAGGGCAACTATGCGCTGATCGCCGAAGTGAAGAAGGCTTCGCCCTCCAGGGGGCTCATTCGCGCCGACTTCGATCCGCCGGTCCTGGCGCGCGCCTATGAAGCCGGAGGCGCGGCCTGTCTTTCGGTACTGACCGATACCCCGTCCTTTCAGGGCCACCTCGATTTCATGGTGGCGGCGCGCGCTGCGACCGCTCTGCCGGTGCTGCGCAAGGATTTCATGTACGACACCTATCAGGTGGTCGAGGCCCGCGCCCACGGCGCCGACTGCATCCTGATCATCATGGCGGCGCTCGGCGATGCCGCGGCGCGCGATATCGAGGACGCAGCGATTGCCCAAGGCATGGATGTGCTGATCGAAATCCACGAACGCGGCGAGCTGGATCGGGCCCTGAAACTTCGCTCGCCGATGATCGGCATCAACAACCGCAACTTGAGGACTTTTGAGACCACGCTTGCGACCAGCGAAGTACTGGCGCCGCTGATCCCGAGCGACCGCTTGATGGTCGGCGAAAGCGGCATCTTTGCTCCCGACGATCTCGCGCGGCTTGCGCGTCTGGGCATCTCGACCTTCCTGGTCGGCGAAAGCCTGATGCGCCAGGCCGATGTGGCGGCGGCGACCCGCGCGCTGCTGACGCCTGGCGCCACCCCCCGCGCGACGGCGACGCGTTAGCCCATGGCGCGCAAATCTTCCCGCGACCGCCCTGCCCTCACCCATATCGGCGCAACCGGCGAAGCGCGGATGGTCGACGTGTCGACCAAGCCTGCAACCGAACGCACCGCTGTCGCGGAAGGCCGCGTCCTCATGAGCACCGCGACGCTTGAGCTGATCATCTCAGGCAATGCCAGGAAGGGCGACGTGCTCGGCACCGCGCGCGTCGCCGGCATCATGGCGGCGAAGCGAACCTCGGATCTGATACCGCTGTGTCATCCGCTGGCTCTGTCGAAGGTCAGGCTGGACATCACGCCCGACAAGAAACTGCCCGGCTGCATTGTCCGCGCCGCCGTCAAGGTCACCGGGCCGACCGGCGTCGAGATGGAAGCGCTAACGGCGGTGTCGGTCGCGTGCCTCACAATCTACGACATGGTCAAGGCGGTGGAGCGCGGAGTCCGCATCGAAGGCATTCATCTGGTGGAGAAAAAGGGCGGCAAATCCGGGCACTATCGCGCCTGATCACCGTCCCGCATTCGCCTTCACGCCGGAGTGATCGGCGAGAATGGAAGAGTGCATCAACCTCGGTGTTATACTCCAATTGCCCTCAGCGCGCACTCAAGCGGAGAGACGCAATGTCGACCTTCAAGCTTCTTGGCGCGGTGGCCATCTGTCGAC
>CAVUYV010000022.1:0-10824 GCA_963745785.1 uncultured Alphaproteobacteria bacterium | reverse complement strand
ATCGCTCTTACGGGACGCGAGCCGCTCATCATTGACGCCAAGGCCGATACCATCGAGGAGACGGATAGTCCGAACTTAGCGCGGCCCGCATCCACTCAACCCCGCATGCTCCGGGCGCTCGATATCAAGAGGCAGTCAGGGCTCGCACTGCGGGGTCTGATCAAACGCGCCCCCTTGTCCACGCCGGACATCGTGCCGGAAGGCGCAGGGTTCATCGAAGGTAGCTACAGTAATCCGGCGGGAAGCCGTGCTTACAAACTTTTCATCCCCAGCCGCTATTTGGGGCAACAGCTTCCTTTGGTCGTCATGCTGCACGGCTGCACCCAGTCGCCTGATGATTTCGCCGCCGGTACAAGGATGAACTTTATCGCAGAAGACCAAACCTGCTTTGTGGTCTATCCCGCACAGCGCAGTGAGGCAAACCAGGCGAAATGCTGGAACTGGTTTCGCACAGCCGACCAGCAGCGGGGTAGAGGTGAACCTTCGCTGATCGCGGGTATCACGCGCCAGATCATGCGCGACTATTCGGTCGATCCAAAGCGCGTCTATGTTGCTGGGCTGTCTGCCGGAGCCGCCGCGGCTGCTGTCATGGGATCAACCTACCCCGATCTGTACGCGGCGATCGGCGTTCATTCTGGTCTCGCCTGTGGGACTGCCAGTGACCTTCCCTCTGCATTTGTCGCCATGCGACAAGGTAGTCTGGCCGCTTCTTCTGGGTCCGATAATCTAAGTGTCTTGCCGATTGTCCCGACTATTGTTTTTCATGGCGATCGCGACGTTACAGTGCATCCAAGCAACGGCGATTATATTCTTGAGCAGTCTATGAAAGCGACCGGCAGGCAAAAGAAGGTGCATCGAGGGCGGGTAACCGGAGGACATGCCTATACCTGCACAATCCATGCCGACGCGAACGGGCACGAAATCTTTGAGCACTGGAACATTCATGGGGCTGGACACGCATGGTCAGGAGGCAACTCGGTTGGCTCCTATACTGATCCACGGGGACCGGACGCCACGAGGGAAATGCTGCGGTTCTTCCTCCAGCATTCGCTCCCACAGCAGCCAGGTGGGTTAGCAAGTCCGTTTTTTAACCCATCCGGAATGGCCTGATTGGGATTTCAGGCCGGATGTGAGCTATTTCTCACGTGTCCGCCAGTCGCAAAGCGCTAGACTCGCGAGATTGCACAGGACCACATGCGACGGCGGAAATTCGTCAAGCTGGTGGGCGGCACGATGGTATGCCCGCTCGCTGCATGTAGTCGGAGGAACAGCGATGCAATTGCGGGTCTTTGGGCGCACGGGAATGCAGCTCTCGGTGCTGGGCTTCGGCTGCGGCGCAGTGGGCGGATTGATGGTGCGCGGCGATCCTGCCGACCAGGAGCGTACCATCGCGCGGGCGATCGCCGCTGGCGTGAACTACTTCGACACCGCGGTGCAGTACGGCAACGGGGAATCGGAAAAGAACCTTGGCCGCGTTTTGCAAAAGCTGAAACCAGCTAACGTGGCCGTCGGCACCAAGGTCCGGTTACCGCCCGACGAGTTCGGCCGCATTGCCGACGCCGTAATCGATGTCGCTCGAAGGCAGTCTGGCGCGACTACGTCTTGACCGGGTCGACATCTTTCACCTGCACAATGCGATTACCGAGACAGGAGGCGGATCGGCACTGAGCGTCCGACAGGTGCTCGAGCGACGTGGTACCAGCGTTCGAGCGCCTGCGTCGGCAGGGGAAGACTCGTTTCCTCGGGATTACGGCAGTAGGCGACACCGCGGCACTGCATCAAGTGATCGATGCACACGCCTTCGACAGCGCTCAGGTCGTCTACAACATGCTCAATCCATCTGCCGCTGAGGAATTGCCGACGAACTATCCGGCTCAAGATTATGGACGATTATTCGATCACACCAAGGCAGCAGACGTTGGAGTAGTGGGCATCCGCGTGCTAGCCGGCGGCGCACTGTCGGGCTCAGCCGAGCGTCATCCGATTGCAAGTCCACCGCCCGAGCCGATTGGTTCGGCTATGAGCTACGATGCCGATCTCGATCGCGCACGCCGTCTAATCCCGCTCGTAAGGGAGGGGTTCGCCACCAGCCTGACCGAAGCCGCTACGCGGTTTGCGCTGTCTCACCCGGCAATGGGCACTATCTTGGTGGGTATGGCGACGCCGCAACAGTTCGAGGACGCACTCGCCGCGGTTCAAAAAGGCCCACTCCCGCGAGCTGCGCTGGACCGGCTGTCAGCACTACGGCAGGCATTCTCTGGCGAACCACGATGATGGCCCGGGTTGCCCATAGATGATTTAGCTAGAAAAGTGGACATCGGCTTTCCATAACATGAATGCGAATCGTCACATGCGCATTTGCTGCGTCGCTAGCGCGCCGCTCATCGCCTTTGTTTTGATCTTCGCACCGCCGGTTTCCCCGGCGCACGCCGTTGAGGATGCTCGCAAGGTGAGCGTGGTGTCCTTCGGCCTTTTTGGGGATCAAGGCGTGTTTAAAAGCGAGGCGACCGGCGCAGCGCAGGTCGTAGCGAGCCGCTTCGGGAACGGCTCGATCAAGGTGCAATACAATTCGAAGAAAGGCGGAGGTGCAACGATCGAAGGCCTGGCCATGTCCTTGCAAGTGGCATCCAATGGGATGGACGCCGAGAACGATGTTCTGTTTTTGATACTCACCTCGCACGGCTCTCGCGCCGGCCTTGCAGTCAAAGCAGGGCGGCTCACGCAAACGCTCACGCCGTCTTATCTCGCCGACATGCTGGCGCGGACGGGGGTGCGACACAAGGTGGTGGTCATCTCGGCCTGCTATTCCGGAGTCTTCATCCCTCGTCTCGCGAACCCCGATATGCTGGTCATCACTGCGGCCGATGCCGACCATCCGTCGTTCGGCTGCCGCGACAAGGCCAAGTGGACCTATTTCGGCGATGCTTTTTTCAACGTCGCACTCCGGCAAGCTAAAAACCTGAAAGACGCCTTTGTTGTTGCGCGCGCGCTTGTCCAGAAACGAGAACTGCGAGAGCACTTCGAGCCCTCGAGTCCCCAAATGGCCGGCGGCGCAAACGTGCAGCCGTTTCTGATTGCGCGACCTTGAACGACCGGCCGCCTTCGCCGACGGTACCTACACATCCTGCGACATGCGAAACATCATTGGCAGATTCCACTGAAAGCTGAAAAAAGCCCGCGATGCGACCGAACGGCAATGATCAGGGGTTTGTCGCGTCCTATTTTGAATTCGTAAACAGCAATTTCATAAACGAGCCGCGACCCAACGTAGCCAAGGGTCACGAACGCGTTTTCTTGCGAACCCTTTTGAGCAACTTCCCAACGATTTGCAACCGACAGCGCATCGCCAACAGCATTGCCGGTTTCCTTGTCGATCGATACGTGGCGTTTAAAAGGTGCATTCGGCGCGGGCCGAACAAGTCCCTCGTCATTTACCCGCACCCATTCCTTGATTTCACACGAATAGACCTCGGCCACGGCTCCGGTCGGGCACACAGCAAGGGCCGCCATAATGGCTGCAAATGTGGTGTTGGGTTTCAATCAAATCACTTTCCGAACTGGCTTGTTATCCTCCCTTAGCGGCACAAGAATCCATTATCGCAAGCATTGCAGTGGCGAGGTTACCGTCGTGAGTACTCCCGTGCAATAATCAGCACTCGCGTTGGACTCGCATTGAAAAATTGTACCACGTGAACGACCACAAAAGTGCTAACCGGGTTGGGATTGCGGTTTTTTCCTCGGGTCAGCTATCGCTCAAGTGCTGTCGAACCTGGCGGGTCCTCGATTGCGGGCATCTGTTTTGGCAAAAGGGCGCGGCCTACCGTGTCGCAAAATGCAAATCGCACCTCCGCGTCGTTCAAGACAAATGCAACGGTCTCATGCGGGAATTTAATGTTCGTGGGGATGGCGACGAACCCCACGCGCATGGTGGCGAAGTAGGCGATCAGCAATTCGGCGCGGTTGAGCGAAAGGATCGCCACCCGGTCGCCGCGTTCGAGACCTCTGGCCACGAGGGCTCGCGTGCACGCATCCACCTGCCGGTAGAGTTCGCCGTGAGATAATGTGCGTGGGTGCTCCCAATCGCGACAGTCGATCAATGCCGGACTTGCCTCAGGTACGGCGGGATCCCTGAGGTCGCCAAGGTTGATAAGATCGCGCACGTCGAACTCATGAACGCCGGCACAAAATGAGGTAAGTGATCGAGTTACGCAGCCTCAACTCACGCGAGGACGACAGAAGGTCGGTAATCCCTAGCGCTGCAGATCTCCCGCAATCGACATAAAGAGCAACCCTACCCTCACTGATAGTAAGATTTCTGGACCACCGGATCAACGGGCGCGGCTAAGCGAAATTCTGCTGTTGAATTATCGGTGCCTTTGGAAGTGTTCTCAGAGTTGGTCCGTCGCTGACGTTTAGTTTAAGGGTCGCCCCAATTGGTGGGTGGTGGCACCGCAGTAAGGGCGAAATCGGCCGTCCGTAGCGGCTTGCAATCACCTTCCGGCGGCCTACCATGAATTGCGTAGCTCACCCTGCAGGAGCTTAGCCATGGAACTCACCGTGGTGCCCATCGTCAAGCCGGACGCCGCCAACTTCATCTTCGGCCAGTCGCATTTCATCAAGACCGTGGAAGACCTCCACGAGGCGCTGGTGGGTGCAGTTCCGGGCATCCGCTTCGGGCTGGCCTTCTGCGAGGCCTCCGGTAAGCGGCTGGTGCGCTGGTCGGGTAATGACGAAGCCGCCCTCGCCCTGGCACGCGACAACGCATTGGCCATCGGCGCCGGCCACACTTTCCTGATCTTCTTGGGCGACGGGTTCTTTCCCGTCAACGTGCTGGCTGCGGTGCGCGCGGTGCCGGAGGTCTGCCGCATCTATTGCGCGACCGCCAACCCGACACAGGTGATCGTCGCGCAAACGGAGCTGGGCCGCGGTGTGCTCGGCGTGGTGGATGGCGCCTCGCCGTTGGGTGTCGAAGCCGACGCCGACATTGCGTGGCGGAAAGACCTGCTGCGAAAGATCGGCTACAAGCTGTAGTGGCTGGATGAAGCGACGAAGCGCGACCTCGACAGTGCCTGACCGGCACAGGAATTCCGCGATTTCCTCGATCGGGGAGCCACAAGGGTCTGATATCGGCGCCGTGGCTATCTTGATGCCTATGACGAGCTAAAGCCTGACTTCACCAAAACATGAATCAGCTAACGGATGTCGTGCAACGTATCCTGAGTGACTCCGCGAAGCGATTCTCCGCCTGTCGGACATAACGGAGATTCAAACATGACTTCGTCGACGTTCGCGGCTTCAAGTGGTGATGGTTATGAGATTAAGATGGGTCGATGGAGTCGTCGGTTGGCCCAGCCGTTCCTCGATTTTTGTCGGGGGGCCGACGCCGAAGCGCGCCGATCCGGCTGATCCAGCGTGGATACACAGCTTCACCAGGGCATTTCTTTCAACAGGTCACGTGAAAGAGTCCGCTTCTCTTTGCGCGCGACCGGTTGAACATTCGGATTGCCTCGGGTGTCGGCTTCAACGCGACCTCGCAGCCCTTTTTTTCGAAATAGGCTTCAGCTTCCGGTGATAGGTGCACGTTGCCCATCTGACCCGAGCCAATGACGACCTGATCGCACCCCTTTTCGAAGAGAAACTTTGCCTCGTCTTTTGAAAGCACGTGCGAGGTACCATACAGCTTCTTTGATAGCTTCTTTTTCCGCTTCACAACTTCGCCGGAAAGACGAACGACCACGTCGTGCTGATACGTCTTTCCGTCAATCGTAATCGCGCCAAATATGGTGCTGTCAATCTTCATCGTGACCTCCTAATCAGGCTCCCGCTCCAACACGCAGCAGTGAGGCGCCTCGACGTCGGCATCATCCTCATTCACGAGCGTTCCAGTCTGCCGATCCGGATCGGGACGCGCCGCTGCCCCCAGTTGCCCGGGTGCGCCTCGAACAAGCCAGGGATTGCGGTGGAGCAAATACCGCAGCGGCCGTCCCCGGTGAGCCGCCAAGTGGTGATGTCATACCAATCTCGGCCGATGATCCGCTCACCACAGCCCGGGCAGTACGTGCTTTGGCCCGTCTCATCATGGACATTCCCGGTGTAGACGAAATGCAGCCCGACCTCGCGGGCGATATCGCGAGCCCTCGTCAGGGTGAAGGCCGGCGTACAGGGCAGATCCAGCATCTTGTAGTCAGGGTGGAAGGCGGTGAAATGTAAGGGCACGTCAGGTCCTAGCCTTGTCATCACCCATTCGCTCAGCTTTTTCACCTCCTCCGGGCTGTCATTGTGACCCGGGATCAGCAGCGTTGTGATCTCGAACCAGACCTTCGTCCTGTACTTTAGATACTCGAGCGTCTCGAGGACGGCGCCTAGATGGCCGGTGCACAGCCGCTTGTAGAACTCCTCGGTGAACGCCTTGAGGTCGACATTGGCGGCGTCCATGAAGGTGTAAAGCTCCTCCCGCGCCGCCGCGTCAATGTAGCCCGCTGTGACCGCCACGTTCTTAATCCCGCGCCGGCGCGCCACCCTTGCAACGTCCACGGCATATTCGAGGAAGATGACCGGGTCATTATAGGTGTAGGCGATGGAGCGCGAGCCTGTGGCAATCGCGGCCTCGACAATATCTTCCGGCGAGGCTGCGTCCTGGAGCCGGTCGAGCTCTCGCGCTTTGGAGATGTCCCAGTTCTGGCAGAATTTGCAGGTCAGGTTGCACCCGGCGGTGCCGAAGGACAATACTGGAGTTCCGGGCAGATAGTGGTTCAGTGGCTTCTTCTCTATTGGATCGACACAGAACCCCGAGGAGCGGCCGTACGTCGTGAGCACGATCCGGTCGTCCTGCCGGCCACGCACGAAGCACAGGCCGCGCTGGCCTTCGTTAAGCCTGCAATAGCGCGGGCAGACATCGCACTGGATACGCCCGTCTTCGAGCCGGTGCCAGTAGCGGCCAGGAACGCCTTCCAAACGCTCGGGTTCGGTCATGGAATTCGTCGTGTGGATCGCTGGGCAGACCTCAGTTTGTTGCCAACGGGTGTGACGGAGAGTTGCCACGATATCTAGCCGGGCCCGCCTAGGGGCACGAACGCCCGTGGACGTCGGCTCATCTTATTCCTGATGGGCGGAGATGGTAAGCCGAACCGTCGACAATCTCGGCCGCTGAGGTCCAAGAGTGCTCCCGCCGCTGCGCTCCCCACGTGCCCACTCTGGCCAGTGGCGCAGGAAAGGGCGGCCCCGTCACCGCTCGGCCCCGGTGGCGGCTGTTTTGCTTAGGCTGACTGACCCCCCCCCCCAGGATTTTGGTTGGAGCGTTGTCAATTTTGCGCAGAAGGGTCCGCCTCGGTTGGCGGCGTTCGGTCTGGACGTTTGACAAGTTCGAATGAGGGAATGTGGGTGCTATTCCACCACAACTCTAGCGCAGCCCCGCAGACCGTGCAGACCGCGTCACCCGTATGCGGTACCAAGAACTTTGTTTCAGTGCGTTTGTACTCGGCGCCGCAATTGCATCGGACAATTGTCGCCATCCTTGGAATATGCCCCCGCGGCACGCCAGATCAACCCCAATACCTCTGCGATCATACTCCGCTTGGTGGCGTTGTGCGTTTGAGGGTCGATCCCCGCACCAAACGGCCCCGTCTTGCCGAGCTGTGCAAAGGGCGGGGCCGTTGGCGGCGGGTGTGCTCTAATGCGCACTTTAGGCAGATATTCCCGCCGCAATAGTAACGGGCGTGGACAGGATTCGTTGCGCCGTTACTCAAATATTTCGTTACAGGCTTACTAGGCGGCTCCGCGCCGGCGCTCCCTCGCCAACCACCATCCCGCCCAGCCATGTTGCCGCGCGATCAAAACGCGCGCGACGAAACGTAGCATTGCATTTTTGGCCGCAGACGCACGTCCTTTCGACACAATGGAATTTTCTCAGTGCTGGGCGCGCTTTCGATAGAGACCAGCGCATGCTCGAGCTTTGGAACAACTGGTACGAGACCCTGGCCTCGATGGAGGCGTTTGCCACCGTCATCGTTATTGTCGTGGTGGCTGCTGGCGTTATTTCGCTAGCGGAGAGTTGGCGGCGATAAGCTTACCGAGACGCGCGAGATCACGCCTTTCGTTTGGGTGCTGCACCCGGACGAGGAGCGGTGAGCCTCGGCTCACGGTCAGTTTACTGCGAACGTTCCGTTGTTGGGTTTGCGCGTTAGGCGAAACCGCGCGTAGAATTCCGGTACCTTGCAACGGAGGATCCGATGGCCACACAAATCGTGATGGATCGCACCGGCGATACTCGACACAATTTCGATGCGAAGAACGCGGATGCGCTCTTGAAGGCCGAGGAGCGCTTCAGGGAGTTGACAGGCGCAGGCTTTACCGCGGCGGTCCGCACCGCCTCCGGAGAGGCGGTCGTAAAGCGCACGTTTGATCCTAATGCCGAAGAGACGCTGTTTTTTCCACGGCTCGTCGGCGGTTAACCTCGGTTATGTCTAGACAACCATTGCGCTACGCGAAGGAGCATCTCCGATTATTTCTATCGGAATGCGGGCGCCGGGCGCGAGTTCTGCGCGACAGTTTGCGACGGCAGCCTAATCACATCGACCCGTCCTTGCGATGTGTCCCGGACTTTCGCTTTGGATATTGGCAAAGGGAAGCACGCGGCCTCGAACTGTTGAAGGAATGGCTATCTCCTGAGCAGTTCGCGCAATATGACGCGAAAAGCTATTTTGAGGTCACCGGCTGCCACAGCGGAAAGCGATACCGGATTAACCACGGCACCTCGATGAACATCCACGAGCTCGACGGCGCCGGTCGTCCGCGTGTTGGCTGGTGCTTTGCGCCCAAAGGTTACCTCGTCGCAGGCGACGTCATGCTGGCACAGAAAATTGCGCTGGAGACCGACGAGCGTAGCGCGCTGGCCGTGGCGAACAGATTTTTCGTGCCAACAGGCCCACGAAAATAGGCTTCTCCAATATTGAACTAGGATCTTATCGCCCCGGATGGGGGCCACAGCAAAGCCTGCGGATGAAGTGACTCCATCTGTCGGATCACGACCACGACACAGTCAGGAATGGAATAATTGCGACGAATGAACTAACCCACACTGCTCCTACTTGGATCCGACGCACCTCTCCGCCCTCATCCCGTTGCAAATCGTAAGGATCTACCGTTGCTGTCCGAAGATGATTTTGAAAGCAGTCTCGACACCGTTTGCAAGGCGGCTGCCGAATCAATTGAGGGGGTCTTCGGTCCCGCTTCACTGACCTGGCGGGTCGACCGCGAGGCGGCCGTCTTCCTTGGCGCTGGCCGCGCCTTGTTGCTTCAGTTGGCGCACCCCTGGGTCGCCGCTGCCATCGCCGAGCATTCGCGGACTTTTGCTGACCCGATTGCCCGGTTCCACCAAACGTTCAACACTGTTTTCACGATGGTGTTTGGCACGCGCGATCAGGCGCTGGCTGCGGCCCGCCGACTGCATCGGCGTCACGACGCGGTGACAGGAATATTGCCGTGGACGGCAGGCCGCTTCGCCGCGGGCTCTCATTACCGCGCCAATGAGGTCTCGGCGCTACGGTGGGTTCACGCCACGCTCGTGGAGACTGCCTTGTTGACACATGATCTCGTCTTGCCTGCGCTCACGGATAGCGAGCGTGAAAAATACTGGGTCGAGGCCCGGCTGTTCGCGGCGTTATTCGGCCTTCGGCAAGCCGATTTACCATCAAACTGGACGTCGTTCATTGCCTACAATGAGGCGATGCTGCGGTCGGATATTCTCACTGTCAGCCCCGCCGCTCGCAAGATAGCTGAGCAAATCTTCTCGGGGTGCGCGACAAAATTGCGCGCGCCGAAGTGGTATCTAGCGCTGACGACCCACTTGCTGCCAGAGCGGTTACGCGGAGAATTCGGATTGGTCTTCGGCGAACGTGAACAACGTAGCATGAACTTGGCGCTCGCGCTGATCCGACGCCTCTATCCTCGGCTTCCAATGCGCATACGAGCGGTGGGTCCTTATCAGGAGGCCCTGGCGCGTTTGCAAGGAGAGAGGCAGCCCGACTTGGCAGTGCGTTGGCTCAACAGACTTTGGATCGGCCGGCCGATGATGGAATAAAAATGCCTCGGAAGTGGGCCTGTGCCTGTCGTAAATTAAATCCGTGCATAGTGATGATGCATTCCGCCCAGGATTGGGCGACAAAGTAATTCGGCAGCTACATGCGAATGATCTCGACGCGCTTAATGCATCGCGTGTGCGGATCCATCGCTGGGAGCCGAAGGCACTCGGCCTCGAGTTCGGCTGCGGATTTACGTGGCATATCTCCATCAAGGTTCTCCGGCTTCGGGAGTGCTGTGGGGTGCCGTGGCGCGCCTTTTCTTTGCAGCAATGGGTTGCTCCGGGCTTGCCCGGACCGGAATCGCACCAATCTAATAGGCATCGCTTTATATGGAGTAGCAGCGATGGCAGGGCCCAAGACCCCGCGTGAGCTGGCGGACCGGATGCGCGATCATCGCGCGCAGCACCGCGCCCGCGATGGTTTCGTGCGAGAGACCTTCAACCAACCCCGTGACGATGCCCGCCAAACGGTGAGGGAGTTCCTCGATCGCTACCCGAGGACGGCCTACATGAGCGAGGTCGAGCATTGGCGCGAGCTGTCAGGCGGGGAGATCGAGTTCACGATGGGGCGGCTGCGAACGGCAGTCTGAACGGGACGACCCCGAAATCAGATAGTCGGATCGTGCATGAAGAGACCTGTGGAAATTGCCGCTGCTGCCGCAACTCTATCGCTCATCGCCTGGAGCGCGGTGATGCCCGCATTTGGTCCTCCACCAAGTGCCGAAGCCGTGCTCAGTCCATTTCAC
>CAVUYV010000021.1:0-85219 GCA_963745785.1 uncultured Alphaproteobacteria bacterium | reverse complement strand
GCCCGGCGCTCAGCCGCGAATCCACCAGCCACATGCGGCTGTTCGTTTCCGGCTCGGCGCCGCTATTGGCCGACACCCATCGCGAATGGGCCGCTCGCACCGGCCACGCCGTGCTCGAGCGCTACGGCATGACCGAGACCAATATGAACACGTCCAATCCATATGACGGCCAGCGCGTCCCCGGCGCGGTCGGCCATCCGCTGCCCGGCATCACCTTGCGCGTCACCGATCCGGAAACCGGAAAGGAGATTGCCCGCGAATCGATCGGCATGATCGAGGTCAAGGGCCCGAACGTCTTCAAGGGCTATTGGCGGATGCCGGAGAAGACAAAAGCCGAATTCCGCGACGACGGCTTCTTCATCACCGGCGACCTCGGCAAGATCGACGCTAACAGCTACGTCCATATTCTCGGCCGCGGCAAGGATCTGGTGATTTCGGGGGGCTTCAACGTCTATCCGAAGGAGATCGAGAGCGAGATCGACGCCATGCCGGGCGTGATCGAATCCGCCGTGATCGGCGTGCCGCATGCGGATTTCGGCGAGGGCGTCACGGCTGTCGTGGTGTGCGACAAGAGCGCACGCGTCGATGAAGCCTCGGTGCTGAAGGCGCTCGACGGGCGCCTTGCAAAATTCAAGATGCCGAAGCGGGTGATCGTGGTCGACGAATTGCCGCGCAACGCCATGGGCAAGGTGCAGAAAAATATTTTGCGCGACACCTATTCGAAGATTTACGCGAAGTAACACTCCCGTGTCGTCCCCGCGAAGGCGGGGACCCATAGCCACCGATGTAAGTTGTTAAGCCGAGCTGTGGCCGCAGCCTGTGTAAGCCAGGAACGGTTGTGGCTATGGGTCCCGGCGCAAGGCCGGGACGACAATGCCGCTTTTATTTTCGCCGGGCGCGCGCGTCGCCTCATTCGATGACCTCGTCGGCGCGGGCGAGCAGCGTCGTCGGCACGGTGAGGCCGAGCGTCTTGGCGGTCTTGAGGTTGATGACCAGTTCGTACTTGGTTGGCGCCTGCACCGGCAGATCGGCTGGCTTCTCGCCCTTGAGGATGCGATCGACGTAGCCGGCCGCGCGCCGGTACTGATCGACCAGATCAGCCCCATAGGAGATCAGGCCGCCGCCGGTGACGGAGGCGCGGTTGGAGTAGACCGCAGGTAGTTTGTGGCGGGCCGCCAGCCGACGATCAGGTCGCGATGAACTCCCGCCAACGCGCTCGATGTCACGATCAGGCCACCATTGGAGGCGCGCGCGAAGGCCGCGATGGCGCGCTCGATCTCTGACGCGTCGCGCCCGTTGATCGGGCTCACCTCCACGCCGACCGACGGCGCCACGGACTGGATGACGGCGAACTGGCCGATCCCGGCGGCTACGGTGGAATCCCGAAGCACCGCCGCGCGCGTCACGCCTGGTGCAACCTGCTTGAGCAGTTCCAGCCATTTCGCAGTCAAACTGTATTCGAACTGCATGAAGCCGGTAGCGTTGCCGCCCGGCTGCGACAGACTATCGACGATAGCCGGAGCCGACTGGATCGAGGACGATCACGAACACGATCGGCACGGTGCGGGTCGCCTGTAGCAGCCGCTCCACGGGCGCGTTGCCAGCCGCTAGGATGACGTCCGGCGCGAGCGAGACCAATTCCGCCGCGTATTTACGGATGTCGTCGGCATTGGCTGCGCCCCAGCGGGTGTCGATCCGCACGTTGCGGCCATCAGTCCAGCCCAATTGCTGCAGCCCCTGCAGGAACGTCGCGTGGCGGGCCTGTGCGTCCAAACCATCCGCGCCTGCGCCCACGAGCACGCCGATGCGCCGCATGCGATCGGGCTGCTGCGCACGCGATGCAAGCGGCCACTGCCGCCACCCCGCCGAGCAGGCGATGAACGCGCGCCGCTTCATTCGATCACCTCGTCAGCTTGGGCGAGTAGCGTGGGCGGCACGGTGAGGCCGAGCGCATTCGCGGTCTTGCGATTGATGACGAGTTCGAACTTGGTCGGTTGCTCGACTGGGAGGTCAGCGGGCTTGGCGCCCTTCAGGATCTTGTCCACATAGGTGGCAGCGCGCCGGAAGAGGTCGGCGAAGCTCGGGCCGTAGGACATCAGGCCCCCTTCGTCCGGGAATTCGCGAAGGCCATACATGGCCGGGAGGCGGCTGCTGGCAGCCAGGGCCACGATCCGGGGTCTATAGGCAACAGTGAGGGCGTCATCGAAGGCGATCAGGGCCTGAACGTTGCCTCGCGTGGCAGCAGCGAACGCCACCTCGAAGTCCTCGGGTCCGCGTACGTCGAAAGGCTGAAGCGCCACCCCCAACGTCCGGGCTGCCACTTCGGTCTCCTGCCAGAACGTGGCATGGACCGCGACGCTCGGATTCCTCAGGACGGCGATCCGGGCAAGCCCCGGCACGAACTCCTTCAGGAGCTGTACGCGCTTTGCGACAATCGCTTCGTTGAAATAGCTCAGCCCCGTTACGTTTGCCCCGGGCCGCGCCAGGCTCGCCACCAGGCCGAGCGCAACGGGATCAGGCGCGACTACGACGATGGGGATGGTCCCGGTGGCTTTCTTGGCCGCCAGCGCTGCCGTGCTGACTGGCTGCCACCAGAACATCCATTTTGAGACCGACAAGCTCAGCCACCAGCTCCGGCATCCGCTCACTACGCCCCTCGGCGTAGCGAACTTCCAGTGCGATGGTTTGCCCTTCCACGTAGCCCAGCTCTCTGAGCCTTTGCCGGAAAGCCCCGACCATGTGCTCGGTCGAAGTGGCGTTAGATCCGGCGATGTAACCGACCCGCGGGATTTTTGGAGGCGTCTGTGCGCCGGCGGCCAGAGGCCAGGCCGCCGAAGCAGCGGTTGCTCCACCTAAGAGCGCGATGAACGCGCGCCGCTTCATTCTATCACCTCGTCGGCGCGGGCGAGCAGCGTCGGTGACACGTTAAGTCCAAGCGCCTTCGCGGTCTTGAGATTGACGATCAACTCGAACCTGGTCGGCTGCTCGACCGGGATGTCGCCCGGCTTCGTCCCGCGCAGAATCTTGTCGACATAGTCGGCGGCGCGCCGGAACAGATCCGTGTAGCTGGGTCCATAGGACATCAGGCCTCCGGCTTCGACATATTCACGGCTGCCGTAAATCGTGGGCAGCCGCACGTCCTGCGCCAGGCTGTTGATTCGAACGCGATTGGTGAATACGAGGGGATCGGTCGCGACGTAAAGCGCGTCCGCGCGCCCCTTCAGCGCCTCGAGGGCAGGCGCGATATCTTCCGCTTGTCGTATTTCCAGTGTGATGACTTCGAGGCCAAGCGTGCGGGCCGTTGCCTGAATCTCGCGTTTTTCCAGTATGGCACCGGCAGCGCCGATGTTGGCCATGATCGCCAGCCGGCGAAGATTGGGGACAAACTCACCCAAAAGCTCGAGACGCTTGGCGGCGGTATCGGTCTGTTGCAGCGACAGGCCCGTAACGTTACCGCCGGGCCGCGCCAGGCTCGCGACGACACCGGCGCCGACCGGGTCCATCTGAGCGGCAAACACGATCGGAACAATTGCGGTAGCGTGTTTCGCCGCGAGAACCGGCGCCGACGCCCATGTAACGATGACGTCGACCTTGCGGTCGACGAGTTCGGCCGCGATCTCGGCATAGCGCTCGCTGTGCGCTTCGGCCCAGCGATACTCGATCGTAACCGTGCGACCCTCGACCCAGCCGAGTTCCCGCAGCCGCGCGACGAACGCGGCTACCCATTGGTTCGCGGTCGCGGACGTCGTCGCACCCAGAAATCCGATCGTCGGCGGCGTGGCCGGCCGCTGCGCGCGCGCGGCGAATGGCGACGACCCCACCAGACCGCCAGCGAGGGCGATGAACTCGCGCCGCTTCATTCGATCACCTCGTCGGCGGTCGCCAACAGACGCTCCGGAAGTGTGATGCCCAGCGCCCGCGCGGTCGCAAGATTAATAACCAAATCGTAGCGGGTGGGCTGTTCAAAAGGCAGCTCACCGGGATGCGAGCCCCTGAGCACGCGATCGACGAAATAGCTTGCGCGCCGGAAGAGGGCAAGGTTGTTGGGCGTATATGCGATCAGGCCGCCGTCGCGAACGGCTTCGCGGCTTCCAAGCATGGTGGCGATTCGGTGTTGCCGGGCCACGGCCGTGATTTCCTTGCGCAGAAGGAAGGTGAGATTGTCGTTCGGCAGGGTAAAGATCGCCTCACATCCGGACTCGACAATACTCTTCATTGCGAGAGCAAGGTCTTGCGCGGCCGACAACGGCGCGTCGTGGACCTCAATGCCAAACTGCCTCGCCGCGTCATGGAGGGCGTCCTTGGCGCCGCGCATGCCGGGCGCGGCCTCGTTGTAGAGAATGGCGATGTGATGAAGATTCGGGATGATGTCCCGCACGATCTGGATTCGCTTCAACACCTGTTCGTGCGGAATATCGACGTTACCGGTGACGTTCCAGCCCGGTCGCGCGATGCTTTGCGCAAGACCTGACCCGACCGGGTCGAGCGCGCTTGCCACAACGATGGGAATCTCGGTCGTCAGCTTGCGGAGGGCCACCGCACCCAGGTTAAGCCCGGTCATGATGGCGTCGGGTCTCGCCGCGACGATCTCTGCTGCGAAGGAAGGCAGCCGTTCCGGCCGACCGTCGGTAAAGCGATGGTCGACTTCCAGCGTTCGACCAGGCATCCAGCCGCGCTCGGTCAATCCCTCTTCGAACTCCTTGACGTAGGGCGCCGCGACCATCGCAGTCGTGGTCCAAAGCGTCACGACCCGCGGACGACGCGCCGGCATCTGCCCAAAAGCGAAACGCGCCGAGAGGGTCCAAGCGAGCCCTGCGATGACCTCGCGACGCTTCATTCGATCACCTCATCGGCGCGGGCGAGCAGGGTCGGCGGAATTTCGAGGCCGAGTGCCTTGGCGGTCTTGAGGTTGATGACCAGTTCGAACTTGGTCGGCTGCTCGACCGGCAGATCGGCAGGCTTCGCACTCTTGAAAATCTTGTCGACAAAGACGGCGGACCGACGAAATTGATCTGGCAAATCGATCCCGTAGCTCAGAAGCAAGCCCGCCTCCACGTATTCTCTCACCGCAGAGATTGCCGGCAGTCGATTTCTGACGGCCATGACGCCAATTTGGCCGCGACAGTTGAACAGCACACCATCACTCAGCACGACGAGTACCTGCGCGCGTTCCCTCACCATCGTCGCGAACGCTTGTTCAAGTGCGTCCAGTCCGCGTGCTTCGGCCGGGACAAGCGTCAACCCCAGCGCCGGGGCAGCCTCCCTTATCGACGTCAACCGGTCCTGATTGGGCGCAAAGTCCGGATTCCACAGAACGCCGACACGCGAGAGGTTCGGCAGTGTCTCCTTCAGAAATTCGAGCCGCTTGCCGTAGATTTCGTCGCCAGGTTCCGAGCTGAACCCGGTGACGTTGCCGCCCGGACGCGCCAGACTGGCGACGAATCCGGCACTGACCGGCTCGGCACTGTTGGTCATGACGATCGGGATCGTCGTGGTCGCCTTCATGGCCGCAACCGTGGTCACATTGGTCCCGGAAACGATGATGTCCACGCCGAGCCGGACCAGGTCGGCAGCAAGCGCGGGCAGCCGTTCCAGCTCGCCGTCGGCGAAGCGGTACTCGATGACGACATTCTCGCCAACGCGGTAGCCGAGGCTCCGCAGGCCCTCCTCGAACGCCTTCATGAAAGGGAGCGATCGCTCTCGCGACGTGATCGCGAAGTAGCCCACCCGGTAGACCCGTCCTGCCCGTTGCTGCGCACGCGCGGCGAGCGGCCATGCCAATGTGGTGCCGAGCCCTGCGATGAACGCCCGCCTTCTCATTCGATCACCTCGTCGGCGCGGGCGAGCAGTGTCGGCGGCACGATGAGGCCGAGCGCCTTTGCGGTCTTCAGATTCATCACCAGTTCGAACTTGGTCGGCTGCTCGACCGGCAGGTCGGCAGGCTTCGCACCCTTGAAGATCTTGTCGACGAAGACGGCGGCGCCCCGAAATAGAGCTTGAAAATCAGGGCCGTAAGTCAGCAGCAATCCCGCCTCCGCGAATTCTTTCAAACTGGAGGTGGAGGGGAGCCAATTTTTCAGGGCCATGACGCCAATCTGCTGGCGATAGTTGAACAGCACAGTATCCGACACAAGGATGAATGCCTGCATTTGCTCTCGCACCATTGTTGCGAACGCTTGTTCAAGTGCATCCAACCCGCGTGCCTCGACCGCGACAAGCTTCAAACCCAATGGCTGGCGTCACGTCCCTCATCGACTCCAGCCGGGCAGGATTGAGCGCACCGTCCGGATTCCACAGAATGCCCACGCGCGTCAGGTTCGGCAGTGTCTCCTTCAGCAACCCAAGCCGCTTGCCCTGTATCTCGCTCTCGTTACCGCCATCCAGGCTAAACCCGGTGACGTTCCCGCCCGGTCGCGCCAGACTGGCGACAAGTCCGGCACTGACCGGATCGGCACTGCTGGTCATGACAATCGGGATGGTCGTGGTCGCCTTCATGGCCGCAACCGTGCTTAGAGTGTTCCCGGAAACGATGACGTCCACGCCGAGCCGGACCAGGTCTGCTGCAAGCGCGGGTAATCGTTGCACCTCACCGTCGGCGAAGCGGTACTCGATGACGATATTCTGGCCAACGCGGTAGCCGAGACTTCGCAGGCCCTCATCGAAAGCTTTAATGAAATTAAGTTGCGTCTGCCGGGACCCGCCCGCGAGGTAGCCCACCCGATAGACCCGTCCTGCCGGTTGCTGCGCGCGCGCGGCCAGCGGCCACGTCGCCGCCGCGCCGCCAGATGCCTGCGATGAACTCGCGCCGCTTCATTCGATCACCTCGTCGGCGCGGGCGAGCAGCGTCGGCGGCACGGTGAGGCCGAGCGCCTTGGCGGTCTTCAAATTGATCACCAGTTCGAACTTGGTCGGTTGTTCGACCGGCAGGTCGGCAGGCTTCGCACCCTTGAAAATCTTGTCGACGAAAGCGGCGGACCGACGATAAAGATCTCGAATATCGGCTCCGTAGGTCAGAAGGAAGCCCGCCTCCGCGTACTCTCTCTGGACAGAGACGGCTGGCAGCCGATTTCTGATGGCCATTTCGGCGATCTGGCCGCGATAGTTGAACAGCACGGGATCTCCCTGCACGACGAACGCCTGCGCGCGCTCCCTCACCATTGTCGCGAATGCTTGTTCAAGTGCGTCCAGCCCGCGTGCTTCGACCGGGACAAGCGTCAACCCCAGCGTCCGGGCGGTCTCCCCCATCGACGTCTGCCGGCTCCGATTGAGCGCAAAGTCCGGATTCAACAGAATGCCCACACGCGAGAGGTTCGGCAGTGTTTCCTTCAGCAACTCAAACCGCTTGCCGAAAATCTCGTCGCCCGCATCCACGGCGAGCCCGGTGACGTTCCCGCCGGGGCGCGCCAGACTGGCGACAAGCCCGGCACCGACCGGATCGACACTGTTGGTCATGACGATCGGGATGGTCGTGGTCGCCTTCATGGCCGCAACCGTGCTCGGATTGGTCCCGGTGACGATGACGTCCACGCCGAGCCGGACCAGGTCTGCAGCAAGCGCGGGCAGCCGTTCCATCTCGCCGTTGGCGAAGCGGTACTCGATGACGACATTCTCGCCAACGCGGTAGCCGAGGCTCCGCAGGCCTTCTTCGAACGCTTTGATGAGATGGAGCTGTTTGCTCCCGGGACGCGATCGCAGAGGTACCCCACCCGGTAGACCCGCCCTGCCGGTTGCTGCGCGCGTGCGGCCAGCGGCCACGTCGCCGCCGCGCCACCAAAAAGCGTGATGAACTCGCGCCGTTTCATTCGATCACCTCGTCGGCGCGGGCGAGCAGCGTCGGCGGCACGTGATGCCGAGTGCCTTGGCGGTCTTGAGATTCACCACCAGCTCGAACTTGGTCGGCTGTTCGACCGGCAGGTCGGCAGGCTTCGCACCCTTGAAAATCTTGTCGACGAAGACGGCGGACTGACGAAATTGATCTCGTAAGATCAGCTCCGTAGGTCAGTAAGCAAACCCGCCTCCGCATATTCTCTTGCGGCAGCGATTGCCGGCAGCCGATCTCTGACGGCCATGACGCCAATCTGGCCGCGACAGTTGAACAGTACACGGCATCGCTCAGCACGACGAGCGCCTGCGCGCGCTCCCTCACCATTGTCGCGAACGCTTGTTCAAGTGTGTCCAGTCCGCGTGCTTCGACCGGGACAAGTGTCAACCCTAGCGCCTGGGCAGCCTCCCTCATCGACGTCAGCCGGCTCCGATTGGGTGCAAAATCCGGATTCCACAGAATGCCCACACGCGAGAGGTTCGGCAGTGTTTCCTTCAGCAACTCGAGCCGCTTGGCGATGCTGCTCGTCGCCGGTGTCCTGGGCGACCCCGGTGACGTTGCCGCCCGGACGCGCCAGACTGGCGACAAGCCCGGCGCTGACCGGATCGGCACTGCTGGCCATGACGATCGGGATGGTCGTGGTCGCCTTCATGGCCGCAACCGTGTTCACATTGTGTCGCGGTAACGATGACGTCCACACCGAGCCGGACCAGGTCTGCGGCAAGCGCGGGCAGCCGTTCCAACTCGCCGTCGGCGAAGCGGTACTCGATGACGACATTCTCGCCAACGCGGTAGCCGAGGCTCCGCAGGCCCTCCTCGAACGCCTTCATGAGATGGAGCGCTCGCTCCCGCGACGTGATCGCGAAGTAACCCACCCGGTAGATCCGTCCTGCCGGTTGCTGCGCACGCGCGGTCAGCGGCCACGTCGCCGCCGCGCCGCCTAGAAGCGTGATGAACTCGCGTCGTTTCATGTGAATGTTCCCGACCCGCGGCGACCTTGAGCCGAATCAAGTCACAATAGCAACGGCGGCATGTCAGCGATGCCGCATGACGTCAGGCAGAATCCGGTTCTATGACCCGTTCAGCAGGCTTATCACAAACCGGCCGCCGGCGATGAAAAGGTAAGCGCCAAACGCCATCTCCAGCATGCGCTTCGACATCGCGTGCGCGGCCCTGACGCCGAGCGGCGCGGTGAAAAGGCTGGTCGGCATCACCAGCACGGCGCCGATCAGCGAGACATAGCCGATCGCAAACGGCAATTGCAGCGCGGTCACATCCGGATAGCGCGCCGCCGCGGGCCAGCCGGCATAGACGTAGCCGAGCGTGCCGGGAATCGAGATCAGCACGGCCAGCGCCGACGAGGTCGCGACCGCCTGATGGATCGGACGGCCATAGAAGGTCATCAGCAAATTCGAGAACAGCCCGCCGCCGATGCCCATCAGCGTGGAGAGAAGCTCCGACCAGGAAACCATAAATTTTCATGAGCGGACCCTGCGGCAGATCCTCGCCGAACCTCCAGGTATCGCGCGCCAGCAGCAGGCGTGCCGCGGCGGTCCATGCCATCGCCACGAACACGATCTTGAACAGCCGCTCCGGCGCGTAGCGCGCGGTGACGCTGCCGGCGATCACGCCGCAAGCACCGGCAGCCACCAGGCCTTGACGGTTTCCATATCCACCGCGCCGCGGGCGTAATGGGCGCGAAAGGAGCGGATCGACGTCGGGATGATGATGGCGAGCGAGGTGCCGACGCACAGCGGCATGCGCACCTCGAGCGGCACGCCGGCGAGCCGAAAGCATTCGTAAAACACCGGCACCAGGATGGCGCCGCCGCCGATGCCGAACAGGCCGGCAAGAAATCCCGACAGCGCGCCAACCGCGACCAAAAGCAGCGCCAGCTCGATCAGCTCGGAGACATCAAGTCCGGCGATGGCCATGCGCGGTTTTTCCTTCCATTCGCGTCGAACGCGCGGCGTTCATGAATCGTGCTTCAGGTATACCAGCCATCCGCGAACCGCCTGGCCTTGTCAACGCCCACAATTGCAAGGCTCATCGATTAAGTGTGAACCACCGTTCGCAATTGGCGATTTTGGCCGTTGCGCTGACTGTTTCGAGTTCGTAAATAGAATTGCTCTACCGCGATCCCCGAAGGGACCCCCGCGCGCGGGCCTCACAACCTCAAAGCCGCCGATGACCGCCAGGATCGAACGCCCGCTTTCGCCGCACCTGCAGGCCTATCGCTGGACCCTGACGATGGCGCTGTCCATCGTCCATCGCGTCAACCGGCATCGCGCTGTATTTCGGCACCTTGCTGCTGGCGTGGTGGCTGATCGCGGCGGCGTCGGGCCCCGGCGCCTATGCCAACGTGCAGGCCTTCACCTCGAGCTTCATCGGCCGGCTGATCGTATTCGGCTATACCTGGGCGCTGCTGCATCATCTGCTCAGCGGCATCAGGCATTTCGTCTGGGACCTCGGCTACGGCTTCAAGCCGAGCGAACGCGAGGCGCTGACCTGGGGCGCGCTGATCGGCGGCATTTCGCTCACCGTGCTGCTGTGGATCGCGGCTTACGCGATCGGAGGCGGACGATGACGCGTCGAAAGTTCTTCGCCGCCGAAAACCATGCGCACGCCGCTCGCCCGCGTGCGCTATCTCGGCGCCTCGCATTCCGGCACCTCGGATTTCTGGCGCCAGCGCCTCACCGGCGTGGCGATGACGCTGTTGATCGTGCCGGTGATCGTGGTGGTGCTGATGCTGCTCGGCCGCAATCAGGCCGGCGCGGCGCAGATCCTCGGCTCGCTGCCGATCGCGATCATCATGCTGTTGTTCATTATCGCCAGCGCCTGGCACATGAAGATCGGCATGCAGGTGGTGATCGAGGACTACGTGCACAGCGAGAAGCTGAAGCTCGCCTGCGTGATGGCCAACAACTTCTTCTCGACCGCGGTGGCGCTGGCCTCGATCTACGCCATTCTCAAACTGTCATCGGGAGTTTAGCGCATGGCCGCTGATGGCAACGGCAGGGCCGCAAACGGCGGTGGTGCTCCCGCCACCAACGGAAAGGCCTATCCGATCGAGGACCACACCTACGACGTCGTCGTGGTCGGCGCCGGCGGCGCGGGCCTGCGCGCGGTGGTCGGCTGCAGCGAGGCCGGCCTGCGCACCGCCTGCATCACAAAAGTATTTCCGACGCGCTCGCATACCGTCGCGGCGCAGGGCGGCATCTCGGCGTCGCTCGGCAACATGCATCCGGACGACTGGCGCTGGCACATGTACGACACCGTCAAGGGGTCGGACTGGCTGGGCGACCAGGACGCCATCGAATATATGGTGCGCAACGCGCCCGAGGCCGTCTACGAGCTCGAACATTGGGGCGTGCCGTTCTCGCGCACCGAAGACGGCAGGATCTATCAGCGGCCGTTCGGCGGCATGACGATTGACTACGGCAAGGGCCAGGCGCAGCGCACCTGCGCCGCCGCCGACCGCACCGGCCACGCCATGCTGCACACCATGTACGGCCAGGCGCTGCGTCACTCCGCGGAATTCTACATCGAGTTTTTCGCCATCGACCTGATCATGGACGACCAGGGCGCCTGCCGCGGCGTGGTCGCGCTCAAGCTCGACGACGGCACGCTGCATCGCTTCCGCGCCCAAACCACCATCCTGGCGACCGGCGGCTATGGCCGCGCCTATGCGGTCTGCACCTCGGCGCATACCTGCACCGGCGACGGCAGCGCAATGGTATTGCGCGCCGGCCTGCCGCTGCAGGACATGGAATTCGTGCAATTCCACCCGACCGGCATCTACGGCGCGGGCTGCCTCGTCACCGAGGGCGCGCGCGGCGAGGGCGGCTATCTCGTCAATTCCGAGGGCGAGCGATTCATGGAGCGCTATGCGCCCTCCGCCAAGGACCTCGCCTCGCGCGACGTGGTCTCGCGGGCGATGACGATTGAAATCCGCGAAGGCCGCGGCGTCGGCAAGAAGAAGGACCACATCTTCCTGCACCTCGACCATCTCGATCCCAAGGTGCTGCACGAGCGGCTGCCGGGGATTTCGGAATCGGTGCGGATTTTCGCCAATGTCGACGTGACGCGCCAGCCGATCCCGATCGCGCCGACGGTGCACTACAACATGGGCGGCATCCCCACCAACTATCACGGCGAGGTGCTGACCAAGAGGAACGGCGACGACAATGCCGTCGTGCCCGGGCTGATGGCGCTCGGCGAAGCGGCCTGCGTCTCGGTGCACGGCGCCAACCGGCTCGGCTCCAATTCGCTGATCGATCTCGTGGTGTTCGGCCGCGCCGCCGCGCTGCGCTGCGCCGAAAAGCTGACGCCGAACGGCAAGCAGCCGGAACTGCCGGCGGCCTCCGCCGACAAGGCGCTCGGGCGGCTCGATCATTTCCGCCACGCCTCCGGCGGGACCCCGACGGCAAGACTGCGCGACAGCATGCAGCATGTGATGCAGAACAACTGCGCGGTGTTCCGCACCGGCGAGGTGCTGCAGGAAGGTCACAACCTGATTCACAAGGTTCACAGCGGCATCAGCGATATCTCGGTGACCGACCGCTCGCTGACCTGGAATTCCGATCTGGTGGAGACGCTGGAGTTCGACAATCTGATCGTGCAGGCGGTGGTGACGATGGACTCGGCCGCCAACCGTTCGGAAAGCCGCGGCGCGCATGCGCGCGAGGATTTCCCCGTGCGCGACGACAAGAACTGGATGAAGCACACGCTGGCGTGGATCGACGACGGCGGCAAGACGTCGATCGACTATCGCCCGGTGCACGACTACACGATGACCAATGACGTGCAGTACATCCCGCCGAAGGCGCGGGTGTATTGATGACGATAGCGAAGGCTTGAAAGCATGGTTGAATTCGCGCTTCCCAAAAACTCGAAAATCACCGGCGGCAAGACCTGGCCGAAGCCGGCGGGCGCGACCGAGACGCGCGAATTCAAGGTCTATCGCTGGAATCCGGACGACGGCAAAAATCCCAGCATCGATACCTATTTTGTCGACACCCAGGATTGCGGGCCGATGGTGCTCGACGGCCTGATCTGGATCAAGAACCACATCGACCCGACATTGACGTTCCGCCGCTCCTGCCGCGAGGGCGTCTGCGGCTCCTGCGCCATGAACATCGACGGCCAGAACACGCTGGCCTGCACCAAGTCGATGCACGACGTGAAGGACGGCGCGGTGAAGATCAATCCGCTGCCGCATCAGCCGGTGGTGAAGGATCTGGTGCCCGATCTCACCAATTTCTACGCGCAATATGCTTCGATCGAGCCGTGGCTGAAGACCACCTCGCCGACGCCGCAGAAGGAATGGCGGCAGAGCCATGAGGATCGCGAAAAACTCGACGGACTCTACGAATGCATTCTCTGCGCCTGCTGCTCGACCTCATGCCCGAGCTATTGGTGGAACAGCGAGCGCTTTCTGGGGCCCGCCGCACTGCTGCAGGCGACCCGCTGGGTCAAGGACAGCCGCGACGAAGCCACCGGCGAGCGGCTCGACGATCTCGAAGATCCGTTCAGGCTGTATCGCTGCCGGCATTGCTGCAGGCGACACGCTGGGTCAAGGACTCGCGCGATGAGGCGACCGGCGAGCGGCTCGACGATCTCGAGGATCCGTTCAGGCTGTATCGCTGCCACACCATCATGAACTGCGCCAAGGCCTGCCCGAAGAGCCTCAATCCTTCCGAGGCGATTGCCGAACTCAAGCTGAAGCTGGTCGAGCGGCAAATCTAGTCCATCGACCAAGCGCTCTGCGCGAACTGCGCATTCCGCCGTCATCCTGAGGAGCCGTACGCATAGCGCTGGCGTCTCGAAGGATGGCAACCATCACAACCAGTCATCCTTCGAGGCTCGCCGAGACGGCGGAAATCGCCGATCGTGGCAGGCGATCGCGGCGAAGCGGTTACCACGTCGAGCCGCCGCCGCCAGTGCTGAAAGCCTGACTCAAAATAGGTAGCTCGCATATCTGGCTCTTGCCCAGCGGTGGGGAAAGCACGGCGAGTCTTGCAATGAGGACCCAGGTTTCCGCGCTGGCAATGGATGCCTCGAAGTCTTTAGCAAGCCTTCGATTGCGACCGAACCAGCAAGGGTGCGCTCGGCGACCCAGCGGCGCGGCTCGCCTTGAACGTTCCCACACTCTGCGAGCGGCTGACGATTTCAATTGTCCACTTCGCCAAATCAGCGATCGCCTGGAGCAGCATTGGACCGCGATAGACGCGGTCGGCGAAGATATGGCGCAGGGTGGGGAACATGCGACCAATGATCCGCAGCAATGGGATTGCGCCATGAACGGCTTGAAGGTTGCCGGGCTGCGCTAGCACCGCCAGCAAGGAGCCCTCGGTGTCGGTGACGATGTGACGCTTTCGTCCTTTGATCCGCTTGGCCATGTCAAACCCGCGTGGACCGCCGCTTTCAGTGGTTTTCACACTCTGGCTGTCGATAATCCCGGCCGATGGAGTGCGCTTGCGTCCTTGTCTTTCGCGCATTCGCCGGCCTCGAGCGTCGTCGATCGTCCGCATCAAGCCAGAACCGCGCCATTTGCAGAAATAGTACTGCACCGTCGAGCACGGAGGAAAATCCTTTGGAAGCGCACGCCATTGGCAACCAGTCGCTCGATGTAGAGGATTGCATTCATGATCACCCGCAGGCTGATCTCGCGCGGACGGCCGCGCCGGCAAGGCGCTGGCATCAACGGCGCGATTAATTTCCACTCCGCATCCGTCGTGTCGCTTGCATACCGTAGTCCATCGCGCCGATGCGAGGTTTGGCTGCGTCGCCACCGCAGGGGCGACGAGGTCATTGGAGTCGCGCCTGAAACCGGCTATGCATGCGCCGCTTTCACCGAGGACACTTGCTTGACTCCCGACAACGATCCATCGCCTCCGCCCTTCGGCGCGTTCGCGCCGACGCGCGCGCAAGCGGCGATCATCTCGCTTGCGCAGCGCTCGCGGCTGAAGCGCGGCGCGTTCCGCCCGATGCTGTCGCGGCTGGTCAACCTGCTGCGCGCGGGTCCGCTCGACGTCCAATATCAGGGCGCGTCGTTTCGATTCTATCACCAGGCCAGCGCCACCGAGCGCGGCGCGCTGTTCAATCCCGACTACAATCTCGAGGAAGTGGATTTTCTGCGCGCGCACACGCCCGTCGGCGGCGTGTTCGTCGATGTCGGCGCCAATGTCGGCACCTACGCCATGGTGATGGCGCGTCACGTCGGCGCCAGCGGGACGGTGATCGCGATCGAGCCACATCCCGTCACCCACGCCCGACTGGCATTCAACCGTGCCGCCTCCGGCTATGCACAGGTGACGCTCGTGGCCGCGGCCGCCGGTCCTTCCGACGGCGAATTGATGATCGAGACCGACGGCGACAATCTTGGTGCCAGCCACATCGTGTCAGGCGAACGCGCGGCCAATGCCATCAAGGTGCGCTCGTTGCGGCTGCAGCGCATTCTCGACGACGCCGGGATTTCGCGCGTCGATGCGCTGAAGATCGATGTCGAAGGTTATGAGGATCGCGTCCTGACCGGCTTTTTCAGGCAAGCGCCGCAAGCGCTGTGGCCGCGCGCGGTGGTGATCGAACATTTGTCGCGGAACGAATGGCTGGAGGACTGCATCGCCGACATGCGCGCGCGCGGCTACGCCGAGACCGGCACGACCCGCAGCAATACGCTACTGGTGAAGGCCCAAAGCTAAAGGAACATTGCCGTCGCCGCGCCGTTGTTTGCCGATGAGCGAAACGCCGATCGATCCGCAAGAGGATCCGCCGATCAAGCCGGGACAGCCGTCGGAGCCGCCGCAGGAAAGCCCGCCGGGAAGTCCGCGGCCGGAGGTGCCGCCGCCGATACGGGATCCCGGCGAGCCGCCGCGGCCTGACGAGTTGCCGGGCAACAGACCGGATGAATTGCCGGTGCGCGGACCGCAACGGCCGCCTGCACCTTCTCCCACCGATGGCGGGATCGCCGATCGGCCGGGCTCTGAGCCCGATCTGAATCCGGGCACGCCGGATAAGCCGCAGGGGACAATGTGAAGTTCGGTTCAAACGATCGCCTGAATGCGCAATGAACGAGGACGCATTGAGACTTTCTGTGGTCGAAATAAAAACAAGTCCGCCTTTCAAGGCCGCCACAATCCGGCCTAACCTTATTCGTTGATCGCCAGAGCTTGTTGCACTTTTTTCCGGGATCCCAACCATCATGACAAGACTTCGTCTCGTACTGCTTGCCACGACAGCGCTGACGGCAATGCAATTCGCAAGCAATGCATCGCACGCGCAAACCGCACCGCTGGTTGTGGCGCAGGCCAAGGAAGAGCTTGGTCCCGACGGAAAACCCAAGGCACCGCCGAAGGGCGCGCCGCCCGCGGCTCAGCCGCCCGCGCGTCCGGCACCGCCCGCAGCACCGCCTCCCGCCGCGGCGCCGCCGCGTCCCGCGCCTCCTGCTGCCGCACCGCCTCCGGCGGCAGCGCCGCCGCCCCGACCCACGCCACCGCCTGCTGCCGCGCCTCCGCCTCGGCCCACGCCGCAACCTCCTGCGCCCCCTCCGCCACGTCCCACGCCACAACCTCCTGCGGCGGCACCTGCGCCGCATCCCGCTCCGCCTTCAGCGGCGCCTCCATCGCGTCCCACGCCGCCGCCAGCGGCAGCGCCACCTGCGCCGCCAAAACCACCGGCCCCGCCAAGCGCCGCGCCCGCACCGCAAACTCAGCAGAAAGAGCGAGCCCCCTCCGGCACCGACTCCGCCGGCGGGTGCGAAGCAATCGCCAGCCGCCATCGCGACCGACCCCGCCGGCAGCCGCGCCGCAGACCCCAACGCCGCCGCCGTCCGCACCGCCAGCGGGCGCAAAACAATCGCCAGCGCCATCAGCGGCAACTCCGCCCGCCGCAGCGCCGCCGAGTCCAACCCCGCCGCCCGCAGGCGGAGGCGCGGGTGCGCCGCCATCGCCGGGCACCGGCACGCCGCCGAGCCCTCCGGCAGCTCCCAGCGCTGCACCTCCACCTGGCGGAGCCGGTGGGCAGACGTCGCTGCCACCTGGAGCCGCGCCGTTGGTGCGCCGCGCGCCGCCTACGGTCGCCGCGCCGCTTCCGGCCCCACCACCGCCAGCCCAAGCTCTAACCCCGGTCGCTCCGGGTGCCGCGCCACAGGGACCGCAACGCCTCGATGACTTCCGCAGCGCGCGGCGGGAGACCCAGGAAGGCGGGCGCACCGTCATTACCGAGCCCGGCCGGATCATCATTCGCGATCCGAGCGGCCAGTCTTTCGTTCGTCACAATGAAGTGGAGCGCTTCCGCTACGGCGCGCGCGACATTCGGACCCAGCAGGTCGGCGGCGAGACCCGCACCATCGTGGTTCGCCCCGACGGCTCCCAGATCATCACCGTCGTTGGCCGCGACGGCCAGCTGCTGCGGCGGATTCGCCGCGACGATCGGGGCCGCGAGATCATCATCATCGACAACAGCTATCGCGATCCTCGCGCGGTCGGCGGTTTCTACGTCGACCTGCCGCCGCCGGTGATCCGCATTCCGTACAATCGCTACATCGTCGAAGCCGAGGACGCGCCGCCGGAACTGATCTACGAGACCATGCTGGCGCCGCCGGTGGACCGGATCGCGCGGCGTTATTCGCTCGACGAAATCCGCTACAGCCCGTCGGTGCGCCAGTTGATGCCGAGCATCGATCTCAACACCATCAACTTCGAAACCGGATCGTGGGAGATTCCGCCCGATCAGGCGGCGAAGCTGCAGGTGATCGCGGACGGACTCAACCGGGCGATCCAGCGCAATCCGCGCGAGGTGTTCCTGATCGAGGGCCACACCGACGCGGTCGGCAACGACGTCGACAATCTGTCGCTGTCGGATCGGCGCGCCGAATCCGCGGCCACCTTGCTGACGCAGCAATTCCAGGTGCCTGCGGAAAACCTGACCTCGCAAGGCTACGGCGAGCAATATCTGAAGGAACAGACCGACGGCCCAAGCCGCATCAACCGCCGCGTCACCATCCGCCGCATCACACCTCTGCTCAACGGCGGAACGGCATCGCTGCCGCCCCCGCCCCCCGGCACCGCGCCGCCGCGGTGACAGGCATCGATCGCTCAAATGAAAATGGCCGGGAGCAATCCCGGCCATTTTTGTTTCGGCTACGTCCACCCGTCGCTCGCGAAAGCGAGGACGCAAGCCACTGCCGTCAGTTGCGAGTGAGATACGGCTCCAGCTCGGCCAAGCACAAGCATCGCCGGTCATGCATCCCGCTCGCGCGCTTGGCCGTGACGATGAGCAGCAGTCCGCCCCTACAATCCCAACTTCTTCTTGCGCTGGCCGAGCGTGCGCAGCCGCAGCGCGTTGAGCTTGATGAAGCCCGCGGCGTCGCGATGATCGTAGGCGACCGCGCCTTCCTCGAAGGTGACGAGGTCCTGATCGTACAGCGAGTACTTGCTCTCGCGGCCGACCACGATGACGTTGCCCTTGTAGAGTTTTAAGCGCACGCGGCCGGTGACGTATTGCTGGCTGTGATCGATCGCCGCCTGCAGCATCTCGCGCTCGGGCGCGAACCAGAAGCCGTTATAGACGAGCTCGGCATATTTCGGCATCAGCTCGTCCTTGAGATGGGCCGCGCCGCGATCGAGCGTGATCGATTCGATGCCGCGATGGGCGGCAAGCAAAATGGTGCCGCCCGGCGTCTCGTACATGCCCGCGCGACTTCATGCCGACGAAACGATTTTCGACGAGATCAAGCCGCCCGATGCCGTTGGCGCGGCCGAGTTCGTTGAGTTTTGCCAGCAGGGTGGCCGGCGACAATTTCTTGCCATCGATCGCTGTCGCATCGCCCTTTTCGAAATCGATTGAAATGATGGTCGCCCGATCCGGCGCTTTCTCGGGATCGACGGTGCGCGAATAGACGTAATCGGGCACTTCCCGCGCGGGGTCCTCCAGCACCTTGCCTTCGCTCGAGGCATGCAAGAGATTGGCGTCGACCGAGAACGGCGCCTCGCCACGCTTGTCCTTCGCAATCGGAATCTGATGCGCTTCGGCGAACGCGATCAATTGCTCGCGCGAGCGAAGATCCCATTCGCGCCACGGCGCGATGATGGTGATGTCGGGCTTTAGCGCATAGTAACCAAGCTCGAAGCGCACCTGATCGTTGCCCTTGCCGGTTGCGCCATGGGAGACCGCGTCGGCGCCGACCTTTTCGGCGATCTCGATCTGCTTCTTCGCAATCAGGGGCCGCGCGATCGAGGTGCCCAGAAGATACTGCCCCTCATAGACCGCGTTGGCGCGGAACATCGGAAACACGTAATCGCGGACGAATTCCTCGCGCAAATCCTCGATGAAGATATTTTCCGGCTTGATGCCGAGCAGCAGCGCCTTCGCCCGCGCGGGCTCGAGCTCTTCGCCCTGGCCGAGATCGGCGGTGAAGGTCACGACCTCGCAGCCGTAGGTGGCCTGCAGCCACTTCAAGATGATCGAGGTGTCGAGCCCGCCCGAATAGGCGAGCACCACCTTCTTCACGTCCTTGCTCATGAAAATCCTGTTGAATTTGAATGCCGCCGAATTTGCCGGGACTATAGGCGGAAAGGCCTCATGCGCAAGCGCTCACGCGGCCGGACTGGCTCCGACCTCGCGGCCGCGCCAGCGCTGCACCAGGCGATAGCAGGGCCAGGCAAGCCGCGTCAGCGCCGCATCGATGCTCTCGTCGGACAGCCGGGTCTGAGGCCAGCGGTAGATCAAGCGATATGCCAGCCAGATCACCAGAAATGTCACCAGGCCGGCGGTCGCGACATCGGTGAAAAAATGTCCGCCGAACGCCATCCGGAGCCCGCTGGTGATGACGCCGAACAGGGTCGCGGCGGCAAAAGCCAGCGGCCGCCATGCCGGCGGCGTCAGCGCCGCCGGCGCGTAGGTCCAGAATGCGGTGGCGCCTTCGCCGGAGAAAAACGAACAGTTTCGCTCGCAGCTGCCGCGCGGATCCCACCACGGCACGAAAGGCTCCGGTCCGTTGAACTCAGCGACCACGACCGGGCGCGGCCGGCCCCAATAGGTCTTGAAGGTCAAATTGGTGAGAACGCCCGCGGAAAAAGCCAGCGTGACGAGCAGGAAGATGATCGCCCGCCCGGATATCAAGAGTGGTTTGTCCGGCCGCGCCAGCTTGATGACCAGCGCGACAATCGCCGGCAGCGCCAGCGCCCACGCGATCCACATCGCGCCGTCGCGCGCGATCGCGGCCAGCGCATTGAGCTTGAGCGGAAAGGATTTTGCCGCGGCATCATAGAACAACGCAGCCAGCTTCAAATCGAGTTCGGGATAAATCCCGAACAGCAGTCCAATGACAAGCGCCAGGCTCAGCGCGACGAAAAGTCCGGTCCGGTTCATGGCGCAGGGTTTAGCCGAGGAGGCTCGTGATGAAAAGCCCGTCATTGCGAGCGCAAGCGAAGCAATCCAAGAGCGTCATCGGGAAGAAAAATGGATTGCTTCGTCGCGGAGCCTGTCATCGGGCGCGCATTCGCGCGACCCGTTGGCTCCTCGCAATGACAGCGAGGACGATCACGACGGCGGCGATTGTGGCGGCGCCGACGGTTGCGGCGAATGCGACGGCAGCGGCGGCAATGGCGGCGGCGGGGGCGATGGATCGCGCCAGGCGCCGGCGTTGCGGCCGGCGATCATCCAGTAGACGAGACCGGCGACGATCCCCGCGCCGGTCATGATTTCGAGATGACGGCGGACGATGCCGTCGAAGCGAAGCGTTGCGGGATCGAACGGCACCAGGCCGAGATAGCAGGCGAGCCCGACCACGCCGCCGCCGACCGCGTAGGCCAATGCGCTCCTGACATAAAACGCTTCGGTGATCGCGGCCACGATCATCGCCGGCAGCAAGGCAAAACCGCTGATGAAGATAAAGCCGAAGCCGAGCACGATGTTCAACGCGCCGGGGTCGACCGGACCGGTGCCGAGATCGCTGAATTCCGGAAACAGCACCGCGCCGACCACGATCATCCCCGCCACCAGACATGCGGCGAGAAATCCGAACAGAATGACGAACAGCCGGCCGATCAGCGCCATCAGATCCTTCTCATCCCTCGAGTTTCGCCACTGACTAGACGCGCATTCGCTCGTTTCCCTCATCCTGAGGAGCGGCCACTTGGCCGCGTCTCGAAGGATGAGGCGTCGTGGGGGCCTCATGGTTCGAGACGGCGCTTGCGCGCCTCCTCACCATGAGGAGTACAAAGGTATCAATCCGTCATCGCCATGGCGCGCAGCGCCTGGCGCTCGCGCACCGACAATTTCTCGGTCTCCGACTTCAATTGGCCGCAGGCGGCAAGGATGTCGCGGCCGCGCGGGGTGCGCACCGGCGAGGAATAGCCGGCGTTGAAAATATATTCCGAGAACCTTTCGATCTGGTCCCAGTCCGAGCATTGGTAGCGCGTGCCCGGCCACGGATTGAATGGAATCAGGTTGATCTTGGCTGGAATCCCCTTCAGCATCTTCACCAGGAGCTTTGCGTCTTCCATTGAATCGTTGACGCCCTTCAGCATCACATATTCGAAGGTGATGCGCCGGGCATTGGACGAGCCGGGATAGTCGCGACAGGCCTGCAGCAATTCGGCAATCGGATATTTCCGGTTCAGCGGCACCAGCTCGTTGCGCAACTCGTCGCGCACCGCGTGCAGCGAGATCGCCAGCATCACGCCGATTTCTTCCCCGGTGCGGACGATGTTGGGCACCACGCCGGAGGTCGACAGCGTGATGCGGCGGCGGGAAATGCCGATGCCCTCATTATCGGCAACAATCAGCAGCGCATCGCGCACCGCGTCGAAATTATACAACGGCTCGCCCATGCCCATCATCACCACGTTGGTGACGAGACGGCCCCCGGAAGGCGTTTCGCGGTCGGCCCAGTCGTTGAGGCGGTCGCGCGCCACCATGATCTGGCCGACGATTTCACCCGCGGTGAGATTGCGCACCAGCCGCTGCGTGCCGGTGTGGCAGAACGAGCAATTCAGCGTGCAGCCGACCTGCGAGGAAACGCACAGCGTGCCGCGATCGGTTTCCGGAATGTAGACGCACTCGACTTCATGCGCCTTCTCGAAGCTGTCGCCGCTCGGCAAGCGCAACAGCCATTTGCGGGTGCCGTCGCTGGAGACTTGTTCGGCGGCGACCTCGGGACGCGCGACCGTGAAATGCGCCTCGAGCTGCGCGCGCATTTCCCTGGAGATGCTGGTCATCTCGTCAAAGTTCTTCGCGCCGCGGACGTAGATCCAGTGCCAGAGCTGCTGCACACGCATCCTGCGCTGCGCCGGCGCCACGCCGATCGCCGCCAGCCGTTCCGCGATCTCGGCGCGCGACAGTCCGATCAGCGACGGCTTTGCCGGCGGCACATAGGTCTCGAGCGCGACCTTTTCCAGGGGAGCCGGGGCATTAGGCGTTTCGAGGATTGTCTGCATTGCTTGGCATCTCATTGAGACCGTCATGCCCGGCCTCGTGCCGGGCATCCACGTCTTTTCAGCGGCTGGTCACGACGTGGGTGGCCGGGACAAACCCGGCCATGACGACTAATAAGGTTCCCTTATATAGCAACCGGCAAAGCAATTGCGACCAGGTTAGCGCCTGCAATCCTGCGCCAGTTTATCGAGCGCCTGGGAAAGGCCCTTCAGCGAGAAGGTGTCCGTGGTCTCGGTGCCCTTCGCCGACATGCCCTTGACCACCGCGTCGGAGGCCTTGCGCATGGCGTCCACCATCCGCTCTTCCTCGGCGGCATTCTTGATCCAGAGGCCGTCGCCCTGGGTGTACATCGCGTAGGAAGCGCCGCCCACCTCCAGCGTCGATTCCGAGCCCGGCTTGAGTGCGTAGCCGATCATGATGGAAACTTCGTTGGTGACTTTCTCGGCCGGACGGGTGGAGACAAACGCGTAGGCCGGGTCGCGCGGACGATTCGGCGGGTTGGTTTTCGATGACGCCGGCTTGGCCAGCGCGAAGCAGACTTTCTTGCCCTTCGGCGTCGCGGTATAGGCTCCCCAAGTGCCGAACTGGCCGATCAATGTCGGCTCGGCGTTACCAGCGACCGCCGCAGCGGGCTTGGCTTCCGGCTTTGCCGCTTCAGGTTTTGCAGGCGCGGGCTTGGCCGCAGTTTTCGCGGCTTTCGGCGCCGCAGTCTGCGCCTGCGCAAGGTGAGTTCCCCCACCCACCAGCACACTCGCCACCAGAGCTGTCAGTATTCGCGGCATGGACATGATAAAGTCTGGTTCCCTCATGATTGTGACTGGAAGATGGCCCGACATCGCCTCGCATGCGGCCGATGGATTGGGGACGCAGTTACGGGGCTCGGAAACAGCACATCCGGAATTGCGATGCTCGCGGCGACATTCATCCAGAGCCTTTCGATCGCGCCGCCCGCTGCTTCTCCCACTGCTCATCGCTCCATTGCAGGAGATCCTCGGCGCCGGAACCGCGCAGGTGCGCGCCGCCATCCTGCACCACCATCTCGCCGTTGATGTAACCGGCCCGATCAGAGATCAGAAAGCTTGCAAGATCGGCAAGCTCGCCGTGTTCGCCGGTGCGACCCAGCGGATTTTTCGATGCCCAGGATTCGTCACGGCCCTCGGGCCGAAGCTGACCCGATGCCCCTGGCGTCGGAAACGCGCCGGGCGCGATCGCCACCGTGCGGATGCCCCTGGGTCCCCACTCCACCGCCAGGCTTTTGGTCATCGCGAGAACGGCCGACTTCGCCATCGCCGACGGCACCGTGAAAGCGCGGCCCGTGATGGTCGAGGTCGAGAGGATGCTGAGCACGACGCCCTGGTGTTTACCTTCGATCCAGCGCTTGCCGGCAGCGAGCGTACAATACATCGCGCCGTGCAGCGTCGGCGCCAGAATCGCGTCCGCGGCGCGAAACGACAGCCGCTCGGTCTGCGCGATGAAGGTTGCTGCGGCATTGTTGACGAGAACGTCGAGCGGCGCCTCGCGCCAGATCGCGTCCATCATCGCGTCGACCGCGGCGCCGTCGCGAATGTCGCATCTGACCGCGGCGACCTTGCCGCCGAAATCGCTGCGCATCCCGGCCGCCGACGCCTCCAGCAATTCGAGCCGGCGGCCGCAGATAATCAGCTCGGCGCCAAGCGCGACGAAGCGGCGTCCCATCGCCGCGCCGAGCCCGGAGCCACCGCCGGTGACCAGTATCCGCTTTCCCGCAAGGAGCCCTTTTTCAAACATTGTTTCATCCCTTGTTTTTCCGCCGTCATTGCGAGGAGCCAACGGGTCGCGCGAATGCGCGCCCGATGACAGGCTCCGCGACGAAGCAATCCATTCCTCAGTTTGCCGCCCTCTGGATTGCTTCGCCCCGCTCGCAATGACGCATGATGGGCCACGCAGGCGTCCCAAAGGTACTCGAATCAGATTGTGGCCCAGCTCCAAATCCGGCATGAAGCTTGCGCGGCTCCCTTGTGCGTCCGAAACTCAGGTGTGTCCATGAAAGCCATTCTCTGCACGCAGTATTGCGGCCCCGACGACCTCGTTTTGACCGAGGTTCCGGATCCGGTGGCGGGGCCCGGCGAGGCCGTGATCGCGATCAAATCCGCGGCGCTGAATTTCTTCGACCTGTTGATGATCCAGGGCAAATACCAGATCAAGCCGCCGTTCCCGTTTTCGCCGGCGGCGGAAGTCGCGGGCGTCATCGAAAGCGTAGGCTCAGGCGTTGCCGGGCTGAAGGCCGGGGACCGCGTCGTGGCGTCGTCCGGCCACAATGGCGCGCGCGAAAAGATCGCGCTGCCGGCGAATTCCATCGTCAAGATTCCCGACAATCTGGATTTCGATCGCGCCGCCGGCATCATCATCATCTACGGCACGGCGCTGCATGCGCTGGAGGATCGCGCCAGCCTGAAACCCGGCGAGACCCTGGCAGTGCTCGGGGCTGCCGGCGGCACGGGTCTGGCGGCATGCGAACTCGGCAGGCTGATGGGCCTGAAGGTGATCGCCTGCGCATCGTCGGACGAAAAGCTTGAATTCGCCAAGCAACACGGCGCCGAGCTCGGCTTGAACTACGCCACTGAAGATCTCAAGGACGGCTTGCGGCGGCTCACCGGCGGCAAGGGCGCCGATATCATTTTCGACCCGGTCGGCGGCACTTACGCCGAGGCAGCGCTGCGTTCGATCGCCTGGGAGGGCCGCTTCCTCGTGATCGGGTTCGCCGCCGGCGACATTCCGAAGATGCCGCTCAATCTCGCGCTCTTGAAAGGCTGCGACATCAGAGGCGTGTTCTGGGGCGCGTGGGCGCGGCTCAATCCGGAGAAGAACCGCGCCAACCTCGAAAAGCTCGTGAAGTGGACGGCGGAAGGCAAGATCTCATCGCATGTCGACCGCACCTTCCCGTTGGCGCAAACCGCCGACGCCCTGAAAGTGCTGGCGGGCCGCAAGGCGATGGGCAAGGTGATCCTGCATCCGTAAGATTTGACGGACGCCTCGACTGTCATGCGGCCAAAAAGCGCCAACGTGTCGGCGCAAAGCGGGCCAATGACGGGCCCGGCGCACGTTTTCGCAACGCGCATCGATCAATCGTTGCAAAAATTTCAACAAACTGGAAAATTCCTGCCAAACTGGATGGCTTCACCGCCACCAATGCCGGTGCATTTCGCTCCTACGCCGCAATCAAACCTAAATATCTCCCAAATCGTGCCGGCGATTGTCGCTTTTTGGACTGATTCAAAATGCGAGGTAACGGCTTCGGTAGCGGGGCGCTTCTGAGCAACAAGAATAACAAGAAACCGATTTCCGTGGATGCCCCAATCGTTGCGTTACAGTTAATGGGGAGCATCACCATGGCGGACCAGACACCGCGTTATCGATCATACGATACTGACGTCGATATACCCGATAAGACCCCGATCGATCGTCGCGTGGCGCCCTACAGGTTCGGACAATCACCCCGGGCAGATTTTCATCCGGAAGAGCCTGTCCCGCTGTTTCTTTCCGATTACGACGGTGAACCGGATCCGAGCGAATACATGGCTCCCTTGCGGGCCCGAAGACGTTCGCTCTCGACACGAATTCTGGCGGGCGTTTTGGCCACTGCGGCGGTGGCAGTTGTATTCGCGATGTTTTCTGCGGATGTCACACACGACATCATCGTTAACGCCAAGGCTTCAATTGCGGCCGCCCTTCCGGCTCCCTATGCAGCGGCCAAGCCCGATTCCGCGCAATTGACGGCCGGTGACGCACAGTTGAGGAATCCCAAGGATGCCGCTCGGCTATCGGCGCCGGCAAGTCAGACACCTGGCGTTCGAAGCGTCGCAACGGTTGCGGTGGCGCCGTCGCGTGAGGAGATCACGACGGCTTACCAGAGCGCGCTGCAGGGCCGCACTCCGGCCGCTGCGGCACCGGCTGCCGCATTGCCGGTCGCTGCTCCGCCGGTCGCTGCCCCACCGGTCGCTGCGTCGCCGGCAAGAAAGCTCGATGCCGACGAACTCGCCGCCTTGATGAAGAGGGCAAAGGGTCTGATTGCAATCGGCGACATCGCGTCTGCGCGACTATTGCTCGAGCGAGCGGCGGACGCGCAGGAGGCCAGCGCTGCCCTCCTGCTGGCTCAAACCTACGATCCAGCCGTGCTTGGCCCGCAGGATGCGCGAAGCATCACTCCCGATCCGGCGGCGGCGCGCACCTGGTACCAGAAGGCTGCGCAGCTCGGCTCGCCAGATGCAACGCAGCGACTTGCTCAAATGCAGAAGTAGTTTTTACCAAGGCAGGGGACAACAATGCGACGATTACTTGGAATGGCGATCTTGGCCATGATGATGGCTTGCGGCTTCACCGCCCGGGCTGAACAGGCCGAATATGACCCGGCCAAGGTCAGCGAAAGCCTCAAGGCCATCTTTCAGTTCGGCTCGGCAGCCACCAAACAGGCCCTGAACGCCAACACGGTGACCTTGATATCCGGCACCATCGGCGGCACCTACGTTCAATTCGGCGCGGACCTGGCGTCCGTGCTCGACGACGGAAACAATCTGCGCGTGCTTCCCATTGTCGGCCGTGGCTCGGTGCAAAGCGTCGCCGATATTCTGTTTCTTCAGGGCGTCGACCTCGGGATCGTGCGGTCCGACACGCTCGACTATCTCGAGAGAAAGGGCTTCGCCAAGGACATCAAGAAACAATTCACCTATGTGACCAAGCTCTACAATGAAGAGATGCATGTCATCGCGTCGAAATCGATCAGCAATCTCAGGGATCTAAATGGCAAGACCGTTAGCGTCGACCTGCCCAATGGCGGCACCTTCGTCACCGCGCTGACCGTGTTCGAGCGGCTCGGAATGAAACCAAAGGTCGTGTATATTGAACAACGCATCGCGCTGGAGAAATTGAAGGCCGGCGAGATCGACGCCGTGATCGTTTGTGGGGGCAAGCCGTACAAGTCCGTGAGCGGTTTCAAGGACGATCGGTTCCATTTGGTGACGGTGGACTACGAAAAGCCGCTGCAGGGCGACTATCTGCCCGCCAGGCTTACGGCCAAGGACTATCCCAACCTGATTTCAGATCAGGAGCAGGTCGACACCATCGCGGTGCCGGCAGTGCTGGCGGCCTATAACTGGGCGCCCAATACCGACCGCTATCGAAAACTCTCCCAATTCGTGGATGCGTTTTTCACGAAGTTTCCGATCTTCCAGAATCCGCCGTTCCATCCGAAATGGAAGGAGGTCTCGCTGTCCGCGCCGCTCTCCGACTGGCAGCGCTTCCCTGCCGCACAGCAGTGGCTCGATCAGCACGGGATCCAGCCCATCGCCCGCGACAGGTTTGAGGAGTTCCTGAGGCAGGCTCCGGCGGGTGCAAAAGTGCAATCGGATTCCGAGAAGGAAGCGTTGTTCAAGCAATTCCAGGCTTGGGAGGCCGAGAAGAACGCCAGGGCACAAGCGCAGGTGCAAGCGCCTGCGCCAGTCCGGCCCGCGAAACCCGAGAAAAAGGACCGCTGGAAGGATTGAGCTCGTTCGATCGATCAGCCGTCCTGCGGTGGAACTTCACGCACTTCATGTCGGACGGCAGCACAGGCTGCCGTCCTAGCCCTCCCGGTCGATCCCCCGCTTCAAGGCGGCGCGAGCGGCTTCGCGATGCTCGGGCGTGATGTGGCTCGCGACCAGCCGGATCGCGGTGGCGAGCACCGCGGCGTCATCGGTGAAGCCGAGTATCGGCATCATGTCCGGAATGAAATCGAACGGCAGGATGAAATAGGCGATGGCCCCAAGCAGGGCCACCTGGACATGACGCGGCGTTCGTTTGTCGAACGCGCAGTAATAGGCCGCGAGCAGATCCTCGGCGAACGGCAACCCGGCAACCACCCGCTTCAGCTTGATCCAGAAACGCTTGCGCACGCTTTCGCGGTCTTTCGCGAGCTGTTCGGCCGGCTCAAAACCCGCGGTATGTTCGGATGCCATCGCTCAAGGTACTCCTGAAAGTCGCGCGGCAGATCGCCGCGGCGGACCCACTGAAGACTTGGGGACGCCGTGCCAGCGCCGCAAGCTTGCAGGAGAGGCCGTATCAGGCCACGCCGAGCTGCCTGGCGATCGCGTTCATCGCCTTTGCAAGCTCGATATCGAGGGCGGTGACGCCGCCGGCATCATGGGTGGCCAGAACCACTTCCACCGTCTTGTAGACATTGCGCCATTCCGGGTGGTGATCGTTCTTTTCGGCCACCAGCGCGACGCGGGACATGAAGCCGAACGCTTCGTTGAAATCCTTGAAAATGAAGGTTCGCGCAATCGCCTCGCGGCCCGGCGTGTCGCTCCAGCCGGGCAATTGGGTCAGGGCCGATTTTCGCGCTTCCACCGACAGCCGCTCCGCCATGATCGCCTCCGTTCCACACCAACTCTACCCTAACACCGAACGGCCCGCCCGGGATCCCTGCCACAATTAGGCGGCAAAGCTGGTCCAAGGCCGCCAGTAACCATGACGGAGATGTAACCCGGGGTTGACCGGGAATTTTGCTACAATGCCGGTCTAATCATATAGGCAGCCTGAATTTGAACCTGCAGCGAATGTTTGCGAGGTCCATGAGCGGAGACCCCGAGCTTATCGGGCCGCCGGAACCGCCGTCGCCGCGTTCGGCGAAGCGGAAGATGATGCTCATCACCCTCGCCGGGATTCTCGCCGTGGTCGGCACGCTCGCAGGTACTTATTACTTTGCGATGCGGCCGGAGAGCTTGCGGATCGCGGTCGGTCCTGCGAACAGCAATGACATCAAGGTCGTTCAGGCGTTGACCCAGGCCTTTGCGCAAGCGCACAGCCGGATCCGCCTGCGTCCGATGCAGACCGACGGCGCGGCCGCGAGCGCCGAGGCGCTTGGCGAGGGCAAGGCCGATCTCGCGATCATTCGCGGCGATCTCGAAGTGCCGAAGAATGCCCTGGCCGTGGCGACGCTGCGCAAGAACGTCGCTGTGCTGTGGGTGCCGCCGGCAGCCAAGGTCAAGGGCAAGAAATCAAGTCCGAAAATCACCAAAATTCCCCAGCTCGCCGGACACCGCATCGGCGTGGTCGGCCGCACCCAGGCCAATGTCAATTTGCTCAAGGTGATCCTGGCGCAATACGGCGTCGATTTGAACAAGGTCGAGATCGTCCAGTTCCCGGCCAGCGAAGCCGCGGACGCCATCCGCAACCAGAAGGCGGATGCCTATCTTGCCGCCGGACCGATCAACAGCAAGATCACCGCGGACGCGATCGCGGCATCGACGCGCGACGGCGGCACGCCGACTTTCCTCGCGATCGATTCGGCCGAGGCGATTGCCCAGAACCACCCGGCGTATGAGTCTTCCGACATCCCCGCCGGCGCCTTCGGCGGCTCGCCCGCCAAACCGGAGGATGAGGTGAAGACGATCAGCTTCTCCCATCACATCGTCGCGCGCAAAGGGATTTCCGAATCGACAATTGCAGCCTTCACCCGGCAATTGTTCGCTGTTCGCCAGCAGCTCATGAGCGAGTTCCCGCTGGCTGCGAAAATCGAGACCCCTGATACCGACAAGGACGCCGTGATCCCGGTGCATCCGGGCGCCGCCGCCTTCGTCGACGGCGAGGAAAAAACATTCCTCGATCGCTACAGCGATTACATCTGGTGGGGGCTGATGGCCCTGTCGGCGATGGGCTCCCTCGGCGCGTGGTTCGCGAGCCATCTGAGGAAGGACGAGCGCAACGTCAATAGTTCGTTGCGCGACCGCTTGCTGGACATGCTTGCGAGGGCGCGCCAAAGCGATTCCACCGAAGAACTGGACCAGATGCAGGCGGAGGCGGACGATATTCTTCGCGAGACGCTGCATTGCTTCGAGAACGGCGCCATTGAGGAAGGGACCTTGACCGCGTTCAATATCGCGCTTGAGCAATTCCACAATGCAGTGGCCGACCGCAAGGCGCTCCTGATGAGCATGCCGCAGAACCTGCAACGGGCGGGCGCCCAGTTCCGCGCCGCCGGCACGTTGTAAAACTGCGGTTTCTGTAATCGAGCCGTCACACAATCTTCCTAGGTCTGTAGGGCTTTCAGCACATCCTGTTTGGCAGGCCGGGGAGGCTTGAATGACGACAAAAATTTACCGCAGCAATCGAGCCGGACTTTCCCGCCGGCGGTTTCTTTCCACCGCGGCAATGACCGGTGCGGGCGCGCTCGGTGCCATTGCGATGCCCTATCTCAGCCGCGCCGCCGACCGGCCGCAAATCACCCATGGCGTGCAATCCGGCGATGTCGGCGCCGACGGCGGGGTGGTGTGGGCACGCGCGGACCGGCCGTCGCAAATGATGGTCGAGGTCGCCACTACCGAATCATTTGGCAATGCAAGGGTTTTGCCGCCGATCGCCGCGCTGCCCGAGAGCGACCTGACCGCGAAAATGCTTTTGGAAAATCTCCCCAGTGGGCAGGATATATTTTACCGCGTCAGATTCCGCGACCTGTCGCACCCCGACATTTCGAGCGAGCCGATGGTCGGCCGCTTCCGCACCGCGCCTGGCGACCGGCGCGACGTCAGTTTTGTCTGGGGCGGCGACGTCGCCGGCCAGGGCTGGGGCATCAATCCCGACGACGGCGGCATGTTCACCTTCGCCACCATGCGCAAGCACCGGCCGGATTTTCTGCTGCATTCCGGTGACAGCATCTATGCCGACGGCATCATTTCATCCGAAGTGAAGCTGCCGGACAACAAGGTCTGGAAGAACGTCACGATCCCGGAGAAAGCGAAAGTTGCCGAGACGCTCGACGAATTCCGCGCGGCGCATAAATATAATTTTCTCGACGACAATGTGCGTGCCTTCAACGCCGAAGTGCCGATCTTCGTGCAATGGGACGACCACGAAGTCACCAACAACTGGTCGGCCTCGAAACAGCTGCCCGCCGCCTACAAGGAGCGCGACATCAATGTGCTCGCCGCGCGCGCGGCCCGTGCGTTCCACGAAATGTACCCGATGCGCGAAAGCATTGTGGAGCCGGGCCGGGTCTATCGCACGCTGAGCTACGGCCCGCATCTCGATGTCTTCATGCTGGATGAGCGCAGCTATCGCAGGTCCAAATGGTCCGAACCTGCAAACCAGCTATGGTCCCGACAGCTATTTCCTCGGGCCCGATCAGCTGTCGTGGCTGAAGCGCGCATTATTGAATTCGCGCGCCACCTGGAAGGTAATCGCCTCCGACATGCCGCTCAGCATCATCGTCTATGACGATGCGCCCAACAAGAAAGGCTCGGAAGCATTTGCGCAGGGCGACGGCCCGCCGCGCGGCCGCGAGCTCGAGATCGCCGACCTGCTGCGATTCATCAAGGCGTCGGGCGTCGTCAACACCGTGTGGCTGACGGCGGACGTGCATTACGCCGCCGCGCATTACTACAATCCCGACAAGGCGCAATTCCAGGATTTCGAGCCGTTCTGGGAATTCGTCTCCGGGCCGCTGCACGCCGGTACTTATGGACCGAACGAACTCGACAACACCTTCGGGCCCGAACTGAAGTTCATCAAGGCGCCGGGGCTGGACAAGCAGAACCTGCCGCCCTCGGCCGGCATGCAGTTCTTCGGCCACGTCAAGATCGAGGGTGCCACCGGCCAGATGACGGTGACGTTGCGCGATCGCGCCGACGTGGCGCTGTGGTCGACAACGCTCGATCCGAAGCGCGGGTAGCAACCGCCCAAATCCAGGGACGGCCGACGGCGCCCGTCAGCGAGCGCCGCCGCCGCCGTTTGGCCGGCGTTTCAACACGGCCCGCAGCGCGTCGGTCGAACAGGGTTTCGGCAGCGTCGGCGCCTGGGCGAACACCGCCGGAAACGCCCCCGCGCCGCCGTAGCCGGTTACGAAGGCAAAGGGAATCTTCAGCGCATCGAGCCGCTCGGCGACGGAAAAACTCTTTTCATGGACCAGCCCGACATCGAGCAGGGCAAAATCCGGTGCGCGATCGGCGATCATTTCCAGCGCCCTGGCCACGCTGGCCGCGGTCCGCACCGTCTTCACGCCGAAACCTAGAATCGTGTCCTCGAAGTCGAGCGCGATGATCGCGTCATCCTCAACAATCAGCACGTCATCGGGCACGGCCGAGCTTCCGTTGGGAAAGGCGGGTTCCATGATCTCGCTTGGCAAGACGGCCCAGGGCTGAATCCGGGCAGGCTGGGACCGGGCCTGCCGCCGGCGACCCTCGTTCCAGGGGCCCGACGGGTTTCCATTGACGAAACCATCACATATTGTTCCATTCGTCTGTGCACTTGTGCACATAAGAATTGGTTGGGATCAGTTATTGTCGGAACTTGCGGGCAGGGACACCTCTGGTAATGGCAGCGCTACGCGAGAAGGCCGCAGACGACGGGCGACCGTACAACAATTTGCTGCGGCGGCTGAACGCCAGCGATTTTGAGCTGCTCGAGCCACATCTGGCGCACGAAGAGAGCCCCGCCGGCGGCCTGCTCTATAATCCCGGCGACAATGTCGACACCGTCCACTTTCCATGCGGACCGAGTCTTGTGTCTTTCATGGTACCAAACGAGGACGGCCGCGACGTCGAGACCATTCTGGTCGGCCGCGAAGGCGCCGTCGGCGGAATCGTCAGCCATGGATATCTGCCGGCCTATACCCGCATCATGGTGAAATTCGGCGGGCCATTCGTGCGGCTGCAGGTCAGAAAACTGGAAACGGCCAAACTAAAGTCAGCCACGCTGCGCAATGTGTTCGCCCGTTATGCCGACTGCCTGCTTGCCCAGATCTTTCAATCGACGGCCTGCAACGCGATCCATTCAATCGAGCAGCGCACCGCGAAATGGATCATCTCGGCGATGGAGCGCACCGATGGCGACAATACTCGTGCCGTTGACGCATGAGCAGCTTGCGACGCTGCTCGGGGTTGGCCGCAGCTATACCAGCCGGGTGATTCAGACGTTCAAGGCGGAAGGCGTGTTGGAGACCCGGCGCGGTTCGATCGTGGTGTGCAACCGCGACGCGCTGCGGATCCGCGCCTGCCTGTGTAACGAATCCGTCAAAAACCACTTCGAGGAAGTGCTTCGCGGAGTTTACCCCACCGAAGAGGACCATGGCCCCTTGAAGCCGGCCAGGTGAGGGACGAAAATCAGCTAACCAAATCGCAAACAACGCATTGTTTTCCGGCGATTCCTGACTATATTGCGCCGCAACGAGTAAAGTGTGCCCGGTCGCTTTGGCCGGGCTTCCTTTTTCGGCGCGCTGCGCCTCTCGAATTCCAGGTTTTTTGAGTGCGATCCGGAAAAAGCGGGTCCCGGTTTTCCGGCGAAATCGCGCTTCACAGGATTGTCCGACCAGAAGAAGAGCTATGAAACTTCGCAACGTCGCCATCATCGCCCACGTCGACCACGGCAAGACCACCCTGGTCGATCGCCTGCTGCAGCAATCCGGCACCTATCGCGAGAACCAGCGCGTGGTCGAGCGCGCGATGGATTCCAACGATCTGGAGCGCGAGCGCGGCATCACCATTCTGGCCAAGGCGGCCTCGGTGCAGTGGAAGGACACCCGCATCAACATCGTCGATACGCCGGGCCACGCCGATTTCGGCGGCGAGGTCGAGCGCATCCTGAACATGGTGGACGGCGCGCTGGTGCTGGTGGACGCCGCCGAAGGTCCGCTGCCGCAAACCAAATTCGTGGTCTCCAAGGCGTTGAAGGTCGGCCTCAAACCGATCGTCGTCATCAACAAGGTCGACCGTCCCGACGCGCGGCCGACCGAAGTGATCAACGAGGTGTTCGATTTGTTCGCCGCGCTCGACGCCAGCGAAGAGCAGCTCGATTTTCCGATTCTTTATGGTTCGGCCAAGCAGGGCTGGATGGCCGAAAGTCCGGAAGGCCCCAAGGACGCCGGCATGCAGCCGCTGTTCGACCTGATCCTGCGCCACGTCGCGCCGCCGCACGTCGAAGACGGCCCGTTCCGCATGATCGGCACCATTCTGGAGGCCAACCCCTATCTCGGCCGCATCATCACCGGCCGCATCACCTCCGGCAGCATCAAGCCCAACCAGGCCGTCAAGGTGCTGGGCGGCGACGGCAGACTGATCGAGAACGGGCGGATTACAAAAATCATCGCGTTCCGCGGCATCGAGCGCACGCCGCTGGAAGAGGCCGAAGCCGGCGACATCGTCGCCATTGCCGGCCTCACCAAGGGTACCGTCGCCGATACGTTCTGCGATCCTTCCGTCGATACGCCGTTGAAGGCGCAGCCGATCGATCCGCCGACGGTATCGATGTCGTTCATCGTCAACAACTCGCCGCTCGCCGGCACCGAAGGCGACAAGGTGACCAGCCGCATGATCCGCGACCGCCTGCTGCGCGAGGCCGAAGGCAATGTCGCGCTGCGCGTGACCGAAGCCGCCGACAAGGATTCGATGGAAGTCTCGGGCCGCGGCGAATTGCAGCTCGCGATCCTGATCGAGACCATGCGACGCGAAGGCTTTGAACTGTCGGTATCGCGTCCCCGCGTCGTCCTGAAGAACGACGAAGCCACCGGCGAGTGGCAGGAGCCGATCGAAGAGGTTGTGATCGACGTCGACGAGGAGCATTCCGGCGTCGTCGTGCAGAAGATGAGCGAGCGCAAGGCCGAGATGATCGAGATGCGTCCTTCCGGCGGTCATCGTCTGCGGCTGGTATTCTACGCGCCCACCCGCGGCCTGATCGGCTATCAGGGCGAATTGCTCACCGACACCCGCGGCACCGCCATCATGAACCGCCTGTTCCACGGCTATGCGTCCTACAAGGGCGATATCCAGGGCCGCCGCAACGGCGTGTTGATCTCCAACGACCAGGGCGAGGCGGTGGCCTACGCCATGTTCAAGCTGGAGGACCGCGGCCCGATGATGATCGAGCCGGGCTGGAAGGTCTACAAGGGCATGATCGTCGGCGAGCATACCCGCGACAACGATCTCGAGATCAACATCCTCAAGGGCAAGCAGCTCACCAACATCCGCACCACCTCCAAGGACGAAGCGGTGCGCCTGACCCCGCCGATCAAGATGACCCTGGAGAAGGCGCTGGCCTATATCGAGGACGACGAACTGGTCGAGGTGACCCCGAAGTCGATCCGGCTGCGCAAGAAATTTCTTGACGCCAACGACCGCAAGCGCGCGGAAAAGGCCAAGGAAGCGGTGGCGTAGGTTTACCTGGCGCGCCCCGCAGATGCCGTCATGCCCCGCGAAAGCGGGGCATCCAGTATTCGCTGGCATAGAGAAAAATGGAGAAGGCACGGAATACTGGATCATCCGCTTTCGCGGATGATGACATCGCAAGCGCGGCTGGCTTCAGGCGACAGCGAACGTGCTAGAGCCAAACCCATGTCGCTCCCCTCAGAAGGGAGGACACGTGTTCGCAGAAGCGCCGATACAAGGCTTTGTCTGCTCAGAAGTGGTAACACTTGGGAGTAGCAATGAGGCGTGTGTTGATGGGCGTCATCAAAGACCGGCATGGGACATACCACGCCCAACAGAAGGTCCCTGAGAGACTTCAGGCTGCTGTCGCGCGCGTGCGCGGTCTCGAGCGAGACAAGCAGGTGTACCTCAAGGCATCACTGGGAACCAAGGACGTCAAAGCCGCCAACATCCGTGCAAAGCACGTGCTTGCTGAATTTGATCGGATCATCCGGGAAGCCACCGCTTTAGCAGCACGGCCACTCGTCACTCATCAGGTTTTGCGAACGAGCCTCAACTCGGCTGAAGTAACCCGCATGGCGGAAGCGCTTTACGGCAAGCTCTTGGCTGATGATGAGGCGTGGCGGTTCGGTGGGAGAGCGTTCGTTGCGGAAGGGGTCGAATGGATACGCCGCAATACGGACGCAGATTTCGAACTCCCCTATCCACTAGAGAGCGTTCGTGAACACGGCTGGCACCCTGAGCAATTGGCGCGGCAAAAGGAGCACATGGTCCACGAGCTGGAGACGATGCAGGAGGCGCTAGCGCTAGGCGACATATCTGCTGTCGTTGACGACGTCGCGTTACTTTTAGCTGACTTTCAAATCAAACTTGATCCCTCAAGCAAATCTTACCGCGAGTTGGGCACGCAAGCCCTCATGGCATACGTTCGCGCGCTGCAGGCCATTGAGAAGCGCAATGCTGGTCTACCTGTTGAGACACCCAAGTTCACACGAGATTTGATGAGTGCCCCTGTGTTGGGAGGGACGCTTCGCAATGCGTTCGAAGGTTGGGAGAAAGAGCGCTCCCGGCCTGCGGGCACTGTCCACGAGTATCGGCGCGCTGTTGAAATGTTTATCCAGATGCACGGTGATCTGGCTGTGGTGGAAATCAAGCGGTCGCACGCGCGCCAATATCGGGAGGCGATCCAGGCAGTGCCCCGGCATCGTACGGGGAAGCTCCGCAAGGCCACGTTGCCTGAGCTGAGCGCGTGGGGTCTCAAGCATCCCGGGGCACCAAGGGTCTCTGCGGCCACCGTGAACAAACAGCTCGGCGCGGTGATGGCTATCGCTTCGTGGGCACACGCCAATGGAAGCATACCCGAGGACACTCCGTGGTCTGATCCATTTGCCAAGATGTCTGTTCAGGAGGATCAATCTGAGCGGACATCCTTTGAGACTGCTGAACTCCAACGGCTGTTCGCCGCGCCCGTGTTCACTAGGCACGAATATCCTCAGGGTGGACGGGGGTCCGCAGCGTTCTGGTTGCCATTGCTGGCGCTTCTCACGGGCGCGCGGCAAGGTGAGCTGGCGGGCCTCACTGCTGCGGACGTACAGCTAGACACCGAGACTTCGACGCCGCTGCTTTTCATCACAGAGAAGGTATCTCGTGGGAGGACGCTCAAAACTAAAACTTCGCAGCGTGTTATCCCCATCCACGCTGAACTCGTGAGACTTGGGTTTCTGCAGCACGTCGGGGATGTCCGCAGCCAGGAGGGCAATGATGCTTGGCTCTTCCCGCTGGTTGCTCCTGTTAAGGGCAAAGCGCGCTCTTCAACTTGGTCTAAGTGGTTTGGTCGATACCTCCGCGCTCAGGGTGTCACTGATACCAACAAGGTTTTTCACTCGTTCCGACACCGTTTCAAGGATGAAGCGCGCGCGGGAGGCGTCGAAGTAGAGGTTCACAATGCGTTGATGGGACAGGCTGATGCCTCCACCGTGGGCGGGCGCTATGGCGCGAAGGAAATGCTTGCGCGCTTTGGCGTGAAGGTGTTGCAGGAGGCAGTAGCGAAGGTTGCGTATCGGGGGTTGGACCTGTCGCGTGTCCAGCCATTCGAAGTTGGTAAGCGTACGCGTATTCGGAAATGAAAACCCTGCGCTGCATTGTGCCGCGTGGTCACTGGGGGAAGTTGGAATGTTGAAGTCCAGTACACGCACGATGCTCACGAGCAGCATGGGGTTCGCTTGGAGCTGAGGGAGCACACCAGCACCATCGACCACCTAAGCCGCCTGATCTTTTATCAAGTAGGATTTCGCACCACGACCCTTGCCGATAACGACATAACGAACGCCTATGTCGCGCAACGCAGTTGTCGTGGGGTGATCGGCCCTTCCGAGGACCTCCTTAAGCTTCTTAAGAGCGTTGTCGGTCAAGCTAAGCTCAGCCTTGACAGTGGCCATCGCCGTTTCACCGGGAAGCCGAGTGGTCATGTACGTGATCAGCGCCTCATGCGAGCTGCCCTTGCGCACGTTAGGCACTGTTGGTCCGTCCAACTCAAAGGTCCCACGGCACCTCTTGGATGCCCGGCATGTCCACACGGATGTCTTGAAGGATAGCGTCCCCAGTCTGGTCATTTGGCAGGACGATATAGATGTCCGCCGAAGGGCTCCGTCCCTGAGCGTCTATGACGCGACGACACCGAACGCGGTTGATGGCTTGTATGATCGATACAGACAGCTGGCGTTGCTCCATGACCTGATGCACATCGTCGTGTTCGTTCCAGTCCGGGTATTGAAACCAATAATCGTCTTGGTAGCCCCGCAGCGCAAAGAACAGGTTTGTGACCAGACGCGGTTTCGGTATGGCAGTCCGAAGATAACGGCGGTGTCGTAGTCGGACCAATCGTTACGTCCGTCGATAGCGCCCCAGTGCCCAACATCAAAGCGCGCGAAGGAGTGAGCGTAGGTCAGAGCGACGTGTTTGGTATCCTTATGCATACACATGAATACCGAACGCATCCGGGCTAACCTCGCGCTCCAGAGCCTCAAGAACGCCGGGGGACACGCGTCTTCGCATTCTCGATCATGCTGCCCTTACCCAGTCCTGAAGCTCGTGCGACGTGCAGCCTGACGGACGAGTAGTCGCGAACCTTTAATGGTGTGGGCACAATCTCTGCCCTTGGTCCGAACAGATCCCACATGAAGTTAGTGTTGCGCGGTGGCGTCGAGTACTACCGGACCTGGGACGTCCAGAGGGATCAGTAACGACGAAGAGTTGATCGAGTGCTCTGTTCCCTTCTGCGAATAGTATGCCCACTGCTCCGTCACCACCTGAGACCGCCCGTAGAGTGACATCGACCTTCTCGGCGATGCGCTGTCGCGACTACCGTCGTGGCTTTCGCCCAAGACCATCGTGTCATACCGGAGACGCTTCATTGCGCGACGAAGCGCATGCCATGTCGGGCATCTGGCTTCGCCGTGTTGGCGTCGTCCCAAGCATTCGGGTTGAACGATTGTCGGACCGTGACTCAGGATCGGCGTATTGACCAAGAACGTGTTGCAGCTCTTCCAAGACCTTGAGCTGCTCAGGAAACTCGTGGCGCATCTCGGCGTGATGTACGAAGCACCTGAGCAAGGTCGGCCATCGTGACCCTTGTTGTTCTCGACCACGTTGGCCAGGGCTTCATCGATGATGGTTAGCAGCGATTGCCTCCACGCCATGTGAGAAGTGCGGCGCGTTCTTGGGAGAGCCTAAGTGCTCCGCAGCGTTCACATAGGCTTGGTGCGTGATGATCAGGATGTCACTGTCGAGCAGCTCTTGAGGCGTCGCAGGTCTCTTCGAGTGATGAGCGATAGCGACCACACGCCCTGCCAGTTCGTTCACCTGCTTGGCCATGGCGTCAGCCTGCTCAATGCGGCGCGTTACGATCAATACCCCAACGGGCTTAAGAGCGCCCTTAGCGTTCGCCTCAGCTTGCATCGCTGCATACACACAAGCGCCTTGGGTTTTCCCAGAGCCCGTGGGAGGCTGAAGGATCAGCCAAGGCGCATCGACCACGCCGTGTTATTGAATTGATAATGGATGTCCTGAAGGTGGACGCCATTGTGCCCCAAAGCGTCCTAAGAGCTGGCGATGTGGCAAGCTTAAGGTTCTGAGACCAGTGGATGTCCATGCGGTCAGTGAAGTCTTGTGGCGAAACGAGAGCATAGTGGTCGTGAGCGCCGATAGCCGAAGCCATTGATGGATTGACCCTAATTGAGGCACATGGAGCGTTCCCTGCCTGATGGTAGGATCGTTTCTTCTGTGTGTGTTGGCTGGTTAATCGGCCCCTGCAGGCTCTAAGAGAAGAAGGTCTTTAGAGGTCTCAGGGGTGCGTTAATTTGGTGGGCCAATAGCTACAATAATATCACACTCCAAGTGTAGGAATTTCTCTTCTCAGAGCCTTGGCTGCTTTAGGGCTCTCAGGAGCCTCAGGAGCCCCAGTACTCGATGGTATCTCCAGACGTCTTCTGGGTCGCCGTGAACCTCAAGCCGCTCAGTGGGACGCTGAGTACACCTGAGCACCTCCGGGCATCCTTTGATCAAATACCCACGGATGTCCCTTGATGCCGGTGGTCTGCAGGTGATCGTTAGAGAGCTTAGGCCCGCTATAGGGGCCATCAGCGATGGTAACTCGCTCTGAAGATCTGCCACGAGCGCTAAGAGGCTAAGATCATCAAACAACAATCATCAATGATTTTCTCCTAAGAGCCCTCAGATTCGAGGTCGCCCCTCAGAGCGAGCTTAAGTGTGGCTAAGATCATCAATCACCTTACCGAGTTGACGGGCGATGGTCCGGGCGGTGAGGACGGCTTTTGATCGACCGGGTGCTGAACGATGCTGAAGCGGGTTTGTCGTTCGTGGAGAACCAGCAATCCCGGGCTTGTGATGGAATAGCGTTCAGCACATCTCAGCCGATACTCGGATGAGCCACCAGCCACCCTCAGTTCCAGATTGTCGTCAAAAAATCGAACGCCAGTCATCATGGTGCTGATCGCGCTTGCTGTCGAAAAGCACTGTGCGCAGTGGCCGCATCGGCGCGAACAGGCATGGCAACATCGGCTTCCCAATGGCCCGGGTGTGAGGCAAATTTGCCGCAGCCGATTGTCGAAGCTGCGCAAAGGTGACCTTTCGTGAGGGCGTCCCGCGGCCTTCGACCTCGGCGGGGCGTCGGGGTTTGTAGCGGAAGGTCGCGGGCCGGCGAAACAGAATGTTGCCCGTGCTGCTAGACCGTCTTCGCCGAAAAGATCCGCGCCAACAAACGCGGTTGACTTGCCTCGACGCAGAAGCGAGAGCCGAAGAATGATCTCTACCCGCCGCTGGACCTATGAGCGCGAACTGCGCCGAGCGCAGTGGTGGCAAATCGATAAACTCGCGCGTTGCCGCTTCCAAACACAGCGCTCCGGAAAGTCCGCCGAAGAGCGTTCGACCTTGCAGCCAATCATCGCTTACATGCGCGGTCCGCGCGTCGCCGTCGCGACGCATGCCTCTAATGAGTTCAGAAAATTCGGTGATCGAGCGCCGTTGTTTGATGTGTTTTCGGTGAACATCGCTGCTCGATTGCAGACCCTCGCGAGAGCTGGTGGCTTTGTGTCTCCGGGGTGACCTATGATCAGGTGCGGAAAATCCTGCCGCTGAGCTTCACGGACCTCGGTATGCAGACCGTCAAGAACATCGAGGAGCCCATACGTGCCTATGAGGTAAGGCGCAAGGCGAGGCGGCTTCTTCAGCGTTGGGAGAGGCTTCGTCTCTCGGTGATGGTAAACCCTCCCGCTCCCAGACAAGCCTTCTATCGCTGTCCTTCCGTTCCAGAACATGAGCGGCGATCCTGAGCAGGAGTACTTCGCCGACGGGATGGTTGAGGAAATCATTACGGCGCTCTCGCGGTTCAAATCGTTGTTCGTGATCGCGCGCAATTCGAGTTTCACTTTCAAAGGCCGAGCCGTTGATATCAAGGAGGTCGGACGTGCGCTTGGCGTGCGCTACGTCCTTGAGGGGTCTGTGCGCAAGGCGTCAGGGAAGGTTCGGATCACAGGACAGTTGATTGATGCCGCGACAGGCGCGCACCTTTGGGCGGACAGGTTCGAGCGTGACCTGACAGACGTTTTCGCTCTTCAGGACGAAGTGACGGTCGCCGTTGTCTCGGCCATTCAGCCCAAGCTGCTTCAAACAGAAATCGAAATGGCGACCCGCCGCCGACCGGAGAACCTCACCGCCTATGACCTTTATCTCCGAGCCATGCAGCAGTTTTACCTAGCGACCCGCGAAGGGGAGGCCGAAGCGATCAGGCTGGCTCGTCGCGCCCTGGAGCTGGACCCTCGCTTCGGTTTTGTCGCGGCGCTGGCAGGTGCCTGCCACGTGCCAACGTCCTTTTGGGCTACGCTATCGATCCTCAATTCGACCGCAACGAAGCAGTTCGGCTACTTCGTTTGGCATTGATGATCGACGATAGTGATCCGGAAACGTTCGCATGGCTGCCTTAGTCTCAGCGTTCATGGTCGGCGATTGGAATGTGCCATCGAAATGGCAGACCAGGCAGTCGCGCTCAATCCCAATTCATTTGTAGCGTGGAACTTTAGAGGCTGGGTCTACAGAAATGCGGGGCGGCCGGAGGAAGCGATCCAGAGCTTTGAACGTGCCATTCGCATGAGCCCGGTAGACCCGCTGCTACACCGCTCATTTACTGGGATGGCGGTACGCGTTTACTGAGCTTCGTTGCTTTGACGACGAGCCGTCGCCGCAGTGAAGAAAGCCCTACGTCAGAACCCCTCCTTTTCGCCAGCTTATCGCTGTCTCGCGTCCGCTTTTGCCCATCTTGGACGTGACGCTGAGGCCCGTGAGGCGGCGGCGCGTCTGCTTGAAGTCGATCCCGCCTTTACGATCTCTTCAGTGGATCGCTCGTGGCGGGCAATCAAACGCGAAGCTGCTGATTGAGGGCCTTCGGAAGAGCGGGTTGCCCGAATGAACACGACGTCGCCGCTCGCAGCAATCCTTGCCGCCGATGTCGTCGGCTTCGGCCGTTTGATGGGCCTAGACAGGTCGCAGCCCTGCGTCGCAGACCTCGAGTGGTTGTGAATGCCGCGATTGTCATGCTCAAGGCTACGTACACCAACATGGTTGCCCCGACCAATTCCGCCGATGACGCCGCAGCGCCCGGTCGAGCGCAGAAGCGTAAATTTCCAGTTTTTGAGACGCTCTTGGGAAAACTTGCGGATTTCAGTCCCCGAAAGGGGACCCAATCCAGCGCGACCGCCCGTGTCTCTTGGCTGACTCGAACGATGCTACACGAGCCGATCAACAGCAGCGCGATGACGAAGAACACCGCGGCCAAGCCGAAGCTTTCGAGCGAGAGGGCTACCAGGCCGGTGGCTGCGACCCACAATCCAGTGGTGACTAGCATTTTATGTTCTACCGCCTGCATGCAGGCCGGTAGATCTCAACTCGCTCTTCGACTCGTGCAGTTCCGCGCGCGCCGTCGATATTCCACGAGCATTGAGTGCGTCCGCCACGGCGCGCAACGTGTCGCGCCTGCCTTCTGAGCTTCCCTGATGATCGGCAGGATGTTCGCCGCGTGTTGGTCTGCGCTAGCCTTGATCGAGGCCACCGCGCTCTTGCGAGCCTTGGAGAGCTTAGGACTTCCCAGGATCACCCCGCGCGCCTTGGCGGCTGCGAGCGCCTGACACTGGCTGAGCTGGCCATAACATTGTCCCATCGCCACAACACCCTAGCAGGTGTTGCACTTGTGTCGTGAACCCAAGGGGCATCCAGTAATCGCCGCCGCTTGAGCTGATTAGAACCGAAAGCGAAGCCTGCCGCTCCGGTCTTGGAGGCGGCGGCGAGATCATTCTCAAATTTGGACCGGATATCCTTGAACGCCTGCGCTCCCCGAGGGAAGTAGACGGCCGATTGCAAACGGCACGCCTTCCTTACTCGCCAAAGCGTCTTTGCCGCCGTCCCTCCCGCCAAGTGGGTGGCTAGGATCAAGGCCCGTAAAACCGTCACGCAATAGAATTCGGGCCGCTAGACGCTCCGATGGTGTTTGGCCCTTCGTCCATTCACGCAGACGATGCCAAGTTTCGTCGTAACGGTTACGCGCCACGCGCCAATCCTCACTGTGAGAGCGTTCTTCCCCAATACAAAGCTGTGATATAAATACACATCAGTAGCAAGAAAACACTTGACGAACAACGCCCCCCATTGGCCACCGCTAGCGGCGCTAGGAGCTTGAAGAATGGCGAAGCAACATCAGCCAGTTGATGTGGACTACGTTCTATCGAGCAAATACTACGGAGAGGTTCGCGCGAAAATGCTGAAGGGCGGCTATCTCGCCTCATCGAAGGACGCGGACATGTCCAAGCAGGCCGAACCTATCTGGGCTTGACAGCGCAGGAGTACGCCGCCTTGATCATTCGCTTTCGGATTAAGCGCAAGCGTTAGGAGCCTGATCAATCCGAGAGGCTGGCAGATGCACTACAAGTTCTTGGATTCAATCCACGTGCCGAACGTAATGGCGGACGAAACAGTCATCATTAGCAGTTTTGATTATTTTCGGCGTCTCGAAGAGGGTGCATGGGGTGAAATTGCAGACAACCTAGAGGCCGCATCTGAATTAAGTTGCCTGATGAATTTATTGTCACGGCTGATTTGCGGAACTAGCACAGTTGAACAAGGCGAACATTGGGCTGGGAATGTTCAAGCAATTCGCAAGGGTCGAGTTGGGAGGGAAGCTTGCACTCTCTGGAGCGCGGTTCATTCATCAAAGGCCGAACGCTTTCATTTCTCGGCAGTTCGGATGATGACACCGGTGGTCTGGTTGGCTTCAAGCGCAACGACAAAACGTGCTAGAGCCAAAAACATGTCGCTCCCCTCAGAAGTCGATGTCGCCATTATCGGCGCGGGCGCCGCGGGCCTCGGTGCGGCGCGGGCGCTGGAAAATTCCGGTCTCTCGGTGATCGTGCTGGAAGCGCGCGACCGCGTCGGCGGGCGGGCGCATACCGTCCAGGCAGCGCCCGACGTCATCTTCGACGTCGGCTGCGGCTGGCTGCATTCGGCCGACAAGAATTCGTTTGTCAAAATCGCCGAACAACTGAATTTCGAGCTCGACAAGAACCTGCCGCCGTGGCGCGAGCGGGCTGTTGGCAACGCGTTTCCGCAAGCCGAGCGCGACGACTTTGTCCGGGCGCTCGACGAATTCTATCAATCGCGTCGACGAAGCCGCCGCAACAACGGCCACGACAGCCCGGCCAATCGTCTATCTCGAGCCCGGCAATCGCTGGAATCCGATGATCGATGCGATCTCGACCTACATCAACGGCGCCGAACTCGATACCGTCTCGATCCTCGACATGGAGGCTTATGAGGACACCAACATCAACTGGCGGGTGCGGCGCGGCTATGGCACGCTGATCGCGGCCTATGGCGCCTCCTGCCCGCTCGCGTTCAATTGCGCAGTGAAATTGATCGATCATTCCGGAAACCGCGTGCGCATCGAAACGTCGCAAGGCACGCTTGAGGCGGGCAAGGTGATCGTCACCGTGCCGACCAATCTGATCGCCGACGAGACAATCAGATTTTTCCCCGCGCTACCGGGAAAAGTCGACGCCGCGCGCGGCCTGCCGCTTGGGCTCGCCGACAAGGTGGTGCTGGCGCTGGATGATGCCGGAGTCGCTGCCGAAGGAAGGCAACCTGCGCGGCGCCACCATGCGCACCGCGATGGGCACCTATCATGTGCGCCCGTTCGGCCAGCCCTGCATCGAAGGTTTTTTCGGCGGCCGTTTTGCGAGGGAACTGGAAGACGCCGGCGATGGCGCGCTGGCGGCGCAAGCAATCGACGAGATCGCAGGCTTCCTCGGCAACGACTACCGCCGCAAACTGAGGCCGCTCAGGGAATCGCGCTGGGCCCACGACCCGTTCGCGCGCGGCTCCTATTCGCACGCCCTTCCCGGCCACGCCGGGATGCGCGCGGTGCTCGCTTCTCCGGTCGATGGCCGGCTGTTCTTCGCAGGTGAAGCCACCTCGCCGAACTTTTTCTCCACCGCGCACGGGGCAAGGGACAGCGGGGAGAGGGCCGCGGGGGAGGTGGTCGCGAAGAAATAATACCGGCGCTAACCTTTGAAAACTGCATCTCGATGAAACTTCAGAAAGTGCGCATTTGGATAATGGGTTGGGTCCTGTGGGTAAGTTGAGCAGTCCGCTCTGATTCAGAAGACGCAACGGCATCGCTGGAACATGATGCTTGGCAATAAGGATTTTGTAATCATCGCCAATCGAAATGAGACCTCGGTCAAACATCCAGTGCGCGGTCCCAGATAGGGCCAATCCGTTGCGAACAGAATCGGGACCTTTTGACGCCACTGGCTGAATGTGCGCGGCCTGAACTTCTGGACGGCCCCCTCCATTGATCAGACGTCAGTCCCGTGACCGCGCACCGATTTGAATAGGCTGCGCGCACGTTGTGCATGAACGAGCGTTCTCGAAATGGCCGGAAACGGTCATTTCAACGATCGGGCGTTCAAATGGCGTGGGCGACTCCGAAAATCCTGGCAACGTGACTTCTGAGACGCTAGGTTTTCGTTGAGAATTGGAGCGAAGCCAGACTTCAATATTCGGTCGAACTCATCATCCGGAATAAGGCGCACGGCCCGGCCGAATGCACCCTTGTTAGTGCTGCCATCCTCTTTCTTCAGTGCGGTCTCGTAATATTCTCTGCCTTCAGAGAACGGCACTGGTCGATCGAAATCGAGATAGTCATCGACAAGAGCGTAGTAGTGGTCCGCCAGTTCGTCGTCTTCGACAACTGCCGTGACGCGCGCCACTCCGAAATAGGATTGCCGTCCGCCGAAGCTGGATAGTTCGACGCTTGACCGTCTTGGCTCGTAATAGACGATATGATCACCGACGGCCTGCTTCGCCTGATTGAGATATGTGCGCGGGAAATGATATCGGACCTCGGGCAGATCGTTATAACTCGGCGTTACCTTGGTCGTAAAAACAGCTTTGGTCATAAACTTTAGCCTGTAATGGCGCGCTATCTCGGCCAACTTCAACTTAAAGCAGCTTTGATCGTTTAGATAGCCGCACGCCTCCACTCCATCACCCGCGCCCTGATCCCCGCCTCCGGCACAAAGCATTCCTCGTACTTCCCGAAAATCCTGTAGCGGTTGCGGGCGACGAGATTGTAGACGGCGTCGCGGAGCGGTTTTGGCACGAAGCGCAACACGCGGACCCAGCCCCATCCCGGCAGATGGCTCAGCACCGTCAGCGCGGCGTCGGATTTGAAATACGCGACGCCGCCATGGACCACGGCATTGGTGTCGGGATCGTCGGGATCGATGCCGAACGCCTGTGCCAGCCGCGTGCCGTAGCCGGACTGGATCGCGCGTGAAGCGAAAGCGCTGCTCCTTGTCGCGCGCCGCGACGAAGCGGACCCAGCGCGAGCAGAACACGCACACGCCGTCATAGAGGATCACGTCATCGTCGGGCCACTGGTTAGTCACGAGCCTGCCCCCGTCATCTGTTGTCCAGGTCAGCAGCGCCACCAGCATCAGGACGATCGCCGGTCCGGTCTTGACCAGCGCGCCGAGTGGCTCGATCCACAAGTCCGGCGTCAGGATCGCGGTTCCCAGCATGTAGCCGAGCGACGCAACGATGCCGGCGATCAATCCAGCGCACAGGTGCGGCGGAAGGCGATCAGCACGCCGATTGTCATGTCCATCAGGCTGGTGCCGACGGTGAACGGCGCCACCAGCGCCGGCGGGAAGGCGTGCGCCGTGAGGATTGCCGCGGCGGCGTCATAGGATATCACCAGCGCGACAAAACCCGAGGCGAGCCAGAACACCACAAGGCTCGCGATCACCAGCGCCTTGGTCAGAAACAGCCGGGCGAACCATTTGTCCTGGATGGTGGCGGAGCGCTGCCCCACCGCCTGCGGAAGGGTGCTCGGCACGATGCCGGTTGCGGCCATCCACGGTTGCGGATCGCCGCTTACTCCGCGCCGCAACTCGGTGATCGCGGTGGTGCGCATCGGCGGCATCCAGCCGAGCCAGCTCGCGAGATCGCCGAGTTTGGCGCCGAGATCGAGCAGGAAGGCAGGCAGGGTAACGCGCGGCATGTCAGCGGTGCCGAACGACCGGCGGAATTGTTCGATCACGCCGCCGAGCGTGACCGGCTGCGGCTGCATCAGGTCCCACGTCACGGCTTGGCGATCTTGTCAGCGGGATCGCGGCCGGCGAGCCAGGCAATCGTCGCCGCAATATCTTCGACCGCGACCGGCTGGAACGGCGTTGCGGATTCCGCCTTGGGAAGATCAATCGGAAACGCCGCCAGCGCGCGCAGCATTGCGCTGCCGCCATAGGCCGACGGCGCGATCACAAACCCCGGCCGCAGGATCGCATAAGGGATGCCGGAGGCCGCGATCAACCGCTCGGCTTCGCGTTTTGTCGCACTGAAGGCGGTGCGGTCGTCGGCGGCCTCGCCGGGTATCGAGAGGTGCACCAGCCGGATCGCGCGGCCGCTATCGCGGATCGCCTGCAGCAGCCGCGCGACGAAATCGCGATGCACGGCACGGGTATCGCTGCCGGGACCGTCCTGCAGCACGCCGAGGCAATTGACGACGAGATCGATGCCGTGTTGCCCGATCAGCCGCGCCAGCGACGCTGCATCCATCGACATGACCGGCAGCTCCAGATCGAGCGCGCTTGCCGTCTGCGAGGGCGAAAATCGCCGCGCGATCCCGACCACATGAAAGCCGCGCGCGCGGAGATCGTCGGTGACGAAGCGCCCGATCAGGCCGGACGCCCCGAGCACGAGAATGTTGCGCGCCTGGCTCATAGGGTCACTCTTTGATCGGGCATGATCTTCTCCGAAAACCGGTTCCCACTTTTCGGGATCATGCCCATTAAATCGGCTTGGCGATCATCAGCCAGAGAATGATCATGACTGAACCGAAACCGGGAATGCCGAACAAAAACCAGCGGCGAAACAGCTTGAAGTAACGCGGCGGCAGCGGCTGCTGTTGCGCATGCGCTTTTCGTGCGAGATCGCGCATTTCGATCTGCATGAAGATCACCGGAATCCAGAACAGCCCGGCGACCGCGTAAAGTCCGAGCGAACTGACAAGCCAGCGCTCCGCAAGTGTGGTGCCGGACAGCGCCATCAATAATCCGCCGGTGACCGGTTGCAGCAGGACCGCGGTCAACGTGAACAGCATGTCGGCGATCACGACGGTGGCCGCGGTGCGCGCGATGAACGCCACGTCGCGGCTCTGATGCGCCATCAGCATGAAAAAGGCGATGCCGGTTCCGGTGCCGAGAATGACGATGGCGCCGAGCACGTGCAGATATTTGACAATGAAATACAACGTCATTGTTTTTTGACCGCCGCGATCGGTAGCTTCAGCGCGCGGTCCAGTTCCGGTCCGGCGATTGTTACGCCAGCCTCGGTCTCCGCCAGCCAATGGCCCTCATTGCCGGATGCCGCCAGCACCTGAAAGTCGACGCTGCCGCCGCCAGAGCGGAATGCGTCGGCCAGCTGCCGCGACAGCTCGGGCGAAAAATAGCTGTCGTTGGCCGCCACCAGCCATGTCACCGGCACGCGCGCACCCTTGCCGAACTCGCGCGCCGTCGAGACCAGCCTGTCGCGCGCGCAGACCACATTGGGCAAATCGTCGGCGTGGCCACCGCGACCGGCCGCGAATGCAATGATGGCCGAGACGCCGTTCACCTTCTCGCCGGCCAATGCCAGCGCACCCCAGCCGCCGGCCGAATGTCCGAGAATCACCGCACCCTCCTGCCGGACGAAGGATTGGCTGCGCAGATAATTCAACGCCATAACGATCGCCTCGGCGATGGCGCGCCCGGCGCTGATATAATCGGCTCCGTCGCAATCGCCCTGGTCCTCGAGATAGCGCCCCCCGGTCGCGCCGTGGCCCGGGCGTTCCGGCACCAGCACCGCAAATCCCCGCGCAACCAAAAAGGCCGCCAGCGCGCGGTATTCGCTCTGCGGCATTTGCGCGCGACGCAACACGTTTTGCGTCGAGGCGTGCGCAATCAGCGCAAGCCGAAACGGCCCATCGCCGGGCGGGCGAAACAATATCGCGCGCGCCGCGGTGTCCGGATCGGGCGAGGGGATGAGCCACTGCTGTATGCGATCAGGCTCGCTTTCCGGCCCTTGCGCGCCGAACCGGGTTTGCGCCAGCGCCGTCTGGGTGCAGACAAGTCCGAGCACTGGCAGGGCAAAGAGCGCTCTCAACAATTGCATAAATCTGCCTGACGCGACCGAAACGGCGGCTTTCGGATTCGCGCGCAGCATACGCACGGCGAATCAAATCCGGAGCATTTTTCCGTGAAGACGGGCATCGTCGAAGGGCCGTTCGGCACCGTTATGCCAGGCCGGCCATCCGTTAGGTGCCGCCCAAAGGGGCCTCCTGTCCTCTTTCGGCACAGCCTGATGGCAAAAACTGATGCACAAAATCCACAGGTTAACCGATAATTAACGATAGACCTTGAAGCCGACGCGCTGACTTGCTTTGATCGGGACCATGAGCACAACCCTGATCGAGGTTCGGCCGGCCAAAGCTGCGGACGCAGCGGCGGTAGCGTCTACCCATGACGAAGCCTGGCGCTCGGCCTATCAGGGCATCATTCCCGGCGCCGAGCTGGAGAAGCTGATCAACCGCCGCGGCCCGCAATGGTGGGATAGCGCGATCCGCAAGGGCAGCCGCGTCAGCGTGCTGGTGTTCGGCGACAAGGTCGCGGGCTACGCCAATTACGGGCGCAACCGCGCGCGCAGCCTGCATTTCGAAGGCGAGATCTACGAGCTGTATCTTCGCCCCGAGTTTCAGGGCCTCGGCTTCGGCCGCCGGCTGTTCACCGCCGCACGACGCGACCTGCTGCAGAGCGGCCTGAAGAGCATGGTGATCTGGGCGCTCTCCGACAACGATCATGCGACCGAGTTTTACCGCGCGCTCGGCGGCCGTATGGTCGCGCGCAGCTCAGAGAAATTCGGGCCCAAGTCGCTCGACAAGGTTGCCTTCGCCTGGACTAATTAAGGCTTCGCGAATTCGCCGGGCCCAGCAGCGCGCCGAAACAGGCCTCAACCCGCGCCGCCGCCATCCAGGATCTGGTTTGAAGGCCTTCCTGACTTTAAAGCCTTGCGGAGCCATCCATGCGCATTGACGCCATTTCGATCGGGATCGATCCGCCGCGCGAGGTCAACGTCATCATCGAAGTGCCGGTCGGCGGCGAGCCGATCAAATACGAGATGGACAAGGACGCCGGCACGCTTGTCGTTGACCGGTTTCTCTATACCGCCATGCGCTATCCCGGCAATTACGGGTTCATTCCGCATACGCTGTCGGGCGACGGCGATCCCTGCGACGTTCTGGTCGCCAATACCCGCGCGATCGTTCCGGGCGCGGTGATGAGCGTGCGGCCGGTCGGCGTGCTGCTGATGGAGGACGAGGCCGGCGGCGACGAGAAGATCATCGCGGTGCCGTCGTCAAAACTGACCCAGCGCTACGACAAGGTGCGGACCTACAGCGATCTGCCCGACATCACGCTGCAGCAAATCCAGCACTTCTTCGAGCACTACAAGGACCTCGAACGGGGAAAATGGGTGAAGGTGTTGCGATGGGGCGGCGCCGAGGATGCGCACCGACTGATTGAGGAAGCCATCGCCCGGGCGGAGGGCAAGAAGTAGGGCACGCGCGACATGCTGAACCAACCGCCGTCATTCCGGGATGCGCCGTAGGCGCAGGCCCGGAATCCATACTCTCGATCGTGGTTATGGATTTCCGGGTTCACTCGCTTTGCTCGCGCCCCGGAATGACGGCATTTTACACCCCCGGCTTGGGCAATCCGTGAATCGCGCAGGCGGCGCGCAGGGTGTTGACCAACAGGCACGCTACCGTCATCTGGCCGACGCCGCCCGGTACCGGGGTGATCGCGCCCGCGACACCCGACACCTCGGCAAAGGCGACATCGCCGACCAGGCGGGTGTTGCCGTCCTTGTCCTGCAGCCGGTTGATGCCGACGTCGATCACGGTAGCACCCGGCTTGATCCAGTCGCCGCGTACCATTTCGGGCTTGCCGACGGCGGCGTAGACGAGGTCGGCGCGGGCGCACAATCGCGCGAGATCGCGCGAGCGCGAATGCGCGATCGTCACGGTGGCGTTTTCATTGAGCAGCAGCTGCAGCAGGGGACGGCCGACCAGATTGGAGCGGCCGATCACGATGGCGTTCATGCCTTGCAGCGACGCATGCACGCTTTTGGTCAGGATGATGCAACCGAGCGGCGTGCACGGCGCAAGCGCGGCAAATCCGCCGGCCAACCGCCCGGCATTGCTCGGATGCAGCCCGTCGACGTCCTTGGCGGGATCGATGGCGTTGATGATGGTCTCGGTATGCAGCGATTTCGGCAGCGGCAATTGCACCAGAATGCCGTGCACGCTGGAATCGCGATTGAGCTTTGCGATCAGCGCCAGCAAGTCGCCTTGCGCGACGTCGGCCGGGAGCACGTGCTCGAACGACGCCATGCCGGCCGCCTGGGTCTGCTTGTGCTTGCTGCGGACATAGACCTGGCTGGCGGGATCGCTGCCGACCAGCACCACCGCGAGCCCGGGCGTGATCCCGTGCTCGCGCTGCACCCGCGCGACCTCCTCAGTGACGCGGGCGCGAAGCTCGGCGGCAATGACTTTTCCATCGATGATCCGGGCCGTCATCTCAATCCCTTTGTCGATCCGTCAAACCCGCCTCGCCTGCGGTCGCTTTTCGCAAGGCGTCGCCGAGCGTTGCGGGATCGCCGTCAACGGCGATCTGCTTGAGGCGCGATGTCGTACCCGAGAGAATTCGCACCTTGCCTTTGGGCACGCCAAGGGCCTTGGCGAGCAGCTCGGTCACCGCGCGATTGGCTTCACCGCCCTCGGCGATGGCGCGGACCCGCACCTTGACCACGGTGCGGCCATTGGCAAGCGTCTCCACGCCGTCAATGTCGTCGCGGCCGCCGCGCGGCGTCACCCGCAGCGCGACGCTGATGCCTTCGGTGGAATAGCGCCAAGGATCCATCAATCATCCATCAGGACATCCCAACGCGCGATCAGAACACGCTGGGATAGATGTAATAGGTGATCACCCGCTGGATGAACATGATGATCAGGATCAGGATGATCGGCGAGATATCGAGCCCGCCGAGGTTAGGCATGAACGAGCGGATCGGGGCCAGCAGCGGCTCGGTGATCCGGTACAGGAACTCTGCCACCGCGGAGACGAACTGGTTGCGCGTGTTCACGACATTGAAGGCGATCAGCCAGGACAGGATTGCCGCGGCAATCAGCAGCCAGACATAGAGATCGAGGACGATGAGAACGATGTCGAGAACGGCACGCATGGGGGAGGGACTCGCGGGGTGGGCTGGCTGCTAGATATCGGTTCCCCCCTTCGGCAAACAAGGGAAGTTCCGGACCAAATGCTGCGGAAACGCCGATTTCGCCGTTCTTGACTCGACGTTGGCGCGGATTGTAAATGGCACCGATTGCTTCCCCGCCATCGCTCACATCGAGGCGGTTGCGCAAGGGGCCATAGCTCAGCTGGGAGAGCGCGTCGTTCGCAATGACGAGGTCGGCGGTTCGATCCCGCCTGGCTCCACCAGCCTTCGCAGGCTGCGCCTGCTTCGGCTCGGCAAGCCCTTTCGTAGCGAAGGCTGCCGCGGCGTAACCCGAAGGGTGAAGACGGGCCTCGGCAAGCTTGCCGGCAGCCAAGACAGGCGCGATCCAACTCCAACAATTCACTTCCCAGTAAACCTTCGCAGGCTGCGCCTGCTTCGGCTCGGCAAGCCCTTTCATAGCGAAGGCTGCCGCGGCGTAGCCCGAAGGGCGAAGACGGGCCTCGGCAAGCTTGCCAGCAGTGAAGCGCCGCGATCCAACTCAAGCGCCCACTCACTTCCCCGTAAACCGCGGCGGCCGTTTCTCCATGAAACTCGCAACCCCTTCGCGAAAATCGCTGCCGCGCAATGCGACCACCATTTCCCGGTTGGCGTCGATGGTGGCTTCGGCCAGCGTCTGGAACGGCACATCGTAAAGCTGCCGCTTGATCACCGCGACCGCGCTCGGCGAGACGAAGTCGGCGAGATCGCGCGCGTAAGCATAGGTCTGCTCGCGCAGCTGTTCGGGCGGGTAGAGCCGATTGACGAGACCGATGCGCAGCGCTTCATCGCCTTGCACCCGGCGCGCGGACATCAGGAGATCGAGCGCATTGGCATGGCCGACGATGCGGGGCAGCATCCAGCTGATGCCGTGCTCGGCGATCAGTCCGCGGCGTGAGAACGCGGTCGTAAAGACCGCGTTGTCGGCGGCAAAGCGCAGATCGCAGTATAGCGCGTGCACCAGCCCGATGCCGGCAGTGGCGCCGTTGAGCATGCCGATCACGGGCTTCGGTATCGAGGGATAATACGCGTAGCGCGTCTGCCAGTCGGGTCTGCGGTTCATGTCGAACGGCGGCAGGTTTTGGGCGCGCCTGATGTCGTCGGGATCAAGCCCCTTCAGCGCCTCCATGTCGGCGCCGGCGCAGAACGCGCGCCCCGAGCCGGTGAGCACGATGACGCGCACATTGTCATCGGCGGCGGCGGCTTCCATGGCATGGCGCACGTCGCGCTCCATGATCGGGGTCCATGCGTTCATCCGGTCGGGCCTGTGCAGCGTGATGGTCGCGATCTTCTCGCTCACGTCATAAAGAATATGCTGGTAGCTCACCGCAATCTCCCTTTGCTCGCTGTCAACGCGTTGTTGTTGATATCCGTTTCTAGCCGCGCCTCCCGGCGCGCGAGCCTTTTGGCCGCGCAAGGTAATCCACGGTTTCCGGGCTCTCCTTGAGCCATCCGGTCCAGCGCTTGAACACCTTTGCCATGCGATCAGGCTCGACCCCGAGCTGCGCCATGGCAACCCCGCCGTTCACGGACTCGCGGTATTCGGCGATCAGGCCGTCTCGTACGATGAAGCGGCTGATGCCGTCGATGACCACGCGCTTTCCCGCAAATTGCGGGATTTTCGAGGTAAAGCTCGACAGTGACCACGCATATCCTTTTTCGCCGTCGAACACGGGGTCAAACATTTCCCAGCGGTAATCCGCCGCATCCCGATGAAACAGGTTCTGCATCATATGCGCGATCTCGGCGCGCCCTTTATGCGCACCGTAGATGTAATCGTAATAGATCGCGGCTTCGGTGAAATGGCCGGCGAAGCGCGCGCCACTGCCGGATTCCGCCGACCGCGTGAACTCGTCCAGCAGAGCTGCGAATTGCTCGCCGTTCATGTCGCCTCCCTCTGCCTGCTTGAGGCCGCAAGCTTCGGCCGAGACTAGCACAATTGTAGATTTGAGAAGGCTGCACGAAGCCGTTAGGGACGGAGTTAGAATGTATTTGCTTGTCGCTTCGCTCCTCGCGATGCTGACGATTTGTCGTCCCGGCGAACGCCGGGACCCATAACCACAAATGCTTGTTGTGCGCTCGATGTGGTCCCAGCTTGGCGCAACAACAAACATTTGTGGTTATAGGTCCCGGATCAGCGCTCGCGGAGCCTGTCATCGGGCGGCGCTTCGCGCCGACCCGTTGGCTCGCTTGCCCGGGACGACGAGGATGAAGTTGCTTCAATTTCAGACAGCCGATCAAACAAAAGCCTGCATTCCCGCGGCGCGAGGCGCCCGAGGTTTTGCAAGAACGTTTCGCCGCTCTGATAACAGAGGGCGCAGGGAATGCCGGGTGCCAGCTGCACCCGCAGCCTCGCATGCAAAATAAAACAAAGCACACGAGCATAGTCACCACAGGTTCAGACGGATTCACCCGGCATTCCCCGCGCAATGGTTTTACGGCTTACTTCGCGCTCTCCTCGGTGACCACGCTTTTTGACACCGTCGCCTGCGCTTCTTATCGCAGACTTGACGCCAACGATTGGGGCGTCAGAGCGACACGACTTCGCCGTCCGCGTCAGCACCATTCGTCAAGTGCGCCAACCGCGTCCACCGCATCCCGCCCCACGTTGATGACGTGCGCAACGCCCCTCTTGTCGGAACGAGACGGGGCGAATCAGTGAACTGATTTGGGTCGGGAGAAAACAGAAATATTTTTGCAAAAAGGGGGCTTGACATGACTTCTGAAAATCAGAAGTGATTTGCCCGTCGGGCAAAATCGGCTCGACGAAAGGAAGTTGATCGGGGACATCCGTGCCAGGTGTGAAGTTGCTTTAAGCGCTATTCCGCGGCTTCCGACATCACCGATCGCGGCACGCGAGCCAGCCAGCCATCGAGAAACTGCTTCAGCCAGGCGCGTTCGGTCATGTCATGAACCGCGCGATCGGCGAAGTGATGGTGGCGCGCCCGCGCGCCCGGCAATTCGAGGCGCGCATGGCCGCGCGTGGTCCAGCGATGCATCATCGCGTAGGTCACGTCGGGATGAAACTGGAAGCCGAAGCAGTGATCCGATCGAAACGCTTCCACCGGGAAGTCGCTGCCCTCCGCCAGCAATTCGGCGCCCACGGGAAGCTCGAATCCCTCCTGGTGCCAATGGTAGACATGATCCGGCCAGTTCGGACAGATCTCGAGCCCCGCGGGCGTCGGGCGGATGGGATAATATCCGATCTGCGACCGGCCTTGCGGATGCGGCGCAACCCGGGCGCCGAGCTGCTTCGCGAGCATCTGGGCCCCCAGGCAAATTCCCAGAAACGGCCGCTGCTCCCGGAGCGGGACCGCGATCCAGTCGATCTCCCGGCGAATGAAATCATCCGGATCGTTTGCACTCATCGGGCCGCCGAAAATGACAGCGCCGGCATGGCCATCCAGCGTCTCCGGAAGGGAATCGCCAAAGCGGGGGCGTCGGATATCCAATCTGTGTCCGAGCGCGCGCAGCACATTGCCGACGCGGCCCGGCGTCGACGTTTCCTGGTGCAGGACGATCAGCACCGGCAGCAGAGATTCGGCCGTCGAGGGGGCCGCGAATGGCCCGCCGGGGAAGCGCAGCACGGTTTCCGAGGTTATCTTGCGCGATTGAAACGACATCGATTGGTCTGGTTTACGGCAATCAAGGTGAAATCGTACCTAGGTGACGGTTAATTTCGTGTAAGTTCAAAGCAGTTCAGATTTATTTTGAAAGCAAAAGGCGGGCCAAAAAGGCTGCTGATGCGTTTATCGGCGCCGCCCCAGCTGAAATTGCCCGACCGCCCACAGGATAAACCCGCGCGGAAACAGCCGGAGCAGAAGCGGCACGATCTTGATGCCGAGGCCTGGCAGCACCGCCCGCTTGTTGGCCATCAGCCCGCGATATCCCGCCTTTGCAACGTCCGATGCGCTGACGTTCAGGATCGCGGAATCGAATCCGGGCTTAAATTTCGCCCGCGCCTGAAATTCCGACGGCACCGGACCGGGACACAGGACCGTGACGCGCACGCCGCGGGGAGCGAGTTCCCCGCGCAGCGCTTCGCTGAGCGACAGCACATAGGCCTTGGACGCGTAATATACCGCCATCCCCGGTCCCGGCAGGAAGCCGGCGATCGATGCGACATTGAGGATGCCGCCGCGATGCCGGATCAGCTGATCGGAGAATCGCAACGACAAATCGGTCGTCGCGCGAATGTTGACGGCGATAATGCCGAGCTGTTCTGCGCGGTCCAGGTCGACCGCGTTACCGAACAAGCCAAAGCCGGCATTGTTGACGACGAACTCGACCTCCACCCCTTCGGCGGCCAGCGCCGCGGCAATCCTGTCGCCGGCATCGGGTTGTTCGAGATCGCAGGCAATCACAATCGGCGCCGCACCGCCGCTAGCCGCGATTTCACCCGCCAGCGCTAGCCAGGCGTTCCGCGCGTCGCGCCACCAGAGCGACGCGATGACCATTCGATGCGAAAACGCGCGCCAGTTCGGTCCCTATTCCCGCCGAGGCCCCCGTAATCAGCGTTACGCGCTCAGTCACGATGCAATGCTCTTAAACAAATTGGACGATGTTCAGCCAAGTCGGGGAACGAGAGCATAGGCATTAGGCGGGATGCAAGCCACCCCGCAAGCATATCGGCGTGTTCAAACGCACAGTGCTGCGAAATTGAACGGCAATAACTGCGGCTAAATGCGCCCGGCGGGGGCCGTCGGCTACATACATTAAGGATTGGTCATGTTCGGCGCCGGGTGCCGGCTCAGGGCCGCAGCATTCAAGCCGCCGCGATATCCTAGCTGCCCGTGACCGCGGGCTGCCTGGCGGCAACGCGGTGCTTGAGATCGATCCGGTCGCGCGACGACACGCCCAGCAGATCGGCTGCACGCCAGACGACGTTATCCTCGAACTCGCTGACCTGGCCATCGGCGTAAACCAGCTCCCACATCATCTCGACGATGCGGAGTCTGCCCTCCTCATTCACCGAACGCATGATGACGCTGGTGAAGTGATAGAGATCGACCGCCTCGCCCTCGACCAGCGTCGCGGACGCGATCAATTGATCCGCGGTACCGGGATCAAGCCCGAAGCGGCTTTCGATCAGGCCATGAAGCTTGCGCTTTTCGGCATCAGACGGCTCGCCGTCGATCGAAACGACGTGAATCAGCAACGCCGTCGCCGCCAGACGATAGCCGGTATCGTCAAATGCCCGATGCTCGTGCGTGATGGGAGAAACAACGTCGGCAATGAATTGGCGCAGTCCGTCCAGCATTACTTCCTACCGAAATCATTTTTGGTTTCGTTGGCCGCCGCATTGGCGGCTACCGCTGATATATGGGCCGGGAAATCAAAATACGCAATCCGCGTTGTTCCTCGTCATGCATTACGGTTCGGCAATCTGTTGTCGTCATTCCGCCCCCGCGCGTGAGCGCGAAGGCGGAATCTTCATCGTAAACAATTTTTTCAAAGATTCCCCGATGCGCAATTGCGCATCTGAGGTCTGCCAGCGCGCCATCCCGGAACCACGCTTCAGGGTATTTCATAGACGACGATCTTGTCGGCAATGCCGCGCAGCGCGGCCTGCTTTTGAATGGGCGTGATCGCCTCCTTGTCCAGGATGGCGGCGACCGCGGGCGCCTCGATCACCGGCCCGGTGATGTAAATCTCCTGCGAGGTCGACAGGCTCTGAACCCGTGCGGCGATATTGACGGTCTGGCCGAAATAATCCTGCCGCTCGTTGAGCATGACGGCAAGACACGGACCTTCATGAATCCCGATCTTGACCACCAGATCGCGGGTGCCGCGCTTTGCATTCAGCACATCCATGGCGGCGCGCATTCGCAGGCCCGCGACAATCGCATGTTCGGGCCTGATGAAGGTCGCCATTACGGCATCGCCGATGGTCTTCACGACAGCGCCTTTCTCCGCGGAGATGATCTCGAGCAGCGCGTGAAAATGCGCGCGCACCAGATCGAATGCGGCGAGATCTCCGACCCGCTCGTAGAGCGCAGTAGAGCCCTTGAGGTCGGTGAACAGGAAGGTCAGCGAGGTGATCTTGAGGCGTTGATCGATGTTGAGGTTGTCGGCCTTGAAGACGTCGCGGAAGGTCTGGTTGGTCAGCATCCGCTTGGCGGTGAGGAACGGCTTGCGCTTGCCGATCAGGTGATGAAGCGCATCGGCGGCGATAAAGACCGACGGCAGCACCCGGACCCCGGCCTGATTATCGAGCGACAGCTGCAACGGGCCGGGACGCAAGGTGACGGTTGCTCCGGTCGGCGACGGCGTTTTTTTGTAAATCAGGGAAAGCTGTTGACGTTCCTTGGTCGGTTCGCCCTGAACATCGATGAACTGCGCGGCGTGCGTCACCGGCTCGAACACGATGATGAAGTCCGACGGCAATTGCAGCGACATCGTCGCCCTCTCGCCCGCCGGCAGTTCGAGCGTATCGAGCGTCACCTCGTCAGTGAGTTGCGCGAAGGATTCCTTGTTGAGATCGATGCCCGAACTCCAGAAAACCTGCTTGAAATATTCCCAGACCGGCAGCGTGTTCGGATCATGCGCGGCGATGCGCCTGGTCCGGGGACTGACGGTAAAGGCGACCTCGACCTGCTCGTCGACCGAAGCCTCGTAGCCGCAGGCGCATAGCCCGCAATGATAGTCGTCGGGACGGAGCGATTTCAGCGTCGAGTGGGCATCCAGCACGCCGCCGCAGCCAGGGCACAGCACGTTCCAGGTAAGATCGAACAACCCCAGCCGCGACGCATGAAGGAAGCCGGAAATCACCCGCTCTTCGTCAAGCCCGCTGCGCTTCGAAAAATCCAGCACGTTGATGCGGTTGAGCTCGTGATCCTCGCCTTCATCGATCAACCGCGCGATGGCGTCGGCAACCGCGGCGTCGGCGGTCTGCTTCAATAACGCAATCTGGGCCTGGATTTCGCTCATGCCGCAACACTAGATGGGAGCGCAGCAACGTCCGCGCAATGCCCGGAGCCTCTTCGGTTCTGACTGAATGAGCACCGGAGCTCTAGTCTTTTGTTTTTACGCGCTTTCTTCACGCCAACCGACAGCCCCCGGATCAAGTCCGAGGGCAACGCTTTGGCTAGCGGGGCCTGATCGTAAACATCGGCGAGCGGTCGGGCTGCGTTGTCACCACGCCGATGGGGAGCACCGGCTCCTTGTCCAGAAGCTCGACGCGGAACGCGCCGATCAGCTTGGCCAGCGCCAATGTGGCTTCCACCAGCGCAAAATGCGCGCCGATGCAGACCCGCGCGCCGACGCCGAACGGCAGATAGGCGAAGCGGTCGGGCGGCGGCGAGGGCGGCATGAAGCGGGACGGGATGAAGGCGTTCGGATCCCGCCAGAGCTTTTCATGCCGGTGCAACAGCCATGGCGCGATCAGGATCACGTCCTTGTTCCTGACCGGCAGGCCCGCGATGGTATCCGGTGCCGCGGCCGCGCGCGCGATCAGAAAGGCCGGGGGATAGAGCCGCATGGTTTCGTCGACCACGGCGCGGGTAAATTTCAGCCGCTCGATATCGAACGCGCCGTTCACGGTTAAGCCCTGTACCTCGGCGGCCAGCTGGTCCTGGGTCGCCGGGTCGAGCGCCAGCAGATAAAGCGACCAGAACAGCGCGGTGGCGGTGGTCTCGTGGCCGGCAAGGATCATGGTCGCGACCTGATCGCCGAGTTGTTCGTCGCTGAAGGCTTCGCCGGTCTCGGGATCGCGCGCAGCGCCCATCAGGTCGAACAGATCGCGCGGCGGCGCGCCCTCGTTCTTGCCGGCCGCGCGGCGCTCCGCCATCAGCATGGCCACGAAACGCGTCCATCGCTTGCGGAAGCGCGCGCGGGAGAAATCCTGCGGACTTGGCCAGCTCAGCGGCAGCAGCAGATCGAGGAAATGCGGCCGCGCCAGCCGCTCGCCATATTCCATCACGAAGTCGCGCAGCGCCGCGCCGTGACGCTCCATCCCGAACGAGAACATGGTGCGCCCGGCGATCTCCAGCGTCATGTGCTGCATCGTCTCGCGCAAATCGACCGGCCCGCTGCTTGCTCCCTTCAGCTTGGCGATCGTCTCATCGGTTACCGCGATCATGTGCGGAACCAGCGACGCCACCGCGCGCGGGGTAAAGGCCGGCGCCAGTGTCCTGCGCTGGTGTTTCCAGGCGCGGCCTTCCGCGATCAAAAGGCCTTCACCAAGCATCGGGCGCAACACCCGGATGCCGGCCGGGGTTCGCGTGTAGTTCTCGTAGTTGTCGACCAGCACATGCCGGATCGCATCGGGTGTGTTGAGAATAAAGCTGGAGCGTCCGAAGAAGCGGCCCTGGATGATATCCTCTTCGTAGGCGCGCTGGCCCCAGGTGCCGATCGGGCTCACCCGCATCGCCGCCATCCGCCCGATCGCGGTCATGGTGTCCGGCGCGCGCGGCGGACTGGGCGGCACCAGCGGCCGACGCGTGACCGTTACGTCGTAGGCTTCCGCTATGCTCACTTTCGGCCTCTCATCAAAGAACCGTCGCGAGATCGGCGGCTCGCAACCTTATCAAGTCTAACATCGGGGCGCCATGAAGGCGGCGGGATTTGAGGAGACAGCTAGTAGGTCACCTCCGCGATCGCAATTCTGTTTTCCGACGCCGGCCAGGCGCGCGCGACGATCCGTTCCTCATTGAACTGCGCCACCACCGGACGACCCACCTCCGCGGCGGAAAGCCGCAACGTCGTCAGCGAATCGGTCGGCACGCCCGGCTTCACATCGGTCGGCTCCTTGCCGTCGAGCAGCACGACGTCGCGGGGAAGACCAAAATATCCCCGCGGCCGCGACATCAGGACGACGCTGCCCGCTCCCGCATCGGCCGGTCCCAAGGCGCGCGCGGCGCGAAGATGCACGATATCGGACGAGCGCGGAAACGGCGAACGGTAGAAATGCGTGGTGGCCGAACCGGCTGATGTCAGCACCATCTCGAGATACCAGGAGGGATCGACCTGCGCCGGGCCCCAGCGGCCGTCCGCGCCGGTTTGCGAGGTGTGAATTGCGCCGCCGATGCGTTCGCCGGTATCGGGAGACACGCGATAGATTTCCACCGATGCGCCCGCCACCGGGCGGTTGGTTTGGATGCCGCCCGGCGTGCCCGTCACGAGCCCGCTCAATTTGACTGCCGCTTCCGGTGTGATTGCGATCCTGTCAGGTTCGCGGCCGGCGATGAACCTATAGATCTCGCGGAAGGCGCGCGGATGATACGCGGTCTCGCGATGGTCGACGGCGCCGAGCACCAGATTGGTTGCGCCCTTGAGCGCGGGACCTTCTGCCGTGATGCCGGTCGGGCGTGCCCGGCTTGCCGATAAAGCGGCCGTCGGCTTGCGCGTACTTGTCCATGCCATCGCTGCGCAGCGTCAGGAACGAGGTGCCTGGCGTCACCTCGCTGTCGCCCTCGTTCAGTCCGCGCAGGAAAGGACCCGCGGCCGTTGAACTCGTTGTCGAGGTTGCTCGTCCCAATCAAAGATCGCCATGGTTGGGCACGCCGCACAGCACGGCGTGGCTGACATCGCCGCCCCGCCGTTCTTGATGTAGTTGCGAATGGAGTAGCCGCCGCGCGAATTGCCGACGAGAGCGACGCGCGAGGCGCCGGTGCGGCGCTTCAATTCCTTGATGGCGTCAGCCGAGCTCGCGGCGCTGATCCTCGGTCGAGGATTTGTTCGGCTCCGGCTTGGTATCGTCGGCCCGCGCCAAGGGATCGGTAAAATTAATCGCGAACATGCGGTCGCGCGGAAGCCCGTTCAATTCCATCCGCCACAGCGTGGTCATCCACAACGGAGCCTGCTCGCCATTGCCGTGTGCAAACACGAATCGGCGGAATTTCGGTCGCGCTCGGGGCGGCGGAAGGGGCTTGCGCAAACGCCGAAAACCCGAAGCTGCCGGCCGCCAAAGGCAGGGCCCCGGCGCCTTGCAATAGCGCTCGCCGCGATAGCCGCATTTTCATGATCTCCCCGTTATTTTTCCGCATTTTAGCCGCCCTGTGTGACCGCCGATAGGGGCCCAAGCACTGGACAGCCAAGGACTTTCACGGGCATCACTTTGAAGCGCAGGAAATCAAGGCCGGTGCTCACCGGCGCCAACGGAACGAGCAATGACTGAACCGCCGAAACGTCAGATGTTTGCCGCCCATGGCGTCGCCGCACCGCTGCGGCATACGGCGTTCCGGCGCATCTGGCTCGCCAGCCTGTTGTCCAATCTCGGCCTGTTGATCCAGGGGGTCGGCGCCGCCTGGGCGATGACGCAGATGACCTCGTCCGCCGACAAGGTCGCGCTGGTCCAGACCGCGCTGATGCTGCCGGTCATGCTGATCTCGATGCCGGCCGGCGCCATCGCCGACATGTATGACCGGCGCATCGTGGCGCTGGTCTCGCTGTCGATCGCGCTTGTCGGCGCAACGGCGCTGTCGGTGCTGGCGTGGCTCGGTCTCGTCACCCCGGAAATCCTGCTGGCATTTTGTTTCATCGTCGGCAGCGGCATGGCGCTGTTCGGACCGGCATGGCAATCCTCGGTCAGCGAACAGGTGCCGGCGGAAACCTTGCCGTCGGCGGTGGCGCTGAACGGCATCAGCTACAACATCGCGCGAAGTTTTGGGCCCGCGATCGGCGGCATCGTCGTTGCGACCGCCGGCGCGGTCGCGGCCTTCGCCATCAACGCCGTACTTTATATTCCCCTGCTGGTGGTGCTGTTTCTCTGGCGCCGCATCAGCGAGCCGTCGCGGCTTCCCCGTGAACGCCTCAACCGTGCCATCGTCTCGGGCGTGCGCTATATCGCCAACTCGCCCTCGATCCGCATCGTGCTGGGACGCACGTTGCTGACGGGCTTGATCGGCGGCTCGGTATCGGCGCTGATGCCGCTGGTCGCGCGCGACCTGTTGCATGGTGGCGCGCAAACCTACGGCATCATGCTTGGTGCGTTCGGCATGGGCGCGGTGATCGGCGCCCTCAACATCGCCGAGGTGCGCAAGCGAATGAGCGGCGAGGCCGCGGTGCGCGCCTGCACGCTGACAATGGCGTCCGCCATCACGGCGGTGGCGCTGAGCCGGCAGCCGGTGTTGACCGCGGCGGCGCTGGTGGTTGCCGGCGCGGCGTGGATGCTGGCGGTCGCCTTGTTCAACATCGGCGTGCAGCTGTCGGCGCCGCGCTGGGTGGCGGGCCGCTCGCTGGCGGCATTCCAGGCTTCGATTGCCGGCGGCATCGCGATCGGAAGCTGGGGCTGGGGACGTCTGACCGACGCGGCCGGCGTGGAAACCGCGCTATTGGTCTCTGCCGCCCTGATGTTTGCTTCGCCGTTGCTCGGGCGCTGGCTGACGATGCCGCCGGTCGACGCCCGCGCTGAAGCCGCCGAGCTGCTCGCCGACCCCGAGGTGCGGCTGCAACTCACCGGGCGCAGCGGGCCGCTGGTGGTCGAGATCGAATATCGCGTCGCGCAGGAAAACGCCCGCGCCTTCCACAATGTGATGCAGGAAGTGCAGCTCAGCCGCCAGCGCAATGGCGCCTATGGCTGGTCGATCGCGCGCGACATCGCCGATCCCGAACTCTGGACCGAGCGCTATCATTGCCCGACCTGGCTCGATTACCTGCGCCAGCGCAATCGCTCGACGCAATCGGAGCGCGTGCTGCATCTGCGCGCCATGGATTTTCATCTCGGGCCCGATCCGGTGCGCGTCCGCCGCATGCTGGAACGGCCATTTGGATCGGTGCGCTGGAAGGAAGATTCGCCGGACCGCGCCGCCACCGAGGTGCTGCCGGTCGCGACCGCTGCGGGCAGCAGTACCTAGCGTCTCACCTCATCGTTGCGGGGCATCGACCGCCGCCGATGCCCCGCAGGCGTTCCGAGGACCTGCGCAACGTACGAATTATTGAGCGGCGACCTTCCTGGCTTCCTTGAGATCGCGGTCCATCACGGCACGGCAACCGCTGCTCAGTTGGGCCCGCGCCTTGATCATGCAGGCGGTGATCCGCGGAATGTTCGGGATCTCGGAGCTGCAGAGGCGGAACGCGTCGCCGGTACACATCTGCTGCGCCTCGGCACTGAAGGCAAAGCTTGAGCTCGACGACAGCGCGGAGAAGGAGACGGCGAACGCCAGCACCAAGCCGGCCTGGCGAAGTGTTCTGGTGAAAGAGGCGGTCATTTTCAAATTCCTCGGTTGGCCGCGGGCTGCGGCGCGTTGTTGATGTCCATTAGTGCAGCCAGGCGCCGGTCCAGGCTGTGACGTCCGTCACTCGGCCGGCAGACTGTGATGTCCATCACTCGGGCAATCGACGGCCGCCAGGCTCCGCAACGCATCCGAAACTGTCATTGCGGGATGGTGCGCTTGCACCAGACCTCAGATGCGCAATTGCGCATCGGGGAATCTCGAGTTTCCGGGCGTACTGCCGCCGGATCCCCGAATGACGGGACCCAGTTCAGCGGCCAAAACTAATCGGCCGGTTAACGCCCCGCGTTGGTGCGGCGTTAACAACTATTTCCCATTAATGGCTTGGCTAAAATTCTAATGCTGGAAGAGTGATCATGCGTAATGCGTTAGGTCTGATGTTGGCGAGTGTCGGGGCCGCGGTTGTGATCGCGGCCGTGTGGTTCTGGACATCCTCCCCGCGTGCCGATTTGGCGGTTGCTGCGACCGTCAGCGCCCCGCCGGCCGAGCGGCTTGCAGCGGCCGCTTCCGCCAAGCCAGTCCCGATCCCTGAGGATGTTGAGGTCACCGCGGTTATTCCCGCCAAGCCTCCCGTTCCCCCGCAGCCAAAGACCGCCTGCGCAAATCCGGATGCGCTCGGGGTCAGCCGCGTGGTGGAAATCGACACCACGGGCGGGCCCGGTTTCGGCTTCGCGCATTTCAAGCAGCTCGACTTCCTGGCGGACAAGGAAATCGTGCTGACCTTCGACGACGGTCCCTGGCCGGTAAACACGCCCTCTGGTGCTCAAGGCGCTCGCCGATGAATGCACCAAGGCGGTGTTTTTCCCGATCGGCAAGCACGCGACCTACCATCCCGAAATTCTCAGACAGGTGGCCGCGGCCGGCCACAGCGTCGGCGCCCATACCTGGTCGCATGCCAACCTGAATGCGAAAAAAATGGACGAGCAGCAGGCCAGGGACGAGATCGAAAAAGGTTTCAGCGCCGTCAAGCTGGCGCTGGGCGCCGCCCCGTCGCCGTTTTTTCGCTTTCCCCAACTGCAGCATGGTCCGGCGGCGATGGCCTATCTCGGGTCGCGCAACGTCGCGATCTTCTCCTGCGACGTTGACTCCTTTGATTTCAAGGCGAAGGACGCGACGCAAATCATCAATTCCGTGATGACCAAGCTCGAGAAGTCGGGCAAGGGCATCGTCCTGATGCATGATTTCCAGAGACACACGGCGGAAGCACTGCCGGAGTTGCTGCGCCGCCTGAAAGCCGGCGGCTACAAGGTCGTGCAGATGAAAGCCAAGGCGCCGCTGCAGACCGTTGCCGAATACGACGACGCTCTGGTCAAGGACATGAAGCTGCCGGTCGCGAGCACACGGCCGGTCAGCAATGTGGTGCAGACGGTTACGGAATAGCGGGCTGTGTGCTCAATAGTGACGCGACCCCGGGCTTTCATCAGGTCCTCGACGAGAATGAATCCTGTTCAGCGGGCATTCCGGCTACTGGCCGTGGCTCTGGAATACCTTTTGACAGGCGGAACTCAGTCGTTGCCGGTTCTGTAGCAGGCATTGGTGCACCGAAGCATCGTCGCCCAGTTGCTGTCGGCAAAAGCGGGAAGCGTCGCGTCTACACGCCTGCTGCTCCTGAGGAGTTCCTTGTTGACCGCTCGAGCCAAAGCAAAAGACAGGCCGGTAAAAAATAACGCAAAAGCAAGCACGAGTTTTGACATTCGGGGTCCCCTCCAGGATCGGCGATCGGCGAAGCAATCAGGCTTTCGCTGTGCCGGCCAATCGTGAACGCCCGAGGCGGGGTTTTGTTCGGTCAGCCGCCCGGGCCGCGTCCGCAGCGCGGCCTGTTTGGGCCGCGCGCGCTACTTGCAAAATCAACCGGCCCTGGAAAGAGGCACTCTGCCGCGCCGCAGCACAAGCAGCATCGCGCCTTGCCTTACCAGTAGATCCGGTGGCGATGCAGCGCAGCGATCACGCGCGCGACAATCGATGGGCGCCGGTGTTTGGCCTGCTCAGCCCTCAGCGCCCGGGGATCTTTCGCGGCGAGCCGCTTGGCCCGCTCGGCCTTCACCTGTTGCGCCCTCATCTCGGCGGCCGTTGGCCTGTGGGCATATTTCGGCGTCTCGGCAGCCGTTGTCGCCTCGGTAGCGGTGGCCTCGTTCGACGCCACCGTGAGCCCTCGTTTCGTCCCGGCCTGGGCGGTCGCGGATACCAGAACCAACGCTGCGATCAAAATCAACTTGCGCATGTCACCTCTCCCCTTGTCGGCCGGTAGTGGCCTGATGTGGACGAGGAGACTAGGCGAGGCGAAGAAAGGGGTATGTGAGAGAGATCACGCAGCAATTTTCGATGGCGCAGCAGCGCGCTTGGCGAGATTTTCGGATTCGCTTCAGATTGAAAAAGACTGGTGCCGCAAACAGGATTCGAACCTGTGACCCCGTCATTACGAATGACGTGCTCTACCAGCTGAGCTATTGCGGCGGACCATGCGGGCGCTTCCGGCAGCGGGGCTGAAAACGCCCGCACCTGATATCGGGCAGCGCCCGGCTTGGCAAGAAAAACGCTGGCCGCCCATGATTAATCACCCGCCCCAGCGCGAAAGAAAGCCGCGCCAGCCGCCGGCCTGGCGGGGCGGGGGGTTGATTTGTTCCGCGAATTCATCGCTGGCGGGTTCGTCATCGATCCCGGGATCGTCGGGCGGCCGGACAATGGGAATCACCGCCGGGATGCTCTGCTGGCTGCCTTTGGGGATATCCCGGCGCGCGCGGAACAACGGTGCGGCGGTTGCGGGCGGCGGTTCGCTCTGTTGCGGGGGCGGCGCGGGCGCGGCTGCGGGAGCAGGTTCGGCCACCGCGGCGGCTGGCGGTGAATTGTCCTGCGCCGCCGGTGGCGCCGCCGCCTCTGCCGGCAGGCTCGCGCGGCGGCTCGTCGTGGCGCGAGGGCGCGAGCATGGCTTGCTCGAAAGGCGAGGCTTCCACCGTGGCATGCTTGTCGGAAGGCAACGCGGCAAGCGGCGTCTGCCACTTGAAGGCGTCGAGCCGGCCGGTCACCGGCGATACCGGCCGCCAGCGCTCGCTGACATAGCCATCCGCGGTCCAGACCGGATCGTGCAGCGCGCGCACCGCGCGCAAGGTCCACGCCCGCGCCCGGCCGCTGTCGCCGTGCTCGGTGCGCTCGATTTCCGCCATCAGCATCGCCACGCGTTGCGTCGGCGTCGCGGTAAACGGCGCCAGCACCTCGCGCGCGCGCGCAAATTCCGAGGCGTCGATGGCGGCGCGCGCAATCGCCAGCGCGCCCTCGATATGACCGGGCGTCTTGGCGGCCAGCGTCTCGACCCGAACCAGCCGCTGCCGCGCGGAATCCCCGAGCCTGACATGCGCATAGGCGTCGGCGAGATCGGGATGCGGATGCGCCAGCCACGCCGTCTCGACCATCCGCATCGATCGCCTGACCTGATGCGCCTCGCTCTCATATTTGCTGGCCAGCGCCGCGGCCGGCACCAAAGTCGGCGCCAGTTTCACCGCCTCCATCACGCTCTCGCGCGACAGATCGCGGTCGAGATTCTCCAGCTCCAGCGCGCGCGCCGTCAGGAGCACGCCGCGCTGGCGGCGCCAGGCCGCCTTGTCGATCAGGCCGGACGAGAGATTGTTATCGAGGATAGCAAGCGCGCCGCTCCAGTCGCCCCTGGCGCAGCGAAATCCAAGCACGGCATGCGAGGCCCAGGTCGATGACGGCGCAAGTTTCAGCGCCTCTTCCGCGATCATCACCGCCGACACCGGATCGTCGGCGCGCTGGGCTTCGATGAACAACCCGCGCAAGCCCAATAGCCGCGTGTCCTCGCGTTCGGCCATGGCGCGGAACGCAGTCTTGGCGGCTTCGCGGTCGCCGTCGAGCTGCGCCGATTGCGCGTGCAGCAATAGCGCCAGCGGATCGTGCGCGGCATGGCGGCGCGCGACATCGGCATGCAGCCGGGCAGCGGCGGAATCGCCATGGCCGATCGCGAGCAACCCGTGGGTGATGGCATGGCGGCCGCGCGCGTGACGGCGTTCGCGCCGGCTGCGCCTGACACGTTCAGGCATCCGCCACAGCGCGCGCAGCATGCTCCACGCCAGCATCCCCGCAACAATGGCGACGCCGAGCGCCAGCACGAATACCGGCAGCGAGGTTTGCGCGCGCCAGCCGCCCCATGACAGCGTGACGTCGCCGGTCTGGTCGGCAATCCACGCCGCGCCCGCCGCCGCGAGCGCGATCAACACCAAAAACAGAATGATCCGATACATCGAAATCCTATTGCCGCGGTTGGGCGAGCACCGCCATGGCCTCGGAGGCGAATTGACGGGACGCGGCAAGGGCTGTGTCGCGCGCGTCGGCCTTGTCGAGCCAGGCCTGCGCGGCGGCACGATCGGCCGGCGCCAGCGTCTTCAACTCGCGCCGCGCTTCGGCGAAATCGTTGCGCAGCGCCGCCGCCGTGACCCGCGCGACCACGGCACCGCGATCGTTGCCGACGCCGTCGGTGCGTTCGATGCGAACCAGTTTTGCGGCGCCCGCCTGCAGGCGATCGACGATCCCCGAGCCGCTGGTGGCATTCTCCTGCTGCGCCGGCGAGAGTTTCGGCACCAGCGTGAGCAGCTCGCGGCTGAGGCTTGCCGCGCTCGGCACGCCGGTCGCCGCAAAGCCATCGAGCGGCTTCAGGGCATCGGCGTTCTCCGCCAGCGATTTCGCCGCCGCCAGCGCCGCGACATAAGGTTCGCCCTGCCGCACCGAAACGTCGAGCACGGATGCCGCGACGACGCGGCGAAGCGGCACGTCGTCGGCGGGCTTTGCGCTTTGCCTGCGCGATCTCGGAGACTTGCGCGCGGGTAGCGCGTTCGAGCTGGGCGATGCGCTCATTGACCGCGGACAGATCCACTGAGGGCGCCGCTACGCGCGGGGCCGATTTCACGTCATTGACGCCAGCCGCCAGTTTCTCCGATTGCGCGCGCAACCCTGAAAGGTCGCCGCGCAACGAGGCAACGGATTTCTCCAGCGCTTCGACGCGATTGGCCATGGCGGGATCCGGCGCCGGCGCGGCAGGCTTGCTGATTTTGGCCTCGATGCCGGCGACGCGCGCGGCGAGATCGTCGATCACAGCGGCATTGAACGGCGGGGCGGAAGACGTGGCCGGCAAAACCGCGGGCCATCCCAAAAGCCAGCCCACACAGATCACCAACGCCGCGGCGACCGCGCCGGATACGGGCGCAATGACCCAGGGCGAAATCGCCGCCGCGGGCTCATCGGAGACGGGCTCATCGGAGATGGGCTTATGGGAAGACGGCTCATGGGAAGACGGCTCATCCGAAACGGGCTCCGGCGGCGCATCCTCGGCCGCATTCCGGGTCTCGCTCGATACTTCCGATGCTTCCAGGTCGATGGTGGGCGGCGGGCGCCTGGCGCGGCCTGAATCCGGCGATGGTGTCGTGTCTTCGGGTTTGTCATCCACCATCGCGCCGGTTCCTTATTTGTTAGTGCCGAACATTACCAGATTTGGCGCCTCCGATCAGAGTTCGGCTCTGATTTCATCAGAACCGCGCCCTGACCTTTTGTTTTGGCGCGTTTCCTTTACGCGACCCGGTAGCCACCCCGGATCAAGTCCGAGGCATGCTTCGCTCGAAAACGCTTTGTAGCGCCATCAGGGCCGCAAAGCACGTTCCAGCGCCTCGAACAAGGCGTTTTCATCCGGCGTCGCCGCCACCACGACCTGCGTGGCCCCGGCGTCGCGGAGAACCGAGGCTACCGCGGCGGAGATGCAGCATTGCGGGATCGCCAATGCCGATATTTCGACGCCCGCGGCCCGCGCCGCATCCAGGAATGCGCGCGCGCTGCGCTGCGAATAGTGCAGCACCGCCTCGACCTGGTTGGCGGCGAAAGCATCGCATGTTTCGGGCGGCAGGCTTTTCACCGCAATCATCCTGTAGGTCGTCTGGGTAACGACGCGGAAACCGCTTTCCTCGAGTTCACTCGCCAAATCGCGCGCGATTTCGGCGCCGGCAAGATAGAGCAGCGTGCTGGCTTTCTTCAGCTCCTTTGCCCTCAAACTTGCGAGCACGAGATCGCGCAAGTTTGCAGCGTCGCCATTTGCCGATACCACGTGGGTAAAGCCGGCGCGGCGGGCGGCGGCCGCGGTATGTTCCCCCACCGCGAACAGCGGCAGTTCGAGCATCCGGTGGCCCTTGAGGTGAGGTTCGATGCCGCGCAAGGCATTGGCGCTGGTGACGATCACCGCGCTGTAGCGCGCATTGATGTCTTCGTGGACGGCGACCGGTTCGAAGCGCAGCATCGGCGCGCGCAGAACCTCGAATCCCCTGGCGCGCAGACTGGCGGCTGTGGTCTCATCGTCAGGATGCGGGCGGGTGACAAGAACGGCCATGCGTCAAACTCTAACCCAATACTTCTGCAGCAACGGACGATTGCACTTTGAGACCCCGCAATGCTAGAGCCAAACGCCGCTTTGGCCGCCAACGCAAGGGCTCAAATTGGATAACGACACGCCAATGCTGGTACTGGGCATCGAGACCACCTGCGATGAAACCGCAGCCAGCGTGGTCGAGCGCCAGAGCGACGGGTCGGGGCGGATTCTGTCCAATATCGTCCGCTCGCAGACCGAGGAACACGCCGCCTTTGGCGGCGTGGTGCCGGAGATCGCGGCGCGCGCCCATGTCGATCTGCTCGACGGTATCGTTGACCGTGCGATGAAAGAGGCGGGCATTGGCTTTGCCCAGCTTTCGGCGGTGGCCGCAGCCGCGGGCCCCGGCCTGATCGGCGGGGTGATCGTGGGTCTCACCACCGCGAAAGCGATTGCGATGGTGCATGATACGCCGCTGATTGCGGTGAACCATCTCGAGGCGCACGCGCTGACGCCGCGGCTGACTTGCGCGCTGGCGTTTCCCTACTGCCTGTTTCTCGCCTCCGGCGGTCACACCCAGATCGTCGCCGTGGTCGGCGTCGGAAAATATGTCCGTCTCGGCACCACCGTCGATGACGCCATGGGGGAAGCCTTCGACAAGACCGCAAAAATGCTTGGGCTGCCCTATCCGGGCGGACCGGAGGTGGAACGTGCCGCTCGCGGCGGCGACGCCAACCGCTTCGCATTTCCGCGGCCGATGCTCGGGCGCGCCGATGCCAATTTCTCCCTGTCGGGATTGAAGACCGCCGTGCGCAACGAAGCCAGCCGGCTGACGCCGCTGCAGCCGCAGGACATTGCCGATCTCTGCGCCAGCTTTCAGGCCGCGGTGCTGGAATCGACGGCGGACAGGCTGAGCGTCGGCCTGAAACTGTTTCACGAACAGTTCGGCCCGCCGCGCGCATTGGTCGCCGCCGGCGGCGTCGCCGCCAATCAGGCGATCCGCGGCGCGCTGCAGGAGGTCGCCGCAACCGCGCAGACCACGCTGATCATCCCGCCGCCCGCGCTGTGCACCGATAATGGCGCGATGATCGCCTGGGCCGGCGCGGAGCGCCTGGCGATTGGCCTGACCGACGCGATGGATGCCGCACCCCGCGCGCGCTGGCTGCTCGATGCCAACGCCACGGCGCCGGCGGGATTTTCCAACACCCGCGCGGGATTTTGACGCATGCACGGTGTTGCGCGGCGCCCCACCTCTCCCCGCAAGAGCGGGGCGAGGGAGCGCACTGAGTTCTGGCGATGCCGTCTTACAAATCCGTGGGCATCATCGGCGCCGGTGCGTGGGGCACGGCGCTGGCCGGCGTCGCCGCGCGGGCCGGACGCGATGTCGTGCTCTACGCGCGCAGCTCCGCAACCGAGATCGCCGCGACGCGGTCAAATCCAAGGCTGCCGGGCGTGAAGCTGGAGGCGAGCGTCAAAGTGACCGGCGATATCGCCGTTGCCGCGGCTGCGGACATCGTCCTGATCGCAACGCCCGCGCAGAATTTGCGCGACGCCGTCGCAGCGCTCGCGCCATATCTCGCCGCGGCAAAACCCGTCATCGCCTGCGCCAAGGGAATCGAGCGCGGCACCCACAAATTCATGACCGAGGTGATCGCGGAAACAGCAATCAATGCGATACCCGCGATCCTGTCGGGGCCGAGTTTTGCCGAGGACGTGGCGCGCGGCCTGCCAACGGCCGTCACCCTGGCAGCGAAAGACGAGACGCTAGCCAGCGCGCTGGTGCAGTCGCTGGGATCCTCGACCTTCCGGCCCTATCACACCACGGATGTGCGCGGCGTCGAAATCGGCGGCGCGGCGAAAAACGTGCTCGCGATCGCGGCGGGCATCGTGGTCGGCAGGAAACTGGGCGCGTCGGCGCAAGCCGCGCTGACCACGCGCGGCTTCTCCGAACTGACGCGGCTGGGGCGTGCCTGCGGCGCGCGCAGCGAGACCATGGCGGGGCTTTCGGGGCTGGGCGATCTGATCCTGACCTGCTCCAGCCCGCAGTCGCGCAATTTCGCGCTCGGCATCGCGCTCGGGCGCGGCGAGCCGCCGCCGCGCGATAAACTGGCCGAAGGCGAATTCACCGCACCAGTGCTGATCGAACTGGCGGCTTCGCAACATGTCGATATGCCGGTATCAAACGCGGTCGCGGCGATCCTGAGCGGCGCGATGACGATCGATGCGGCGATCGAAAGCCTGTTGACGCGCCCATTCAAGGCGGAGGGATGACCATGGCATACTGGCTGGTGAAATCCGAACCCTCGAGCTGGTCGTGGGACCAGCAGGTCGCAAAAGGCGCCAAGGGCGAAGCCTGGACCGGCGTGCGCAATTTCACCGCGCGGCAGAATCTCGTGAACATGAAGAAAGGCGACCGCGTCTTTTTCTATCACTCCAACGAGGGCAAGGAGATTGTCGGGATCGCGGAAGTCATCAAGGAGGCCTATCCCGATCCGACCGACAAGACCGGCAAGTTTGTTTGCGTCGACCTGAAAGCGGACAAGCCGTTGAAAACGCCGGTGACGATGGCCGCGATCAAGGCCGACAAGCGGTTGAGCGAAATGGCGCTGGTAAAGTATTCGCGGCTGTCGGTTCAGCCGGTGACGGCGGAGGAATGGAAGCTCGTCTGCAAGATGGGCGGGATGTAGTCACGCTCCTCATTGCCGGGCATGACCCGGCAATCCATCGAAGTTGCTCAAAAAACATCATTGTTCAAGATGCGATGCGCGGATCAAGTCCGCGCATGACAATCGTTACGCCGCCGCGGCCGTCGCAACCACTTGAGCCAGAAGCTGCTCGCGTTTCGATTGCGAGCGGTAGCCCTTCATGGTCGCCGCGAAACGCTCGAGGATGCCGTCCTCGAACGCAGTCACGATGGTATCGTGCACGTAGCTCTTGCGGCAGATCGCCGGCGTGTTCGACAATTCATCGGCCGCGGCGCGCACCGCTTCCAGTACTTGCCTGCGGCGGCCGCGGGCGCTTGCCGCCGGTGATATCCGTGACAGCGATTCCAGCACCACGGCTGACGCCATCAGCGTGCGAAAATCCTTCAGCGAAATCTTGATGCCGGCGATCTCGCGCAGGAACGCATTGACCTGCGTGGTCGAGACGGCGCGGACATTGCCAGAATTGTCCCGGTACTGGAACATCCGCTTGCCCGGCAGGCCGCGCAGGATGCCGATGGCGCGCACCAGCTTGGCGGCATCGCATTCCTTGCGCACGGCCTTGCCGCCCTTGCCCTTGAAGGTCAGCACGACGCAATCCTCTTCCAGCGCGACATTCGACTTCAAAAGCGTGGTGGCGCCGCGGGTGCCGTTGAGACGGGCGTAGGATTCATTGCCCGGACGGATCGCGGTGCGCGCGATCAGTTCGATCACCGCCGAAAGCGCGAATTCGCGGGTCGGCGCGTCGCCCTTGAGATGCTGCGAGACGTTGCGGCGAATTTTCGGAAGCGCCCCGACCAGCCGCGCCAGCCGGTGGGCCTTGCGGTGCTCGCGGACCTTTTCCCAGTCGGAATGATAGCGGTATTGCAGCCGCCCGGCGGCATCGCGGCCGACCGCCTGCAAATGCGAGTTGGGATCGGGCGAATAGCGGACATCGGCATAGGCCGGGGGCACCGCCATCGAGTGGAGGCGCCGGATGGTCCCGGTGTGGCGGATCGGCCTGCCGTTGGCGCGGACGAAGGAATAGGTTTTGCCCCGCTTGATGCGGCGGATGGTCAATTCGTTCTGGTCGCCGAGCTTCAGGCCATGTTCCTGGGCCAGGGATTCGACAGAAGTCTTGCCATTGAGCCTGGGCTTGGAGGCGGGCGCCTTCGGCAGTTGACCGAGCGCTTTGGCCAGAGCAACGGCAGGATCGGCGGAAACGGGCTCCGCAGCCTCGAAATTCTGCTGATCCATCATGACTTTAGACGCCTTGCTCCTGATACGCTCTGCTAATGCCGGTTCTTGTTGTTTTGTTCCGGCAGGCCGCTTGGGCCCGGGCAGGCCATTTAGGGGGTAATTGCCGCGAGCGCCAGCCCATTCTCCGTAAACTGCGGTTCCTGGTTACCGTTAACCGAACCAGCAGATCCGCCATGCGGCGTTTTGACCGTCCGCCAACGCGATCGTGATGGCCGGCCAAAGCGCCAGGCGTGGCCCGTCGACGCCCCCGTCTCACCATCCCGGCTTGATCCTGCGCAAGCGGAGTCCTCGCCGAAGGTCGTACTCGTTCCGCTTGTCGGCGCTGGCCGGCCCGACGCATAATCGTTGTAACAATGAAGACGGCTTGCTGTGTCCGCTTCTCGCTGGCCGCAGTGGGTGGAGGGTGTGAGATGTCCGAGAAAATCTATGATGTGCCTGCCGAATGGGCCAAGCGTGCCTGGGCCGATCAGGCCAAGTACCAGGAGATGTATGCGCGCTCGGTCAAGGACCCCAACGGGTTCTGGGCCGAACAGGCCAAGCGCATCGGCTGGATGAAGCCTTTCACCAAGGTCGAGAACGCATCCTTCGCGCCCGGCAACATTTCGATCAAATGGTTCGAGGACGGCGTCCTCAATGTCGCGTGGAACTGCATCGACCGCCATCTGCACACGCGCGGCGACCAGACCGCCATCATCTGGGAGGGCGACAATCCCTCCGAGTCCAAGCACATCACCTATCGGCAGCTGCACGACGAGGTCTGCAGGATGGCCAACATCCTGCGCACCCGTAACGTCAAGCGGGGCGATCGCGTCACGATCTACCTTCCGATGATTCCGGAAGCCGCCTACGCGATGCTGGCCTGCGCGCGGATCGGCGCGATCCACTCGGTGGTTTTCGCGGGCTTCTCGCCTGACAGTCTGGCGCAGCGCATCACCGACTGCCAATCCAAGATCATCATCACCGCCGACGAAGGCCTGCGCGGCGGCAAGAAGGTGCCGCTGAAGGCCAATGTCGACGCCGCGATTGCCAAGACCGGTGGCGTCGATTGGGTCGTGGTGGTCAAGCGCACGGGTGCAGCCGTCGACATGAATCCTTCGCGCGACCTTTGGTATCACGACGCCGCCAAAATGGTGACGACGGAATGCCCGTGCGAGCACATGCATGCGGAGGATCCGCTGTTCATCCTCTATACTTCGGGATCGACCGGCCAGCCCAAGGGCGTGCTGCACACCTCAGGCGGCTATCTGGTGTTCGCGTCGATGACGCATCAATACGTGTTCGACTATCACGAGGGCGATATCTTCTGGTGCACCGCCGACGTCGGCTGGGTCACCGGCCACAGCTACATTGTCTATGGGCCCTTGGCGAATGGCGCGACCACGCTGATGTTCGAAGGCGTGCCGAATTATCCCGATAATTCGCGGTTCTGGAACGTCATCGACAAGCACAAGGTCAACATTTTCTACACCGCGCCGACCGCGATCCGCGCGCTGATGCAGGCCGGCGACGAGCCGGTCAAGAAAACCTCGCGCAAGAGCCTTCGATTGCTGGGCAGCGTCGGCGAGCCGATCAATCCGGAAGCCTGGGAGTGGTATCACCGCGTGGTCGGCGACGAGCGCTGCCCGATCGTCGATACCTGGTGGCAGACCGAGACCGGCGGCATTCTGATTACGCCGCTGCCCGGCGCCACCAAGCTCAAGCCCGGTTCGGCGACCCAGCCGTTCTTCGGCGTGGTGCCCGAGATCGTCGATGCCGATGGCAAGGTGCTGTCAGGCGAAGCCCAGGGCAATCTGTGCATCGCCAAATCCTGGCCGGGGATGATGCGCACGGTCTATGGCGACCACGCCCGCTTCGAGCAAACCTACTTCTCGACCTACAAGGGAAAATACTTCACCGGCGACGGCTGCCGGCGCGACGCCGACGGCTATTACTGGATCACCGGGCGCGTCGATGACGTGATCAACGTCTCCGGCCACCGCATGGGCACCGCCGAAGTCGAAAGCTCGCTGGTGGCGCACGAAAAAGTCTCGGAGGCCGCCGTCGTCGGCTATCCGCATGACATCAAGGGCCAGGGCATCTACGCCTATGTGACGCTGATGGCCGGCACCGAGCCGAGCGAGGAATTGCGTCGGGAATTGGTGGCATGGGTGCGCAAGGACATCGGCCCGATCGCGTCTCCCGATCAGATCCAGTTTGCGCCTGGATTGCCGAAGACCCGATCCGGCAAGATCATGCGCCGTATCCTGCGCAAGATCGCCGAGGACGAGCCGGGAAGTCTCGGCGACACCTCGACACTGGCCGATCCCGCCGTGGTCGACGATCTGGTCAAGCACCGCCAGAACAAAAAGGACGTCTCGGCCTAGGCTTGCGGACTCCGTTCCCCGGATGCGCGCAGCGCGCCGCGGCTGCGGCGTGGTCCGCTGCCGATCCGGGGTCCAGACCGCAAACCATAGTCATCCTTGCCCGTTGGGTCCCGGCTCTGCGGCGCGCGCCGCCAAGAGGCGCTGTACTGCGTCCGGCACATGTAGGCCGCCGTAACTCAGCCCTCTCTTCCCCAGCCCCTCACGTAATCGTCAGCGGCAGACAGCCGCGGCGGTACGTTTTTCGGCGAGTGTTGTTTTCAGGACATTTACTTTGTTTCCAACATTTTCATTCTATCGCCAGCGGCGGAGCGACCGCCCGACCTCGCGGAAACCTGCCGGTTAGCGCGAGCGGTTAACAATGCGCGGGCAAAGCGTGGTTTTGCGGGGTTTTTGCGAGAAATCTGACGGCCCCGGCGGGGTAACGGAAGCGAAAACGGAGAGAGTGATGTCCTTGAAAATTGCGGTGGCGCTGGCGGCCACCATCGGGGTCGGCATTTTGGGTGGGACACAGGCCCAGGCGCGGCCCGATGTGGTCGGTTTCCGGGGCGACTATTCGCCGGGAACCATCGTGATCAAGACCAATGAGCGCCGGCTCTATCTCGTTGTCGGTCAGGGCCAGGCCATGCGCTACCCGGTCGGCGTCGGCAGGGCCGGCAAGCAATGGGCCGGCACCACCCAGATCGACGGCAAGTATCTCCATCCGGCCTGGTCGCCGCCAAGCGAAGTGAGGCGTGACAAGCCTTTTATGCCCGCCGTCATTCCCGGTGGGTCGCCGCGCAATCCGATGGGCGTCGCCGCGATGACGCTGGCGGGTGGTGAATATGCGATCCACGGCACCAACTCGCCGGGTTCGATCGGCGGGTTCGTCTCCTATGGCTGCATCCGGATGTTGAATGCGGATATCAGCGACCTGTTCGGACGCGTCTCCGTCGGCACCACGGTGGTGGTGGCGCACTGATCCGCTTCTTCGGATTCCAAAATGCAAAAGGCCGCGCCGATGCGCGGCTTTTTATTTGCACTCAAAAATCCGAGGCGATGCCTTTGTTCTCCCAGTCGCCATAGCGGGTCGGTTCCGGCCCCTTCGGACCCTGAAACTCCTTTGCCACAGGCCTGGCGTTTGCTTCCGCGGCTTTCCTGCGCGCTTCGGCCTCGGCGAGCGCGCGCTTTGCCGCGGGCGTCAGCTGCTTGCGTTCCGGCGCCGATGCGGCCGTGGCGGACGGTGAAGAATTGTCAGTCATTGCAAATTTCCCGCCGCGGGACTGGACCGCGCAAAACAAGGCTTCGGCATAACAGATGGTACGGCGATCGTGAAATCGCCAGCGCGATTCTTACATTTGGCATAATCGCATGGCACAAATGTTTTTCCTTTCGATGGCATGAGCGTCAAACGCCAGTCGCTATCCATCTCCCGAGATGTTCCCGCTCCATGCCTCCTCAACGATTCGCCCTGCCATCCGAGGTGCCCGGGCTCACGGCGCGGCGGATCGCAGCCGATATCCTCGACGGCGTGCTGCATAAGCACCGGACGCTGGACGAGCAGCTCGAGGGCGCCGGCGCGCATCCCGGACTGAAGGCGCTCGCCGATCGCGACCGCGCCTTGATGCGGCGGCTGGTGGCGACCATCCTGCGGCGGCTCGGCACGCTCGGCCACGTGCTGTCGCGGCTGCTCGATCGCGGCGTTCCCACCGATGCGCCGCGCGCGCAGAGCGCGCTCTTGATCGGCGCCGCGCAGATTCTCTGGATGGATGTGCCCGATCATGCCGCGGTCGATCTGTCGGTGCGGCTGGTACAGTCGGATCGGCGGGCCGCGAAATATGCCGGGCTCGTCAATGCGGTGCTGCGCCGTTGCGCCCGCGAGGGAAAGCCGCTGATCGAGGAGGTGAGGTCGCAGACGCTCGATATTCCCGAGTGGCTGTTGAGGCGCTGGATCGCCCACTACGGCGAGAGCGTTGCGCGGGACATCGCTGAGGCGATCAGCCACGAGCCGTCGCTCGATATCACCGTGAAGTCCGATGCCCCGCAATGGGCGAGCCGCCTGCACGGCGAAACGCTGCCGACGGGGTCGGTGCGCACGCTGCTGCAGGGCCCGGTGACCATGCTGCCGGGCTTTTCCGACGGCCAATGGTGGGTGCAGGATGCCGCCGCCGCGCTGCCGGCGCGCTTGTTCGGCGACGTTGCCGGCAAGAACATCGTCGATCTCTGCGCCGCGCCCGGCGGCAAGACTGCACAGCTCGCGCAGGCCGGCGCGCGCGTCACCGCGGTCGACCGTTCGGCCCCACGCATGGCGCGGTTGCGCGACAATCTGGCGCGGCTGGCGCTGGAGGCGGATACCGTGGTGACGGATGCCACCGAGTGGCAGGGCGGAATAGCAGCGGCGGCTTCGACGGCATCCTGGTTGACGCCCCCTGCACCTCGACCGGCACCATCCGCCGCCACCCTGATGTCGCCTGGCTGCGTCAGGAAGCCGATATCGCCGCGCTCACGGCGCTGCAAAAACGCTTGCTGCAAAAGGCGGTCGCGCTGCTCCGGCCGGGCGGAACGCTGGTCTACTGTACCTGTTCGCTGGAACCGGAAGAGGGCGAGCAGGCCATCGCAGCCCTGCTGGCGGCCGAACCCGCCATGCGCCGCGCCCCGATCGAGGCCGGCGAGGTCGCTGGCCTCACCGAGATCCTGACCGCCGAAGGCGACCTGCGGACACTGCCCTGCCACCTGCCGCATCCAGACCCCCGCTTGAGCGGGCTCGACGGCTTCTACGCGGCACGGCTGGTTAAATCCTGATTTTACACAGCATTTTCGCGCCCGCGGCGCTGATTCGCTGGCATTCAAGATGGTGTCTTGGCCGCGTTTCCGGATTAAAAGGATTCGCAGAACATTCTCGCAACCAAGGCAGGGCGTGTCGGTCGCTCAACGCAGACGCATCTCGACGCTGATCATGAGCCGCTTCGGGCGGAACCTGATCGCGCGCGCAAGCGGCGGCTCGCTGGCGCTGTCGCGGCTGTGGCCGGGCCGGGCCGATCGCCTGATCATCGCCCCGCACGACCTGCGCACCGCCGATGCCACCCGCGCGGCCGAAATCTATGCCGGCCGCTTCGTGTTCGCCGGCAAGATCGTGACCTGCCACGGGCGCTCGATCTTCGATCTCGAGCCGCCATCGGAAGACTGGGAAGTGGCGCTGCTCGGCTTCGGCTGGCTGCGGCACCTGCGCGCCGCCGATACCGCGCTGACCCGCGCCAACGCCCGCTCGCTGGTCGACGACTGGATTTCAAATCCGGCGCAGAAGCGGCGGCCGGTGGGCCGCCGCGCCGACGTGCTGGCGCGCCGCGTGATCTCGCTGCTATCGCAGGCTCCCCTGGTGCTCGGCGACACCGACGGCAAATTCTATCGGCGCTATTTGCGCGGACTGACCCGCGAAATCCGCTATTTGCGCTACACCATGCTGGATATTCCCGACGGCGTGCCGCGGCTGCAGGTCTTGATCGCGCTTTGCTACGCCTCGCTCTGCCTCGCCAACCAGTCACGCCACATCCGCGCCGCGACGCGCAAACTTTCCGACGAATTGCAGCGGCAGATACTGCCCGATGGCGGGCACATCTCGCGCAATCCCGGCGCGCTGATCGAATTATTGATCGACCTGTTGCCGCTGCGGCAGACCTTCGCCGCGCGCAACATCGCCCCGCCGCCGGCGCTATTGAACGCGATCGACCGCATGATGCCGATGCTGCGCTTCTTCCGTCACGGCGACGGCAGCTTCGCGATGTTCAACGGCATGAGCAGCGCGCCATCCGATTTGCTGGCGACGCTGCTCGCCTATGACGATACCCACGGCGCGCCGATGGCGAACATGCCGCATACCGGTTTTCAGCGGCTCGATGCCGGTGCGATGACCGTGATCATGGATACCGGCCCGCCGCCGCCGGCGAACGTCAGTCGCGACGCCCACGCCGGCTGCCTGTCGTTTGAATTGTCGTCCGGGCCGAGCCGCATCGTCATCAATTGCGGCATGCCCGCTACCGGCCGTGACAACTGGCGCAGCTTTGCGCGCGGCACCGCGGCGCATTCGACGCTGACCTATCACGATACGTCGTCGTGCCAGTTCGTCGAGCTCTCGGCGATGAAGCGGTTTCTGCAGGGCGCGCCCGTCGTCAGCGGCCCGGCCAATGTGGAAAGCTATCGCGAAGCGGTCGCCAACGGCGTGCTGCTGACCGCATCGCATGACGGTTATCTGTCGCGGTTCGGCGTGGTGCATCGCCGGGTGCTGATGGTCGCGCATGACGGCTCCAGGCTCGACGGCGAGGACACCGTATCGCCGGCGCCGGGCGCCCGGATCAAGGGAACCGAAACCGACTACGCGCTGCGGTTTCATCTGCACCCGTCGGTGAAGGCGAGCCGGCTCAGCGACGCGCGCGGCGTGATGCTGGTGCTGCCGAACCGCGACGTCTGGACCTTCGAGGCGCTCGACGACAAGGTCGAACTGGAAGACAGCGTGTTCCTGGCCGGAAATGACGGCCCGCGCCGCACCGCCCAGATCGTGATCCGGCAGGATTCGCGGCACGCTCCCTCGGTCCGCTGGAGCTTTGTGCGCTCGACGACCTCGCCCTCGGCGACAGCGGCCAAACGCAATGCCCGCCGCGAGCCGGAATTGCCGCTGTAGGAAAATCCAGAGCGGGCTCGCTGGCGAGCCTCTCTTGACGAATGTAAGCTAATTGCTTACATTGGGTCGTGATCCGAACCTTCAAAAGCAAAGCCCTTTCGGAGCTATGGGCCAAGGGCAAGAGTTCGAAGATCGATGCGAAGATGCATAAACGAATTTTCGCAAGGCTCGATCGTCTCGATGTCGCCATCCGACCCGAGGAAATGAACGTTCCGGGCTTCGATTTTCATTCGTTGCAGGGGTTTAATCCGAAGCGCTATTCGGTCCACGTCAATGGACCGTGGTGCATCACCTTCGAATTCGAAGATGGCGAGGCCTGTCGCGTCGATTTCGAACAATACCATTGAAGGAGCAAGCATGGTCTATGCGGCAAAGCGCGGCAAGAACCGCTGCCCTACTCATCCCGGTGCGCTGCTTCGCGATGACATCATCCCGGCGACCGGCCGGACCAAGGCGGAAATCGCCGGCTTGCTGGGGATTTCGCGCCAGCACCTTTACGACATCCTGCAGGAGAGAAAGCCGGTGTCCCCGGCCATCGCGGTTCGCCTCGGCAAGCTTTTTGGCGATGGCGCGGGAATCTGGACGCGGATGCAGGCTGCTTACGATACCTGGCATGCGGAGCGAACCGAAGATGTCAGCCGCATCCCGACCATCAGGGCGAAGGCCGCCTAAGAGCAACCTTCGGAGATTTGGCAGGAATCATCGCCTGCAATTTCCAGGGTAACGAGCCGGCCGTGGTTTCACGCCGCATCAAACCGTGCTACCCGGCGCATTGTTCCGTAGGACTACAGACCATGACCGACCATCCGCGCCGCGTGACCCGTGCTCTGTTGTCCGTATCCGACAAAACCGGACTGATCGAATTTGCGCGTGCGCTCGCCGGCTACGGCATCGATCTCGTCTCCACCGGCGGCACCGCCAAGGCGATTGCCGCCGCGGGATTGAAAGTCACCGATGTTTCGGAGCTGACGGGTTTTCCGGAAATGATGGACGGCAGGGTCAAGACGCTGCATCCGAAGGTGCATGGCGGTTTGCTCGCGATCCGGGACAATGCCGAACATGAGCAGGCGATGAAGAGCCACGGCATCGCGCCGATCGACCTTTTGGTGGTCAATCTCTATCCGTTCGAGGCGACCGTCGACAAGGGCGCCGGCTTCGAGGAGTGCATCGAGAATATCGATATCGGCGGCCCCGCGATGATCCGCGCCGCGGCGAAGAACCACGATGACGTCGCCGTCGTCGTCGAACCGCAGGATTACCAGGCCGTGCTCGACGAACTCGCCGCCAACAAGGGCGCGACCACGCTGCGGCTGCGCCGCCGGCTTGCGGCCAAGGCCTATGCCCGCACCGCCGCCTATGACGCCGCGATCTCCGAACTGGTTCGCCAGTGAACTCGAAAACCGACGCGCCGGATTTCCGCGCCTTCGGCGGACGGCTGATCCAGCCGCTGCGCTACGGCGAAAACCCGCACCAGACGGCCGCGTTCTATCGCACGCCCGACAAGCGCCCGGGCGTCGCGACGGCGCGGCAAGTGCAGGGCAGGGAACTGTCCTACAACAACATCAACGACACCGATGCCGCCTATGAATGCATCGCCGAGTTCGATCGCGGCGCGCACCGCGGCCTGCGTCATCGTCAAGCACGCCAACCCCTGCGGCGTCGCCGAGGGCGCCGACCTCGTCAGCGCCTATCGCAAGGCTTGGCCTGCGACTCGCACTCGCCCTATGGCGGCATCGTCGCGGTCAATCGCACGCTGGATGCGGAAGCGGCGCGCGCGATCACCGAAATTTTGACCGAAGTGATCATCGCGCCCGATGCGACCGAAGAGGCCATCGCGATCATCGCCGCGCGGCGAAATTTGCGGCTGCTGCTCGCGGGCAGCCTGCCCGATCCACGCGCGGCGGGCCTGACCGCGAAAACCGTCGCCGGCGGACTGCTGGTGCAGAGCCGCGACAACGCCGTGGTCGACGACATCACGCTGAAGACGGTGACCAAGCGCGCGCCCACCGACGCCGAACTGCGCGACCTCAAATTCGCGTTCCGCGTCGCCAAGCATGTCAAATCCAACACCATCGTCTATGCCAAGGATCTCGCCACCGTCGGCATCGGCGCCGGCCAGATGAGCCGGGTCGATTCCGCGCGCATCGCCGCGCGCAAGGCGCAGGATGCCGCCGATGAATTGAAGCTTGCCGCACCGATGACCAAGGGCTCGGTGGTGGCGTCGGACGCGTTCTTTCCGTTCGCCGACGGACTACTGGTCGCGATCGAAGCCGGCGCCACCGCCGTGATTCAGCCCGGCGGATCAATCCGCGACGACGAAGTCATCAAGGCCGCCGACGACGCCGGCATCGCCATGGTGTTCACCGGCGTCAGGCATTTCCGGCATTGAGTTTCACCCGTCATCCTGAGGTGCGACGTAATCGCAAACCTCGAAGGATGGTGGATGCCAGTCTGTGCGTTGCCCTCGGGCTCGCAGTGCTCGCACCTCAGGATGAAGGAAAAGCCTCAGACGCCCTAATTTCTCCACCCGCCCAGTAGCGCCAACCCCGCACGAAAAACAACACCAGCACCGCCATGCCGGCCTTCTGGCTTTCGGTCACCGCTGTGACACGCCGATCAGCAGCGGCCCGACGAACGAGGTGACCTTTCCGGTCAGCGCAAACAATCCGAAGTATTGCGCGATGCGGTCCTGTGGCGCCAGCCGTATCAGTAGCGTGCGCGACGCTGCCTGCAACGGACCGCCGCAAGCCCACCAGGCCCCAGCACCAGGGTAAGCGCGCTCCGAGCGTCGGAAAACAGGGGGCCGCCCGGCACTGGCGGAGCCACCTGGATGAAGAAGATCGAATCCTTGTCGACCATCAGAATCCCGACGATTGCGAACAGCAGGATCACCATGC
>CAVUYV010000020.1:0-10571 GCA_963745785.1 uncultured Alphaproteobacteria bacterium | reverse complement strand
GTGATCGCCCGCGCCAAGGCCGAAGGCATCAAGGTGCGCGGCTATATCTCCTGCGTGCTGGGCTGTCCCTATGACGGCGAGGTCAAGCCGCAGGCGGTTGTGGACGTCGCGAAGACGCTGTGGGATCTCGGCTGTTACGAAATCTCGCTCGGCGACACCATCGGGGTCGGCACCCCCGTCAAGGCACGGCAGTTGCTGCGCGCCGTGGCCGGCGCCGTGCCAATGGCCGATCTCGCCATGCATTTTCACGACACTTATGGGCAGGCGCTGGCCAATCTCTATGCCGGGATGGAGGAGGGCGCCCGCGTGATCAATTCCGCGGCCGGCGGTCTCGGCGGCTGCCCCTACGCCCCCGGCGCGACCGGTAATGTCGCCACCGAAGACGTGGTCTACATGCTGGAGGGCATAGGCATCGCGACCGGCGTCGATTTGGCAAAACTGGTGGCGGCCACCAACGAAGTGAGCCGGTTGATCGGCCGGCCGCCGGTGAGCCGCGTCGCCTCCGCGTTGAATGCGAAGATGCGGGCAGCCAATAACGACTAGCGAATGGAAGTGGCCGTGTTCGCCGCTTACGTTACCTGCCGCCGTCCGGTCCCATTACGAGATCGGGCAGGTACGTCGCTATTTCCGGCAGGAAGCACAGCACCACCACGGCGGCCATCATCAGAAGCACGAATGGCAGCGTGCCCCAGATCACTTCCATGAGCGGAATATCCGGCGCGACGTTGCGGATGACGAAAATGTTCAAGCCCACCGGCGGATGAATCAGTCCCATCTCCATCACGATGGTCATGACGACGCCGAACCAGATGATGTCGAAGTTTGCGGCGCGGAGCGGTGGCAGGATGATCGGCGCGGTCATCAGGATGATCGAAACCGGCGGCAGAAAGAAGCCGAGCACGACGACCATGACGAGGATCGCCGCCAGCAATTCCCAGCGCGGCAGATGCATCGCGACGATCAATTCTGCGACCGATTGCGAGATGTGCAGGTAGCTCATCACATAGGAATACAATAGCGACATGCCGATAATCATCATCAGCATGGTGGAGTCGCGTATCGTCGATTTCATGATCGGCGCCAGGTCGCTCGGCCGCCACACGCTGTAGATCAGCGCGATCAGCGCCAGCGCCAGCAGCCCGCCGAGGCCCGCGGTTTCGGAGGGCGTTGCATAGCCGCCGTAAAGCGCAATCATCACCCCGGTCAGCAACAAGACGAACGGCAGCACCCGCGGCAGAACGTTGAACCGCTCTGCCATGGTAAAATCGTCGCGTGTGAGGATCGCCGAGGTCGCGCCGGTTTTTGCGTAGACCGTCTTGGCGGCTGCATATTCTATTCGAAAGCGGATCACCGCATAGCCGCCGAACAAGGTCACCAGCAGCAGGCCGGGCCCGATGCCGGCAAGAAACAGCCGTCCCAGTGATTTTTCCGCCGCGACCGCGAACAGGATCATGGTGATTGAAGGCGGCAGCAAAATGCCGAGCGTGCCGCCGGCGGCTATGATCCCGGCCGCGAAGCCGCCGGAATAACCCCGCTTGCGCATCTCGGGGATGCCGGCCGAGCCGATCGCCGAGCAGGTGGCGGGCGACGATCCCGCCATCGCCGCGAACAACGCGCACGCAAACACGTTGGCGACCCCAAGCCCGCCGGGCACGCGATGCAGCCAGGCGTGCAGCGCTGAATACAAATCCTGCCCGGCGCGGGATTTCCCGATCGCGGCGCCCTTGAGGATGAACAGCGGGATCGACAACAGCGTGATCGAGGCCATTTCCTCATAGACATTCTGGGTCACCGTATCGAGCGAGGCCGCGGGCATGTAGATGCCCATGAACACCACCGCGACTGCGCCCAGCGCAAATGCAATCGGCATGCCCGAGAACATGGCAAAAAGGGTGGCGAGGCCGTAGCTGATGCCGATTCCGAGCACGGTCATCGGCGCGCCAGTCCGCCGAGCGGAATCATCAGCTGCAGCAGGATCTGCAGGCAAAGCAGCGTCATGCCGGCTGCCATCAGGCCGTAGGGAATCGCCAGGGGCGGCGACCACATCGAGTTCGACACCTGGCCGTCGACCCAGGCTTCATGCGCCAGTGTCCAGGATTTCCAGGCGAAGAACGCGCAAAACAAAAGGCTCGCCAGGTCGACGAGCCACAGCCTGGCGCGGTTGACCATCGGCGGCAGCAGTCCGACGAATGCCTCGATGCCGATGTGGCCGCGTTGCCCCTGCACATAGGCCGCTGTCATGAAGGTCGCACCAACCAGCAGGAACACTGCCGCCTCGTCCTGCCAATAATTCGGGCTGTGAAACAGCGCGCGGCTCAGCACGCTGTAGCTTAGGATGACGCAGGCCGCGATCAGCGCGACGGCCGCGAGGACGACAATGATGTAGTTGCAAAAGGCCAGCCCGCGTTGAAGCGCCGCCACGAGCGCATTGCTGGTGGCGGTGTCCAAATGGTCATTCTGATCCGGCAGCGCGACCATGCATCATGCGGAGACGTCGGTCGCGAGCTTGAGCAGGTTGGCCGCGGCAGCGGTCTTTCCAGCGTAGTCCTTCCACGCGGTGTCCCGCGCGATGTCGCGCCATTTGCCCACAGTGGCCACGTCAAGCGGGCTGACCTTGGCGCCGGCCTTCTCGTAGACTTTAGCCACTTCGATGTCATCGTCCTGCGCGCCCTTCCGGCCGAACGCTTCCAGTTCGGTGCCGACGGCCCGAATGATGTCTTGGTGATTTTTCGGCAGCTTGTCGAAGATCGACTTCGACATCAAAAGCGGCTCCAGCATGAACCAGTAGGATGCGCCCGCACCCGAGGTCAGGTGCTTCGCAACTTCCTCAAGCCGGAACGAGATCAGGCTGGTGGAGGAGGTGAGGCCGGCGTCGCATGCTCCGGTCTGCATCGCCGCATAGAGTTCGTTGGACGGCAGCGACAGCACGGCTGCGCCCGCAGTCTGCAGCACCATGTCCATCTCGCGCGAGCCCCCGCGTACCTTGAGGCCCTTGGCGTCTGCCGGGACGACGAGTGGCTTGGAACGGCTGGCGACGCCGCCGGCCTGCCAGATCCAGGTGAGGATGATGATGCCCTTGTCGGCCAGAAAATCCGTCAGTGCCTTGCCGACCGGCTGGTTCTTCCAGCGCAGGCCTTGGTCGTAGGTCGAGACCAGACCGGGCATCAGGCCGATATTGGTTTCCGGCAGTTCGCCGCCCGCGTAGGGAAGAGGATACAGGCTGATATCCAGCGCGCCTTTGCGCATCGCCGAAAATTGCGCGTTGGTCTTGATCAGCGAGGAATTCGGATAGATCTCGCCAGCGATCTCGCCGCCGCTTCGCTTGGCTACTTCCGCGGCGAATATCCTGCATAGCCGGTCACGGAAATCGCCCTTGTCGATGGTGCCGCCGGGAAACTGGTGCGATATTTTCAGTGTGGTTGCGGCTCGGGCCGTTCCTGTCCCAAAACGCAAAATGGCGGGCGCGGCAAGCGCTGTTACAAGGACGTTACGGCGTGTGAGCATGGATATCTCCGTTAAGCTATTCTTAATCAGGATTGTTCGGGCTGGGGTTGCGGCATATTAGCCCGTCTTCATCGGGACTTTCTCTAGTCTGATAGTTCGAGGTCGCCCTGGTGGTAACGCCCGGCTTGTTGCGGTGCACACTTGCATCAAAGATGCGACCGAAAAAAGACCGACCCCGCGGGTTCTAGCGAGCATTCATTGCGAACCCCGAGACGGTCTGAAAAAGCCCCTCACAAAAAAGTTTTAAACCAACCGGTAACAAACGAGGTCGCCGGACCGTGGTGAACATAGCGGCATCAGTCGCTTTCGAAACCGGCTCAAAGGAAGACCAACCCATGACCATTCGCACCCGCATTGCACTCGGCGTTTCCGCTGCCGCTCTTTCGCTCAGCCTGGCGCTGGCGCCCGCCGCCTTCGCCCAGGACAAGATGGGCAAGGAGGACGGCATGAAGAAAGACACCATGTCCAAGGACACGATGAAGAAGGACACGATGTCAAAGGACGCCATGAAAAAGGATGATGGCATGAAGAAGGACGGCATGAAGAAAGACGACGCAATGAAGAAGAACTAAGCATCGCGCTTTCGCCTCCACAGGCTCGCCCATCGGCCGAGCCTGTGCTGTCATAGCGTGACCCCGTCTAAAGCCGCCGGAGCTATTTTCGCTTTTTGCGGGCAGCGTAGCGCGCGTCGCGCGCCGCCTTGCGTTCGGCTTCGAGCGCCAGCTCTTTTGCGGCGGCCTCTTCCTTTTCGCGCGCCAGTTGGGCTGCAGCCTGCGCCGCCGCCTCGGTCTCGCGGCGTTTCTGCTCGGCCTTGGCAGCCTCGCGCGCCAGTCTGGCCTTGTTGCGCTCGGCGGCGTGTGCCTCGCGCTCGGCTTGCCGCTGCTTCACCGCTGGATCGTCGAGACCCGGTTGGCTGCGAAACTTGTTGAGCATGCTTTGCCTAGCTTGCTGCGCCGCCTTCTGCCGGTCCGCAAAGCTAGGTTCCTTAAATCCACTCATAACGGCCTTGTCTCTTTCATTGTCTGTTGTGAGTTCATTGTCTGTTGTGAGGCGATCGGTCTCGCGATCAACCGCTGTGTACAGCCGGGGACGCCGGGAAGCCATCAAAATAGCCGGAGAGGTCAATCCCCGCCGTCAATTTCGGGTCGAGAAGTGATAAGGAACCCTACGCGGCACCAGGAAATTTCCAACCAATACTGGATATTCCGGACGATGACCGACCCCGAACAAGGCGGAAACCGGCGTGCGGCGCTCGCCGGCTTGGCAATTGCGGTTGCAATGTTGGCCGTGGGCCTCTGGTTGGCTCATGAACTTACCGCAAGCAGCAAGATGCAGGATTGCCTGATGTCGGGACGAACGAACTGCAATGTTATTGATGCGCCGACCCGATGACCGATCGAATTTGGATCCGCGGCAGGATCGTCATAGGGGAATAGAAGCGATTTGCACCGCAGGCGCGGTCGGAAACCTTACCGACTTGCTTTCCCTGCTTTCGATGTACAATTGCCCGGCTATCAACATCACGGCGGCGAACACGATCACCAACATCGCGCTGGCCAACTGCGTGACGTCACTCATTTTGCTTCACCAAATATCGCCGATGCACGCCGGTATTCGCCAAGGAGAACGCTGGACCCAGGCATTGGGTTCCAGGGTCTCGCGGCTTTGAGGAAATTAAGGCCCGCCCTACCGGGACGCGCCCCGGTGCCGGCGGAGTGTCGTCAATACCCGAGATGCTAGGACGGCCATTCGATCGGCGAGTGACTTAATCGTCGTTTGATCATCTCGCTTCGCAGCTGCTCGGCGTACTGACGAACGGTCGGGTTTGCCATGAATGGATGCTTGTTCGCTCGGTCAGCTTCGACCTGTTGTCGAATGTTGTCGTAGAAATGAGCGAGCCGTTCGTCAGGCATCTGTTCGACACTCATAATCAACTCCTATTCAACTCAACACCGTTTCCCTCGCATTGACCACAGGCTGCTAGCGTGGCGGTTTCAGTTCGCTGAGGAGCCAGCCGACGGCATCCGTCTTTAGAGGGTCGATGGCAAAGGAAACTTTTTAATGCCATGGCAGGTGCGGCACTCGAAAGTCCGCTCCTCAAAGCCGCGTTCGCCGGGTGAAATTCGAACCAATCCCATCCTGTGTTTGCAGGTGAGACAGGTTGGCCGTTCAACAATGGATGACATACGCACCGCTCAACCCCCTCTGAAACCTATGTGTTTCAGCCGATGCTGGTCTGCCCGGTTCCCGACTTTCTACCAAAATTTGCCGCAAGCTAACAAGCGGCAGAGCCGGGACCGACGATTTGCCTTGGGCTACAGGCCTTGGGAGGGACCTGGCCTGGTCGGCCTTGGGCTCTGAAAGCCCCCTTATCCCTGGGGCCGGGGTCGTGCTTTGGAGGGAGGAGCAGCTCCGCCTTGTCATTGGAGTGCGCGGGCGCGTCCAGAGGGCAACGACCAGCAATCATCCGAAGCGGCGTCGGATTGTCTCGCTCCTCAAACCCACAAGTGATCCAGTGCAGTCTGCTTCCGCGCTGCAGCAAGGTATTTCCTGCACGATTGGTGGTAAATCAGGTTGATGATAAGGTCCCACATGATCGAACCCCATTGTTTGATCCGTGGGTGTTGATACCAGCCATTCTTTTCCCGGTGTCTTCGAGGAACCATGAAAAAGGCTTCGTCAGCGCGACAGAATGGTTTCGCGGCCTTTGGATGATGAAACAGCTTCACGGGTTCGCGATTACAGCAATTTCGGAATTTGCACGGCTGAAGCATGGTGCAAAGCACAACGCGGCCAAGCGGAATATGATCGCTTGGCGGCGCTGTGTATCAACACTGGACGCTCAAAATCCCGAGCAAGGCTTTGTCTGCAGAGGTCGTGCAAAATGCCTTCTTCTGTCCGGGCTTTTTCTGTCGGGGCGGCGTTGCCGTCACTCCTGAAAGAGCGGGTAGATGATCGTCGCCAGATATAATGGCCGATGAGAAATCCCCACATGATGGCCTTCGAGCGTTTGTTGACCGGTGGCGGCGCGATCAGCACCCGTTCTAATATATTCCCGTCATCGGCAGCACTCGTTGCAAGATGGCGCCGAGGCAAATCAGTATCACGAGCAGCTTCAGCAGATTTGCAAGTCGGCGGTCGGTGGCAAACCTGTCGATGGCCCAAAAGCAGATTGCGCCGACGACGATAATGGTCAAAATCGAGATTAGGATTAAAATCATAGCTCCCCCTGTCGCGTCGATCTTCACTGCTCCGAATTCCGAGGATCGATTCCTAGGCCAGGCCACTCGGACACATGCTTAGCATGCCGCCGACCGATTCCGTCATCGGGTGGTTGCGACCGCGTCATGACTGTCCGCCGGCCCATGCCGGTTGGCTTATTTCAAGGGGACCTGCTTTGACGCCGGATGGCATTGATAGCGTCTTTGATTGTTGTCACGCTTTCTTTTACGAAGATCGCCCTGCCACCGGTGTTCACTGCGCTTTTGGCTTCAGCTCGAATGTGGTCCCAAGGCTCGATGGCACGAAAAAATGAGACCGAAGAAGCCTTCACCCATACTGAAATCCCGTCCGGCAACGTCAGGGATATGAAGTACTGTCTCAGATTCAGGCGATCCAACAGACTATCGGCTGTTTCGCCGACTTCCTGTGGCCCGCCGGAGAGCCCGAGAATGTTCGTTATTGAGCCGCTTCGGCTGGATGACGATCCTAAGGCCCGGGGCAAGGTATAGACCATGCTGATCTTGCCCGGATCAAACACCAGGGTGACGCCACTAACCGTTTTCATTTCAGCGAGATCACGAGTTTTGAGATCGAGCAATTCGTCCGCAGTCGCATTGCAGAGTCCAGCTATCAAGATGCAGGTAAATGCCAGAAGCGCCCCTTTCGCATTCATTCCAGTTTGCCTCTAAACGCGGCTAGCCACTGTTTTGCAGCGAGCTTCGGGTTGCAATAAGTGTTCTGGCGGGAAATTTGCGCCATGCGTGAGCCTTCCGGCGCAGCGCGGGACCGCCGGCGGAAATGAAAAAAGCCGACGGTCCCTGTCGCGCAATTGAAATCGTGGTGGTGATGCGACTCACGACCAGCTCTGCTCGACCTGAATCAAATTTTCAACACCATGATCGGTCCCGATGGATCTTCGGAAATGGCAATCAAAAACCGGTGATCGCAAGGAACTTAAACCGGCTTTTGGCCTGGCGGCACGCGAAGGGGGAGGGCGTCATGGGCCGGTACCGCCATGTTTAAAGGGCCGCCGGGTGCATCTTCCAGCAGTCCAGCCGGGCTCAAAATTCATTGGATCTCAAACACTGCTCAGCCCCGGTATTCTCGGCCTAGCCGCGGCTCGCGGTTGCTGTGAAGTGCAAAAGATGTTCCGTCCGAGGAACAAGAAAAGCCGTTGCAAGAATGTATCGCATCGGAAAGTCCGCGGCTTCAAACGATGGCAAGCGAGGCCGCTTTGAGCTATGCGAGCAGCCGCAACTCCGGTTTTTTCGGAACGAGGTCGGGATGTCGCTCTAGGGATCGTTCTCTCACGCGCCTCGCTTCGATCGCCTGGAGATAGCGCCGCAATTCAGCGCTGTGTTGTCTGATTTGGTTGCGAGCTTCGCGACGATCGAATGGTGTGAGTAGCGGATCTGCAAGCCTGCTCCACGCGACCCTCAGCAATTCCTTCAGGCCGTCTACGGTACGGAGCAGATCGTCTGGCGCTGTCATCCCCCGGGTCGCTTTCGGAATAGACGAAGGCAACGTTTTGCGAAGGATTAAGCCTGATTCGCACTCTCAGTGAAACGCCTTGATGGTGTTTAGCCCAGCCGTCGCGTTCGCGGTTTTTTCCGCCAGATCGCAACGACAAATCGGTCCGCTCTCTTCAAGGGTGCCACAATTCAAAGTTTCCAGGTACTTAGCTCGTCCAATTCGCCTAAAAAGGCATCCTGAAATACTGACAGCTGCGCGGACCGTCCCGCCGACGGGACGGCCCATTAAGGTCGCCGAGGAGGAGTTCGGAGCGATGCTCCACGGGTAGGCGACCCGATGGTCCCGGTTTGGAAGATTTCCAAACGAGAAGCAATCCTTGGCTCACCGGCCCTTCTGATTGAACAATCGCCGGGAGCTGGATCACGCCTCCCACAAGCGGGACGCTGGAAGCCGCCTCGCAGTTTTTTGGACATCACGATGTCACGGAGCATCCAGGTTTCCGCGCATTTGGCGAGAACTCCGTTCCCGCTCGACAAAGTTAAGCGTGATCGCGAGGGCTAACTCTTTTTCGACTTCGGGCTCCTGGAACCTTCGGCTTCTTATCGACGTTGTTGTTTACGGGAGCTCGCTCCGTCGACGGCTAACTCAAAACGCTGTCGCGGATTTCTCGAACAGGAAACCATCAGGGAGTTAGGCATGAAGACAATCCTTTCCATTATGGGGGCGACCGCGCTCTTGGCCTCCGCGGCTTCTGCGGCCCCTCTAAATCCAACAGCAGTGGGAACACCGGAAGCCTCCAGCACCGAGCAGGTTCGTCTCGTGTGCAGTCCATCCGGACGCTGCTGGCGCACCCGCGGTCCTCGATACGTCTATGGCCCCGGCTACCGCAGCTACAACTATTACGGAGGGCCCGGGTACTACGGCGGTCCGGCATACGGCTATTATGGCGGCGGCCCTAGCATTGGGTTCAGTTTTGGGACCGGCCGCTGGTAACAACCCCGACGAGTTGGTAACAACGACGAATTGGCCGCTCTTTGGAGCGGCCTTTTTGTTTCACAAGCGTGATCCCGGCGGGGAACCAAATGCACTGTAACCAGGATCGCGCTGCGCTTACCGTTCTTCTGGTCACTGCGGAAGTTCACGAGCCTACGGACTGCGTGCAACTGACGCCGCCTTGATGGACGCTTGCGGCTTCACTGGCGGAGCCGTTCAGGGCGGCGTTGGGAGGTATTTTGCCAGCGCGAATAACTCTCCGTGTTGCTGGCGGGTGACAGCCGCTGACCGAAATTCCATTATACTTACGGGTGTTGAAGCCCTTGCCTCGATGGGAATTTCCACATGAAGAAGTTTGTCCTCAGCGTTGCTGCGCTTGCCATCACCGCATGAGGCGCTTCGGCTGCAGATATAGGCGGTCAAGGCCCCCGTCTATAGGCCCGCGCCCGTGGTTGATCCCTGGGCCGGCTTCTATGTCGGCGCCAATGTCGGCTACAGCTGGGGTGACTGGCGGGCCGACAGCAGTCAAAGAATTTACAATTTCGAACAATTTACGGCCAGTCCAAAGGTGGACGGCGTGCTAGGCGGCGTGCAAGCCGGCTTTAACTGGCGGGTGGCTCCGCAATGGCTTTTCGGTATCGAGGCTGACATCCAGGCGACCAACGAGAAAGCCCGTCAGACCTGGACCGATCCCGGGCTTCCTAACATCCTTCCGCCGCCGCCGCCGCCGCCGCCACCACCGGGTGATTTCGTTCCTCGGCCGGGCGGTCCAGCAAATCTCAGCCATGAATGGAAATTCCCGTGGTTCGGGACGGTGCGCCTGCGGGCCGGCTATAATCCTACGCCAGATTGGCTGTTATACGTCACCGGCGGTCTGGCCTATGGCCGAAGCGAATATAGCTTTAATTTCGTGCAGCCGGGAGCAGCCAATAATTTCCCGCCCAGCCCAACGACATTTGCCCTTCGACAATCATCGACCGACATCGGTTATGCAGTCGGCTTTGGCGGCGAGTACAAGCTGAACAGGCATTGGTCGGTGAAGGGCGAGTATCTTTTCGTGGACTTAGGTACACGGACGATCAACACGCTCGATATTGACGGGGTACCGTTCCGGGCTAGTTACGCTGTGCGCGATCACATCGGCCGCGTTGGAATAAACTACGCTTTCGACTGGGTTAACCCGTAGTCGCGACGTACTCATCCGGTTTCTCTGGCAACTCAAGCCCCGGCATTGTCCGGGGCTTTTTCTTGTGCCCCGTGTTTTATCGCTGCCTCTGTCGATGACCCCGGCGTTGGCCTTGCGTGAGTTCACTAGCGGCTAAACTGATCGCTGTTGATCCCTTCGGCCTGCTGTTCGTTGATCGCGCGCGGCGCTGGCT
>CAVUYV010000019.1:0-12167 GCA_963745785.1 uncultured Alphaproteobacteria bacterium | reverse complement strand
AGGTGCGCGCCATCAAGGCTGTCATCCCGCCAAGATCAACCCGCAAGGTCAAACGGGCCTGCGACTTCGCCCTTTACGCCGAGCGCAATCTCGTCGAGCGATTCTTCAATACCATCAAGCATTATCGAGGTATCGCGACACGCTACGAAAAAACCGCGCGCAACTTCCTTGCCGGACTGCATCTGGTCTGCGCACTCGCCTGGCTCAAATGACGACAGGCCCTAGTCACCACGGTCACACCGGAACGACCCGGCATTCCCCGCGCAATGGTTTTACGGCTTACTTCGCGCTCTCCTCGGTGACCACGCTTTTTGACACCGTCGCCTGCGCTTCTTCTCACAGACTTGACGCCAACGATTGGGGCGTCGGAACCACACGACTTCACCGTACGTAGCAGACCGCGTTCGTCTCGCGCGCTGCCGCGTCCACCGCATCCCGCCCCGCGTTCGTGACGTGCGCACGCCCCTCTGTGGGACAGGACCAAATCGCTATAGCAGTTTGCTGAAGAACCCACTCGCCACAGTTGAGACTTGGTGATTCACTTTATCATCTCGAATCGCTGGAGACGAGCATGCGTGGCAGGTTGGCGGATCAGGGCGGGATGTTTTCGTACATTTCGCCGGAGGCCCGGGTGCTTCCCAACCATCCTCTGCGGAGGATCCGGGCGCTGGTCTGGGATGTCTTGAGCGAGTTGAACCGTAGCCTTGGGAAACTTTACGCGAGCGAGGGACGTCCCTCGTCCCTCCTGAGCAATTGCTGAGCGCCTTGCTGCTGCAGGTGTTCTACGGCATTCGGTCGGAACGCCAGTTGATGGAGCAACTGGACTACAATCTTTTGCACCGGCTGGTTTGTGGGGCTTTCACCCGACGATCCAGTCTGGGACCCGACCACCTTCACCAAGAACCGGGACCGGCTGCAGAACGGCGAAGTGTTTGAGAAGTTCATGACCAGGCTTCTGAACGATCCGCAGGTCAAGCCGCTGCTGTCGGATGAACATTTCTCGGTGGACGGAACGCTGATCGAAGCCTGGGCTTCACAGAAGAGCTTTCGTCCCAAGGACGGTAGCGGTGACGATGATAACGGCGCGAACTTCCATGGCCAGAAGCGCAAGAACGACACCCATGCGAGTACCAGCGACCCAAACAGCAGGCTTTATCGCAAGGCGGCCGGGCGGGAGGCGAAGCTCTGCTATATGGGCCACGCCACCATGGAGAACCGGCATGGGCTGGCGGTGGCCGGCATGGTGACACACGCCAATGGCACCGCCGAACGCCGAGCCTCGGAGATCATGCTGAAGGCCAAAAGTAAAGCTGCCGGCCACCGCATCACGGCCGGTGAGGACAAGGCGTACGATACCGCCGATCATGTCGCCAATCTTCGCGCCATCAACGTGACACCTCATGTGACGCAGAACCAGGCGGTCACCAAAACCGGCAAGAACCGCAACAGCGCCATCGACGAACGAACCACGCGGCATTCGGGGTACGGCATGTCGCAATCGCGCCGAGCGATGATCGAGTGCATCTTCGGTTGGGGCAAGCAGCACGGTACGATGCGCAAGACCAAACATCGCGGCATCGGTCGCGTCGCCGCCAACTTCCTGCTCAATCTGATCGCCTATAACCTGATCCGCATCCCCAAACTCGTTGCAGCGTAGCAGACCCGCGCTAAGCCTAACAAAAAACTGCCCCAAGCCAGTGAGCACAGCGACCCAAACCTGATCGAACTCCGCCACCGAGACAAAAAACTCAAATTTCCAAGTTTTTCAGCAAACTGCTAGTACTGGTTTTACCCCGCCGTCAAGCGAAATTTCTGAAAATCGGAAATCGGGTCGGGTGCCGCCGATCCCAAATCTGGCCTGGCTTGGCGGGGAGCCAGTCCTCAGGATGGAGGAATTGCACCTATTTTTTCTTCGGCCCCAGGCGCGGAACGCATTTTTGCACCCGCAAAACTCCCGTGGCCGTCATCCGGGCGCCGGAAACTTCCTTGATTTGGCCGGCGGGGCACGACCCGTCATCGACGAGGACGCGCTGGCCGAGCCGCAGGTCGACAATGTCCTGCTCGCGCGAAACCTGCTGAGCCATCGCTGATGTTGCGAGTGCGGCCAGCGCGAAACCGCTCAGCAGAATCGAACAATGCTTGTAGTTTGAGGCGATCATGATTTCGCAGCGGCCACCTACTTGTTCTGGATCTTCAGCCCGCTCGGGCCGACATTGATCTGCAGGCCTTCCGGTTGCTTCTTGACCTGGTAGAGATTGTAGCCGAGCACGCCTACCGCGACGATCAGCGCGCCGATGATGAGATACAGAATGTTGCGGTTGCCGGGCATCCGTGTCCCCATGGTACGGAAAGTCTGGGCGCGGAGTGTATTGGCGCGGTCGCGATTCTGAAAGCGCTTCGGCATCCAGAGAAGCCGCGCAATGCGCGGCGTCTCGACGGATGGGCCGCAATAACAAATCATCCTTCGAGGTTCGCAAGCGCTCGCACCTCAGGATGATGGCAGCGGCGCAGGCCACAGCGCCGCGACGATCGCATCCAGCCCGTCGGTGAGTGCAGCGGGACCGGGCTGCAAAATCAGGGCGGACTTGATCTCGACGATGCGGCCGTTGCGGACCGCCGGAATCTCGTTCCAGCCCGGCCGCTTCCTGATTTTGTCCGGAACGACTTTCTTGCCGCACCACGACGCCAGGATCACATCCGGCGCCGCGGCGCGCACCGCATCCGGCGAGATGATCCGGTCTTTCGCGGCCTTTTGAAAGCGCAGCTTCGGCAGCACGTCTTCGCCGCCGGCGACCTCGATCAGTTCGGAGACCCAGCCGATGCCGCTGATCAGGGGATCGTCCCATTCCTCGAAATAGACTTTTGGCTTTGCCGCGGGCCGCTCAGCCGACGCAATGCTGCCGAGCCGCTGCTCGTAGCTGGCTGCGAGTTGGTTGGCGCGCTCGGTCGCGTCGACCAGCGCCCCCAGCGTGCGGATCATCGCCAAAATGCCGGCGATGTCGCGCTGGTTGAAGACGTGGATGTCGACGCCGGCGCGGACCAGGTCGGCGACGATGCCAGCCTGCAAATCCGAGAAAGCCAGAACGAGGTCCGGCTCGAGCTTCAGGATCTTCGGAATGTCGGCGGAGATGAATGCCGATACCCGCGGCTTCTCGCGCCGAACCTGCGGCGGCCGCACCGCATAGCCGGAGACCCCGACGATCCGGTCCTGTTCGCCCAGCAGATACAGCGTCTCGACGGTTTCCTCGGTGAGACAAACGATGCGGCGGGGTGGAAACTGGCGCATGGCGGATGATATGGCGGATAATGGTCCTGTGTCACCTTGACCATTACCAGAGACGTCATTGCCGGGCTTGACCCGGCAATCCATCATTTCGGAAAAATGCTTTGCCGAAGTTTGATGGATACGCGGGTCAAGCCCGCGTATGACAGCTGACGAAAAACGGGAGGACTGGCGATCATGACGCCGCTTGAAAAAATCCATTCGATGAAAATGCCTTTCGCGGAGCTGAAAGGCGTGACTTTCACCGAAGCCGAAAAGGATCGCGTGGTGGCGCGGATGCTGGTTCGTCCGGATCTCTGTACGCTCGGCCATGCGCTTCATGGCGGCGCGATCATGGCGCTTGCGGATTCGGTCGGGGCGGCGGCGACCGTGATCAATTTGCCCGAGGATGCGAAGGGCACCACCACGATCGAGAGCAAGACGAATTTCATCGGCGGTGCGAAAGAGGGCATGACCATCATCGCCACCGCGACGCCGGTGCATCGCGGACGGCGCACCCAGGTCTGGCAAACGCGGCTCGAGACCGAGGACGGTCGCCTTGTGGCAATCGTCACGCAGACGCAGATGGTGTTGTAGCCTAGCGGACGGCGCGCATCGCAACCCTAGGCAGCGTTAACCGTCTGCACGGCTTTCAGCATTCCGGTTTGCGGGTGACAGTCCACATATTCGAAAAACTGCTCGTGGGCCCGGGCGACTGTAACTTCATGATAGAGCCGCAGCTTCGCGGCTGGCCCCAATGTCGACAGATATTTCATGGCGGCGCCGAAGATCCTGACATGGGTCGGATGCGATTCAGCCCATCGCTCCAGTGCCGCCAGGCTTTTCCACCAGCTCATGCCATAGGATTTTTCGGTCGGCGTGCCGTCGGGTGCAACGACTGTCATATAGCGGTTGGCATAGCAGCCGATCGAGCGACCATTGTCGCGCAGGAAGTCCATGCCTTCCCTCAAGACCGGCTCCACATCCTCGAGATACATTTTGCGTTCGGATGCTTCAGTGTCGCCCCAATCCTGACCCGACCGGATCAGGCACGCATTGTCGTGCGCGACGACCCGAATGCGAGAGCCGTTGCGAATGGCCTGGGCGGTGCCGGCGGGCGCCATCTCACTGGTCTGGGACAGCGGAATGCGATCGCGCATACCACCCCAATAGGCGTGTTCCTGGACCTCGCCGCTCATGCCGTCGGCAAGAACCGCGATACCTTCTGGCCGGCCCAAGGAAGAGAACAGGGTTTCGTAACCTCCCACGGATGGATAGAGCGCCTCAATGAACGTACCGTATCCCTCGGTGGCTTGCTGGTCGCCGGTCCAGCCGTCGCGCGCTGCCGGGAACCAGTCATCGAACTTTACGCGATCGTCCCAATAGGCAACGGTCACGATATTCGTAAAGCCGGCTTCATCGACATACCGCGCCCGATCCCAATGGCTTGGGCCGCCATCGGATTCGAAACGAGCCGTGATCCCCGCCATCGCCTGCTCCGCAGCTTTTGAAGGCGCATCACGGCTCTGGAGGCCGAAATAGGCCATCACCACCCGCTGCACGTTCGGCTTGTGGCGCGCCACAAAGGATGGGTAGGGCGGCGCATAGTCGTCGGGGACGCGGCGGTGACGCGTACGGGCGGTTCGGAGATGCTCTGGGATGGCGGATTCCATGGCGGGCTCCTCTTTTGAAGTCAAATCCTCAGGCCTGAAGCCTGATTTCGCTCATGACCTCGGCGTCGATCGGCAACGTAAAATGCTCGACGCGATTAGCGCGGGAGGTGTTGAGCAATAGCCGCGTGACGTCCGGCCTGGAATAGTGTCCGGCGGGATCGGCGGCGTTCTTTGCCACGCCGATCATGCCGAGATCGATATCGGCGTACAGAATGCCCTCCTGATCGGGCGGAAGTTTCTCGGCAAGCGAACTCCCATCCGGCCCATAGATTACCGCGTGGCCGCCGCCAGCGTGCAGGAAGGCGTGTTTTTCGGGGGAGTTGCAGAGCTCGTCGATCATGGCCTGCGAGACCACCGCGCACGGGCCGAGGAAGAAACATGAGCCTTCGACAGCATAAACCTTGCTCGCCGCGTTGTTGACTTCCCAGCCAAGCGCATGCGCGAATGGGTCGTACAATGAGAAGCTTGGCCACGCACCGATGTGAACCTGCTCGTTCTGGGCGTACATCGCGTATTTCGACAGGGGTTGCAGATGCTCCCAGCAGCACAACGCACCGAGCCGTCCCACGTCGGCGCGATCATGGACGGCGAGGTCGCTGCCGTCGCCCTCGCCGAACACGGTGCGTTCGGCATGGGTCGGCCGCAGCTTGCGGCGCTTCGCGATAGTCTCGCCGTCCGGACCGATCAGCCATTGGCCGATGTAGAGGCTCCCGCCATCGCGTTCGGACACGCCGATCACCGCGGTCAGCTTGGCGCGCTTGACCGCCTTGCGGATTTTTTCGGCTTGCGGGCTACCAAATGATAACGAGTTATCGAAATAGCGCTGCACGAAGCCGCGGCCGATCGCCCAAGCTGGAGCTCCAAGCCAGATCTGCCACGGATATCCGGGAATGAAGGTCTCTGGAAAGGCGATCAGCTTCGCGCCCTCGGCGGCGGCCTGCTCGATCAGGGCAATCGTCTTGTCCACCGTGGCATCGAGGTCGAGAAAGACCGGCGCCGCCTGAACCACCGCAACCTTGTATTTCTGATGAACCAGACCCATCGTCGTCATCCTTTTCGCATGAAAGACAGACAATCATCGGTCCGAATCTTACAGCGATGCCGGGCCGCGCTGCTTGTCCGTGGCGGCACGAAAACTTGTCTTAACCGGCGAATGGCAACCCGGGCGGCTGGTTCGGCCGCGCCGACGCATGCAAGCTGGCGTGGCGCAGGAAGGAAGCCTGATCGGAAGAGAGGGTTAGTGCGCTGGGTGCTCGCGCCATTCGCGCGGCGAGACACCGAATCTTTGCTTGAAGATTCGGCTGAAGTGGGCGAGGTCGTTGAAGCCCCATGCGAATGCGATGTCGCCGACGTGCCGAGCTGCGTGGGCGGGATCTGATAGATCGCGCTTGCATCGCTCCAGACGTTGCGCCTGGACGTAGCTGCGGAACGAGGTCTGTTCGGCGGCCATCAAATCGCTGGCATAACGCGGCGAGATTCCAATGGCCGCCGCTGCGCGCGGCATCGACAGTTCGGGATCGCGCAGTTGTGTCAGGATGTAGTTCTTGAGACGATAGAGTAGCGCGGATCTGTGAAATGACTGGTCCGTCGAACGCTCACGCATTCTCTCGGCGAACGCCATCGCCAGGAGATCCAGCCCTTGGTCCAGCAGGCGGGCTGCGGTGACCGGATCGACGTGGTCGATCGTCTTGCTCATGCCGAGCAGGAATTCATAGGCCAGTCGTTCGAGAGGACGATCGGCGGCGAATGTCGTGGCGGTCAAGGTGTCGAACGAGCCGATGCGCTGTTGCAAAAGCTTCCGCGGCATCTGAAAAATCGTCTGCGAAAAGCTGTCGTCGAAGCGCAGCTCGTAGGGGCGCGTGGTGTCGTAAATAACGAACTGGCCTGCGGATACGACAGCTTCGCGGCCGTCCTGAAACACCCCGTTCACGCCGCTGGTTCCCAAGGTCACCAGCACGAAATCTTCGCTGGCGCGCGCGATCCGGGACGGCGTGCGGAGCACCCGCTGGGCGCAGGAATCGACTCGCGTACACGTCGCGGACCCGATCACCGATTGCGAAACCGAACCCCAAAACGCGTCGTGCATATCCGATTGGCAATCGAGCCCGACAAAGGTATCGCAAACGATGTCCTGCCAGACCGCAAGTCGTCGATCCGGAACTGAAGAACTCGTATCGAGCACGACAGCCACGATGGACCTCCGCGAAGCCGTTCCGATAGTGGGCCAAAGCTTGGCTCAAATCCAGTACGTGCAGGTTGCTTGTTGACCGCGGCAATGGTCGCGAAGCTCTTAACAACGGCCGAATTGTGGCGTCTTAATCCTTGAAATTGTTGCCGTTTTTTGAGGCGGAACCTGCCCTTGAATTTCATGCTGCGATGCACAATTATTCGTTGTCTAGGGATTCGACGCCTCCTCGAGGGCCATCCAAGAGGAGTTATGACGTGACCTACCAAGATCTCACCCATTCGACACGTGCCAAGGGCAATGTTCGGATGCTGCGTCAGCAGGAGGAATTGCCGCTGCTGCGCGATCACCTGTTGCGGCTCGATCGCGTGAGCCGCCATGACCGCTTCCAGGGCTTCATGGATGACAGCTTCATCGAACGCTATGCGGCCAAATGCGCCGACGATGGCACGATCATCATCGCCTATATCGAAGACGGCGTAGTACGCGGCGCGGCGGAGCTGCATCCGCCGGATCAATCCCCGGATTCATTGCCGGAGATCGCCTTCAGCGTCGAGGCGAGCGTGCGACGGCAGGGCGTCGGCAGCATCCTGTTCAGAAGACTGATCGCGGAAGCGCGATCGAAGGGCTACCGCTCGCTGCGGATCACGACCGGCGCGCAGAACCACGCGATGCGGGCGCTTGCCAACAAGTTCGGCGCGCATCTGACCTTCCGCCAGGGCGAATCCACCGGCAGCATCGATCTGACGCAGCAACCGCTGTCGCCGTTTGCAGGCCTCGCGATCGCGACACCGATCGTCGCGGCACGCGCGATGATCAATCTCTACCGCGCCTATTGGCAGATGTATCTCAGAATGTATGGCCTGGGCCGGACAGCCCAGCGTCATGCGGAGAGGCACGCCTAAATCATGATCCGGTTTGGCCGGATCATGATCTCGTCACTCGCCCCCGCAAGCGGGGGCGAGGTGAACCAAACCTTCGCGCCGATTCAACTCAAGGCAATCCCGCTCTAAGTGCCGGTGCGCTTGTCGTTGCCGAATCTTCTGAGGACGCGGCGCTCGACCACGACCGAGCGCTGCGCGCCTTGTTCGCCCGCGATCACCCGGGTCGAGGATCGCGCGGAGAGGCGGCCGGCCTTCTTCACTTCGGCCTGCACGGATTCGATCGGCAGCCCCATCAGCGAAGCGGCGATTTCAGCCTGGGCTTCCTGATCGTCGGTGATGCCGATCGCAGCGAAGATTGCTTCATCCAGCGTCGGCGGATCGCGACGGACGCGCCGCCGTCCATATTTCGTATTCCAGTCTTCGCTCATCGGGGCCTCTTGTCTGATCTGAAATACCTAGGAGGCCTTATGTTGCATTGCAATATGAAATTGGTGTGGCAATCCAGCCATGCATTGGTTGATTTAGAGATTTTCCAGCCTGTGTGGCGTCGTAAATCTCGATCGTCGTGGCTGTCGCGGCGAGCGGCTGCAGCGCGCGGACGAAATTTCGCGAAGCGGGGACCGCGAAATGCGCCAGTAGTGCGGCGCGATCGGTCCACTGCTCGATGAACACCAGCCGCAGGGCGTTCTCGCAATCCACATGCACGGCGTGAGAGATGCATCCGGGCTCTTTGCGCGAGCGATGGACATGTTCGAGACTCAATCTGCGGATTTCATCGAGCGAATCTTCCCGCGCCGTCACGCTGCCGGTCACCACGATCATGCTGTCCTCCCAACTGTTTTCGTTTCCCGTCATCGTGACGGAATTGAATCGCCAGCGCTTGCAACGTCCGTCGCCATCGTCTGCTGCGGCCAGCGCTTCAGCGCGGCGTGCCCGGCGTCGGTCAGGACGTAAATGCCGCGCTCGGCGCGATCGAACCAGCCATAAACGTTGTGCAGCAGAATTTTCGGCGCATCCGGAAACTCGGGCTTGAGATCCCGCACACGCCGCGGGCCCTCGCGACAGCGCGAATGCGCAGGCCAGCGCCTGCTGGCGATAGGCCGTCATGATCGGTGCGCGCGTGCTTCCGCCCAATACCGGATCGCCCACGCGGCGCCGGTGCTCGGCGACCAGGCGCGAGCGCTTTTTGGGATTGCGGCGCGGGCTCGTCGTGGGCGGCTTGACGATCACCTCGACGTCGCCAGTTGAGGTGACCGCGAGCATGCCGAAGCCGAGCCGGCGGCAGAGATTGCGATAGCGCGCGTCGCTCTCGCGTCCCTTGCCGCGCACCGACATTTTGGCGGCAAGCCAGACCTCGTCGCAGGCGCCGGCGCGGTCAACCGCCTGCAGAAGCAGCTCGAGATTGAAGGAGAGCTTGAGTTCGCCAATCACGACGATCGGCGGCTCGTCGCCGCTGAGCGCCACGAGGTCGCAGCCGCCGACTTCGCCCTTGACCGTGAAGCCGAGGTTTTCCAGGAAGCGTTTGACGGGCAGATAAAGCGCGGTTTCCAAGGGGACTCCGGTGCCGCATGCGCGACTCAGTGCCTGTAGTTTAACCCGGATCGTGGCATTTGATCACACCGCGCGGGAGCGGCTATCCTGCGCCGGAACGGCAGATGTCATAACCAGGAATGCCTGTACCATATCACCGTCGAGATATTTGACGGGATGGAGGGCGCCAATAGCGCGTTAGGCCGTTCGCGACGGATTGTGGGCCGGAGCGGGGATGCTGAAGGGGCTTTACAAGGTCGACATGTATACGGTGCACGGGTCGCGCCGTGGCGTGCTCTATGTCTATGACGGCAAGATGATGGGCGGCAATTCGGCTTTCGCTTTCATCGGCACCTACCAGGAATCCGATCATGGCGAGGTATCGGCCGAGATATCGACGTTACGCCACAACGAGGATCCGAATTTCCAGCCCCTGTTGAAGACCGACAAGATCACGCTCTCGCTCAAGGGCAGGCAGCAGGGCGAGCAATATTTTTTCGAAGGCGGCACGACGCAATTGCCTGGCGTTGCCTTCAACTCGGTGATGACTCCCATCAGCGAGGAGGCGGCGCCGCCGGTCGTTTCGGCCGGAAAAGGCGGCATCAGCAACGGCCTTTACTCCATTCATATCCGGATGCTCGACGGCATCGACGGCGGCAACACCGGCGTCATGGTGCTGCATGACGGCAAGATCCGCGGCGGCGATGCGTTCTTCGATTATATCGGCGCCTACACCAGCGCCAACGGCAGGTGGAAGGGCGAACTCGTCAACCACGAGCACACGCCGAGCCAGGGCGAACGCCCGGTGTTCGGCGGCTATGAGGTCGGCATCGGCTTTTCCGGCACCTACACCGATGAAGGCGCGGTCGCGGAAGCCACTGCGCTGGCGGGCAAGCGCAGCATTCGCTTTAGCGCCGTCCTGAAGAAGCTGGCGGAGGCGTGAGGCCTATACCCGTCCGTTCACCGGAAGCAGCGCGCCGGTGACGGCACTGGCGGCGTCGCTTGCGAGAAACAGGATCACCTCGGCCAGTTCTTGCGGTGTCACCCATTTGCTGAAATCCGCTTTCGGCATGCTGGCGCGATTGGCGGGCGTGTCGATGATCGACGGCAGCACGGCGTTGACGGTGATCTTGCCTTTCCATTCGGCGGCGAGCGTCTCGGTGAGGCGATGCACGCCGGCCTTGGACGCCGCGTAGGGGCCCATGCCGGCGCCGGCCTGCAGTGCCGCCAGCGCGCCGACATTGACGATCCGGGCGGAGGGGGAGGCCGCAAGATGCGGGAGTGCCGACCGCGACGCATTCAGTGCAGTGAGCAGGTTGATCGCGTACATGCGCTGCCAGGTTTTTGGATCGCCCTCGGCGACGGTCTCGAACGCAAAGGCGCCGGCGATATTGATCAAGGCATCGAGCCGCCCAAACTGTTCGGCCGCGGTGTCGATCGCCTTCTTGGCTTGCGCCGCATCGGAAAGATCGACGCCGCCAAGTTCGATCCGATTGGCCGTCGCCGGGATCTGTGACGCCGCGTGATCCACGCCGGCCACTTTTGCGCCCCGCGCAAGCGCCGCTTCCGCAACCACCTTGCCGAGCGCGCCCGAGGCGCCGGTCACGACAACGACTTTTCCATCCATGATCGGTCTCCAGGTTCACACAAGCTTGAGGCGACAATTACTTGCGTTGCGCGCGATAATTGCGTTCGATAAACTTCAGCCGACGATTGCGCACAGGATGGATAGGCACATGGCAGAAATCCCGCCGCATTGCGACACCCACCAGGATATTGTCGCATTCAAATATCCGCTTCCACATTTGATGCGAAGCCTGAAACTTCAGCGGAAGATCAAGATCGTGGCCATTGGCTCGTCGTCGACGGCGGGCGAGGGCGATGTCGTGCCTTATCCAGCCAGGCTCGAGCTTTTGCTGAGAGGAGGCTTTCATGACCGCATGATCGACGTTCTCAACCGGGGGATGGGCGGCCAGGAAGCGCCGTCCGAACTCGCGCGCTTCGAGCCTGACGTCATCGGCGAAGCGCCGGCGCTGGTGATCTGGCAAGTCGGCACCAATGCGGTATTCCGCAAGGAAGAGTTCAATTTCGACGACGTCGCCGGATCGATCGCAACCGGTCTCGGCTGGTTGGCAAGTCTTCCGACCGACGTGGTGCTGATGGACCTGCAATATGCCACGGCGGTGGTGGTTCCCGAGGAGAAAAAGAGGTTCGCCATCGACATGGTGGCGCGGATATCGGCGGCGGCGGAAACCGCCGGTGTCAACGTGTTTCGCCGTTTTGCGCTGATGCAGCACTGGAATCTTGAAGACGGTATAGCGATGGAGAAGTTGATCCGCCAGGACGATCCCAATCACCTCCATATGAGCGATTGGGCCACCAACTGCATCACGCAAGCGCTCTTTGAAGCCATCATCAAGGCGCCTCCCGCGACCGTGTAGATGCAGGCCGCAGGTTCCGGGCCAACTCGTTAAAATTTGCCGGAGTTTTGTAAGCCAACGGCAGAACCACGCCACTATACCTCAGGGTCGTCCGATCCAAGGGGTGGGAGCCACCATGATGAGACATCTGCCTGACCACGGTCTGCCGCTTATTCAGCTCAAGGAGCAGCGGCGGGATTTGGTTGTCGCAAT
>CAVUYV010000018.1:0-155128 GCA_963745785.1 uncultured Alphaproteobacteria bacterium | reverse complement strand
CGATCTGGACCGCGTCGATATCGCCCGGCGTCAGCTCCTGCGCCGCGCCCAGATAGGTGTTCATGGTGCGCTCGCCATCCGGCGTCACCAGGATGTAGGAACACCCCGTAGCGGGGCCGTGTGATGCGGGCGCGGTCTCGAAGGCTATGCCCGCCGCACGGATGTCATGCATGTACATGCGGCCGATCTGGTCGTCCTTGACCTTGCCGACATAGGCCGCGCGCGCGCCGAGACTGGCGACCCCGACAATGGTGTTTGCCGCCGAGCCGCCGGACATTTCCACCGCCGCCCCATATTCCGGTAGATCGATGCGGCGCGGGCCTCGTCGATCAGCGCCATGCCGCCCTTGATCATGCCGTGGTCCTTAAGAAAGCGCTCATCGGTCTGCACCAATATGTCGAAAATCGCGTTGCCGATCCCGAGAACGTCGTATTTCGCTGAAGTCATCTACCAGTCCTGCCAGAGGCAATTGATGTGGCGCGGAAAATCCGCTCGAAGTCGGTTTGGTCAGGTGCAGCGGCCTATCACGATCAACCTAGTACAGACTATGCAAGATCGGTAAGTCGCTTGCTGCCCATGCCTTCGAGACGCTCGCGCCGCTCGCTCCTCAGCATGAGGTTGTTACGTTTCCCAACAGGTTAAGCCTCATCCTGAGAGAGTGGGATAAAGCAACGCGTTTCGTGTCCCGGACGCGGTGCAGCGCCCCTGGCGCCGCTCCGCAGAGCCGGGACCCACTTCTCCGTACGATGGACCCGGATCAGCAGCGCACCACGCCGCGAAGGGCGCCGCGCTGCGCAGCATCCGGGGAACGCTCCGTCATCCTGAGGAGGCCACGAAGTGGCCGTCTCGAAGGATGGGCAGCAATACCGATTTGTGATTCCGCAGGTATTAGTGCCGCCGGTTTGAAGTTCCTGCACTGGATGCCGCGAGTTCGCAACAGGAACTTCAAATCGAAAGCGGCGCCCGGAAACATAAATTGGTAGTGCCCCTTTTGCTTCCGAAGTTCGTATCAGAGGCTCCCCAAGACATTACGAACTTCGGAAGCGGGGCACTACTGCCAGCAAGCGACGGTGTTATACAAACCCTCGATGATCCGTTCCTTCCTCACCGTATCCGCTGGCACGCTGGCCTCGCGGCTATTGGGATCGCGCGCGATGCGATTGCGGCGCTGCTCGGCACCGCGCGGTCGCGGATGCGTCCTGATCGCCGTTCAACTGGTCAACGTCGTCAGGCGGCTGTCACCGAGGGCGCGTTGAACGTGGCGCTGGTGCCGGCCTGGGTGCGGGTGCGCGAGACCGGAGGCCCGCTGGCGGCCGCCGCATTCCAGGAACCGTGCTCGGCACCGTCAGCGCGGCACTGATCGTGGCGGTGGCGTTGCTCGGGCTAGTGATGCCGCTGGTGATTGCCGTGCTTGCGGCGGGGTTTGTCGGATACAAGACGCTGCAGCTCGCGGTCAATGATGCCCGCCGATGCTGCCTTATCTGGCCTTCGCCGGGCCTGTTGCGGTGATGATGGCGCTGATGAGCGCCAGCACAGGTTCGCACTGATCGGCGTTCTCGCCGCTTGTCAACATCGCGCTGATCTCCGTGATGATCGCGCTGGCCGGCTGGCGGCAGGACCCGCCACTGCAGCGACGATCATCGCCGCCACCGTCGGCATCGCCGGGCTGCTGCAACTGCTGTCCTGCTTTTGCGCCGCGGTGGCGGCAGCGTCGCAACGCCGTTGCGCGTTCATTCGACGCCGACATGCGTGGATTTTCGGCAAGGCCATCCCCGGCATGATCGCCGGCAGCGGGCCGCAATTGCTGGTCGTCGGCGGGGCGATCCTCGCCTCGTCATCGCCCTCGGCGGTGTCGTGGCTGTACTTCGCCGACCGCCTGATCGAACTGCCGCTCGGCATTGTCGGCGTCGCCATGGGTACCGTGCTGATGCCGAATTGGGCCGCGCGCTGCGCGGCGACGACCGCATCGCCCTGCACATGCCGAAATCGCGCGGGCTCGAGCTCGCCCTGGGTCTGGCGTTGCCGGCGACGCTGGGATTGATCGTACTGAGTGAGGCGACGTGCGGATGCTGTTCGAGCACGGCGCGTTCACCGTGCCGCATCGATAGCCACCGCGCACGCGCTGACGTGGCTTGCGCTCGGCCTGCCGGCGCAGGTGCTGGTCAAGGCGCTGTCGCCGGCACCGCCCGCGAGGACACGCTCACGCCGCTGCTCGCGGTGTGGAGGGATTTTCGTCGCACTCGTTTTGTCGGTTGTATCAGGTCAAATCTTCGGCCCCAGCGGGATCGCGGCCAGCATCGTGCTCGGGGCATGGAACAGCGCATTGCGCGCGATCCGGCGTGTTGCGGCGACCTTCGGATTTTCTGTTGATGCCGACGCGCGCCGCCGGTTGCCGCGCATCTAGCGGCGGCGCTGATCATGGGCGGCGTGCTGTCGCTGATCGCAACCTTCGCGCTGCCGCTGACCGCTGATACCCATGGCCTCGCGCAGGCCCTTGTGCTGCTTATCTGATTGGCGGCGGCAATGACGATTTACGGCCTGCTCTGGTCCTTTGGCGTGATCCCCGGGGCGATGCGTTGCGAGCGATCCGCCAAACCAGGCCCTCCGACTTGCGCGACTGATGCCCCGTGGCAATGGACGGCGCGAAGCGCCTGTCGGCAATGGACGGCGCAAAGCGCCTGTTGGCATGGGACGGCGCGACAGAGGCATGTGCGGGAAGCTGACAATGGCGATCGTTGAACGGGTTCCGGCGTCGCCGCCGACGGGCAATCTGCATCTCGGCAATGACCTCGGCGCCATCGTCAACTTCGTGAAGCTGCAGGAAACCCACACTGCCATCTCGTGCGTCGTCGACATGCACGCGTTGACGCAGCGGTGGAGGTGTGGGGCGGCCCGGCGGAACTAGCGCGCAATACCCGCGAAGTGACCGCCGCCTTTATCGCCTCCGGCATCGACCCGAACAAACACATCGTGTTCGACGAGAGCCAGGTGCACGAACACGCGGAACTGGCCTGGATCTTCAATCGCGTGGCCCGGGTCGGCGGCTGAACCGCATGACGAACTCAAGGAAAAGGCCGGCAAGGATCGCGAGGCCGCGTCCGTCGGTGTCTCGACTATCCGGTGCTGATGGCGGCCGACATCCTGCTCTATCGCGCCACCCACGTGCCGGTGGCCACGACCGGAAAACAGCACCTCGAATCGCCCGCGATGATACGCGCAGAAATTCAACACTGATTCGGCGACTCGATCCGCGGCGACGGGAATGGCGACGGATTGTTCTTTCCGCTGCCGGAGCCCCTGATCACCGGGCCGGCGACGCGGGTGATGTCGCTGCGCGACGGCACCAAGAAGATGTCGAAATCGGATGCGTCGGACAATTCGCGGATCAACCTCACCGACGATGCCGACACCATCGCGCAGAAGATCCGCAGGGCGAAGACCGATCCGGAGCCGCTGCCGTCGGAAGAAAAGGGTCTTGAGGCGCGCCCCGAAGCCGACAACCTCGTCGGGATTTACGCCGCGCTGGCAGGCCGCACCAAGGCGAGACGTGCTCGGCGAATTTGGCGGCGGGCAGTTTTCGAGTTTCAAGAACGCATTGGTCGAACTCTGCGTCGCAAAATTGTCGCCCATTGCCTCCGAAATGAAGCGGCTGGTGGCGGACCCCGGCCACGTCAATTCCATCCTGGTCGACGGCGCCGATCGGGCGCGCGCCATCGCCACAGAGACCATGAAGGCGACGAAAGACATCGTCGGTTTTGTCCGCAAAAGCTAGGCCTGATGACATTGAGTTAAATCGGCACACGACCAACTCACCTCTCCCCGCTTGCGGGGAGAGGTGGAGTTCCTCGGCGATGCGAAGCATCGTCCGGTGCAATCCGGGTGAGGGGGAGTCAGCGCGCATACCTATGTCCGGAATTTGCGGAAGCAGCCCCTCACCCCAACCCTCTCCCCGCGAAGAGCGGGGAGAGGGAGAGGTGATCGATCGCCGCCGCTGCGTCAGCCTAAACTCATCCCGCTCTAGCTTTCCAAGCCTCGTCCACAATTGACGCAGCGCAGTGTGTAAGCTCGCTTGTCGAAGGCGGCTGCGCCGTGGCAGCATGCGGCGGTTTGGCGCAGCCTCGGGACATGCATGACCACCCAGCGACGAAGCTACGAGACGGGTCACAAGCCAAAATGCCTGGTTATCGTTGACGACAGCGCGGAATGGGACCGCGCGGTCTACTACGCCAGCCGCTGGGCGATCCGGGTCGGCGGCGGCGTGGTGATGCTGCGCATCATCGAGACCGAGGACCAGAACCAGCAATGGCTCGGGGTCGCCGACATCATGCGCGCCGAGGCGCATGAGGAGGCCGATGCCGCGCTCGATCGCGCGGCCGGCCGCGCCAATGGCATCGCCGCGATCACGCCCGAGCGCGTGATCCGCGAGGGCGACCCGACCGACCAGATCCTCGACGTCATCGACAAGGACGTCGACATCGCGATGCTGGTGCTGGCCGCCAATCCGGGGCCTGAAGGCCCCGGCCCGATCATCTCCACCATGGCCAAGACGGTCGGCTCGTTCCCGATTCCCGTCACCATCGTGTCCGGCGATTTGAGCGACGAGGAGATCGACGGCCTGTCGTAATCTCCTGATGCGGCTTGGGAAATGCTGGTCTGCGCCCCTTGACCGTGCGTTTGCCGTCGCCATCTGCTAGGACAGAGACCACGCGCCGGCCTTGAACCGGCGACGCCGGAGAAAACCATGTTCATTCAGACCGAAGCCACGCCCAATCCCGCCACGCTTAAGTTCATTCCCGGCCGCACCGTGCTCGGCAGCGGCACCATGGAATTCACCAGCCGCGAGGCCGCGGCGCGCTCGCCGCTCGCCGAAAAACTGTTCGGCGTGCCCGGCATCACCAGCGTGTTCTACGGCTCCGACTTCGTCACCGTGACCAAGGACGACAGCGACTGGCAGCATCTCAAGCCGGCGATCCTCGGCGCCATCATGGAGCACTACATGTCCGGCGCGCCGCTGTTGGCCGACGGCAGTACCGGCAGCGACGACGCCGCCGACGAGGAGGGCGAATTCTTCAATGAAGATGACGCCGAAACGGTCGCGACCATCAAGGACCTGATCGAGACCAGGGTGCGCCCGGCGGTCGCCGGCGACGGCGGCGACATCACGTTCCGCGGCTTCAAGGACGGCGTCGTCTATCTCAACATGAAGGGCTCCTGTTCGGGCTGCCCGTCATCCACCGCGACGCTGCAGCACGGCATCCAGAACCTGCTCAAACATTTTGTGCCCGACGTGGTCGAAGTCCGGCCGGTGTGATTGTGCACTGAGGCATTCGTTTTTCCGCGTCATGCCCGGGCTTGCCCGGGCATCCACGTTCCTGGATGGAGCAAAAGGCGTGGATGGCCGGGTCGCCTAGCGCGAAGACGCGCTTCGCGCTTTTGCTCGACGAGCCTGCGGGAAATCGTAAGCGGGATGGAGAGCCATGAGACACGGCTTTATCATCTTGGAGCGGCTGCGGTGAAGCGGTCGACGCTGTCGGATGCCAATACCGTGCGGCCATGGCAGGTGTTCGGCGAATTGTTTGGGCAGATGCTGGAACAGGCGCATCGTGGCCTGCGGCGGGCGAGCAGGGACGCGGTCCGGCTGATTGATTCGACAACTTTACGGCTTTCGAGACTGAGCGAGGACTGGGCGACGTTCTCGACCGATGTCTGTGGCGCCAAACTCCACATTGTCTATGACCCGAAAGCTGAGGTTCCAATTTACTTTGCGGTGACGCCTTCCAAGGTCAACGACATCACACCAGCCAAAACGATGCCGACCGAGGCAGGGGCGACCTATGTCTACGATCTCGGCTATTACGATTACGGCTGGTGGGCGGCACTTGACGATGCTGGTTGCCGCTTCGTGACACGACTGAAGAAGAACACTCCGCTGGGCGTGATCCATGAGAACCGCGTGCCCAGGAACAGCAATATTTTAAGCGACCGTATTGGCTACCTTGCTCGGAACCGCACCAACCCGATGCAAGAGCCGGTTCGAGAGTTGCGGGTGATCAACGATGCTGGCAAGGAGCTACGTATCGTCACCAATGATCTCGACAGCCCGGCGCAGGAGATCGCGGACCTCTACAAGCAGCGCTGGCAGATCGAATTGTTCTTTCGCTGGGTCAAGCAGGTTCTGAGAATCAAGCACTTCATCGGCACCTCCGAGAACGCCGTGCGCATTCAGATCGCAGTTGCGCTGATCGCCTTGCTTATTCTGCGTATGGCCGCAGCCCTCCAAAAGGCCGTCCGCAGCCCCCTCGTATTTGCGCGACTGGTACGCACAAACCTCATGCACAGGCGCTCCCTCGGTCGATTACTCGATCCAAACCAGCCGCCTCAAACAAATCCAATCAGTTGAACCTGGGACTATACTTACAGTGAACCGGACAGCCGTGGGTCAAGCCCGGCCATGACGGCGAGAACGCCGGACTTTTCGCTGTGAACAATGTTAGCATCCCGCCATGCTGATCCTCGCCATCGATACCGCGCTCGATGCCTGTGCCGCCGGCGTGCTGGATACCGACGCCGGCAAGCTGATCGCGCAGGAATCACAGGCGATGAAGCGCGGCCACGCCGAAGCCCTGATGCCGCTGATCGCGCGGGTCATGAAACAGTCCGGCATCGCCTTCGCATTGCTGGACCGCATCGCGGTGACCACCGGTCCCGGCAGCTTTACCGGCTTGCGGGTCGGTCTTTCCGCCGCGCGTGGCATCGCATTGGCCGCCAGCAAGCCGGTGGTCGGACTGACCACGCTGACGGCCTATTCGGCACCCGTTGTCAGCCAGAACGGCGAGCAACCGGTCATCTCCGCCATCGATGCCCGGCATGACCAGGTGTACTTTCAGGTGGTCAGCGGCGATGGCAGTGCGTTGATCCGACCGTGCATCGTGCCGATCGACGAGGCGCTAAACGCCTCGCGGTTTGGCGCGCCGCATCTGGTCGGCAACGCCGCCAATATTCTTGCCGAGCGCTGGCCGGCGCAGGCGCTGCCGCCCTTCAAGGTCGACGCGCAATCGGCGCCGGATATCGCCTGGGTGGCATGGCTTGGGGCTGCGGTCACCCCGGACACCGCGCCAGCTCGCCCGTTTTATCTGCGCGCGCCCGACGCCAAGATTCCAAAGGACCCGCTGCGGCAATCCTCGCAGCCATCTGCGCCATGATGGCGTGGCTCTCCGAACTGTGGAGCGGCGGAACGGTGGCGGTCGAGCCCGCAAGCTTGCGCGATGCCCCGAAACTCGCCGAGCTTCACGGCGCCTCGTTTCACCGCGGCTGGGGCGAAGGCGAATTCGAGACCATGTTGACCGAGCGCAACACGCTGGTGCACCGCCTGAGGATGGGGCGGAAAACGATAGGCTTTGCGGTGTCGCGCATGGCGGCGGACGAGGCGGAAATACTCTCGATCGCCGTTGATGCCGGTCATCGCGGCCGTGGCCTGTCGCGCAACCTGCTGCTGACGCATCTTGGCCATCTCGCCGGCCGCGGGGTGCGTAGCGTGTTCCTCGAGGTCGAGGAAAATAATCAGCCGGCGCGGAGGCTTTACCAACGCGCCGGATTTGCCATTGCCGGGCGCCGCGAACGCTATTACCGGCAGGCGAGCGGGGAACAATTGAACGCACTTCTGATGCGCCGCGACTTGTCGTAACGTGCCGGCGGTGGCACAACAGGCCTCATCGAAGGCGAGCCCATGACCGCACTGAAATCCACGCCCGCACTCAAGGCCACCGGCATCGAAGCCCGCTGCGCCGCCACCGGAATGCGCATGACCGAGCAGCGCCGCGTCATCGCGCGCGTGCTGGCGGAGGCGGTCGATCATCCCGACGTCGAGGAACTGTATCGCCGCTGCGTCGCGGTCGACGACAAGATCTCGATCTCGACGGTGTACCGCACCGTAAAACTGTTCGAGGACGCCGGCATCATCGAACGGCACGACTTTCGCGAGGGCCGCGCCCGCTACGAACAGATGCGCGACAGCCATCACGACCATCTGATCAATCTGCGCGACGGCAAGGTAATCGAATTCACCAACGAAGAAATCGAAAAGCTGCAGGCCGAAATCGCCCGCAAGCTCGGCTACAAGCTGATCGATCACCGGCTTGAGCTGTATTGCGTGCCGCTGGACGACGACAAGTCGTGACGGTCTCCGCGTCATTCCGGGATGGTGCGCCAGCACCAGACCCAGTGCAATTCCTCGGAATCGATTCCGGGTTCTGGAGTGCTCGGCCGCCTGGCGACCGTGCGCCCCGGAATGACGGGTCCAACGCTGGATTTTCGGCGCTTTAGCCTATAATTGAGCCCGGTGGCGCTGGTGGCGCCGTTTCACGCACAGCATCCAGGTTCCATGAAGACGCCGCGCAAGCTGCATATCAAGTCCTATGGCTGTCAGATGAATGTCTACGATGCGCAACGCATGGTGGACACGCTGGCGGGGGAAGGCTTTGTCGAGACCGCAAGCGTGGACGATGCGGACCTGGTGATCCTCAACACCTGTCACATCCGCGAAAAGGCTTCCGAGAAAGTCTATTCGGAACTGGGACGGCTGCGCCTCGTCAAGGACGAAGCCGCGCGCAATGGCCGCCAGATGAGTATTGCGGTGGCCGGCTGCGTCGCGCAGGCCGAGGGCCATGAGATCATCCGCCGCGCGCCCGTCGTGGACGTCGTGGTGGGGCCGCAAAGCTATCACCATCTGCCGCAACTGCTCGCGCGCGCGAAGAGCCACGGTCGCGCGGTGGAGACCGAATTTCCGGTCGAAGACAAATTTGGATTTTTGCCGCCGCCAAAACCCGATGCGATCCGGGCGCGCGGCATTTCGTCCTTCGTCACGGTGCAGGAAGGCTGCGATAAATTCTGCACGTTCTGCGTGGTGCCCTATACCCGCGGCGCCGAGGTCTCGCGTCCGGTCACAAAAATCGTCGACGACGTGCTCCGGCTCGCCGACCATGGCGTGCGCGAAATCACCTTGATCGGGCAGAACGTCAATGCCTATCACGGCGAAGGACCGGACGGCCGGGTCTGGCCGCTCGGCACCTTGCTGCATCGCCTTGCGGAAATTCCCGGCATCGTCCGCCTGCGCTACTCGACCAGCCATCCCCGCGACGTCGACGAGACATTGATCGAGGCGCACCGCGACCTGCCGGCGCTGATGCCGTTCGTGCATCTTCCGGTGCAATCCGGCTCCGACCGGATTCTCGCGGCCATGAACCGCAAACATACCGCCGGTGATTATCGCCGCGTCATCGACCGGTTTCGCGCCGCGCGGCAAGATATTGCATTTTCATCGGATTTTATCGTGGGCTTCCCTGGCGAGACTGAGGAAGATTTCCTGGCCACCCTCGCACTGGTCACACAAATCGGGTACGCTGGCGCCTATTCGTTCAAATATTCGCCGCGGCCCGGGACGCCGGCGGCGGACATGCGGGAGATGGTGTCAGCGGCTGAGATGGACGAGCGATTGGTGCGGCTCCAGGAATTGATCGACAGCCAGCAATCGGCCTTCAATGTGGCTGCGATTGGCAACACCGTGGATGTGCTGTTCGAACGCGCAGCCCGCAATCCGGGCCAGATCGTCGGCCGCACCGCCTATCTGCAGCCGGCGCATGTGACGGCCTCGCCCGATATCATCGGGCAGGTTTTGCCGGTCAGGATCGAACGCCTCGAGCGCTACAGCCTGCTCGGTCAGATCGCAACGTCCGCCGGCGCGCGACCCTTGAAAACCGCGTTCTCCCAAATGACACCTTCTCAAATGACAACCGGAACCTGAACCCTTGCCAAAAAGCGCATCGGATTCGCCTTCGCTCGCTCCCAGCCGCAAACTTGACCGCGACATGCAAATCCCGCCCGAGACGCAAGTCGTCATCGACTTCGACGACAATCGCGCCGCCTCGGCGCTGGTCGGACCCTACGGGCAGAATCTCGCGCAAATCGAGCGCCGGCTCGGCGTCGTGGTCGATTCGCGCGGCAATCACATCACCATCGCCGGATCGCGCGACGGCTGCGACGCCGCGCGGCGCGTGCTGGAAACGCTTTATGCGCAGGCGACGCAGGGCCACGATCTGGCGCAGGGCGATGTCGAGGGCGCGATCCGCGCCGTGATCGCGCAAGGCTCGCTGTTCGAGTTCGACGCCAAGACCGTCAAATCGGCATTCGAGACCATCAATTTGCGCAAGCGTCCGGTGCGGGCGCGCACGGCAGCCCAGGACTCCTACATTCGCGCGCTCAAGCGCCACGAACTGGTATTTGGCACCGGCCCGGCGGGCACCGGCAAGACCTGGCTTGCGGTGGCGCACGCCGCGCAATTGTTCGAACGAAAGGAAGTCGACCGCATTATCCTGTCGCGGCCCGCGGTCGAGGCCGGCGAGCGTCTCGGTTTCCTGCCCGGCGATTTGCGGGAAAAGGTCGATCCCTATTTACGGCCGATTTATGATGCGCTGTATGACCTGATGGATTCGCGAATCGTGGAGCGGGCGCTGCAAGCCGGCGAAATCGAGATCGCGCCGCTGGCTTTCATGCGTGGCCGGACGCTGACCAACGCCGCCATCATTCTGGACGAAGCGCAAAACACCACCGCGATGCAGATGAAGATGTTTTTGACCCGGCTTGGCGAAAACAGCCGCATGATCATTACCGGCGACCCCAGCCAGGTCGATCTGCCGCATGGCCAGACTTCGGGTCTCGCGGAAGCCACAAAACTACTCGACGGTGTCGAGGGCATTGCGCAGGTGAAATTCACGGCCGAAGACGTGATCCGCCATGAACTGGTGGCGCGGATCGTCGCCGCTTATGAAGGATTGCCGCAGCGGCCGGCAACCAGCAAGCCCTGATGCGAAACCCTTTCGCCGAGCGCGCGCCGGAAGCGATTTCCGGCCGCAACAGAAATTCCGGACCGATGGCGCGATTTGTCCTTCCCATAACCGAGGTTCTCGTCGTCGCCGACTGCTGGCAGACCGAGCCCGAGGTTGAGGCCGTCATCCAGCGCGCCGTCGCCGCCGCGGCCGAGATCGTCAGTGCGGATACCGGCGAGGCCGAAATCGCGGTCATGCTGACCGATGACGCCGGAATTCGCACCCTGAACAGCAATTGGCGTGGCATCGACAAGCCGACCAACGTGCTGTCTTTTCCGGCGTTGCAGGCCAGCCGGGGCGGCCCCGATGATGCGCCGCGCATGCTCGGCGACATCGCCATCGCCTATGAAACGACTCGCAAGGAAGCTGATGAGGAACAAAAGCCGTTCGACCATCATCTCAGCCATCTGGCGGTCCATGGTTTCCTGCACTTGATCGGTTACGATCACGAAAAAGACGACGACGCCGAAGCGATGGAAACGCTCGAGCAGGAAATCCTGGCGCAACTCGGCATTCCCGATCCGTATGCGGATCGGGATCCCGACGAGAAGCGGGAGCGGATGGACTGAGATGGCGGACTCCGAGCCGATCCACGACAATCCGCGCAACACGCGCAACCTGCCGGCGGTGGTGCCGCAAGGCGAAGTCGAACGTCCTGCCGCCGACAACTGGCTGATGCGCGCGATCCGCACGCTGTTCGGATGGAAGCCGGGATCGGTGCGCGACGATCTGCAGGTCGTGCTCGATGCCTCTACGCCGGACGAGGTGGGTTTTTCCGCCATCGAGCGCACCATGCTGCGCAATATCCTCAGCCTGCATGAACGGCGCATCGCGGATGTGATGGTGCATCGCGCCGATATCGTCGCGGTCAAGCGCGACATCCCGCTCGGCGAATTGATGAGCCTGTTCGAAAGCGCGGCACATTCGCGCCTGGTGGTCTATAACGAAACCCTCGACGATCCCGAAGGAATCGTCCACATCCGCGATCTCCTGGCGTTCATGACCGCGAAAGCGCGTGTGTCGGATTCAAGCAAGGCCAAGCGCAAGAAACCCTTCCCCGCCGGTCTCGATCTGCGTGCGGTCGATCTCGCGCTGCCACTTTCGGAGGCCAACATCATCCGGAAACTGCTTTTCGTGCCGCCATCGATGCGCGCGATCGATCTGTTGGCGCAGATGCAGGCCTCGCGCATCCATTTGGCGCTGGTGGTGGATGAATATGGCGGCACCGACGGCCTGGTATCGATCGAGGACATCGTCGAACAGATCGTCGGCGAGATCGACGACGAGCACGACAGCGACGAGCCGCCGGCAATCATGCGGCAGGCGGACAATTCCTTCATCGCCGACGCGCGCGCCAGCCTCGACGATGTCCGCTCCGTGATCGGCGAGGATTTTGTCACCGGCGAAGCCGGAGAGGAAGTCGAGACGCTTGGCGGCTACCTCGTGACCCATGTCGGCCGCCTGCCAGTGCGCGGCGAAGTCATTTCAGGCCCCGGCAATTTCGAAATCGAAGTGCTCGACGCCGATCCGAGACGCGTCAAACGCCTGCGCATCGCACCGCGCAAGGAGCGCCCGCCGGTGCGCACGCAGCGCGAGAGCCGCCGCCGCGAAGCCCCGCCGGAGCCGGGTCCGGCACAGGCCAATGACAATGCAAGCCCGCCAACGGGCGATGGAGCTGGCTCGCAGTGAAAGCCATCGACAAACTTCGCGCGGTCGGTCTTGCGATCATCCTGTCATGGGGTTGGAAACGCGCCGCCATTGCGCTCGTCGCGGGGGCGGTGTCGTCGCTCGCGATGGCGCCGTTCAACGCATGGCCCGTGTTGTTCCTGACTTTTCCGGTGATGGTCTGGCTGATCGACGGCGCGGGCGGCGGACGCATGCACGGGCTGCCCGCGGCGGCGATGGCCGGCTGGTGGTTTGGCCTGGGTTATTTCGTGCCGGGACTCTACTGGATCGGCTACGCGTTTCTGGTCGACGCGCCAACATTCGCATGGCTGATGCCATTCGCCGTGCTGGGCCTGCCCGCTTATCTGGCGCTGTTCCCAGCCTTCGGCTTCGGCCTTGCGCGCCTGATCTGGAGCAAGGACGGTTCGCGGGTGATCGCGCTTGCCGCAAGCCTTACGGCAAGCGAATGGCTGCGCGGTCATGTCCTTACCGGCTTTCCATGGAATGCGTTCGGCTATGCGCTGACCAACCCGCTGGCGCTGGCGCAGGTGGCGTCGCTGATCGGCCTGTGGGGCCTGACATTTCTGAGCGTCGCGATTTTTGCCAGCCCGGCCGTGTTGATCGACGGCAATTCACGCGGGCGAAGACCTTGGGTCGCGCCGGTGATGGCGCTGCTAGTGCTCGTGGCGATGGGCATTTTCGGCGCGGTTCGCTTAAGCCTGCAGCCGACCACGACGGTTGCAAATGTAAAATTGCGGATCATGCAGCCCAATCTGCAGCAGGACGTCAGGTTCAATTACGCCGCCAAGGCGGAGGTGATGCGAAAATATCTGACGCTCTCCGATCGCGCGTCCGGACCGCAATCCACCGGCGTGCGCGACGCCAGCATCCTGATCTGGCCGGAATCGGCGTTCCCGTTCTTCCTGACGCGCGAGGCCGATGCAATGGCGCAGATCGACGATCTGTTGCCCAGGGGCACCATCCTGATCACCGGCTCGGTGCGCGCGCCCGATTTGCCACCCGGCACCAGGATCACGCGCGCCTACAATTCGATTTATGCCATCGACCATGACGGCAGCGTGTTGTCGGTTTATGACAAGCTGCACCTGGTGCCGTTCGGCGAATTTCTGCCGTTCCAGGACTGGATGGAAAAGCTTGGCTTTGTGCAGCTGACCAAGGTTCAGGGCGGATTCATTCCGGGCACGGCGCGCCGCGCGATGGAGATACCAAACGCTCCCCGCGCGCTACCCTTGATCTGTTATGAGGCGATCTTTCCCGATGAAGTTGCGGCGCGCGGCGATCGCCCCGGCTGGATCATCAACCTGACCAATGACGGCTGGTTTGGAATTTCAACCGGCCCCTACCAGCACTTGCAACAGGCGCGGCTGCGCGCGATCGAGCAAGGACTGCCGGTGGTTCGTGCGGCGAACACGGGCATCTCCGCCGTGATCGATCCGGTGGGACGGATCGTCGCGCGGCTCGGCCTCGGCGTCGAAGGTGTATTGGATTCGAGCCTGCCGGCTGCGATTGCGCCGACCATTTACGCGCGCAGCGGCGACATTCCCACAGCGATGATGCTCGCCGCCGCCTTGATTTTCGTCATTCGCCGGCGCGTCACCAAACGGAGCGGGCTTTGACGCTGCCAGCGCCTGAGGCATACTCCGTTTTCGTATTGCCGCACCCCTCGATCGAAATCCCAAGGAGTGTTGGAGATGTCGACCAAAGCGCCCAACCCTGTTGACAAATATGTCGGCAGTCGTGTGCGCATGCGCCGGATCATGCTCGGCATGAGCCAGGAGAAGCTTGGCGAAGCGTTGGGTCTCACCTTCCAGCAGGTTCAGAAGTACGAGAAAGGCACCAACCGGGTCGGAGCAAGCCGCATCCAGCAGATCTCCGAAATACTCCAGGTGCCGGTATCGTTCCTGTTCGAGGGAGGACCCAGCGGCATCGCGCGCACTGACGGCGCCGGCGAAGGCACCTCGCCGGCCTATGTGTCGGATTTCCTGGCAACCACCGAGGGCTTGGCGTTAACGCGGGCGTTCACGCGCATTACCGATGCCAAGCTCCGGCGTAGCATTGTCGAAATGGTCGAACAGATCGCTGCGCGCGAAGGGCCTGACAAGCGTTAAAACAGATCGTCATTCCGGGGCGCGCGTGAGCGCGAACCCGGAATCTCGAGATTTCCGGGTCTGTGCCAAAAATGGCGCATCCCGAAACGACTATGACAGGCCACAGCATGCTGACGTCCTCCAATCCCTTCGATGCCAGAACCATCCTCGACGGCATCCGCCGCTGGGTCGAGATCGAAACGCCGACGGAAGCACCCGAGCAGGTCAACCGCCTGGCGGCCATGGTCGCGGAGGGTTATCGCGATTTGCCTGCCACCATCGAGCGCGTCGCAGGACATTCCGGCTGCGGCGATCACATCCTGGCGCGTTCGTCGTGGGGCCAGGATGCGCCGGGAATTTTGGTGCTGAGCCATCTCGATACGGTTCATCCCCTGGGATTTATCCAGCGCCTGCCGTTCAGAATCGAGGGCGACAGCGCCTTCGGCCCGGGCATCTACGACATGAAGGGCGGCGCCTATCTGGCTTACCATGCGTTCGCGCAGCTTTGTGCGACGCCCGGGCGTTCGCTTGGCGTGACCCAGCTTTACGTCTCCGACGAGGAGATCGGCAGTCCGACCTCGCGCGCGCTGATCGAGGAAGAGGGACGCAGGGCGAAATATGTGCTGGTCACCGAGCCCGCCCGCGACGGCGGAAAAATCGTCACCGGACGCAAGGGCGTCGCGCGCTTCGAGATCTTTGTCAAAGGCGTCCCCGCCCACGCCGGCACGCGGCCCGAGGACGGCCGCAGTGCGATCCGCGAACTCGCCAATATCATTCAGGCTCTCGAAGCCATGAATGACTTCAAGCGCGGCGTGACCGTGAATGTCGGCGTTGTCAGGGGCGGCACAAGACCGAACGTCATTGCGGAAGAAGCTTATGCCGAGGTCGATCTTCGCGTTCCCTCGATCGCGGACAGCGACGATCTCGTTCCGAAAATCCTGAACCTGAAATCGCGCACCGAAGGCGTCAGCGTCAAGGTGGTCGGCGGGTTGAACCGGCCTCCTTACGAGAAGGGCAATGCCGGTGCCGCGCTGTACGAACATGCCAGGGAGCTCGCCGCCGAAATCGGCTTCGATCTGGTGGATACATCCACCGGCGGCGGTTCCGACGGCAATTTCACCGCACCTTATACGGCGACGCTCGACGGCCTCGGCGTTGATGGCCAAGGCGCGCATACCCATTATGAGCAGCTGTACATTTCGTCGATCGAGCCGCGGGCGCGGCTATTACACCGGCTGTATCAGACGCTGCGATGAGTGTTGCAACCCGCGATGGAACGAAACGCGATGCGCCGTCCGACGACGGCGTCGTCGCGCAACCGCGCGGTGCATTGTTCGGACGCCGCAAAGGCCACAAGCTCCGCGCGCATCAGGCCGATCTGATCGAACATTTGCTGCCGCGGCTTTCGCTCGACATTGCCGGCCCCAGCCCGCGCGATCTCGCTGACCTGTTCGACCCGCGGGCCAGTGAAATCAGGCTCGAAATCGGATTCGGCGGCGGCGAACACTTGATCGCGGAAGCGCGCGCCTTCGCCAAGGTCGGCTTCATCGGTTGCGAGCCCTATGTCAACGGCATGGCGAAGATCCTGACGCAGATCGAGGCGCACAACATCGGCAACGTCAGGCTGTTCGCCGGCGATGCCACCGAGCTGCTGGCGTGGCTGCCACCCCATTCGCTGGCGCGGATCGATCTGATCCATCCCGATCCCTGGCCGAAGCGGCGGCATTGGAAGCGGCGCTTCGTGCAGGACGCAACCGTCGACGCCATGGCGCGCGTTCTAAGACCGGACGGTGAATTCCGTTTCGTCAGCGACATCGACGATTATTGCGCATGGACGCTCGCCCATCTCGCGGGCTCGCCCGATTTCGTCTGGACCGCGGAGCGGGCTGATGACTGGCGCCTGCCATGGGCCGATTACACGATGACGCGCTACGGACGTAAAGCCGAGCGCGAAGGCCGTAAGGCGGCGTATCTGCGATTTCGGAAGGTGGGCTGAACTCGCTGCCGTCATTCCGGGGCGAGCCGAAGCCATCGAACCCGGAATCTCGAGGTTCCGGGTTCATTGCTGCGCGCTGCCCCGGAACGACGGTCCAAGAACCATCACGCCGATTGGCGGGTCTGCCAGAAATTCACCACCCGCTGCGCGGTCGAAGGCATCAGGCGCGCGAAATTCACCCGCGCGCTCTCGATGTCCGTTGGAGACGGCACCCGGTGTGCGCCGAGCCGAAGCAGGATCAGGGCGCGCACGGTAGCCCATTCGAGACCGACCACCTTGCCAACGATCAGGATCGGATCGTAGCGCTCGCCGGTAATCAGGCGGTCGAGGGTTGCGACTCTCACCCCCGACATCGCGGCCAGCGCGGCAATCGATTCCTCGTATTTGAAGGCCTTGGCAAAGCCGAGTAGCGCGGCTTCGTTCAGCTCACCGGCGTTATTCAGCGCGAGGATCGTGCGCTGCGCCGGCGCGAAGTCGCGACGGCTCTCGACCGGCTCGGGAACGCAGGAAATTTCGCTCATCGCCTGCTTGATCGCGGCCTGCCTGGCGGGCTTGACCACCTCGAACAGGCGGCGGCGGATGATATCGATCGAGCCTGCCAGAAGATCCTTCAACTGCCGATCGGAGAGATCGTCGCGCTGACCGATCTTCAGCGTCAGGACCCCGTCCTGGCCGGCGCGCGTGATCAGCACCGAATATCCGGTTTGTGAGAAAAGCGCCCCGGCATTGCCGGCGGCACGCCTGACGACGTCGCGGTCGCCGCGCCGCACGATGACGTCGGTGATCGCCGGGGAAAGCGTCGGCCGCTCTGACATTGCCAGCAGATGACCCTGGCCCTTGATTCGTGCAATGTCGATCAAGGCGACCTCGTCAATGACAGGCGATCGGCGAAGCAGCGGCCCCGCAATCAAGATCTCGTCCTCGCGCGCGAGTTGCCCAACCAGTCCGCGCGGCGCATTGGCAATGACCGACAACCGCTCTGCCAGCTCAACACGCGAGGCAATTTCGGTGGCCGGAACGAGGTTGATCAGGGCGCCGTCAAACAGATCGATGTGATCGGCCCGCAGAGTAGCAGCCTCCTCGAAGTACAGTTCGGAGATCCGGCGCGCCGCCTCGGCGCGGCGATCGGGATCGCCGTGTTTGATGATTTCATCGAGCCCGGGGATCAGCGAGGTTGCGACTGCCATCAAAACATACCTGAGCCCGCCACAGCGGCGAGTTTCCTGGCAATTTAGGTGGGCTTGGTGAAGGAAGGGTTAGGTCCGAAATCCAACCCAAAATGTTCCAAAATGCCTGCTGTCGGGCCTGACGGGCCTTGCCGGATCGAGGGAAAATCGCTATATCAGCGGCAACTTATGGTTCTCATACGATCGCGTATTGAGAGTGGGCCCCCCGGGACCCGCTCTTTTTTATTACCTGATCGAGCCCGACGCAGATAACGGCGCCAGGTCCGGCTCAGGCAGCCCAGCCGGACCGGCTTTCCGGTCCGGCCTCAGCCAACGCAAGTCAGACAGCCCTTTGACCTTGTATATGACCGATCCAACTTCTGGTTCCGTAGATGCCGATCTGCTTGCCGAGCCGCGCCTGGTTGTCGAGCCGGGCATGGCGGCGCGGGTGTCGGCGGTCGCAGGTCCGGTGCTGCAGGGCATGGGCTATCGGCTGGTGCGGATCAAGATATCCGGAGAATCCGGCTGTACGGTGCAGATCATGGCGGAGCGGCCCGACGGATCGATGCAGATCGAGGATTGCGAGGCGATCTCGAGGGCGCTGTCGCCGGTGCTCGACGTCGCCGATCCGATCGACCGGGCCTATCGGCTGGAGATTTCCTCGCCGGGGATCGACCGGCCGCTGGTGCGCCGCTCCGATTTCGAACGCTATGCCGGCCATCTCGTGAAGATCGAGATGGCGGTCACGCTATCCGGCCGCAAGCGTTTTCGCGGCACGCTCGGAGGCATCGAGGGCAACGCCGTGCGGCTACATCGCGATGACACGCCCGCGGGGGAGGATGCCGATATAATGCTCGTGATGGAGGATATCGCGGACGCGAGGCTGGTTCTGACCGACGAGTTGATCGCGGAATCGATGCGGCGCGGCAAGGCCGCGGAACGCGAGCTGCGCCGCAATCTCGGCCTCGAGCCGCCACCGCCGCCCCATGCCAGGAAAAGCGACCCTGCAAAAAGCAATAAACCGAAGCCGAAACTGAAGCCGGAAAGCGTTCGCAAGAACGCTGCGAAAAATACCAAGCAACATCGCCTCGCCGCCGAAAGAGGGCGCCGGGGCGAAAACGATCCCACCAGAGGAGACTAAGCCATGGCAGCTGTCAGCGCCAATAAACTCGAACTGCTGCAGATCGCGGACGCAGTCGCGCGCGAAAAGTCGATCGACCGCGGCATCGTGATCGCGGCAATGGAAGACGCCATCGCCAAGGCCGCCCGGGCCCGCTACGGCAGCGAGACCGACGTTCACGCCGAGATCGACGCCAAGAAGGGCGAGCTGCGGCTGTCGCGCCACATGCTGGTGGTCGAACAGGTCGAGAATTCGGCGAACCAGATTTCGCTGGAAGACGCCCGGCGCGCCAATCCCGGCGCGCAGATCGGCGACACCATCGCCGACACCCTGCCGCCGCTGGAATATGGCCGCATCGCCGCGCAATCGGCCAAGCAGGTGATCGTGCAGAAGGTGCGCGAGGCCGAGCGCGACCGGCAGTATCAGGAATTCAAGGACCGGATCGGCGATATCGTCAACGGCATCGTCAAGCGCGTCGAGTATGGCAGCGTCATTGTCGACCTTGGCCGCGGCGAAGCCATCGTGCGCCGCGACGAAATGCTGCCGCGCGAGGTGTTCCGCAACGGCGACCGGGTCCGCGCCTACATTTTCGACGTGCGACGCGAGACCCGCGGCCCGCAGATTTTCCTCTCCCGCACCCATCCGCAATTCATGGCAAAGCTGTTCGCGCAGGAAGTGCCGGAAATCTATGACGGTATCGTCGAGATCAAGGCGGTGGCCCGCGATCCCGGATCGCGCGCGAAAATCGGCGTGATTTCCCGGGATTCATCGGTCGATCCGGTCGGCGCCTGCGTCGGCATGCGCGGCTCGCGCGTGCAGGCCGTGGTCAATGAATTGCAGGGCGAAAAGATCGACATCATTCCGTGGTCACCCGACATCGCAACCTTCGTCGTCAACGCGCTGGCGCCCGCCGAAGTCGCCAAGGTCGTGATCGACGAGGACCGCGAGCGGATCGAAGTCGTGGTGCCCGACACCAACAACCAGTTGTCGCTGGCGATCGGCCGGCGCGGGCAGAACGTGCGCCTCGCCTCGCAATTGACCGGCTGGGATATCGATATTCTCACCGAGCAGGAAGAATCCGAGCGGCGTCAGGCCGATTTCGAGAATTCCACGCGCGTGTTCATGGAATCGCTGAACGTCGACGAAGTGGTCGGTCAATTGCTGGCGTCGGAAGGTTTTACCTCGGTGGAGGAACTGGCGCTGGTTGACGTCAAGGAACTGGCCGGCATCGAAGGTTTCGACGACGAAACCGCGAACGAACTGCAGAGCCGGGCCCGCGAATATCTGGAGCAGCTCGAAAGCGAGCTCGAAAACAAGCGCAAGGAACTCGGTGTGGATGATGCCTTGAAGACGGTGCCCGGCGTGACCTCGAAGATGCTGGTGAAATTCGGCGAGAACGACATCAAGACGGTAGAGGATCTCGCCGGTTGCGCCACCGACGACCTGGTCGGCTGGACCGAACGCAAGGAAGGCGGCGAGCCGACCAAGCATCCCGGCATTCTCGATGCCAACGAAATCTCGCGCGACGATGCGGAAAGCATGATCATGCAGGCGCGCGTCCTCGCCGGCTGGATCACCGAGGCCGATCTCGCCAAAAAGACCGAGGAGGCCGAGGCGACCTCCGAAGAGCAGCCGGTCTAGGGAGCCATGTCACGCGCATGCTTGCCTTCGCTGATCCCGACCTCGACCATGGACCGCGGACCGACAGGTCCGCGACCATGCGGATGTGCGCGGTCACGCGGCAGGTGCGGCCGATTGACGAGCTGATCCGGTTTGTGGTGTCGCCCCAGGGCGAGGTGGTCCCGGATCTGAAGCGCAAGCTTCCCGGCCGGGGCCTGTGGGTTTCAGCCTCGCATCGGGCGGTTGCAGAAGCCGTCCGGCGTAACCAGTTTAGCAAGGGCTTTAAGCGCGACCTCCGCGTCGCGCCGACGCTTGCCGCAGATACGGAACGCTTGCTGGTACGCAGCGTGATCGACGCGCTCGCCATGGCCGCCAAGGCCGGGCAGGTCGTATCCGGCTTCAGCAAGGTCGAGGGCGCCCTCGGGCAGGGCCAGGTCGAGGCGCTGATCCATGCTTCCGACGGGGCCGTGGACGGAATCCGGAAATTGGACGCCATCGCCCGGCAAAACGCCGGGATTAACGATAAATCGCGCAAATTTTCGGCTGTCACGGTGCTGACCTCGGAGCAATTGGATTTGGCACTGGGCCGGTCAAATGTGATACATGCTGCGCTGCTCGCGGGCCCGGCGAGCAAGACGTTGCTGTCGCGCAGCCATGTTCTGGTCCGATACCGGATGGCGGATGACGACGGAACAGCCGGCAATGCGGCCAAGAATTCGCCGATACAGACTGTGCGGACACGCACGACTTAAACAGGATTAGGACTGCTGAATGGTCGATACGAAATCTCCTGGCGACAAGACACTTAGTGTGCCGACCAAGACCTTGACGCTCAAGCCGCGCGTCGAGACCGGCACCGTGCGCCAGAGCTTCAGCCATGGCCGGACCAAGCAGGTGGTGGTCGAAAAGCGCGGCAAGCGCCGCATCCCCGGCGAGGCACCCGCGACTGAAACGCCGCGGCCGAGCCGGCCGCCAAGGCGGCGCCGGCCAAGGCGCCGCTGACCCGTCCCGCGACCCCGTCGGCTCCGCCGCGCGCCGGTTCGGGCGTGGTGCTGCGGACGCTGACCGAGGACGAGCGTACCGCGCGCGCCAGCGCGCTCGCCGACGCCAAGATACGCGACGTCGAAGAACGGCGCCTGGCGGAAGAGGAAGCCAAGCGCCGCAACAGCCGGGAAGGCATCGAGCAGGCCGAGCGCGAGGCCGCCGAAGCCCGCCGCAAGGCCGAAGAGGAGCGCCACCGCCAGGACGAGGAGGCCAAGCGCAAGGCCGAACTCGAAGCCAAGAAGCGATTTGGCGAAGCCGAAGCGCGCGCCGCAACCACGGCTCGTGCCGTGCCCGCCGCGCGGGCGCCCGGCATCGCCGCCGACATCTCCGACGAGGACGAAGGTCCGCGCCAGATCCGTCGCGGCCCCGGCGGCGCGCTCCGTCCGGCGGCGGCGCCAAAGACCACCGCCAAGCCCGCGCCGCAAAAGCAGCGCGGCCGCTTGACCCTTGTCACCGCGCTCAATGCCGATGACGTGCGCGAACGCTCGATCGCCTCGTTCCGCCGCCGCACCCAGCGGCTGAAGGGGCATCAGTCGAACGAGCCGAAAGAAAAGCTGGTTCGCGAGGTGATCATCCCGGAAGTCATCAATATCCAGGAACTCGCCAACCGCATGTCCGAGCGCGCGGTCGACGTCATCCGCCTTCTGATGAAGCAGGGCGCGATGCACAAGATCACCGACGTGATCGATGCCGACACTGCGCAATTGATCGCCGAGGAAATGGGCCACACCGTCAAGCGCGTGGCCGCGGCAGACGTCGAGGAAGGCCTGTTCGATACCGTCGACGATTCGACCGATACCGAACCGCGGTCGCCGGTCGTAACCGTGATGGGCCACGTCGACCACGGCAAGACCTCGCTGCTCGATGCGCTTCGCCATGCCAACGTGGTTTCAGGCGAAGCCGGCGGCATCACCCAGCATATCGGCGCCTATCAGGTGACCTCGCCGGAAAGCGGCAAGAAGATCACTTTCATCGACACCCCGGGCCACGCGGCGTTCACCGCGATGCGCGCCCGCGGCGCCAAGGTGACCGATATCGTGATCCTCGTCGTCGCAGCCGACGACGGCGTGATGCCGCAGACGGTCGAGGCGATCCATCACGCCAAGGCGGCGAAGGTTCCGATGATCGTTGCGATCAACAAGATCGACAAGCCCGACGCCAGGCCGGAGCGCGTGCGCACCGAACTGCTGCAGCACGAGGTTCAGGTCGAATCGCTTGGCGGCGACGTCGTCGACGTCGAGGTTTCTGCCAAGAACAAGACCAACCTCGACAAGCTCCTGGAAATGATTGCGCTGCAGGCCGAATTGCTCGACCTCAAGACCAATGCGGCGCGTCCCGCCGAAGGCACCGTAATCGAAGCCAAGCTCGACCGCGGCCGCGGTCCGGTCGCGACCGTGCTGGTGCAGCGCGGAACGCTGCGCGTCGGCGACATCGTGGTGGCCGGCGCCGAGATGGGCCGCGTCCGCGCGCTGATCTCCGATCAGGGTGAAACCATCGACGAAGCCGGTCCCTCCGTGCCGGTCGAGGTGCTCGGCTTCAACGGGCCGCCGGAAGCCGGCGACCGCCTCGCCGTGGTCGAAAACGAAGCCCGCGCCCGCCAGGTGACGAGCTACCGCGCCCACCAGAAGCGCGAGAACGCCGCCGCCAGCATTTCCGGCATGCGCGGCTCGCTCGAGCAGATGATGTCGCAGCTGAAAACCTCCGGCCGCAAGGATTTCCCGCTGATCGTCAAGGCCGACGTGCAGGGCTCGCTGGAAGCGATCCTGGGATCCTTGGAAAAACTCGGCACCGAAGAGGTCGCCGCGCGCATCCTGCATGCGGGCGTCGGCGGCATCTCGGAATCCGACGTGACGCTGGCGGAAGGTTTCAATGCCGCCATCATCGGCTTCAACGTCCGCGCCCACAAGGAGGCCGCCGCCGCCGCCAAGCGCAACGGCATCGAAATCCGCTACTACAACATCATCTACGATCTGGTGGATGACGTGAAGAAGGCGATGTCCGGCCTGCTGGCGCCGACGCTGCGCGAGACCATGCTGGGCAACGCCCTGATCCTGGAAGTGTTCAATATTTCCAAGGTCGGCAAGGTCGCGGGCTGCCGCGTCACCGACGGCACCGTGGAACGCGGCGCCAATGTCCGTCTGATTCGCGACAACGTCGTCGTGCACGAAGGCAAACTATCGACGCTAAAGCGCTTCAAGGACGAAGTGAAGGAAGTGCAGTCCGGCCAGGAATGTGGCATGGCGTTCGAGAATTACGGCGACATGCGGGTCGGCGACGTCATCGAGTGTTATCGCGTGGAGACGATCCAGCGCTCGCTGTGAGTCCAAGTCTCACAAAGCGCTGGTCTTGTAACTGAAAAAGCGGCGTCATGGCCGGGCTTGTCCCGGCCATCCACGTCTCACCTGATTCAACGAAAAAGACGTGGATGCCCGCGACAAGCGCGGGCATGACGATTTTGAGAAAGCAACCATGCCACGTCACCACAGCAAAAGTTCCGCCGTCGGCGGCTCGCAGCGTCAGTTGCGGGTCGGCGAAACCGTGCGTCACGCGGTTGCGGATATTCTTGTCAGCGGCAGCGTCCACGATCAGGACCTCGAGGGCCACATCGTCACGGTGCCCGAGGTTCGGATGTCGCCGGACCTGAAGCTTGCGACCATCTTTGTGATGCCGCTCGGCGGACGCGATACCGAGATCGTGATCGCGGCGCTGGAGCGCAACAAGAAGTTCCTGCGCGGCGAGGTGGCGCGGCGGGTCAACCTAAAATTTGCCCCCGATATTCGCTTCCGTGTCGACGATCGATTCGATGAGGCGGAACGGATAGAGAAATTGCTGCGAACGCCTGCGGTGCAAAAAGACCTCGCATCAGATTCGCAAGATCCGGAAGAGTGACCCGATGATCGTGACCACCGCAAACAACCCGTTCGAATTGCAAAATGCTGATTCGAATGACGCGGAAAAAAATAATCTATTCCGACGTGCGAGGCGACAAGCGGCAGCAGGGTCAGCCGCGGCGCGACAAGCGCGACGTCCACGGCTGGATCGTGCTCGACAAGCCGATCGGCATGACCTCGACGCATGCGGTGGCAGTCGTGAAGCGGCTGTTCCAGGCCAAACGCGCGGGCCATGCCGGCACGCTCGATCCGCTCGCCTCCGGCGGCTTGCCGATCGCCTTGGGTGAGGCCACCAAGACCGTTCCGTTCGTGATGGACAGCCGCAAGCGCTATCGCTTTACGGTTGCCTGGGGGGAGGAACGAGATACCGACGACACCGAGGGCCGGGTGACCCAAGCCAGCGACATCAGGCCCGCCCCGGATGCGATCGTGAACCTGCTGCCGCGGTTCATCGGCCTGATCGAGCAGATCCCCCCGCAATACTCTGCCATCAAGATCCAGGGCGAGCGGGCCTATGATCTGGCGCGCGACGGCGAGAGCGTCGCGTTGAAACCGCGGCCGGTCGAGATTCACCATTTATCCCTTATAGAACAATTGGATAGCAGCCATTCGGTGTTCGAGGCCGAGTGCGGCAAGGGCACCTATGTGCGGGCGCTGGCCCGCGATATCGGCCGGATTCTCGGCTGCTATGGCCATATCTGCGCGTTGCGGCGGACGCTGGTCGGCCCGTTCGGCGAATCGGACATGATTCCGCTGGAACAGTTGGAGGCTTTGTGCGATAGAGCCGCGTCTGGCGAGGGCAGCCTCGCCGACGCGCTTTTGCCCGTTGAGACCGCGCTGGACGACATCCCGGCACTGGCCGTCACACGGGCTGATGCGGCAAGGCTCCACAGGGGCCAGGCCGTTTTGTTGCGCGGACGGGATGCGCCCAATTGTAGCGGCACAGTCTATGTCACGGTGGCAGGCCGGCTTCTGGCCCTCGCCGAAATTGGCAATGGCGAACTCATCCCCAAGCGCGTGTTCAACCTGACCGGACTGACTGCCAGTTCGGCTCGCAGCAATGGAAGAGTTTGACGATGTCGATTACCGCCGAACGCAAAGCGGAAGTCATCAAGACGAATGCCACCAAGGCCGGCGACACCGGCTCGCCCGAGGTTCAGGTCGCGATCCTGTCGGAACGCATCAACAACCTCACCGGGCATTTCAAGACCCACGTGAAGGACAACCATTCGCGTCGCGGCCTTTTGAAGCTGGTGTCGACGCGACGTTCGCTTCTCGATTACATCAAGAAGAAGGATGAGGCGCGTTACAAGGCGCTGCTCGAAAAGCACAACATTCGTCGTTGATTTGTTCAGTTCGCGCGCGCTCGTTGCGCGCGTTTTTGCATGATCCGTAAAACCATTGTTGAGGTTTTCGAAAACGATCATGCGCAATAACGTCCAGCAGCAATCCGGCGGCTGGGCGTAACGGGCAAGATGCCCGTACCATCGGAAGGATGGACGCCATTCGAAGCATAAAGACCATGGCAGGATCGCCGGACGCTGAGTCTGCGACTTCATCGCAATCAGCGTCCCGCCGTCTTGCGCATGGTTTTTGCGTTTTGAAGCGTCCTTGGCTTTCGTGAAACCATGAAAGAAGACCACTATGTTCAATATTCATTCGGTCGAAATCGACTGGGGTGGACGTCCCCTCAAGCTTGAAACAGGAAAAATCGCCCGTCAGGCCGACGGCGCCGTGCTCGCCACCTACGGCGAGACCGTGGTGCTCGCCACCGTCGTCGCCGCGAAGACGCCCCGCGAAGGCGTCGACTTCCTGCCACTGACCGTCGACTATCAGGAAAAAACCTACGCCGCGGGCCGCATTCCCGGCGGCTATTTCAAGCGCGAAGGCCGGCCGACCGAAAAGGAGACGCTGGTCTCCCGTCTGATCGACCGCCCGATCCGCCCGCTGTTCGTCGATGGCTGGCGCAACGAGACCCAGGTGATCATCACGACGCTGTCGCACGACATGGAGAACGATCCCGACATTCTGGCGATGGTGGCTGCGTCCGCGGCGCTGACGCTGTCGGGTGCGCCTTTCAAGGGTCCGATCGGTGCGGCCCGCGTCGGCTTCGTCAACGACGAATACGTTCTCAATCCGACGCTTGACGAAATGGCCGAATCCCAGCTCGACCTGGTCGTCGCCGGCACCGCCGACGCCGTGTTGATGGTGGAATCGGAGGCCAAGGAACTCAACGAAGACATCATGCTCGGTGCGGTGATGTTCGGGCACCGGCATTTCCAGCCAGTGATCAAGGCGATCATTGAACTCGCCGAAAAGGCCGCGAAGGAGCCGCGCGAAGTGGCGCTGGTCGACGAAAGCGTGCTGGAAAAGGAAATACTCGCTCTGATCGAGCAGGACCTGCGCGCCGCTTACGCGATCCCGGTCAAGCAAGACCGCTATGCGGCGGTCGGCAAGGCCAAAGAAAAAGTGATGGCGCATTACTTCCCGGAAGGCCAGGAGCCGAAATACGACAAGTTGCGCATCGCCGCCGTGTTCAAGGAACTGGAAGCCAAGATCGTTCGCTGGAACATTCTCGACACCGGAAAGCGCATCGACGGCCGCGATGCAAAGACCGTCCGCAACATCATCGCCGAGGTCGGCGTATTGCCCCGTGCCCATGGCTCGGCGCTGTTCACCCGCGGCGAAACCCAGGCCATGGTGGTGACCACGCTCGGCACCGGCGAGGACGAGCAGTACGTCGATGCGCTGTCGGGAACCTACAAAGAGACATTCCTGCTGCACTACAATTTCCCTCCCTACTCGGTCGGTGAGACCGGGCGGCTCGGCGGCACCAAGCGTCGCGAGATCGGCCATGGCAAATTGGCCTGGCGTGCGATCCACCCGGTGCTGCCGCCCCATCACGAATTCCCCTACACCGTGCGTGTGGTGTCGGAGATCACCGAGTCCAATGGATCGTCGTCGATGGCTTCCGTCTGCGGCGCCTCACTTGCGCTGATGGATGCGGGCGTTCCCTTGAAGCGGCCGACCGCGGGCATCGCCATGGGCCTTATCCTGGAGGGCTCGCGCTTTGCCGTGCTGTCCGACATCCTCGGCGACGAGGATCATCTCGGCGACATGGACTTCAAGGTGGCCGGCACCGATCACGGCATCACCTCGCTGCAGATGGACATCAAGATCGCCGGGATCACCGAGGAGATCATGCGGGTCGCGCTCGGCCAGGCCAAGGAAGGGCGCATCCATATCCTCGGCGAGATGTCGAAGGCCCTGAACGCGGCACGGGCCGAACTCGGCGAATACGCGCCGCGCATCGAGACCTTCAAGATTGCAACCGACAAGATCCGCGAAGTGATCGGCACCGGTGGCAAGGTGATCCGCGAAATCGTCGAGAAGACCGGCGCCAAGGTCAACATCGACGACGACGGCACCGTGAAGGTCGCCTCCGCCGACGGCGAATCGATCAAGGCCGCGATCAAATGGATCAAGTCGATCGCCTCCGATCCGGAAGTCGGCCAGATCTATGATGGCACCGTGGTCAAAGTGATGGAATTCGGCGCGTTCGTGAACTTCTTCGGCGCCAAGGACGGGCTGGTCCATATCAGCCAGCTTGCGGCCAACCGCGTGCAAAAGACCTCCGACGTCGTCAAGGAAGGCGACAAGGTCAAGGTCAAGCTGCTTGGCTTCGACGATCGTGGCAAGACGCGGCTGTCGATGAAGGCCGTCGATCAGGTCACCGGCGAGGACCTTGAAGCCAAGCAAAAGGCCGAGCCCGCGCCGCCGCGCGAAGCCGCCGGCGAGTAATCCCGATCCATCGCGGATTGCAGGAAGGGCGGCCGAAAGGCCGCCCTTGTTGTTTGGGCCGCGGTGGGGGCGCGCTTTGGGTTGCGGGCACCGGAAGCGGAGAGACGAGCCACGCGAAATTGAATTCGAATTTGGCTTTAATCTCGGCGCTTGCCCGCTACGATAATCCTCATCGGGCAACGCAGGCTCACACTCCAAGGAGGGATTTCATGTCCTCATTTTCGCGCCGTCATCTTTTCAGCGCCGCTGCAGGCTTGGCCGCTGCCGCATCCACGCCGCGCATTGTGTTCGCCCAGGCATCCCCGGCCGCGCCGGCAGCGCCGACCGGCCCATTCGTGGTGCCGCCGCTTGCCTATCCGACCAATGCGCTCGAGCCGCACATCGACGCCAGGACCATGGAAATCCACCACGACAAGCACCATGGAGCCTATGTCGCCGCCCTCAACACCATCGCCAAGACCAATCCGCGGCTCGGAGCGAGTGCCGTCGAAGATATCCTCGGCAACCTGAACGCGCTGAATGACGACATCAAATTCGCGGTGCGCAACAATCTCGGCGGCCACGCCAACCACACCATGTTCTGGGTGATCATGGGACCGAACGGTGGCAAGCCTGAAGGTGAGGTGCTGGCCGCGATCGAGCGCGATCTCGGCGGCCTGGAAAAATTCCAAACCGACTTCAACGCCGCGGGCGGACGCCAGTTCGGCTCGGGCTGGGTGTTCGTGACCGTCACCAGGGACGGCAAGCTCGCGATCGAAACCCGCCCGAACCAGGACACTCCGATCATGGACGGCAAGCGCGTGCTCATGGGTAACGACGTCTGGGAACACGCTTATTATCTCAACTACCAGAACCGCCGCGCCGATTACCTCAAGGCCTGGTGGAATACCGTGAACTGGAACAAGATTTCCGAGCGTTATGCCGCCGCCAAGGCAGGCACGCTGGGCCTCTAGGATCGTTCGAAAGGGCGGCTCTTCAGCCGCCCTTTCGTTTGAGCGCAGAGATGGCTTATGGATTGACGGGGCCTCCGACATATTCGGCGTGCAGCCATTTGGCGACCACGCCGCCGATGATCCCGCCGACGATAGGCGCGACCCAGAACAGCCAGAGCGACTGCAAGGCGGCGGCACCGCCAAACACCGCCGTGGCAGTCGAGCGCGCCGGATTTAGCGATGCGTTGGATACCGGAATTGCGACCAGGTGGAAGAGCACCAGCGCCAGGCCGATGGCGATCGGCGCGAACCCGGCCGGCGCGCGGGGCGATGTCACGCTGACGATCACCAACACAAACAGCGCGGTAATCACGACCTCGATCAGCCCCACACTGACCATTGAAAAGCCGGAACCGCCATAGGTATTGGAGGCTGCCAGAAAGGTATTCCATTTTCCGGATGGAGGCGCGCCCTGCAGAATGACATAGAACACCGCCGCCGCAGCTACGCCTCCGACCACCTGCGCAATGATATAGGGAACGGCCTTGCCCATATCGAAGCGGCCCGCCGCGACGAGCCCGCACGTCACCGCCGGATTGAAATGGCCGCCGGAAATTGGACCCACCGCATAAGCCATCGCCAATACCGACAGGCCGACGGCAAATGCGACGGCGATCAAGCCCGCGCTTGGCGCCGAGAACAACGCGGCGCCGCAAACCGCCGTCACCAGGGTGAACGTGCCTATAAATTCTGCGCTCAATTCTCGTGACATTTTCATCCCCCCTAAAGGCTCCGGCGAACAGGCGGGAGCGAGGGCCGGATCATGCCATCAAGGCACCGCCGGTGACAACGCTGGCCGGACAAATTCTCCACTTGGCCCCACCAAGTCGTACCACCTATTGCATGCTTCGTTGCAGTCGCCTCGAATTCGCTTAATTTCGCCGATGAAAGCATTTGCCTCGCCGCGCAGTTGATGCATCGCATAAATTTGGATTCCGCGACATGGCAGGCATGTCGCTCCGCAAGGATTGCCGCGATGGCACCGCCAACGATCCGCCCCGCCCGCGCCGGTGAATATGACGAGATCGCCCGCGTCTGGATGGATAGTTGGGCCTCGACCGGTCTCGAAGCGGCAAGCAATTTCCTGCTGGCGAAATTGCGCGCGCGTATCCCGCTCGAGGTGGATAGAGGCTGGAGCCTCTTTGTCGCCGACAATGACGGGAAGCTCGCGGCAATGCTGGCGTTGCATCTGCCCAACCTGTATCTCGATCAATTGTTTGTCGTCCCGGAATATCAGGGCCAAAACCTCGGGCGCAGACTGCTCGCATTCACGCGACAGCAGCTGCCGGACGAAATCTCGCTGCGCTGCGTGCGTGAAAATGAAAAAGCCTGGCGCTGGTATGAGCGCGAAGGTTTTGTGTTCGAGAAGGAAGAAGCCGAGCCGATGACGGGATTTGTCATGAAACACTATCGCTGGAAGAAAGAAGGAAGCCCCCGATGATGAAGCTTTATTGGTCGCCGCGTTCGCGGTCGTTTTCCGCGCTGTGGCTGATGGAAGAAACCGGGCAGCCTTATGAGCGGGTGCTGACGGATATTTCGGCCGGCGCGCAGAAGACGCCCGAATTCCTGGCCATCAATCCGATGGCCAAGGTGCCGGCGCTAAAGGACGGCGAGGCGACGCTCGCGGAGGCCGCCGCGATCTGCGCCTATGTCGCCGAGCGCTATCCCGGGGCGAATCTGGCGCCGCCACTGGGCGATTCCTTGCGCGCCAAATATCTCTACTGGCTGTTCTTCGCCCCGAGCTGCATCGAGCCTGCGATGGTGCAAGTCGCGACCAAGATCGAGATAAATCCGATGGCCGCGGGCTGGGGTGAAGCGCAACGGGTATTCGACGTGCTCGATGCCGCGCTGGCAAAAGGGCCGTGGATCCTCGGCGAAACATTTTCGGCCGCGGATATCGCCATCGGATCGGGACTGAATTTCGCGGTGCGGCAGTTCAAGATGGTGCCGTCGCGGCCATCGTTCGATCGCTACATCGATCGCTGCGCGGCACGACCGGCATTCCAGCGCGCCAGCGCCATCGCGGCGGGATGAAGAAAGGCTTCGCGTTCGCGCACTTACGACCATCATCGTTCGGGTTGACCGGGCGATCCAACCGAGTTGCGAGGCTGCAGCGTACCGATACCCGCTTTCGCGGGCATGACGGCCTTTGCTTGGCAAAGACCTACTTCGCCGCTTCCGCCGTACCTTGCTCGAGTTTCGATTCCGCCTCTTCGATCAGCTTCAGTGCTTCGAGGCGCGGCATCGAGACGATGTTGTAGCCGGAATCGACGAAATGAATTTCGCCGGTGACGCCGCTCGACAGGTCGGACAGCAGATAGAGTGCCGATCCGCCGATTTCGTCGATGCTCACCATGCGGCGCAGCGGCGCATTGCGTTTCTGGAAACCGAGCATCTGCCGGGAATCGCCGATCACAGCGCCGGCCAAGGTGCGGACCGGCCCCGCCGACAGCGCGTTGATGCGGATGCCGCGCGGACCGAAATCGGCGGCGAGATAGCGTACCGAGGCTTCCAGCGCGGCCTTGGCAACGCCCATCACATTATAATTCGGCATCACCCGGGATGAACCGCCATAGGTCAGCGTGATCATTGCGCCGCCGGAGGCTGGCATCAGCTCGGCCGCGCGCCGTGCAAGTTCGGTGAACGAAAAACACGAGATCAGCATGGTGCGCGAAAAATTCTCGCGGCTGGTGTCGGCATAGCGCCCTTTCAACTCGTTCTTGTCCGAGAACGCGATGGCGTGCACCAGAAAATCCAGTCGGCCCCATTTGCCGCGCAGCGTCTCGAACACCTGATCGACACTGCTGAGGTTTTCAACGTCGCAGGGCAGGATCAGTTCGACACCGAGCGATTGCGCCAGCGGTTTCACGCGCTTGCCCAGCGCCTCGCCCTGATAGGTAAAGGCGAGCTCCGCGCCCTGCGCCGCGAGCGCCTTCGCGATGCCCCAGGCAATCGAATGATCATTGGCGACGCCCATGATCAGCCCGCGCTTGCCCTTCATCAGGTCATTCATGCTGCCGATGCTCTCTCTTGCGTCGTGCGCGGCCTTGCGCCGGGCATCCACGTCCTGCTGACCGCATGTGGATCAATACGTGGATGGCCGGGACACCTGGCGCGAAGGCGGCGCTTCGCGCATTTTGCCCGGCCATGACGGTGAATGAGGTATTCACGTCGCGCTCAATCACGCGTCCATCCGTTTGAACACCAGCGTGGCGTTGGTGCCGCCAAACCCGAAGGAATTCGAAAGCACGGTTCCCAGTTTGGCGTGATCGATGCGCTTGCGCACGATCGGCATGTCGGCGAAGACCGGATCGAGCTCGGTGATATGGGCGCTTTCGCAGATAAAGCCGTTGTTCATCATCAACAGCGAATAGATCGCCTCCTGGACGCCGGTGGCGCCGAGCGAATGGCCGGTCAGCGCCTTGGTCGCGGAAATCGGCGGGCACTTGTCGCCAGTGCCGAACACCTTGCGGATCGCGTCGATTTCCGGCGGATCGCCTGCCGGCGTCGAGGTCGCGTGCGGATTGATGTAGTCGATCTTGCTATCCACCGTCGCCATCGCCATCCTCATGCAGCGCTCGGCGCCCTCGCCCGACGGCGCGACCATGTCGTAGCCGTCGGAGGTGGCGCCGTAGCCGACGATTTCGCCGTAGATGCGCGCGCCGCGCGCCTTGGCATGCTCGAGCTCTTCCAGCACCACCACTCCGGCGCCGCCGGCAATGACAAAACCGTCGCGGCTGATATCGTAGGGGCGGGACGCGGTCGCGGGCGTATCGTTGTATTTCGAGGACATCGCGCCCATCGCGTCGAACAATACCGACAGCGACCAGTCGAGCTCTTCGCAGCCGCCTGCGAAGATAATGTCCTGCTTGCCGATCTGAATGGTCTCGTAGGCGTTGCCGATGCAATGGTTCGAGGTGGCGCAGGCCGAGGAGATCGAATAGTTCACACCCTTGATCTTGAACCAGGTGGCGAGTGTCGCCGATGCGGTCGAGGACATCGCCTTCGGCACGGCGAAGGGTCCGACCCGCTTCGGCCCCTTGGCGCGGGTGGTGTCGGCGGCCTCCACGATGGTGCGCGCGGACGGTCCGCCCGAGCCCATGATGATGCCGGTTCGGACATTGGAAACCTCGGCGGGCTCAAGCCCGGCATCCTGGATCGCCTGCTCCATCGCGACATGATTCCAGGCCGCGCCTTCGCCGAGAAAGCGCATCGCACGGCGGTCGATGACGTCGGCCGGATCGAGCGTGGGGGCGCCTTGCACCTGGGAGCGGAAACCGAGCTCGGCATATTTATCCGAGCGGGTGATTCCCGACTTCGCCTCATGGAGGCTCGCAAGCACTTCCTGGGTGTTGTTTCCGATCGATGAGACGATGCCCATGCCCGTGATGACAACCCGCCTCATGATCGCCTCGCCCTGTCGTTTCCGTTTTGTGTGATGCCCATCATCCAACCGAAATCCGCGTTGCCGGCCGGAGTATATTACGCTCCCGGCGGCGATGCGGCATCCTGTTTGAACAGCCCGACCTTCAAATCCTTGGCGCGATAGATAATCTCGTCATCGGCCGAAAGCCACCCGTCGGCGACGCCGAGCACGAGCTTTAAACGCAGCACGCGCTTGATGTCGACGTTGTACACAATCTTGCGGACGTTCGGCATCACCTGCCCGGAAAGCTTCAGTTCGCCGAGGCCCAGCGCCCGGCCGCGGCCTTCGCCGCCGGTCCAGCCAAGAAAAAAGCCAACCATCTGCCAGAGCGCATCAAGGCCGAGGCATCCCGGCATCACCGGATCGCCCTTGAAATGACAACCGAAGAACCAAAGCTCCGGCTTCACATCGAGCTCGGCGCGAACCACGCCCTTGCCGTATTCGCCGCCGGTCTCGGAAATCTCGCTGATGCGGTCAAACATCAGCATCGGGGGCAGCGGCAATTGGGCATTGCCGGGGCCAAACATCTCGCCGCGGCCGCAGGCCAGCAAATCCTCGTATTCGTAACCGCCGCGCCGATCCAGCATAGTGCCAGCCTCTCTCAAAATCCCGTTGGAGCGTTTTGAAGCTAAATAAACCCGCTTCACATCGAAAGCGTGTCATTTTCGGGCTTGGCCCTGACACCGCAGGTCAGGATGGCCCTGCGGCAGCCGGCCTTTGCCTTGCCGAAACCGCATACCTGCGTCCGCGGGCTCTCTATCATAGGCCCCGCAGACGGCAAAGCAGACAACAGGGGGTAAACAGCCCGGTCTCGCTCTCGGTTCCGTTATTATCCAGGTCCCTGCGCTAGTTGCGAAAAACTTGCATCTGACGGATTTGCTTCTTATATACCACGTGGATAGTGCTGAGACAGCAACCGCGGTGCCTGAAGTGGAAACGAGCGACAACGCTTCGATTTTGAACGATGACCCCGTCGATTCGGCGGCCCACAGAGCGGGCCGCCAGCCGACCTTGACCGGTTGTCCCTGGCACGATGTCAACGAAATGCTGCAGGCGGCGGGCCTCCGGCCAACACGCCAGCGCATGGCATTGGGCTGGCTCCTGTTCGGAAAGGGCGCGCGCCATCTCACCGCGGAAATGCTCTACGAGGAAGCCACGCTGGCCAAGGTTCCGGTGTCACTCGCCACCGTCTACAACACGCTTAATCAGTTGACCGATGCGGGCTTGCTGCGTCAGGTCAGCGTCGACGGCACCAAGACCTATTTCGATACCAACGTCACCGCGCATCACCACTTCTATCTCGAAAACAACCACGAACTGGTCGACATTCCGGATCCGCATCTGGTGCTGCAGAAAATGCCGGAAGTGCCCGAAGGCTACGAGATCGCCCGGGTCGACATGGTCGTCCGGCTGCGCAAGAAGCGCTGACGCCCCATGGGTTGCCGGGTCGAGCTCAGCAACGACGACTGATTATCAATCTCAGCGCCGTTGCCTGAAATCACTCCACCTTCTCATCGGCGTAGACGCCCCACAACCGCTGCTGTTCGAGCCAGCCATCGAAGCCGTTGCCGGCGACGTGGCACCAGCCTGCTGCGCAGCGCTTGACCTGGGTCACGACGCCGGCCTGCAGGCGCGCGACCACCGCGCTGGTCGGGTCGGCACGATCGTAGAGCGGCGCGAGTTCGTCCTTGGTCTTCATGGTGATCACGGCGGTGCGGCGGCCCGACAGCAGCGAGTGATAGACCCAGCCCTCCGCGCCTTCGGAATCCCGCACCCGGCGCCAGTTCTCGAATTCCGCGGTGATTTCAACCGGCAGGCCGGAGCGGGTGTAGACCCAGGCGACGTCGTTATCTTTGGTCGGGCCAGCCCTGACGTTCACATGATCGGATTTGAGGCTGACATAGCGTGGAACCGGCAAACCGCTGGTGGTCTGGGGTGAATCCTTTGCCGAAAATCCTGAGCTTGTCGATGCGCCCAGCAAGCTACCCGCGAGCACCACCACCGAACAAAAACGCCCCAACGCCATCCACTCGTCTCCTGCCGAGATACCAACTCAAATTCTTCGGCTGAAGCATCAGCCTATGCCCTGACCCCCGGATTCCCCTCGGCTTGTGATCCCCGGGGTTCTTGCCGGGGTTCTTGTCTTGGCCCGGCCTTCTGCTAGAGAGGACGGAACGGTTTGGAACCAAGACGAGCCCGAACGTCCCCGGGAAACCAAGAGGGAAATATCGGGGGAAACCCACGGAAACCCCGGGACCACGCGGCCGCCGCAGTGTCGAACAACCGGGTTAATGAGGTCTGAACGACCTCATGAGAGCAGAACATGTCGGTTAAGAAAAAGCCTCTCGTTGTCGTCACGCGCAAGCTGCCGGACTCGACCGAAACCCGCATGCGCGAATTGTTCGACGCCCGGCTCAATCTCGACGATACGCCGATGACGGTGGAGCAAATCGCCGACGCTGTCCGATCGGCCGATATCCTGGTGCCTACCGTCACCGACGAGATCACCGAAGAGTTACTCAAAGACCCCGACTGCAAGCTGAGGTTGATCGCCAATTTCGGCAATGGTGTCGACAATATCGACGTCGTCGCCGCCCATGCGCGCGGCATCACCGTGACCAACACGCCGAAAGTTCTGACCGAAGATACCGCCGACATGACCATGGCGCTGATTCTCGCGGTGCCGCGACGGCTGATCGAAGGCGCCTCGATCCTCACCGAGGGCAAGAACTGGCCAGGCTGGTCGCCGACCTGGATGCTCGGCCATCGCATCGGGGGAAAACGGCTCGGCATCATCGGCATGGGCCGCATCGGCCAGGCTGTGGCACGCCGGGCGCGTGCCTTCGGCCTGCAGATTCACTACCACAACCGCCGTCCGGTCGCGCCGCGCATCGCCGACGAACTGGGCGCGACCTATTGGGAAAGCCTCGACCAAATGCTGGCGCGGATGGACATCATCTCGGTGAATTGTCCACACACACCGGCGACGTTTCACTTGCTTTCGGCGCGGCGGCTGAAGCTGATCCGCAAGGAAGCCTATATCGTCAATACCGCCCGCGGCGAGGTGATCGACGAAGACACGCTTGTCAAGCTGATCGAGGCAGGCGAGATCGGCGGCGCCGGCCTCGACGTGTACGAGAACGAGCCGGCAGTCAGTCCAAAGCTGGTGCGGTTGGCAAAGGCCGGCAAGGTGACGCTGCTGCCGCATATGGGCTCGGCCACCATCGAAGGCCGGGTCGATATGGGCGAGAAGGTCATCATCAACATCCGGACCTTCCTCGACAATCACAAGCCACCGGACCGCGTGCTGCCGAGCATGCTGTGAAAACGTTTCAAGCTTCGCTTATTTCACCTTCCGTCGCTGTTGCTTCCGCCATTCCGCGACAAAGGCCACGAAGGCGGCGAGTGCGGGAGGTGGCTGGCGTCGGCTCGGATAATACAGGAATGGCCCGGGAAACGGCGCGCACCAATCGTCGAGTACGCTGACCAGCGCGCCTGATTTAAGGAGCGCTTGCGAGTCACCGATGCCCGCTCAGATCGGTGATCACAAGCGCATCGCCGTTGAGCGGGTTTAGCGGATCGCGCTGGTAGCGCAGCGTCTCGAACCGCATCGCGCGCGCGTCCACCATCAGCAATCGCCCGACCAGACCCTCGCCGAAGCCTACGATTTCGCGGATCGCCTCCAGCGCCATCAAAGATCCCAGCACACCCGCAAGCGCGCCCATCACGCCGGCCTCGGCGCAGGCCGGCACCGTGCCCGGCGGCGGCGGTTCGGGAAACAAGCACCGGTAGGTCGGATTGAACTCACCTTCGGCGTTTTTTTCATGCGCGCGTATCGTGGTCAGCGATCCGTCGAACGTGCCCAGCGCTGCCGTAATCAGCGGCTTGGCGGCGAGGAAACACGCGTCCGAAGCCAGATAGCGGGTTTCGAAATTGTCCGATCCGTCAAGCACCAGATCGTAGCCGCCGATCAGCTCCATCGCGTTATCGGCATCGAGCCGCGTGGCGTGCGCCGCGAACCTGACATGAGGATTGAGCGCATAGATACGCTCCGCCGCGGTATCGACCTTGCGACGGCCGACATCCGGAGTGGCATGGATGATCTGGCGCTGGAGATTGGACAGCGAGACGATGTCATCGTCGACCACGCCGAGGGTGCCGACACCGGCGGCGGCGAGATACATCAGCGCGGGCGCTCCGAGGCCGCCTGCACCGATCACCAGCACGGAGGCTTCCTTCAAGGCAGCCTGGCCGGGGCCGCCGACTTCGCGCAGCACGATATGGCGGGCGTATCGTTCGAGTTCCTTGGCGCTCAGCATGGCACGCATCATTCCTTTTGCATCTCGCCCCGCGCCTCGTTGCCATACCTCATGGTGAGGAGCGCGTCTTCGCGCGTCTTGAGCCATGAGGCCGCGCCATCCGGCGCATCCTTCGAGACGCGGCCAAAGAGGCCGCTCCTCAAGGATGAGGGAAGGACCTCGATTGGCTGAACCCGGAGCGGTTGTTGCCTACCAAGCAGATGTGCTTAAACTGCGCGCGCTTCAATGGACCTGAAGACTTGTCATGAGATCGATGCTGACCGCAACATTGATATTCGTGGCCTCAGGCGCTTTCGCCCAGGCGCAGTTGACGGCGCCCTCCACCGCAGGCGCCAAGCCGAAGCCGGTGGCGACCGCTCGGATCCGCCCCGCCTTGCAGAGCCCCGCCGATACCGCCAATGCCATGCCGCAGGCAGAGCGCCAGGCGATCCAGTCGGACCTGGCTTGGGTGGGCGAGTACAACGGCGCCATATCGGGCGAGGTCAGCGAGCGCATGGTGGCCGCCATCAAGGAATTCCAAAAAGCCAAAGGCGGCAAGCAGACCGGTGTGCTCAATCCGCAGGAGCGCGGCGCGCTCGCCGAGACCGCGAAACGGCGGCAGGAGAATGTCGGCTGGAAGATCGTCACCGACGCCGGCACCGGCGCGCGGCTCGGCATTCCGACAAAACTGGTGCCGCAGCAATCCTCTGACGCCAACGGCGCCAAGTGGAGTTCCTCCACCGGCACCATCCAAATCCAGCTTTCGCGGCGCAAGGAGGCCAACCCCTCCACCGCCAAGCTCGCCGAGCAGGAAAAGAAGGAGCCAGCCGGACGCAAGGTGGAATACAGCGTGGTCAAGCCGGATTTCTTCGTGCTGTCGGGCATGCAGGGGCTCAAGAAATTCTACCTCCGCGGGCAGTCGAGGGGCGACGAGGTCCGCATCCTCACCATTCTCTACGACCAGGCCACCGAAGGGACTGTGGAGCCCGTGGTGATCGCGATGTCGAGTGCGTTCAATCCGTTCCCGTCAGGCGCGCAGATCGCGGGCCCGCCGCCGCGTAAGACCGTCGAATACGGGACCGGCATTATCGTCAGCGACGACGGCACGATCATTGCGGACCGCGAGGTTACTGACGGCTGCTTTGCGATTGCGATTGGCGGCTACGGCAATGCCGATCGCGTCGCCGTGGACACGGACCACGGTCTCGCGCTGCTGCGCATTTACGGCGCGCGCGGGCTGAAGCCGCTAACCTTAGGCAATGGTGCGACGAAATCCGGCGTCGAACTCACGGGCATTGCCGATCCGCAAAGCCAGGGCGGCGGCGCAGCCGTAAGCAGCGTGAGGGCGTCCGTTGCCCCGGTCGGCAACGGCAATGATTTCGCGCTGTCGCCGGCGCCGGCGGTCGGCTTTTCCGGCGCGGCCGCGCTCGACAGCGAAGGCAAATTCGCCGGCGTCGTGCTATTGAAGCCGGTGATGGTGGCCGGGCCGCCGAATGCCGCTACAGCGGCGCAAGCAGCACTGGTGCCGGCCGATACTGTGCACGAATTTCTCAAAGCCAATGGCGTCAACGGAACCGAAGGATCATCCGACGCCAAGGCGTCGGTTGTCCGCGTGATCTGCGTGCGGAAGTAGCAACGTCCCACATTTGCAGCCGTCATCATCGGCCACCGGGGTCGGCGCAGCGCGCCGCCCGGTGACAGGCTCCAGCGGATGATCCAGCATTCCCGGGAGCCTGCGATGAAGCCGAGAAGCCGCCTCGTATATGCGCTTTCGCAGCATGGCATCGGTTAATCCGGCATCGAGCGCGGTGTTAGGGAAGTATCAAGCATAGAAATTGAATCGCATTCGGCCGCGTTTATCTAACGAACTTTTCAGCAGCGACGAAATAAGGTTTCGCGTTGCAACCGTCGGGAGTTGCACAGCGGAGCACAAGCCAATGCACTCGCAGCAGATTACCTGGAATCCACAAGCGGGCTGGACTCCGCTCAAAGTGGAACCGGAAAAGGTCTCGCTCGTATTTTATTTCGGCACGCGTCAGATGCTCGCTTGTGGCAAGCGTTACCACGAACTACGCGAGATGTTCCCGGCGGCCCATATCCTGGGTTGCAGCACCGGCGGCCAGATCAATAATAGTGATATCAGCGACGATGAAATCGTCGCTGCGGCGATCAGCTTTGGCGCAACAGGATTGCAGCTGGTCCGCCAAGACATTAGCGATGCGCAGCAGTCCCGCAATTGTGGTGAAACCATCGGTCGCGCCTTGCGTCGAGAAGATCTGGCCGGGATCTTTGTGCTTTCTGACGGTTTGAACGTCAACGGCAGCGAACTCGTCAACGGGCTGGTCGCTGCGATTGGGCCAAATATTCCGCTCACCGGTGGACTTGCGGGCGACGGCGCCGACTTTACCGAAACGCTTGTCGGGGGTGACTGCGCTCCGCGGCCACGAACGGTCGTCGGGATCGGCTTCTATGGCAGCGCAATCCGTATCGGTCACGGCAGCGCCGGCGGCTGGGATTTGTTCGGGCCGCGACGGCAAGTCACAAAGTCAAAAGGAAACGTTCTATTCGAACTCGACGGACAACCCGCTCTCGACCTCTACGAGCGCTATCTGGGCCCTGAAGATTCGAAGGGCCTCCCTGGATCGGCGCTGCTGTTCCCGATCCAGGTTCACGATGCCGATCATCCCGACTCTGCGGTGGTACGTACCGTTCTTGCGGTCGATCACAAGGCACGGTCGATGACGTTCGCCGGCGACGTTCCGCAGGGATGGACGGCGCAACTCATGCACGGGAACTTCGATCGTTTGGCGGAGGGAGCCGCGGACGCCGCGCGTCAGGCACGGGTAAGCCTCGACGCAAGCGAGGGAGAGCAGCAATTCTCGATCCTGATCAGTTGCATTGGCCGGCGGCTGCTGATGGGGCAGCGAACCAGTGACGAGGCCGAGGCCGCGGGCACCGAACTCGGAACTGACACGGTCCGACTCGGCTTCTATTCCTACGGCGAAATCTCACCACACGCCACATCAGGCGTTTGCGAACTTCACAATCAGACCATGACGGTCACCTCATTCGCCGAGGTGGGAGCATAGTCGTGCATCGCTTGGTCGCCAAGCAGATCGCAAAAGCGACCGACGCCACCGGCGCGGTTGATATGAGCAAGCTCGTGGCGCTCGTCGGCAGTGCATACGACGAGTTTGATCGCGATCGGCGACGCACGGACCGATCGATGTCGCTGATGATCGAGGAGATCGATGCGATCAATCGCAATCTCGAACAACTGGTGGCCGAACGCACCTCCGAACTCAGATCAAGAGAAGAGGACCTGCAGGCCCAAAACGTGCGTTTTGACACGGCCATCAACAATATGACGCAGGGCCTGCTGCTGTTCGATTCATCTCGGCAGCTCGTGGTCTGCAACCAGCGGTATATTGAGATGTACGGGTTGTCGGCGGGGATAGTCAAACCGGGCTGCAGCTTCCGCGACATCATCGCGCATCGAAAGGCCACCGGATCGTTTGCGGGGGACGAGGACGAATATTGCGCTCGCATCCTGCAGAACATTGGGCTGAGAAATTCCATGGTGGTCGAGACCCGCGACGGACGTTCCATCCAGATCGTGAACGAACCGCTGGCGGATGGCGGGTGGGTGGCGACGCATGAGGATATCACCGAGCGCCGGCTCGCCGAGGAGCAAATCAGGCACCTCGCGCATTACGACGCGCTGACCAACCTGCCGAACCGCGCGCTGTTTCACGAAAAGCTGAAACAGGAGCTGGAGCGCATTACCGCGGGCGCGCAATTGGCGGTGCTCTACATCGACATCGACGAATTCAAAAGCGTCAACGATACGCTCGGACATCTGATCGGCGACGAATTGCTGAAATCCGTAGCCGCCAGCCTGAGCCAGTGCGCCGCCGCCAGCGATTTCGTCGCCCGCCTCGGCGGCGACGAATTCGCCATCGTTCAGACCGCGGTCAAAACTCCCGCTGACGTTACCAAGCTCGTGACGCGGGTTTTCGATGCGATCCGGGAGCCCTACGAATGTCTCGGCCACCAGGTGACCACGGACGCGAGCATCGGTATTGCACTGGCGCCGCAGCACGGCGGCGATCTCGATCAAATTCTGAAGAATGCGGACCTGGCGATGTATGCCGCCAAATCGGCGGGACGCCGGACCTATCGTTTCTTCGAGCCGGCGATGGACGCGCAGGTAAGGGCGCGCCACATATTGGAAGTAGAATTGCGCCAGGCGATAACAGACGGCGCGCTGGAGGTTTACTACCAGCCCTGCATCAGCCTTGAGGACAACAAGATCACCGGCTGCGAGGCGCTGCTGCGCTGGCGGCACTCCGAACGTGGCATGATCTCGCCCGCCGAGTTCATTCCGATTGCGGAAGACACCGGCCTGATCAATCAGCTTGGCGAATGGGTGCTGACGACGGCCTGCGCGGAAGCCGCGACATGGCCCGAGGATATCAAGCTCGCGGTCAACGTCTCGCCGGTTCAGTTCAAGAGCGGTACGTTCGCGTTGAAGATCGTTGCGGCGCTTGCGGCCTCCGGCCTTGCGGCGAACAGGCTGGAGCTGGAGATCACCGAGGCGGTGCTGATCCGCGATGACGAGGCCGCGCTCGCGATCCTGCACCAGCTTCGCGCCATCGGGGTGCGGATCGCGCTCGACGATTTCGGCACCGGTTATTCCTCGCTGAGCTATCTGCAACGATTTCCGTTCGACAAGATCAAGATCGACCGCTGCTTCGTCAACGACCTGGGGGAGCCGGATGGCTCATCCAGCATTGTCCAGGCGATCGTGAATATCGCAGCCGCTCGCCGAATGACGACGACCGCGGAGGGCGTTGAGACGCGACAGCAGCAGGAGTTGCTGCGCGCGCTCGGCTGCGCCGAAATGCAGGGTTATCTGTTCAGTCCGGCACGGCCCGCTGCGGAGCTGAAGCGGATGTTCTTTTCGCACCAAGCAAAACGCGAGGTCGTGGCCTGATCCGCGAAGCGATGTGTGGCCTAATCCAGGGCGCAGTAGTCTGGGGCTCACTTCTGGCATTTCGGACACCAGAAGGTGGAACGTCCGTTCTGGGTAAATCGCCGCACAATTCCACTGCAACCCGGCGTCTGGCATTTCCGGCCTTCGCGATCGTAGACCTGAAACGAGTGCTGGAAATAGCCTAACTCGCCGGTGGTCTGACGGTGATCCCGCAGCGACGAGCCGCCGGCCTTGATGGCCTGATTGAGCACCGCGTGAATGGCAGAGACCAGGCGCTTCGCATGATCGGTCGGCTCGCCCTGTTTGGTGGCCAGCGTCGCGGCCAATCTTCGCGGCGACAGATGCGCGCGGTACAGCGCCTCGCAGACATAGATGTTGCCGAGCCCCGCAACCACGCGCTGGTCCAGCAGCGCCGCCTTCAGGCTGGTCTTCTTGTTGGCGCAGGAACGCGCCAGCATGCTCGCATCGAATTCGTTGCCGAGCGGTTCGGGGCCGAGACCTCTGAGCAGCGGCTCATCATCGAGCGCCTTGCGGGCAATGACCTTCATGTAGCCGAAGCGGCGCGGATCGTTGAAGATAACAGCCGCGCCCGACGACATGTGGAACACCACATGGTCATGTGCGCGATCAGAACTGCGCGGTAGGTGGAAGTTACCTGGCGCCTTCACATCCTCATCCTTGACAACGCGGAACGACCCGGACATGCCCAGATGCATCAACAGCACATCGCCCGAGCCAAGATCGGCCATCAGGTATTTGGCGCGGCGGCCAAGACCCGCCACGGTTTGGCCCTCCAGCCGCGCGACAAAATCCTTCTGGAACGGAAACCGCAGGTCCCTGCGCCTGGCCTCCGCTTTCACAATTCTGGATCCCTCCATCACGGGCTGCAGTCCGCGGCGGACGGTCTCGACTTCGGGCAATTCGGGCATGGCAGCGTCATTCACCTTGTGAACGTGACGTGATAGCGACATTGCGCCGGGCGCGCTATGGTCGCCCGTTACGGGTTTGAGGGCGTAAAGTCATGGTTCGGCCTGACGAGACCACGCATTTTGGCTTTAAGGACGTCCCGCTGGGCGAAAAGCAGACGCTGGTGAATGATGTGTTTCACAGCGTGGCGTCGCGTTACGACCTGATGAACGATCTGATGTCGGCGGGCCTGCATCGCGTCTGGAAAGAGGTGATGATCAACGCGCTCAATCCGCCGCGCAGCGATACCCCGTTTGCGCTGCTCGACGTTGCCGGCGGCACCGGCGACGTCGCGTTCCGCGCCGGCAAGGGGGCGGGCGCCGGTTTTCGGGCCACGGTCTGCGATATCAATCCCGACATGCTCGCTGTCGGCCGCGCGCGGGCCGCGGCGCGGCATCTCGACGAGCGGGTGTCGTTCGTCGAGGGCAATGCGGAAGCGCTGGCTTTCCCTGACCGCCATTTCGACGGCTACACCATCGCGTTCGGCATCCGCAACGTGCCGCGAATCGATCTCGCGCTCAACGAAGCGTTTCGCGTGCTCAAGCATGGCGGCCGATTCCTGTGCCTGGAATTCTCCACGGTCGATGTGCCCGGCCTGGACCGGATTTACGATCTGTTTTCGTTCAAGGTGATTCCGCCGCTTGGCCGCGCCGTCGCCGGGGACGCCGAATCCTATCGCTATCTCGTGGAATCGATTCGTAAATTTCCCAAGCCCGCCGCGTTTGCGGAAATGATCCGTGCGGCTGGCTTCTCCCGCGTCAGCTGGCAAAGCCTCTCGGGCGGTATCGTGGCGTTGCATTCAGGCTGGCGTTTGTGATTTCTGCCATTACCCACATCGCGCGGCTCGCCCGCGCCGGTTTCGTGTTCGCGCGCGAAGGCGTGTTTGGCGTCGTCGATCCGAGCCTGGTGCCGCCGCCGGGACATCTCGCGCTGCGCATCGCCCGGCTGATCGAGCGACCCGGCGCCAAGTCCGGTCCGCGACTGTCGCGCGCATTGACGCGGCTCGGACCGGCCTATCTCAAGCTCGGACAATTTCTCGCCACCCGGCCCGACGTGGTCGGCGTCGTGATGGCGCGCGATCTGGAAAGCCTGCAGGACCGGCTGCCGCCGTTCTCCCAAGCCGAAGCTGAAGCCGTCATCGCGCAATCGCTGGAACGCCCGGTGTCACAGGCATTTGCGAGCTTCGGGCCGGCGGTCGCCGCTGCCTCGATCGCGCAGGTTCATCGCGGCGAGACCGAACGCAACGGCGTACGCACCCAGGTTGCGGTGAAGGTGCTAAGGCCCAACGTCGCCGCGCGCTTCCGCCGCGACCTCGGGGATTTCTTCTTTGTCGCCCATAACGCGGAAGCTTATTCGGCGGAAGCGCGGCGGCTGCGGCTGGTCGAAGTCATCAACACGATGTCGCGCACGGTGGCGATGGAGATGGATTTGCGGCTGGAGGCCGCGGCGCTGTCGGAGATGGCGGAGAACACCCGCGACGATCCGGATTTTCGCATCCCCGCCGTCGACTGGGACCGCACCACGCATAATGTGCTGACGATGGAATGGATCGACGGCATTGCGCTGAGCGATCATGCGCGTCTTGCGCAAGCGCAGGTCGATTTGCCCGAGCTCGGCCGCAAGGTGATCCAGAGTTTCCTGCGCCACGCGCTGCGCGACGGCTTTTTTCATGCCGACATGCATCCCGGCAACCTTTTCCTCGACGATACCGGCCGCCTCGTTGCCGTCGATTTCGGCATTATGGGCCGGCTCGGCCAGAAGGAGCGACGCTTCCTGGCCGAAATTCTGTTGGGCTTCATCACCCGCGACTATCGCCGCGTCGCCGAAGTGCATTTCGAGGCCGGCTACGTGCCGGGCCATCACTCGGTGGAGAATTTCGCGCAAGCCATTCGCGCCATCGGCGAGCCAATCCACAACCGCACTGCCGAAGAAATCTCGATGGCGAAGCTGTTGACGCTGCTGCTTGAGGTGACCGGCCTGTTCGATATGCGGACCCGCCCCGAACTGATCCTGCTGCAAAAGACCATGGTGGTGGTTGAAGGCGTGGCGCGCAGTTTCGATCCAAGGCTCGACATCTGGAAGGTCGCCGATCCCGTGGTTCGCGAATGGATCGAACGCAATCTCGGCCCGGTCGGACGCATCGAGGGCGCGATGACCGGCGCGGGTGAGCTTGGCCGCGTGATGGCGGGCCTCCCAGCGATCGCGGCGCGATCGGTGGTCGTGCTGGAGCAACTGGAGGGCATGAGCCGGGACGGCGTCAGGCTATCGCCGGAAACGATTGCGGCAATGGGCCGGGCCGAGGGCCGCAAGAGCCGGTGGCGCACGCTGGCGCTCTGGATCATCGCCGGAACGTTCATCGCGATTTTATGGGCCATCCGACAGTTATGATTGCAATGAAGGCATCGTATGCTAGCATTGCTATCAACCGCGATCAGGGACAACCATGGCCAGCCTGACCATCCGAAAGCTCGACGAGACGATCAAAGCCCATCTGCGGCTACGCTCAGCCAAAAACGGCCGCTCCGTGGAAGAGGAGGTCCGGGTGATCCTCGGGGAGCTTATCCAGGGCCGCCCTGAGTTCACCGCAGCCGCTTCGCAGGCCGTCCTGCCGTCTCCCGAGCCCCCGTCGCCCACGGCGCGGCGGGCCGATCCGACCGGTCGAGCCCCGGGTCACCCTGATCATTGGCGGCGGCATCGCCGCCTACAAGGCGCTGGACCTGATCCGGCGTCTTAAGGAGCGGCATATTCACGTCCGCTGCGTCTTGACCAAAGCCGCGCAGCAATTCGTCACCCCGCTTGCCGCCGGCGCGCTGTCGAACGAGCGCTGTTATACCGATCTGTTCGATCCCGAGAGCGAATTCGATGCCGGCCATATCCGCCTTGCGCGCGACTGCGATCTGATCGTGGTGGCGCCTGCCACCGCGGACCTGATGGCGAAGATGGCGCAGGGTCACGCCGACGACCTCGCCAGCGCCATCCTGCTCGCGGCCAACCGGCCGATCCTGCTGGCGCCGGCGATGAACCCGCTGATGTGGAACAATGGCGCGACCCGCCGCAATGTCGCAACATTGGAGCGCGACGGGGTTGCCATGGTCGGACCCAATGCCGGCGAAATGGCGGAAGCCGGAGAGGCCGGCGTCGGCCGGATGGCAGAGCCCTTGGAAATTGCCTCCGCGGCTGAGCGCTTCTTGCGGCCCTCTCAACCGCGGCCGCTTGCGGGCAAGCGCGTCCTCATTACCGCAGGACCGACGCATGAGCCGATCGATCCAGTGCGTTACATCGCCAACCGCTCCTCGGGCAAACAGGGCTTTGCGATTGCCGCGGCGGCGCAAGCTGCCGGTGCGGAGGTCACCCTGATCGCGGGCCCCGTCGAATTGAGTGATCCCGCCGGCGTATTGGTGAAGCATGTGGAATCCGCGCGCGAAATGCTGCACCGGGTGGAAGCCGCGCTTCCGGTGGATATTGCGATCTTCGCCGCCGCCGTCGCCGACTGGCGCGTCGCCAATGAGGGAGAGCAAAAATTGAAAAAGACCGCGGCGGGCATGCCGGCGCTGCAGCTGGTCGAAAATCCCGATATTCTGGCAACGATTTCAAAATTGCAGGACAAGCGGCCGGGACTGGTGATCGGATTCGCCGCGGAGACCGAAAACCTGATCGACAATGCCAAAGCAAAACTGGCGCGCAAGGGCTGCGACTGGATCGTCGCCAATGACGTCTCGGCCGCGACCGGCATCATGGGTGGCGACCGCAACACCGTTCATCTCCTGACCCGCGACGGCGCGGAGGTCAGCGTCGACTCCTGGCCAGCAATGACCAAGGAGCAGGTCGCGGCCGCACTGGTAGCGCGCATCGCTACGGCGGCGGGGGAGAAGCCGTCTTGAGCCCGCCAGTCAAAGTCGCTATCCGGCAATTGCCCCACGGCGAAGGCCTGCCGCTGCCGGAATATCACAGCGCGGACGCCGCGGGGCTCGACCTGCTGGCCGCGGTCCCCGAAGATTTGCCTTTGATCCTGTCGCCCGGACAACGCGCGCTGGTGCCGACCGGGCTGACCATCGCGTTGCCCTCGGGCTATGAGGCGCAGGTCCGTCCGCGCTCTGGGCTGGCATCGAAGCACGGCGTCACCGTGCTGAATTCGCCCGGCACCGTTGATGCGGATTACCGCGGCGAGATCGGCGTGCTCCTGATCAATCACGGCGCTGCGCCGTTCCCGGTCCGGCGCGGCGAGCGTATCGCGCAGATGGTGATTGCTCCCGTAGTCCGCGTGGAACTCGCTCCCGCAGCCGAGCTTGCCGCGACGAAACGCGGCGGCGGCGGCTTCGGTTCGACCGGGCGCTAAATTCGGGTGAAGAGCGGATTCGTCAAAATCGCACCGATAGCATTAATCCCGCATTTTTTTGCAACGCGGTTTGCGTTCACGGTCTGGACTCTTACCGCCTGAGTCCCGATGGGGATATTGTCACTCGATTCGCGGATAGAGCGCGGTCGCAAAACTGGGTACCGGCTTTGCGTCCGATCGCGCTCTAATATTCAAAGACCGCATGATCCTCTCGCCAGATCGCTCAACCTTTGGCGGATCATGCGGTGAAGCGCCGGGCGTAAAGTCGTGCGGTTTGGGGCAAACCATGTCGGGCGTAATCGTGGCGATGCGTCGGACCCTGCTGTCGTGCACTCAACTGGCACGCGACGGCCTGATCGCCCTTGGCGCCACCGCGGTCCTGGTCGCACCGGCGCGCGCCAGCGAATTGACCCTGCTGCATGAGATCTCGACATTTTTCGATTTCAACCGTCAGGAAATCGCGGTCCTGGCGACGGCGCTGGCGCTGCTCGGCTTTTCGGTGGTCTCCGCTATCCTCTTGATGCGTACGAGAACTCGCGCCGCCAAAGGCGAGGCGCGATTGCGTTCCGAGATCGCGGAGCTGCAAGCCCAGGCCGACCGTTTCCGCGCGCTGTTGTTCGCGGAGCCGCAGATCCTGATCTCGTGGCCCGCAGGCGACAACCGGCCGCAAATCTCCGGCGACACCGCGCTTTTGATGCCGCAGGAGTCCCCGCAATTTCAGCCGCAGCGCATCCTCGCCTTCGGCACCTGGCTGCCGCCGGAACCGGCGCTGCAGATGGATCATGCCGTCGACGCGCTGCGCGAGCATGGCGAGGGATTTCTGCTCAATCTCACGACCTCGAATGGATACGCCATCGAGGCCATGGGCCGCGCCATCGGCGGCCAGGCCATCGTCCGGATTCGCGAACTCTCCGGGTTGCGCAAGGAACTGGCCGAAACCAATCTCCGTCACAAGGCGCTGCTGGAAGAAACCGAGATGCTGCGCGGTTTTGCTGCCGCCGCGCCCTGGCCGATCTGGGCCAAGGGCGCCAAAGGCGGGCTCGGCTACGCCAATGCCGCCTATGCGCGGGCGACCGAAGCCACGAGCGTCACGGACGCGATCGACCGCAACCTCGAACTGCTCGACAGCGACGACCGCAGCGACATGGACCGCGCATTGAATGGCGCCCAGGCCTTTACCGCGCGGCTCCCGATCGTGATCGGCGGCGAGCGCCGCACCTACGATGTGCATGCGCTCAAGGTCGGGGAGGGAAGCGTCGGCATCGCCATCGACGCCAGCGAAGCCACCGCGCTCCGCGCCGCGCTGGTGCGGATGGCGGAGGCGCATCGCCGCACCCTGGATCAGCTGTCGTCCGGGGTCGCGGTATTCGACGGCCAGCGGCGGCTGGCCTTCTACAACGATTCCTATCGCCGCCTGTGGGACCTCGACCGCGCATTTCTCGACGGCAATCCCGATGATTCGAGCGTGCTCGATCGGCTGCGCGCCGCGCGCAAACTGCCCGAGCAGCCGGATTTCCGGGCCTGGAAAGCAAAGCTGCACGAGGCCTATCGCGCGGTCGAGCCGGAGAAGGATACCTGGTACCTCCCCGACGGCCGAGCGGTCAGCGTCGTCACCACGCCAAATCCGGAAGGCGGCGTCACCTATCTGTTCGACGACGTTACCGAAAGCCTGGAGCTGGCGCGGCGCTATGACGGCCTGATCCGGGTCCAGCGTGAAACCCTCGATAATCTCACCGAGGCGGTTGCGGTGTTCGGCAGCAATGGCCGCGCGCAGTTGTTCAACCCGGCATTCGCCAGGATGTGGAAGCTATCGCCCGAGGCGCTTAAGGAGCAGCCGCATATCGACACCGTGGAGGCCTGGTGCAGGCCGCTGTTCGACGAAGCGGACATCTGGCGGACGATCCGCGAAGCCATTACCAGAATCGAGAACCGGGTCGAGGTGCCGCTGAAGCTGGAACGGAAGGATGGCAGCGTGCTGGACTGCATGACCATGCCGCTGCCGGACGGCGCCACCATGCTGACATTCCAGGACATCAGCGATACCGAGAACGTCGAGCGCGCGCTGCGCGAGCGCAACGAGGCGCTGGAGACCGCCGACCAGATGAAGGTCGATTTCGTCCACCACGTATCCTACGAATTGCGCTCGCCGCTGACCACCATCATCGGCTTTGCGCACTTCCTCAGCGATCCCGTCACCGGTCCGCTGACGCCGAAGCAGGGCGAGTATCTCGGTTACATCACCGCCTCGACCAACGCGCTGCTCGCGATCATCAACAACATTCTCGATCTCGCCACCATCGACGCCGGCGCGATGTCGCTCAATCTCGGCTCCGTCGATATCCGCAAGACCATCGAAGCCGCCGCCGAAGGCATCCAGGACCGGCTCGCCACCGACCGCATCGAGCTCAAGGTCGACGTCGATCCCCATATCGGAAGTTTTGTCGGCGACGAACGCCGCGTGGTGCAGGTACTGTATAATCTCCTGGCAAATGCCGTCGGATTTTCGCCGCAGGGCGCGACCGTGGGCCTGAGCGCCGGGCGAACCGAACACAGCGTCGTCTTCGCCGTGACCGATTCCGGTCCCGGCATCCCGCCCGATGTCAAGGACAAGGTGTTCGACTGGTTCGAGAGTCATTCGCAGGGATCGCGGCATCGCGGCGCCGGCCTCGGCCTGTCGCTGGTGCGCTCCTTTGTCGAACTGCACGGAGGCAAGGTGCGCGTCGATTCGGTCGTCGGCAAGGGCACGACGGTGACGTGCGACTTTCCGAGCGATCAGGCCGCGCATCGCAACGCCGCCGAATGACCGATTCCCACCACATTCTCGCTGGCGTTATCGAACGAGACAGCAACCGCGCATTTGATGGCCGATCTTGCGCTGCTGATCGGCCCGGGCGACGTCATTACGCTTTCCGGCGACCTTGGCGCCGGCAAAACCTCCGCCGCCCGGGCGATGATCCAGTACCTCGCCGACGACGACGCGATCGAGGTGCCGAGCCCGACGTTTACGCTTGCGCAAGCCTACGATCTGCCGCCATTTCCGCTCCTTCACGCGGATCTCTACCGCATCAACGATCCGGCGGAACTCGAAGAGATCGGCTTGTCGCCATTGCCCGAGGGCACGGTCGCGCTGATCGAATGGCCGGAGCGCGCAGCCGGCGCGCTTCCGCCAGACCGGATCGATATCGCGCTGAGCCATCGTCCGGCGCTGGGATCGACCGCCCGCGCCGCCGAAATCACCGGATACGGCAAAGCGGCCGCGCTGGTCGCGAGACTGAAGGCGCTGCGGGACTTTCTCGACGGCGCCGGCTATCTCGAGGCGAAACGGCTGCGCATGCCGGGAGACGCGTCGATCCGTTCCTATGCGCGGCTCATCCGCGACGATGGGGTGGTCATCCTGATGAACTTTCCGCGCCGCCCCGACGGCCAAGCGCTCTATGACGGAAAGTCATACAGCGCGGCGGTGCATCTGGCGGAGGACGTCAAACCCTGGGTCGCGATCGACAACGCTCTGCGCGCCCGCGGCTTCTCGGCGCCATCCATCCATCACGCCGACCTCGACAGCGGATTTCTGATCAGCGAGGATTTCGGCGTCGCGGGTATTGTCGAAGGCGATCCACCCGCACCGATCGCGGAACGTTATGAGGCCGCAACCGACCTGCTCGCGGCGCTGCATCGCCAAGCCTTGCCCGAAACCCTGCCGCTTTCGCCACAACTCACCTATGCGATCCCGACCTTCGACACTGCCGCGCTATTGATCGAGATCGGATTGATGCTCGAATGGTATCTGCCGGATCGCGGGGCGGAGTTGACCGAGCAGATGCGCGCCGATTTCATCACGATGTGGCGCGATTTGCTGAGCAAGCCCGCTGCTGCCGGCAAAACCTGGGTGTTGCGCGACTTTCATTCCCCCAACCTGATCTGGCTCGGCGAACGGTCCGACATTGCGAGAGTGGGCATCATCGATTTCCAGGACGCGGTGCTGGGGCCACCCGCCTACGATCTGGTGTCGCTGCTGCAGGACGCGCGGGTCGATGTGCCCGAGCAACTCGAGCTTGCGCTGCTGACGCGCTATATCAAGGCGCGGCGCGCCTCCGATGATGGCTTCGATCCGGCTCAATATGCCGAGCTCTATGCCGTCATGTCGGCGCAGCGCAACACGCGGCTACTCGGTACCTTTGCACGGCTCAACCGCCGCGATGGCAAGCCGCAATATCTGCGCCACCAGCCGCGAATCTGGACCTACCTCACGCGTTCACTGGCACACCCGGTGCTGTCGCGCGCGCGCGAGTGGTATTCAGCCAACGTGCCCCCGCCGGTTGGGTAGGGCGTGAACCCATAAATTCAGAGTGGTCGGCGGACGTCCGCTTTGGTGCGCATTCCGGCCTCAAGTCGGACATTACGGCACTTCCGAAAAGTGCCAACGGACATGGAATGGATGAGATGCGTCAGTCCCGTTTTATGCGAACATGCTGGGGACGATTGTCGTAGTGTAGGCGACCGAAAACTCACCTCCCGCCACGAAATAGATTCCTTCATTTGGTCGGCTCGAATAGCTTTTCCCTTCCTCAGAAGAGAACAAGGTCCTCTTCTTGAGAAGACTTCACCTGTCGGGCGTCCGCAGCAGCATGGCGTGGGCGTGCATGTCGCCCGCGAGGCCGAGCGCTACGACCCAGGGCGTGCGCACCGTGTCCTGCATCAGGCACAGATTCACGGGTATGTTGGCGACCGTCATGTTGCCGAACTCGGCGATGGTATGGAACATCGCGCCGGGCATCAGCGATTTCTGCCAGATGTCCAGCAGCTTCTGCGAGGCCTGGTGGCCGGTGAGGGTGACGTCCGCAGCGGCGATGCCTTGGCGTTGCAGGACGCGGCGCGCAGCCAGCAGCGCCTTCTCGCCACCGAAGGTGCCGAAATGTTTCAGGCCCGACTCGGTGACGTGGTAATAGGGACCCGTCCAGTCCTGGACCTCCGGATCCGGGTCGGAATCGCTGCCGATACCGGGCGCGGGTGGCGCCTGCCGACGGTCGCCGACCAGAAACATTTCGCCGAAATTCTGCTCCTGGGCGATCACCTCGGTGTCCACCAGACGCCAGCGCGGCTGCCGACCGGGCGGTGCCACGCCCACCACCGCCGCGGCCGCGCCGTCGGCCGCGCTCACGGCCGGTGGCTTGCGGTAATTCATCGCGCGCGTCCAGCCGCCACCGATCGCGACCAGAATATTGCGCGCACGGCCGGCGCGGATCATTGCGTCGGCCAGCACCACCCCGACATTGAAATTGTTAAAATCATTTGCCAACGGAATCGTCAGGGTAGTTTCGGGCAGTTTCAGCTGCTGCGTCAGGGTGAACAGATCCGCCGGTACGAAGTAGGTATTCGGCGAGATGCAGCCGATGACGATGTCGATCTGGCGGGTTTCGAGACCGGCATCGTCAATCGCCATACGTGCCGCCGGCGTGAGGATGTCGAGCACGGTCTCGCCCTGGGCCAGCACGTGGCGCTTGTCGTAGCCGGTGAACAGACCCTCCCCGTCCGGATGGTTCTTGTGGATCCAGTCGAAGATCGGATCGTCGTTGGTGCGGATGGTATCGGGCAGCCGTCTTGCCATGCCGATAATGCCGATGGAGCTTTCAATCATGCTTGCCAATCCGGTGCTGGCAGACCGAGACGATGAAGCACGATATCTGCGGTCTCCAAGGCACCCTCCGCCCATGTTTGGTTGGTCGAATACGCCTCACCGCAGATATAGCACGGAAACTCCTCGACAGGCTGGGTCATGCGCGTGAGCATCTCTTCTGAGTTGTAATTCACGTTCCAGAGATGCACGCCTCCGCCATACGGGTCGCGCGACCAATCCATGTAGGCGGCATCGATCGGCTCCGGCGCGCTGTCAATGCCGTGCATCTGCAAGAGCTGGCGGTGAAGTTCCTCCACCATCGGTTTGGTGGCCTTGTGCATTTCCCAATTCGCGCGCAGGCGCGCGGAGAATGGGTCCGGCGGCGGCGCATCCGGAATTGCGGCGCGGCCGAACATCGGCAGCGCGTGCGGCACATGCGCACCCAACTGCAGGCCGGCCTTGTGCACTTCTGATCTCGTGTCGAGAGCAGCCCAGAAGTCCACGTTCAGAAGGTCGTCATAGGCCATCACCAGGCTGCGCTCGCCGCGTTTTGGCACACCATCACCCTTCGGTCCGACTGGCCAATAGTAGCACTGTCGCAACGGCATGTCGGTGAGTGATCGACCTCGGCTGACCCCCGCTTCCTGCCACCAGCTTTCAGAATACAGCAGAAACAGCTTGAACAGCGGAATCCCGGAGACCGCCGCGAGATCGTGGCGGAATTTGATATTCGCCGAGCCAAGAATCTCGCCCTCCGGCCGCAGCAGCTCGATCGCGCGACGCGGCATGGCGAGCACGATGGCGCGTGCGGACAGCGGCCTGCCGCCATCGCGGAAGTTCAGCTGAACGCCCTGCGATCCATCAGCGAGTTTGAAACCAACGAAGCCGTCCAGCCAGCGTTCAACAGTGATTTCGCCGCCGGCCTCAAGGAATTTCTGCTGCAGCTGCCAAGGCACAGCCTCGTAACCCTGGTTCACCATTAGGTACTGGACCTCCGGGGTAAAGTCGAAAAACTCGGTGATGAGGTCGAGGGCGTTGGTGTTACCGCCCAGGCAGTCGTAGCCGATGGTGGCGCGCGCGGCGTTGTAGCCGTCCGGACTGATATGCTTGGCTAGCAGGTTCCAGAATGCGTGCCGCCACAACGGCAGGCCGTCGATCTCGATGGTCTCCAGATATGGCCGGAGCGGTCCGCTTTTGAGCTTCTCGGGAATCTTCGGCATCAGCCGGATCAGTTCCCGCGCGATCAGCATCGCCGGATTAGAACTCTCGCGGGCCGCGAGCCACGCGGCCTCGTCCGGATCGAACCAGTAGGGGAGCGCCGTCGGGTTGCCAAGCGCAATGTTGCGCAGAAGGCGACCGCGCAGGAATGCAATATTGCTGGAAACGTCCACTGTCTGCCTGTGCGTCGGCAGCCGCAGCACGTTCTCGACCAAGCCTTTCACCCGCTTTTGCGCGGGGCTGACGTAGCGCATGCCGCCGATCTCGGCGGTGGTGTCGGGCATAAGCGGCGAGCGGGCGGAGAGCAGGCGGCCACCGATGCGATCACTGCCCTCGAACAGCGCCACCTTGAGGGTGCCACGCGCCTTGGCCCAGTTCGCCGCCAGGCCCGCTCCACGCGGGGAGGTCATCAATCGCCAGCCGGCATAGATACCGCCAATCCCGCCGCCGACAACGGCAATATCGACATCCGGTAATTCCTGCATTGGTTCGTCCTCCGAAGTCGTGAATTCAGTCGACAGTCTTCTGCCAGAAAGGCGGGCTCCAATACGGTGGCGCCGACTTCGAGTCCACTTTCGCGACCATCACCTGTGGCCGGCCTGCGGCGGCGCCGCGCAGCGCCGCCTCCCAGGCTGGCGCGAAATCCGCGGGCTCCCGGACATCGTACGCGTCGGCACCCAGGCCCTCCGCGATCTTGCGCAGGTCGGGCGCCCCCAGTGGATACGCATACGGAGTGGGATCCGGCAGGAACACGTTCATGCCCTGGGAGACCATGCTCAGGTCGTTATCGCTCAGCACGACCCAAATCGCACCAATCTTGTTGGCCGCGGCCGTCGCGATCTCACCCAGTTGCATGAGCAGTGCGCCATCACCAACCAGTGCGACACAGAGCCGATCAGGCCTGCCGTAGCGCGCGCCGACGACTGCGCAGACTGCGAAGCCCATCGGGCCCATGGCGAGCGCGCTATGCAGTTCCTGCCCTTCACGCACGACCATGTAGTGTAGCGACCAGCCGACGCAGTTGCCGCTGTCGATGAACACCATCGCGCCGTCGGGGAGCTTCTCGTTCAGCAACCGGCAGAGCGCTGCCGCCTGCAGCGGCCCTGTTGTCTGTGCGTAGTCCGAGGGCGAAACGATCGCCGTGTGTTGCGCCTTGATGGCGGCGATCTCGGCACCGCGCGCCGCGACGGTGGTGGCGTCGCGTGGCCAGGCCGGCGCCTGATCCCACAGGGCGCGAATGAAGGCGCCGGCTTCCGCGATGATGCCATCGGTCACCGGAAAGCCCCGGCCAATCATCGTCTGGTCGAGGTCGACCTGCAGAAACGGCCCCCTGGGTACCAGCATCGGGTTCCATTTGTAGGTGGCGAGTTCGCCAAGGGAGGAGCCGATCACCAGCAATGCGTCATGCGCCGCGGTCTGGGTAGTCGGGTCGATCATCCAGTATTGAGGCCAGAGGCAGCCGGCGAAACCGTAGGCGCGCAGCGAAAGCGGATGCGTCTCAGGAAATACGCCCTTGCCGTCTGAGGTGGTGATGACCGGGATGTTCCACCATTCCACGAAGCACCGCAGCGCACGCGCAGTGTCCGGGTCGCGCAGCGCCTCCCAGCAGCCGTTTCCGAGCAGGATGAGCGGGCGCTTCGCCGCGGACAATACCTCAAGAGCGCGCTGGACCCCGGACTGCGGCAGGCCCTCGGGCAGGCCGCGGTAGGCCCCCGGGCTCTTCGGCGGTCGCGCGGAGACGTAGAGATCGGTCCGGGCGTTCGCGGCGGCAACGTTGTCGTTGATGCCGAGGTGCACGGCGCGACGGGGGATCGAGAGCATGCATCGCAGCGCCTGCTCGACCAGAATTGGCACGCTCGAGGCGTCAACGATGTCGGCGCTATAGCGGGTGGCGGCGGCGTAGATGTCGCGCACGTTGAGGCCGCAATCGGCGCCTTCCTGCAAGTAGCCGCGACCGAGGAACTGCTCCGGCACTTCTCCGGTGAGCGTCAGCACGGCCGATCCGCTAAATTGTGCGTTCATGGTACCGGTCAGCGCGTTGGTCGCGCCCGGGCCGCTGGTGACGAGCACCACGCCGGGTTTTCCGGTCGCTCGATAATACCCGTCCGCCATGTAGGCGGCGCCACTCTCGTGCCGAGTGACGATGTACCTGAACTCGGCGCGGACATGGATGCGCTGCAGCAGATGCATGATGCCGGCGCCGGGGACGCCGAAAATTGTCGTTGCATCCTCAAGCGCGAGGTAGTCCAAAAGCTGATCCGCGGCGCTATAAGAAGGTGTCGTTGACGCTGGCATTCGTTGTTCCCTGTTCGCAGAGCAGACTGCGCGGTTCAGACACGGCTCGGGCAGGTTAAGCTATGTTAACTTTACAACCTAAGTCTACAGCCTTCAGTTGTGGCTACGGACGGCGGACGCCTAGCTAGGCGGCAGCTCGAATTCCTTTTCGAGAAGCCGGACCTTCGCGCCCGCGCCCCAGGCGCGAAAGATCTCGCGCGCCACCAAGGCCGACGCAGCTGCGCCGGCGCCGTCCCTGACCAGGCGCCGGCAGCGGGCGAGATACTCGTGCGCGAGACCGGCATCATGGAGAAAGCCATCGGCAGCCGCGCCCTCAGCCGCACGGCCGAGAAGCCGCGCGGCTTCCGTTTCCCGACCCGACGCCGCCTGCAATAGGCCGTCGAGCAGATCAACCTTGTGGCGAAAGACGTGGGGATTGCGCGCGTCCCAGCCGCGGAGCCGCTCGAGACAATCGCGTCCCTCCTGGACAAGCGCCTGCCTCCCCTTCGCGGAGCCGAACGCGGCGGCAGCTAGCGCGGCCAGGCCGCGATACTGCGAGAGTTCGAACTCCGCCGGTTGGCCGCCAAAGTAGGGCAGCATCGGATGCGCGCGCGCCGCCCACTCCAGGGCGCCCGACCAGTCGCCGGCATGCAAGTGCAGCTTCACCTTGGTGACGAGATAGTAGCCGATCTGGTTGCTGAGGTTAGTGTCGACAATTGAGCTAATGTCCCGGACTTCGTCGTACTCCGCATCGCCGAGCGTGAGGGGAGCTGAAGTCAGTCCGGCCAGCGCTTTTGCGAACTGCAACTCCAGCACCAGGTGGTAGTGAGCGTTGAGGACACGACGCCCGTTGCGCTCCATGTGGGATCGTGCATCCGCCATGATCTCGGCGAGCGGTCGACCGGCGGCAGCCAGCAGTACGACGGACGCCGACAGATTGAAGCAGCCGTAGATCACCTCGTTGTCGCCGAGACCTGCCTCAGCACCGGCGTCCGCCAATGCGATACCTTCGCCGAGGGGGGAGACCCAGTGATTGTGAAACCATGCATGTATGAAGCTGCATCGGGCGAAACCGGCACCCCGCTCTCCCTTTAGCAAGGCAAGGCCGACACGGCTCCACACTGCAGCGGTGTCGCGGTCTCCGGTCAGCGCGCCGTAGACGACCGAGTACATGGAGTACACGTCCGGAGCGAGCGGTCCGTTGCCGTGCTCGAGGGTCAAGCGAAGACACGTGCATCCCATCAACGCAAACAGCTCAAGCTGCTCGCTTTGATGGGCGAAGGGAGCAAGAACGAGCAGCAGGTGAATGAGCTGCCCCGCCCGCTCATCGGTGAGCGGCGGTAGCCCCGCCAGCTGATCGGGCCGCCGGTCGCCCAGCAATTTGCCGATCCATTCCAATTCCTGGCCGATCGCCTCGTGCAGTCCTGCGCTGTCGGTGGGCAGGTCGCCGCCGAGCAATCGCGCGCCCCGCAAGCCTATCTCGATAGACTGGCGGACCAGACCAGCGCCGAATACGCGCTCGGCCTCGAGCCGGATGTAGTCTGCGGCCCGCGCGGTCTCGCCAGCTGCTTCCCAATGGAAGGCCAAGAGTGCGTAGACGCGGGACCTGTTGGAGGCAGACGCAGCCTCGTTCCAAAGCGCGATCTCGCGATGCAATGGCCGACGCTGGGCGTAGAGCATCAGCCCGTAGGCGACGTCGCGTATGATGCCATGGCGAAAAGCGTAACCCTCCCGCTCGTCAACCTGCTCGGGCAGCAGGAAACCCACGCGGTCGTGCAGCGCCAGATGGCGCGCCACCGCCGTCTGCTCCCCGCGCGCAGTCGGATGAACTTCGGAGACGAGTGAGGTCGGGAACCGAAGGCCTGCAGCGCTTGCCACCTTCAGCGTGACTTGGCTCTCGGCGTCGAGGCGATCGATTCGACGCATCACGGTGCCCTGGACCGAATCCGGCAGGGGCAGGTCGGTTGTATTGCCGCGGGGCACAATGTGGCAGGTGCCATCCACGACCTCGACCAGCCCTTCGTCGCGCAGCGCCTGCGCCAGCTCCAGGCAAAAGAACGGATGGCCGCGGGCACGGCCGCGCAACTGCGCGGAAAGCTCCTCCGTCAGCCGTTCCGCGCCGAGCCGAGCCAACACGAGGCGCTCCTGATCCTCGTCCGAAAGCTCGCCCAGGCGAAGTCGCCGCGCTCCTGCGGCCGCAAGCCGCTGCAATCGAGTATCGTCCTCGAGCGGCTGCATGGCCAGCACCAGGCAAAGGCCGCGCACGTCGCGTACCGCGGCCTCGACCAGTAGCCAGCTCTCCTCGTCCAACCAGTGTGCATCGTCGATTGAGACCAGCAGCGGCCGCTCAGCGGCGGCGCGGCGCAGAAGCTCGACTAGCAGGGCGAGGCGCAACTGTGCACGCTGTTGAAGCGTGACCGCCTGCAGATCCTCCGTCTCCGGCAGATTGAGCGGAAAAACGACGTTGAGGAGCGCGGCTTGCGCCGCAAACTCCGGCCCGAGAGCGGCCAGCACAGCCGCACGTTGCGCCGTATCGGCAGTGGCTAGATCGACGTCCAGGAGTTGCGCCAGAACGTCCCGCCAACCGCGGTAGGGCACATGGCGCTCGATCCGATCAGCGTAGCCGGTGAGCACAACGACGCCCGAGGCAAGCGTGTGCTGGTAGAATTCGGCGAGAAGACGGGATTTTCCCATGCCGGTTTCCGCTTCGACCAGCACAAGCTGCGTCCCGCCTCCAGTTGCGGCATCGAATGCCGCCACCAGTTCGGCCAGCTCCCGCTCCCTGCCGTGCATGGGGGCAAGCGCCTCCGCGCGATTGTAGCGCTGCGGCGTCCAGACCGGAACGGTGGGCCTCAGGCCGCGCAGACCGCGCAGACCGACAGGGTCGAAGGCGACCGATTCGTGCGCGGCCCGATAGGTGGCCTGATCGCACTGGATGGTATCCGGACTCTTTAGCCTCGCCGCGAGGTTTATCGCTTCGCCGTAGGTCGTCCATGCGCGGAATATGTCGTTGCCGATCAAGCCACAGAAGACACGCCCCGTAGCCACGCCGAAACTGCTGCGGTGGCCCATCCCGCGGAGCGCATCCCGCAGGTCCATGGCGCACCGCACGGCGCGGACCGCGTCGTCGGGATGGGCGACGGGAGGAATGCCAAAGAGCACGAAAAGGTTCGCGCCGCTCTCATCGACCCGGAGTTGATGCACGAAACCGTCGCGTCGGCGCACGACCGGGCCGACCGTCGCCGCGATCGACTCGAGCTGCTGCAGGCTATCGGGGGAAGCCTGATCCAGGTTCGAGAGGGCGATGAACACGGCGGTGACGCGGCGAAGCTCAGCCGTCCAGTCGAGATAGCGGCGCTCGAGGCGGCTGCGGATGGGCAGGGGGACGTGCGCCGCCAAGTGCTCACGGGCGGAGAGCGAAAGCGGCGGTATGACCCGAGGCACCAGTGCCGGCACGGTGTTCAGCGCGGAGAGAATGAGGACGCCCGGCTCGTCCTCCACCGCTTCGGCCGCATCCCCCAGCGCCGCCCGCGCGGCAGGCGATAGCAACAACCGGCCGGCGGCACGCCTGACGCTCGTCGCCTGAAGATCGGCGAGCCCGCCGCCCACCGTCACGTAAAGGCGGTCCGTCGCGCTGCCGATCTCTGCAGTGCGACAGGGGCCGAGCGCGAGGACCGCATGCAACTGCAGCACGTCGCCGGAGGGCAATGCGGTGCCGGGGAAGGACAGGATGGCCTGGCCACAGGCAGCGGCGCGCAGCACCGCCTCGCGCAGCGTGCCGGCGCTGCAGCGCCAGCCCGAGAGCAGCCCGTCGCCCGCAAACATGAATGGCTCGCCGCCGTGCGCAACGATGTTGCCGATCAGCGCATCAAAATGCCGCTCCAGCACCGCCGCCATCTGTTCGATGCCGGCCGGCCCCGTTTCTACGAGACGGCCGGTGATACGTGTGAAGCCGACGACGTCCAACCACAAGAGTGCCATTTCGCCATCGGTGGACGTGGCGGCACCAGACGCGGCGAGGCGCAGCGGAGGCGGCACAAAGCTTTCGACAAGCCGCGCCTCGTAGGAGACCTCTTCCGACATCGCTGCCTTCCTTCCGGCTCCATCAGCGCGCGACTCTACCTCATCCTCTTGCTTAGCAGCCGCGACAGCTTTTCCTTTAACAAGGCGTCCGGCTCTGGCGAAGTTGCCGAAAGAGTTGGTTGCTGCGATGTAGTGCCTGTTTCTTGACTATTGGCGGGGAGAGTCCCAAACAGACCAACGGAACAAGAAGTGCGAAGAGTGCTCGAGTGTTCATGGCGCAACCCCGAGGACACGTTCATCTAGACTAGGTGCATGATAGCAACTTTTCCGTGTAGTTGGAAGCGCTGGGCTAGTCACTTTGGAGATGCGTAAGATCATCCCGTGCTGTCGCGCGCGCGCGAGTGGTATTTGGCCAACGTCCCCCCGCCGGTTCCCTGAGTTTACCGGTTGTTAGTCAACCCCGCTTTAATCTCTTGCTAGCCCTCGCACACGGAAGCTCAGGGGCTGCTTGAGGGCGGAAGCATGGTGGCAGAACGGCGCAAGGGCGAGCGCGTCACGTTCGAACGCGGCATCGGCGCGCACATGATGGGCATCGACGGCACCTGGCGGCGCCAGTGCACCATGGAAGACGTTTCGGAAAGCGGCGCGAAACTCACCGTCGAAGGTTCCGTAGAGGGGTTGCATCTCAAGGAATTCTTCCTGCTTCTGTCGTCCACCGGTCTGGCGTACCGCCGCTGCGAGCTAGCCTGGGTCAACGGCGATCAGATCGGCGTCAATTTCCTCAAAACCGGCGAAAAGAAAAAAAAGACGGCTCGGCGCGGTTCGCCGCAGGCCGTGGAAGCCTGAGCGCGAAAGCTTCCCGGTCGCACAATCGTCATGCCCGACGGTTACGGCATCGACGGGCGGTAGCCTCCGCGAATCCCCGTGATATGATCCGGGCCAAAACATACGCCACCACAAACACGGCTCGAGAAATCCCAAAAATGTCCGTCCACCCCACCAAAGCCATGGTCCTCGCCGCCGGACTTGGCGTCCGCATGCGCCCCTTGACCGACCGGATTCCAAAACCGCTGGTGCGGGTGGCCGGCCGCGCGCTGCTCGATCATGTGCTCGACAAGCTCGGCGACGCGGGCGCCGGCGAAGCTGTCGTCAATGTGCACTATCTGCCCGACCAGATCATCGATCACGTCGCCGCCCGCGCCCGGCCCCGCGTGATCATCTCGGACGAGCGCGACCAGGTGCTCGGCACCGGCGGCGGCGTCGTCAAGGCGCTGCCTTTGCTTGGCCCGGCTCCGTTCTTCCTCGTCAACGCAGACACCCTTTGGATCGATGGCGTGCGGCCCAATCTGGCCCGGCTCGCCGAAGCCTTCGAGCCCTCGCGCATGGATATCCTGCTATTGATGGCGCCGACCGCGAGCAGCATCGGCTATGGCGGACGCGGCGATTACGCCATGCTGCCCGACGGCGCGTTGCGCAAGCGCAGGGAACTTCAGGTCGTGCCGTTCGTCTATGCCGGCGCTGCGATCATGTCGCCGTCGCTGTTTAACGATGCGCCATCGGGCGAATTTTCGCTGACCAGGATGTTCGATCGCGCCAACGAACAGGAGCGGCTGTTCGGCCTTCGGCTCGATGGCGTGTGGATGCATGTCGGAACCCCCGACGCGGTACACGCGGCGGAAGAGGCCTTCCTCGCCAGCGTCGCGTAAATAAAATCCCCGCAGCGCGGATTAGCGCGGCGTAATCCGCCGTTCACCGACGACAAGCACGCGGCTTCCGCTTTCCGCCGTCGCGGTGTCGGCGATGCGGAGGAATGTCGCCTATCGGGGCAAAAGCGGAAAACATGGACGGCTTGGGAGCATTTCCGGGTTTGAACCCCTAGGAGCCTGTCCGAATAGTCGCTGTTCAATTCTGAGCGAGTTTGATTCAACCTTGGGCTATGAGCAAGTATTTTCGCCCCTGGAATATCGATCAGACACTGCTGCTGCCGCCGAATGTGCAGGACTTCGTGCCGAAAGGCCATGTCTCGCGGTTTATCGTTGAGCTGGTGCGGGAGAGCCTTGATCTCAAGGAGATCACGGGCAGCTATGTGAGCGGGCTCGGGCAACCGCCGTTTGACCCGCGGATGATGGTGGCGCTTCTGCTGCACGGCTATGCGAGTGGGCTGTATTCGTCGCGGCGGATCGCGAAGGCCTGCCGCGAACGGAACGATTTTGTGATGATTGTGGCGCTGGATCCGCCGGATTTTCGCACGATCAGCGACTTCCGCAAGCGGCATTTGAAGGCGCTCGGCGCGCTGTTCCTGCAGGTGAAGTTGTGCGAGACGGCAGGGCTGGTCAAACTTGGCCATGTCGCGCTTGATGGCACGAAGATCAAGGCGAACGCGTCGAAACATAAAGCGATGAGTTATGAGCGCATGAAGAAACGCGAGGCAGAACTGAAAGCCGAGGTCGCTCGCATGCTGGCAGCCGCCGAGGCGGCGGATTCCGAAGAGGACGAGACGTTCGGCAAAGACAAGCGCGGCGACGAGATGCCGGATTGGGCCGGCGACAAGCAGAAACGGCTGGCGAAGATCCAGCAAGCGATGGCGGCACTGGAGGCGGACGCCAGGCTGGCGGCGGAGGAAGAGCGTCGTATCGAGGCCGAAAAGGAACAGCAGCGCCAAGCCGAAGGCCGCAAGAAGCCGGGCAAACCGGCGGCGCCGCCGTCGGACCAGCCCGATCCCAAGTCGCAACGCAACTTCACCGATCCGGAAAGCCGCATCATGAAGTCGAAGGATGGCAGCGCACCGGCTTGCCCTGCCGATCTCCGGCGGTCGGTGGCTATCGCGTTTGCCGGATCCACGGTGCCCGCGGTGGCGTGTTGGTGCGCCATGCACGCATCCCGCCGCTAACGAATGGCTGGGACTCCTCAAGGAAATCGCACCGGAGGCTTCCGAGGTTGCCTTCGTGTTCAATCCGACAACTGCACCCTACGCCGAATACTATTTGAACCCTTTCAAAACGGCCGCGCGGTCCCTTGGCGTTGGGGCGATCGCAACGCCTGTTAGCAACTCGTCCAGTCTTGAGTTCGCATTTGCGGGACAAGCGCGGGACTTAAAGCGCGGCCTGATTGTTATGCCGGATTCCTTCACCACAGCGCACAGTTCGGAAATTATCTCGCTCGCAGACCGCTATCGCGTGCCGACTATCTATCCGTACCGCTTCTTTGCCGAACTCGGAGGCCTATTGTCCTATGGGATCGATCAGCTCGACAATTTTCGGCGCGCAGCAACCTATGCCGATCGTATTCTCAAGGGCGCGAGACCAAGCGAACTCCCGGTCCAAGTGCCGGTAAAGTTTGAGTTGGTCATCAATCTCAAGACGGCCAAAGCGCTCGGCTTGGCCATTCCACCCTTGCTGCTCGCACGCGCCGATGCAGTGATCGAATGAAAGGCGGAATGTTCGCTAATGGCACCAAACGAACCAGGTTGAGATGTATCGGAACGAAATTGGGTGAAGCGACGGGAGTTCCTTCCAGCGACGCCGCACTGGCGTTCTTGATATCCAGACCGTATAGTTAGAGGACACTTGACGGTAGCGCGGATGTCCATTTTCTCAAGCAGATTAGGTCTCGCACTCGTATTGGCGGCGCTCTGTCTGGGCGGGCGAACGGCCCATGCCCAAGCCGCGCCTGTGACATATTGGACCCCAGGCTGGCCCCTCGGCTTCGGTGGCAGTCCAATCGTCGGCCAGAGCTCGGACACTTACGGCAACTTTCCAAGCTTTGACGGCAGTGACGCCCGAGGCGGCGGCGCCTATATGCGTTACAATTTTCCGAATGGCTGGTTTGTCGGCGGCGAAGGCGGCGGCATGGGTTTGAGCATGAACGGCATCAACCAGAATGGAGCGTTCGGCAACTTCGGCTCGCTTTATTACCAAGGCGTGCAGTTCGGCTACAACTTCCGAAGCGCGGGCGGATTACCCGTCACGGTCTATGCCGGTTTCGACACCTTGAATTATAAATCCGGCATCGGTGGCCCTTTTGCTCCCTTCGACACCACGTCCGGCACACTGCCCGGCTATAGCGCGCATGCGGGCCTCGAGTTCCAGCCGGCGCCGAATGTCAGCCTGTCACTCGGGTTCGGCTACACCCAACAGTCGGGGCGCATCGATAGCGACATCAATTCGCTGTCGCTGCCCGGCGCTTCTCCGTTTGCCGTCAGCGGTCGCCGCTAAGTAAAAAGGAAAGCGATTGACCATCTTGCGGCGTTTGCTCGATTGCTATTGGACAAACTTTCTACGCGTAAGTTCGACGCCGAAGTTTTCACACCGCCTCGGCCCGGAGCGGACAATTGGTCTATCCGACCTGGGTCTGCCGTGATTTTATGGCCCGCGGGCGAGACTTCCCAAGAAGAACATGAATCGCATAATAACGCGCGGCGCTGCTTGGCCGTGACCCGTCATCGGCGTGAGAATCTCCATCGCCACAGGAGCAACCTTGGACATCGTTCTGACGTTTCAGTTGGTCGTGGCGATAATGATCGCGTTGTTCGTGGCATACAACGTTTTTCATTACGTACTTTTTCTCCTGGTGACTCGACCGAAGGACGCGGGCAAGATCGGCCACGAGTTGAATGAGTTCGAGCAGCGCCAACTGATCGAGTGGACACCGCAGCCGAGCGACTTTTTCAAGCACGACGACGAGCATCGTACATATGATGACGTGTTCGGCACGTATCGCGACGAGCAGGCGAACTACAGCACATGCATTTTTCCCCGCGTCGCATTTTCGCGTCCCTACGAAGCCGAATACGTTCTTCTGAAGCCGAAGGACGGGATGCGGCTATTGGATCTCGGGTGCGGATCCGGCGCGGCGGCCTACTACCTCGCCAGCCGGCGAGATATCGAAATTGTGTGCGTGACCAATTCATCCGTGCAAGCGGACATCTGCCGGCGGAAATTTGCAAATCTGGGTGGGCGTGGGCAGGTGATCGTCACCGACTTCGACAGCCTCGATCTCCCAAGCGAAAGTTTTGACGCCATCTATTCGCTCGAATCGATCGGCTACACCAAAGACCTGGACGCCTGGCTGGCGCGCTGCTGGCGGATGCTCAAGCCGGGAGGAAACCTGTTGATCCGCTCACCGGGGTCGTTGGATCATTGCCGGCGCAAAGAAGATTACCTGAGCGTCACCGCCTTCTTCGACAACTGGCGCTACAATTTTGTCGGCGCCAATCTTCTCGTCTACAAGATGCGCCGATTAGGCTTCACCCCGATCCGTTATCGGCGACTGCCCTTCTGGGCCTGGGGCCTCACCTGGAATTTCATTCAGCACCTGGTGCTGTGGAAGTATCGGCTGAAGATGCGCACATTCGTGGAACTGGAACGGATCATTTGGCGCACGTCGAAGGTGTTTGTCTTCGGTAACCCGTACAACACGGTGCTGGCTACCAAGCCCGAGGCCGCATCTTGCTCCCGGCAGACCCTTGCATCCTCAGAAGCATTGGGTGGCGTTGCCAAGACTGATCGCTAAGCGACCCTCCGCCGTGGATGTTAGTCAGTCAGGCGATAACGCCGGCAAATCGATTACCCATCAAAGCGCTTCAACGAACTCGATCATTCGACGACGTTGATCAGGATCGGGCAACGGGCCACGCATCGCGCCGGCGTTGTCTGTCATGTGGCCGGGATCGCCGGTCCCGGGAATCACAGCGGTCACACGTGGGTCGCCGAGCAAATATTTCAAAAAAAACTGTCCCCAGGAGTTCGCGAATACCCGGGCCCAGTCCGGCAATTCCTTGCCGTGCACTGCCCGGAATAATCTGCCGTTGCCGTAAGGCACTGCAGTCAGCACGCCGGCTCGGACTTCGGCGGCCAACGGCAGGATGCTCTTCTCCGCCCCGCGGTTATCGAGTGAATAGTCGATCTGGACGAAATCAGGCTTCTCCCGTTTCAGCACGGCCTCGACCGCGGGATAGTCGCGCCGGGACGTTGAAGTGATGCCGACATAGCGGCACACGCCTTGTCCCTTCCACTCCCTGAAACGTTCGAGAGATTGTTGCTTGCTCCTGACGTTGTGGAGCTGCAGCAGATCGACCCTTGCGGTCTTCAGTCGGGCCAATGACCGCTTGAGTTCCTGGACGTCGGGCGACTCGAGCTTGGTGGCGATGAAAAGCTTGTCGCGCAAGCCGGCGGCTGCGGTGACCTTGCCCAGTACGCTTTCGGCATCGCCATAGGTCGACGCCGTGTCGACGAGCCGTCCGCCGCCCCTGATCAGAGCCTGAACGACTGCATCGGCCTTGCTCCGTGTCGTTTCGTCATCCTGATCGAAAACATAGGCCGTGCCAAGGCCAACAGCGGGAATGCGCTCGTCGCTGCTGGGAATTGCACGGGTAACAAGCGGTGTATCGGTTTGAGCAATGGCTTTGGACGATACCAGAAATCCGCCAGCGAGTGCGGCGAAGTCCCGGCGAGTTATTCGGATTGGCATCTCGGCGCTCCTTCGTCATCTCTTTTCGTTGTAAGACGTTCCTGTGCTTGCCCGAGGCCGGTTGAGAGAATGAGCCAGCCCGCCACGACGGGGAGCGCGCAAAGCGCGATAGCACCAAGCTTCAATCCCAGCGCCTGCAGGCTGTCGTACACCCAGCCATACAACGCATCCGAGCCGCGATAGATCACCACGTCGATCAAATTCTTGGCTTTATACTTTTCTTCGCGCCCTACCACGGTAAAGAATACCTGCCGTGCCGGATTTGCGATTGCAAAGTTCATCCAGCGTTGCGCGACCTGGAGTGTCACAACCACCGACAGGATCGGTGCGATCGCCACCGCGGCGAAGCCGACCACATAAACAGCGGGCAGAGCTGCAGCCGAGATGCCGGTACCGAAGCGCTTGAGGAATTTGCCGGTGGCAAAGACCTGGGTCGCCAGGCTGAGCAGGCCCACCGCGAGATCGATACCCGCAAACAGACGGGTTTGTGTGGCTGCGTCATGAATCGTCGTTGAGACGATGTTGGCCTGCGCGAAATAGGCAATGGTCGCGCCGAATGAGAGCAGGCTGACCCAGATGGCCACGCCCATGAGATAAGGCGAGCGGATCAGTTCGGGCAGTGCCGCGAGGGCGCTGCCTCCAACGCGCTGCCGTCGAGGATCCACGTCTGTCGGCGCGTTTGCCACGCGTTCAACTCGATGGACACAGAACACGGCTGCTTCCAGGAAGGCGGCGGCCGCGATCAACAGGTTGACTGGGCCAAGCGGCGCTGACAGCAAGATCGTGACGACGGGACCAAGGAGCGCTCCAGCGGTGCCTCCAGCGCCAATGAAACCGAACAGCCGCTTGCCTTGCTCCGCAGTAAACAGGTCTGCCATGAACGACCAGAACACCGCCACCGCGAACAAGTTGAATACGCTGACCCAGACAAAAAATACCCGCGCTACGATCACCTTTTCTAGGTCGAAGATCAGCAACACCCAGAACAGAACCAGGTTGGCGACGAAGAAATGGTAGACGATGGGAATAAACCTGACCCGCGGCAGTCTTGCCACCAACGCGCCGTAGAGCGGCTGCGCGACCAGCAGGCTGAGAAATGTAGCCGTAAAGAGCCATGGCAGGTTTTTGACCCCACCGGCGATGCCCATCTGGTCGCGCAGCGGACGCAACACATAGTAGCCGGCAAGCAGTGTAAAGAAATACGCGAAGGACCACAGCGCTGCCGAACGTTCTCGCGCTGTCGCAGGCACCGCGCGCTGTAACCAGCTTGTGAGAGCTGTCATGGCGCCAGCGAAAGTTTCTGCTTGAGTTCAGCCGCGCCCACGTTCTGGCCATATCCTGGCGCACCGCGCTGGAACCGGCTCGCGTCAGCCAGCTTGCCGACCTCCACCGGATCAAAGCCGGCATCGCGCACCAGTCCCGCCGCAACTTGGACTGCTTCCTGATCATCACCGGCAATCGGTACCGCGAGCCTAGGGGCAGGACGGTTCGCTTCGCGTTCAAAGATCATGTAGGAGAGTGTGTTGAAGGCGCGCACCAGCCGCGCGCCGGGCAGATATTTCTGGGAAGTAATACCGATGCCGTCGCGCTCGACTTCGTCGGCGATAGCGCCATCGCGGCTCGCCACGGCATTGTTGGCGTCGAGCACAATCTTGCCCGCTAACGATTTGCCGTAATCTCTCCCGATCTGCGGCAGTGCGCCGTATGGCACGGCTATGAAGACAACGTCGCCAAACGCAATCGCCTGATCGACTGTGCCAGCCTGTGCAAGGGGGCCAAGGCGCGCAACAAGGTCTTGCAATTCCTCCGGATGACGTGACGAGAAGAAGATCGGATGGCCTGCCTTGGTCCAGAGGCCACCGATCGTGCCGCCAATATGGCCCGCACCGATAACGCCGATTTTCATCTTGGGACCAGAGGCTGTCTGACCCCATGCGGTCATCGGTTGGAGCACCCCCTGGAGGATGAGCGCTCCTGCAGCGCCCAACAGCGCGCGGCGACTGCGATCAACAGCGACATGCTCGAACATCAGCACACCAATTGCGACTTGCAGGAAATCTTGTCGCGCCTTTCCGGCCTAGAGTTGTTCACGTCATCGCGAGCAGTTATCATAACGCGAAAAGTGTCATAATTAGCTACCCGGAATTGGCGCTCGCACAGAGTTGATCCCCCTAGTTTCAGGCGCTTGCCGCCACCGTCGTTTTAGCGGCCGGCGCACCTATTTGGGTGCGGCTGACGGAGCGGCATAGGCCGCATCCTGGTCCGCAGCTAACACCAGTAATTATCCGTCCCCGCTTCCGCGGGGACGACGATTTGCTGCTTGGGACGCGCGCTTGGCACGGCCGACCCTTTTGTAGCCCACGCATGCTCGAAATTAAAAATCGCGCCCGAAATAGGCCCATGCCATGATGCAGCCTGATCGCGAATCAGGAAGCCCATGCGCGTTTTCAGCGTTCCAGTATCTGCGCCGTTTTTGCGAACCGTCATTGCCGCGTTGGTCGACGGCAGGCTGATCGATGGATTTGAGCCCCGCGCACGCCCCGCCGACCTGGCGCGGGCGACGCTCTATCTGCCGACCCGGCGCGCCGGACGGATGGCGCGGGAAATCTTCCTCGATGAGCTGAAGACCGACGCGGTGGTGCTGCCGCGCATCGTCGCGCTCGGCGACATCGACGAAGACGAACTGGCATTCGCGGAACAGGCCGAGCCATACGGCGGCGTGGCGCCGCTGGACATTCCGCCAAAGCTCGGCGAACTCGACCGCCGGCTCACGCTGGCAAAGCTGGTCGCGGCGTGGGCGAAGAGTCCGGTATCGGCGCCGCTGGTCGTCGGCGGCCCGGCATCGACGCTTGCATTGGCTTCCGACCTGGCGCGCCTGATGGACGACATGGTCACCCGGGGCGTCGGTTGGGAGGCGCTGGACGGGTTGGTGCCCGATCAACTTGACCAATATTGGCAGCACTCGCTGGAATTCTTGCGGATTGCGCGACGGGCATGGCCCGCGCATCTCGAAGAGATCGGAAAGATCGAGCCGGCGGCGCGGCGCGATCTCCTGATCGAGGCGGAAGCCAGGCGCCTGACCGCGCATCATGATGGTCCGGTGATTGCCGCAGGCTCGACCGGATCGATGCCGGCCACGGCAAAATTCCTCCACGCCGTTGCCGCTCTGCCGCAAGGCGCGGTGGTGCTTCCGGGCCTCGATACCGATCTCGACGACGAAGCGTGGCAAACGATTGGCGGTGTCAGGGACGCGCAAGGCAAATTCACCCAGCCGCCGGCGCCGAACCATCCGCAATTCGCGATGCAGGCGCTGCTGCATCGTCTGGGCATCCGGCGCGGCGATGTCGAAATCTTGAGGGCACCGGCGGCGCATGGGCGCGATGTGCTGGTGTCCGAGGCGATGCGGCCTTCAAACGCGACGGCGAAATGGCATCGGCGGCTGGCCCAGCCCGACATCGCCGACAAGATTTCGCTCGGCATGAAAAATCTTGCTGTTATCGAGGCCGCCAATCCCGAAATGGAGGCGCTGGCGATTGCGGTCGCGATGCGCGAGGCGCGGCATCTTGACAAGACGGCGGCGCTGGTGACGCCGGATCGCGCGCTGGCGCGACGGGTCATGGCAGCGCTCGGCCGCTGGCATCTCGCATTCGACGATTCCGGCGGCGACGGGCTGATGGACACCCCGGCCGGAATTTTCGCCCGGCTCGCCGCGGAGGCGGTGGCAAAACAGCTGGAGCCGCCGACGCTATTGGCGCTTCTGAAACACCCGCTGTTTCGGTTGGGTGGCGCGCCGGGCGGGTTCAGGGACGCGGTTGAAGCGCTCGAACTGGCGCTGTTGCGCGGCACTCGCCCGCAAGCGGGAAGCGCCGGACTGGCGCGCGATTTCGATCGTTTCCGCACCGAGCTTTCCAGGCTTCAGCGCCGCGAGACATCTTCGCTGCACGCTTCCGAGCCGAGGACCAGGCTGAGAGACGGGCAACTCGATCGCGCGCAATCGTTGATCGCTTCCTTGCAGACCGCGCTTTCGCCGCTTGAAAGTCTCTCTTCCGCGAAGCCGTATGATTTCGCCGAACTGGCAAAGCGCCATCGCGAGGTGCTGATCGCGCTGTCGCGCGACCGGCACGGCGTCGCGCTCGTCTTCGAGGGCCCTCACGGACTGGCGCTCGCCTCCGCGTTCGACGATCTGCTCGGCAGACAGGCGCAAAGCGGCCTCACTGTGCAGCTCAGCGATTACCCGGAAGTGTTCCAGACCGCTTTCGGCGACCGCATGGTGCGGCGACCGGAGGCGGCGAATGCCGCTTTGCGAATTTATGGCCCGCTGGAAGCGCGGCTGACGCAGACCGACCGGGTCATCATTGGCGGGCTGGTGGAAGGCGTATGGCCGCCGGCGCCGCGGGTCGATCCGTGGCTGAGCCGGCCGATGCGGCACGAACTCGGCCTCGATCTGCCGGAGCGGCGCGTCGGCCTCTCCGCGCATGATTTTGCGCAATTGCTCGGAACCGACGACGTCATCCTCAGTCATGCCGCGAAGGTTGGCGGCGCGCCCTCGGTGGCATCGCGCTTCCTGCACCGGCTGGAGGCGGTGGCGGGGGAAGAGCGCTGGAAGGCTGCAAAAGCGGCGGGCGAAAAATATGTTCGCTTTGCCAACGAGCTTGATCACCCTGCAAAGGTCGAGCCGATTCCGCAGCCGGCGCCAAAACCGCCGCGCGCGACACGGCCGCTGAAATTGTCGGTGACCGCGATCGAAGACTGGTTGCGCGATCCCTATACGATCTACGCGAAACATATTTTGAAGCTGGCGCCGCTCGATCCCGTCGACATGCCGCTATCGGCCGCCGACCGCGGTTCGGCGATCCACGACACGCTCGGCGAATTTACCCAGACTTTTTCCACGGCACTTCCCGGCAATGTCGCGCTCGCTTTGCGCGGCATCGGCGAGAAATTTTTCGAGCCCTTGATGGAGCGGCCCGAGGCGCGGGCGCTGTGGTGGCCGCGCTTCCAGCGCATCGCCGCATGGTTCGCGGATTGGGAAATCGCGCGCCGCCAAAACGTCAGCGCCATTGATGCAGAGATCAGGGGCGAAATCCCGATCTTGCTCGACAATGAGCGCACCTTTGTCCTGTCGGCGCGCGCCGACCGGATCGAACACCGCCATGACGGAACGTTTGCGATCCTCGACTACAAGACCGGACAGCCGCCGACCGGCAAACAGGTCCGCATGGGGCTGTCGCCGCAGCTCACGCTGGAGGCCGCGATCCTGCGCGAAGGCGGTTTTGAGGGCATTGCGGCGGGCGCCTCGGTGAGCGAACTCGTCTATGTCAGGCTTTCCGGCAACAATCCGCCGGGCGAGCAGATAACGCTGGAATTGAAAATCAACAAGGGCGATCAAGCTCAAGCTCCCGATGCTGCTGCGGACTACGCACGCCAACAGCTTGAGAAACTGATCCGCAAATTCGAGGACGAAGAGCCAGGCCTATACCTCGCTCAATCTGTCGATGTGGTCGAACCGCTACGGCGCCTACGACGATCTCGCCCGCATCAAGGAATGGTCCGCGGCCGGCGGATTGGGGATCGAAGAATGGTAGCCGCGGCGCGCCCAATTCCCGACGCGGTCCGCGCCACCCAGGCCCGCGCATCCGACCCGGCCGCTTCGGCGTTCGTCTCGGCCAACGCCGGCTCCGGCAAGACCCATGTGCTGGTGCAGCGGGTGATCCGGCTGCTGCTCGACGGCGTGCCGCCGGAAAAAATCCTCTGCATCACCTTCACCAAGGCCGCCGCCGCCAACATGGCGGAGCGGGTGTTTTCAACGCTTGGCCATTGGGTCACGCTCGATGACGATGCGCTCGATGCCGCGATCGTCGAGGCCGGAATAGCGCACCCCGACGCGGACTTGAGGATGACGGCCAGAAAACTGTTCGCGTGCGCGCTGGAAACCCCGGGCGGCCTGAAGGTGCAGACCATCCACGCGCTTTGCACCCGGCTGCTGCAGCAATTTCCGTTCGAGGCCAATGTTCCGGCGCGTTTTTCGGTGCTCGACGAGCGCGACCAGAACGAGATGATGGAGCGCGCCAATCTCGCGGTGCTGCTCGACGCCTCCCGCGATCCCGACAGCGCGACGGGGCGCGCACTCCAGATCGCGATGGCCAGTGCCGCCGACGTCACCTTCAAGGATGTGGTGCGCGAGGCGTGCCTGAGCCGCGATCACTTCATGGCCTGGACCGATGCCGCCGGCGGCACTGAAGCCGCCGCCGCGCAGATCTGCGCCGCGCTCGGTGTCGATCCTCGTGACCGCATCGAGGACGTCGAGCGCGAGATTGTCGACGGGCCAAACTTGCCGAGATCGCGGTGGAACGAGATTGCCTCTGTTCTCGATACCAGCAGTAACGCGGATCGAAAACAGGCAGACCGATTACGCGAGGCGCTGACGCTTACCGGTATCGAGCAGGTCGACAACTATCTCAACGTTTTCCTGACGGAAGCCGACCGCACGCCGCGCGCAACCGTGGTAACGAACAACTTCATTCGCCGACAATCCGGCGATCGCGCCGGTTGTTCGAAATGGAAAAGCCCGCATCACGCCCCTGATCGAGCGGCGCCGTGCGGTGACGATCCGCGACCGGACCCAGGCGCTATTGCACATCGCCACCGCGGCGGCGGCGAATTACCGGCGCGAAAAGCAGGAGCGCGGCCTGCTCGACTATGACGACCTGATCGACAAGACGCTTGCGATGCTGGACCGCGTCTCCTCCGGTTGGGTGCATTACAAGCTCGACCGCGGCGTCGATCACGTGCTGATCGACGAGGCGCAGGACACCAGTCCCGCGGCAATGGGATATCGTCGACCATATCATTTCCGAATTCACTTCCGGCGAAGGCGCGCGCGACGGCGTCATCCGCACGATCTTCGCGGTCGGCGACGAGAAGCAGTCGATCTTTTCGTTCCAGGGCGCCGCCCCGCGCGAATTCGACAGCCGGCGCAGAGCACTGGACAAGAAGTTCAGGGATGCCGGCCTGAAATTCGATCCGGTGTCGTTCACCTACTCGTTCCGTTCGGGAGCGGCAATCCTGCAATCCGTCGATCATGTGTTTCGCGACCAGGATATCTACCGCAGCATTCACGCGGAAAACGCCTACCCGGTGCACGAGACCCTGGCCGATGCCGGGCCGAGCCTGATCGAGTTCTGGGAATTGCAGCAACCGGATGCCAGGCAGGACATCGAAGGCTGGCGCGCGCCGTTCGACGGGCTGTCGCTGACGAGCCCGGAGGTCAAGCTCGCCAAGCGGATTCAGGCCGAGATCAGGCGGCTGGTCGAAAGCGGCACCATGACCGGCCACATCGGCAACCGCCGCCCGCTGCGCTACGGCGACATGCTGGTGCTGGTGCGGCGGCGCGGCAACGCTTTCGATGCGGTCATCCAGGCGCTGAAGCACGCCAACATTCCGGTCGCCGGCGCCGACCGGCTGAAGCTGACCGAGCACATCGCGATCATCGACCTGATGAATCTTGCCGACGCGCTATTGCTGCCGCAGGACGATCTGGCGCTCGCGGTGGCGCTGAAAAGCCCGCTGTTCGGCCTTTCAGACGACGACCTGTTCAAGCTGGCGTGGCAGCGCAGGGGCTCGTTGCGCGAGGCGTTAAACCATCACGCCGCGGCCGACGGTAAACTGAAGGATGCGCTGAGCCGTCTGGAACAATGCGAGCGCCGGTTTGCCGCCGAGACGCCATTTGCGTTCTACGCCTGGCTGCTCGGCGGCGACGGCGGCCGGAAGCGAATCTTGAGGCGGCTCGGGCATGAGGCCAACGACGCGCTCGACGAATTTCTCGAACTTGCGCTTGGTTATGAGCGCAAGGCGCCGGCCTCGCTGCAGGGTTTTGTGGCATGGCTGCGCACCGCCGACCTTGAAGTGAAGCGGGACATGGAGATTTCCCGCGACGAAGTCCGCGTCATGACCGTGCACGGCGCCAAGGGGTTGGAAGCGCCGGTGGTTTTCCTGGTCGACACCACCTCGTCGCCTTCCGATACCCAGCGTTTGAAACTCATTCACCTGCCGCGCGGCGAGGCGGCGCCTGACGCGCCCGGTGTCGTGGTCTGGGCCGGCAAGAAGGCCGACGACCCGGCCGCGGTGGCGGCGGCGCGCGCGGCGATGCTGGCCGAGACCGAGCATGAATACCGCCGCCTGCTCTATGTGGCGATGACGCGCGCAGCCGATCGACTGGTCGTCGGCGGCTGCATGCCCGGCAACATGAAACAGATCCGCCCATTGTGCTGGTACGACCTGATCGCCAAGGGCCTGCGCAATTCCGGATTGCATGAGCAGACCATCGAGATAGCGGACGGCACGGTGAAGCGCTACTCGCGGCCTGAGGATGTCACGGCTTCAACCGGCGCAGCCGCGGCTCCGGCGGCGACTGCCCCGACTGCGCTGCCGCCATGGCTGCTCACCTCAGCGCCGCCAGAGGCCTCCCCCGACAACCTGCTGCGCCCGTCCGATCCTGCCGCGGACGAGGGGCATCCCATCCGAACCGGCGAGTCCATCGAATTGCGTCTGCGCGCGCTGCAGCGCGGCACGCTGGTACACCGGCTGCTGCAGTCGCTGCCCGAGGTGCCAATGGATCGCCGTCGCGACGCGGCGCTAAATTACCTTGCCCGCAATGCAGACGGATGGACCGAAGCCGAGCGCGCGGCGCTTGCAGAAGGGGTGCTGGCCCTGCTCGAGGACAACCGCTTTGCAGCGGTGTTTGCGCCGGGCAGCCGCGCCGAGGTCTCGATTGTCGGGCGGCTGGATCGGCCGGGGCGGCCGCCGGCGCTGGTTTCGGGGCAAATTGACCGCCTGGTGGTGACGCCGGACGAGGTCCTGATCGTCGATTACAAGACCAACCATGCCCCGCCGCGCACCGCGGCCGAGGCGCCCCGGACTTACGTCCGCCAGCTCGCGCTCTACCGCGCGGTGCTGAAGAAGCTTTATCCCCAGCTGCCGGTCCGCGCAGCGTTACTTTGGACCGAAACGGCCGAATTGATGGAGATTTATGCTCCTGCGCTGGACGCACAACTGGCAGCCTTATCCCAAGGGCTGAGCGAGCTTGACCCGGCAACGCCGCGTTCATAGGTTTGCCACATGATCCAGGCGGCGATTCCCAAAAGCCGCATCTTTCCAAACCGAACGAGGTACCCCAATGGCCGTTGGCAAGGTTTCTGACGCCGATTTCGACGCCGAAGTGCTCAAGGCGACCGGCCCGGTCGTGGTCGATTTCTGGGCCGAATGGTGCGGCCCCTGCCGCATGATCGCGCCCGCGCTCGACGAGATTTCCGGCGCGATGGGCGACAAGGTCAAGATCGTGAAGCTCAACGTCGACGAGAGCCCGAAGACGGCCTCGAAATACGGCGTGATGTCGATCCCGACGCTGATGATCTTCAAGGGCGGCGAGATGGCTTCGCGCCAGGTCGGCGCCGCACCGAAGCAAAAGCTGCAGCAGTGGATTACGGCCGCGGTCTGATCAGCTCCGCGCAAGTAATTATTCCTGAAAGCGGCCGGCGAATAGCCGGCCGTTTGCGTTGAAAGAGCATGCCGCCGACACCGATCCTCCCAGCGCCCGCGGCGATGGGGCGCGTTCGTCGATCGCGATGAAGCGGTGGCATACGAGCGATGAACGCTTCCGCTGCCGCTCCCGGATGGAGCGCAGCGAAATCCGGGTAGGTCATCTCGCAAGCATAGCGATGCATCCCCGGATTGCGCTTCGCTCCATCCGGGTTACGAACTCCCTTGTGGCTGCCGCTTCTGCGACACGAGCAGCCTACCCCGGCGGCGTGCCGTTGGCGGCGAGCACATGGCCGGCGAGATACAGCGAGCCCGTGATCAGGATACGCGGCGGCACCTCGTAAGCCAGGCGCGCCAGCGAATGCAGCGCCGCTTCGACACTGCCTGAAATTTCCACCCGCATGCCGAGCGCGCGGGCGGCGTCCGCCAGGCGGTCCGGCGGCATCGCGTTGTCGCGATCCGGAATCCGCACCGCGATGATGTGGCGGGTCAGCCCCGCGAAATTGGCGAGAAACGCGCTTGCATCCTTGTTGGCCATCATGCCGACGATCACCACCAGCGGGCGCGAACTCGTTCCTCGAGATCGCCCAGGGCTGCCGCGGCGACGCGCCCGCCCTCGGCATTGTGCCCGCCATCGAGCCAGATTTCGCAGCCTTGCGGCCCCTGCTCCACGAGCGCGCCCGACGCCAGACGCTGCATCCGCGCCGGCCATTCGGCATTGACAATGCCGGCCTCGAACGCCGCCGGCTCAATCCTGAATGCGCTTTGCGCGCGCAGCGTCGCAATCGCGAGGCCGGCATTGTCGAACTGATGCCGGCCGAACAGTTTTGGCGCCGCCAGATCCATCAGCCCGCGGTCGTCCTGATAGACCAGCCGTCCGCGCTCGACATTGACGTGCCACTCCTGCCCGGCCGAATGCAGCGGCGCGCGCAGCCGTCTCGCCTGCGCCTCGATCGCGGCCATCGCCTCGCGTGGCTGCTCCGCGCAAATCACCGGCACGTCGCGCTTGACGATGCCTGCCTTCTCGCCGGCGATCCCCGTCAGCGTGTCCCCGAGAAATTCGCTGTGATCCATGCTCACCGGCGCGATCACGCTCGCCAGCGGCGTCTCGATCACGTTGGTGGCGTCGAGCCGCCCGCCGAGGCCGACTTCCAGCAGCACCACGTCGGCCGGATGCTGCGCGAACAGAGAGAACGCCGCCGCGGTTTCGATTTCAAAAATCGTGATCGGCGCGCCGGCATTGGCCCGCTCGCAATGTTCGAGCGCGGCGCCCAATTCGTCGTCGTCGACAAGAACGCCGCCGCCGGCCCGGCCGAGCCGGAAGCATTCGTTGATCCGCACCAGATACGGCGAGGTATAGGTGTGGACGCGCAAGCCCGCCGCTTCCAGAATCGCCCTCAAGTAAGCAATCGTCGAGCCCTTGCCGTTGGTGCCGGCGACGTGAATGACCGGCGGCAGCTTGCGCTCGGGATGCCCGAGCCGCGCCAACAGCCGATGCATTCGCTCAAGATCGAGATCGACGCGTTTGGGGTGCAGGGCGGACAGCCGCGCGATCAATTCGCCGAGCGGCGCTGGTTTTGCCGCAGGCGCGTTCACGCGTGGGGTGCGGGCGGCGCCACATCCGCAGCCGATACGATCTGGGCCGCACTGGCGGGTTGTGGCGCCGGTTTTGAGGCGGTTTCCATCGCAGGCGATTTGGTCAACAGCCGGCACAGCCGCGCCAGTGTCGGGCGCAGGTCGTGGCGATGCACCACCATGTCGACCATGCCGTGGTCTTTCAAATATTCCGCGCGCTGAAAGCCGTCCGGCAGTTTCTCGCGGATGGTCTGCTCGATCACGCGCGCGCCGGCGAATCCGATCAGCGCGCCGGGCTCGGCGATCTGCACGTCGCCGAGCATGGCATAGGAGGCGGTGACGCCGCCGGTGGTCGGATTGGTCAGCACCACGATATAGGGTTGCTTCACCTCGCGCAGCATCTGCACCGCGACCGTCGTGCGCGGCATCTGCATCAGCGACAAGATGCCTTCCTGCATGCGGGCGCCGCCGGAGGCCGCGAACACGATGAAGGGCGATTTCTTTTCCACCGCGAGTTCAAGCCCGCGCACGATTGCCTCGCCGGCGGCCATGCCGAGCGAGCCGCCCATGAAATCGAAGTCCTGCACCGCGATCACCACCGCAGCGCCCTCGAGCTTGCCGTAACCGACCTTGATGGCGTCGTTCAGCCCGGTCCGGGCGCGCGCGTCCTTGATGCGGTCGGCATATTTGCGTTCGTCGCGAAACCTTAAGGGATCGGCGGTCACCTCGGGCAGCGCCACGTCGAACCAGGTCTCGTTGTCGAAGATCGATTTCAGCCGCGCCACCGCGCCCATGCGCATGTGGTAGTTCGATCCGGGAATGACGAACTGGTTGGCCTCGACGTCCTTGTAGAACACGAGCTGCCCTGAATCGGGGCACTTGATCCACAAATTCTCCGGCGTCTCGCGGCGCAGGATGTTGCGGATCTTCGGCCGGACGACGTTGGTGAGCCAGTTCATGTTTCGCTCCGAATCGGCAGATCGCCTGATATATGGCGGCTACGGAGGTGCCCGGCAAGCCGCCGCTCGCGGTCCGTCTCGACCGCGATTGTGGCTTATTCGGCGGCCTGTTTGGCTCCCCGCACACCCTGCGCCAGGGAAGCCGCGAGATCGGCCACCGCACTGACGGTTTTGGCGGTGGCACGGCCCTCAGCATCGAGGCTGGCGCGCAAGGCCTCGACCAGCGCGGTTCCGACCACCGCGCCGTCGGCATTTTGGGCGATGCCGCGGGCGGCTTCCGGCGTGCGGATGCCGAAACCGACACAGACCGGCAATTTGGTATGCCGCTTGATGCGTCCGACCGCCTCGCCGACCGTCGCCGCATCGGCGCCGGCGCTGCCGGTGATGCCGGTGATCGAGACGTAGTAGACAAAGCCCGAGGTATTGGCGAGCACGGCAGGCAGGCGCTTGTCGTCGGTGGTGGGCGTCGCCAGCCGGATGAAATTGAGCCCGGCCTTCATCGCCGGCAGGCACAGTTCGGTGTCCTCTTCCGGCGGCAAGATCGACGATGATCAGCCCGTCGACGCCGGCGGATTTTGCATCGGTGAGAAATTGATCGACGCCATAGATGTAGATCGGATTGTAGTAGCCCATCAGTACCAGCGGTGTCGCATCATCGCCCTTGCGGAAGGCGCGAACCATGTCGAGCGTCTTCCTCAAGGTCATGCCGGCCTTGAGCGCGCGCAAACCCGCCGCCTGAATCGCAGGGCCATCCGCCATCGGATCGGTAAAGGGCATGCCGATCTCGATGAGGTCGCTGCCTGCCTTCGGCAGCGCCTTGATGATGTCGAGCGAGGTGGCGGGATCGGGATCGCCGGCCATCAGGAAAGTGATGAAGGCCGAGCGGCCTTCTCTCCTCAGCTCGGCAAAACGCGCGTCGATGCGGGTGGTCACTTCTTCTTCCCCCGCAAGATGTCCGCCACCTGCGGGATATCCTTGTCGCCGCGGCCGGAGAGGTTGACGACCATCAGATGATCTTTCGGCCGCTTCGGCGCGAGCTCCATCACCTTGGCAATGGCGTGCGCGGGCTCCAGCGCCGGAATGATGCCTTCCAGCCGCGACAGCAGTTGAAACGCAGCCAGCGCTTCGTCGTCGGTCGCCGACAGATACGTCACCCGGCCGGTTTCGTGCAGCCATGAATGTTCGGGGCCGATGCCGGGATAGTCCAGCCCCGCCGAAATCGAATGCGCATCCTGGATCTGGCCGTCCTCGTCCATCAGCAGATAGGTGCGGTTGCCGTGCAGCACGCCCGGCCGGCCGCCGGCGATCGAGGCCGCATGCAATTGCGTGAGCCCGTGGCCCGCCGCCTCGACGCCGAAAATCTCGACGGCGGGATCATCGAGGAAGGGATGAAACAGTCCCATCGCATTGGAGCCGCCGCCGATACAGGCGATCAGCGAGTCCGGGGCTCGGCCCTCGGCTTCCTGCATCTGCGCGCGGGTCTCGACGCCGATCACCGCCTGGAAATCCCGCACCATCATCGGATAGGGATGCGGGCCGGCCACGGTGCCGATGCAGTAAAACGTATTGTGCACATTGGTGACCCAGTCGCGCAGCGCATCGTTCATCGCGTCTTTCAAGGTGCGCGAGCCTGACTGCACCGGGATCACCTTGGCGCCCAGCATCTCCATGCGGATGACGTTGGGCTGCTGCCGCTCGACATCGACCGCGCCCATATAGACCACGCAGTCGAGCCCGAACCGCGCACATAGCGTGGCGGTGGCGACACCATGCTGGCCGGCGCCGGTCTCGGCGATGATGCGCCTTTTGCCCATGCGCCGCGCCACCATGATCTGGCCGAGCACGTTGTTGACCTTGTGCGAGCCGGTGTGGTTGAGCTCCTCGCGCTTGAAATAGATTTTCGCGCCGCCGAGATGCTCGGTGAGGCGCTCGGCCAGATACAGCGGCGACGGCCGGCCGACATAGTCCCTGAGATAGCCGTTCATTTCCGCCTGGAACGCCGGATCGGCCTTGGCGTCGGCGTAAGCCTTTTCCAGATCGAGGATCAGCGGCATCAGCGTTTCCGCGACAAAGCGCCCGCCGAAAATGCCGAAATGCCCGCGCTCGTCCGGACCGCTGCGGAAGGAATTTGGTTTAGCGAGACTTCATCATTGCCTTTCGTCATGGCCGGGCTTGACGTTGTTGAGCCGTCTGGCGCAATCATCGACCACCTGCCGCTGCCAGGGTAGCATCGCGATCGATAGCACGCGCGGCGCGAATAAAGGCGCGGATCATCTCGGGATCCTTGATACCGGGCGCGCGCTCGACGCCCGAGGAAACATCGACGCCATCAGCGCGCGTCACGCGAATGGCCTCCGCGACATTGCCGGCATTGAGGCCACCCGAGACCATGAACGGCAGTTTGAGATCGAGATTTTCCAACACATGCCAGTCGAATACCGCGCCGAGACCGCCGGGTCGCGTTGCTTCCTTCGGGGCTCGTGCATCGAACAAGATACGATCGGCGGCGGCGGCATAGAAGGGCAGCGACGCCAGATCGGCCGCCGTTTCGACCGCAAGAGCCTTCATCACCTCTAGTCCGAATTTCTGCTTGATGTCGCGCAACCGCGCCACGGTTTCCCTGCCGTGCAATTGCAATATGTCGGGCTGCAACACCTCGACGATGTTGGCGAGCGTCGCATCGTCGGCATCGACCGTGAGTGCGACCTTTACGGCACGGCGCCTTACATGTTTTCCAAGCTCGCGCGCCGTCTCGAGACCCAGATGTCGCGGCGAAGGCGGAAAGAACACGAATCCCACCATGTCGGCGCCGGCATCCAGTGCGACGTCGAGCGTCTCGGGCGTGGACAGGCCGCAAATTTTGACGATCAGGGACATGGCTCAAAGGACATGGCTCAAAGCATGGTTGGGGCGGCGACCGGCGCCGGAAAAAGCGATGCGCTTGGGGCGCGTTCTACAACGTCGCGCCCTGCTTGTCTCGCCCACTGGCCCCATATAGGCCGCCCTGCGACGGGCCGGAAAGGCGCGGCGGGTCGCCTCGCGGGCTCATCGCGGCGGCGCGCAGATCGGCCAATTGCGCCCGCATTTGCCGCACATCGGCTTCATGCCGCCGGGCGGCCCGCCGCCAGTGGCGCTGCCGGAACCAGGTCGCGGTGCCGCCCGCCACCACGCCCAATATCGCCACCGCGATGATGACGACGAACAGCGGCAGCCTGACGCCGAGCGATGGATCGGTCGAATTGAACGGATCGAACGACACCGTCACCGCATGACGATTGGCCACCGCGAAGACGACAAAGATCACGCCCAGCGGGATCAGCACCAGGGCTGTGAAGAATTTTCGCATGACCCTCTCTCGCATTGATGGAGATCGGCGGGCGCGCATTCCGCAAAAGGGTACGGTCTTTGCGGCCAGGACACGCGCGATATAAAACGCTTACGCGCCGGCCTCGGATGTCCCGTTGTCGCGGTTCAAACGCTCGCGCATTTCCTTGCCCGTCTTGAAAAACGGGACGCTCTTCTGATCGACCGGCACATGCGCGCCGGTGCGCGGATTGCGGCCGGCGCGGGCGGGACGATGCTTCACCGAAAACGCACCGAATCCCCGCAGCTCAACCCGGTCGCCGCGCGCCAACGCGGCGACGATCTCATCGAGAATCGCGTTCACAATGTTCTCGACATCCCTCTGGTAGAGATGCGGGTTATGCTCGGCGATGCGCTGAACAAGTTCGGATTTGATCATCGAGACTGGGACCCGGAAGGTGCGGCTGTCCATTTCCGTGAAAATGCGTTGAACTGTCAAGACGCTAAATGAAATTTGGACGGCGCGAAAAGGCGTGACAAACGCCCGGATTGGGGATTGTGACAGTACCCGCAACGCGGGAGGAGGGACGGATACCGGACTTAGCCGGTTCAGTTGGTCCCCGCCGGATGCCACAGCGCCAGCATCCCGTCCAGGCTTAAGCGATCGACCGCCTGCGCAACCCCACCCTGCTCGATTTGCCGCGCAATGGCGCTCAACCCGAGCGCGTCGAGCGTAATCGAAGCCGCCGTTCGCAGAAAAGTCAGGTCGCCGAAGCGTGGCGACAGCTTGTAATCACGCACCGGCAGATCGCTCTTGACGCCTTTCTGCGCCACCAGCCACGCAACGGCGGTTTTCTCATCGCCGAGTTGATCGACCAGCTTGAGATCGACCGCCTGGCGGCCGGTAAAAACCCGCCCGTCCGCGACTTTTTCAAGCAACGCATCGTCCATGCCGCGTCGCTCTTTGACGAGGCCGCGGAACCAGGCATAGGAGTCCTTTACCAGCGCGTCGAGCGCCGCCCGCGCCTCCGGACTGGTCGGCTCAAAACCGTTGGGCGCCGCTTTCAGCGGCGAGGACTTCACTTCCTCGACCTTTACGCCGACGGTTTTCAACAACTCGGTAAAGTTCGGATACTGGAACAGGACGCCGATCGAGCCGACCAGCGAGCTTTGCTGGGCCACGATGTGGTCGGCCGCAATCGCCGTGATGTAGCCGCCCGATGCCGCCAGCCCCTCGACCACCACGACCAGCGGCTTCTTCGCCTTCAGCCGCATCAGCGCGTCGTAAAGCTGCTCGGAGCCGGCGGTGGTGCCGCCGGGCGAGTTGATGTGAACGACGACGGCGGCGGCGCGCGATTTTTCCAGCCGCTCCAGCGCCTCGACGCGATCATTGTCGCTGCGGATCAGGCCGTCGATATGGACGCGCGCAATCGAACCCGATGTCGTGAATGCGCTGCGTCCGCCCGGCGTCGCAACCACGCCGACGGTGACGATCGCAGCGATCGCCACCAGCACGGCAGCCACGCGCCAGAATGTCAATTTGCGGCGCATCCTGCGCCGGTCGACGATCACATCCGAATCAAGCGACATCGAAATTCTCCCAGGGAGCGGTCTTCAACGGAATCGCACGGTATTCTCTGCACAGCCCTAATACGCCGTGTCCCAATTACATCAATTGCGATGCAAAATGAAGAAAACAAGGCCTTTAGGCACCCTCAACGTCGTCATGGCCGGGGCTCGTCCCGGCCATCCACGCCTTTGCTTCGAACAGGAAGACGTGTTATACCCGCGACAAGTGCGGGCATGACGAACGAGCGCTCCCGTTATCGGGACGACAAAAAAGGCCCCGGTCGAAACCGGGGCCCGATTGATGCGGACGAGCAAGCGAGAAGCTTACTTGTCGGTACGCTGCTTGAGCGCGGTGCCCAAGATGTCGCCCAGCGTCGCCCCCGAATCGGAAGAACCGTATTGCGCGATGGCTTCCTTCTCTTCGGCGACTTCCAGCGCCTTGATCGAGACCTGCACCTTGCGGGCCTTCTTGTCGAACTGGATCACCCGCGCATCGACCTTTTCGCCGACGGCAAAACGCTCGGCGCGCTGGTCGTTGCGATCGCGGGCCAGTTCCGACCTCTTGATGAAGGTGGTGAAGTCGGTGCCGACGATCTTGACCTCGATGCCGCTTTCCTTGACCTCGAGCACTTCGCAGGTCACCACCGCGCCCTTCTTGACGTCGCCCGGCTCGGCGAAGGGATCGCCTTCGAGCTGCTTGACGCCGAGCGAGATGCGCTCCTTCTCGACATCGACATCGAGCACCACGGCCTTGACCATGTCGCCCTTCTTGAAGTTGTCGATCACCTGCTCGCCCGGAAGCTTCCAGTCGAGATCGGACAGATGGACCATGCCGTCGACGTCGCCCTCGAGCCCGAGGAACAGGCCGAATTCGGTCTTGTTCTTGACCTCGCCCTCGACGGTCGAGCCCACCGGGAATTTTTCGACGAAGACTTCCCAGGGGTTGCGCATGGTCTGCTTGAGACCGAGCGAAATCCGGCGCTTGACCGAATCGACCTCCAGAACCTGCACCTCGACTTCCTGCGAGGTGGAAACGATCTTGCCGGGGTGCATGTTCTTTTTGGTCCACGACATTTCCGAGACGTGGATCAGGCCTTCGATGCCCGGCTCCAGTTCGACGAACGCGCCGTAGTCGGTGATGTTGGTGACGCGGCCGGTAAAGCGCGCATTGAGCGGATACTTCGCCTCGATGCCCTGCCACGGATCGTCCAGCAATTGCTTCATGCCAAGCGAGATGCGGTGGGTCTCGTGGTTGATCTTGATGATCTTGACCTTCACGGTCTGGCCGATGGTCAGCACTTCGGTCGGGTGATTGACCCGGCGCCAGGCGATATCGGTGACGTGCAACAGGCCGTCGATGCCGCCGAGATCGACGAACGCACCGTAATCGGTGATGTTCTTGACCACGCCGTCAATGACCTGGCCCTCTTCGAGGTTCTGCACCAGTTCCTGGCGCTGTTCGGCGCGGGTCTCTTCGAGCACCGTACGGCGCGACACCACGATGTTGCCGCGGCGGCGATCCATCTTGAGGATCTGGAACGGCTGCGAATTGTTCATCAGCGGCGCGACGTCGCGAATCGGGCGGATATCGACCTGCGAGCGCGGCAGGAAGGCCACCGCGCCGTCGAGATCGACGGTGAAGCCGCCCTTGACCTGATTGAAGATGACGCCGTGCACTTTCTCGTTGTTGTTGAACGCCTTTTCGAGCTTGCCCCAGCTTTCCTCGCGGCGCGCCTTGTCGCGCGACAGCACGGCCTCGCCGAGCGCATTTTCGATGCGGTCGAGAAACACCTCGACTTCGTCGCCGACCTTGAGATCGGCTTCACGGCCGGGCCCTGCGAATTCCCGCAGCGCCACGCGGCCTTCGGTTTTCAGGCCGACGTCGATGACGGCCATGTCCTTTTCAATCGCAACAACCTTGCCCTTGATGACGGAGCTTTCCTGCAGGTTGCCGCCGGCAAAGGACTCGTCGAGCATGGCGGCAAAATCGTCGCGGGTAGGATTATAAGAAGCAGCAGTCGAAGCCATTTGTTCTCCAGATGCGGGTATCGCCGGCCGTTCGGGTTAAGGGGCGTATCGCGCGCGAAGTGTTAGGGGTCCGCAAACCCTAACGACCGCTCGTTGCGAAGATCGCAACAGCGGGCCGGCAGCATGCCTGCACGTTCGATACGTTGAATTTTGTCCGGACTTTGAGGTTATCGATCTCAATAAATCGAGGTCGAGATACCGACATTCAAGGCCTGGAGCGGGCTTTCCTCCAATGACGGCACGGGTTCAAACCCGCAACCGGCCCGCTCGGACGGCCTCGACAATGTCGATGGCGGCCCGGACGCCGCCTTCTATATCCAAATGGGTGTTATCGAGCAAGTGAGCATCCGGTGCCGGTTTCAGGGGTGCAACCGCCCGGTTCTGGTCGCGTTCGTCCCGTTTGAGGATATCCGCCAGCACCGCGGCCTCGTCGGCATCCTCACCTCGCGCCCTCGCCTCCAGGGTCCGGCGCCGGGCGCGGACCTTCGGGTCGGCGACGACGAAAATCTTCACATCGGCATGCGGGCAGATCACCGTTCCGATGTCGCGGCCGTCGAGCACCGCGCCGGGTGGATCGGCGGCGAATTGACGCTGAAAATTCAGCAAAACCTCCGCGCACCTTCGGAAACGCCGAGACGACCGACGCGGCGTCGCCCACGATTTGTGTCTTGAGGGCAGGATTTCCGAACTTTTCGGGATCGAGCTCAAGCGCCGCTGAAACCGCGAGCGTTTCGTTGGTCAGGTCGGCGCCGGCATCCATCAGCGCCTTGGCGACCGCGCGGTAGATCACGCCGGTATCGAGGTGACGATAACCGTAGTGACGGGCGAGCCGCTTGCCCAGCGTGCCCTTGCCCGATGCGGCCGGTCCGTCGATGGCGATGATCATGAGAACTCCGCCCCCAGCGAGCGCATCATCGGGATGAAATCCGGAAATGAGGTGGCGATAAAGGCGGTATCGTCGACCTTTACGGGCTTGGCGGCGGCAAGCCCCATCACCAGCGCCGACATCGCGATGCGATGATCCATGTGGGTGGCGACCAGCCCATCGCCCGGCACGTGACCCTTGCCTTCGACGATCAAATCGTCGCCCGAAACTTCGACCTTGACGCCGTTGACGCGCAGCATGGCGGCGGTTGCTTCCAGCCGGTCGGATTCCTTGACCCGCAATTCCTTTAAACCACGCATGATGGTGGTGCCTTCTGCAAAACTCGCTGCCACCGCCAGCACCAGATATTCGTCGATCATCGAGGGCGCGCGCTCCGGCGGCACCTCGACGCCGCGCAGTTTCGAGGCGCGGACCCGCAATTGCGCCATCGGCTCTCCAGTGTCGCCGCGCTGCTGGCTCTCCTCGATCAAGGCGCCCATCTCGCGCAGGGTCGTGAACAGCCCGGTGCGCAGCGGGTTGGTCATCACGTCCGGCAGCACAATGTCGGAGCCTTCGACAATCAATGCGGCGACGATCGGGAACGCCGCCGATGATGGATCGGCCGGCACCACGACGTCCGCGCCGTGCAGTTCGGGCTGGCCGGTGAGCGCAATTTTGCGGCCATGGGTGCCTTCGCGCATCGAGACGATCTCCGCGCCAAAATGCTTCAGCATCAGTTCGGTGTGGTCGCGGCTGGCCTCGGATTCGATCACCGTGGTGGTGCCCGGCGCGGCGAGCCCCGCCAGCAGCACCGCGGATTTGATCTGGGCCGAGGCCACCGGTGTGCGGTAGAGGATCGGCAGCGGATCGCGGGCGCCGTTGAGTGTCAGCGGCAGGCGACCGCCGTCTCTGCTGGCGCCGACCCGCGCGCCCATCAGTTCCAGCGGATCGAGCACCCGCCGCATCGGCCTGCCGCGCAGCGACGCATCGCCGTCGAAAACAGCCGTAATCGGGCAGCCGGCGACAGCCCCCATCACCAGCCGGCATCCGGTACCGGAATTACCGAAATCGAGCGGCGCCTGCGGCTGGGCGAACCCGGCCACGCCAACCCCGCGCACCGACCAGGCGAATTCACCGGTTCGCTCCACCCGTGCACCCAGCGCCCCCATCGCCCTGGCGGTATTCAGCACGTCCTCGCCCTCGAGCAGGCCCGAAATCCGGGTTTCGCCGACCGCCAGCGCGCCCAAAATCAGGGCACGGTGCGAAATCGACTTGTCGCCGGGAACGCGGACTTTGCCGATCAGGGGTCCGCTCGAACGCGCTTCAAGCGGCGTTGGGTGATCGGCGAGGTGATCTGAATGAGTCAAGATTGTGTCCTTTAGCCGGGCGGCAGGTAACACATGCGCCGTGCCGCGTCACGCAGGCATCCGTCTCTCGCAAAGCGCTATTGACAGCGGCCCGGCAACTAGCCAAGTGAAGCACCGTTTTTCGAAAAATTTCCAGGATTGCACCGTGGCCAAATCCGATCTCGGAACTAAACGTATTTGCCCGACGACAGGCAAGAAATTCTACGACCTCAACAAGAATCCGGTGATCTCACCCTATACCGGCGAAGTCGTGCCGATTGCGCCTGTGCCGCCGCCGCGGACCCGCGCCGACGCCGCGGCGCGCGCCAGCGCCGCCGCGGCTGCGTCCGCCGCCGAAGCTGCGCCCGAGCCGGTCGAGGCTGAAGAGTTGGTGCCGCTCGAGGAAGCCGACGCCGAGGAGAGCACCGGCAAGGTCAAGGCCGTCGTTCCCGAGTCGGAAGACGACATCGAGATCGACGAGACCATCGAAGGCGACGACGACGACGATTCCACCTTCATCCCCGACGAGGAAGAGGGCGATGAGGACGTGACCGACATCATCGGCGACGTCGGCAGCGACGAGGAGACTTGAGATCGGCCCTGAACTGTGTTCAGGATTTTGCGCGACCGCGCGTCGCCCAAGGCGCGTGGAGAGCATGATCCGGAAAAATGGAAACCGGTTTTCCGAAAAGGATCATGCTACAATGTGGTCTAAGGGGCCATAGCTCAGCTGGGAGAGCGCTTGCATGGCATGCAAGAGGTCGGCGGTTCGATCCCGCCTGGCTCCACCAGCGCTTCGCTTGCTTCGCAAGCTACGGCTCGGCAAGCCACGCCGTGCCCCATCGTAGCGAAGCAAGCGAAGGCTGCCGCGTCGTAGCCCGAAGGGCGAAGACGGGCCTCGGCAAGCCACGCCGTAGGAAAGGCCCCACGTTGTAACCTCTCTCGCCAGTGGGGCAGCGTCATGAAATACGTCTACATCCTCGAAAGCCACGATTCCGAACATTTCTATGTCGGTATTACCGACGACCTGCGCGCGCGATTAGCGAAGCACAATGCGGGCGAGGTCCCCCATACCTCGAAATACAGGCCCTGGCGGTTGAAAACCTACGTTGCGTTCAGCGATGAAAAACAGGCAATCGCCTTCGAGAAATACTTGAAGTCAGGCTCCGGCCGGGCATTTGCGAAGAAGCGGCTGTGATGCTTAATGGCTTCGACGACGCATCTTTTGAACTTCGCAAGAAACGCCCATGACGACTGAAAGCACTGCCGGCGCGATGAGCGGATTGCGCGTGATCGATCTCACGCGGGTGCTCGGCGGACCCTACTGCACGCAGATCCTCGCCGACCACGGCGCCGACGTGATCAAGGTCGAACCGCCCGCCGGCGACGAGGTGCGCGACTGGGGACCGCCTTTCCACGACGATGACGCGGCCTATTTCGTCGGTATCAACCGCAACAAGCGCTCGATCGGGCTCGACCTTGCCTCAGTGGACGGGCGCGCCGTGCTGATGAAGATGCTGGAAGGCGCCGACGTCCTGATCGAGAATTTCAAGCCGGGCACGCTCGACAAATGGGGCATCGGCAATGACGTTTTGCGCGCGAAATTTCCCAAGCTCGTGCACTGCCGGATTTCCGGCTTCGGCGGCGACGGCCCGCGTGGCGGCAATCCGGGTTACGACGCCATCATCCAGGCCATGACCGGAATGATCGCCGCGACCGGCTCGCCGCAAAGCGGCCCGATGCGCATCGGCGTGCCACTGGTCGACATCTCTACCGGGCTTTATGCGGCGATCGGCATTCTGATGGCGCTGTCGGAACGGCAAAAATCCGGCGTCGGCCAGTTTCTCGAAACCACGCTGTACGAAACCGGCCTCGCCATCATGCATCCGCACGCCGCGAATTATTTCATGCACGGCAAGCCGCCGCAGCTCACCGGCAACGAGCATCCCAACCTCGTGCCCTATGCGATTTTCCCGACCCGTACCGCAGATATTTTTATCGGCGTCGGCAATGACGGCACCTTCCGCAAGCTCTGCAAGGAGATCGGCAAGCCTGAACTCGGCAGCGACGTTCGTTTTGCGCGCAACAAGGACCGCATCGCCAACCGCGAGGCGCTGCGTGCCGAGCTTGCCGCCGTGTTCAGTCAGCACGACGCCGAGCCGCTCTGCGACCGCCTGCTGGCCGCGGGTCTGCCGGCCGGGCCGGTGCAGGCGATCGACACGGCGCTGACCAATGCCCACACCGTCCACCGCGGCGACGTCATCGAAAAGGACTGGTACAAGGGGGTCGCCTCCCCGATCCGCCTCGAACGCACCAAGGCGCGCCTGCGCAACGTCCCGCCGAAATTCAGCGAGCACGCAACCGACGTGCTGACGGAATTCGGATATTCCAGGGGCGAGATCGAAGCCCTGATCACCAAGGGCGTGGTCTGCGGTCCTGAACGGAAGCGCTGAGTTCTGAAATCCCGTGTCCCGGGCGCGGTGCAGCGTCCGGGGCACGCCCCACGCCCCACTCCATTTTTTCCGCTTCCCTCGACCGCCGCTTCCCTCCTAACATCCTCTCGCTTATACGGTCATTTGCACGTCATCCGGTGCTGTTAACGCGCAACGATGATGACGGTCCAACGGGAGGGAATTTGATGGCACTTCGACAATTCGGCGCGGCTGCGGCAGTCGCCGCCACCTTTGCGCTCGCCAACCCCGCTCATGCGGTGACCGAAATCCAGTGGTGGCATGCGATGACCGGCGGCAACAACGACGTGGTCGTCAAGCTCGCCAACGACTTCAACGCCTCGCAAAGCGACTACAAGGTGGTCCCTTCCTACAAGGGCGGCTACGCCGACACCATGAACGCGGGCATCGCCGCATTCCGGGCCGGCAATGCCCCGGCGATCATGCAGGTGTTCGAGGTCGGCACCGCCACCATGATGGCGGCGACCGGCGCGGTGAAGCCGGTCTACAAGCTGATGGCCGAAACCGGCGAGAAGTTCGATCCCAAGGCCTATCTGCCGACCATTACCGGTTACTACTCGACGTCGAAGGGCGAGATGCTGTCGTTCCCCTTCAACTCGTCATCCACCGTGATGTGGGTCAATCTGGACGCTTTGAAGAAGGCCAATATTGCCGAGATTCCGAAGACCTGGCCGGAGGTGTTCGAGGATGCGAAAAAGCTGAAGGCCGCCGGCTATGCGACCTGTGGCTTCTCCAACGCATGGGCGACCTGGGTCAACCTCGAGCAGCTCTCGGCCTGGCACAACGTCCCGCTCGCCACCAAGGCCAACGGCCTTGACGGCTTCGACACGGTTCTGGAATTCAATGGCCCGTTGCAGGTCAAGCATCTCGAAACCCTGATCGAAATGCAGAAAGACAAGACCTACGATTATTCCGGCCGCACCAACGCCGGCGAAGGCCGCTTCACCTCGGGCGAATGCCCGATCTTCCTCACCTCGTCGGCCTTCTTCGGCAATGTGAAGTCGCAGGCCAAGTTCAACTTTACCAACGCGCCGATGCCGTATTATCCGGACGCCAAGGGCGCGCCGCAGAATTCGATCATTGGAGGCGCATCGCTATGGGTGATGGGCGGCAGATCGCCCGAGGAATACAAGGGCGTCGCCAAATTCCTCGCCTTCCTCTCCGACACCAATCGCCAGGTCGAAGTGCACAAGGCATCGGGCTATCTGCCGATCACCAAGGCCGCCTATGAGAAGGCCAAAGCGGACGGTTTCTACAAGGAGCAGCCCTATCTCGAAACACCGCTGAAAGAGCTGACCAACAAGGAGCCGACCCAGAATTCCCGCGGTCTGCGGCTTGGCAACATGGTGCAACTGCGAGAGGTGTGGGCGGAAGAGATCGAGCAGGCGCTCTCAGGCAAGAAAACCGCCAAGCAGGCTTTGGATGCAGCGGTCGAGCGCGGCAACCAGATGCTTCGCCAGTTCGAGAAAACGGCTGTACGCTGAGATGGTGAACTGGCAGGCCGCCTTACGCGGCCTGCCGATTTCGCGGATAACATGCAGAAGCAGTCCGTTTTCCAGTCCCGTCTGTTGCCTTATGCGCTGGTCGCGCCGCAGCTCGCGGTCGTTCTGATTTTCTTTTACTGGCCGGCGGCCCAGGCGCTGCTGCAGTCGTTTTTGCTGCAGGACGCCTTCGGACTTTCAACCACTTTCGTGTGGTTCGAGAACTACCGTGAACTGTTGAGCGAACCGGACTATTTTGCTGCGATCTTGCGGACATTCGTGTTCTCGATCGCGATCGCCCTGTCATCGCTATCTTTGGCATTGCTGCTCGCGGTAATGGCCGACAAGCCGCTGCGCGGCGTCACGCTCTATCGCACGCTTCTGATCTGGCCCTATGCGGTGGCGCCTCCGGTCGCCGGCGTCTTGTGGGTCTTCATGCTCAATCCCTCGCTCGGCATTTTGGCCCATGGGCTTCGCGCGATGGGCGTTGACTGGAACCCGCTGCTCGACGGCGAGCAAGCGGCAACCCTGATCGTGCTGGCCGCAGCCTGGAAGCAGATTTCCTACAATTTCCTGTTCTTCCTCGCCGGACTGCAGGGCATTCCAAAAAGCGTGATGGAGGCGGCTGCGATCGACGGCGCCCGGCCGATGCGGCGCTTCTGGACCGTGACCTTTCCGCTATTGTCGCCGACGATCTTCTTCCTGCTGGTCGTCAACATCGTCTACGCCTTCTTCGACACCTTCGGCATCATCGACACCATGACCCGCGGCGGTCCGGCAAAAGCCACCGAGACGCTGGTCTACAAGGTCTATGTCGATGGTCTGCTCGGCGGCAATCTCGGCGGCTCCGCGGCACAATCCGTTATCCTCATGGTCATCGTCATTCTATTGACCGCGATCCAGTTCCGCTTCGTCGAACGCAAGGTAACCTACTGATGGTCGAGCACGAGGGCATCCGCCGCTACGTTGCCCATCTCATTCTCTGGATCGGGATCGCGATCGTCGCGTTTCCCGTCTATCTCGCCTTCATTGCCTCGACCCAGGACAACGCGCTGATCGCCAATGGACAGATGTCGCTTTTGCCGGGCGGGCGTTTTCTGGAAACTTACTACCAGACGATATTTGTCGGAAGCAGCGGTTCGACGCGCGAGCCGGTCGGCACCATGCTGTTCAACTCATTCGTGATGGCGATGCTGATCGCCGTCGGCAAGATTGCGATCTCGATCATCTCCGCCTACGCCATCGTGTATTTCCGCTTTCCGTTCCGGATGGCGATTTTCTGGATCATCTTCATCACGCTGATGCTGCCGGTCGAGGTGCGCATCTATCCGACCTACAAGATCGTCGCCGACCTGCATTTGCTTGACAGTTATGCCGGCCTTTCGCTGCCGCTGATCGCCTCCGCCACCGCGACGCTGTTGTTCCGGCAATTCTTCATGACCGTGCCTGACGAGTTGCTGGAAGCCTCGCGCATCGACGGCGCCGGACCGTTCCGCTTCTTCTGGGATACGCTATTGCCGTTGTCGCGCACCAACATGGCGGCGCTGTTCGTGATCCTGTTCATCTGGGCTGGAATCAGTATCTCTGGCCGCTGTTGATCACCACGCGCGATGACATGCAGACCATCGTGATCGGCATCCGCAAGATGATCACGACGACCGACGCCTTGACCGAATGGCCCGTGGTGATGGCCACCGCCGTGCTGGCGATGCTGCCGCCGGTCTTTGTCGTCGTCGTCATGCAGAAACTGTTCGTGCGCGGGCTGGTCGAGACCGAGAAATAGGACAGAGATGGCCAACGTCGCCCTGCGCAACGTCCACAAGACCTATCCCGGTGGCGTCGAAGCCATCAAGGGGATCAACTTCGAGGTCGGCGACGGCCAGTTCTGCGTGCTGGTCGGCCCCTCCGGCTGCGGCAAATCCACGCTGCTGCGGATGGTGGCGGGGCTTGAGACCATCACCGGCGGCGACATCGACATCGGCGGGCGCATCGTCAACCAGATCGAGCCGGCCGATCGCGACATCGCCATGGTGTTCCAGAACTACGCGCTCTATCCGCATATGAGCGTCTACAACAACATGGCCTATGGCCTGCGCAACCGCGGCATGCCGAAGCCCGAGATCGACACCCGCGTCCAGGAAGCCGCGCGCATTCTCGAAATCGGCCCGATGCTGGACCGCAAGCCGCGGCAGCTCTCCGGCGGACAGCGCCAGCGCGTCGCCATGGGCCGCGCCATCGTGCGGCAGCCGAAAGTATTTCTGTTCGACGAACCCTTGTCCAACCTCGACGCCAAGCTGCGCATCGCCATGCGCGTCGAAATCCGGAAATTGCAGCGCCGGCTAAACACCACGTCGATCTATGTGACCCACGACCAGCTCGAGGCGATGACGCTCGCCGATATTCTGGTGGTGATGAATGGCGGGCGAGTGGAGCAGATCGGCAACCCGCTCGACATCTACCAGAAGCCTGCGACGACCTTCGTCGCCTCGTTTATCGGCGCGCCGCCGATGAATCTGATGCCGCTGCGATCGGACGAAATCAGATCGCAATTCGCCGGCGACGGCCGCGCCACAAGCGAAGCCGGCATTGTCGGAATTCGGCCCGAGGATTTTGTGATTTCGAGCGAGCCGATCCCGGGCGGCATTGCGCTCGACCTCACGGTAGAAGCGATCGAGCGCGTCGGCGCCGAGACCTTCCTTTACGGCACCCGGCAGCATGAGGTGCAAGGCGTTGCCGCCAATCCCGGCGAGCTGCCGCCCGGCGAGGTGATCGTGCGGATCCCGGGTGCGACCGCGCCCGCCATCGGCGAGCGGATCAGGGCGATTGCGCCGCGCCAAAAGCTGCATTTGTTCACCGCCGACGGCCGCAAGCGGATCGATCTTTAGAACCACCTCGTCATTCCGGGGCGCGCGTCAGCGCGAATCCGGAATCTCCTGCTGACAACCTCGGAATTCCGGGTTCGACGCTTCGCCTCGCCCCGGAATGACGTTTGGAGGGGCGCCTGCCGGTTCCGCGAGGTGCTTGAACCCCTGTAGAATCATGCCCATATTGGCTGTTGACCGGAGGGCAAGTCCGCCAAACGGTTACCAGGGGCGCCGCAAGGGCCCTGAAATTTCAAAGTCGCTTCGAGAGGACTTTGTAAAAATATGTCTCGTGTTCCCTCGTTATCCAGCCCGTTCCTGCTTGGATTCGACGAAATCGAGCGTGCGCTCGATCGCGTCGTCAAGGGCGCCGACGGTTACCCTCCCTACAATATCGAGAGGTGCGACCGCTCCAACGGCCAACCCGAACGGTTGCGGATCACGCTGGCGGTGGCAGGTTTTACCCGCGACCAACTCGATGTAACCATTGAGGAAAACCAGCTCGTGATCCGGGGTCGCCAGCAGGACGACAAGGCCCGGCAATACATCCATCGCGGCATCGCCGCACGCCACTTCCAGCGCACTTTCGTGCTGGCGGAGGGGATGCGGGTGCTGGGCGCGGACCTGAAAAACGGGCTGTTGTCGATCGATCTTGGCCCGGCCTGAGCCGGAAAGGATCGTTAAGACAATTGCTATCAATGAACACGAATAATGGAACGAGTAGCGGACTCGACCGCTTAGTCTGACAGAGGAGTCGAGACCATGACTGAAGGTAATGTTGAGTTTGAGCCGAAGAGCGTCTCACGGGAGGCGTTGGCGACCTTGGGCGAGGGCCATATCGCCTATGTGAAGCAGATCCGTTCCGAGGACGTGCCGGGCTTGTTCCCCCAAGCACCTGCGATCGCGCCGGGATTGAAGCTGTTTGCGCTGCATGCTGCCGACGGCACGCCGATCATGCTGACCGATAGCCGCGAAGCGGCGATCGCGAACGCCTGGAGCAACGAGTTGCAGGCCGTCAGCGTTCACTGAACGCAGCGATGGACGATGTAGCGGACGCGGTGATTGCTGCCGTCACTGGCAATCGCGAATGGTGATGTCATACGCGGGCTTGACCCCGCGTATCGATCGATCTTCGCAGGAAGCATTTTCCAGAAATCAGATCGTAAATTGCCGACAGCGCAGACGTGGTCTGCGCGAGGTGGACCCTGTGTCCGGCGATGAGCTTTGGGATTTTACGCCGCGCTCGCGGGCGGCAGCGCCAGCACCGAATAGATGGCCTGCGCATCGCGCGAGGCGCGCAGCTTCTTGGCGACGTCCTGGTCGCGCAACAGCCGTGCGATGCGGGCCAGCGCCTTCAGGTGATCGGCGCCCGCGCCTTCCGGCGCCAGCAGCAGGAACACCAGATCGACCGGCTGGCCGTCCATCGCCTCGAAATCGATCGGGCGTTCGAGACGCGCAAACAGCCCGAACAGCTTTTCCAGTTTCGGAAGCTTGCCGTGCGGGATGGCGACGCCATAGCCGACCGCGGTGGTGCCGAGCTTCTCCCGCTGCAGCAGCACCTCGAAAATCGCGCGTTCATTCTGACCGGTAAGGCTGGCTGCCCGCGCCGCCAGCTCCTGCAGCGCCTGCTTCTTGCTGTTGACCTTCAAAGCAGGGAGAACCGCCTCGGGTGCGACCAGATCGGTAATCGTCATGGGGCGTTCCGAGGTGAATTTAACCGTCAGGTTGCGAAATAGGCTCTAGCGGGGCGGCGTCAAGAAGGTGGGGCGGGAGGCCGGCTTATACCCGGGTCCTAATTGGGGGGCTTCTACTCCAACGCAAGACCGGTGCCAACTCCCGCGACATCGTTTCCAGCCCTCTCCTCGAGGGCGGCGGACCATAGGGAGGGTCCCCCTGGGCGTCAATGCCGATTGGCGTCTAACTCCCCTGGTTGGTAACCACCGGGGGATCGATCCAACCCACATTGCCGTCGGCCCGCCGATAAATGATGTTCACCCGTCCGCTACCGCCGTGCTGGAACACGATGCAGGCGGCGCCGGTCAGATCGAGCTCCATCACGGCTTCGCTGACCGAAAGCCGCTTCAGCGACGTGGTTGCCTCCGCAATGATGACCGGGCTGTAGCCGGTGACCTCGTCGTCGCCCTCGCCAGGCGCCTCGATGACGTAGCTCGGCGCGTCGAGCGCCGGGGCATTCATCCCGGCGAGCGCCGCAGAAGCCGCGTGCGCCTTGCGCGCCGAACGGTCCTTGAGGCGGCTCTTGTAGCGGCGCAGCCGCTTTTCGATCATCAGCAGCGCCTGGTCGGCGCTGGCATAGGCATCGGCGGCATTCGAAATCGGCCTCGAGCGTAATTCCGGAATCCAGATGCAGCGCGCAGTCGGTGCGGAAACCGAAACCGTCCTTGCTCAGCGTGATGTGGCCGGAATAATTGCCATCGAAATACTTGCGCAGGACTTCCTCGGTGCGCTCGCTGACGCGCCCGCGCAGGGCCTCGCCGACGCTGATGCTTTTTCCCGAGATCCGGAGAGTCATTTTGATGCCTCGATTGGACTGGTGCTGCGAGGTATGCGAAGTTCGGATTTGGGACTCCAGTGCGGAACCGACACTATCCGATTTAGCCGGGATGCAATCAAGCCGGCTGAGTGTCGCGGGAGCGATCGGAAGATGCGACGGGCGCCGAGAGCGCATTACCGAGCATGCTTTGCTTGTCGCGGCGGCGCTGTACCGAAGACGGAATTCGCATCGCTTCGCGATACTTCGCGACGGTGCGGCGGGCGATATCAATGCCGGATTCGCGCAACCGTTCCACGATGGTGTCGTCGGACAGGATCACCGCCGGATCCTCGGCATCGATCAGCTGCTTGATGTGGTGACGGACAGCCTCCGCCGAATGGGCTTCGCCGCCGGAGGCGGAGGCGATCGAGGCGGTGAAGAAATACTTCAATTCGAAACTGCCGCGATTGGTCGCCATGTATTTGTTGGCAGTGACCCGCGACACCGTCGATTCATGCATCTGGATCGCGTCCGCCACCGCCTTGAGATTGAGCGGCCGCAGGTGGGCGACGCCGTGGGTGAAGAAGCCGTCCTGCTGGCGCACGATCTCGGTTGCGACTTTGAGGATGGTGCGGGCGCGCTGATCGAGCGCACGCACCAGCCAGGTCGCGTTCTGCAGACAATCGGTGAAATAGGATTTGTCGCCGTCCTTGCGGATCGTCTTCGACAGCTCGGTATAATAGGTCTGATTGACCAGCACGCGCGGCAACGTATCGCTGTTGAGCTCGACATGCCAGCCGCCGTCGGGCCCGGGCCGCACATAGACATCCGGCACCATGGTCTGCATCTTCGCCGAGCCGAATTTCAAACCCGGCTTCGGATCGAGACGGCGAATTTCGCCGATCATGTCGGTGATGTCCTCGTCGTCGACACCGCAGAATTTTCTTAAAGACGCGATGTCGCGCTTCGCCAGAAGATCGAGATGTTCGACCAGCGCCTGCATCGCAGGGTCGTAGCGATTGAGCTCGCGCAGCTGGATCGCGAGGCACTCGCTCAGGTTTCGCGCGCAGACCCCGGGTGGATCGAATTTTTGCAGCGTCGCGAGAACCGCTTCGACGTCCTGTTGCGACGCCCCTAACCGCTCGGCGGCCTGCCCCAGATCCGGCGGCAGGTAACCGGCCTCGTCGACCAGATCGATCAGGTATTGACCGATCATGCGCTGCGCCGGCGCGGTGAAGGCCACCGCCAGCTGCTCGGCAAGATGGCTGCCCAGTGTGACCTCGGCGGCGACGAAGGCTTCAAGATTGTAGGCCTCGTCGTTGGAGGCGCCGCCGCCCCATTCGGTGTACGCAGTCGGCGCCGCATCCTGGGCGTTCCGCGCCGCGGCTTCGGCGGGCTCTTCGGTGAAGACGTTGTCCAGGCCGGTATCGAGGGTCTGCTCAATCTCGCTGCGGCTGCCGAGGTCTCGATTCAACCACTCCTCATGGGCCGGCTCGAAACCGTCGCCGGCGCCGTTGGTCATCTCGGAATGCTCGGCGGCTGCGCCGTCGCCATCGCTGGAACCGGCGTCCTCGTGGTCGGAAAACTCGGCCTGCTCCGGGGAGGGTTCACCCGCAACCGGCGGCTCGGTGCCGTCGCTGGCGCGCTCGAGCAGCGGATTTCGCTCCAGTTCCTCCTCGACGAAGGCCGAAAGGTCGAGATTGGACAGCTGCAGCAGCTTGATCGCCTGCATCAGCTGCGGCGTCATCACCAGCGACTGCGACTGGCGGAACTCTAATCTCTGCGTCAGCGCCATGGAGGCAAGAACCGATTTCCTAAAGTTGGTCCGATTCTTGCTTAAACCAGTCCAAAGCCGATGTACACGGCTTGACGAACAAGAAAAAACCGCTAGAGGCGGAATTCCTCACCAAGGTAAAGGCGCCGGACATCGGGATTGTTGACGATCTCGTCCGGATTGCCCTCCGTCAGGATCTCGCCGGCATAGACGATATAGGCGCGGTCGGTCAGTCCCAGCGTTTCCCGGACGTTGTGGTCGGTAATCAGCACGCCGATGCCGCGATTGGTGAGGTGGCGGACCAGATCCTGAATGTCCCCGACCGCGATCGGATCAATGCCGGCGAACGGTTCGTCGAGCAGCATGTAGTTGGGGCGAGTGGCAAGGGCGCGGGCGATCTCGACCCGGCGCCGCTCGCCGCCCGACAACGCAATGGACGGCGTTTTCCGCAGCCGCGCGATGTTGAATTCCTCAAGCAGGGCATTGAGCTCGGCCTCGCGCTTCTTCTTCGAGGGTTCGACCACCTCCAGCACGGCGCGGATATTCTGCTCCACCGTGAGACCACGAAAGATCGAAGCCTCCTGCGGCAGATAACCTATGCCTAATCGGGCGCGCTGATACATCGGCAGCCTGGTGACGTCGTGGCCATCGAGTTCGATGGCGCCGCGATCCGCCTTGATCAGGCCGGTGATCATGTAAAATACCGTGGTCTTGCCGGCGCCGTTCGGACCCAGCAAACCCACGGCCTCGCCGCGTCGGACATAGATGCTGACGCCGCGCACGACCTGTCGGGTGCCGAAACTCTTTTCCACGCTATGCACAGCCAGATAGCCCGTCCGCGGCGCCAGCTGCGGAGCACCCCCGCCATTGGTCTTGGCGCGAGGGCGCGGTCTTTCTGTCGCGAGGCGCATGCGGTTTCGGCGGCGGCGCATCGCGGGCAATCGGAGGCGCGTCGCGCACCGGGCTGGTCAGCATCTCGCCGATGGCATCGCCGAGCGCGGTGATATCCGCGCGCGTGCGCGCAAATCCTGGCGCGCTGCGTTTCGCCGGACGTCGACGGAACATGCCGAGTAAATCCACCATCCCTGCTTCGCTTAAGCCTTTCACGGTGATTTCGCGACCCGCCGCGGCGATTCGATTCGCCCGCGCAACATGAATGAACGGATGTCCCTTGCCCAGCGACACCCCTCCATTCGAGGGATGGATCGCGCCGTTGGCCGCGCCCGTAGATACAGGCTTGCGCCGCAGGCTTCAACCTCGCGGCTCAAGCGCTGCACACAAGTAATTGATATTATTTTGGTTTATTTGAGCTGCCTGAGCCCGACGGGGCGGCTGGCGACGGCATGCCGGGTATTGTCGGCCCGCCCTGGCCGGATGATTGAAACAGGCCCTGCACGCGGCCTGAGCCGGATTCCACCTTCGACACACCGGTCGTCATGTCTACCATCAGCCGGTCGCCGCGCAGCACATTCTTGCCCTGGGTCAAGACCACGCCGCCAAGCATGGTGATCAGGTTGGTCTTGGTCTCGAACACCGCGGTCTCCCCGGTCACCACCTGATCCTTCTGCGTCACGACCACGCCGCCTCTCGCCTCCAGCCGGCGGATCGACGAACTGCCGCCGGGACCGGGCGTTGCGGACTGGATCGGCGCCGATTTTGCGGATTTCGAATTGGCCGCCGCCGCGGCAGGCGCGGGCGTCGAATCGTAGAACACCACCAGCGTCTTCGAGGTCATGGTGGTGTCGCCCTGCACCACCTTCACATTGCCGGCAAACGTCGCCTCCTTTTTCTTGTCGCGCATTTCAAGCGAAGCGGCTTCGATCTGGATCGGCTGGTCGCGGTTTTGCGAAAAGCCCTGCATCGCATTGGGCACGCCCTGCATCGTGCTTTGCGCAGCGGCCTTGCCCCCGATCACCGCGAGCGCCAGGGCGGCCGCACAGGCACAGGAGGCGATCCGACGGATCCCGATGCTGGGCGGGGAAAACATCATCCTGAAAATCATTTCGAGTTGGCGGACTTGCCCGAGACAGACTGCGTCCTCGCGGGCTGGGCGGGCTCCGCCGATTCGGCGGTCGCATTCTCAGGTTGCTGCTCCGACGCCTCGCCGGAGGATAGGTGATCCAGATTCATCACGACGTTGCCTTCGAACCTCACGACCTCTCCGCCCCCGGTAATCCTGAGCTTGTCGGCGGTGAGCGTTCCGTTCAGCAGTTTGACGTCGACATGCTCATCCGAAGTCACCGTGCCCTTGCCCATGTCGACAAGTGCCCGCGTCAGGCGTGCTTCGTAGCCTGTCGAGGATTGCAACAGGATATCCTTGCGCAACTCCAGCAACTGCTCCTTGGTATCGAACAACCCGTTGCGCGCGTCCAGCGTCACGGTCGTCCGATCTTCCATCAAGAACTTTGCCCGTAACGTCTTGAGATCGAGATGATCCGGATCGGTCAGATCCTGGGTCGCGGTGTTGGCCCAGAGTTCGTATGGCCGCCGATCGGGCGTGTAGCCGGACAGATGCGGCAATTCCATCGTGATCTTGGTGCCGGAGACGACGAGGTTGCCGACGTCGAGCGGCAGCTTGGGCAGCAACAGCCGGAACGGATTGAAGATCGACACAGCGATGATGGCCGCCATCGCCATGAGCACAGCCGCCGGGACCGCGATGCGGAGCAGGCGCACCATCCGGCTGTGGCGCGCAGCGATGGCAAAGCGCGCCTCCATTCCGGCTTGGTAGGCTGGATTCTGAACTGAATTCACTGCTGTTCCAATGCGCTTCCGATCACCGGCATTCTAGCGGGAATTCCCGGACTATTCACCCCGGACGTCGCGTTACGAGTGTGACCGAAACGGGGCGGCAACCGCGGCAAAGCGCCGTCGTTCAAGAATGCGCAAAAATGTCCTCGGTATCCCAGCCCAGCAGATCGAGCCTGGCCCGCGTCGGCAGGAATTCGAAACAGGCTTGCGCCAGCGCGGATGCGGCCCTCGCGTGCGAGCATGGCATCGAGGCGTTCGCGCAAGGCATGCAGATGCAGCACGTCCGACGCCGCATAGGCCAGTTGCGCCTCGCTCAGGGTTTGCGAGCCCCAATCGCTCGATTGCTGCTGCTTCGACAGATCGATGTTGAGCACCTCGCGCACCAGATCCTTCAGGCCATGGCGATCGGTATAGGTGCGGGAAAGCCGCGAGGCGATCTTGGTGCAATACACCGGCTGCGGCATCACACCGAACGCATTGTAGAGCGCGGCGAGATCGAACCGCGCGAAATGAAAGATTTTCATGATCTTCGGATTGGTCAGCAACGCCTTCAGGTTCGGCGCCCCGGCATGATCCTTCGGGATCTGCACCACATCGGCGCTGCCGTCGCCGTTCGACATCTGCACCACGCAGAGCCGGTCGCGATGTGGATGCAGCCCCATGGTCTCGGTGTCGATCGCCACCGAATCGGTATAGCGGGTAAGATCGGGCAGATCGCCGCGATGCAGGCGTACGGTCATGGCGTTTACGAACCTCGTCGAATCGATGCGGCCTAAACTAGCGTTGAAATTCTCAACAAACGAGGGGCGCGCACCCGAGCCCCGCCTGCTTCCGGGATCGATCATCGGCCATGAATCTGCAAGGCCGCCTGATTTTATCTGATAAGCTACTGAAAGAAAACAGGTCTTACTAATCCTGAACACCGGAGATATTCCGTGTCGTATTTTCAACGCGCATTTTCAGGAATCAGCAGAATGCGCCAGTATGCAATGACCGCCGCCACAACCGAAGGTGCCGTATGAAAGCCGAACAAGAACGACTGCCCCGTTTTGCCGTGCTGATCGATGCCGACAATACCTCGCCGCAAATCGCGGGCGGCCTTTTCGAGGAAGTGGCGAAGTTCGGCGAGGCCAGCGTTCGCCGAATCTACGGGGATTTTTCCGGCCAGCAGCTCAGATCATGGTCCGACATCCTGCAAAAGCACGCCATCGACCCCTATCAGCAGTTTGCCTACACCAAGGGCAAGAACGCGTCCGACATTGCGCTGGTCATCGACGCGATGGATCTGCTGCACAGTGGACGGTTCGACGGCTTTTGCCTCGTGTCTTCCGACAGCGATTTCACGCGGCTCGCCTCGCGCCTGCGCGAACAGGGCGCCGACGTCTACGGTTTCGGTGCGCAGAAAACGCCGGAGAGTTTCCGGCAGGCGTGCCGCCGCTTCATCTACACCGAGAACCTGCTTCCGGAAGCTGTAACTTCCGGCGCGGATACGCCCTCGAAATCAAAATCGTTGCAGCCGCCGAGCGCGGCAATTCCGATTCTGGAAAAGGCCATTTCACAAATCGAGAGCGAGGACGGGTGGGTGATGCTCGGGCCAGTCGGCTAGCATATCTCAAACCTGTTCTCGGATTTCGACGTGCGCTCTTACGGCCATAGCAAGCTCAGCGATCTCGTGCGGAAAACAGGCGCGTTCGACGTCGAAAAGATCGATGGCGGGCACATGCGCATCAGGGCCAAGCCCGCCGACGGCGGCGCGAAGGGGAAGACAAGGTGAGCTTTCGGCGCGACGCCGTAGATGGGCGCGACAATTAAGTCGCAGCCGCTCATTCAAACGATACGCCCGTCAGTTGTTGTGACACATCCCAGAGCTTAGCTGCGGCAGCCTTGTCCCTGGCTTGCGGCATGATCCGGGCCGGAGCCGGCGGGCCCCTTAACTCATAAAGGCCATTGGGACCATAATATCCGCCACCTTCGGCTTGCGGAGAGGTCGCGGCGTACAACGTTGGCAGTGCGCCACTTTCAGCGGACTGACTGAACAGCGGCGCCGCAAACTGGCTGGCGAACGATATCAATCCGAAGCCGGGCCCGTTTGCGAACAGATCGGTACGGGCCCATCCCGGATGCGAAGCGTTGCTCATCAGATTCCAGCCCGCTGCGTCGCTCCGGCGCTGCAGTTCCAGCGCGAACATCAGCATCGCCAGTTTCGACTGATTGTATGCCTTCCACGGCGAATAGAAATCGCTCGCCTTGCAAATCGCTGAACTGAATGAACCCGGTCCGATGCGCGATGCTGCTGAGACTGACCACCCGCGGCTGGTGAGCACGGCGCAGCAGCGGAAGCAATTGTGCCGTCAGCGCGTAGTGACCGAGATAATTGGTTCCGAACTGCATTTCGAAACCGTCGGCCGTGGTCTGTCGCGTCGGCAGAGCCATGACGCCCGCGTTGTTGATGAGCAAATCGAGCGACGAGTGCGCGGTGGCGAAGTCTCGGGCGAAACCGGCTACCGAGGCAAGATTTGCCAGGTCGAGCGCTTCGAAACTGATGTTGGCATCGGGGAATTGGTTGCGGATTTTCGAGACCGCTTCGCGGCCTTTGGCCTCGTTGCGGCCGGTCAGGACTACCTCCGCTCCAGCCTGCGCGAGCCGCATCGCGGTCTGATAGCCGAGGCCGCCGGTCGCGCCGGTGACTACGGCGAGCTTGCCCGCCTGGGGTGGAATGTTGGCGATGGTCCAGTCAGTCATGGCTTCCGGCTGCCAATTGGTTCGATCGCTGCGCACATCCAGCGCGGAAAACAAATTGACTCACGATACAGTTGAAGCAGTTTCGCACCCAATGCTACAGAATTCGGGAACCTGGCGACAACCTCGGCGGTCTCAGGACTGTTGACCGGGCGCGATTACTTGGCGCGAAGCTGGCCGATGGCGCTGAGCCAGTTTTCCATATGGAACGTCCGGGCGATCTTGCCTTCCTTGATGGTCTGGATATCGACGGCCATGATCCTGAAGCTCTTGCCGGTGTGCGGCACGCCGAACAATTCGCCTGCAGGCGTGCCGGTCACCTCGCCGCGCACGATCACGCGGTCGCCCGCGACCAGCACTTCCTTGATGTCGAATTTCATGTCGGGAATGGTGTTGGCAAAGTTCGAGACCACCTTGATCGAGGTCTCGCGGCCCCAGCATTCCCCCGGCAAATAGCCGGCGCAGGATTCGTAGTCTGCCGTCAGGACCTGCTCCTGGATGGCTCTGACATCGCCCCGGCTGGCGACATTGAACAGGCTGTACCAGGGCGCGATGGCGGCGCGGGCTTGTTCTTCGGTGAGGCTGGTCATGGCTGTTTCCTGGATGCTGACGGGTAGTTGAGACTTCTGCGCGGAGCACGGAGCCGAGAAGAGCAAAAGTGCTGCAATTATACTCAGTATGTATGTCATCCTACATATTATGAAGGTCGACATACTGATTTGCAACTGATATTTTTCAGCATGGCAAAAGCTTCTGATTCCAAAGGGAAAACACTGGCGGCGGCGGCGAAACTGTTTCGCCAGCAGGGCTACCACGGCACGGCGCTGCACGACATTCTGGCCGCTGGCGGCTCTCCGCGCGGCTCGCTTTATTTCCATTTTCCCAAGGGCAAGGAGGAAATCGGCGAGGCCGCGCTGACCCTCGCCGGCGAAGCGGTGCGCCAGGCTATCGCGCATGCCGCTGAGACCTCGGCGAATGCCGAGATATTCCTCACCCGGGTTGCGCGCGGCATGGCCTCCGATCTGGAGAAGTCCGGCTACAAGGAAGGTTGTCCGATCGCGACCACCGCGCTGGAAACCGCGGCGCAATCCGAGGTGCTTGGCGCGGCAACCCGCAACGCGTTCCAGAAATGGGAGCTTGAGATCAAACGCGGGCTCTTCCGCTTCGGCATGTCGGCGGGCGATGCGGAACTGGCCGCGACCATGGTGCTCAGCCAACTCGAAGGCGCGCTCTTGCTCGCGCGTACCTATCGCAGCCTCGAGCCGATCCATCGCGCCGAGCAGGCCGTGAAGCTGCTGGTACGCATCAAAGGATCGGATTGAAGCTGGATTACGGGTTCGGGCGAGTGTGGTGCCCAGGAAAGGACTCGAACCTTCACGGCCGTTAAGCCACTGGCACCTGAAGCCAGCGCGTCTACCAATTCCACCACCTGGGCTCGGGCCGGTTACTACGGACCGGTCGCGCGCTTGTCAAATTGGCGCGCCGCAAGCCAAATATACTATACAGCGCGGACCTGATGGCGTATCGCGGAACCGCTAGACAGGCCCGCGACCTCTCGAATTTGACCCCAGGAAATAGACCTCATGGCATCGAATCTGGACACCCTGGTCACGGTTTTCGGAGGGTCGGGCTTTGTCGGACGAAACGTGGTCCGCGCGCTCTGCAAGCGCGACTACCGTATCCGGGTCGCGGTGCGGCGGCCGGAGCTCGCAGGCCATTTGCAGCCGCTCGGCAAGGTCGGCCAGATCCACGCCGTGCAGGCCAATCTGCGCTACCCGGCCTCCGTCGAGGCCGCGATGCGCGACTCCCATGTCGCCATCAACCTGGTCGGCATTCTGGCCGAGGGCGGTGCGCAGACCTTCGATGCGGTGCAAGGCCAGGGCGCCGGCGCGGTGGCGAAGGCTGCGAGCGCCATCGGCGCGCGAATGGTGCATGTCTCGGCGATCGGCGCCGACGAGAATTCGCCGTCGCGTTATGCCCGTACCAAGGCCGCAGGCGAAAAGGCGGTGCTGGCGGCGGCGCCAACGGCCACCATCCTGCGGCCTTCGGTGGTGTTCGGGCCCGAGGATCAATTCACCAACCGCTTTGCGTCGCTGGCGCAGATCTCGCCGCTGCTGCCGCTGATCGGCGGCGGTCTGACAAAACTGCAGCCGGTTTATGTCGGCGATGTCGCGACCGCGGTTGCCGACGCCGTCGACGGCAAGGCGAAGCAAGGCGCGATCTATGAACTCGGTGGCCCGGAAGTGCTGACCATGCGCGAGATCATGGAAATCATTCTCAGAATCACCGAACGCCGGCGCATGCTGGTTTCGCTGCCGTTTGGGCTGGCAAAACTTCAGGCGCTGTTGCTGCAGTTCGCGCCGGGACCGCTGAAACTGACGCCGGACCAGGTGGTGCTGCTGCGATCAGACAATGTGGTTTCGCCTGCGGCGAAAGCCGCCGAGCTCACGCTGGAAGGACTGGGAATCACGCCGGATTCGCTGGAAGCCATTGCGCCGCAATATCTATGGCGCTTCCGCAGGACCGGACAGTTTCAGCATAAGGGGGCGTGATGCTCCGCACCGGGCACGATGCCACCGTCATCGCGACGAGGTAGAGAAACTACCGTCCCATCGCCAGCGCGATCAGGCCGAACGTACCGACGATCACGCGCCACCACGCAAACAGCGTGAAGCCGTGGCGCGTGACGTAAGTCAAAAACGTCTTCACCACGATCATCGCCGTAATGAACGACACCACAAAGCCGATCGCGATGATGCCCAGATGATCGGTCGTCATGTCGGCGCGGTTCTTGTAAAAGTCGTAGGCGAACGCGCCGACCATGGTCGGAATCGCCAGGAAGAAGGAAAACTCCGCTGCCGCGCGCTTGTCGGCTCCGAGCAGCATCGCCGCGACGATGCTGGCGCCGGACCGCGATACGCCGGGGATCATCGCCAGGCACTGCGCGAATCCGATCCCGAGATACATCGGCAACGGAAATGCCATGGCATCGTGTTCGTGCGGCTTGAGATCGAGCTGGTCGACCCACAGCAGGATGGCGCCGCCGACGATCAGCGAAAAACACACCACCCATGGATTGAACAAGAATGCCTTGATGTAGCCGCCGGCCGCGGCGCCGATCACCGCGGCCGGCAAGAACGCCACCAGCACGCCGATCACAAACCGCCGCGCGTAGGGATCGCTGAACATGCCAAGCGCGATCCGCCACAATCTGCCAAAATAGAGCGCTACGATCGCGAGAATCGCGCCGAGCTGAATCAGGATCGCAAAACTCTTCCAGAAACTGCCCTCGCCGAGATCGAAGAATTGTTCCGCCAGCAGCAAATGACCTGTCGAGGACACCGGCAAGAATTCCGTGACGCCCTCGACGATGCCGAGAATCACCGCCCGCAATGCATCAGACATCATCACATTGGTCCATTCTGATCGATATCGGCCGAAAAAGCCGGGTCCTTCTCGCCTATTCGCCTGCCCGCCGCAATGTGAAAAATATCAAATGCGCCTTGCCTCGTTCGCGTGCTTCGGTAGTTTGGCGCGCTCCCGCGGCGCGCCCGGCGCCGGGGTCGAAAAGGCCTCCTTAAGGCCGCAAAGCTGTCAAGGATTTCATGTTCACGCTGTTTCATCACCCGTTCTGCCCGCAGTCGCGCTTCATCCGCCTGGCGCTGGGTGAGCACGGGCTCGATCTACGGCTGGTGGAGGAGCGGGTCTGGGAGCGGCGCGAGGCGTTTTTGGCGCTCAATCCCGCGGCCACCACGCCGGTGCTGATCGCCGAGGGCCAGCCGCCGATTCCCGGCGCCGGCATCATCGCCGAATACCTCGACGAAACCCATGGCGCGGAGATGGGCGAACGGCGGCTATTGCCGACCGCGATGGCCGAGCGCATCGAGGTGCGGCGGTTGCTGGCGTGGTTCAACGAGAAATTTTTCGAGGAGGCCTCCAATCCGCTGGTCACCGAGCGCATCTACAAGCGCTTCATGAGCGAGGACAACGGCGGCGGCGCGCCGGCGGCGGATGTGATCCGCGCGGCGAAGGCAAATGTGCGCTATCATCTGGCCTATATCGGCTGGCTGGCGCGGACGCGGAATTATCTCGCCGGCGACCGGCTGACTTACGCGGACCTCGCCGCCGCGGCGCACCTTTCGGCGATCGATTACCTGGGCGACGTGCCATGGATAGAGGACGACGCAGCAAAGGCGTGGTACGCGCGGGTGAAATCCCGCCCGTCGTTCCGTCCGCTGCTGAGCGAATGGCTGGCGGGCGTGCCGGCGTCGCGCACCTACGTGGACCTCGACTTCTGAACGCACTCTCAAAGCTCTCCGCTGCCGACCTGAAGGACGCGCTCGCGAGCGAAGCGCGCGCGCTTGGATTCGATTGCGTTGGCGTTACCAGTCCGGACGCGATCGCGGATGCGGCCGGGCATTTCCGCGCCTTTCTCGACAGTGGCGCGCATGGCGAGATGGATTGGCTGGCCGCCAATCCGGAACGCCGCGCCGATCCGCGCGGGCTGTGGCCTGCCGTGCGTTCGGTGATCATGCTTGGCCTCAACTACGGGCCCGACGAAAATCCGCTCGCCATCCTGGAAAGTCGCGCCCTTGGCGCAATCTCGGTTTACGCCCAGGGCGACGACTATCACGATTTGATCAAGAAGCGGCTGAAAGCGCTGGCACGGTGGCTGGTCGCGACATCAGGCTGCGAGGTCAAGGTGTTCGTCGATACCGCCGCGGTCATGGAAAAACCACTGGCGCAGGCGGCGGGACTGGGCTGGCAGGGCAAGCATACCAACCTGGTATCGCGCGAGTTCGGCTCCTGGCTGTTTCTCGGCGCGATTTTCACCACGCTCGATCTGCCGCGCGACGCGGCCGATGCCGATCATTGCGGCTCATGCCAGGCCTGCCTCGATATCTGCCCGACGTCGGCGTTTCCCGCGCCCTACAAGCTCGATGCAAGGCGCTGCATTTCCTACCTCACCATCGAAAGCAAGGGACCTATCCCGCACGAATTTCGCAAAGCCATCGGCAACCGCATCTATGGCTGCGACGATTGCCTTGCGGTGTGCCCGTGGAACAAGTTCGCGCAAGAAGGGCGCGAAGCAAAACTCGCCGCGCGCGAAGACTTGCGCGCGCCTTCGCTTGCCGAGCTCGCGCGGCTTGACGACGCAACATTTCGCGCCCGATTCACAAAATCGCCGGTCAAGCGCATCGGCCGCGACCGTTTTGTCCGCAATGTGCTGATCGCGATCGGCAACTCGGGGGACGGCACGTTGGCTCGTGAGGCAAAACGCCTGGTGACCGATGATAGCCCGCTGGTCCGGGGTGCTGCGGTGTGGGCGCTATCGCAGTTGCTGGGACGAAAGGAATTTTCGGCGCTTGCGGCGACGGCCATGAGCGCTGAGCGGGACGAGACGGTGGGCGCGGAATGGCGCGCCGCAGGCAGTGTTGGGGGCGCCGCGCCCTGAACACTCAGCCGTCATGCCACGCGAAAGCGGGGCATCCAGTATTCCAGAGCGGTTCGAGACGGTCGATATGTCACGGCGTACTGGATCGTCCGCTTTCGCGGACGATGACAGATGGAGTTAAGTCCGTCATGGTCGATCGCGCATGACAAATCAGCCTTTTTTCAAGCGAGACCACGACGCGTTCATTCCCACGCCGGTCGCTAGCGGGCCGTGGGACCCGAACTCGCTGCACGGCCGCGTCATCATCGGACTGTTGGCTTTTGCGATCGAACAGCGCCACGGCGCCGACGATTTCGTGCCGGCGCGGCTGACGGTAGACATGTTCCGCCTGCCGACGCTGGCGCCGATCGAGGTCACCACAAAGCTGATCCGCGATGGCCTGCGCATCAAGGTGGTCGAAGCGGATTTTTACAGCGGCGGCGTCAGCATGGCGCGCGCCTCGTGCCAGTTGCTGCGCAAGACGCAAAACCCGCAAGGCCGCGTTTGGTCGCCGCCGAACTGGGACGTGCCGGCGCCTGCTGATATGGCTGCCCCCGAAGATCCGCGCCTCGGCATGCACGGCAAATGGACCGTCCGCCCGATCGTCGGCACGATGGGCACGGTCGGCCCGCGGCGGCTGTGGATGCGCGAGGTGCGCGACCTCGTCGAGGGCGCGCCGCTGACGCCGTTCGTGCGGGTCGCGGTGGCCGCGGATTTCGCCAGCCCCTTCGCGAACGCCGGCGACGAGGGCCTCGGCTACATCAACAGCGATGTCACATTGTACCTGCATCGCCTGCCGGTGCGGGAATGGATCGGCTTCGAGGTGGTCAATCACCACGCCACCGATGGGGTCGCGATCGGTGAATGCTTTTTGTACGACCAGCAGGGGCCGATCGGGACATCCACCGTCGCCGCACTGGCGCAACGCAAGCCGATGGTCCAGCCCGCGCCGCCGGCTCCCTAAATCGTGGCGTTATGCTATCTCCGCCACCGCGGCGATGATCCGCGCGATGTCCTGTGGCCGCGACAGGCGGTGATCGCCGTCCTGGATCATGGTCAGCACCACGTCATCGCTCGGCAGCCGATGTGCCAGCGCGAAGGCGTGCTGCCACGGTACGTCCGGGTCCTGCGCACCCTGCAGGATGCGAACCGGGCACCCCACATCGATGGCACTGCCGAGCAACAGATGATTGCGACCCTCCTCGATCAGTGCGCGCGTGATCGGATACGGCTCGCCATATTGCGATGGCCGCAGCCACACGCCCTTGGTCTCGATCTCCCGGCGGATCTCGGGCGAAAACCCGTTCCACATCAGCGCTTCGGTAAAATCCGGCGCCGGCGCGATCAGCACCAGGCCGGCCAGCGATGCGCCGCTTAGCCCGCGCCGCGCGATCTCGCGCGCCAGCAAGAGCGCCATCCAGCCACCCATCGATGAGCCGATCACGACCTGCGGTCCTCTACAGAACCGCTCGAAGACGGCAAAACTTTCTTCCAGCCAGCGGCCGACGGTGCCCTCGATGAACGCGCCTTCGGATTCGCCATGGCCGGAATAGTCGAACCGAACACAGGCGCGACTATGTTCAGCGGCCCATGCGTCCAGCGCCAGCGCCTTGGTGCCCTTCATGTCGGAATTGAAACCGCCCAGCCAGAACAGCCCGGGCGTGCCGCCGGCGCGGGCGCGCACGGCGATGCGGCGCGCCGCACTGTCCTGGCCGACCTCGATGAAGGCCGGTTCCTGATCGGTTGCCGAGGAATTGGTCATGGGATTGTCACTCTCGTTTCCAATACCGTCTTAAGGGCGGCGGCGACGCTTGCGCAACGAACCCTTGCTCTCTATGTGGGCTGGTCTGAACATTCGGTGCCGGTAATCGTTGTTGGCGTGACCAAAATGCCTCGCATTTGATGGTTTTCGCCAGCGGACGTGCGAGTTTGCTTGCCCGCCGAGCCTTATTCCTTCAAACTGCCGCCTTCGTTCACAACTTTGGAGAGCTACCCATTCGCCGTCCCAATAGAGCCCCGCCCGCTGCCACCAAAGACGGGCCGCGCACCAATGACGAAATCCGCAACGCACAGGTCCAGCTGATCGATCAAAACGGTACCAATCATGGCATCGTCGAGACGGCGGCTGCGGTAAAGATGGCCCTCGAAGCAGGCATGGACCTTGTGGAGATTTCGCCCAATACCAATCCTCCCGTCTGCAAGATCATGGACTACGGGAAGTTCAAATATTCGGCGCAGAAAAAAGCCGCCGAAGCCCGCAAGAAACAGAAGGTCGTCGAGATCAAGGAAATCAAGCTGCGGCCGATGATCGACGATCACGACTATGACGTGAAGATGCGCGCGATGCAGCGGTTCTTCGAGGAGGGCGACAAGGTCAAGGTCACCTTGCGTTATCGCGGCCGCGAAATGGCGCATCAGGAAATCGGCACCAAGCTCCTGGACAAGGTCAAGAGCGACGTCGCGGACATCGCCAAGGTCGAGCAGGACGCCCGTTTCGAAGGCCGTCAGGTGGTGATGGTTCTGGCGCCGCGCTGATCGATAGCGCCCATTTACGTTAGTTCCTTTACTTGCAACGGAAACGGTCCGTCAGATCACCTGGCGGGCCGATTTCTTTGCAATCGCCGCAGACCCAGGTCCACGCATCGCCGTTGGAGATCCTGTGGAGCAGCGGAAGGACTCCGCCTCGAGACATCAGAACCCGCTGGTTCGCGTGGCTTGCCAGATCCCGCTGCACCGGTCGCCGGAAATGATCCCGCTCCACCGGCCTGCCCCCGAATTGCCGACGAGCCGGCCGCTCCCGCTGGCCCTGGAGGCGCCGACCGTTACTGCCACGGCAACGCTGCCGCCGCGGCCGATGCCACCCGTGACCTTGCCGCCGCCGGCCGACGAAACGCGACGTCCCGATACGGTGAAGGGGACGCTGTTGGTCGAACTGCAATTGCCCGCCGTGGTGGCAAAGGCCACATTCCAGACGCCGTCATAGGCACCCGCCCTGACGGCCCTGGCCTGCCTGGCGGCGTCGGCGGTACCGGGCGCGGCCACCGCGGCGACAACCACAGCGGCGAATATCCAGCGTAAGGCCCGCAGAGGCCTGAAATCGGCAAAAAAGGCGATCGGTTGAGCTGAGATTGTCATTTTTTTCCTGCTTTTGACTACGCCGCCGGGGGCTCGAGTGGGTGTGTCAACCAATCCAGTGCCGTGGTTCATCGTTGCCAATCCGATTGGGCTCTGTCATAAGCGCAACCTTCATCGCCCGGCTGATAAGGGCTGCCGTGGCGATGTCCCTGCCGGTTGTTTCGCTTTGGAAATGACCGAGCATTTTCAACGCTCTAACGAGCATTTTAGCCGGCCGGACGCCTTCGCGGGCGCTTTCGTGTTGCGGCAACAGGAGAGCCAAATGCCCAAGCTGAAGACCAAGTCAGGCGCCAAAAAGCGCTTCAAGGTGACTGCTACCGGCAAAGTGATGGCCGCCCAGCGCGGCAAGCGCCACGGCATGATCAAGCGGACCAAGAAGCAGATTCGTCAGCTCCGCGGCACCCGCGTGCTGTTCAAGACCGACGGCGACAACATCAAGAAATATTTCTTGCCGAACGCCTGATCGCAAGACGCGATCCCGCCCACTTTGCCGAGCCGCGCTCGCGCGGCAATCCGTCACCCATTCCAGCGATCAAAGGAGACCCGTCATGTCTCGCGTCAAACGCGGTGTGACCTCTCACGCCAAGCACAAGAAAGTCTACAAGGCCGCCAAGGGTTTTTACGGCCGCCGCAAGAACACCATCCGCGCCGCCAAGGCCGCGGTCGAGAAGGCCGGGCAGTACGCCTTTCGCGACCGCAAGCGCAAGAAGCGCACCTTCCGCGCGCTGTGGATCCAGCGCCTCAACGCCGCGGTGCGTCCGTTCGGCATGACCTACAGCGTCTTCATCAATGGCCTGTCCAAGTCGGGCATCACGGTCGACCGCAAGGTTTTGTCCGATCTCGCCATCAACGAGCCGGCGGCGTTCCAGGCGATCGCCGAAAAGGCCAAGGCGGCGCTGGCGGCCTGAGACGAAGGCGTTAGCGGGCCCGTGAAGGGTGAGCTGCTTTCAGCGCCCGGCGTGAGTAGCGCTGGGCAACCTCGGCCCGGCAGAAGGCCGTGAACGACCGATACATGGTGCCGTCCTGGTTTTGGTACTTGCGGTCGCAGACCCGCATTTCGCGCTGATAAAGCTGTTTTTGGGGCTGCTTGAGCCGGGCTAGAAAGTCGCGTTCGCATTTCTTCTCGACCGCGGCGCCAAGGTGGATATCGCCGCTGGTGCCGTATTCGCAGTCCTCGAACAGCTTCATCGCACGCTCACATCCGGGCGTGGCGTTGATCGCGGCGATGGTCTCGTCGAGGGTCATCGATTTGCCGAGACAGATCGAGGCGAGCGCGGGACCGGCGCTGAACGAAAGAATGGCGGCCATGACGGCCGAGATGGATTTGAATCGCATTGCACGCTCCTCGATCCGATTCATCTTGGTCAAGTGCCGGGCGCAAGGGGGTTCAAAAGCATCCGCTGAATTTCCGGCTTTTTGCTTGACGTTTTGGCCCAAGGGCGGTCACAACCGGCGGCCTTTTGCAGAAAGATTTGATCCGTGTCCGACCTTGCAACGCTTGAACAAACCATCCTCAGCCAGATCGCCGCGGCAGGCGACGAAGCCGCGCTGGAAGCCGTGCGCGTAGCCGCGCTCGGCAAGAAGGGTACGATCTCCGCGCTGTTGGCGACGCTCGGCAAGATGTCGCCGGACGAACGCAAGACCAGGGGTGCGGCGATCAATCTCGCCAAAGACAAGGTCAGCCAGGCGCTGACCGCGCGCCGCGACGTGCTGAAATCCGCAAGCCTCGACGCGCGGCTTGCCTCCGAGACCATCGACGTCACGCTGCCCGTGCGCGAGGCGCCCGCGGAAGCAGGCCGGATTCACCCGCTCAGCCAGGTGATGGACGAACTGACGGCGATCTTCGCCGACATGGGATTTTCCATCGCCGAAGGCCCCGACATCGAGACCGACGACTACAACTTTACAAAACTGAATTTCCCCGAAGGCCATCCGGCGCGGGAAATGCACGACACGTTCTTCTTCAATCCGAAGCCGGATGGTTCGCGCATGCTGTTGCGCACCCATACCTCGCCGGTGCAGGTGCGCACCATGCTGACCCAGAAGCCGCCGATCCGCATCATCTGTCCGGGCCGCACCTACCGCATCGATTCCGACGCCACCCACACGCCGCAGTTTCACCAGGTCGAGGGCCTCGTGATCGACAAGGGCTCGCATCTCGGCCACCTGAAATGGATCCTGCACGAATTCTGCAAGGCGTTCTTCGAGGTCGATCACATCAACATGCGATTCCGGCCGTCGTTCTTTCCGTTCACCGAGCCCTCGCTCGAGGTCGATATCCAGTGCCGGCGCGACAAGGGCGAAATCCGTTTCGGCGAAGGCGAGGACTGGCTGGAGATTCTCGGCTGCGGCATGGTGCATCCGAACGTGCTGCGCGCCTGCGGCATCGATCCCGATGTCTATCAGGGTTTTGCCTGGGGCATGGGCATCGATCGCATCGCGATGCTGAAATACGGCATGTCCGATTTGCGGCAGCTGTTCGAGAGCGACGTGCGATGGCTCAGCCATTATGGCTTCAAGCCGCTCGACATCCCGACCCTGGCCGGAGGGTTGAGCTCATGAGTCCGAGTGCTGTCCCCGAAAAATATCGGAGCTTGCGCTCGTTCGCTTTCGGCGACAGCCCCGAACTCGCCGACGAGCTGCTCGAGCTCGTGCTCCAGGGCGTGAAGACGGCGACCTGCAGCACCGAGGATGAGCCGAATACCTCAACACCCGGGCGAACGCTGGATCGTGCTCGACGGACGCGGGCAATGCCCGCTGCGTGATTGAATCGACCGAAGTGACCTACCGTCGCTTCGGCGGGGTCGATGCCGGCTTTGCGTATGAAGAGGGCGAAGGCGATCGCAGCCTAGCCTATTGGCGATCGGCGCATCGCCGATATTTTGAGCGCCAGGGAAAGTTCAGCGAAGACATGATGCTGATGTGCGAGCGTTTTCGTCTGGTTGAGGTTTGCGAAGCCAGCACGGTGGTACCATGAAATTCACGCTGTCCTGGCTGAAGGAACATCTCGACACCGACGAGCCGGTTGAAAAACTCGCCGACAAGCTCACCATGATCGGGCTTGAGGTCGAAAACATCGAGGACAAGGCGAAGGCGCTGGCGCCGTTCACGATCGCGCGCGTGATCTCGGCCGAGCAGCATCCCAATGCGGATCGTTTGCGGGTCTGCATGGTCGACACCGGCGATGGTGGTGCGCCGGTGCAGGTCGTCTGTGGCGCGCCGAACGCGCGCGCGGGGCTAATCAGCGTGTTCTCGGCTCCCGGCACCTTCATTCCCGGCAAGAACATCACGCTCGGCGTCGGCACCATCCGGGGCGTCGAGAGCCGCGGCATGCTGTGCTCGGAAGCGGAACTGGAACTGTCGGAAAATCACGACGGCATCATGGAGCTGCCGGCCGACGCGCCGATCGGCGCGGCCTACGCCGGGTGGGCCGGGCTCGGCGACCCCGTGCTCGAAATCAACCTGACGCCGAACCGGCCGGACTGCACCGGCGTGCACGGCATCGCCCGCGATCTTTCCGCCGCCGACATGGGCAAGTTCAAGGACCCCGCCATCAAGCCGGTCAAGGGCGAATTTCCTTGCCCGGTGAAGGTGACCGTCGAAGACGCCAGCCTCTGCCCGGGTTTTGCCTTGCGGCTGGTGCGCGGCGTCAGAAACGGCCCGTCGCCGGAATGGCTGCAAAAGCGCCTGACGTCGATTGGCTTGCGGCCGATCAACGCGCTGGTCGATATCACCAACTTCATGACCTACGACCGCGCCCGGCCGCTGCATGTGTTCGACGCGGCGAAAGTGAAGGGCAATCTGACCGTGCGCCGCGCCCGCGACGGCGAGACGCTCAAGGCGCTGGACGGCCGCGTTTACACGCTCGACAGCAGCATCTGCGTCATCGCCGACGATCACGGCGTCGAATCGCTCGCCGGCATCATGGGCGGCGAGGCCTCCGGCTGCGACGAGAATACCACCGATGTGCTGATCGAATTGGCGCTGTGGAACGAAATCAACATCGCGCAAACGGGACGCAAGCTCGGCATCAATTCGGACGCGCGCTACCGCTTCGAGCGCGGCGTCGATCCGGCCTTCATGGTGCCGGGGCTTGAGATGGCCACCCGGCTGGTGATGGAAATGTGCGGCGGCACGCCGTCCGAAAATGTCGTGGTCGGCAAGGCCTTCGGCGACGATCGCGTGATCGATTTTCCGCTTCATGAGGTCAGGCGGCTGGCCGGCATCGACGTGCCGTTTCCGGAGGTGAAACGGATTCTCGGCCATCTCGGCTTCATGGTCGCCGGCAGCGGCCCGGTGGTGAAGGTCGCGGTGCCCTCCTGGCGGACGGACGTGCACGGCAAGGCCGATATCGTCGAGGAGATCGTGCGCATTGTCGGCGTCGACAAGGTGCCGATGACCCCGTTCGAACGCGGCGACGCGCCGCGCAAGCCGGTGCTCACCGCGATCCAGCAACGCACCCGCCGCGCCAAGCGCGCGCTCGCGGCGCGCGGCATGGTCGAGGCGGTGACCTGGTCGTTCATTGCAAAGCCCGCGGCCGAATTGTTCGGCGGCGGCGGAAGCGAACTCGCGCTCGCCAACCCGATCGCGTCGGATCAGTCCGACATGCGGCCGAGCCTGCTGCCGGGCCTGGTCGCTGCCGTTCAGGCAAACGTCGATCGCGGCTTTCCGGATCTGGCGCTGTTCGAAGTAGGCCAGGTGTTCAAAGGCGACCGGCCGGAGGATCAACTGACCGCGGCCGCCGGCGTTCGCCACGGCTTTGCGTCGTCGAAGGGTATCGGACGGCACTGGACGGGCACGGCGTCCGCCGACGCGCTCGACGCCAAGGCAGATGCGTTTGCCGTGCTTTCGGCCGCAGGCGCGCCGATGCAGGCGCTGCAGGTCGTGCCCGGCGGCCCGAACTGGCTGCATCCGGGGCGTTCCGGCACCATCCAGATCGGTCCGCAAAACGTGCTGGGATATTTCGGCGAGCTGCATCCGCGAGCGCTGGATGCGCTCGGCGCGGAGGGTTCGGTGACCGCGTTCGAAGTCATTCTTGAACGCATTCCTGACGCCAAGCAGAGGCCGACCCGCGCCAAGCCGGTGCTTGAACTCTCGCCGTTCCAGCCGGTGTCGCGCGATTTTGCCTTTATCGTCGAGCGCGGCGTCAAGGCCGGCGATATCGTCCGCGCTGCGCAAGGTGCCGACAGGAAGCTGATCACGGATGTCACGGTGTTCGACGTCTATGAAGGCAAGGGCATCGATGAGGGCAAGAAGTCGATCGCGATTGCCGTGACGATCCAGCCGCGCGAGAAAACCCTGACCGACCCGGAGATCGAGGCGGTGGCCGCCAGGATCGTGGCCGAGGTGACGAAGAAGACCGGCGGCACGTTGCGCGGATGACATTGCACCGTGCGACGCCGCCATCGCGATCGAGGCGCGCAAGAGCGCGCACCTCAGGATGACGCTTTCTCCTCGGTGATCACCAGATCGCAATAGCCATAGCCGTCGCGTTCGACGCGCTCGCCGCAGGCTACGGGGATCCGGCGCGAAAAAATCGGCCCCGCCACGACGCAGGTGTGAAACTCACCGTTCTCGCCGCAAGCGTCGACGCCGGCAGGCAAGTCGTCGAGCAATTGCATATCGAATTTGCGCCCGGCAAATTCCGCGGATAATTTCTTCCGATCGACGGTTGCGAGATAGGCTTCCATCCCGCTCGCGATCATCGCCTGCGCCAGCGGCAAGGTCGGCCGCATCCACAGTGGAAACAGCGGGGTGATGCCGGTGCCGTTGAGCTTCTGCTCGCGGTAGGCCTTGATATCCTCAAGGAACAGATCGCCGAAGATGATGTGGGTGATGCCCTCGCGGACGGCGCTGGCGACAGCCTCGCCCATTCGCGCCTCATAGATCGCGTTTGGGCAGGGATAGGGGATCGGCACGATGCGCGACGGCAAGCCCGCTGCCTCCAGCTGCGCCCGCAAGATCTCCTGCCGCACGCCGTGGATCGACACCCGGTCGAACGTCTCGGTCACCGTCGTCAAGGCGCCGACAACATCGAATTCACCCGCGCGCCTGATCTCGTGCAGCGCGAACGCGCTGTCCTTGCCGCTCGACCACGAGATCAGTGCCTTCGGCCGCGGCTGTTTCAATTGATCGGCGCTCCCACCGTCCGGCGCCGTTGTTTCGGAACACGCGCCGGCGCCGCGGGTTCGGGTTCCCTGAGCGCGCCGATCCTTCGCAGCGCTCCCTCCGCCGCACGCTCGCCGCTTTCCCAGGCGCCATCGACCGTTCCCCACAGGGTCTCGTGGGTGGCTTCGCCCGCGAGAAACATGCAGCCGATCGGCTCCGACAAAATTCTTCGCGAAGGCTGCCCTCCCGGTATAGCCGCCGACATCGCGCCGAGCACGAAGGGCTCTGCGTTCCACCGCGTTGCGCTGGATTTCTTGACGGCCGACGGCTGCGTCGCTGCCGAACAGTTTTGTCAGCCATTCGACAGCGAAGCGCGATCATTGCCTTTTCGCCCTGCGCTGAGAGGTCGCGGCCGAACGAGCCTGCGACGTCGATCGAACACAACGACGACGATCCCATATTGGCGAACAGAAGCGCGGTGCGCGTCGAGTTGCTCTGCTCGATGATGATCTCGTCGCGGGCGAGCCCCAGCGGATTGCCCGGCAATTGCAGCGCGATGTGGTCGTAGCTGCCGAGGCTCAGTCTTGCCGCGGCATCGAGATGGCGCTTGGGAAGATCCGGGTTGAATCTGATATTGCCCGCGGCCAGCACGTTGCTCGACACCGTGATGACGGCGGCGCGCGCCACGATCTTGCCCGCGGGCGTTTCCACCGTGACATCGCGGTTACTCCAACTGATGCGGCTTGCCGGCGTCGACAGCGAAAGCGGGACCTGCTCGCCGAGCTTCGCGATCAGCGTGCCGAGACCCTGGCGGCAGGCGAATACGGCATTGCGCTCCTGCGCGCGGACCTTGTCGATCACCGAGATCTCTTTCAAATCCTTGCCGGTGGCGCTGGCGCCAAGCACGAATTCCGCCGTCCCCGCCCAATCGCCGAGATCCTTCGGCAGCACCGAGGCGCAGGACGGATCGGCTCTGCCGCGCGACGCGTCGTCGATGGCGCGGTTGGCCCGCACCAGGGCCGCCAGAAATTGCTCGGTTTCACCGGGGCGCGCGTTGCGGCGTCCGATGCGGATTTTCTGGCCTGGCGGCGCCGCAGAGATGTCGAGCCCGGCATTGCGCGCCAGCCTGATCATCGGGTTGGTATCGGGATTGTGCATCCACCGCGCGCCGCGATCGAACGGCGCGTCGAACGTCGTGGTATCGGTCAGGCAGCGGCCGCCGATCTGGCCCGCGGCCTCCACGACGATTACCTTGCGGTTCGCCGCCACCACGCGCCGCGCGGCGGCGATGCCGGCGGCGCCCGCGCCGATCACGACAATGTCAGCGTCGCGCGGCATTGGCGCGGCCCATGCGCGCGCTCGAAGCGCCGGCGTCGCCGCAAATGCGGCCGATGCCGAAAGAAAGCCGCGCCGCGTCATTGTCATGTCATGGTTTCCGGAACTTTGATAATCGGCAGAACTTTTGGCGAACTTGCCGCATCCGGGCGCGGGCAGCAACCATCATGGTGAATCAATCATGATTGATCGAAGCCGTGCATGAACTAAATTGCAACGGCTTTCGACCATGATAAGGAGAGAGAAAAAGCGGCCGGCAAAGCCGCCCGGGGGGAAAGACATCATGGGCGTCGTGCTCGATACCGTCGGCCAGCTGATCGCGGGCTACCTCCAGAAGGAGGTGCCGGGCTATGAGCCGTTCACGCCGAGCGACCCGGAGCATTTGCGCGGCATTATCGAGCAGGGCGACGTCCTGCTGATCGAAGGCAACAACCGGATTTCCGGCATCATCAAATATCTCACGCAGTCCACCTGGTCGCATGCGGCGCTTTTTGTCGGCCCGATCGACGGCGCGGCGGAGCCCAGCGGCGAGCCGCACGTCCTGATCGAGGCCAATATCGGCGAGGGCGTGACCTCGACGCCGCTTTCGAAATATTTTCCCTACCACACGAGGCTGTGCCGGCCGGTCGGCCTGTCGTTCGAAGACCGCACCACGGTGTGCCGCTATGCCATCAACCGGATCGGCTTCGGCTACGACACCAAGAACATCCTCGATCTGATGCGCTATCTCTTTCCGATGCCGATCCCGCAGCGCTGGCGGCGGCGGATGATCGCGTTCGGCTCCGGCGATCCCACCAAGATCATCTGCTCGGCGCTGATCGCGCAAGCCTTCGATGCCGTGCGCTACCCGATATTGCCCAAGATCACGCGCGCCGGCTCCAGGCAGGCCCGGCGCGAAATCCTGCACATCCGCGATTCGTCGCTCTACATGCCGCGCGATTTCGATATCTCGCCCTATTTCGAAATCGTCAAACCCACCATCGTGCAAGGCTTCGACTACACCGCCCTGCACTGGGCCGACAAGCAAAAGCCGCTCCAGGAGGTAGCGGGCCAATTCGGCGTGTTTCCACAAGCGGTCAAGTCGCCGCCGCTTGTTCCTGAAGAGATTGACGAAGAGACGCCGCTTCCGGCTGAAGAAGTAGCATTGGCGGGCGAAGAAGCGACGCCGGTCGAGCGCATCACCGTGTCGAGAACATTTTGTGGCCGTCGAATACGATCGCCGTGCACCCGCAAGAGAACCGGGCCGAACCGCGCCCGCCGGAAATCGCGGCATAAGAGGCCTTCATCTCAAATCCGGCGCCTTGAGGTGCGAGCCAACGGGTCCGCGCGAACCGCGGCCCGATGACAGGCTCCGCGAAGCAATCCCGACTCCGTCATTCCGGGATGGTGCGTTGGCACCAGACCTCAGATGCGCAATTGCGCATCGGGGAAACTCGAGATTCCGGGTTCGATGCTTCGCATCGCCCCGGAATGACGCTCGACACATCTCAACGGCTGTCATTCCCCGATGTGCAATTGCACATCTGAGGGCGCGAGCGAAGCGAGCGAGCCCGGAATCCATAACCACGATCGTGAGTATGGATTCCGGGCCTGCGCCAAGCGGCGCATCCCGGAATGACAGTGTCGGGTGAGGCCACCGATTCGTTTTTCAAACAGCCAATGACGGGCCACAACTCCGCATTCTCGCGGCACGATATGCCCGAGGTTTGCAAGAACGTTCCGCCCAAAGAAAACAGAGGGCGCAGGGAATGCCGGGCGCGCAATGCACCCGCAGCCTCGCATGCAAAACAAAACAAGCATACGAGTTAGTCACCACGGTCACACCGGAACGACCCGGCATTCCCCGCGCAATGGTTTTACGGCTTACTTCGCGCTCTCCTCGGTGACCACGCTTGTTTGACACCGTCGCCTGCGCTTCTTATCGCAGACTTGACGCCAACGATTGGGGCGTCAGAACCACACGACTTCGCCGTCCGCGTCAGCACCATTCGTCACGTGCGCTGCCCGCGTCCACCGCATCCCGCCCCGCGTTGATGACGTGCGCAACGCCCCTCTTGTCGAGACCGGACGGTGCGAATCAGTGAACTGATTTGGGTCGGGAGAAAACAGAAATATTTTTGCAAACGGGGCTTGACACCATTTCGGAAAACCAGAAGTGATTTGCCCGTCGGGCACTTTTGACGTGAACCCGTAACCCAGAGTGGTCGGGGGACGCCCGCCTTGCTGCGCATAACGGATTCCAGTCGGACATCACGCCATGTCCGTTTCGTGCCGCCACAACCGGACATGGAAGGGCTCATGGACGGACGGCCACAGTCCCTTGATCAGCGAGATTCAATAGCGCCATGAAGGGTGCTGCGATCACGTTTTGGTAGACCCGTCGATACAGACTTTTGCCGTTCGCCGGTACGTGATATTTTTGGCCGTTTCTTCTCGTATGGAGAGATGAAACATGTCCGAACTACACAGTTGGCTGAGTACTCAGCATCACGGCCTCCGGACCTACAAATCCCTAAAGCAGAAATTGATAGGGCGAGCCGGCGCCGATCCAGAGCACGCTGCGCTTTACAGGCTTCTTGCATCGATGATCGATCCTTACATCGATTCATTCGAAGAAGAGCCGCTGCCGGTCGACGTTGCCGACGAGGTCTTTGCACGGGTACTGGATATTGTGCGTTACGCCGAAGACTCGGTTTCCCGGGGCGCGGCCGACCAAATCCAGGCGCTTAACAAGGTCGCGGCAGTCGAATTGATCTAGCCGAACCACGTAATGCTGCGAATGCGGCGTGTCTTCTCTTGATGTTGGGCTTGCACTTCCGCGCGTCCCATGGCTGTCCGAGCAAACCAACGCCGAGGACATGAGACCGCACCGCGTCCAGTTTTTTGCACCAACCACGTCCGTTCAGGCTAGCGCCGTTTTGACCGTGCACGGTTCACTTCCGGTCTACCCCGGCAAACGGACGTTCTCACGGTCCGGCGGCATGTCTCAAACGTCCCACAAGCGGCCCATCAGCTGGCTAAGTACGACGGGCCTCTTCAATCAGCCAGTCCCGGAAGGCCGCCAAGGCCGGGTTGGACTCCGAAGAGATCGGGTAAACCGCATAGTGGCAGTGAGAAACGCGCAAGCTGTGTTCGGACAGGCGAACCAGCCTTCCCGCCAGAATATCCGATCGTGTAAACGACATGCGCCCGAGCGCAACGCCTTGTCCCGTCACCGCGGCCTCCATCAACGCGTTGGTATCGGTAAAGGAAGTCCCCACGATATCGCGATCAAGCTTAAAACCGGCAGACCTGAACCAGGCGCGCCACGACAAGTTGCGGTCGATCAGCAGCGGCTCCGACAACATTGATGCGGGATCCTTCGGCAGACGGCCGCCGTTGAGGCTAGGACTGCATACTGGAAAAAACTCTTCATTGAGAAGCTTGATTGCCCGCAGTCCTTTCCAATCGCCGGTCCCGAACCGGATTGCGATGTCGACGCCGTCCGATTTGAAATTGGCCAGCGACTGACCGGTCTTGATGTGCAGATTGATGCGCGGAAACCGGGCCTTGAAACGCGGAAGGCGCGGAACCAGCCAGCGGGCCGCCATGACCGGCAGCAGGCTTACGGTGATTTCCGCATCGGTCCGATGTGTCTTTATGCCACCGAGCGCTGCACTCAATTCCGAGAAAGCGCCTTTGACGCCGGCCTGCAGTCCAAGTCCGCCCGAGGTAAGCACCATTCGATTGCCCTGCCGCTCGAAAAGCGTGAGGCCCAGCTCTTCTTCCAGCTGTCTTATGCGCTGGCTGACGGCGCTGTGCGTCACGTGCAATTCGCGCGCCGCTTCGGAGTAGCTGCCGTGGCGGCAGGCCACCTCGAACACCCGCAAGGTCTCCAATGGCGGTAATCGTGCCATTCGTAAGCTGTTAGAAGCGCTAACATGCGTTGTCAAATCTTATCGTTCGATCCGCGGCCTTGCCGGGAGTAGTCGTCAGGCTCCGAGATGGAGCACCTGCCAATGCAAGCTTCCTGCGCTATTTCATGCCGAACCGGCGGACTTTCACTAGTCGCTCGCTTCAACTAATTTGAAAGTATTTAGTGATTCGCTTTTGTCGCCCAAATTGGCGACGGAGGGAATCATGGCTGCGAAGGAGATTTCGGTAAAGAGATATGTTGTGCGGTTGAGCGCGGATGAGCGTGATCGGCTCGAAGCGCTGATCCGGAAAGGAAAGAGCCCGGCGCAACGGCTGCTGAAGGCGCGGATATTGCTGAAGGCCGATGTCTCGGAAGCCGGTGAAGGCTGGAGTGACAGCCGGATCATCAAGGCTTTGGAGACCAGCGTGTCGATGGTTTACCGGGTGCGCAAGCAACTGGTGGAAGAGGGCCTTGAGGCGGTGTTGAGCCGCAAGCAACGGGCGACGCCGGCCGTGCCACCGATATTTGATGGCGAGAAGGAGGCCAAACTGATTGCCCTGGCTTGCTCCAAACCTCCCAAGGGACGCACGCGCTGGACGTTGCGGTTACTGGAGAACAAGGTCGTGGAACTCGGCATCGTCGACCGCGCCAGCGACTCAACGATCGGGCGGACGCTTAAAAAAACTCTCTCAAACCGCATCGGCGGCAATGCTGGGTCATTCCGCCGAAGGCGAACAGCGCGTTCGTAGCAGCGATGGAAGATGTGCTGGCCGTGTACACGCGGCCGCGCGATCCCGATTGCCCGCTGGTTTGCCTGGACGAGACCTCAAAGCAACTGCTTGCCGAAACGCGCGTGCCGATCCCGATGAAAGCGGGACGCTCCGCCCGCTTCGATTACGAGTACGAGCGCAACGGCACCGCCAACCTCTTCATGATGTTTGCACCGCTCGAGGGCTGGCGCCGTGTCAAGGTCACGGATCGCCACACCGCCGTGGATTATGCGCACGTCTTGAAAGACTTGGCCGATATCCACTTCCCTCGCGCTCGGACAATCGTTCTGGTCCAGGATAATCTCAACATCCACAGCAAGGCGTCACTCTACGAGGCCTTTCCGGCCGCCGAAGCCAGGCGGTTGGTCGAACGTTTCGAATGGCACTACACGCCAAAGCACGGCAGTTGGCTCGATCTGGCGGAGTCCGAACTCGGCGTCCTATCCTCTCAGTGCCTCGATCGCCGCATCCCCGACAAACAAACCCTCATCGACGAAGTCGCCGCCTGGGAGCAGGAGCGAAATGCCAATCACACCAAGGCCAGCTGGCACTTCACAACGTCCAAAGCTCGCGTCAAACTCAAGCACTTATATCCTTCAATCTGACTGAAATCGGGCGACTAGCCGATAAATGCAGCGGAGAATCGCGCGATGCGGCCGTCGGATTTTCCGGAACTCGCCGCGCCGGCCATCGAAGACCGCCAACACCACGAAGCGAACCGCCAGCCTGGCGGCCAACCCGCCAACCTTGACCCCCGCACCCACATGCTGCTGGCGAAACCGATCGCACCCATGATCATGCGGCTGGCAATACCCAATGCGGCCGTCATGACCATCCAGGTCCTCATCGGACTACTCGAAGTATATTTCGTATCGAGACTGGGAGTAGATGCTCTTGCCGGTGTCGCGCCGGTTTTTCCGCTGGTCTCGCTGGTGCTCGCCATTGCCCAGGGAGCGATCGGCGGCGGCATCGTCACGGCCGTCGCACGCGCCCTCGGGACCGGGCGAGTCAGCGCCGCAAGTGAGCACGCGTGGTACGCCGTCGCCTTAAGCGTTCCGCTTGGCCTGGCGACGACAGCCGCCATGTATGTGTTGGGTCCAAGCCTCTACGGCTATATGGGTATCTCCGGAAATGCTCTCGCGATTGCGCTCTCCTATTCGTGCACCATTTTTGCGGGCGCCACGCTGATCTGGCTGTTTAACCTGTTGATGGCGGTGGTTCGTGGCACCGGCAACCTGCAGGTTCCGGTGATCGTGGTCGGCAGCGGAGCTTTGATCCTTGTCCCGCTTTCGCCGGCACTGATCTTTGGCGCCTTTGGTTATCAAGGACTTGGCCCCTCGGGCGGCGCCGTTGCGATGCTGGTGTTTTATGCTATCGGAACGCTTGCCTACGCATTCTATCTTTGGGGCTGGTTCGGCGTCCTTAAGCCGTCATTTCGCGTGCCAAAACTCACCCTCGCACCAGCGCTCGCGATTCTCCGTATCGGCGGAATGTCGGCCGTCGTCTCAGCCAGTACGAATTTGACGCTCACGATCGTCACGGCCTATGTGGGAATGGGTGGGATCGAGGCTTTGGCCGGGTATGGCGCGGGCTCGCGGCTTGAGTTTCTTTTGGTACCGCTGGCCTACGGCATCGGCGGTCCGGTCGGAATCGTGATAAGCGCGAACCTCGGCGCCGGTCAGATAGAACGAGCCGTAAAGGCGTCCTGGATTGGTGTGCTGATGGCCTGCACCCTGACCGAATTGATCGGACTGGCCGCTGCTGCCTTTCCACAACAATGGATCGGAATATTCAGCCAGGATCCGTCCGTGCTGCAAGTCGGCGCAGAGTATCTGCATCGTGTCGGGCCTTTTTTCGGCTTCTTTGGGCTTGGCTATGTTCTTTATTGCGCTGGACAGGCAACCAGACGAATGGAAGCCTCCGTCCTCGCCGCTCTGCTCCGGGCCGCCGTTGCGGTGCTCGGAGGCTATATGGTGGTCTGGTTGAAGGCCGACGTTATCTGGAATTTCGTCGCCGTGGCGTTGGGAATGGTCGCTTTCGGCCTATTCGCATTGCCACCGCTGATCAACCGCACCGGCTATGAGTGACACGCCCTTCGACAGAGACCTGATTTGCATCACCCTTGGAAAGTGCCTGAGAGCGCGTACCTCGACCCGCTTGCCAGCCAATAACTGACGTGGCCCATGCTTGGCCGAAGGCAGCTATGGGTCAAAAGCGACGGTTCGGCAACGTCCGTGCTACTTCCGCTCTACCCCGAAAGCCGACATTCATCATAAGGGTCGGCATGTCTCAAACGTGCCAGAAATGGAAGCCGCGCCTCATTCAATTACCTTGTCAGCGCGGGCAAGAACAGCGTCGGGAATACTCAGGCTAAGCGCCGCTGCCGCAGGCCGAATTGTTGAGCCGCTAGACCGGCGGCGCCTAGTTCTTGCCGAACCATTCATCGTAAATCTTTTGGTATCTGCCGTTTTCGCGCAATGCCAGCAGCGCTTCATTCACCTGCTTGCGCAACGGACTATCGGTTGGGAAGACGATGCCGTAGTCTTCTCTATGGAATACACCGCCAACGACTTGCGCCAATCCCTTGCCGTCATGCGTTGCGTAATAGAGGATCGCCGGTGCGTCAAACACGACGGCGTCGACCTGCTTTTCCAGCAGTGCGTCGTAGACGGCGTCAAGGCTCACGAACTCACGGAGCTGAGCCTTGTTCTCACTCAGGTAGGCGGCGGCCGTGCTGGCTCGCGTCGTGCCGACATGCCGGCCAACCAGATCCTGCGGCCCATTAATCGACCCCCTGATTTGTTGCGCGGTCAGTGATGCCGTGAGCTGCGCGGTATAGAAGGCCACGAACACCACCGCCGTAAACATCCAAAGCACGGCCACAATCCGGGCTATCCAGTGCCGAGGCATATGGTCGGCCTGTGTCGCGAGAGTGCCGGCCGCCCAGAACATCGCATGGAAAATTCCCGGAAAATAGTTTCTGCTCGGAATGATTCCATTGCGATGGTGTCGCTCCACCACCCAGACCAGATGCGCGGGGATCATAATCAGAAGCAACGCCACGCCGAGCCAGATCAGGAGGGTGCGGGAGAAGAACAATCTCATCAGATGCATCGGGCTTGGCTCGGCATCCCCGGCGGCGCCGCGCACCAGGATTTGCAGGCCGGCATTCAAGATCGGCTGGGAGAAGTCGAACCGGCTTTCGCGTTCGGAAGTGATCGAAACAGCCGCAATGCCGAGATCAGCCCGACCGTCCCCCACGGCGTCCAGCAGCTCACCTACGTCGGACATGACAAGGTATTCCGTCTCGCGATTTAGCCGTGCCGAAATGCTGTTCCAGAGCTCAATGCTAAATCCTCGAAGGGCGCCCTTGTCCTCGATGACCATGGGGGGCACCACTCGCGTGGCCACGCGGAGCTTGGAGGCACTTCCCTGCGCTGACGATCCCGGGACGCAGAAGGCAAGCAGTGCCAGGATTACGCAGCTCCGCGCGAAAGCCGACAGGACCCTCGCATCCAACGCGTGCAACCAGGCCGAGATAGTAATGCTGAGTATCTTGGCAGTTTTGAGATTGATGATCATCTCAGCGTTCGTAGCTTGCTGCTGTTTAATGATGGGATACCTGAGGCTTGCCGTTCCTTGCTCCGTAGTATTCGGCTGAGAACTGAATTGACCATCGCGAGAAGAACGAACGCAATTTCTGAGTGGGCTTTTCGACGCCGAAATGTTCGGCGACATGCGCCTTGCGCAGCCACCTTACCGCCGATGAGAGGCCGGCGGTGCGCTCAAGCCTCTCAACCGCCGCGATGCCGGCGGCCTCTGCCTGCCGAAAGCGAAAACCGACCTTTTTGATCACATACAGGCCCTTGATGGTTTCATAGCTCTTGAATACGAGCTGAACGAACGGATGTTTTTTGGCGTGCGGCCAGGCTGCCGGGTACACCGGCAGCACCAAAAGCTTGCTCTTGGCGATGACCGTTGCCAGCGGATGCAAGAGTTGCATCCAAGCTGGCCAGGACGTGAGCTTGGCAAACAATACCGCGTGCATCGCCGTTGCAGCCCCGAAAGAGATCGGGAGCCAAAGTACCGCGCCCAGGATCACGAGCAATGCGGTGTTCGGCGTGAGATGTCGGCATTTTCGGAACACCCATGCCATGCCGCTTTCAAAGGCAATGTGCACAGCTTGTTCGAACGCCCGATAGCTGATCTTCCGCCGGAGCCACGACCAGTTCCGGCGGATCGATTTACTCCACTGTCGACGTTTCGTCTCGGAAAGGGGAATGAAGCGCAACGCGCCGTTTATGACAATAACGATGACATTGCCAAGAACCCTGGCCGCGAAGAGCGGAAGCCAGACAATCTGCATTGCCAAAGGGAAGGCGTAGTCGAGCAACCGCATCAAGATCGAAAGAATGAAACGCAGGATTTTGTTTGCGGCGAGCGCGACAAAAACAAGTGGGATGATTATCACATCGTCGAGGGCACCGCGGAAGCGGCTTTCCTCGGTCCATGCCGGGTTATGATAATGGGTCACGGTGCAACGGTTCCGGGCTGAAGACAGGGGATCGTGCCGGCTCAAATTAGCACATTGTAAGGGCCATGGGGTGGCCTCAGGTACCGGTCGTTGGAGCGACAGCCCGATGTTCGCTAACGGTCAAAGCCGGAAAAGCTCGCCATGAGCACATGTTTTCGGCTTTACCCCGGTGGCGGACATGGGTGCACTGCGGCAAGCCAAGATTACCTGTCGGATCGGCCAATGACGTCCATCAGCTCAATAATCTTCTGGCGCTGATCGGACTTGTTGCCGCTGGCGATCGCCCCTTCGACGCAATGCGCCACGTGATCCCTCAGCACTTCTTCCTCGACGCGCCGGAGCGCGGCGCGGACGGCCGAGATCTGCGTGACGATATCGATGCAATAGCGGTCCTCATCAACCATTTTTGAAAGGCCGCGAACCTGGCCCTCGATCCGGCTCAGGCGTTTTTGACAGGATGCCTTGATGTCTTTTCGCATGCGGCCTATATACCCCTACAGGGTATGGGTTGCAAGTGGCCGGGATGGAGAATTCGATGATCAAGACCAAAAAGGCGGATGCCAGCGGCGCTTCAAAAGATTCCGGGTGTTGCGGCGGAGATCACGATCATTCCGGTCATGCTCATGGCAGCCATCCTGTTGACGGCAAAGCCGCCGTGGCGGAAGGCACGATCTACACCTGCCCGATGCATCCGCAGATCCGCCAGATCGGTCCCGGACACTGCCCGATCTGCGGCATGGCGCTGGAGCCTGAAGTGGCATCGCTGGACGCGCCGCCAAATCCCGAACTCGCGGACATGACGCGGCGCTTCTGGATCGGCCTTGTGCTTTCGCTTCCGGCGGTCGTCCTGGAGATGGGCGGTCATCTTGCCGGCGGTCACGGCTTGATCGACCAGACCCTGTCGAACTGGATTCAGCTGGTGTTCGCCACCCCTGTCGTGCTGTGGGCCGGCTGGCCGTTTTTCGTGCGTGGCTGGCAGTCGCTGGTGACGCGCAATCTCAACATGTTCACCCTGATCGCGATGGGCACCGGCGTGGCCTATGTCTACAGCCTCATCGGCACCGTCGCGCCCGATATTTTCCCGGCGACTTTTCGCGGGCATGACGGCGCGGTTGCGGTCTACTTCGAGGCCGCCGCCGTTATCACCGTGCTCGTCCTGCTCGGCCAGGTTCTCGAGCTGCGCGCCCGCGAAGCGACGTCCGGAGCGATCAAGGCGCTGCTCGAGCTGGCGCCGAAAACCGCCCGTGTTGTCGACGCGAATGGCGCCGACCATGAGGTTCAGATCGATAGCCTGAAGGTCGGCGACAAACTGCGCGTCCGGCCGGGAGAAAAGGTGCCGGTGGACGGTGTCATCCTCGAGGGACGATCGACCCTCGATGAATCCCTGGTGACCGGTGAATCCATGCCTGTCGCCAAGGAGCCCGGCGCCAAGGTGATCGCCGGCACGCTCAACCAATCCGGCAGTTTTGTGATGCGCGCCGACAAGGTCGGGCGCGATACGCTGCTTTCGCAGATCGTAAAAATGGTCGCGGACGCGCAGCGCTCGCGCGCGCCGATCCAGCGGCTCGCCGATCGGGTCGCCGGCTGGTTCGTGCCGACCGTGATCATCGTTGCGGTCATCGCCTTTGGCGCGTGGTCCCTGTTCGGACCGGAGCCGCGGATGGCGTACGGCCTGGTGGCAGCCGTCAATGTGCTGATCATCGCCTGCCCCTGCGCGCTCGGCCTTGCCACGCCGATGTCGATCATGGTTGGCGTCGGACGCGGGGCGCAGGCCGGCGTACTGATCAAGAATGCCGAAGCGCTGGAGCGCATGGAAAAGGTCGACACCCTCGTGATCGACAAGACGGGAACGCTGACCGAAGGCAGGCCGAAGGTCGTCGCGATCGTTACCGTGGCCGGATTTCAGGAAAGCGAGATTCTGCGGCTTGCAGCCAGTGTCGAACGCGCCAGCGAGCACCCGCTCGCGGACGCGATCGTGCGGGCGGCGAAAGAGCGTAATCTCGATTTGAGCAAGGTCGAAGAGTTCGATTCGCCGACCGGCAAGGGCGCAACCGGCAAGGTCGATGGCAAGACCGTTGTTCTCGGCAATTCGAATTTTTTCACATCGCTCGGAATAGAAACGAAGCCGCTGAATGAGCAGGGCGAGCGTCTGCGCGAAGACGGCGCCACCGTCATCAGCATCGCGGTCGACGGCAGGCTGGCCGGGCTGTTTGCGATTGCCGATCCGATAAAGCCGTCGACGCCGGATGCGCTAAAGGTGCTGTCGACCGAAGGCATCAAGGTCATCATGCTGACCGGGGACAACCGCACCACGGCCAACGCCGTCGCGCGAAAACTCGGGATATCAGATGTCGAGGCGGAAGTGCTTCCGGATCAGAAGATTGCCGTGGTCACGAAGCTGCAGAAGGCCGGGCGGATCGTCGCCATGGCCGGCGACGGCGTCAACGACGCCCCGGCGCTCGCCGCAGCAGACGTCGGCATAGCGATGGGAACCGGCACCGACGTCGCGATGGAGAGTGCCGGCATCACGCTCCTGAAGGGCGATCTGGGTGGCATCGTTCGCGCGCGGCGGCTCTCGCAGGCGACCATGCGCAACATCCGGCAGAACCTGTTCTTCGCGTTCGTCTACAACGCCGCCGGCATCCCGATTGCCGCCGGTATCCTCTATCCCCATTTCGGCATCCTGCTGTCGCCGATCATTGCCGCCGCCGCCATGGCGCTGTCGTCGGTGAGCGTCGTCGGCAACGCATTGCGATTGCGCGTGACAAAACTCTGACCAAATTACCTCTTGGCGGCGATAGAGAGTTTATTGCCGATGATCCGCGCTGCGGCACGCCTTCGGATCATGAGTTCCATACCCTGATCCTCATCATCGCTCTGCAATGGCGCCAGACGATGGCTGCGGTGCGGACTCACGAAGCGCGATGTAAATTGCCGGAATGACGAGCACCGTGAGCAGCGTTGACGATGCCAGACCGAACAGCAACGAAATCGCCAGACCCTGAAAGATCGGATCGAGAAGAATGGTCGCGGCGCCGATCATGGCCGCCAGGGCGGTGAGCAGGATCGGCTTGAAGCGCACGGCACCAGCCTCCAGCACAATGTCGCGCAACGATTTGCCCTCCGCGCCACTACGACGAATGAAGTCGACCAGCAGGATCGAGTTACGAACGATGATGCCGGCCAGCGCAATGAACCCGATCATCGAGGTCGCGGTGAACGGCGCGCCCAATAGCCAGTGACCGATCAGAATCCCGATCATCGTAAGAGGAATAGGCGTCAGGATCACCAGCGGCAGGCGAAAGCTGCGGAACTGGGCCACCACGAGCACGTAGATGCCGAGGATCGCGGCACCAAATGCGGCGCCCATGTCGCGGAAGGTCACGTAGGTGATCTCCCATTCGCCGTCCCAAAGCAGCGTTGGGCGGGACTCGTCCACCGGCTGTCCGTGTAGGCTGATGGCCGGCTTGCCCAGCGCGCCCCAATCGTGGGCGTTCATGCGCTGCGCTACCTCGAGCATGCCATAGAGCGGCGCCTCGAAGCGACCTGCCAGTTCAGCCATCACCATATCGGCAAACCGGCCATCGCGCCGAAAGACGGTCGGCGAGCCTTCCTCGACGGTTGCCTTGACGACCTGGCCCAGTTCGACAACCGTCTTGCTTCCGGGAAGCGTGTTGGCGGGCACCGGCGTCGAAGCGAGCGCCTCGTCCCAGGCGAGATCACGTTTCGGCAGCCGGACCGCGATCTCGATCGGATTGCGATCTTCACCGCGGTGCGAATATCCGATCGATACGCCGCCGAACAGCGTCTGGATGCTGTCGTAGACGTCGCGCTGCTCGACGCCAAAGAACTCAAGCCGGTCCTGGTCGATCGACAGCCGCAGCCGCGGCCGCCTCTCGCCGATCGAATCGTCGATATCGACGATGAACGGCACTTCGGCGAAAATCTTCTTCATCTCGCCGGTGACCGCTCGGCGCGTTGCCGCATCGGGCCCATAGATTTCAGCCAGCAGGGTAGCAAGCACAGGCGGCCCGGGTGGCACCTCGACGACCTTGATGCTGGTGCCAACGGGAACGCTGACGGCCTTGAGGCGCTGCCGCAGATCGAGCGCGATGTCGTGGCTCGCCCGCTTGCGATCGGCACGTGCGGCAAGATTGACCTGCAGCTCACCCAGTTCGGGCCTTTCGCGCAAGTAATAGTGACGAACAAGTCCGTTGAAATTGAACGGCGCCGGCGTGCCGGCATAGGACTGCACTGACGTGATCTCGGGCAAACCGCGCGCGATATCGGCTGCCGCAAACAGCGCGCGTTCGGTGTCCTCAAGGCTTGCGCCCTCGGGTAGATCGACCACGACCGCGATCTCGGATTTGTTGTCGAACGGCAGCAATTTGACCGTCACGGATTTCGTTGCGAACAGCATCATCGACAACAGCGTCGCGACGCCGACGCCAATCAGGAATATCCAGGACGAGCGCTTGCTGCGGACGATCGGGGTCGCAAAGCGCCGGTAGATGCGCCCGAGCACGCCTTCGTCGTGCGCCGGATGAACCGGAACGGCGGCACCTTCCTTAGGCGCCAGCCGCAGCATCAGCCAGGGTGCCACCACCATCGCAATAAAGAACGAAAACAGCATGGCTGCGGAGGCATTGGCTGGTATCGGCGCCATGTAGGGGCCCATCAGCCCGGACACGAACATCATCGGCAGCAGGGCCGCAACAACGGTCAACGTCGCAACGACGGTCGGATTACCAACCTCGGCGACGGCCTCGATCGTTGCCTGCACGCGCGGCCGCCCGTCCTTCATCGCCCAATGGCGGGCGATGTTCTCGACGACAACGATAGCGTCATCGACAAGGATGCCGATCGAAAAAATCAACGCAAACAGGCTGACGCGATTGATGGTGTAGCCCATCAGGTTCGCGGCAAACAGCGTCAGCAGTATCGTGGTGGGGATCACGACGAGCGTGACCAGTGCCTCGCGCCAGCCGATCGCAATCGCAATCAGCACGACAATTGAGATCGTGGCCAGGCCGAGGTGAAACAGCAGTTCGTTCGCCTTCTCGTTGGCGGTTTCGCCATAGTCGCGGGCGACTGTGACTTCGACGTCGTCGGGAATCAGCCTGGATTTCAGTCCATCGAGCCTGCGCGCAATGTCCTTCGAGACCACAACCGCGTTGGCGCCCGCCCGCTTCGCCAGCGCCAGACTGACTGCGGGAACTCGCTCCCAGTTACCCTTGCGGTCGCGCGCGTCGTTCCAGACGCGGTGCTCGATCGTATTCGGTCCGATGACCACCGACGCCACGTCCTTGACATAGACCGGTCGTCCATCCCGCGTCGAAATCAACAGCAGACCAATATCGGGAATGCCCGCCAAGGTCTGGCCGGCCGAAACGCTGCGAACGATTCCGGTTTCGCGGAGCTGTCCGGCAAGGAACGAACGATTGGCGTCCTTCACCTTGGCGACGAGCTGCTGAAGCGTGACGCCGAACAGCGACAGCTTCTCCGGATCCGGCTCTACCCTGATCTGCTGGGCGCCGCCGCCGGAGATGTAGGTCAGTCCAATGCTGTCGACCTTCATCAATTCGGTGCGCAATTTGTCAGCGAGTTCGTAGAGATCCTTGTCCGACCAGCGATCGGCCGCGCCGGGCTTTGGCGAAAGCGTGAGTACGGAGACGGCGACGTCGTTGATGCCGCGTCCGACAATCAACGGCTCCGGAATCCCGACCGGGATCCGGTCCAGATTGGCACGGATCTTCTCATGAACGCGAAGGATCGCATCCTCGGACTTGGTTCCGACCAGAAAACGCGCGGTGACCATGACGTGGTCATCTTCGGTCTGGCTGTAGACGTGTTCCACGCCATCGATGCCCTTGACGATGGCTTCCAAAGGCTTGGTGACGAGCCCAACCGCATCCGGCGCGCGCAGCCCGTCGGCGTTGACGCGGATATCGACCATTGGAACGCTGATCTGGGGCTCTTCCTCACGCGGGATGACGACAACGGCCATCAGGCCGACGACGAGCGATGCCAGCAGAAATAGCGGCGTCAGCGGTGAACCGATGGTCGCCCGAGTGAGCTGGCCGGACAGACCGAGATTCACGGCAGCACCAGCTGGTCACCAGCGCGAATGCCGGACAAAATCTCAAGCCCGTTGGGAAGGTCGGGGGAAGGCAGATCGCGGCCGCGCTGCACCGGCGCATCGATGGTTCGGTCCGCCCGGCGGATCTGCACGTAGTCGATGCCGAAGCGCGTCGTCACGTAGCTGGACGGGATCACGTACGCAGTCCGCAGTCCGCCGGATATCCAGACCCTGAGCCGATCGCCGACGAAATACTCGCCGAGCCCCTCAACTGTTGCATCCGCGATGACACGACCATCCTCGATCTGCGGATAAACCAGATCGATCACGCCCCATTGGGGAGGGCCTTCGCCGAACTCGGCACCTTCGATGCGGATCTTGTCGCCGGCTTTCAAAAAGTGGGCGTGGCGTTCCGGCACCCGCAGACGCAACTTGAAATTCTGCTGCGCAATCATCGCAATGGGGTCGCCCGGCAGCACAACGGAACCAACGGCTACCAGTTTCTTCAGCACGCGGCCGGCGGCGGGAGCGAGCACCTGTCCTTCGTTGAACTGCTGCTGGACAACCGCCCGCTCGGCGGTCCTCGCCCGCAGCCCGTTCTCGGCGACGTTGAGCGCGGTGCGCGCTTCGTCGAGTTTGACGCGGGGAAGCGTGCCGCGCTCCACCAGTCCCTCGATCCGCGTAAAATCGATCTGCGCCTGGTTCGACTGAGCCTGCAAGGCGTCGATCTGCGCATCCAGCGATTTCATTTGCAGCGCCAGCTTTTCGTCGCCGATGGCCGCGATGGCCTGACCGCTCGTGACCGGATCACCTTCCCGGACATTGAGCTGGACAATGATGCCGCCAATGCGCCCACGCGCCGGCACCACGCTGATGCTCTCGACTGTAGCGAATACCGCCTTTTCGTCGGCGACAGAGCGCTGCACAACAGTGAGAGTTCTCCGCGCTCGCCAAGGCCGCAGGCAATGTGGCGACCGCGACAAAGCTCAATACTATCAATCCCCGCATCGGGCTCATCCGTACTTTCATGACATTACGACCCGCCGGCGCGTCTCGCATCTCACTGCAAATATCGCCAGCGACATTGATCTTGCTCAACCCGCCGCCCTGCGCGCGCTCATACTGTGCGCTTGGTCTTCGCGGCCTTCGGCGCGCAATAGACCTGATAGAGCGTTTTCAGAATCTCGCGCGCGGGTTTACTCGCGATCGAGTAGTAGATCGTCTGGGCATCGCGCCGCGCGGACACCAGCCCATCCTTGCGAAGGAGAGCAAGGTGCTGGGAGACCGTGGAATCTCGAAGGCCCAGGAATTCGGCGAGATCGCCGACCGAACGCTCGCCGTCGACCAACTGGCAGACGATCAGCAACCGATGACGGTTGGAAAGCGCCTTCAACAGCTCGCTTGCCTGATCGGCCGCCAATTCCATAACCGCGCTATCTATTTTCATACTTGCGTATATACAGATTTACGAATATAAAGTCAACGCTCGATAGACCAAGGGTTTAATTGGCGCAGCCGCATGGACGAGGGCCGGGCTTGCCCGGGCCGAACGACTTTCAAATCCAAATGAAGAAACAAGCAAAGGAACACGTCATGAATATCGATAAAGCAGTTCTCTCTTTCGCGGGATTCGTGGTGCTACTCGGTCTCGCGCTCGGCTGGCTGGTCAGTCCGTACTGGTACTTGCTGACGGCATTTGCCGGGCTGAACATGATCCAGGCGGCGTTTACCGGGTTCTGCCCCGCGGCGATCGTTTTCAAGCAGCTCGGCGTGCGAGGCGGCTCCGCATTTTCGTAATCGCCGTCAGCCGCCCCGATTGATCGGCATAAGCGCAAGGCCAATGGCCTAAAACCGCCGCCGGATGTCAGGCGGCCGCGGCGGAAGTCCTGCCAGGCAATCCCGCGCGGGCGAGCCCGCCGTAAAGCGGCTCGCCCGGCATCTCCGTTTCCAGGATCGAGCGCACCGCGACCAGCTTCGCGATGTCGATGCCGGTGGCAAAGCCCTTGCTCTCGCAGAGAAACACCAAATCCTCGAACACCACATTGCCGGTCGCGCCGGGCGCAAACGGGCAGCCGCCAAGACCGCCGAGCGATCCGTCGAGAATGCGCGCACCGGCGTCGAGCGCGGCGGACGCGTTGGCAATTCCCATGCCCCTGGTGTCGTGCAGGTGAATGCAGACCGGTTTCGCGCCGGACATTTTCACGATCGCCCTGGTCAGCTCTCCCACCTGCTTCGGGCCGGCATAGCCGACGGTATCGGCGATGGCGACGAAATCGACCCCGGCCTCGAGGCATTTCTCGGACAATTTCATCACTTCCCGCGGCTCTACCGGACCGGTAATCGAGCAGCCCAGCGCCATCGAGATCGCCGCATTGACGATCGGCTTGTGCGGGCTGGCGTCGCGCAGCTCGCAAAGCCGTTTGACGTTGGCGATGGCCTGCTCGCGCGAGCGGTTTGCATTGGCCTGGCTGTGCTCTTCGGTGGCCGAGACCACCGAAGCAATTTCGGCAACGCCTGACGCCAGCGCCTCATTGACGCCGCGCTCGTTCAGCGCCAGCGCGACGCCGTGCGCGCCGGGAAGCGCCGCCACCGTGCGCACGACTTCACGCACATCGGCGAACTGCGGAAACGTGCGCGCGGGCAGGAACGAGCCGACCTCGAAATGCCGCACGCCGGCGCCGTATTCGTCGCGGATCCAGCGCTGCTTCGCCGCCGTCGACGGAAACGTTTTCACAAGCTGCAGACCGTCTCTCAGACCGACCTCGCGCAAGGACACGCGATCGTCGGGATAGATATCTTGAAGGCGGGTCATGCGAGCCTCACAGCGGTTTTGCCGGTTGGAGAAAATTCCTGTGCTTCAAGCTCGGATCGCAGGGCCGAAGGTATCGGCGCCGAGCACCGGCACTTTGAGCCCTTCGCCGATGCTGCCTCCATTCCACTCGATCGGAAGCGCGGGAACGCGGAACGCTTGACCATTGGCATCGGTGTTGTTGACGAGGCCGCCGGGACGCAGCACATGCGGATCATCGAACAGATCCTCGGGGCGATTGATCGGCGAGAAGCAGATGTTGAGCCGGTCAAGCGTCGCGGAAAGGTCCGCCGAGTTCCAGCGTTTGATCACTTCCGCAACATGCGGAATGATTTTTGCGCGCGCCAGGATGCGATCGGTCGTGGTACGCAGAGCGGGATCGTCCAGAAATTCGTGCAAGCCGAACTCGCGGCAAAAACTCTGCCAATGGCCTTCGGTGACGACGCCGATGAAGATGCGCTCTCCGTCGACGGTCTCGAAAATATCGTAGATCGGCCAGGCATGTTCGCGTTCCGGCATCGAGCGCGGTTTTATCCCCGTCATCTCATATTCGACCATGTGCTGCGCCACCAGGAACAGGCAGTTTTCAAACAGTCCGATGCGGATGTCGGCGCCTGCAGCGCCGCCGCGCTTCTGATAGAGCGCGGCGAGGATGGCGATCGCGCCGAACATGCCGCCCATGATGTCGTTGGCCGACGAGCCGACGCGCTGCGGCTTGTCCATCGTGCCGGTCATGGCGGCGAGCCCCGACATCATCTGCACGACCTCGTCGAGCGCCGGGCGATGTTCGTAGGGACCGGACAGAAAACCCTTGTGACCTGCGATAATCAGATGCGGATATTTTCGACGCAGTTCGTCCGCACCCAACCCCTGCTTTTCGAGCTGCCCGTCGCGGAAATTTTCCAAAAACACGTCAGCGCTCGCCAGCAGCCGATGCATGGTCTCGCGGTCTTCGGGCCTGGTGAAATCAAGCACCACGCTGCGCTTGCCGCGGTTGAACAGCGGAAAGAACGAAATTCCCATGCCGCCAAGGCTGCGCGTCTTGTCGCCTGCGGGCGGCTCGACCTTGATGACCTCGGCGCCGAGCTGCGCCAGGATCATGCCGCAGGTCGGCCCCATCACCATGTGGGTCATCTCAATGACCCGGACCCCTGATAGTGGCAGGTCCTGCGTGCTCATCGGTGTCTCCCGGTTCCCTCGATATCGCTTTGTAGAGCAAATTAGGCTTTCGAGCGCTGTCTGCAAACATAATAGCGCGGCGATCCGGAGCGCGTCAGACAACGCAGCAATGCGTCCGGCGCTCGAAAAGAAACCCGCAGGCTATCATCCGTTGGCGCTACGCCTTGCCCTTGCCGAAGCCTGCGCGCATGTCTAGCTCTCGCGAAGCTATCGAAAGAGGACAAGAGCCGCCATGCTAGATGCCGCCGTCAAGGCGCTTTCACAAATTCTGTCGCCGCCGATGCGTTCCATCCTGTGGCGCTCGATCGGGCTGGCGCTGGTGCTGATCGTGGTCTTGGCGGTCGGCCTGCAGCAGCTCCTGAGCTGGTTTGCGGTGTACGGCGAAGACTGGGCCGAAGCCATGCTTGGTCCGGGCTTTCATACCCCGCTCAATATCCTCGCCTGGATCGTCTCGATCGCCGCCGGGCTCGGCGTCGTGTTGGGCGCGGTGTTCTTGATGCCCGCGATCACCTCGCTGGTGGCAAGCGTGTTCGTCGACGAGGTCGCCGACCATGTCGAGCGCGAACACTATCCGGCAGAGCGTCCCGGCACCGCGCTGCCGTTCGGGCTTGCCATGACCGAAGGCATCAAGACCGCGTTGCTGACCATCCTGGTCTATCTGATCGCGCTGCCGTTCGTATTCGTTGCCGGTGCGGGTTTCATCGCCTTCTTTATCGCCACCGCATGGCTGTTGGGCCGGGAATATTTCGAGCTCGCGGCGATGCGGTTTCGCAGCCCGCCGAAGCCAAGGCGATGCGCAAGCAGAACGCGGCCATCGTGTTCACCGCCGGACTTGTGATCGCGGCGTTCGTGTCGATCCCGATCGTCAATCTGGCGACGCCGCTGTTCGGCATGGCGTTCATGGTTCACATGCACAAGCGGCTCTCCGGCCCGCGGCCGGAATTGATCGAGCGGGAGCGGAAGACGAGCGTGCCGGTGGTGTGATCCCTCATGGTGAGGAGCGTCTTCGCGCGTCTCGAACCATGAGGCCGATCCTTCGAGACGCCGCGCAAGCGCGCGGCTCCTCAGGATGAGGTTCACACCGTCTTTTCCGGCCAGCGGCAGAGATCGTTGATCAGGCAGACCTCGCAGCGCGGCTTGCGCGCCAGGCAGGTGTAACGGCCGTGCAGGATCAGCCAGTGATGGGCATGCAGCTTGAATTCGGCGGGGACCACGCGCTCGAGGCCAAGCTCCACCTCGAGCGGCGTATTGCCCGGGGCAAGACCGGTTCGATTGGCGACACGGAATACGTGCGTATCCACCGCCAAAGTGTGTTCGCCATAGGCCATGTTGAGCACGACGTTGGCGGTCTTGCGGCCGGCGCCGGGCAGCGATTCAAGTTCAGCGCGGGTACGCGGCACCTCGCCGCCGAACTCGGCGATCAGCTTTTCCGATAGCGCGATGACGTTCTTCGCCTTGTTGCGGTAGAGCCCGATGGTCTTGATGTAGTCGCGCAACCTTTCCTCGCCGAGCGCCAGCATCTTTTGCGGCGTGTCGGCAACCCTGAACAGCTCTCGCGTCGCCTTGTTGACGCCGGCGTCGGTCGCCTGCGCCGACAGAACGACCGCGACCAAAAGTGTGTAGGGGTTGAGATGTTCCAGCTCACCCTTCGGCTCGGGATTGGCTTTGCGAAAGCGGCTGAACGCCTCATAGACCTCGGCCGGCGTCCAGGGCTTGATCGCCTTGAGCGATTTCTTTGTCGCGCCCGGCTGGCCTAGTTTGGTTGCGGGTTTTTTCGCGGATTTTTCTCGCGCCCGACCGGCCGCAGGTCGATCGCGCGATTTTTTGACGCGTCGTGGCGGCGTGGGTTTCGATTTCGTGAGAGGCCTGCGGGTGATTTTCGCCATGATCGGGGTATACTGATACGCGATGACAGCAGGCAATGACTTTGATCCGGGACTGGCGCAGACGGAATTGTTTTCCGCGCTGCTCACCCCGCACCGTTCGCTGAACCGCACCGGCTTTCTGGTGCTGATGGTGTTTCTCAGCGCGGTCAGTTTCGCCGCAGGCCTTGCGTTCCTGCTGATGGGCGCCTGGCCGGTGTTCGGCTTTTTCGGCCTCGATGTGCTTGCGATCTACTGGGCGTTCCGGGTCAATTTCCTCCGCGCCAGGGCCAGCGAGGAAATCTCCATCACGCCGTCCGAACTGCGGGTGCGACGGGTGAGCCACCGCGGCCATGTGGTCGAATGGGTGCTCAATCCGCTCTGGGTGCAGCTCGACCAGAAAACCCATGCCGAATTCGGCATCGAAAAGCTTTATCTGGTCTCCAGGGGACGCCGGGTCTCCATCGCGAGCTTTTTGGGGCCGGACGAAAAGGCTAGCTTTGCCAAAGCCTTACTGGCGGCCTTGCAGGCCGCCCGGCGCGGCCCGAGCTATAATCCGCTGTCGTGAAGGCAAGTCAGGAATCGGGTGGTTCGGACACGGCGTCCGTCCTACATCAGAGCCATGATGAACCTCGCCATGAATGAGCACCGCCTCTCAAAACCGGGCCCCCAGAACGCCGCGCTCCGCGACTATGATTCGGTGCGGCGCGCGATCGCCTTTATCTCGGAGCACTGGCGGACGCAGCCGACCATCGAAGCGATGGCGGACGCGGGGGAGCGGTGTCAACGCACAGGTCCATGACGAATTAAATAGGGAAAAAGCAGCCGCCTTCAGGATCATCGGGTACGGGTCAAAACCTTGGAGAGCGTTCTCCCTTTGCAGTTGCCAGGCCAAAAGAATCGGAAGAGCCACTTCGTCAAGCTGGATTCCCCGCCGGACTCTGGCCCGCCATCAATCCAGAAATTCTGTGCAAAGCCTCCGTCTTCCTGCTGTGAAACCGCCAAAATGAATCAGCAGACGGAGAGGCGTGATGCGATCACCGGCCGCAAGCATGGCAGAGGCGCTGCCAACCAGATCACGGGTCCGGCGGGTGATCCCGCCGTCCACATCACCCTTTGCTTCTCCCCAAGGAATTGAGAGAGAAGCAATCAGGGCACCCGGATAGGACTTGTCCTCATGACTCAGAAGCAAACTGAAGCTGCTGTGATCTGGTTGCCGTTGTAACTAAAACTTTTCCAATGGAAGCCGATGCGCGGAGGTGCGGTCCCATTGTTCCGTGTATCGCTTTAAGTGTTACTTGAACGGAATGCCAAGCGCCTGAAAAAGGGTTGTTATGGCACAGTGCTCCGTATCACCGAACGCCAGGCCCATGGTGAACTCGCGCTTACCATCCAGGTCCACTTCTCCCGTCAGGGCAATGTTTCCGTCGCCGTGGCCTGATCCAACTCCCAGTCCATTTGAAAGTTATCGGCGAGATCGGTCCAGCCGTCACTCCGGCCAACGTATTCGCATGAAGCCCGAGAAAATTGCAGTGTGCCCCCGAGTGCCAACCATACCCCTGCTTTGTGTGCCATCAGGATCTTCCGTTCCGCTACCTGGATCACATAGCCGCTGTTACTCCATCCGCCGAGCTTGAAGATGGGGCGCACAAAGCATGTAGAGACGCAACTTCGAGATAAACGATTCATCACCTATGAGTTGAACGTGTTGGAGAATGCAGTCAAGATGCGGATTCGTGATGATTTCCTTGACGATGGAGTACCGGCCCTAGGGATCGGTGTTGGTGTAGCGATAGCGCGAAAGAGAATTACCTGAAAGACGCTCGCAGATGGATTTCAGGTCGCGTTTTTCTTCATGGAAAAAAGTCTTTCCATCTGTGATGAGACACTGCAGGTCGCGGATCTGTGGGTGATCGACAGTCGGATAATCAACTTCAGTGATGATGCCGTTCCACAAGGTGAACCAAATTCGGCTCGCAGGGCTCCATACGCCGTCCCCACTCCATCTTTGTCACCGTGAGTCCATCGTGGCTCGATGCCCGGTCGTCCGAAAGCGCTGTACTTGTGCGCAGACCGCCTGCCGAGGCTCGTACGCTGCCAGCGACCGACATGGACCCTGAACCGACTTTCCCACTTTCAAATCGGGACCTTCTCTCAGCACGCATGTTCCCCCCTTAGGTCACCGCCAGCGCGAATGTCAGCCCAGTGATGCCTTCGCTTTCACTACGATTCTCATGCTGGGATTCGTTTGCTTTTCTAACAATGGTCTTTTTATACCTCCGACAGAAACGTCTGTTACATCGACATGATCCAGTTTCACACGCCAGAATCCAAGCTCAGAACCAGGAGGAAGACATGACTCAACAGAGTAGAACGGCTCAAGCCGGCACGCATCAGCTACCCCCATACCCCTATGTCACTCAGACACATTAGAACCGTACATCGACGCCAGAGAGACCATGGAAATCCATCACGGCAAGCATCCATGCCGGCTACGTTAACAATCTAAATAAAGCTCTCGAAGGTCATGCCAACCTACAGAAGCTTCGGTCGAGGAGCTGCTGACCAAGCTGGACGAGGTACCGGAAAACCTCCGGAACGCGGTCCGCAACAATGCAGGTGGCCACGCCAATCATTCATTGTTCTGGAAAACTATGAAGAAGGGCGGAGGTGGCGAGCCCAAAGGCGAACTCGCTGAAGCGATCGAGAAGAACCTTCAGCTCGTTTGCCGATTTCAAAATACAATTCTCACAAGCAGCACTGACGCGCTTCGGTTCGGGTTCGGCGTGGCTCTTGATTCACAATGCCAAGCTCTCGCTGGACTCCACACCGAACCAGGACAGCCCAGCTGATGACCGGCGGCACACCGGTCGTGGGTCTGGACGTGTGGGAACATGCCTACTACCTGAAGTATCAGAACCGACGGAACGAATATATCGACGCGTGGTGGAATGTTCAACTGGGACCAGATCGGCGAGAATTACAGCCGCCCCACGAACGCAGCTCGCAAATAGCAATTGATCAAGAGCCATGCCCTTAAACGCGAATCGGAGATGAGCTTCGACAACCCACCCACCTGCTAGGTATGGGTCCAAGAGGTGGCGGTGGAGCAAAACAAAGAGAAATGAGCGCTAAGAACTCTTTCGCAGTTTAAGCGAGGCAAAACCTCCAAACTAGTCAGAATTGACTCAATGGTACCGAAAGAGGAGCGATGAGGAAACCTAGAGCGGATCTTAGTAGGTTTGAAAACCTTGGAAAACGCTGTGGAACTAACCGCGTTGGCTTGCCGCTTGAGCTCACAGCGAGCATCACTCGTACTGGTTCATGTAATAGAACTTCCCGACAACACCGCTCTTGACGCCGAAGTGCCGGATTTGGAAGCAGCGGCGCAGGGAATCTTGCGTGCCGGCGAGCGCGTGGCCCGCAGCAGCCATTTGAAGGCAAAGACGCGGGTTTTGCGGGCACACTCCGCCAGTTACGCCTTGCTTGATGAACTGAACGAACAGAAGAGCGATCTAGCCGTCCTCGGCTATCATCACAGACGTACGCTGGGCGAGGTAGTATTTGGCACGACAGCTAAGCACGTGGCCGAACATTCGCCCTGCTATGTCGTGTTCGTTGTCCCGCCGCGGAAATAAGCGATAACTAGAATCGTCGCCACGGTCGGATTTTTTCACCTTGATGTGCGCGATCTTATAGCCATGTTCAGTGTCAGCGAAGAATTTCGTGGGATAAGGCGACGTCAGGTTGGCTTTCAAGATTCTCTGACAACCATCACTTTGCGGATATCGCAGCCAGATTTCTACCTGCTTTGCACCCAGTGGAATGTGTGGACTTCCGCCGCGTACGTTAGATCAAAGGTTCTTTCCTCAAGCGATGCTCTCCATACGCGTCTTTGGTCACAAAAGTCTCGTCGCGCGATTTCTTCACTAATCCGCCGATCTCATTGATCGCGTCGTCCCAGGAAATGTCTTGCCAATCCGTTCCGCCGGGCCGGCGAACCTGAGGTCTTGTGAGACGCCTCGGGTTCGCGATTTCCTGCTGGAGTGAGGCACCCTTGGGACACAGCGTGCCGCGATTGATGGGATGATCGGGATCCCCCTCTACATGAATGACCTGCGGAGTCACGTTCTTGGCCTTGTCACCCAAGGTATAGATGATGACGCCACAACTCACAGCACAGTACGGGCACGTGGATCGAGTCTCTGTAGCCCGCGCGATCTTGAGTGCCCGCAGTTGCGCGAAGGCTGGTGCCAGATCAAAACCGAAGACCACAGCTGCCGCACCGCCTAATGTACTAACTTTTAGAAAGTCTCTTCTGGTGGCGTCCATGCCTCAGACCTTCCTTTCGCCACCAATTTGTGGACCACTTCTGGCCTGACCACTCATCCCTTGGCTTGTCTCTGAACTGTTTCAACAAAAAGAACAGCGGTGAAGAGACACCTCAGACTCGTTACTTCGGCCATAATTAACACACGTAAATTCGGAAACCGTTCACAATTGAACATTTTTCAAAACTTTTTTGCGCGAGCGATTGTGTTCTTAGTAGCGAGAGCGATGTGCCGGACGCTTTCCTTAATACGCGTTCTGTGACCTGTCCTTGAAGCTCATTCCAGGGGGACGCCACGTCGAGAAGGGCCAACTGTTTCTCGTTGGAATTCACGACGATTTCATACAGGGCCGGTTCCCCGGAGACAAGAAAGATGCAGCAAGGTGTATCCGATTCTCCGCTGGAGACTCTTCTCTAGTGGAGGGAGTCTCCAAGGCAGTCTGACTATCGGTTGAATCCGCGTAGTCGGCATCGAACCCTCGTTCGAGTGTTTTTTGGCAATCGTTACGGGCGTCCCGTTCCTGGGTATAAACAGACCATTGTGACAAGTCCGAAACAATTCCAGCATGAGGATCGCCATGGGAAATAACAATCACCGTTGTTCCCAGGCCATACAGGGGCGCCCCAGAAAACAATAAAAGGAGTTACACGATGAAGATTTCAAGCATTTTGGTTCTGTCCGCGGTTGCTTTACTCGGTTCGCTTAGTTTCACTTCCGAGAGTGTCGCACAACAGCCTCCGAGCGACGCGAATATCGGCGCGATCGTCCTGGCTGCAAATCAGATTGACATCGACTACGGCAAACTCGCATTGACCGAGTCCAAGAACAAGGAAGTTCTGGCATTTGCGCAACAGATGGTCACCGATCACGGGGCGGTCCAGAAGTCCGTCATTGAACTGGCGGGCAAGCTTCAGCTAACCCCCCGTCGAAAACGACACGAGCAACAGTCTCAAAGCCAAGTCCGTGGAAGTTACGGCAAAGCTGAAAAGCTTGCACGGGAAGGCCTTTGACAAATTCTATATAGACAACGAGGTGGCCTATCACAAGCAGGTCACGGATGCGATCGCCGGTGTCTTGATTCCGAACGCCCAGAACGCGGAACTCAAGGCCGCCCTTGAGGGAGCTCAGACTCTCTTCTCGGTCATCTTGAGCATGCAAGAAACGTGCAAGCCACCGTTGACCCCGCCGCAGCACACGATGCAAAGAACCACAAGTAAGAACTGGCGTTACAACCAAGGAGATATAGCAATGAATGCGCCCCACTCGAGCATGCGATCGGTAGCTTCAAGATTAATTCTGACGACACTCCTGTTGTTACTGGTTTCGTGCTCGCTGGGCACGCAGACACCTGCGGGCGGATTCGTGCTGGCCGCTGTTCCCAAAGGTCCGCAAACACACACGGTCGTAGTCCGGGAAATTAAGTTTCAACCCGCCGTGCTCAAGGTAAAGGTTGGCGATACGGTTCGAATGGAGGAACGATGACATCGTTCCACACACCGCAACCTCGACAGCACAACCGAAAACATTCGACTCCGGAATTCTTCCTGTTGGTAGTTCTTGGAAATATGTGGTCACTAAAAGGGGAACCTATTTCTATACCTGTACTTTGCACCCGAATATGAAGGCTGAGTTAATTGTGCGGTGAGCTCGTCATTACGAGAGCTTGTAACTTAGTCGACTGGCTAACCCGTTTTTTTTCCTCAGAAGCCAAAGAAGCCAGGCTGTGTTTAAGGATTCTAGGGAACTCGACGTCCAGAAAGCCGACGTTGTTGGACATTGATACGGCTGAGATCAACGATAGCAACGAGGACAATCCAGGCTATGCCGTGGTCAGCAACTTAACTTTTCCACGTTAGCTCATAAAGAAACGGATCCTGGCAAGAAACAGTCCTCAATCGGATGGACATGAACCTCATACAAAACTCGGGCGGTCGATTTCTCAGTTAAGGAAATCGTTACAGGTGATTTTTTCTTTTGGAGACAAAAGCGATGCCCAAAATATTTAAAAACGGCGACCACGTTGAATGGAATTCGGAAGCTGGGAGGGTTCGCGGCGTCATCATCAAGAAAGTTATTTCTAATATACGGATCAAAGGCTATGTGCACCACGCTTCGAGAGACGAACCTCAATACCTCATCCAAAGTGACAAGACCGATCACGTGGCGATCCATAAGGGGAAAGCGCTGAAACACATCCAGACTCAGGCGAAGAAGAAATCCAAAAAACAAAAATAGAGCGATAGCGAAGATTCTGACGGTCTCCCGGAATCCTCCGAGTGGGAAATCGAAGTCTATGCGTTTCTTACGCTACATCGGAGATGGCGCGACGGCGCGACTTCAGATCCTCGAGCGGAGTCGAGAGAAACGAGCGGCCCCACTCTAGCCGGCGGGCAAAGCCTGCAACGGCCATCCACATGCGAATCGCGTGAACGTTCCTAATGTATCGCGATGCGATAGATATAAAGAATGCCTGACCAACCATATCGTATTGCGATACGTCTAACAGTGTGGATGTCTGAGACCACGGACTTCGGATAATTCAGCATGATGCGATTTGGCAGCTCGATGCAAGAAAATCAACACCTCGTCGCGCTCTTTCTGCGCCCGCGGAGGAGCGTTAGCGCGCAAAGGATTCGGCGATGATCGCTGAAGGCGAATCTATACCGCGTGCGAATCTCAGCAACGATCTGTCCACCGAGGTCAACGAGAAATGGAAGAGAGGCGTTATGAAAAGTAACAACTCTGGTCCCCAGCGATGGAACCTGCTACCACCTGAACCTCATGCCAATAGAAGTCTTCGGAGGGCGAATATAATAGTTATCTTGTTTCTCGCCTTCTTCGTTCTCGGAGTGTTCGTTGCGGCGATGGCCACAGGACTTGCACTCAGTCATTAACCCCGCGCTGCCGGCATTCGTGAATATTTCATCCACGAAGTTGGTCAAGCGATAGAAAAAAGATTTGAACACCCGGCAGGCAAAGCGAATCCATTTTCCATTCGCGTCGTTCGACAGCTTCCGGTGCACTCTTTGTCAATCACGCGATCTCGAAAGTCAGCAGTTGATCCCACAGCTTCCAGCCAGGTTGAACGGGGAGTTTGCGTGCGATCTAAGGGCCACCGCGTCCAAATTCGCGCTCGATTGTGATAATTCGAATCATCCCTCCTACCTCGTTCTCTAACGAACCGCCATATCACTGCCACCATATGGACCACACGTTCCACCAACACAGAATTGGCGGATCGTTTCCCATGAGCTGTCTTCGCATGAATTTCCTCTCTTCCTTGCCGATTACACCTGTTTCTCCAGAGAGTATAAACGACCCATTGTCACAAAATGAGCGCGGTTCAAAAATGAAACGGTCATGCAAATGGATTCGTCGTCAAGACAGAGAGTACAGCCCAAGACCGCTGTCATCAGCGTCGAGCGGTTTTCTGTCTGGCCGGTGCTCTTTTCAGCGGTTCAGGATGTGAGCAATAAAGCCTATGTCTTACTAAGGGATCACCGAGAACTGAAATGGATTTTGGCTGTGTTAGCGGCCGTCACATCCTTGCAAAGCTATTTTGTGCGTGAGCTGCTTACGGCGCTTTTCTTCTTCACGATCCTCTTTGTGATTGTGGCAGCACTAGTAGCGCTGTACCTTCTGATCATTCATGCCCTGTACTGTGGAATTCTTTGGATTGCCTCCGTCGGACACTCGTTCTATCCGTTTCTGCGCAACCACGTTGGGTCGCCTAGCCGAGTGCTGAGCTTGCCAAAGGATCGAGCACCAGATGGTGATCATAGATTAGGCCGTGTGCTTACGCCTGCAGTGACGATCTTGCTTACTAAGAGCTCGCCTGGAACTGCGCTTGCACTTGAATCGGTACTTCAGGCTGGGAGGTTACCTTGTTCCGAGTTGCACTACCTCGGCGGAAGAAAAGCAAAAGGAGAAGGAAAATGAAAGAACAATCAGCACCGCAGCGGCGCGAAGCCGCTACACCAGTGAAGCTTGTTGCCGCTGACGTTCTGCTTAATCGAAAAAACGAAATACAGAACGTGATTGCTCGCCGCGCCTATGAGCTGTTCACGGGCCACGGCGGCGTCCATGGCCACGACATAGATGATTGGACCGAAGCCAAAGTAGAAGTCGTGCGTGGGTATCGACACGATTTGAAGGAATCGGCCGAGGCCATCGTCTATAAGGCTGAATTGCCGTGTTCTTTTACAACTGATCAACTCAACGTCAGTGTCGAGCCGCGTCGCTTGATTCTTAGCGGTGAAAGAGAGCTCGACGTGATTCGCGGCGGTGACACGCCTGCACACATGGAAAAGAGAGCACAGCGGATCTTCGGAGTGGAAGAGTTGTCCGTGGATGTCGACCCCACACGAGCAACAGCGAAACTCAAGGGTGAAATGCTTGAAATTGTGATGCCCAAGGTAGCAGCTGACAACAAGCCCGGCGGAAAATCGAAAGCGGCATCCTCAGGACGATAGCCTCGGGCGGCACAGCCGAGACGCGACACCTTGATTGCAACACCCCAGCCCGTAGAGTAACGATGCGCGATAACGGAACGAGGCCGCGCATTGTGTCTGAGAACTGAAGGCAGGTGAAAAATGTTCCGCCATACAATCCCGTTGGGGCGAATCTTCGGTATCGCTGTCGATCTCGACTATTCCTGGTTTTTGGTGCTTGGCCTGTTCACGTGGATGTTGGCTGTCAGCTACTTCCCAAGTGAGTTCAAGAACTGGAACACGCCGGAGTATTGGTTCATGGGTGCACTCACTGCGGTCCTATTCTTTGTGTGCGTGTTGCTCCACGAGCTTGGACATTCGTTTGTGGCTATGCATTACAAGATTCAAGTGACCCGCATCACTTTGTTCATTTTCGGAGGGGTGTCACAAATAGCGGGAGAACCTCCAAGCGCTGGCGCCGAGTTCTGGATCGCGGTTGCGGGGCCTATTGTGAGCTTCGCGTTGGCAGCACTGTTTCTCGTGCTGCAACCTTTGTTAACGACCATCAGTCCGCTGCTGGCCACCGCCAAATACCTGGCCCTCATCAATGGCATGCTTGCCGTCTTCAATCTCATTCCCGGATTCCCGTTGGACGGCGGACGGGGTTTTCGCGCGATCGTGTGGGGCGTTTCTCGCAATTTCCGGAGAGCAACCCTGATTGCGGCCGACACCGGACGTTTCATCGGTTTCCTTTTCATAGCTTTCGGGGTCTGGCTCGCTTTGCGGGGAAACTTTTTTAACGGTTTGTGGATAGCCTTCATCGGTTGGTTTCTCGAAAGCGCCGCAGCAGCGCAAGTTCAGCAGCAGCTAATGCAGGGATTGTTGACCGGCCACAAGGTATCAGAGGCGATGGGCCGCGACTACGCCACCATCCCTGCCGGCACAACGCTCGAAAGAGTGGTGCACGACCACATCTTAACCAGTGGGCGCACGACCTTTGTGATCATGAACGATTCTGAGGTCGTCGGGCTGCTCACTTTACCAGCCATCCGAAAAGTGCCTCGCGCCCAATGGCCAACCACGACTGCTCTCGAAGCCGTGATACCGGCGGAACAAATGCAATCGATCAGACCTGATGCAGAATTGTGGACGGCATTGGAGCAGATGGGCAGAAATGGCGTCGCCCAACTCCCCGTGATGACGGATAAGAGGATATTGGGGATGCTGTCGCGAGATGATCTCATTCATTACCTGGGACTCTTGCAGGCGATCAAGGCATAGGAAGACGTGATGGGCAGCATATCGGACGCGGTGGCCCGACACGCTCTCTGCTCCGTCGAGATCGTTAGGATTCGCCCGGAGCATTGAATCAACGACACGTCGCACACGAGCAGAACTCCTGCGGAGAACATCTCGACGCTCAGCGAGGCCATAACATGACGCGTGCAACTCGATTGGCTCAGACGAATGTGATGGCTGCTCACTTCGCAGCAAGTGGTCTCTCACGTTCGACGGCTGTGTTGTCCGATTATTGGACGCTGACCAAGCCCGAGGTGAACTTCCTGATTCTGATCACAACCTTCGCCGGCTTCTACCTGGCCTCACCCGCTTCTCACTGGCGGATTCTCCTGCTCTTCAACACCCTTTTGGGCACGATGCTCGTGGCTAGTGGCGCGGGAACACTGAATCAGTATTTCGAAAGGCGTTTCGATGCCCAGATGCGGCGAACGGCGGGGCGTCCGCTTCCCGCCGGGAGGATTCATCCCTCTCTCGCGCTGTGGTTTGGCGTGGTGCTCTTGATAGCTGGCGGGTTTTACTTGGCTCTTCTTGTAAATCTCCTTGCCAGCGTACTGGCCTTGCTGACGTTGAGCACCTACTTGCTCTTCTACACTCCGCTGAAGAGGAAGACTCCGTTATGCACGCTGGTCGGAGCATTTCCGGGCGCTGTGCCGCCTTTGATCGGGTGGGCCGGAGCGAGCGGAAGCCTGAGTTCGGACGCCTGGCTTCTCTACGCCATTCTCTTTCTCTGGCAGTTTCCACATTTCATGGCCATTGCCTGGATGTATCGCGAGGACTACGCACGCGCGGGATATCGGACATTACCTGTTGGTGCGACGCAGGGGCGCTTCATGGCGTGGCAAACCATCTTCTTTTCGCTCGCTCTCATACCCGTCAGCCTCATTCCGGTCGTGCTGCAGCGGGCCGGGTTGGTTTACTTTGTCGCAGTTCTTGTGCTGAGCTCGGGATTTTTCTACCACGCTGCGCGTTTGGCCTTTTGCAGAACGAACGCCACGGCGCGCCGCCTGCTCTTCGCCTCCATCGTCTATCTTCCACTAATTTTTGCTTTGATGATGTTTGGCAAAGCTTAGTTCCGACCGAACGTGCCGCACAAAAACCGCAGACAATGGTGTGACGAGCGGATTTCCTGGCGAGGTGAGTTTGCGTTGCGAGATGAGGTGTCATGGTTTTTAGCTCGTTTTTGCGAAGCTTCGCGCTGATGCTCCTCGGTCTTGCTTTTCACTGACCATCCACAGCATGTCCGCTAAAGGCCCACTGAATCGGAATTGATTCGGAGGGTATGGATATCGATCGCTCCTGACTCTACGTTTGATTCAGGGGGACATAAATCCACCCGGCCCACGCAACCGCGTCAGAGTTCGTGTCGTTGCTGCTCCTCGTTGATAGTGGTGAGCGATATTGCCGAATGCGCGTAGGAACCACCGGCTCGCATCTCGGCGGCGACCCAGATCGCCTCCATGATTTCCTTTGGGTTTGCTCCGTGCTTTAGCGCCGCTTTGGTATGACTCTGGATGCAATAGGGACACTGCGTGATGTGGGCAGCCGCGACTGCGATCAGTTGCTTCGTCTTGGCTGGCAGCGCACCGTCGGCGAACACGAGCTGGCTGAACGCGTGGAACGCGTCCTGGATGAGGGGTGCGAGGTCCCGACGCTTGCGAGCGAGATCCAGCGATGCTGGCGGATACATTGACTCTGACATGTTGTTTTCTCCTTCGGCTCTTCTAAATTTCCAACGAGACCACGTTTCCCAACGTTCGCTGTTCGGAGCAGGTCGTGCGTCATTCAACAGCCCAGACACAGAACCCTTTGCCACGGCGAAGGAGTTCTTCTGACAAATCGTGGCTGAATAACTCGTGAAACCAGGAAACCGACTGCCGGCCCACAACGACCGTTCGACAACGTCGTCCCCGGGCCATGCGGAGAATCGCGTCAGCCGCGCCCCCTGCCTTCTTCCGGTTCACAGAACGCGGCTGTCACCGTTCTCGCTGAAATTCCCGCTTTCCGCAGGACTACACGATCTTCGTGCAAGCCTCTCTGGGAGGCTTTTTTGGCGGCCGAAATCCACCGATGCTGTTCAAGCTTCAGGTCAGCCCCCATCCGTGCCTCCTTCGCAGGGTCCTCTGAGCCGCCGTGTTCCAGCAGTTCCGGTGGTAATGGCGGCAGAACATGAACCAGACAAATGCGAAACGCCCTTCGCTTTCCCACAAATTTGCCTACGTACTTGACCGCCCGTCTCGACGCAACCGAATCATCACGGACGACAAGGAGTCTCGTAT
>CAVUYV010000017.1:0-125543 GCA_963745785.1 uncultured Alphaproteobacteria bacterium | reverse complement strand
CCAATCCATGCCGACGATGTCGCTGCGCATCGCCGGCTCGCGCAATCGACCACGGTGCCGATCGCCGTCGGCGAGTCGATGTACAGCTTGTCCCAGTTCAAGGACTATCTCGAAGCGGGCGCCTGCTCGATCGTCCAGGTCGATGTCGGCCGCATCGGCGGCATCACGCCCTGGCTGAAGGTCGCGCATCTGGCCGAGGCCTTCAACGTGCCGGTCTGCCCGCACTTCCTGATGGAGCTCCAGTCTCGGTCTGTGCTGCGCCGTGCCAAATAGTCCGCTGGCTCGAATACATCCCTCAGCTTGACGTGGTGACGTCGTCGCCCATTCGGATCGAGGCCGGCAAAGCAATTCCATCGAGCGCTCCGGGCCTCGGCATCGACTGGGATTGGGCGGCCCTCGATCGCAGCATCGTTCATCGTTCTGCGCACGGCACGGCACCACACATGACAGTGGGACGTTGAGGTGAGCGGTGATCTCAAGGGGCAGGTCGTCGTCATCACGGCTGCCGCGCAAGGTATCGGACGTGCACGGCGGAGACCTTCGACCGGCTGGGGCACAGGTCTGGGCCACGGACATCAAACGAAGCCGGGCTAACCGAGGTTGAAGGCGGCCCGCAATTGCACCGCTGTAAGCTCAACGTCCTCGATGCCGCCACCATCTCCGCCTTCTTTGCGGAGATCGGCCGGGTCGACGTGCTGTTCAACTGCGCCGGAGTAGTCCAGAACGGCACGGTCCTCGACGCGAGCGAGGCCGATCTTGACTTCGCTTACGATCTCAACGTCAACGCGATTGTGCGCACGATCAAAGCTGCTCTGCCAGGCATGCTGGAATGGCGCAGAGGCTGCATCATCAACATGTCGTCTGTCGCCTCGAGCGTGAAAGACGTGCCGAACCGCTTCGCCCATGGCGTCACCAAGGCGGCCGTTATCGGCCTGACGAAGTCGGTGGCCGCCGACTATGTCGCACAAGGCATCCGCTGTAACGCCATCTGCCCCGGCACAGTTGAGAGCCCACAGCGTCTGAACGCGCAGGGCGAGCCGCAAGGTGGCGCCAGGCAGCCACGCCGCTCTCGTCCTCGATGGCGCCGGCTTTCACATTGCTGCCGCGCTCACGATCCCCGAAAACATCACCCTTGTGCGTCTGCCAGCTTACGCTCCTGAACTCAATCCGATCGAAAACGTCTGGGAATATCGCGCGGCAACAAACTCGCGATCACCGTCTTCGACGACTACGACGACATCGTTGATAAAGCCTGCGGCGCTTGGAACTTCTTCGAACAAGATCCAAAGCGCATCGCCTCGATCACCACCCGAACATGGGCAACAGTCAATATTTAGGGCCGTTGGTATAAGAACGTACCTCCGCGCGGTTGGACCTGTGCTACCTGGATCAGCAGCCATCGGTCGTCATCTTGAGCACGGTCTCGTATTTCACCGACAATTGCACAGGCAGATCGGCCGGCTTCTCGCTCTTAAGGATGCGGTCGACGTAGGAGGCGGCGCCGCGTCAATGGCCTATTTGGTCAGGCCCATATGACAGCAGACCGCCCGCGCTAAGCATAGTCCCGAGCGCTGTAGACCGCGGGCAGCTTGTAACGGGCCGCAAGGGAGATGATCGCGTCGCGATGCCGCAGCGATCTTGCGCCCGACTGCACCACCAGTCCGCCATTCGGGGTGAACGGCTCGCGAAAGAACGGCTTCGTTGTCACGGTCTCGACGCGAGCGTTGAATGGTGGGCGAGGCGCCAGCGTTGCAGCTTGCGCTGCGGTGGCTTGGGGGTACGCACGCAGCCACTGCTCCTGCCGCGCGCCGATCGGCCAGCTGCAGCGCTTGTGCCGAGCACTTCCCACGGCGCGGCTCGGATCATGATCGAACTTCGTAATAAGCACACGTTGACCGGCAAGCTATGCTGCTTTCAGATCGTACTTTGCGCGCAGCTCGGCGGCGATTTCCTTAGCCAAAGCTTGACATCTAAAGGCCTCTGCCGGCGCATTCATTTCCGTCGGATGCCATCTGTAAACGACGGCCCGTCGGATATGCCGACTCTGGTTTCGCGGCAACTTCGCTTTTGGCTGGTTCACCGACCTCCCGGATTACCTGTTCGGCGGCCTCGCGTTCTGCTCGTTCAGCCGCCTCGCGCTCGGCCTCGACCTTCTCCGCAGCTTCGCGTTTTGCCTGTGCGGAAGCCTCCATCTTCGCGATCCTGGCAGCTTCTCGCTTTGCCTCCTTGGCCGCTTCGCGCTCGACCTTGCGGGCGGCTTCACGCTCCGCCTTCTCCGCCGCCTCGCGTTGCGCGCGTCTCGGCAGCCTCGATCTTCGCTTTCTCAGCGGCTTCGCGCTTTGCCTGCCTCGCCGCCTCGCGCTCGGCTTTTCGCGCAGCGTCGCGCTCCGCCTTCTCGGCAGCTTTACGCTTCGCTCGCTCGATGGCTTCGAGCCTCGCCTTCTCTGCTGCCTCGCGCTTCGCCTGCTGCGCAGCTTCGCGCCGGGCTTTCTCCGCGGCGGCAAGCCTTGCTCGCTCGGCTGCGGCTTCGCGACCCGTGGCCTCTCGCCTAGCCTTTTTAGCAAGCGCGTCGAGCTTTGCGGCCCTGTTGTTTGCCTCCTTGACCGCAGCCGCACTCTTCGCGGCATTCGCGCTTTGCCTTTCTTTCGCAGCGGCCTCGAGCTTCGTCACCTCCTGCCTTGCCGCATCTGCGTCAGAACGACGTTGCTCCGCGGCGCCTTTTGACTCCGCTGCGGCGGCTTCGTGCTTGGCGGCGAAGTCGGCTGCTTTCGTTGCAGCAGCCTCCAGCGCCGGAATGCTGACAGCAACCTTCCGCCGCTTGGGCGGCGCTGCTCGCCTGCCCTTCTTGGACTTCTTGATATTCAATTTGGCTTTCGATTTCGCCTTCGACTTTCGCCTTTTTTTGGCATGGCGGGCCACGTTCAAAGTGGATTGACTATATCTGTCCAAAGACATGCATGGCCAGGGCGGGCCCGGCCATGACGCGTCGCAAGGATAGGTATCAGCCGCGCGCCGCTTCAGCAAGCCAGCCGAAGACGTTGAAGACGTACGCTTGCGCTCGAGATTGTACTCCGCGACGTCGCGCCCCGGCGCTGTTGACCTGTCCCAGGCCTCCGCGACGCGCGCCATGCGGCCGTGACCGGCGCCTTGTCCGAGGCGCCACTGCAATTGGACGCGACAGGTTGACGATCGAGGAGCGATTATCAGACATTGTCGAAATTTTCGCACGGTCTGCTTTGGCTTGATGTCCTGAGGGACTATCATGGCTCGATTCGATCCCATACTTCCGCCGATGTCCGGCTCCAGGGGCGCACTCCACTGCGATGTCGCCTGTTGGCACCGGTCTGTATGGACCGGCCGTGCGTTGCAAGCCGGATTTGATGATTTGGAGATGATTGGTCTTGCGCTTCTGTATCCGGCCCTTGAATGGAGCGTTTGTGCTCCTGGCCATCATGGATATCCGCGCACATCCGATCTCATTCTGGAAAGGCCCTGAAAGGCCGCTAGTGCCACCAGATCACGGATGCGACGGCGAGACCGTTTCTCCATCTCCTCAATCCAACTCGCAGACCTCGGCAGGTATCTTTCAGCTTCGGTGGTGCCAGGGATCAGCCCTTAGGTTGAACCCGAGCGCTTACGCTGTTCTCGGCTCGACGCGTGCTTCGTAGCTGCGACCTTGCGCCAACACGGTCCAGGTGATCCGCGCCAACTTATTAGCAAGGGCAGTAGCCAACACGTTGTGATGCAGGCGGTTTGCCGCGGCCGTTAGCCACGGGCCAAAACTGTGCTTTGCCCAGTTTGCTGGCCTGAGCAAAATAACGCGAGCGCCCTGCATTAACAGCGTGCGCAGATAGCGATTGCCACGCTTGGTGATGCGGCCGAGGATGGTCCGATCGCCCGTCGACATCTGCTTCGGCACTAAGCCGAGCCAGGCGGCAAAGTCACGGCCCTTGGCAAAGGCGGCGCCATTGCCAATGGCCGCCACCATGGCGCTGGCGATGATCGGGCCGATGCCCGGAACGTCATCAATTGGCGGCAACTCTCGCTGCCATGCGCCAGAACCTCGATCTCTTCGGTGACGTGTTGGATACGCTCATCAAGACGCCGCCAATCGCCGCTGAGGTCTTCCATGATCCTGATCATGCGAGGTGACAACACGTCGCTGCGTTTAGCCAGGATGTCCGGAAGCTGTTGGCGGAGGAAGCGAAGCCCCTGACGTACCGCAATGCCGTGCTCCAAGAGAAAGCCGCGGATTTGATTGATCACAGCCGTTCGTTGGCCGATCAGGCGAGATCGCACCCGGTGCAGTGCTTGGAGATCGAGCTGATCGTCGGTCTTCACTGGAACGCAGCGGGTGGACGGCCGCTGGACAGCCTCCGCGATCGCGTGGGCGTCTCGGAAGTCGTTCTTGTGGCCTTGCCGGAACGGTTTGGCATAAGCGGGCGGTACCTGCTTTACGTCATGGCCGAGCGCACTTAGCTCGCGAGCCACATAGTGCGTCGCCATGCCAGCTTCAATTCCGATCAGGCACCGCGGCACATTGGCGAGCCGGGCCGTGATCCGACCGCGGGCAATCTTCTCCCGCAAAACGATTGCGCCCTTGTCGTCGAGGCCAATCAAATGCAGGGTGTTCTTGCCCGTATCGATGCCAATGGTGTGTGCGACTGTAGCGGCTGTCTTATGGGACATGGCGATGTGCTCCTCGTGCTTCTAAGCCCCCGCAAACTCTGAGAGCCGTTAGGGGCGGGAGCACGGCCGGTCCATCCCATTCTGAGACATGCGACCGACCCTGAGAATGTCCGCTAGTCGGAGAAGACCGGAAGTGAACGGAGCACGGTCAGAACGACGCGAATGACCCCAAGGCGGAAGTGGCTTATCCGGAGTTCCTTGCCGAGCCGATCGCGTACACGTCTGCGCCGAGCGCCTCAATCTCGATATCAATCGATCGTATGGCAGAGCCGACCACCGACCGATTTCCGCTTCGTACACCGCCTTGTTGACCGGTTCATTCCAATTGCTTTGGTCATAACTCCCTCCGCACCTGCGCAAGGAACGGATCGGCAGCCTTCGGTCAACGGGCCAAGATTACGGTACGACTATCGGCCCGATTGCCTGACCCACAAGAGCCTTGATCATACGGCGATAGTACGGCCGGATGGCACCCGGTGTCTGCGCCATGTAAACAACGGCGAGTTGCTCCTTGGGATCGATCCAGAAAAAAGTGCCACCATCGCCCGGCCCACATATACTCGCCTTCGGAGCCGGGCACGCCGGCCAGCCCCGGCCCTTGCCGAACCATGAAGCCCAAACCGAATGTGTAGCCCTCTACGCCCATCAAAAGGGCGCCAGGTGTGAGTGGTGATGCAGAGCGATTGCCTAGGTGATCTGAAGTCATCAGTTTCACGGTGGTTGGGCTCAGATACCTGCGGCCATCTAACATGCCGCCATTCAGCATCATTTGACAGAAGCGCAAGTAGTCGGCCGCCGTCGATACGCTTCCCGCGCCGCCGAGGTCGTTCGACGGATCGATCGTCACGTCCAGCAGCTGCTCGGTAGGCTCACCTGTGAGGGGGTTTTTGGGAAGCGGCTCGGCAATCCGGTTCCGGCTTGCCTCAGGAAACTTGAACCCCGTGTCAGGTACTTTGAGAGGCTGGAATAGTCGTTCATTAAGAAAAACCGATAGGCGCTGGCCCGATACTGCCACGACGACCCGCCCTAGCACATCGACAGCGAGGCTGTACTCAAAAGCGGTGCCCGGCTCACGCACCAGCGGCGCTTTGGCGATACCCGCCGTGAATTGTTCGGGCGTGATTAAGCGCGACGGCTGCGTGAGAATTTTTGCTTCAGCATAGGCCGATTTGATTTCCGGAATGGCGGAGAACTCTCCGTACGTGAGGCCAGCTGTATGTCGGAAGAGGTCGTGAATGGTGATCTGCCGCTTGGCAGGTTCGCGGCTATTTTGCCATCTTTGTCTGTGACCAGGACATCCATCTTGGCCAGCTCCGGCAAGAACTTGGAGACTGGATCGTTCGTGGATCTTGCCTTCCTCAACCATCATCATCGCTCCAACTGAAGCGAGTGGCTTCGTCATAGAGTAGATGCGGAAGATCGCATCCTTGGTCATCGGCTTCCCCGCCGCTTTGTCTTGGAAACCAATCGCGTCGGAATAGATCAGTTGGCCTCGACGGGCGATCATTACGACGGCGCCCGGCATGCGGTCGGCATCAACCTCCTTTTGGAGCACCGCCCGAATTCGAGAGAGCCGCTCAGGCGAGACATCGACGGTCTCAGGCTGGCCGGTTGGTAGATCTTGCGCGAAGGCTCGGCCCACGAGCATCAAGGCCGTCGCAATAATAATCGCTTTCGACACATTTTTCATGGTTTCCTCCCTTCGTCCGCTTTAGGGGCGCACGGCAATTGCCGAAATCTCGACCTTCAAATCGCGAGGCAAGCGCGCCCCCTCTACTGTAGCGCGTGCCGGCGGTGCGTCCTTGAAGTATGTAGCGTAGACCTCGTTCATCTTTCCGAACTCACTAAGGTCCTTCAGGAACACGGTTGTCGAAACGATATGGTCCATCGTCATCCCGTCTGCCTCAAGCACGGCCTTCAGGTTGTCGAGAGTGCGCCGCGTCTGATCCTCGATCGACGCATTCACCATCGGTTGATTGCTCTTTCGGATCTATCGCGACTTGCCCAGCGAGATACACCGTCTTGCCGACTTGGATCGCCTGCGAATAAGGACCAATCGGGTTAGGCGCGTTCGGCGACGAAATGACCTTCTTGCCAGTATCCTGCGAGTTCGCGATGCCAACCGGTAAAACACTGAACGCGAGGCTGCTAAATAGTCCGGCGGCAATCAGAGAACCCGATAAATTCATTTTGCCTCTTCCCGTTTCAGGTTTTCCGCCCCGCCAGCCTGCGCTCGCCCTGCATCGGTCGCAAGCCCTATCTTGAGGCCTTGCTCACTTTGACGTCGTACGGCAGCCGCCGAAGTGACGACCTTTCAGCTATTGGCGTGGTCTCTACAGGGATTACGCAGGGCGGTGGGGTCATTCCCGAGACGTCTTCCGCATTGGTTCGTGGGCCTGCTCTGGATGCCGGAATAGCAAATCGCATTGTTCCGGGTGCGCCCGAGGATTACTATATCGTCATCAACCACTATGGCAGGTTAGGCCCGCCATCAAAATCGGCCGTTCGGTTTTCTTTTGATGTGAAGTTCGCGAGAACTCCGTCGATCACATAGTCTAACTTTGGATCAACGTATCAAAGCGAAGATGCTGGAGCTCATATTGGCTGCGTTACGAATTCAACACAAAACCATCTATCGTTTCCGAGAGCTGGTTAGCCTTGCTCCGCACCGTTTAATGCTTCGTCCTCGCGAAAGTCGCGAACTGCGCCTTATTTCAAATGTGTTGACGATCGAGCCGGTCGCGGTGACGACATGGGCACATGATGTGTTCGGCAACGCCATCGCTGTGGCCACTTTCGCGACCATGCGCCAATACGCTCGTTATCGACAGCGTAGAGGATATTTTGCTCAATGCAGTGGCTTGGCCGGTTTTCGACATCGCGGCATCGGCCATCTCATACCCGTTCCGCTACTCCGACGACGAATGGACTGACCTCGGTGCATTGACCATCGCGCAGTATCCTGATCGGGCCGAACGGTTGCAAAACTGGGCAAGAGGTTTCGTGCGTAGCAATCCGACTGATACGCTGTCCTGCTCAAGGACCTAAACGCCGGTGTCGCGCAACGCATCCAGTATCAGAGCCGCGAAGTTGAGGGGACCCAATCGCCCAACCAGACCCTCGACCGCGGCTGGGGTTCGTGCTTGTTTTCGCGCGGCTTCAGCGGAAGCCCGTGCGTCGACAACCCGAGCCGGGCGACGTTCTCGCGCGGCCGCCTCGGGATGATTTCCCCTGAAACTTGAAGGGAGGCCCTCATAAATCGTCCCATCAGCAGCAAGGCTTTGCAAGCAGCATCCCACCAGGTGAAGCTGACATCGATCCCGATGCCGGCCAAAAGACTGCGCCGTCGTAGTCTCGTCGAAGCGCGCGGTGTCGTCCCGCCGTCGCCGGGGACCCTCACGGCAACCGATGGTCAGCTTGGACCCGGCGGCGGCACCCTGGTTTTTCACAGTCCCTGCGATGCGCCGGTCGGCACGCAGACGAGCAACGGCGGCGGAAGCATCATCACCAATGTGTCGCTGCAACTGCTGTTCTGGGGTTCGGCGTGGAACTCCAATCCCTCACCGTCGATCGGGCAGGTGATAAACTCAGTCAACGGTCTCCTCCAGGGACCCTATTTGTCGGGACTTGGACAGTATGGCGTTGCCGGCGGCAGCCTGAAAGGGAGCTGGATCGTCACCGGCCGCGAGCCGAACAACCCGTTTTCTGACGATGACGTCCACAGCCTTATCAGCGACTTGATCGATCAAGGGTCGTTCCCGAGCCGGACGATCCCGGCGGGCGCAATCTGTACATGTTCGTGCTCCCGGCCAACGTCCGTCCCAACACTCCGAACATCACGGGCCTGCACACCTATGACACGGACTACGACTTCCCCTTCGATATCGACAAGGCCTGGTTTGGATGGGTCACGCACAACGGAACCCTCAACTCCCTGACGACGATCTTCTCGCACGAGTTGGTCGAGGCGTGCACGGATCCCGAAGGGGATGGCGTCCAGGTCAACCCCCGCAACGACACCGACTGGCATGAGATTGGCGATGTCTGCTGCAGCAACGCACGCGTCGACGGCGTCCTGGTGCAGTCCTATTGGTCTGACCGGGACATGGCTTGCATCGTTCCAGTGGTAGGGGCGGAAATCTCCGCAGCGCCCGACTTCCTTGAATTTCGCAAGCTGCACCGTCAGGAACCGAGCGATCCCAAGCCGGTGCAAATCACCAATATCGGAGGACATCCGTCACAGTTTCCATTCCGCCGTCGCCGCCACTGAGCTTGCATCCGACGTTTGTGTGGGATGGCGCCGGCAATCATCAACTGAACCCGAGCCAAAGCCTGCAGATCGACGTCACTTTCATTCCAAGGATTCTCGGACTGAATGCCGGCGAACTGAAGTTCACGAGCAATGCCGTTGGCAGTCCGTTCGTGATCCACCTGCGCGGCCAGGGCGTTCCCGGATCGGCGTCGTAGTTTCTGCTTGCGGCTTGACGCGCTCATGATGGAGCCCTGAGTGCGTGCCGGAGAGCAACTGTGCTGATTTGGACCAGTGATCCGCCAGGTTCAAGGCTGACAAGCGCCTCCGGCGGCTGCGGCCTTGAGCCCGTCCGCTCACCGGTCGTTTTGGCTTTGCAAGCGTTCGGTCGGAGACCGCGCAGAGTTGGCGCTCGATCAGCTCAACGCATACCGACTGGCATCCCCACTTTTGGCGCCGCTCGATCTTGGCGAACGCGTCGCAACAATGAAGAGAATTTCTGAACCGCCACACTAGTATTCGACAATCGCGCAGCCGGTGCAACATGGCAGCCGAGCCGTTCAAGTCTGCAGCGACGCAACGCCCATGTTGGCTCGCCTCAGTTCAACCGCAGCTCGGTGATGTGCCGTGGATCGGGCTCAAGCTCGTGACGTTCGACGCGCTTGACGAGGTCGGTCAGCGCGGCATTGGCTCTGCATGCAATGCCTACTTTCTCGCCCTCGCGCACCACAAAACCGTTGAGGAATTCGATCTCCGTGCGCCGGCCTTTCTGCATGTCCTGGCCCATCGAGGGACGCTGCTCCGAGGAAGTGCGCTTGCCGTCCGCAAAGCGCTGTTCGTCGCAGACGCCCATCGCCGCCTCATCGCCCTCGCCGGCACGCGCGATCGTCTCTGGCGGCAGGTGCAAAATCTCCTCCAGCTGATAGCCGTGCGCTTGGCCAACGCGGATCGCTTCGCTCCCGAGCCGGGTGGAGAAGCGGCGGATCGGCTCGCTTTGCAACATCTCGCCACCCGGCAGGCCGGTGCAGGCGGAAAGCCCGTTGCCCATGGCGTTGGCGACCAGTTTCGACCAGCGCTCGCCCCACAGATTGCCGGTGACCTTGGCGCTGTCGGCGGTGCCGACCAGGCGGCAGATTTCCTCCGCCCGCTGCGTGATACGGCCATGCACTTCGCCGGCGCGAAATACGGTGTGTGCCGTCCCGCCCTTGCCGGCGCCGCGGTGGATGTGGCCGGGCTCAGGCAGGTTGACCGTGATGCTGCTCGCAATGCAGCCGAGCGTCTTGCCCCAGCCGACGATGCCGGCGATCGTCTCTTCATTCATGCAGTTCTGCAGCGACACGACATAGCCGTCCGGCGCCAGATATTGCCGGATCAGCATGGTTGCCCAGGCCGTGTCGTAGGACTTCATGCAGACGAAGGCGATGTCGACCGGCGCCTCCTTGGCGAGCTGCTGGGCGTCGGTGACGTGCAGCGCGCGCACGGCAACCGAGAATTCCGCGACGTCGCGAGCGTGGGTGACGCGCAGGCCACCCTTCCTCATGTGCTCGACATGCTCGGGCCATGGGTCGATGAACGTCACGTCCTCGCCCGCCTGCACCATATGGGCGCCGGCATATCCGCCGACGGCGCCCGCTCCGACAATCGCTATCTTCCGACCCATGCTTTCCTCCCGGCATTCCCTTTAGCCGAGGCTAGCCGCCGGCTGGGCCGTTCGCAAACGGCGAACCGCGTCGCACCTGGCGCGTCTGGTTCACCCCCGATAGCGACCGAAGAGCGGACATCCCGGTTCGGCAGCTTCGTGCCAGAAACGGACATGCATTTCGCGTCGCTCGGCAGGGCCTTTCAAGCAGACGGTCGTGGCTTCTCGCCAATCGAAGGTGGACTGGAGGGCGGCGGCTCAGTCTCGTGAAGCGCTGCGATCAAGTAGTCGACAAAGGCTCGCGCTGATGGCTTGGCGGCTCTGCCGCTCGCATAGACGGCGTTGAGCTCGACCGTTCCCGCGTCCCATTCCGGTAACAGCCGAACGAGCTCTCCTCTCTCTAATTCCCGACGGCACGCGCCGAGCGGAGTCATGACGATGCCCAATCCTTCGACGGCCGCTGCGATAGCGCCCAAGCTTGCCCTTATCGTCAACTTGCCCTCGACCTGGAACGAGGTCGCAGTATCGCCCTTGCGAAAGGACCAGTGGCCGCCAAGGCTTGCGGGCCCAAGAATGATCGCATGCTGGGCCAAATCCGTAGGTGTGAGGGGGGCCCCGGCCTTGTCGAGGTAAGCTCGCGACGCGGCGAGGACCCGCGGCCATGCGAGAATTCTCCGCACCGTCGCTGTCGAGTCGGAAAGAGGACCAAACCGAAGCGCGACGTCCACGCCTTCGGCCACGAGGTCTTCGCGCTCGTCTCCCATCATCAGGTCGATCCGTAGCGCCGGATGCCGGCTCATGAAGTCCGAAAGCCGGGGGATGACCTCCCGCACGGCAAAGTTCGTTGCCAAACCGATCCGCAATATTCCGCGCAGCTCTCCCGTTCCGCGCGCAGCGTGTTCCGCCTCGTCGAGCTCGGCCAGGACAGACTCGATGCGAGCCAGGAAGTCCAAGCCGGCGTCGGTCAGCGTTACTGCGCGCGTGGTCCGGACGAACAGCGCGACGCCGATTTCGCGCTCCAGCGTCGCGATCGTCCGAGACGCGGTCGATTGCGGAATGTTCAGCTCACGACCGGCCGCGGAAAAGCTTCCCTTGCGGGCGACCCGAGCGAACAGCCGCAGCGCGAAGAGGCGGTCGCTCATAGCGAGGGTGGATAACTGAAAGCCATTTTGGCTGACTACAGCAGTCAAATGGAAAAGTCGATCTCCATCCGTGAAGCCCGGAGCGCCTCTGACATGAGGGAACGTGGACTCTCGGCAGCATGGAGATCAGATATGCGGCACAAGTTCTCTCTGGCCTTTGTGGCGGCCTTTGCGGTGTTCCCTCTCGGGAGCGCGATCGCTCAGGTTGGCGAAAGTGGCTACTCCCTGCCACTGGCACTCGCGATGAAGGCAGCGACCAAAGCGATCGCAACCTGCGCAAGCAACGGTTATCCGGTTTCCGCCGTTGTCGTTGACCCCTCCGGAGTCATCAAGCTCGAGGCCAAGGGCGACCACTCGACCATCCTCACCACCACGTCAGCCTTCCGCAAGGCATACACGGTCGTGACTTTCGGGCCGATCTTTCGGTTCGACGCTTCGAGCACGTTCGCAGCGCTCGCAGCCAAAAATCCGAGCGGTGCAGCGCTCGCGACGCTGCCCGACATTGCACTGCTCCCCGGCGGGGTCGCGATCAAGGTCGGAGACGAAATCGTCGCTGCGCTCGGTGTCGGGGGTTCGCCGGGCGGCGACAAGGATGAGGCCTGCGCCCAGGCCGGAGTCGCGAGCATCAAGGATGATCTTGCAAGCTCACGGTGAATGCCGTGGAAGGATGAAGGAGACGAGCATGAGCAGCGAAAGGAAGGTTGCCGTCATCACCGGCGCCTCGCAGGGCATGGGCGCAGCCCTTGTCGAAGCATATCGCGATCGCGATTACGGGGTGGTCGCGACGGCACGGTCGATCAGGCCAACCAACGATGACCAAATCCTGGTGGTGCCCGGCGACATTACCGACCGGAAGACGGCCGAGCGTGCGATTTCCGAAGGCCTGGCCCGGTTCGGGCGCATCGATACGCTCATCAACAACGCTGGCGTATTCGTCGCCAAGCCGTTCACTCAGTATACCGAGGCTGATTACGCGGCTGTGCTGGGCGTCAACCTCACGGGCTTCTTTCACATCACGCAGCTCGCCATCGCAGAGATGGAGAAGCGGCATAGCGGCCACGTCGTGCAGATCACGACGAGCCTGATCGAACACGCGAACTCCCATGTGCCGTCCGTGCTCGCCTCGCTGACGAAGGGAGGCTTGAGTGCCGCGACCAAATCGCTGGCGATCGAGTATGCAAAGCTCGGCATCAGAGTGAATGCGGTTGCGCCCGGCGTCATCAAGACGCCGATGCATCCCGTCGAAACACATGCGCAGCTCGCCAAGCTGCACCCGCTTGGCCGGATGGGCGAGATCTCGGAGATCGTGGGCGCGATCCTCTATCTGGAATCGGCGGGCTTCGTGACGGGCGAGACCATTCACGTCGATGGCGGCCAGAGTGCGGGCCACTGAACCTCCGTCGCGGGAGCCGCTTCGCGCCGCATTCATGCGCCGACGAGGAGGACAGAGGAGTGAATGATCCATGTCGCACCATTACTCCGGTCCCGATTTCGGCTTCCCGCACGGAGACGCGCGCCTGGACCTCACGGATTTGTATGCCTTCCCCAAGCCAGGCGAGGCGGACAAGTCGATCCTGATCATGAACGTCCATCCTTCCGCCGTCGTGAACCCGCCGGGGTCCACCACGCGCGAGCCGTTCGCGCCCGAGGCGTTGTACGAGCTCAAGATCGATACGAACGGCGATGCCGTCGCCGACATCGCATATCGGGTGCGCTTCTCGTCCTCCGCGGACGGGTCGCAAACCGCGACCGTGCGGCGCGTCGAGGGTGCGCAGGCCGCCGAAACGGGTGACAGCGGCCAGGTCATGATCGAAGCAGCACCTGTGTCGACGGGTCGGGACGCGCGCGTGACGGAGGCCGGCCGCTACCGCTTCTTCGCGGGCTGGCGCAGCGATCCCTTCTTCTTCGACACGCGGGGGGCGTTGAACGATCTGCAGTTCACCGGCGACGATTTCTTCATCGACAAGGACGTGTGCAGCATCGTGCTGGAAATGCCCAACTCTGCCCTTGGACCCAAACGAGTCGGCCTATGGGCGCGCACGCTGGACGGCGCGGGCGGGGTTTGGGTCCAGGCGGACCGGGGCGCGTTACCCGCGCAAGCGGTCTTTCTCGTCGGCTCGGAGCGAGATGGCTACCACGCGGGCGAGCCGGCGAACGATGCCCGTTTCATCGCCGTCTTCGCGCATGCGCTGGAGCACACCGGTGGCTATGCGCCGGAGGAAGCAAGGCGGGTGGCGGGAACACTGCTGCCCGACATGCTGTCCTACGACCCGACGCGTCCCGCGTCTTTTCCGAGCAATGGCCGTACGCTCACCGACGATGCCGCCGACGCCTTCCTGGCAGTCCTCACAAACGGGAAGGTGACCGGGGACAAGGTCGGGCCCCACATCGATCTGCTTGCCGAGTTCCCCTATTTGGGGCCGCCGCACAACATCTCTGTGCCGAGCCATGCAACTTCGCCTATCGCGACCGAGCTTCGCAAGGCGTCCAGGCGCCTGGGCTCTTCATGAAGGAGGACGTTATGAACCGACTCGAGAAAGTGCTGTACACCGCGAAGGCCCACACCACAGGCGGGCGCGCCGGCATGTCGCGCAGCTCCGACGGCCGCCTCGAGGTCAGGCTGTCGCGGCCCGGCAGCCCGGGCACCGGCACCAACCCGGAGCAGCTCTTCGCGGCCGGCTGGTCCGCGTGCTTCGAGTCGGCGATGGAGTTCGCCGCGCGCAACATGAAGATCACGCTGCCGGCCGATCACGCGGTCGACGCCGAGATCGATCTCGGTCCCGAAGGGGGCGCCTTCAGCCTGGCGGCTCGCCTCTACGTGAGCCTGCCGGGGATGGAGCGCGCGACGGCGCAGCGCCTTGTCGAGGCGACCCACCAGGTGTGTCCCTATTCGCGAGCAACGCACGGGAACATCGCCGTCGAAACGACGCTGGTCTGAGGCCGCTCCGATGAGAGCAGACAGTGACCGGCTGATATCCGTCCACACGGCTCGAGGTGAAGGGCCATGATCTACGAATTGCGGATCTACCGCTGCGTGCCGGGGCGCAAGCCGGCGCTGCTGTCGCGGTTCGAGAACGAGACGCTGCGGATCTGGGAGAAGCACGGCATCCGCCAGGCCGGGTTTTGGACCACGCTGATCGGCAAGAGCAGCCAGGAGATCACCTACATGCTCGCCTGGGACAGCATGGCCGAGCGCGAGAAGCGCTGGGGCGCTTTTCTCGCCGATCCCGAATGGGTCGCGGTGGTCGCCAAGACGGAGAAGGATGGCCAGCTCGTCGAGAACATCAGCAGCCAGTTGCTGGCGCCAGCCGCGTTTTCTGCCGTGAAGTGAGACTCTGGATGCGCGCATGATTCCCTTGTTGCAGAGTCGCGAGCTGACACTCCCTGGCGGTGACCTATCGCGATCCTTTTTGGCACGGACATAGGCGAACTGACCGTTCGCGAGGATGATTTTGCCCGCTTCACGTGCTACGTGGTCACCTCACCTTGCCTTTCTCGGAGTGCGGTCAGACGCCCCTTGACAAGGCGAGAGGGCTCCATGCCGAACATTTCGCGGTAGGCTGCGCTGAAATGCGTCGATGAAGAAAACCCGGCATCCATTGCGGCTACCGTCAGCGTTCTGCCTCGTGCGATCGCGCGCATCGCTGCCCCCATCGCAATCCATATCCGATAGCGCCTCAGGGGTACGCCGGTGGCCGCCTTGAACAACCGGCGTAGCCGAGACTCCGAGAGACCGACCCTATCGGCGAGCGCCTGCAGCGACGGCCGACGGCTGATATTGGCGTGGAGCGTATCGAGCGCCAGCCGAACACGTGGATCGACAGCGCTGCCGGAGGTGCCCGCGAGACGACGGTCGAGTTCAGCTTTCACGTCAGGCCACGACCTTGCTCCCGAAGCCAAATCGCGCAGCAACGCGATCACGTCTTCTTCGACCGTCAGGTCAAAGCCTGCACGAGCCGTTTTATCTCGGACCAGACTCTCAAGCCGGCCGAAGTCACGGCTACAGGCATCGACATACAGGAAACCCATGAGGCCGACCGTATCGGTTACGTGATGGAGCGTGTTGGGCGGGATCAGTGCGCTTCGGCAACGGCGATAGCCGGCCAAGGGATCCGCAGGGTCGTTGGCAACGCCGAACGTATCGTCCAGTCCCAGCGCAAGAACCGCCACGGCATTGCGATGTGGGGAAAGGCCCAGCGCCGGTCCCAGGTAGAGCGCGCGTGCTCCCCAAGTGGCGCCCCAGGAATAGAGCCGGGCTTGGGAAGCGGCGAGCGTTGCCGTTTCTTGAAAGCCTGTGTCCGAGATCGTCGCCATAGTCAAAGCATGCACGAAGCATCCGTCCTCGTAAATCACTTCCGCTGGATGTTTCCGGTCCCGCGGGAGGCCGTCTTGTGAGCTGTCTTGTGAGCCGTCTTGGGCCGGCCAAAGGGCCGTCGCGCAACGACCTGCCGGGCCTTTCCATTCATTCCAGGAGGCTACTTCATGACCCAGATCGATGAAATCCGGCACGTGATCGACCGCTACGCCGCGGCTTGGAGCAAAGGCGACCGGACCGCGACGGCAGCTTGCTATCACGACGATTTCACCCTGCATTACTTTGGCCGGAATGCCCTATCAGGCGACCATGCCGGCAAAGCAGCCTCGCTCAAAACCCTGGCCGAACTCGGCCGACGCACGCATTGGCGTCTCGTCTCGGTCGCACACACCCTTGCCGGACCGACGCGCGGCGCCATACTCGCGCGCGTTTGCTTCGGACAAGGCGACAAAGCGGTAGAAGTCGATAGAATTCTGATCTTCCGCGTTCGGGACGGTCTGCTTCGGGAGTGCTGGGCTTACGATCAGGATCAGCAGCTTCTCGATGAGCTGATCGGCAGCGAATAAAATTCCAATTGAAACGCTTTGCGCTCAAACACAAAGTGGAGTCGCGCGAAAACGCTCGCCGTCTGGTCAAGAACTGGCGCCTAAACCAGGATTGAAAGAACGGCTCGCGGTCCCGCCAAATAAACGTTTAGCTGGCTCTTCTCTCTATGCGCGCGCTTTTGCTGGAGCCGACAAGATCGGTTAGCTTGATACGATCGAATTCCCTCCAGACGTTCGTCAGCCAGTGGCGGACATAGCCGCGCAGCACAAATGAATAGTCTGCGGCCTCGTCATTCACGCCTTTGTTGGCGACGAATTTGAGGAACGGCACTGAAGCGACTTCAACCTGCTCAAACGCCATTTCATTGAGTTTGGGGATGCTGAGCTCGGTGGCGTCCCCGATCTTGCGGAAATAGAAATCGTAGGTCGTCTTGTCCCATTCGAAGAAATGCGTATCGTTGACGAAGTTCTTCACCAGGAAATATTTCGCGCCTTGCATGAAATTCGCGGTCTCCGCGATTTCGTCCAGCGAGGCAATTGACGGGCCGAGCATGTGGAATACGGCAAAGGTAATCTGGCCCGACCTCGCAGCATCGAGAAATCCGATGTCGCGCAACGACGCCAGTGTCGGCGACATCAGACCGGCGCGGACGTCGATCACGGTCACGGAGGGGCTTGCCGCATTCAGCGTGTCGAAGATCTTCATCTGATCCGAAGTCGTCGTCAAATCGACGATTTCGGTAATTTCGGGATGAAAGCGCTTCAGCGTGCCGCGCGGAGATTCGGTATCGAAGGCGCGGGTGGGTATGTTGTTTGCGTTAAAATAATCAAGCAAGGTTCGCGAAACGGTGGTCTTGCCGACCCCACCCTTGTCCGCGCCAACTACAATCACGACTGGCTTCGCCATACAGATACTCCTCAAAGCTCCCAACCCAATGGGCAATCGGAACATTCGGGTGTCTGGTCTGGGCGAGAAAATGGCAGAAACAAGGGGAATTTATGGTCCGACTCCGATTGCACGTTGATCGGATACGTCTAGTCCGATTGCATGCGCGTTGATCAGACACGTCTAGTGAGTGTTTCATCCCTCGCGCGACCGCACTCACCAAAGCTAACGGGGATCCCAGGGGAACTATGCCCAGCCTTTCCGTTCCTCCCCAGAGATGAATCCATGTCTTGATTTGGCACGACGGGCAAATCAGTGAAATCGTGTCTAGCCCCTTTTGAAAAAATATTCCGATTTTCAGAAGACCCAAATCAGTCTATATTCGTTGCCGTCCCGCCTCGACAAGAGGGGCGGCTCGCGATCGTCACGAAACGTGGGGCGGGATGCGATGGACGCGGAGGTGCCGTTGACGAGTGGCGCCGAAGCGGACGGCGAAATCGTGTGGTCCTGACTTCGCGACGCTGGAGTCAAGTCTGCGGGTAAGAAGCGCAGGCGACGGTGGCAAAAGAGCCCGTTCACCGGGGAGAGCGCGTATAAGCCGTAAAACCATTGCGCAGGGAAGGCCGGGATGTTTCCGGTGAACCTGTAGTGACTAACTCGTGTGCTTTTTACTTTGCACGCGAGGCTGCGGGTGCATTGGGCACCCGGCTTTCCCTGCGCCCTCTTTTTGAGGACATGACGATGCAAACCTCAGGCAAACCGCGCCGCGAGATGCGGAGGTGTGACTCCGTCATTGCGAGCGCAGCGAAGCGATCCATCTCGCCGCGCAGAGGAAGAATGGATTGCTTCGCTGCGCTCGCAATGACGGCTGCCTGCGTGGCCGCTCGGAAGGTGAGGCCCGTCTCGCCCGGCGGAATATTTCGCCGCTTGCCAAGGCCCCGCCGACAGGCCAAGAAATTGGCTATGAATGAACAAGAAACGCCAGCGGAGAACGATTTGACCATCAAGGGCAAAGCCTACATTGCCGGGATTTTCGAGCATCCGACCCGGCATGCACCCGACAAATCCACCGCACAGCTTCATGCCGAAGTCGCCAAGGGCGCCATCGAAGACGCAGGGCTCAGCAAAGCCGATATTGACGGCTATTTCTGCGCCGGCGACGCGCCGGGCGGCGCCTGGCCGATGGTCGATTATCTCGGCCTGAAGAGTGCGCCATATCGATTCCACCGATACCGGCGGCTGTTCCTATCTGATCCATCTTGGACATGCGGCAGAAGCGATCGCCGCCGGTAAATGCCAGGTCGCGTTGATCACGCTCGCGGGCAAACCGCGCACCGGGCCGATGCCGCCCCGCGCTACCGGCGCCGAGGTCGATTTCGAGGCGGCCTACGGGGCTACCACGCACAATGCCTACGGCATGTGTGCCATGCGCCATATGCACGACTATGGCACCACCAGCGAGCAGCTTGCCTGGATCAAGGTCGCAGCCTCCCATCATGCCCAATACAATCCGCATGCGATGCTCAAGGAAGTCGTCACCGTCGAGGATGTGCTCAACTCACCGATGATTTCCGATCCGCTGCACCGGATGGATTGCTGCGTCATCACCGATGGCGGCGGCGCGCTTGTGGTCACCACGCCGGAGATCGCCAAGAGCCTGAAGAAGCCGCTGGTGCGGCTGATCGGGCAGGGCGAGGCGATGAAGGGGCCGCGCGGCGGCAAGGATCTCGATCTCACTTACTCCGCCGGCGTCTGGTCGGGGCCGCGCGCCTTCGAAGAGGCCGGCGTCACGCCAAAGGACATCAAATACGCCTCGATCTACGACAGTTTTACGATCACGGTGTTGATGCAGCTCGAAGACCTCGGCTTCTGCAAGAAGGGCGAGGGCGGCAAGTTCGTCGCCGACGGCAATCTGATTTCCGGCGTCGGCAAATTGCCGTTCAACACCGACGGCGGCGGGCTGTGCAGCAATCATCCCGTCAACCGCGGCGGAATGACAAAGGTCATCGAGGCGGTGCGGCAGTTGCGTGGGCAAGCGCATCCGAAGGTGCAGGTGAAGAATTGCGATCTCGCGGTCGCCCATGGCACTGGCGGACTGTTGGGCGTCCGTCACGCCGCCTCGACCTGTATCCTGGAGCGCGTGTGATGGCGGAAGTGAAGAAATATCCGACGCCGGTGACCAATCCCGAAACAAAACCGTTCTGGGATGCCGCAGCCCTCGGCAAGTTCATGATCAAGCGCTGCACCGCGTGCGGCGAGCCGCATTACTTTCCGCGCTCGATCTGCCCGTTCTGTTTCTCCGACCAGACGGTGTGGGAGCAAGCTTCCGGCGAAGCTTCGATCTACACCTTCAGCCTGATGCGGAAATCGCCGAGCGGGCCTTACGCGATCGCCTATGTCACGCTGAAGGAGGGTCCCTCGCTGCAAACCAATATCGTCGACTGCGACATCGAGAAGTTGAAGATCGGCCAGAAGGTGAGGGTGGTGTTCAAGCCGACCGACGGCGCGCCGTTGCCGTTCTTTACGCCTGTTTAGTTACCTTCTCCCCTTGTGGGAGAAGGTGCCTTCGCTGAAAGCGAAGGCGGATGAGGGCTCTCTATCCGCGGGGAAGGTATGCATCCGCAGCGCCAACCCCTCACCCGACTGAGTCTGTAGTTGGCACCTGTGCTGCCCTCTCCCACAGGGGGAGAGGGCGCAGTAACGGGCGCTGGTAGAAAATTCGGGAGATGACGAAAAATGCCGATCAAATACGATGAGCTGATGGCGCTGAAAAACCTCGGCCAGAAATACGCCTATGGCGATCGCGAGGTGATGCTCTACGCTTACGGCATCGGCATGGGCGCGGACCCCATGGACGAGAAGGAGCTCGCCTTCGTCAACGAAACCGCTGCCTTGCCGCGTCCGTTAAAGGTGGTCCCGACCTTCGCTTCGGTGGCGGCATGGGGCGCCGGGCCGGGCGAGATGAATCTCAACCGCGTGATGGTGGTCGACGGTGAGCGCGACATCACTTTCCACAAGCCGCTTTCGACCGCCGCCCACATCACCGCGGACTTCTTCCGTGCTCGCGGTGTGGGACAAGGGCAAGGACAAGGGCGCGGTGATCCGCCATCAGACGGTTTTGAAGAACGCGGACGGCGAGAGGCTGGCGACGCTGGTGGCATCGCGCTTCGCCCGCGGCGACGGCGGCTTTGGCGGGCCGTCCGAAGGCCAGCCCGAGCCGCATCAGGTGCCGACCCGCAGCCCGGACCAAACCGTCGATATCTCGACGCGGCCGGACCAGGCGCTGGTCTACCGGCTCTGCGGCGACCGCAATCCGCTGCACTCCGATCCGGAATTCGCAAAACGCGCCGGTTTTCCAAGACCGATCCTGCACGGCATGTGCACCTACGGCATCACCTGCCGCGGCGTGTTGCAGACCTATGCCGACTACGACGCCTCAGCTTTCAAGCAGCACGCGGCGCGGTTTTCCTCACCCGTCTATCCCGGCGAGACCGTGACGATGGAGATGTGGAAGGACGGCAATTTGATTTCGTTCGAAGCCAAGGTGAAGTCGCGAGGCGTCACCGTCATCAAGAGCGGCAGGACGGTGCTGCGGTGAGACGTCATTCCGGGGCGATGCGAAAGCATCGAACCCGGAATTCTTGACCCGCAACCTCCGCGATCTCCCGGGTTCAGCCCTGCGGGCTGCCCCGGGACATGACAGCAAAAGGGAGAGACACCATGGGATTACTCGACGGCAAGGTTGCGCTGATCACCGGCGCGGGAGGCGGTCTCGGCGAAGCCTACGCAAAGCTGTTCGCGCGCGAGGGCGCGGCGGTCGTGGTCAATGATTTCGGCGGCCCGCGCGACGGCTCCGGCGCCGACACATCGATGGCGCAAAAGGTCGTCGACGCGATCAAGGCCGAGGGCGGCCGGGCGGTCGCCAACGGCGCCGACATCTCGACCATCGCCGGCGGGCAGTCGGTATTCGACGACGCCATCAAGAATTTTGGCCGCGCCGATATTTTGGTCAACAACGCCGGCATCCTGCTCGACGAGACCTTTGCCAAGGCGAAGGAGGCCAACTGGGACAAGGTGATCAGGGTGCATCTCAAAGGCACGTTCTGCTGCACGCAGCCGGTCTTCAGGTGGATGCGGGACCATGGCGGCGGCGTCATCGTCAATACGTCCTCGACCTCCGGCCTGATCGGCAATTTCGGCCAGACCAATTATGGCGCCGCCAAGGGCGGTATCTGGGGATTGTCGAACGTGCTCGCGATCGAGGGCCGCAAGTACAACATCCGGATCTGGACACTCGCCCCGGGCGCGCTGACCCGCATGACGGCAGACCTGCCCCGCTACAAGGAAAACCCCGGGGCGGCCTTGGGGCCGGACGGCATCGCGCCGGCCGTGCTATACATGGTCAGCGAATTGTCCGGCGATCAGACCGGCAAGGTGCTCGGCGTCTCCGGCCCGCGTGGCGTCCGCGAATTGCGGATGATGGAAATGGAAGGCTGGAAGCCGCCGCACACGGGATGGAGGCCTGAGGATATCGTCGCCCATGCCAAGGACATCTTCTTCTCCGAGGAGCAGATCAAGAGGGGCGCGCGGCGGTTTTAATGGTTGTCATTCCGGGGCGTTGCGAAAGCGACGAACCCGGAATCTCGAGATTCCGGGCCTGGCCCTTCGGGCCATCCCGGAATGACGAAGGAGAGAAGAGACACAAATGACAAAGCTCGACCGCGAAAGCCGCAGGCACCTTCGCGATCGCGCCGACGCCGTTCCACGACGACGGCCGGATCGACGAGAAATCGATCGACCGGCTGACTGATTTCTATGCCGAGGTCGGCTGCGACGGCGTCACGGTGCTGGGGATCTTGGGCGAGGCGCCAAAGCTCGACGCCACTGAGGCCGAGCAGGTGGCGATCCGCTTCGTCAAGCGCGCCAAGAACATGCAGATCATCGTCGGCGTCTCCGCGCCGGGCTTTGCCTCGATGCGCGCGCTCGCAAAGGCCTCGATGGATGCGGGGGCTGCCGGCGTGATGATCGCGCCACCGCCGAATTTGCGCACCGACGACCAGATCACGGGCTATTTCAGCCAGGCGCAGGAGGCGATCGGCGACATCCCATGGGTGCTGCAGGATTATCCGCTGACCTTGTCGGTCGTGTTCACGCCGCAGGTCATCCGCAAGATCGTGATGGAGTGCCCGTCCTGCGTGATGCTCAAGCATGAGGACTGGCCGGGACTGGAAAAGATCTCCGCGCTCCGCGCCTTCCAGAAGGAGGGCTCGCTGCGGCCGTTGTCGATCTTGACCGGCAATGGCGGGCTGTTCCTCGATTTCGAAATGGAGCGCGGGGCCGACGGCGCAATGACCGGCTATGCCTTCCCGGAACTGCTGATCGATGTCGTCAGGTTTTTCAGGAAGGCCCGCCGCGACGCTGCGCACGATCTGTTCGACGCCCATCTGCCGCTGATCCGCTACGAGCAGCAGCCCGGCGCAGGGCTAGCGGTCCGCAAATACGTACTGCAAAAGCGCGGCGTGATCGCCTCCAGTGCGCAGCGCAAGCCTTCTGCCGCGATCACGGCGACTGCCAAGGCCGAGGTGGATTATCTGCTCTGGCGGGTCGCTCGCACCGATCATCGCGCCAATCTGCAACCGCAATCAAGTGCCGCGGGTTGACGTGATGGCCGAGATCGTCGCACCGCGTCCCGCCTCGACCATCCTGCTGCTGCGCGATAACGCGGCCCGCAAAGAAATCGAAGTCTTCATGATGGTCCGTCATTATGAGATCGATTTCAATTCCGGCGCGCTGGTGTTTCCTGGCGGCAGCGTCGACAAGGGCGACAAGGAGATCCTCGCCAATCCAAAACTCTGTTCAGGCGGCGAAGGGCTTGACGAAGACGCCTTGAGCTTCCGGATCGCGGCGATCCGCGAGACCTTTGAGGAAAGCGGCATTTTGCTGGCGCGACCTCAGGGATCGAAGACGCTGGTCGATGCCAGGCGCGCGAGCGAGATCGAGGCGGCGCATCGCGCTTCGCTCTGTGAGGGCAAGACGACGTTTCTGAAAGTCTTGACCGACAACGGCCTGTGGCTCGCGCTCGACGAGCTCGTGCCCTATGCGCACTGGATCACGCCGGAGGGAATGCCAAAGCGGTTCGACACCTGGTTCTTCCTCGCTGCCGCGCCGCCGGAGCAGCTCGGTGCCCATGACGGCAAGGAATCCACCAACTCGATCTGGGTCTCGCCGCGCGAGGCGCTGGAAGGTGGCGAGAGCGGGCGGTTCAAGCTGCCGTTCCCGACCACGCGCAACCTGATCAAGCTCGGCGGGCAGAAGAGCGTAAGGGCCGCGCTCGATGACTCCAGGGGCAAGGACATCGTGACCGTCATGCCCGTCATGACCAGGCTCAACGGCGGCCGGCAACTGCGCATCCCGCGCGAGGCCGGCTACGACGGCGAGCTATTTGAAGTCGGCGCGCTTGGCTAGTGGCCCAAATCCGAAGTTCGTACGATCTTGCGGCGAGTTCTTTTGCGGGCGGCCGTCGAAAATCCGCCGTTTCCCCGGCCGAAGCTGGCCTGATTGCCATGGCAGGATGTTCCACGTGATACGGAATACATTGTATATATTGCGGTTTTGAAGCCGGTCTCATTAACCATGCCACCTGCGCTCACGGCTATTTTGCAACGAATTCGATCGTTACCGCTTTCGATCGGGCGACTGACCTTTGGCAGTTTCCTGCTGTTGCTTGCCGTCATCACCGCAACCAGCATGGCGAGCGTGTTCGCCATCCGCCACATCGGTTCGACCTTTGCCGAACTGCAACGGCTGCAGGACATGGGCGACCTTGCCGAGGAGATCGACCGCCGCATGAACGAGCTGCGGCTTGCGGCGCGCGATTTCGTCGTCAACCCGGCCGACCATTCCGAAAGGGTCGGGCAGGCGGCGGCCGAATTGAGCGCGCTTCTGAAGAAGACGCGACTGGAGCTTGCGCCGGAACAGCAGGAAATGCTCGACGGCGTGGCCGAGCGCTTATCGAGTTACCGCGGCGGCATCGAGCGTATTTCGAGGCTGATCAACCGCCGTGCCGAACTGATCGCAGGATTGCCGGCACTCCGCGAGCAATTCGACAAGGCCGTCGCCGCCAGTTCCGATCCCGTCCTGGCCTCGACGCTGTCGCAGGCGCAAAGCCGTATCGCAACCGCGTTGCTGGCGCATGATCCATCCGCCGCCGAGCAGGCGGCCGAGAGCATGCGGGCGACGACCATTTCGGATGACAGGCTCCGCAGCGCAGTCAACGACTACGCCCTGGGAATCGTCGCGATATCGATTAGGGAACGCCAGATCGCCGACATCGACAGGGAGGTGCTGGGGACGGAGGGTCGCCTGATCCAGCGCGTCACCGAGCTTTTGCGCGAAGTCAGCACGCATCGCGGCCGTATTCTCTCCCATGACTTTGCGCGCACTCTAAGAGACACCAAGTGGCAGAGCATCGTGCTCGGAACGATCGGCGTCCTGATCGGAATTTTCGCGGCGCTGGTCGTGGTCAGCCTCACCGTGCGGCCGCTCGCCGCGATCGCGGGTTCGATCCGGGCGCTCGCCGCCGGTGAGAAGGACACCTCAATCCCCAGCACCGACGTGCACAGCGAGATCGGCGACATCGCGCGCGCCGCCGAAGTGTTCCGGCGTACCCTGGTCGACGCCGATACCGCGCGCGAGGCGGCGGTGCGGGCGCTCGCCGAGCAGCGGCTCGCCGAAGAGAGCTACCGTAAATTGTTCGAAGCCTCCATTGACGGAATTCTATGTGACGACGCCCGCCGGCGCGCTGCTCAACGCCAATCCGGCGCTGGCGCGCATCATGGGCTACGACACGCCGGAGGCTCTGATCAGCAGCATCAGCGACGTCGCCAGCACGGTCTACGTGCATCCGGCGGCGCGCGAGCAATACCAGTTCCTGATGCAGCGCGACGGCATGGTGCGCGAATTTGAATATCAGGTGCACCAGCGCGATGGCGGCATCCTCTGGCTCTCCGACAACGCCACGGCGGTGCGTGACGAGAAGGGCGAGGTGATCCGCTACGAGGGCACGGTGCGCGACATCACCGACCAGAAGCGAGCCGAGGATGCGATCGCCGAGGGGCGCCGCATGCTGCAAATGGTGATCGATACCGTGCCCGCGGTGATCAATGTCAAGAACCGAGAGCTTCGCTACGTCCTGATGAACCGCTACATGGCCGGCATTTTCGGGATCGAGCCGGCCGACGCCATAGGCCGCACCACCAGCGATTTGATGTCGCGCTACGGCGCGCAGAAGACCGACGAGAATGACCAGCGTGTGCTGAAAGCTGGCAGGGAGCTCGGTTTCTACGAGGAGGAATACAAGGATTCCTCCGGCAATATGCGGCAGTGGCTGGTGAACAAGCTGCCACTGCTCGATGCCGACGGCGAGATCGAGACTATCGTTACCGTCGCGCTCGACATCGGCGAGCGCAAGCGCGGCGAACTGGAGATGCGCAAGGCGAGGGACGCCGCCGAGACGGCGTTGCGCAATCTGCGCGAAACCCAGGCTTCGCTGATCGAGGCGGAGAAGCTCGCAGCGCTTGGGCGGCTGGTGGCCGGCGTCGCGCACGAGGTCAACAATCCCGTCGGCATCAGCCTGACGGTTGCCTCCGCGCTGGAACGCAAGACGGCAATATTCACCGATGAAGTCACGCGCGGTAATCTCAGGCGTTCGAGCCTCAATGAATTCCTGGACACCTGCCGCAGCGCATCATCGCAGCTCGTGGCGAACCTCAATCGCGCGGCCGAACTGATCCAGTCGTTCAAGCAGGTTGCGGCCGACCGCAACTATTCTGATCAACGCGCCTTCGACCTTGCCGACCTCACAGAGCAGGTGGTGATGAGTCTGCGGCCGGGATTGCGAAAACATAACCTGACGCTGACGGTCGATTGCCAGCCCAATCTCATGATGAACAGCTATCCCGGCCCCTACGGGCAGGTGCTGACCAATCTGTTCCTCAACGCAGTGGCCCACGCTTTTCCCGGCGGCAGGACAGGCACCATCGATATCCAGGCGCGGGAATCCGGCAAGGATAATGTCGAGATCATTTTTTCCGACAATGGGTGCGGCATGAGCCTCGATGTCCGGCGTCGCGCCTTCGATCCGTTTTTCACCACGCGCCGGGATCAAGGCGGCACCGGGCTCGGCCTGCACATCGTCTATAATATCGTGACGAACCGCCTCGGCGGCCGGCTCGATCTGGACTCGGAGCCCGGCGGCGGCACGCGGATCCAGATCATCCTGCCGCGCGTCGCGCCGCTGGAGCAGGCGGCCGAATAGTGTTTTCGGGCCGACGCTAATCGATGTCGACAAGCTTGCGCAGCGTCGCGCCAAAAATTTGGCTGGCCTTGCCGACGAGCGCCGTCCCGCTCATCACCGCCCGTGTATCGCTAAAGGTGCCGGACACCCCGATACCGACCGGGCTGGGGCCGCCGAACAGCGGATTGGCATCCGGACTTGAGGTGTGGCGCTGCACCAAAACCTCGCCCCTAAACGTGTTGTCCTTCACGGCGTAGGTGCCCGTGTAAAACAGATAGGCATCGCCGCCCAGGATTTTGCCATCGCGGAACATGACCACGCCGCTGCCCTTGCCGATGCGCCCATCCTGCAAGGTGACGTGAATCGAATAAAGACCGTTTTTCATGATGTCCCGATGCCCACCTCCGTTGCCCCTTGGAAGCCGGCCAACCTGTTATGCCAAAGCGCTGGCCGCACCGTCAACGCGCAGGTTGCCCACGAATCACTACGTCAAGTGTTAAACTGCCTAATATCGTCTCTGCGGTGTGACGCCGACATGACGGCACGCCGACAGGATTCTGAAGTTGGCCCGCGAAATGCATGGCCATTATCACACCAGGGGTAGGTGCTGGAGAAGGAAAACCGTGAGCGACTGGATCAATTCCGGCGGCCTTGCGCCGCGTCTTTGCAGTAACGCGTACGAAAGGAAAACTTCAACATGTAGCTGGCCGGCGCGTTGGAAGGCGCTGCTGCAAACCGCCTGTGCGGCCCTGCTATTGGCCTTGGTCTCCCATTTCGGACATGCCCGCGATCTCGACGGACGTTATGCCAGGGCTAACCCCGAATTGAAGGCCTGGTTCGACGGCTTGCGAAGCGGCAAAGGCCCTTGCTGCTCGGATGCCGACGGCACCGCAGTCAGCGACGTCGATTGGGAATCCGCCAACGGACACTATCGTGTCAGGCTTGATGGCGAATGGATCGACGTGCCCGACGAGGCTGTCATCACCGAACCGAACCGCGTCGGCCGCACCATGGTGTGGCCGATCCGCGGCTATCTCGGGGTGACGATCCGCTGCTTCATGCCGGGCAGCATGACCTAGGACGCAGAAGCGCAGGTCGCAGCACTGCTACGCCAATGTGATAGCGTCACATTTGGCGACCAGATTCACGCGTATTTCTTGTCGCGCTCCAAGAGCTCGATCGAGATGCCCTGCGGCCCGCGGATGAAGCAGATGCGTACGCCAGGCCTGATCGTGGTGGGCTCCTTGGTGAACTCGACGCCCTTCGCCTTGATCTCGGCGGCGACCGAGTCAATGTCCCTCACCGTCAGCCCGAAATGATCAAGCCCCTGATAGGGCGTTACCGGTGGCGTGTTGACGCCGTCGCCGGGCGTGACCGGCGCGATGAAGACGTTGGCGCCGCCGAGCTTGACGTCTATACGCCCCGGACCGCGGATGATGACACCGCCGAGAATGTTCTCGAGCCAGGCCGCGGTCGCCTCCGGATCGGGGCTGCGCAGGTGAACGTGGTCCCAGGTGACGATCGGCATCGTTGGTCTCCCACCGTTTCTTGGGCGCCGCGCTGTCGCAGCGCCGGGCATTGGCCGCGGCAGGTGGCTCACGGCAGATCAATCTTAGCGGCCGCGTTCTGGCGTGGCCATCCCCTCGATGCCGATCGTATCTGCGGCATCAGAAAATTGCCGCGTTCGGGTGCAACCATTTCGCGATTGGCTGAGTTAGATAGCCTGGCGGACCGTCCAGCGGCAATCGTCAAACAAGCCGTACGGTGCACCACCCGTGCGGCTTTTGACTGTGCGGCGCAGCAGGCGTGATCGAGACGCCGGGGGCTCGAGGGCATGGCGATGACAGCGGGTACGAGGTCGTGGTTTGCGAAAGTCCGGGGCTACCGCCAGACTGACTTCTCAGCGCAGGCAGCCGTTCTGCTGCCGGTTGTGACCATTGCCGGACTGACAGCCTGGATGGTGCTTTCCGGCGCGAGCAGCGCCAAGAGCCAATCGGTGAGCCAATCCGCAGCGGCGCCCGCGCCGGCGATCGCCGCTCCTGAAAAGACGTCGCTGGCCGATCCCGTGCCGGCGCCGACGCGAGATCCGGCGACACCTGCGCAAGCAACTCCGCCCACAGATCAGGCAACGTCGCCGGCCGAATCCCCACCACCGGAAGCTTCGCCCCTCGATGGGCTGAAGATCGCGTCGCAATCCTGGCGCAGGGGCGGGCTGGGTTCGAACGCGCTTGTCACCTTCACGCTCCGCAACAACAACGATTACGCGGTCAAGGATATCGAGATCGCCTGCGCCTTCAACCGCAGGGATGGCAGCCATTTGACCGACCGCACGCGTCTGATCCGCGACACCGTCAATATGAAGAGCCGCAAGACTTTCGCCCGCATGCATGTCGGTTTCGTCAATATTAATGCGAGCCGGGCGAAATGTTCGCTGGTCGCCGCCAGCCGCCTCTAGTGTTCCCAATCCCAAGTTCGCCAATGCCCGCCGCGGCGGGGACGCACTAGCTACTTGGCATTCGAAACCACACCGGGAATCCATAATTCCAGTGTGGTTTCGGTTCGGAAATCCTTTTTGGGGACTTGCCATCCGATATCGGGCACAGGCGCCGGCCGGTAGCGAAAAAGTTATCCCCGCCGTTGAACCGGATGGGTGGCGCTCGGAACAAATAGCAATATCTCCTGTTGAGTGAGTGGTCCGCGCGTGCGCGGGTGGAGCGAATATGCCCGTGTTGCGGTACTTTTTGTTTGTCGGGGGAGCATTGCTCGCAGTGCTGCTTGGCGCCAACGCGCTGTTGCCGCAGGAGGCACCGGCGGTGGGCAGCTTGACGTCCAGCGCCGAGCTTCCCACAATAAGGATTCATTCCGATCGGAAATGGCCGGAGCGGGTGGTGTTCGACACCAGCCAGCCCACGATCGCTGCCGTGGAGGTTGCAAGGCCGGATGTTGCCGTCGCGGCCACGGCAGTTACGGTGGCCTCGCCGAGGGCGCGCGTGCGCGAGGCCTTTGCGCAATTGCCGCTGTCTGAGCAAGTACCGGCGGTCGCGCCGGTGGAGCCCAAGAAGCCGGAAGTCAAACCGCAGCCCAAGCGCAAACTCGTGAAGGCGCGTCCTGTGCAACAGCCGATCCAGCAGCCGGTGATGCTGGTCGCGCAGCAACCGCATTTCGGGCTGTTCGGCAATACCTGGTGAGCGCGCGGGCCGGCCTAGCCGCTGCGGCAGGTGCTCTCGATCTTGGTGTTCAGCAATTTGTGCGCCCTCGATCTTCGCCATGAGATCATTCGGACCCAGATTTGAGTGGCGCGCCACGGTCGATGAGGATGGGCAATATTGCTTCGCCGTAGCGCTATGCCACGGAGGCAATATATTGTGAGCGGCGAACGTCCTTCGAGTCCCAAGGTTCCTGATGCTGTTGTATCCGCAACTGCCGAATGCATCCTTCGGCCGCTGCTGTTCCTCGCCGGAGAAGGCTGGGTACCCTCATGAAAATGTGCGTGTGTCTTCTAGGACTGTATCTGAGGTGCTTTCCGTCGCGCTCGAAATTGCCATTTCAATGACGGACAGAGATCGATTGTTCCGGGTTCGGTGGACCCGGTAAAGGTGGATACGGCCTGTCGGCGGGTACCGCCAGGGGCGTTCAAATTTCGGAATATGCGCGAGGTCGGATGAGCGCGAGCAGTTTGGACTACGCCCACGACGTATGATCGGCTCAATCAAGCGAAGGTGGCTAACGATGCTCCCGCTAGGCGAACAAATCCCGCTAGGCGAACAAATCCACCTGTGGCTTGTCCACCTTGACCAACTCGAGCACTCACAGATACACCATCATCGAGAGTTACTCAGCGATCAAGAGCGAAAACAAGAATCAAGGTTCTATCTTGAGAAGCATCGGCATCAATATGTAGTTACCCGCGCTCTCGTTCGCAATGTGCTGTCGCGGTACGAGGCGGTGGCTCCGCGGGATTGGATATTTTCATCGAACGCTTTTGGCCGGCCAGAGATAGCGAATGTAGCGGTTCGCGGATCCGGCTTGTTATTCAGCGTGTCGCACACGCATAGTTTGATTGTGTTAGGTGTTGCGAAGCGGCGAGCCCTGGGTGTGGACGTGGAAAACGTGCATGCGCGCGGTATCTCGATGGATATCGCTGAGCGGTTCTTCTCCGCTCGGGAGGCGGCAGATCTTGCAAAGGTGCCGCCAAAGGAACAGCGTGATCGCTTCTTCCAATATTGGACGTTAAAGGAGTCCTATATAAAGGCCCGGGGCATGGGGCTGTCCATCCCGCTCGATAAGTTCAGCTTCTATTTCCAGCATGCTCGCGATGTAAAGATTGCGATCCAGCCGGAGCTTGCGGACTGTCCCGAACGCTGGATGTTCTGGCAGTTTCGTCCTACGTCCGATGACCTCGTCGCAGTCTGCGCCGAACGAACCTGTGAGCAGCCTCCATCCGTAACGATTAGGAAGGCAATTTCGATGGATCTTGAAGATATCCTCGAAGTGCCATTTTGCCGGATCTCACAATAGCTGTCGATTTGTGCTGATGCTCACTTACGCGCGAACGCCTTACCTTTCTGGTCGTGCAGAGCGGTGTTCGCCAATGTCCGCTTCGCTCCGGCGCAGCGCTTAAAACCGATGCGGCGCATCGTCGATACCTCGTTGGCCTAGTTGCTATTGACCGGTCCAGACGGGGGCGACCGAAACATCGCATCAGGCCAGCTCCGACCTGATCGGCCGCCTTACACCACCGCGCTTGCGCCTTTCACGATACTTGCAGAACCACAACGTGTGACCGATCATCTGTTCTCTTCGCTGTCGGCCACGATGGTCCCGACGATGCGCCGGTACGCGCCGGCGCCAGGAGCAGATCGCGACAACGCGGCGACTGACGCTAAACACTTGGGAGTGAACATGAAACTACTCAAATCTGTTCTGTCGGCCATCGTGCTCGGTTCGGTCGCATTCTCGGGACCCGCGCTGGCTCAAGGCAAGCCCACGGTCGGCATCGCGATGCCTACCAAGGCCTCGGCGCGTTGGATCGATGACGGCAACAATATCGTCAAGGTGCTGAAGGAGCGGGGTTACAACACCGACCTGCAATACGCCGAGGACGATATTCCGAACCAGCTCTCCCAGATCGAGAACATGGTGACCAAGGGCGCCAAGGTGCTGGTGATCGCGTCGATCGACGGCACCACGCTGTCCGATGTGCTCAAGCAAGCCAAGGACAGGGGCATTACCGTGATCGCCTACGACCGGCTGATCCGCGACACGCCCAATGTCGACTATTATGCGACGTTCGACAATTTCCAGGTCGGCGTGTTGCAGGCGCAGTCGATCGAAGAGGGACTGAAGCTGAAGGAGGGCAAGGGCCCGTTCAACATCGAGCTGTTCGGCGGATCTCCCGACGACAACAACGCCTACTTCTTCTACAACGGCGCGATGTCGGTGCTGCAGCCCTATATCGACAGCGGCAAGCTCGTGGTCGTGAGCAAGCAGATGGGCATGGACAAGGTCTCGACGCTGCGCTGGGACGGCGCCACGGCGCAAGCCCGGATGGATAATCTGTTGAGCGCGTTCTACACCACCAAGCGGGTCGATGCCGTTCTTTCGCCCTATGACGGGCTTTCGATCGGCATCCTGTCATCGCTCAAGGGCGTCGGCTATGGCAGCGGTAACATGCCGATGCCGATCGTCAGCGGCCAGGATGCGGAAGTACCTTCGATCAAATCGATGCTGCGCGGCGAGCAGTATTCAACGATCTTCAAGGATACCCGCGACCTCGCCAGGGTCACCGCCGACATGGTGGACGCGGCGCTGAGCGGCAAGACCGTCACGGTGAACGACACCACCACCTACAAAAATGGTGTGAAGGTGGTGCCGTCCTATCTGCTCAAGCCGGTGATCGTCGACAAGACCAACTGGGAGAAAATCCTGATCGACGGTGGCTATTACAAGAAGGCGCAGATCAACTGAGGCGGATTGCGACTGAGTGGACGGCCGGGGGAGGCATGTTTCCCGGCCATCCATGCCTTCTTGCATGTTCCAGGGAGCCTGAATGACCACACTGCTTGAAATGCGCGGTATCAGCAAAGCCTTCGCCGGCGTGAAGGCGCTGAACGACGTCAATTTCACCGTCAGGCAGGGCGAGATCCATGCCCTGGTGGGCGAGAACGGCGCCGGCAAGTCGACCCTGATGAAGGTGTTAAGCGGCGTTTATCCACACGGCAGCTATGACGGCAGCATCGTCTATGACGGCGAGGAGCGGCACTTCCGCGACATCAATGATTCCGAGGCGCTCGGCATCATCATTATTCATCAGGAGCTTGCGTTGATCCCGCTGCTCTCGATCGCGGAGAATATCTTCATGGCCAACCCGCCGTCGCGGTTCGGCGTGATCGATCGCGACGCCGTCTACAAGCGGTCGCAGCAGCTGCTGGCGAAAGTTGGGCTCAATGAGGCGCCGGACACGCTGGTCACTGATATCGGGGTCGGCAAGCAGCAACTGGTGGAAATCGCCAAGGCGCTGTCCAAGGAGGTGCGCCTTCTGATTCTTGACGAGCCGACCGCAAGCCTCAATGAAAGCGACAGCGCGGCGCTGCTCGATCTTTTGCTTGAGTTCCGCGCCCATGGCATGTCCGCGATCCTGATCTCGCACAAGCTCAACGAGGTGGCTCGTGTCGCCGACCGCATCACCGTGCTGCGCGATGGTCGCACCGTCGATACGCTGGATTGCGAGGCTGGCGCTTTCGAGGAGGATCGCATCATCCGCAAGATGGTGGATCGCGACCTCGAGCATCGCTTTCCCAAGCGCGAGCCTGAAATAGGCGAGGTGGTGTTCAAGGTCGATAACTGGTCGGTCTATCATCCCCAGCATGTGGATCGGCAAGTCATCAGGAATGTCGACTTCCATGTTCGCCGCGGCGAGATCGTCGGCATCGCCGGGTTGATGGGCGCCGGGCGTACCGAATTCGCCATGAGCCTGTTCGGCCGTTCCTGGGGCCGCAAGATCACCGGCCGCGCCATGCTGCACGGCCGCGAAGTCGACCTCTCGACCGTCAGCCGCGCCATCGACGCCGGTCTTGCCTATGTCACCGAGGACCGCAAGCAGCTCGGCCTCCTGCTCGCCGACGATGTCCGCAAGAACATCACGCTGGCCAATCTCGACAGTGTTGCGGTCGGCCGCGTCATCGATGATATCAGGGAGCTGCAGGTGGCGAGCGATTATCGCGACCGCATGCGCATCCGCTGCTCCGATGTCTATCAGACGTCCGGCGACCTGTCCGGCGGCAACCAGCAGAAGGTGGTGCTGTCGAAATGGCTGTTTACCGATCCGGAAATCCTGATTCTCGACGAACCGACCCGCGGTATCGACATCGGCGCCAAGTACGAGATCTATTGCATCATCAACGAGCTCGCCGATGCCGGCAAGGCTGTCGTCGTGATCTCGTCGGAAATGCCGGAATTGCTCGGGATCTGTGACCGCATCTGCGTCATGAACGCAGGCGTTTTTGTCGGCGAGTTCGAGCGCGCCGAGGCAACGCAGGAAAAAATCATGCGCGTCATCATGCGCAAGGGCGAACGGCTGGTTGATAGAGACCTGGAAAGAAAACTGGAAGAGAAGTTGCCGGGAGAGGCGCATCCATGAGCGACAAGACCGTGATGCTTCCCGAGGCGCGCAAGCATGCGGGCTTTCTCAAGGCCAACCTCCGCGAATACGGTATGTTGTTGTCGCTGTTCGCGATCATGCTGTTCTTCGAGTTCGCGACCGACGGCACGCTGCTGCGCCCGCTCAACCTCACCAATCTGGTGCTGCAAAACAGCTACATCGTGATCATGGCGCTGGGCATGCTGCTGGTGATCGTCACCGGTCACATCGATCTTTCGGTCGGTTCCGTCGCAGGCTTCATCGGCGCGATCGCCGCGGTGCTGATGGTGCGCTACGGCGTGCATTTTATTCCAGCCGCCATCGCCTGCCTCGTGCTCGGTGCGCTGATCGGCGCGGCGCAGGGCTACTGGGTGGCCTATTTCAAGATTCCGTCCTTCATCGTCACGCTGGCCGGCATGCTGGTATTCAAGGGGCTGGCGCTTGCCGTGCTGCAAGGCCAGTCGGTCGGCCCGTTCTCGCCGACATTCCAGAAACTCTCATCCGGCTTCATTCCGGAACTGTTTCCCGATGCCGGCACGCTCTACCCCACTTCGCTCCTGATCGGCGCCATGCTGGCGCTCGGTCTGGTCTATGTCGGCGTCAAGACCCGCGCCCGGCGCGCAAGCCACGGTGTCGAGATCGAGCCGACCGGTTTCTTCGTGCTCAAGAACGTAATCCTGTTCGGCGTGATCATCTATTTCACCTATCTCATCGCCTCGCATCGCGGCCTGCCCAATGTGCTGGTGATCATGATCGCGCTGATCGCGCTTTACGGCTTCGTCACCGCGCGCACCACAATTGGCCGGCAGATCTATGCGGTCGGCGGCAATGAGAAGGCGGCCAAGCTCTCCGGTATCAAGACCGAGCGGCTGACCTTCCTCACCTTCGTCAATATGGGCGTGCTGGCCGCGCTCGCTGGCCTCGTGTTCGCGGCGCGGCTCAACACCGCAACGCCGAAGGCCGGGGCCGGCTTCGAGCTCGACGTCATTGCGGCTTGCTTTATCGGCGGAGCCTCGGCCTATGGCGGTGTCGGGCGGGTCGCCGGCGCGGTGATCGGCGCGTTGATCATGGGCGTGATGAACAATGGCATGTCGATCCTCGGCATCGGGATCGACTACCAGCAGGTTATCAAGGGCCTGGTGCTGCTGGGTGCAGTGTGTCTTGACGTCTACAACCAACGACGCTGAGGTGCGGATTTCAAGGTATCCGATATCTCCGCGCATAATTGGCTCCCGATCCCGGGACCGGCTGCACTGCGTGGCTGAGCGCGTGCAATTCGCGAATTTTCCGCTTTTGGCCACTGGCATTTGGCGAACCGTTGGCACCCTCGCTGATCCGCGTTGTCTTCTGTTGCTTTTCTAGGGACAGCGCCCTGCTGCACGAAAGGTATTGGACGCTTTCGGCAGCCCTTGTGCGGACTGACGCGTGGGTTACACTCCCCTCCGAATTCCGGAGGGGTCCAATGAATTCACGTCAATTGCTGCGCGCGCTCGCCTGCGGCGCGCTGATGCTGGCGGCAGCGCCGCCGGTCCGCGCCGAAGGCACGTTCGATATTCCCGCCGGAGCGCATTTCAATCAGGACAAGCTTGCGAAGGTCACCGAGTTCTTCAAGAACGAGGTGGCGACCGGCAAGATCGCCGGCGCGAACGTCCTGATCCAGCAGCGCGGCAAGCAGGTCTATCACGAAACCTTCGGCGTGCAGGACGTGGTGTCCAAGACGCCGATCACCGACAAGACCATCTTCCGTCTGTCTTCGCTGACCAAGGCGATCACCTCCGTCGTGGCGATGCAGTTGATCCAGGACGGCAAGATCAAGCTCGACGATCCCGTCTCGAAGTACATTCCCTCCTTCGCGAATATGAAGGTCGGTGTGGAGAAAAAGGCCGAGGACGGCACCAAGACGCTCGAACTGGTGCCGCTGACCCGGCCGATTACCATTCTCGACCTGATGCGTCATACCTCCGGCATCACCTATGGCTTCTATGGCGACAGTCTGGTGCGCAAGGCCTACGCGCGCGCCAATCTCTATGCGGGCGATTTCGACCTTGCCGAATTCGCCGAGCGGATCGCCAAGCTGCCGCTGCACAACCAGCCGGGCGCGCTCTGGCAATACGGCCATTCCACCGACATCCTGGCGCGGATCATGGAGATCGTGTCCGGAAAATCATTGCTCGAGATCGAGAAGGAAAAGCTGCTCGATCCGCTCGGCATGACCGACACCGGCTTCTTCGTCACCGAACCGGAGAGGCTGAAGCTGCTCGCCCAGCCGGTGCCGAACGACAGCAATTTCCGGGTCGGCCGCGAGTACAGGACCGAGGTTCGCCAGAAGTGGGAATCCGCCAGCGGCGGCATGGTTTCGACCATGTCGGACTTTTCGCGCTTTGCGCAGATGCTGCTCAATGGCGGTACGTTCGAGGGCAAGACCTATCTCAGCCCGAAGACGTTCGAACTGATGGCATCGGACCATATCGGCAAGGGCTCCGGTGTCGAGCGGGACTATTTCTATTTCCCCGGCGACGGTTTCGGCATGGGGCTTGGGCTTGCCGTGCGCACCGATCCCGGCAACGCCAAGCCGCCGCCGCCGGGATCGCTGGGCGAACTGAAATGGGACGGCGCCAGCGGCTGCTATATGGTGATCGACCGCAAGCAGGACATGTTCTTCGTGCTGCTGGAGCAGACGCCTTCGGAACGCCAGCGCGTCCAGCGGACCCTCAAGCAGCTCGTCTATGAAGCGATGGAGAACTGACGGTTTCGCGCGCCGCGCGCTGCTGTTGCGGCGGCGCTTGCGCTTCTGTTGTCGCGATCGTCGCCGGACGGCCGCAGCGAGGGCTGCGCCGAATCGCCGTCGCCGCCTCGGCCAGCTTCTCGCGCGAAGAGCTGGAGCGCGTCGGCGACTACATCCGCAACGAGATCGCGACCGGCAAGATTCCCGGCGCGATCCTGCTGATCCAGCAGCACGGCCAGCCGGTCTACTTCGAAAATTTCGGCGTGCGCGACGTCGCGACCAAGCTGCCGATGACGCGCGGACACGATTTTCCGCTCTGTATTCGATGTCGAAGCCGATCACGTCAGTCGCTGCGATGATGCTGGTCGAGGACGGCAAGCTCTCGCTCGACGATCCCGTTTCAAAATACATCCCGGCCTTCGCCGACGTGAAAGTCGGCGTCGAGAAGCGCGATGAGGACGGAAAGCCGGCGCTCGTGCTCGAACCGCTCAATCGCCCGATCACCATCGAGGATCTGCTGCGCCACACCTCGGGCCTCACCTACGGCTTCTACGGCGACAGCGCGGTGCGAAAACTCTATGCGAACTCCGATCTGTTCGATGGCGATTTCGACAACGCCGAGTTCGCCGAGCGGATCGCAAGACTGCCGCTGGCCGAACAGCCGGGAACGCTGCTGGGACTACGGCCATTCGACCGACGTGCTCGGCCGCGTCATCGAGGTGATATCGGGGCAGTCGCTGTTTCAATTCGAGAAGCAGAGACTGCTCGATCCGCTCGGCATGACCGACACCGCGTTCTATGTCGCGGATGCCGCGAAGCGGCCGCGCATCGCCGAGCCGATGCCGGACGATCGTTTTGTCGCGCCGGTCGCCGGAATCAGGGATCCGATGGTGCCGCGCCGCTGGGAATCCGGCGGGGCGGGCATGGTCGGGACCATCGGCGACTATGCGCGATTTGCGCAAATGCTGCTGAACGGCGGCACCCTTGAGGGCCGGCGCTATCTCAAGCCCGAGACCATCGCGCTGATGACGTCGGATCATATCGGGCCGGAGACCGAAGATCGCCCGCGATTATTTCTATTTTCCGGGCGCTTCCAGCGGCTTCGGTCTCGGCTTTGCCGTGCGCACTTCGCCGCCGCCGAATACGTCGTGGCCGCTGGGCGAATATCGCTGGGACGGCGTCGGCGGCACCTTCTTTTTTATCGATCCGAAGGACGATATGTTCGTGATCTTCATGGTGCAGACGCCGTCGCAGCGCGGTCGGATTCAGCTGGCGCTGAAGACGCTGATCTATCGAGGCGCTGAGGAATTGATGACGGCGAGCGAAGGCTGGATTGCTTCGTTGCGCTGCTCCTCGCAGTGACGAGAACGGAAACGATCATGCTGGATCATGAAAACCGCGTGCGGGACGAATTTACCCGGCAGGCGGAAACGTTTTCGGCGTCGGCGGCGATTACCGATGCGGCGTTGACGCAACGTTTTGTCGACGCCCTGGGCGAGGCGGCGCAGGGATCGGTGCTCGACGTCGCCTGCGGTCCGGGCATCCTCAGTGCCGCGATTGCGAAAACCGCGCGCGAGGTGGTGGCGTTCGATCTTACCCCGCAGATGCTGAAGAAGGCGGCGCAGCGCTGCGCCGAGGCCGGGCTTGACAACGTCACCTTCCGCGAAGGCAATGCGGCCGAGCTGCCATTTGCCGATGCGGCTTTCGATGCCGTGGTGACGCGGCTCTCGGTGCATCATTTCGATCGGCCAGGCCGGGCGATGTCGGAGATATTCCGCGTTCTTCGGCCCGGCGGCAGTTTCGTTGTCGCCGATGTCATTTCGTCGGAAGTCCCCGCTGAGGCGGACTTGCAGAATGCGATCGAAATCCTGCGCGATCCCTCTCACGTGCGGATGCTGCCGGGCTCCGAACTGGCCGCATTGGTCAGGGGCGCAGGCTTTGCCATCGAATCCCTGACGAGTTGGGACAAGCCGCGCGAGTTCGAGGAATGGATGGGCATCGTCAACGACGCCTCCCGCGTCCCGCCGCTTCGCGCGGTGGTGCGGGCGCTGGCCAGCGCCGGAGTGTCGGCCGGAATGGGGCTGGCGATCGACGGCGAGAAGATCAGGTTTTTCCACCGCTGGAATCTGTTTGCCGCGCGAAAACCTTCGTAGCCCGATGAGCGAAGCGACTCCGGATGGCGCGCGCTGACCCCGGATTTCGCTTCGCTCATCCGGGCTACGCACGCTACGTCGCCTTATTCTCTACCGGCTCAGCGACAAGCCTCACGCCAAATGAGTTGATTACCTTTCGCACCGTATCAAACTCGGGTTTTGACGAGCCGCTGAACGATTTGTACAGGCTCTCTCGGGAAAGACCCGTTTCTTTCGCTATGCTGGTCATTCCCTTTGCTCTCGCAATCGTATCAAGAGCGCTACAAATGTAAGCGGCGTCGTCAGTTGCGAGCGCCTCAGTGAGATAAGCAGCGATAGCTTCCGGGCTCTTAAGATAATCCGCCGCGTCGAATTTCGAAATTTTTGCCATTTGCTTTCCTTCATAGTTCGGCGGCTATCTCTTTTGCTCGTCTGATATCTTTCTCTTGCGTGGATTTATCTCCACCACATAGGAGAAGGACGACGGTTTTGCCGGTTTGCTTGAAGTAAACGCGATAACCCGGGCCGTAGGGCACTCTCATCTCGCTTATGCCCGCTCCGACCGGCCTGACATCACCGGGATTGCCGAAGCCGAGGCGCTCGATGCGGGAAGCAATTTTCGCTTGGGCCTTTTGATCCGCCAGACTTGATAGCCATTCGTCGAATTCTTCGGTCTTTTGAACCTCAAGCATACTGTATCTTATAGGATACAGACTGCCTGGTGTCAACAGCTCGATCTGCAAAATGTTCCCACGCCCTGTGCCCCTTACGCCCCCCGCACGATTTCGCGTACCAGTCCGAGCGTCTCCTCGATCATGTCTGCGGTGACATCGAGATGGGTGCAGGCGCGGATACGGCCGTCCATTATGGCGAGCAGCACGCCGTGCTGACGCAAATCCGCGACCATTTTCTCGCCGGTGACGCCGGCGCCGTCGGGGTTGAAGAAAACCAGGTTGGTTTCGGGCTGCTGCACCTCGATGCCATTGATTTGCGATAAGCCCCGCGCCAGCGCCCTGGCATTGGCGTGATCGTCGGCCAGCCGGTCGACATGGTGGTCGAGCGCATAAACGCAGGCCGCAGCACAGATACCGGCCTGGCGCATCGAGCCGCCAAGGCGCTGCTTCCAGCGCCAGACTTCGTCGATGAAATCGCGCGAGCCGGCGATGACAGCGCCAACCGGCGCGCCCAGCCCCTTTGAGAAGTCGATCCAGGCGGAATCCCAGCCCGACGCCATATCGCGTGCGGTGATGCCGGTGGCGACACAGGCGTTCAGGAGCCGCGCGCCATCCATATGGGTGGCGAGACCATTGGCTCTTGCGATCTTTACCACTTCGTCGAGAGCGGCCTTTTTCCAGATGGTGCCGCCGCCGATATTGGCGGTCTGCTCGACGCTGACCACCGTCTGCGGCGGCTGGTAACGGCTGCGCGGGTGAAGTGCGGCACGAAGAGTGTCGGGCGTAAATTGTCCGTCGGCGCCCGGCAGCGGCGTGATCTGGAAACCGCCGAGGGCTGCATGCGCGCCGCCTTCGCGGGCGATGATGTGCGCTGATACATGCGCCAGAATCTCGTCGCCGGGCCGGCAATGGACCAGCGTCGCGGCGACATTGCACATGGTGCCGGACGGCATGAACACGGCGGCCTGCTTGCCAAGCAAATCGGCCACGCGCTCGCACAGCAAATTCACGGTCGGGTCGTCGCCGATCTGCTCGTCGCCGACGTCAGCCCGCGCGATCGCCTCGCGCATGCCCGGCGTCGGGCGGGTCTGGGTGTCCGACAGCAGGTTGATGCGGACCGGCGGCAGTTTCGGATCGCGCGGGGGAGGGGTGTACATGGCGAGTTCTCTCAATCATGGTCATTCCGGGATGGTCCGAAGGACCAGACCTCAGACGTGCAATTGCACATTGGGGAATCTCGAGATTCCGGGTTCGCGTCTTCGACGCGCCCCGGAATGACATCGCATAGATCGGCGATACTACGCACACAAAAGGCCCCGGCAAAACCGGGGCCTTGGATCTCGGCACACGCCGCCGATCAAATCAGCGCGAATAGAATTCGACGATCAGATGCGGCTCCATCTGGACCGGGAAGGGCACGTCCGACAAAGCGGGGATGCGGGCGAACTTCGCCGTCAACTTGGAATGATCGACTTCGAGGAAATCGGGCACGTCGCGCTCGGCAAGCTGAATGGCTTCCAGAACGGGAGTGAGCTGTTTCGAGGATTCCTTGACCTCGACCAAATCGCCGACCTTCACCTTGAAGCTCGGGATGTTGACGCGGCGGCCGTTCACCTTGACGTGGCCGTGATTGATGAACTGGCGCGCGGCAAACATGGTGGCCACGAATTTGGCGCGATACACCACGGTGTCGAGCCGGCGCTCGAGCAGGCCGATCAGGTTTTCGCCGGTATCGCCCTTCATCCGCCCGGCTTCGACATAGATGCCATGGAACTGGCGTTCCGAGATGTTGGCGTAATAGCCCTTGAGCTTCTGCTTGGCGCGCAGCTGCACGCCGAAGTCGGAGAGCTTTCCTTTGCGGCGCTGGCCGTGCTGGCCGGGACCGTATTCCCTGCGGTTCACGGGGCTCTTCGGGCGGCCCCAGATATTCTGGCCCATGCGGCGATCGATCTTGTATTTCGCCTCACTGCGCTTTGTCATCGCGTCCTCTTTTTCAAGTTCGGGTTTTGAGGAAACGCGCCCTCCTGTGCGCCGGGAAATTCCCGGAGCCGACAGGCCCGCCCCTTAAAGCTTGAAGGGATGGACCACGGGTCGCGAAACGCATCGCGGGCCGAAACCGGCCCGCGAGCAGGCGGTTTCTAGGGAGAAACGGCCGTCCTGTCAATGAAAACGGCCCTGGTTCAGGAGGGCGACAGGACTGTCATTCCGGGCTCGATGCCTTAACACAACCGACCGCTGGGCCGACGAACGAAGTCGTGGCGTAGCATCCACGCCTATTCCAGCGCAATCGCCTTGATTTTGCTTGGAATTTGGGCGCCATCCCGCAGCTTTTGAAGTCATGGGGGTGCATCCAGGCGCGGGCTGACATAGCTTTTGGTCATGTCGCAAGATGCCCCGCCAATGAATGATGACCAAAGTCCGCTGACGACGCTCATTTCGTGCGTCGACTGTGCGAAGACCATGCGAATTGAGAAGATTGACCCCGACGGCAAGGGCCGGGACATGATTCAATATCGGTGCGATTGTTGCGGTCGGATCGAACGGCTGCGGCTTATTCGCCGAACCTGGCCATCGGCGCGACAAACGAGAAGGTGACACAAAGCGGATTTCAGTGCGGCCGTTTGCGCGGGCGGTTTGCCCGAAAGGCTGCCGGGCGCCGGTGTATCCGGAAGGGGGCCATGAGGCAAAACGGCCCCACCGGGGACCGCCTCAGACCGGTAGGTGGAGTGCCGAGCGGCCGAAAAGCCCCGGCACGCAACCCTGCCGATTTGTTCCTCTACCCCAAAACTATTATTGCGCGAACGATCTGTTGCTCCGCCCGTTGAATCGTCGGGCGAGGAGCGAAATGGAATATCGCGGTAAACAATACACCGTTGTCCAAGGCATCGGGCGTGATTCCTGGCGATGGACGGTTCACCTTGACGAAAAGACCATCAAATCGGGGCAGGCCACCTCACGGGCGGCCGCCATGAACAGCGTCGTGTGGCTGATCGACAAGGCGTTGGAGCCCAAAAAGGTAAACCCGGAGGCTCCCTCCGGCGAACTGTTCTAATTCCAGAACGGAGTGTCCGACGTCTTCCTTTGCGGTATCCGGGGGTGCTTAAGTTTATTCATTTTCATTTGTCCGGAACCGAACCCCGACTTTGGCGTAGAGAAGTTGGCGCCTTGGAGGCAGGGGGGCAATGGCATTGGAAGATCAACTATTCATTTTGGTCGTCGAAGACAACGAAGAGATACAGACCATTGTCGAAGACGCGCTCACGGAGGGCGGCTTTGAACCGGCGGTCGCTCCGTCAGGCGAAGAGGCGGTGACCCTGCTGCGGGGACACAGAGGCAAATATCGCGCACTGGTGGCCGACATCGTTCTGCGCGGCAGGATAGATGGCTGGGAAGTCGCCCAGCGAGCGAGAGAGATCGACCCGGATTTTCCCGTCATCTACATGACCGGCGTCAAAGCCGATCAATGGCCATCGCGGGGCGTTCCGAACAGTGTCCTCATGGAAAAGCCGTTCGCTCCGGCGCAGCTTGTCACCGCCGTTTCCCAGCTTCTCAATGGCGGGCCGCCAGCATCCTGAAGCCGGCGCGGCCTCACCTTTCGGGTTCTCACCGCTGTGCTCTCGACAAACATTGGGCGACACGATGACTGATCAGCATCAGGTGCATTCGATAATTGCCACCGCAATCTGTGATGCTCTGAAAAAGAGCCCCGATCATCGAATGGATACCGAGGAAGCCAAACAAGTTGCGAAATGCATCGTTGAGACGCTAACCGACGCCGGCCTGCAGATGGTGCCGCTCAGCAACAACTGAGTGAGCGCGGTTGGACGGCGCGATCAATTCCAAAAATTTTCAGCACCTTGGCTCGTTTCAGCGCTTGATGCCGTCAAAACTCGCAGTGATCCCGCGCTGGAACAGCGACCAGTCGAAGCCGAGCGCGAGCCCCACATAGCCGCGCTCGATCATCTGATTGGCCTGTTCCGGCGTGCGCGCCACGCCGCCGATCGGGACCCCGCTTTTGAGGATGCCGGCCTCGGCGCGCGCCATCAGCGCCAGCACCTCGGGGTCGTCGGCGAGGCCGCGCTTGTCGATCGAGGTTGCGAGGTCGCCGGGTCCGATCACCGCCATGTCGATGCCGGGCGTCGCCATGATCTCGTCGATGCGGTTGACCGCCTCGACATGCTCGATGGTGATCATGCAGATCATGTCATCGTCCGCGGTCGCCATATAGTCGGGCATCGAGACGCCCCAGCGAAACGGCGCGTGGAACGGGCCCCAGAGCCGGTCGCCGCGCGGCGGATAGCGCACGCTGCGGACGGCCTTTTCGGCATCCTCGCGGCTGCAGATCATCGGAAAATTGATGCCGAGCGCGCCGATATCCATCGGCGCTTTCGCAAGCCAGGGCTCGTTGGCGGCGATCCGCGCCAGCGGTATGCAGGATGTGCCGGACGTCGCTGTTATCATTGCGTGCGCGGAGCCAAGGTCGATCGGACCGTGCTCGAGATCGACGACGATCCAGTCGAATCCCGAGCGGGCCATGATCTGCACGGTCTGAATGCTGGGAATGGTCGCGATCGCTCCGAATGTCGGACGTCCTTCCCGCCACAGCTTGCGGAGACGGTTGAGCGGTTGAGGCGTCGCCGATGTCAAATCCAAAGCTCCGTTTCGATCGCGAGGATGCCGATTGGTTCGAAAGCTAGCAGCGCGGCGAGATGTCGAAAAGATCAAGCTGCATTCACGCCGGGACGCGGCCGCCGAAAAACGGCATCAACGCCCGGCTCAGCGTGTGCGGCCGTCCGGAAGTGAAAATCATCTCGGCGCCGGCATGATCGGCTTCGCTGCCGGCGGCCCTGAGCAGATCGGTAACGCGGCGGGCAATCGCGGGCGCCGGATCGATCCAGTCCACCGGCCATGGCGCCAGCCGGCGGAACCGATCCATCAGCAATGGATAATGGGTGCAGGCCAGCACGATGGTGTCGGTGCGCGCCGGATCCTTCCTGCCCTCTCCAATAAAGCATGGCGCGAGCTCGGCCGATATCTTGAGATCGTTGACCTCGACGCCGCTCAAAGCCGCCTCCGCCAGCGAAGCGAGCTGCGCCGAGCCCACCAGCGTCACTTCGCAGCCTTGCGCGAAATCGCGGATCAGCGCCTTGGTGTATTCGCGCTTGACGGTGCCCTTGGTGCCGAGCACCGACACGCGTCTTGTCTTTGAACTTGCGCAGGCCGGCTTGATCGCCGGCACCGTCCCGACAAAGGGTACTTTGTATTCGGCGCGAAGCTGCGACATCACCAGTGTCGAGGCGGTGTTGCAGGCGATCACCACCAGGTCCGGGGCATGCGCGGCAATCAATTCGCCGATCAACGGCACCACGCGCGCGATGATCCGGTCCTCGCCGTGATGGCCGTAGGGAAAGAACGCATCGTCCGCGACGTAAACGTAATGCGCGTCGGGGCGCGCCCCGACGATTTCACGCAATACCGTGAGCCCGCCAAGGCCGGAATCGAACACCAGAATCGTCGGAGGTGATGCCACGCCGCAATCCTAGCCGATGCCGGGTTACCATTCGATTGTCATTGCAGCCCCGTGAGGCATGCGCGGCCCGCTTCCCGCGTCAGCTTTCCCCGAACACGCGCTTGAAGATGGTATCGACGTGCTTGAGGTGATAGCCGAGGTCGAACTGCTCGGATATCTCGGCGTCGCTGAGATACTTCTTCACCTCGGCGTCCTTTTTCAGCAGCGTCTGGAAGTCGCCTTCGCCGCGCCACACCGGCATGGCGTTGCGCTGCACGAGCTTGTAGGCGTCCTCGCGGCTAGCAGCCTTTTTGCGTCAGCGCGATCAGCAGCCGCTGCGAATGAACGAGGCCGCCGAGGCGGTCGAGGTTCTTCTGCATGTTTTCGGGGTAGATCAGCAGCTTGTCGATCAGGCCGGCGAGGCGGTTGAGGGCAAAATCCAGCGTCACCGTGGCATCGGGCGCGATCATGCGCTCGGCGGAGGAGTGCGAGATATCGCGCTCGTGCCAGAGCACGACATTCTCCATCGCCGGCGTCACATAGGCGCGCACCATGCGCGACAGGCCGGTGAGATTTTCCGACAGCACCGGGTTGCGCTTGTGCGGCATCGCCGACGAACCCTTCTGGCCCTCGGAGAAGAATTCCTCGGCCTCCAGCACCTCGGTGCGCTGCAGATGCCGGATCTCGGTGGCGAGGCGCTCGACCGAGGATGCGATCACGCCGAGCGTTGCAAAATACATCGCGTGGCGGTCGCGCGGAATCACCTGGGTCGAGATCGGCTCCGGCTTAAGTCCCATCGCTTTGGCGACATGTGCTTCGACGCGCGGATCGATCTGCGCGAAGGTGCCGACCGCGCCCGAGATCGCGCAGGTCGCGACTTCCTTGCGGGCGGTGAGCAGGCGCTCGCGGGCGCGGGAGAATTCCGCATAGGCGTAAGCGAGCTTCAGCCCGAACGTCACCGGCTCGGCATGAATGCCGTGGGAGCGGCCGATGGTCGGCGTCATCTTGTGCTCGAAGGCGCGCTTCTTCAGCGCCGCCAGCACCTTGTCGATGTCCTCGACAAGCAGGTCCGCGGCGCGGGTCAGCTGCACGTTGAGGCAGGTGTCGAGCACGTCGGAGGAGGTCATGCCCTGGTGCACGAAGCGCGCCTCGGGGCCGACGATTTCCGCGAGATGGGTGAGGAAGGCGATGACGTCGTGCTTGGTTTCGCGCTCGATCTCGTCGATCCGCGCGACGTCGAAGGTGACGTCGCGGGCCTTGGCCCAGATCGTCTTGGCGGCCTCCTTCGGGATCACGCCGAGTTCCGCCTGCGCATCCGCCGCATGCGCCTCGATCTCGAACCAGATCTTGAAGCGCGTCTGGGCCTCCCAGATGGAGGCCATTTCCGGGCGGGTGTAGCGGGAAATCATCGACGACTCTTGGGCAAAAGGGGCTCACGCCGCGCTTTAGCAGAGCGGCGGAGGGGAGACAAACGCGGCCGCAGGGCAGGGCCGACGGCCACCGCGGCCGGCGCCGGCCGCTCGATCACGAACTATTGACTGACAGATATTGAAATCTGTCAGCGAGATGTCCTATATCCGATCGTGACGCCGTTGCGTGAGGCGTCCCTTGGCTCGTTGGCCGATCGACCGCGAGCCCCGGACGTGCAGAGGACTACCACCATGACGATCGAAATTCTTTATCTGACCCCCAACTCCAGCGCTGGATCAACCGGCGCGTGGCCCGGCATCTTGCCGCGCAGGCCGCAAGGCTGAGCCGCTAAACAGTGACCGATGACAACCGAAAGGCAGATGGTGCGCGCATGAACGAAACCGTGGTTCTGACCCCGGAGCGAATTCTCGAGGTCACCGAGGACGTGCTGCGCCGCTTCGGGCTGGCCAAGGCCACGGTCGTCGATGTCGCCCGCGCGCTCGATGTCAGCCACGGCAGCGTCTACCGCCATTTTCCGAGCAAGGCTTCGCTGCGCGAAGCGGTGGCAAAGCGCTGGCTCGACCGCGTCAACGCGCCGCTTGCAGAAGATCGCCGAAGCGTCCGGGCCCGCGCCCGCCAGGCTCGAGCGCTGGCTGCGCACCATGTTTGCGATCAAGTACAAGAAGGTTTCCGACGATCCCGAGATGTTCGCGACCTATCTGGCGCTGGCGCAAGAGGCGTGCAAGGTGGTGAAGGCGCACAAGGATCGCCTGGTCGATCAGATCGCGCATATCCTGTCCGACGGCGTGAAGCAGGGCGCCTTCCAGGTCGCCGACGTCAAGGCAACCGCGCGCGCGGTTTTCGACGCCACCAGTCCGCTTCCATCATCCCGCCCATGCCGAGGAATGGAGCGATCCGGCAGCTCGCCGCGCGGATCGACGCCGTGCTGGCGCTGTTGCTCAGGGGCCTGGAAGCGCCGCGCAAGCGCTAGATATTCGGCGCGCGCGTCGCAGCCGCTGCTCGGGCGCTCCGGCCCGGCGCAATTCAGGCTCGATGAATTCAATCCCCGCCTTCAGCATGTTGCGCGCCTGCGCCGACATGTTGTTTGATATCCATCAAATCCGGCGCCGGCGTGGGCGATATCGGCTAGCGCGGAGGAAAGCGTGCGGCTGGCCGTCTTTGCGGATATCCATGCCAACCGGCAGGCCTTTGGCGCGTGCCTCGATTTTGCGCGGGCGCGCGGCGCGGAACGGATCATTTGCCTCGGCGACTACGTCGGATATGGCGCCGATCCGGAATGGACGGTCGACACGGTGATGGATCTCGTCGAGCGCGGGGCCATGGCGGTGCGCGGCAACCACGACAACGCCATCGGCACACTGACGGTATCCATGAATGCCGAAGCCCAGGCCGCGATCGAATGGACGCGCGGCAGGCTCAGCGCGGCACAGCGGCGCTTTCTGGCGGAATTGCCGCTGACGCTGCAGGAGGACGATCGCCTCTACGTTCATTCCGAAGCCAGCAATCCCCAGAGATGGCGCTATGTCCAGACGACGCGGATGCCGCGCGCAGCATCGATGGCGACGCACGGCCCAGTCACATTCTGCGGCCACATCCACCAGCCGGCGCTCTATTCGATGTCGTCAGCCGCCAAGATGACGAGCTTCGTGCCGACATCAGGCGTGCCCGTGCAATTGCTGCCGGGGCGGCGCTGGCTCGCCGTGCTCGGCTCGGTGGGGCAGCCTCGCGACGGCGATCCGGCGGCCTCGTTTGCGATGTTCGATACCGATACCCGCGAAATCACCTATTGCCGCGTGCCCTACGATGTCGAGACGGCGGCGAAGCGGATCCGCGAAAATGGCCTGCCGCTACTGGCTCGCCGATCGGCTGCTGGTCGGGAGGTGAGGATGGCGAAGTTTTCGGTTCAGCCCGGCGCGGTCATCGATGGTTTCACCGATCGGCGAGTGCGTCCATCACGGCGGCATGGCGACGCTGTGGAGCGTGACCCATCCCGGCATCGCGGTGCCGCTGCTGATGAAAATCCCGCGGGTGTCCGAAGGCGAGGACCCGGCTGCCATCGTCAGCTTCGAGATGGAGCAGATGATCCTGCCGCGGCTGTCGGGACCGCACGTGCCGGCCTGTTTCGCGCACCGGCGATTTCGCGCGGCAGGCCTATGTCGTGATCGAGCGCATCCCGGGCAAGACGCTGTACAGCCGGCTTGGCGATCTGCCGCTGCCTTACGAAGAGGCAAGCGTCATCGTCGCGAAAAATCGCGCTCGCGCTGGCCGACCTGCATCGGCAAAACGTCATTCATCACGATATCAAGCCGAGCAGCATCATGTTTCGGCCCACGCGGCGAAGCCGTCCTGATCGATTTCGGACTGTCGCATCACAATCAGCTTGCCCGATCTGCTGCAGGAAGAATTCCGCTTGCCCTACGGCACCGCGCCCTACACGGCGCCCGAGCGTCTGCTCGGCGTGCGCGACGATCCGCGCAGCGATCTGTTTTCGCTGGGCGTGCTGCTGTACTTCTTCACCACCGGCGTGCGGCCGTTCGGCGAGAGCGAAACCATGCGCGGCATGCGGCGGCGGCTGTGGCGCGATCCGTATCCGCCGCGCAAGCTGAGGCCGGACTATCCGCCCTGGCTGCAGGAAATCGTGCTGCGGTGCCTGGAGATCGAGCCGGTCTGGCGCCACCCCACGGCATCGCAGCTGGCATTCGAGCTCGCTCACCCCGACCAGGTCAAACTGACCGCGCGATCGGAGCGGCTGAAGCGCGATCCCCTGAGCACCGTGCTGCGCCGCCGCTTCAATCGCGAGCCTGACGCAGCCGAAAGCAAGATCCGATCTCGCGGCCCAACTGGCCTCGGGTCCGATCGTGGCGGTCGCGGTCGATATTGCGGAGGGATCCGATGCGACTGAACGAGGCGCTGCGCGTGACCATCGGAACGAATCCTGGCGACGCTGCCGTCCGCAAGGCTCGCGTGCCTGAACGTGCTGAAACTCGGCCGCATCACCATCGACAGGACGCTCGACGAGGAGGGCAAGAACAAGCACGTCGATCGGCTGGTCACGCTGCGGCATTGGGCGTCGCCGTTAAAGCTCGATGAAAACCGGCTTACGGTCCATGTGCTGGAGGCCGTCGATCCTGCGGCGGCGATCCTGGAATTTGCCGCTGCCAATCATGTCGATCACATCGTCATCGGCGCGCGGCAGAATTCGCTTGCGCGCGCGCTGCTGGGCAGCGTCTCCGCCAAGGTGGCGGCGGAAGCGCCCTGTACCGTCACCGTGGTGCGGCCGCCGCGGCTGGCGTCGCTGCAGGAGCAGGAGAGTGCAAGGCCGGACGAGGTGAGAGCCTAGATCGCTTCGCCGCGCGCCAGCGCCGCGGCACCGCGGATCGCGGAGATGTTGGCCTTGTAGGCCTCCATGGTGCCGCCCTTGAACACGGCGGAGCCCTGCGACGAAGGCATTGGCGCCGGCGGCGGCAAGTTTTCCCGCGACATCCGCAGCCACGCCGCCGTCGACCTCGATGTCGATCGGCCGCCCCGCCGTCATCGCGCGCAGGTCCAGGATCTTGCCAAGCGCGGACGGAATAAAAGCCTGGCCGCCGAAGCCGGGATTGACCGACATCACCAGCACCAGATCGATCATGTCGATGACATATTCGATCGCGGTAATCGGCGTGGCCGGGTTGAGCGAGACGCCGGCCTTCTTGCCGAGCGCGCGGATCGCCTGCAGCGAGCGATGCAGATGGGGGCCGGCTTCGGCATGCACGGTGATGTGATCGCAGCCGGCTTTTGCAAATGCCTCGAGATACGGGTCGGCCGGCGAGATCATCAAATGCGCGTCGAAGATTTTCTTGCTGTGCGGGCGCATCGCCTTGATGACGTCGGGGCCGTAGGAAATGTTGGGGACGAAATGCCCGTCCATCACGTCGAGATGGATCCAGTCGGCGCCTGCAGCATCGACGGCGCGGACCTCCTCGCCCAACTTGGCGAAATCGGAAGCCAGGATCGACGGCGCGATGACGAGGGGGCGTGACGCAAATTGCTGAGACATGTGCGCTTTCCGGAACCTTTTAAGAGCCTGCAGCAGGGCTCGCGTAACACGCGCCAGCCTTGCGGGCAATGCGGGCGAGATCGCGCGTGGAGAGGCGGAAATTTCTGCCGCAACGGCATCAATTGCCGGGGCCGCCGGACCCTTCGAAGTGCAAAAAGCCGCGTTTCTATTGGGTTTTTGACGCATGGCACGGGGTTTGCTGATCCTTGGGCCGGGAACGTAAAAGGCCGCGCCATGCGGCATCTGTCGGGAGTTTTGCCATGCTGATGGCTCTTGGCGCCGTATCGACCGCACTGGATGTGCTGCAGTCGCTGACGTCGTCGAAACCGTCGTCTCCGCAATCGACCGGTTTTGGCCGAAGCTCCACGACCCCCTTCGATTTCCCCGGGAACGGACCGGCTTCGGGAAGTTCGCCGCCGCCGCCCTGGTCCGGCGGAAGTTCGCAGATATCGCCGGCCACGCTGAGCGCGCTGCTTGCCGCGCAAAGCCAGTCATCGATGGGCTCAACCAGATCGGCCTTGGCCAGCCAGCCTGACGCGCTGAAGGACCTGTTCTCGCAGCTCGACGCCAATGGCGACGGCCGGATCAGCCAAATCGGAATTTGAAAGCGCGCTTGGCGCCGGCGGCACCAACCTCGCGCAGGCCGACGACGTCTTCGGCAAGCTGCGACTAAGGATGGCGACGGCACGTCAGCCTCGACGAAATGTCGGCGGCGCTGAAGGGCAAGGCCGTCATCACCGCATGAGTCATACAACGTCGTCGGCCAGACGATTCCACGCGAGGCGCCGGCGTCCGCGGCACCCGCATCGCTCTCGGTCACCGTCTAGAAGGCTTGGCGGATCGTCTGCCACGTCTAGCCAAAGCGATCCTTCCAGGCCGGCAACGCGCCGGGGAAGGGCAGTGCGGTCGCCGCATGGACGCCGCGCGCGATGGCGCGGGCCACCACATTGGCCGCGACCATGCCGAGTTCGGTGAGGCCGGCCAGCGGATCGACCGGCTTTTCGCAGGTGGCGGCGGCGAACAGCACGTCGCCATCGAGTGGCGTGTGCACCGGATAGATCGCGCGGGCAAAGCCGGTCTGCGCGATCATGGCGAGCCGCTTGGCCTGCGGTTTTGTCAGCTCGGCGTCGGTGACGACGACCGCGAGCGTGGTGTTCTCCACCGATGTCGCGGCGGCGGCGCCCTTGATGCGCATGCTCAGCATGTCCGGCGTAAATGACGGCGGCAATCCGCGCCCGCCATATTCGCCGTCGATCTCAAACGGCGCCGCCCAGAACCACGGCCCATCGCCGACCGTGACGCTGCCGACGGCATTGACCACCGCAAGTGCTGCGACCCGGACGCCGGTTGGCGTCGCCGCCGACGCCGAGCCGATCCCGCCTTTGAAATTCGCGGTGGTGGCGCCGAGCCCGGCGCCGACGCTGCCGAGCGCGAAATCCGTGGCCGCCGCCGCGGCCGCGGCGTAGCCGAGATCGCGGTAGGGCGCGAAGCGGCCCCAGGCCTTGTCGCCGCCGTTCAGGAGATCGAACATGATCGCGCCGGGCACGATCGGAATGACCGCGTCGCCGATCGCAAAACCGCGGCCCTGCTCGGCGAGCCAGGCCTGCACCCCGCCGCCGGCCTCGAGCCCGAACGCCGAGCCGCCCGCGAGCGCGAGGGCATCGATCCGCTCCACGGTGTTGGCGAGGTCGAGCAACGCGCCCTCGCGGATACCGGGGCCGCCGCCGCGCACATCGATCGCCGCCACCGCCGGTTTGTCGAAAATCACCGCCGTGACGCCGGACGCCACGCGCCGCGTCATCGGCGTGACCGACGCGGACGCCGGATATGTCGGTGAGCAGGTTTTTCATCGCATCTTCCCTGCCGCGGCGCAGATCACCGCAGCGCCCACGCTGAGGTCAACCTTATCGAGCGGCCTGTGCCGCAAGCAAAAACGCCCCGGCGAACCGGGGCGTTGGATGTTGGCGATCAGTCGAGGGCCTTACGATCCCTTCGGATTGATCTCGGTGTAGTTGCCCTTGGCGTCCCATTTGTAGACGACATAGTCGATCTGCTTGATGTCGCCCTTGGCATCGAACTCCATCTTGCCGATCACCGTATCCCACGAGCCGGCCTTGATCGTATCCATGACCTTCTTCGGATCGGTGGTGCCGGCTTTCGCCACCGCCTGCGACCAGACCTGCATCGCGGCATAGGTGTAGAGCGTGTAGCCCTCGGGATCGATGCCCTTGGCCTTGAAACGCTCGACGATGGCCTTGGCGGTCGGCTTGTTGCGCGGGTCGGGACCGAAGGTGAACAGCGTGCCTTCGCCGGCGGGCCCGGTGATCGAGGCGAACTCCTTGTCGGCCAGCGCATCGCCGGCCATCAACACGGTCTTGAGACCCTGATCGCGCATCTGGCGCACGATCAGGCCGGATTCCTGATGGTAGCCGCCGACATAGACGAGATCGATGTTGTCGCGCTTCAGGCGCGACACGATGGCGTTAAAATCCTTGTCGCCCTTGTTGTAGGATTCGAACATCTTTTCGGTGAAGCCGGCCTTGTTGAGCGCCTTCTTGGTTTCGTCGGCGAGGCCTTTGCCGTAGGTGGTCTTGTCGTTGAGGATGGCGACGTTCTTGCCTTTGTAATTCTTCGCAATGTAGTCGGCGGCGACCAGGCCCTGCTGATCGTCACGGCCGCAGACGCGCGCCACGTTCCAGAGCTTGCGCTCGGTGAACAGCGGATTGGTCGAGGCCGGCGTGATCTGCAAGACGTTGCCGTCGGCATAGGCTTCCGACGCCGGGATCGACGACGACGAACAATAGTGGCCGGCGACGAACGGGATTTTCGCGCTGGCGAACTTTTCCGCCACCGAGCGCGCCTGCTTGGGATCGCAGGCATCGTCGCCGACTTCCAGCGCCAGCTTCTTGCCGAGCACGCCGCCGGCCGCATTGAGATCCGCCACCGCCTGTTCGGCGCCGTTCTTCATCTGCCGGCCGAAGGCGGATTCGCCGCCCGTCATCGGGCCCGCCACTGCGATGGTGATGTCCTGCGCCAGCGCTGCTGTCGACAGCGCCAACGATGCGCCCAATGCCAGGCCGATGAGCTTTAATGATTTCATGAGGAGTCCTCGCGGGTAGGTCGCTACGGGAAGCACCCGGCAGGCCGCCGGGCAATCGCGGCCATTGTCGGCTGATTTTGCCGTGAAGTCATCGGCAAATTTCGGGCAAATCCACGGTTCATTCGAAACATCTTGCCGCAGTCTCACCGACATCGTCGGCCCGGCGAACGCCAGGGTGCGCCATAACCGCAGGGTTCATGTTGCCGAAAAGCGATCTACCCCGGTGCAAATCGAGAGATCGCGCGCGTATGGGTCCCGGCGTTCGCCGGGACGACTGTAGCGCGAACGCTACCCCCGCCTTCCGCCTTCCAGATAGGCGGCGCGGATTTCGGGGCGCTGCAGCAGCTCGGTTCCGGTTCCGCTCAGCGTGATCAGGCCGTTGACCATGACGTAGCCGCGATGGGCCAGCCGCAGCGCGTGATTGGCGTTCTGTTCGACGATCAGCACGGTGAGGCCGTCCTGCCGGTTCAGGGTGCGGATTGCGTCAAAAATCTGGCGTGCGATCAGCGGCGCCAGGCCGAGCGAGGGCTCGTCCAGCAGCAACAGGCGAGGGCGGCTCATCAGCGCGCGGCCGATCGCCAGCATCTGCTGCTCGCCGCCGGACAGCGTGCCGCCGCGCTGGCTCATGCGCTCCCTGAGCCGAGGGAACAGCGTGAAGACGCGTTCGAGTCCGGCGGCGCGCTCGGCCTCGCCGCACTCGGTGGCGTCGGCGCCCATCTGCAGGTTTTCCGCAACGCTCATGCGCGGGAAAATCCGGCGGCCTTCCGGCGCCTGCGCAATGCGCAGCCGGGCGATCTCATGGGTCGGCACATCAGTGATATCGCGGCCGTCGAACTGGATTTGTCCTGATCGGGCGCGCGGCTTGCCGAAGATCGTCATCATCAGCGTCGACTTGCCGGCGCCATTGGCGCCGATCAAGGCGACGATCTCGCCGGGATTGATGTCGAGATCGACGCCCTTCAGCGCCTCGATCTTGCCGTAGGCCGCGCGCAAGGACCGGATCGCGAGCAGGGGGGCCGTTGATGGCGCGGTCACGTTCCGCTCTCCATCACCGCGATCGCTTCTTCCTCGTCGGCGCCGAGATAGGCCGCGATCACCTTGGGATCGTCGCGGACGTCCTGCGGCGTGCCTTCGGCGATCTTCACGCCGTAATCCATCACCACGACATGGTCGGAAATTTCCATCACCACCGACATGTCATGCTCGATCAGCAGGATCGAAACGCCGTGGTCGGCGCGGATCGAGAGCAACAGCTCGCTCAGCGCAGCGCTTTCGCGCGCGTTCAATCCGGCGGCCGGCTCGTCGAGGCACAGCAATGCGGGTTCGGTGCACATCGCGCGCGCGATTTCGAGACGGCGCTGATCGCCATAGGGCAAATTGCCGGCGGCATCGTCGGCGCGGTCGATCAGCCCGACGCGGTCGAGCCAGAACGTTGCCTGATCGATCGCGCGTTTCTCGGCCGCGCGCCAGGATGGCGCGCCGATCAGCCCGAGAAAGGTCAGGCCGGAGGCCAGCATCAGCGCATTGTGCTGCGCGACCATCAGATTTTCGAGCGCGGTCATGCCGGGAAACAGCCGGACGTTCTGGAAGGTGCGCGCGACCTTGGCCTGTTTGGAGATCCGGAAATCGTTCAGCCGTTCGAGCTGGATTTCCTTTCCCGCATCGTGGGCAAGCCGCATGGTGCCGCTGGTCGGCTTGTAGAAGCCGGTGATGCAGTTGAACACGGTGGTCTTGCCGGCGCCATTCGGCCCGATCAGCGCGGTGATGTTGCGCCGCTCGGCGGCAAACGACAGATCGTTGACGGCGACGATGCCGCCGAAGCGCATCGACAGATGATCGACGCGTCAGGATGCGATCGCCGTTCATCCGTGACCCTCCTTGACGAGGTCGGACGAGATCGCCTGGCTGTGCTGCAGGAACACGGTCGGTGCGCGGTGGCCGATCAGCCCGCGCGGCCGCCAGATCATCAACAGCACCATCGCAACACCAAATACCAGCATGCGATACTGGTCGAAGCCGCGAAACAGCTCGAAGCCGCCGATCATGGTCAGCGCCGCGAGCGCGACGCCGAGCTGCGAACCCATGCCGCCGAGCACGACGATCGCCAGCACCAGCGCCGATTCCTGGAAGGTGAAGGATTCCGGGCTGATGAAACCCTGCCGTGTCGCGAAGAACGCGCCGGCGAAACCGCCGAACATGGCGCCGGTCGCGAACGCCGTCAGCTTGGTCGTGGTGATGTTGATGCCAAGCGCGCGGCAGGCGACCTCGTCCTCGCGCAACGCCTCCCAGGCGCGGCCGAGCGGCAAACGACGCAGCCGGATCGTCACCCAGTTGGTGAGCAGCGCCAGCGCCAGGATCAGGTAAAACAGGAACACGATGCGATGGGTCGGGGAGAATTCGATGCCGAGTTTTGCGGCAAGCCCGTCATCGCCGGGCGTCAGCGGAATGCCGAACAGGGTCGGTCGCGGAATCCCGGTGACGCCGTTGGGGCCGCCGGTCAGGCTTTGCCAGTTGATGATGACGAGACGGATGATCTCGCCGAATGCCAGCGTGACGATGGCGAGATAGTCGCCGCGCAGCCGCAACACCGGAAAGCCAAGCATCACGCCCCATAGCGCGGCGAGGATGCCGGCCAGCGGCAGGCAGATCCAGAACGACAGCCCGAAATTGGTCGCGAGCAGCGCGTAGGAATAGGCACCGACGGCGTAAAACGCGACATAGCCGAGATCGAGCAGCCCGGCGAGGCCGACCACCACGTTCAGCCCCCATCCCAGCATCACATAGGTCAGCACCAGGATGCCGAGATCGAGAATGTAGCGCTGATCGTAGAAGATCACCGGCACCAGAAACGTGAAGATCAACAGCACCGGCGCGATCGCGCGCCGCGCAACCGCAAGCGCGTTTTGCACGGAGGGCGGAACGACCCTGATGGTGCCGACCGGCCCCCACCATTGCCGCAGCAATTCGACGACGATGCTGCCGCCGAACACGGCCGCGACCATGAGGGCGAGATCGTCGAACCTCGTCCAGTAGATCAATTGCCCGCTGGGTCCAGCCTCGGTGCGGACGCCGATCATCAGCGAAAACAGCACCAGCGCGACCAGCGCGCTGATCAGCGCCTTCTTGAAGATGAATGCGAGGCCCGGCGCGCGCGACACCGGCATTGGTTTGGGCGCGGGTGCTGTCACGCGCTCGCCCGTCAAACTTTTTCAACTTCGGGCCGGCCCAGCAGCCCGGTCGGAAGGAAAATCAGCACGATAATCAGGATCGAGAACGCCGCGACGTCCTTGTATTCGACCGAGAAATAGGCCGACCAAAATGTCTCGATCAGGCCGATCGCGAGCCCGCCCAGCATCGCGCCGGGCAGCGAACCGATACCGCCGAGCACCGCCGCGGTGAAGGCCTTGATGCCGGCGACGAAGCCCATGTAAAAATCCACCAGGCCGTAATACAACAGGTACATCATGCCCGCGACCGCGGCGAGCGCTGCGCCGATCACGAAAGTCATGGAGATGGTGCGGTCGACATCGACCCCGAGCAGCGCGGCCATGGTCTGGTCCTGTTCGCAGGCGCGCATGTCGCGGCCGAGCCGGGTCCGCGCCACCAGCCAGGTGAAGACCGCGAGCAGCACGACGGTGGTGACGACGACGATGATCTGCACATTGGAGAGCTGCACCACAAAGCCTCCGCTGCCCTGATGCAGCGTGTAGCCGCCGGTGATGATCGGCGGCACCGGCTTGACCCGCGCGCCCTGCGCCACTTGCGAATAATTGGTCAGCACGAATGACATGCCGATGGCCGACAGCATTGGCGCAAGGCGGAACGAGTGCCGCAGCGGCCGATAGGCGATGCGCTCCACCGTCCAGCCATAGAGCGCGGTAATCGCCATCGATACCAGAAGCACGATCAAGAGGATCACGGGCACCGCGGTCAGGCCGATCGAGACCAGGATCAAAAACGAGATCAGCGCGATAAAGCCGCCGATCATGAAAATGTCGCCATGAGCGAAATTGATCATGCCGACGATGCCATAGACCATGGTGTAGCCGATGGCGATCAGGCCATAGATCGAACCGAGGACAATGCCGTTGATGAGTTGCTGGGCGAAATAGTCCATGCGCTGCCGCTACTTGGATGACGCGGCGATGGTCCCGGCAGCCGGAACGGACGCGTCGTCTCATTTTCTAACAGTGGGAACCCGCTGCGGCAACAGCACGAGATGCGGCTTAAGGGCTTGTACATGGGGAGTTTTTGTCCCTGCGGGTTCCGTTGCCACAGTCGCGACAAGCCGTCGTCACGCAATGATCCCGGCGAAACCCGAGTTCCCCTGAAACCAATTGCCGGCCGCGATGTTGGCTCGGGTTACGTTCAACCAGGGAGTTCCCTATGACTAACCAGAACCAGAATCCGGGCCAGCAGAACCAGAACCCGGGCCAGAAGCCCGGCCAGCAGCAGGGCGGTGGCCAGAAGCCCGGACAGCAGCAGCAAGATCCGAATCGTCAGGGCCAGAACCCCAATCAGCAGGGCAAGGGCGGACGTTAGTTCGGACCTGAACTGAACTTAGCGAGAGCACTGAAGTCCCGCCGCAAGGCGGGACTTTTTTTGCGGTAAACGCGGCCAGGGTCAGCCCCCCGGCCATTAAGGTAAATAAAGGGTTTAAATTGCCGCTGGCAGTTTAAGCGAGTTACCTCGCCCGCAACGCCGCCACTCCGGTCCGGAGGAGCGCGGAGAAGCGGGAAGCGACATGCGGACAGACTGGCGGATCAGTTCATTCAACGGCGTGCTGCTGGCGGCCTATTTCATTCCGACCTGGGCCTTCGTTGCCTTCAGGATCATGATTTCGCCGATCCAGGGCTTCTATGAACGGCCGAACGTATCGGTCGCGCTGTTCATCAGCGATCATCTGCAACTGGCGGCGATGACCACCGCCCGCTTCGCTTGGCTGTTGGCGTTAGGCAAGCTCACGGTGGTCGGGTTTTTCGCGATCTTCGTGGCTTTGACCACCCGCGCCTCGATCCGCAAAGCCGGCGGCTGCGATGAGGCGCTGGCGATGGCGCTTGCCATCGGCAGCGTGATCAGTTTTGCCAGCATGGTGATGGCCGCGCAGGTCGGCGAGAGCCAGGCCGTCAAGCTGCATGCGACCGAACTGTTGATGCTGCTCGGCACCGCGATCGTGTTGCTGGTCGAACCTCCCGCCCGGCCGCAGCCCGCTCAGGCGCAAGTCGATCGCAGCGCGACTGCCGAGGCTCTAGCCCTTGAGCAGGCCCAACTCCTGAACAATCGCTGATGCCTCCTTGACGGCGTGGTTGGCCGCGGGCACCCCGCAATAGATCGCCTGCTGCAGCAGGATTTCCTTGATATCGTCAGGCGTGAAGCCGCCTTCGGTAAGCGCCGCGCGCACGTGAAGGCGGAATTCATCCCATTGACCGAGCGCGACCATGGTGCCGATCACCAGCACCCGCCGGGTGCGCTGATCGAAATGCGGCCGGGTCCAGATTTCGCCCCACGCATGGCGCGTGATCAAATCGATGAACTCGGCGTTGAACGAATTCTTGTTGGCGATCGATCTATCGACCCAGACATCGCCGAGCACCTTGCGGCGCTGCGCCATGCCCTCGTCGCGGCGTTTTTGATCGTCCATAAGTCCCTCCTTGTCATTGCGAGGAGCCAACGGGTCGCGCGTTCGCGCGACCCGTTGGCGCCGACCCGTTGGCTCCTCGCAATGACGTTTGTGTCAGCGTTGCGTCAGGAAGCCGATCACGGCATCGGTGAAAGCGTGCGGCTGCTCGACATTGGAAATATGCGCGGCGTCGAGAATCGTCATGCTCGCGCCGGGGATCTGGCTGCGGATCAATTCGCCGGCCGCGATCGGCGTCGCCGTGTCATGACGACCGGCAATCACCAGCGTCGGGCTTTTGATCCTGGGCAACAGTTCGCGCTGATCGAGCGTGCTCAGCGCTTCGCAGCAGGCGAGATAGCCCTGCACCGGAGACGCGATCAGCATCGCCTTCATCTTCGCCGTGATCTGCGGCTCGCGCTCGCGGAAGTCCGCGCTCAGCCAGCTTGCAATCACGGTGTCGGCCACCGCCGCGATGCCGCCTTCCTTCACCGCCTTGATGCGGTTGTGCCAGTTGGTCGGATCGGGGTAGTAGCAGGCGGTGTTGGAAAGAATGATCTTGCCTAGCCGCTCCGGCGCGTTGGCGCCGAGCCATTGCCCGACCATGCCGCCCATCGACAGTCCGCACCAGTGCACCTTCTCGATGTTGAGGTCGTCGAGGATCGCCAGCACGTCGCGGCCGAAACGCTCCATGGAATAGGGGCCGGGCGGCACGCTGGACTTGCCATGGCCGCGCCGGTCATAGCGGATCACCCGAAAAAGCTGGGTGAGCGCCTTCATCTGCGGCTCCCACATCTGCAAGGTGCAGCCCAGCGAATTCGACAGCATCAGGGTCGGCCCGCCGTCGCGGCCTTCGACGGAGACGTTGAGCAGGCAACCGTCGGCATCGATCATCGGCATTTTATGTTCCTCGTCATGCGCGGGCTAAAGCGCGAAGCGCGTATTCAGGCCAGATGACCCGCGCATCCATCGAAAAGGAGTCTATTCAAGAAGATGGATTGCCGGGTCAAGCCCGGCAACGACATCTGGACTATTTATCGTCGAGCGAGGCGAGCAGGCGGTCGATCAGGGCTTGCGAGGCGCCCTGATAGGCCATCGGCTCGAACAGTTTTGCCAGCCTGTCCGCGCTCAGATGGGCGGTGACCTTCGGGTTCTTTGTCAGCACGTCGCGCAGGCCTTTTTTCTCGGTGACGGCTTTTTTGCTCGCGGCCTCCACCAGATGATGGGCCTCGCTCTTGCCGATCTTTTCGGCGAGCGCCATCGCCACGGCTTCCGCCATGATCAGCCCGCCCGTCGCCTCGAGATTGGCGCGCATGCGCGCAGCATCGACTTGCAGCCCTTCGGCGATGTCAACGATGGCCGCGAGCGCGCCCGAGGTGACCAGCAGCAGACTTGGCAAGGTCGGCCACTCCGCCTGCCATGGTCCGGCGCTGCGCTCGTGGTCCTGCACCTGGGCCGCAAAAATCGTTGCCGCCAGGTTCGGCGCCATGGTCGCCGCGGCGAGCGCCGTCGCGGCGGCGACCGGGTTGCGCTTGTGCGGCATGGTGGACGAACCGCCGCGGCCTTCGCCCGACGGCTCGAACGCTTCGGCGACGTCGGTCTGCATCATCAGCGAAACGTCGCGGGCGATCTTGCCGCAGGTTCCGGCAAGAACGGCAAATACCGAGGCCGCCTCGGCGATGCGGTCGCGATGGGTGTGCCATGGCGCATCCGGCAGCGGCAGCTTGAGCTCCTGCGCCAGTTTCTCCGCGACGACCATCGCCTTGTCGCCGATTGCTGCCAACGTTCCCGCGGCACCGCCGAACTGCAGCGCCAGTCCCTCGTTGCGCAGTCGTCGCAGCCGCATGCGCGAGCGATGCAATGCGGCGGCATATTCCGCGAGCTTGAGGCCGAACGGCATCGGCAATGCATGCTGCAGCCAGGTGCGCGCAACCACGGCGGTGTTGCGATGCTGGCGCGCCAGCCTGGCAAAGCCCGCGATGGCGCGATCGAGATCGGGCAGCAGCGCGTCGATGGCCGCGCGCAAGGTCAGCATGCCGGCGCTATCGATCACGTCCTGGCTGGTGGCGCCCCAATGCACATAGCGCGCGGCATCCGCATCGGCCTTGGCGACATTGGCGGTGAGCGCCTTGACCAGGGGGATCGCGAGATTGCCGGAACGTGTCGCGGCCTCGGCCAGATCGGCGAGATCGAACGAGCTGGCCTTGCAGGCCTTCGCGATCGGGCCCGCCGCATTTCCGGGGATGACGCCGGCCGCGGCTTCCGCGCGCGCCAGCGCTGCTTCAAAATCCAGCATGTGCTGGAGATAGGCTCCATCATCGCAGACCGCGCGCATGGCGGCGCTCGACAGCATGGGAGCGAGCAACGGGGAGAGAGCAGTGCTCATGATGCACGCGACCTAACCATCCTGTTTCGCCCCTGCCAATCCCAAAGCCGTATTCCCGAACCGCTGACACGTCCGCGGCTTGCGAATATGCATTGCTCGTGGACCGATGTCCCCCTTCCTTTTAGGGCTTGCGTGCTTTACTTGAGAGAACGAAAAGGCGCGACCGGTGGAGGCGACCCATGGCCATGACAATGAACGGCGAAGTCCAGCTTGCGGCGCCGCGTGAGGTCGTGTGGACCAAGTTGAACGACCCGGAAGTGCTCAAGGCCTGCATCCCCGGATGCGAGGAGCTGGAGAAAACCGAGGACAACCGGTTTTCGTGCGGTCGCCAAGATGAAGGTCGGGCCGGTGTCGGCCCGCTTCAAGGGCCGGGTCACGCTGAGCGATCTCGACCCGCCGAATGGCTACAAGATATCAGGCGAAGGCGAGGGCGGTGTCGCGGGCTTCGCCAAGGGTGGTGCGACCGTGGCGCTGGCCGAAAAGGACGACGGCACGTTGCTGACCTACGACGTCGAGGCGCAGATCGGCGGCAAGCTGGCGCAGCTCGGGCAGCGGTTGATCAACGGTGCGGCCAAGAAACTGGCCGATGAATTTTTCTCCAATTTCGCCAAGGCGGTGCAAGGCTAATCCCTGACAGGCTAATCCCCAACAAGGCTGATCCCCAACAAGGCTGATCGCTACCGAAGTCCCAACAAGTCATATCAGGCGACGCCCCAGGTGAGGTTGCTCATTGCCGGGATGGCCCATATTATGGCTTTGCAATGATTTTAATGACTGTGCTGCTGTGCAATGCAGCAGCGCAGATGAAGAGAGTGCTGAATGGCCAAGATTTCCCTGATCGTGAACGGCAATCCCGTCAATGCCAATGTCGATCCCCGCACATTGCTGGTGCAGTTTCTGCGCGAGAATCTGCGGCTGACCGGCACCCATGTCGGCTGCGACACCTCGCAATGCGGCGCCTGCGTCGTGCATCTCGACGGCAAGGCGGTCAAATCCTGCACCACGCTCGCGGTGATGGCTGACGGGCACGAGGTCAAGACCATCGAGGGCCTTGCGCCTGACGGCGCGCCGCTGCATCCGATGCAGGAGGCATTCCGCGAGCATCACGGCCTGCAATGCGGCTTCTGCACGCCCGGCATGATCATGACCGCGGTTGATATCGTCCACCGCAAGGGCCACGATCTCTCCGAGCACACCATTCGCGAAGAGCTCGAAGGCAATCTCTGCCGCTGCACCGGTTATCAGAACATCGTTCAATCGATCGCGGCGGGCGCCAAGGCGATGGCGAACTCCGATCTCGCATAGTTGATTCACCGCACCGCGGTTAGGGATACCCCATGTACGAATTCAAATATCATCGTCCGGCAACCGTGCGGCAGGCCGCCAATCTCCTGGTCAAGAATGAAGACGCCAAGGTGATCGCCGGCGGCCATACTCTGTTGCCGGTGATGAAGCAGCGGCTCGCCAGCCCGCCGCACCTGGTCGACCTCTCCCATATCGAGGGCCTCGACTCGATCGAGATGAAGGGCCGCTCGCTGGTGATCGGCGCCACCGCGAAACATGCCGATGTCGCGGCTTCGGCGGTTGTCGGCGAGGCGATCCCGGCGCTGGCCGAGCTCGCAGGCATGATCGGCGATCCCGCGGTGCGCCACAAGGGCACCATCGGCGGTTCGCTCGCCAACAACGATCCGACCGCCGATTATCCCGCGGCGGTCATGGCGCTCGGCGCCACCATCGTCACCAACAAGCGCCGGTTGAAGCCGGAAGAATTCTTCCAGGGGCTGTTCACGACGGCACTTGAGAATGACGAGATCATCACCAGGGTGATGTTCCCGGTGCCGAAGAAGGCGGCCTACGTCAAATTCCGCAACCAGGCCTCGCGCTACGCGCTGGTCGGGGTGTTCGTCGCCAAGCGTCCGTCGGACGTGCGCGTCGCCGTCACCGGTGCCGGCTCCGAGGGCGTGTTCCGCCTCACCGCGTTCGAAGAGGCCTTGAAGAAGCGTTTCTCGCACAAGGTGCTCGACGGCCTGACCGTGCCCGCCGAGGGACTGAACAGCGACCTGCACGGCAGCGCCGAATATCGCGCGCATCTGATCGCGGTGCTGGCGCGACGCGCCGTCGAGGCCGCGAACGCCAAAGCGTGACATTGCCGCGTCTCGCTGCATCAAGATTGGTCTTCCCATGAACGCATCGGCGCTGCCCAGTTCTGTCGATGCGATGCTCGAAATGCTGACCTCGCGCGGCTATCTCGCCGAGCGCTCGCTGGGGACGGTGACCTATTTGTCGCTGCGCATGGGCCGGCCGCTGTTTCTCGAAGGCGAGGCCGGCGTCGGCAAGACCGAGATCGCAAAAGTGCTGGCGGCGGCGCTCAAACGAAAGCTGATCCGGCTGCAGTGCTACGAAGGCCTGGACGTTGCCTCCGCGGTCTACGAGTGGAACAGCGCGGCGCAGATGATTGCGATCCGGCTCGCGGAAGCGGCCGGCGATACCGATCGCGACCAGTTGTCATCGGATATTTTCGCCGAGCGCTATCTGATCAAGCGGCCGCTGTTGCAGGCGCTGGAGCCCGATGTGGCGGGCGCGCCGGTATTGCTGATCGACGAGCTCGACCGCGCCGACGAGGCATTCGAGGCCTATCTTCTGGAAATTCTCTCCGACTTCCAGGTGACGATCCCCGAACTCGGCACCGTCAAGGCGCCGCAGCCGCCGATCGTCGTCATCACCTCGAACCGCACCCGCGAAATTCACGACGCGCTGAAGCGCCGCTGTCTCTATCACTGGGTGGACTATCCGAGCGCCGAGCGCGAGCTGGCGATCGTCAAATCGCGCGTGCCGGGTATCTCCGCAAAATTGTCGCAGCAGGTGGTCGGCTTCGTGCAGGCGCTGCGCCAGCAGGATTTTTACAAGTCGCCGGGCGTCGCCGAGACCATCGACTGGGCCACCGCGCTGACCGAACTCGACGCCCGCTCGCTGACCCCGCAGGTGGTGGGCGACACGCTCGGCGCGCTGTTGAAATACCAGGACGACATCGCGCGGATGCAGGGCGACACGCTGCAGAAGGTTTTGAAAGAGGCGGAGAGCGAGAATTAGCTCGCCCGCAACAATAGCACCCGTCATTCCGGGGCGCGCGAAGCGTGAACCCGGAATCCATAACCACGATCGGGAGTATGGATTCCGGGTTCGCGCCAGGCGGCGCGCCCCGGAATGACGAGGCTTTGAGATACGCGAATGACCACCTCAACCACCACGCCCGCCACCGGCCTGATCGCCGACAACGTCATCGGCTTTGCCCGCGCGCTGCGCGCCGCCGGGATTCCGGTCGGCCCTGGTGCGGTGATCGACGCGCTGAAGGCGCTGCGGGTGATCGATATCGGCAACCGCGCCGACGTCTTCACCACGCTGGAGTCGATCTTCGTCAAGCGCCACGAGCATGCGCTGATTTTCGCCCACGCCTTCGATCTGTTCTTCCGCGCCGCCGAGGACTGGAAGCACATGCTGGATTCGGTGCCGCTGCCGGAGCATGCCAGGAAAAAGCCGCCGCCGGCGTCGCGCCGCGTCCAGGAAGCGCTGGCCAATCCCCACATGAGCGAAACGCCGCAGGCCCAGGAGCGGGAGCTCAAGCTGTCGGTCTCCGACATGGAAGTGCTGCAGAAAAAGGACTTTGCGCAGATGAGCGCGGCCGAGATCGCGCAAGCGACGCGCGCCATCGCGCAGATGAAATTGCCGCAGGCCGAGCTGCGCACCCGCCGCTTTCAGCCCGATGCGCGGGGCTTGCGGCTGGACATGCGGCGCACGCTGCGCGGATCCTTGCGCACCGGCGGCGACATCATCGATATCCACAGGTTGGGGCGGATCGACAAGCCGGCCCCGATCGTGGCGCTGCTCGATATATCGGGCTCGATGAGCGAATACACCCGGCTGTTCCTGCATTTTTTGCACGCCATCACCGATGCGCGCAAGCGCGTCTCGGTGTTCCTGTTCGGCACCAGACTGACCAATGTGACGCGGGCGCTGCGCTCGCGCGATCCCGACGAGGCGCTGGCGCGCTGTTCGTCGGCGGTGCAGGACTGGGCCGGCGGCACCAGGATCGCCACCTCGCTGCATACTTTCAACAAATTGTGGGGCCGGCGCGTGCTCGGGCAGGGCGCCATCGTGCTTCTGATCTCCGACGGGCTGGAGCGCGAGGCCGATGCCAGGCTGGCATTCGAGATGGACCGGCTGCACAGGTCGTGCCGCCGCCTGATCTGGCTCAATCCGCTGTTGCGCTATGGCGGCTTCGAGGCCAAGGCGCAGGGCATCAAAATGATGCTGCCGCACGTTGACGAATTCCGTCCGGTACATAATTTGAGTTCGATCGAGGGACTGGTTGAAGCGCTTTCGTCGGCATCGCCGCCGCATCACCGCAGCCTGATTCGATCCGCAGCTTGAAAGAGGTTTTCCATGCTCAATCGCGACCAGGACATTTTGAAAGCGGCCGAGGACTGGCAGAAGGCCGGTCATGGCGTGGCGCTGGCGACCGTGGTCGAGACCTGGGGCTCGGCGCCGCGGCCGGCGGGTTCGAGCCTCGTGATCAACGATGACGGCACGTTTCTGGGTTCGGTGTCCGGCGGCTGCGTCGAGGGCGCTGTCGTCACCGAGGCGCTCGATGTGATCGCCAGCGGCCAGCCGAAAATGCTCGAATTCGGCGTCGCCGACGAGACCGCGTGGAATGTCGGCCTGTCCTGCGGCGGCACCATCAAGGTGTTTGTCGAGAAAGTCGGGTAATCGTGAAGCTCGGAGACGCTAGCGGAGGTCAATGTCGAGCGCGCCGCGCGGCGGCCGGTGATCGTGGTCACCGATACCGCCAATGGCGAGCAGCGGCTGGTGAAGGCGAAGGACATTGCGACCGATCCGCTTCGCGCCGATCTCGCAAAACAGTTGCGGATGGGCAAGAGCGGCATGATCGAGGCCGGCGGCAAGAAACTGTTTCTCAATGTCTATGCGCCGACCGCAAAGCTCGTCATCGTCGGCGCGGTCCATATCAGCCAGGCGCTGGCGCCGCTGGCGCGCTCGCTCGACTATGACGTCACGGTGGTGGATCCGCGCACCGCGTTTGCCAGCCCCGAGCGATTTCCGGATGTGCCGCTGATCGCGGAATGGCCCGACGTGGCGCTGCCGCCGCTCAATATCGATCACTACACCGCGTTCGTGGCGCTGACCCACGATCCCAAGATCGACGATCCGGCGCTGCTGCACGCCTTTGAGCGCGACTGCTTCTATATCGGCGCGCTGGGCTCGCGAAAGACCCACGCCAGGCGCGGCGAACGCCTGAAGGCGCAAGGCGCAAAGGATAGCGACATCGCGCGCATCCATGCCCCGATCGGGCTGCCGATCGGCGCGGTCTCGCCGTCGGAGATCGCGGTCGCGATCATGGCCGAGATCACCGCGCAGCTTCGCTTGCCGAAAGAAAAAGAAGAAGCGGCATGAAGTTCGGTCCTGCCAGTCCGATGGAGGCGATTGGCGGCGTCACCGTTCACACGCTCCGCCAGGGATCGCTGGTGCTGAAGAAAGGCACCACGATCGGGCCCGCCGAGGTCGAGGCGCTGACCCGCGCCGGGGTCAAGGAAATCGTCGTGGTGCGGCTGGAACAGGGTGACGTCTCCGAAGACGTCGCGGCCGCCAGCATCGCGCAGGCGGTAGCCGGCGACGGCATCCATGTCGAGCGCGCCTTTACCGGGCGCGCCAATTTGTTCGCGGCCAAGGCCGGCGTGCTGGTGGTCGACCGCGCCAGGGTTGACCGCATCAACGGCGTCGATGAAGCCATCACCTTCGCAACCCTTGCCGCTTACAAGCCGGTGGTCGAGGGCGAGATGGTCGCGACCGTCAAGCTCATTCCGTTCGGGGTCGAAGCAAAACTGCGCGACGCCGCGGTGGCCGCGGCAGCCGGCGGCGCGCTGCGGATCGCGCCCTACGTCATCAAGCGCGTCGGCATCGTCTCGACCTTGCTGCCGGGGCTGGCGCCGAAGGTGGTGGAGAAGACCTTGCGGGTGACGGCGGAGCGGCTGGCGCCCGCCGGCGCCGCCATCATCGCCGAGCGGCGGGTGCCGCATGAGGAGGCGGCGCTCAAGGCCGCGATCAAGGAATTGCTCGGTCTCGGCGCGGAGCTGGTGATCGTGTTCGGGGCGTCCGCGATTGCCGACCGGCGCGACGTGATTCCGGCGGCGATCTCGGGAATCGGCGGCGCCATCGAGCATTTCGGCATGCCGGTCGATCCCGGAAACCTGCTGCTGATCGGCAACGCCGGCGGCGTGCCGGTGCTGGGCGCGCCGGGCTGCGCGCGCTCTCCGGTCGAGAACGGTTTTGACTGGGTGCTGATGCGTCTGCTCGCGGGTCTCAAGGTCACGCGCGCCGAGCTCACCGGCATGGGTGTCGGCGGGCTAGTTGATGGAGATCGTGACGCGGCCGCAGCCGCGCGAGAGTCTTGCCACCGACAGTAACCGCAATGTCGCCGCGGTCATTCTCGCGGCCGGGCGCTCGACCCGGATGGGCGGTCCCAACAAGCTGCTGGCCGAACTCGGCGGCAAGCCGCTGGTGCGGATCGTGACCGAGCAGGCGCTCGACTCGAAAGCATCTGATGTGATTGTCGTCACCGGTCACCAGGCCGACGAGGTCCGGAAAGCGTTGCAGGGCCTGAAAGTAAAATTCGTGCACAATCCGGATTTCGCCGAAGGCCTCGCCAGCTCCGTCAAGGCCGGCATCGGCGCGGTGCCCGAAAGCTGCCGACGGCGCGGTGATCTGTCTTGGCGACATGCCGCTGATCTCTGCGCATCTGATCGACCGGCTGATCGAAGCCTTTGCGCCGGATCGCGGCAACCTGATCGCGGTGCCGGTGAGCGATAACCGGCGCGGCAATCCGGTGCTGTGGTCGCGCCGCTTCTTCAACGAGTTGATGACGCTCGACGGCGATATCGGCGCCCGCCATCTGATTGCGAAGCATGGCGAGGCGGTGGCGGAAGTCCCGGTCGAGGGCCACGGCGCCTTTCTCGATATCGACACCCCGCAGGCGCTTGAAGCCGCGCGGCGGCGTTGAAGGATCGGGGCGACGCCCGGTTGGCGAAATCACGAGGGCCGACAGTGGTTTTTTTACCGAGCGTACCGGGTCGTATCAAAAGAAGACCGTCCGATTAAGCCAGGGGGCTCATGAAGCCTGCCGCCAGCTTGACCAGATCGGCCTGCCGTTTGGTGCCGGTCTTGTCGAATACGCGCTGCAAATGCGTCCTCACTGTCGCCTCGGCGATGCCCAGCACCGGGGCGACCTCGGGCACGCCACCGATCTGGACAATCGCCATCAGGACCCGCATCTCGGCAGTCGTGAGCTGATAGGCGCTGGCGATGGTCTCCAGCGGATGCGGAAGCTCCAGTTTGGCCTCGCGCACGAACACGGCGGCGACGGCCGCATAGTTGAGGCCTGCTTTACGACGCACTCCCGAGGTGAGCGGCAGCACATGGGCGATCCAGTTTTCGCCGCCCGGTGCTTTGATCAGCACACCGGCGCCCTTCGCATTGATGGCTGTGTGGCTGCTCTCCGCGTTCATCAAAATCTCATGGAGCATCCCCTCGACCCGCGGATCGCGCGAGGCCAACTTGCTGTCCGCGACGCGCAGCACGACCCCTTCGGCCAGTAACGCATGTCCCGCTGTGTTTGCATGCGCGATGCGTCCATTGGCATCGACCAGGATCATGGCAGTTGCGATCCCATCGAGGCTGTCAGCCAGTGCAGCCGCTTCAAACTTCTGCAGATCGACGATATTTGCGATTCCAACCGCCCGCTGAAAATGCGGAGCAATGAGACGCATGCGCCGTCGCGCCTCTTCATCGACCAGGCCGTCCTGTTCATAGCGGTGGACTGCAAGCATCGCATAGCTCATCGCCGATTTTTCAAACGTTGCCGAAATGGCGTCCACGATCCCCTGAGGCGCAAGCCATTCCTTGTAGAACCGGGAAGCACGAAGTTCTTCGTGTGGGACGAGATCAGCCGTACCGAGAATAGAGCCGACCTTGGCGTGCAGTATTGTCGGAACATAAATCGGATTGAGAATTGCATAGGTCTGCTTGTACGATTCGATGAACTCCGGTTTGGTGCCCCACTCAATGAAGAGTTGCGCATGCTCCGCCCCGGACCCTGCGCTATCAGTGCTCCGCTTTGACCCCCGATGTAGCCGCACGTCATCTCGAGCACGGATGGCCACAGGTTGCGGTTGAGCGCGGCATCGTAGATGTCGCCGATCAACTGCGAAACACGTTCCGCGTCGTCCATTCATCGACCTCGTTTGCGCCAGCGATCCGATGCGCACAGCGAATACCACATTTGCGGAGGCGCTCAACCAGCCTTTTGTCGCTGCCGGCTCTCTTGCCTCGGAGAGAGCAATTCTTGAGCGAGCGCGCTTCCGTTTCCGCCATATTGAAGCTACGCTTCGATCAAATCCTGCAATCCGATCACGGGCCAATCTGCATCCATGCAATTCGATACCAAGATCGCGGTCGTGATCCGGAGCGACCTCGAAGCGTGGCAGAAGCTGAACGTCGCTTCGTTCCTGACATCAGGCATTGCGGCTGCGTTTCCGCAATGCATCGGCGAGCCTTACGAAGATGGTTCGGGCACCAGATATCTGTCGCTGATCGGCCAGCCGATCCTGATCTACGGCGGCGACCGGGCGGCGCTGACCCGCGCGCTCGAGCGGGCGCTGGCGCGAGAGGTCAAGCCCGCGGTCTATACCGAAGAGATGTTCAAGACCACGCACGACGCCGCCAACCGGGAGGCGGTGAAAGCCGTGGCTCGCGCCGATCTCAATCTGGTAGGCCTTGCCATGCGCGCCGAGCGCAAGGTGATCGACAAGATCGTCGACGGCTTGAAGTTTCACAGCTAGGCGAGCGCTTCGATCTCCGCCGCAGCGCTTCGGGGGCGGTCAGCGCGACCCAGTGTCCGGCATCGGGAAGAATCAGGCGGTGCCGACCATGCCACCGGTGTCGTGCACGACCAGGATTACCGGCTCGGCGACGTGCATCGCCCGCAATACCGCGTCCACAAATCGCATCTGGTCGGCCAGGCTGTAGGTAAAGGAAACCGGCGGCTCCGGCGATTTTCCATAGCCGGGAAAATCCGGCGCGATGCATCGATAGCGGTCGGCGAGCCTTGCCATCAACAGCGTCCGTTCGTCGACGTTGTAAACTCAAAAGTCGAAAGATGACGAGAATAATTTTCCGAAATCATTGCAGCCGAACAAGCCCGCGAAGTTTCGATGACCAGAAACGACATTTGTTGGAATGCTCATTTTCAGCGCCTCGCACCAAGCCTTGGGTCCACATGTGGCGGGTTGACCACATTGGCCGGAATTGTGCAGCAAATTGTGTTGGCGTCTCGACTACCGGTTTGATTGAATTTAGGGTGCCAAATTGTCGCAGTTTGGACTCACGTTTTTAAACTCACGTTTGCGGGCCCTTTGTTCGGGCTTCGAATTTGCAAGCAACTTTTTCGGGGGACCCGTGCGGCATCGTTTTTCAGTGTTTGATCCGGTGCGATGGTTCGAAGAGGACGCGCGCTTCCTCGTAGCAGCCGGCATCCTGATGGCGGTGATGCTATCGCAGGCCACGCCGTCGCGAGCCCAGGCTTGCATTGGTTTTCCAGTCCAGACCAATCAGACCTGCATCAACAGCACCACCTTGACGAATACAAGTACGGCGGCCGGCGGCAATGCCGGCTTGCAGGACGCAGGAACGTTGACAGTCACAAACACGGCTACCGGCAGCATCAATGGAAACACCGGCATTGGTTTTGCCAGTTTTGGGATTTACTCAACCGGCGATGCGAATGTAACGAACGCCGGCACGATCGATGGAACCACCAGCTCTGCCAGCTCAGCCAACGGCATCTTCGTCTTCGACAATGCCAACGTCACCAACTCCGGCACGATCTATGCGATCGCCGCCTCATATTCCGGGATCAGAAACCGCCATTTCTGCAAATAATTGCGTTCAATCGTCCGGTCGTAGCTGTTGTCGCGCATCGAATCCTCCTCGCCTCAGGAAAAATTCAATCAGCGAATTAGTGAACATGCACAGCAATGACGGTCTTCGATCCGACACCGCACGCAATGTCGGTCTCAACATTCCCCGGTGTCTCGGCCATTGTCCAGCCGTCATCGCCCGCGAAGGCGGGCGATCCAGTATTCCAGGGACGGCTGTGATGAAATCGAGAAGCCGCGGCGTACTGGATACCCCGGATTCGCGGGGTATGACGGCGGCAACCAATCAGCCAAACAACCGGCTCCGCTCATGGAAAACGGGGCTGCGACATCCGGCCGTTTCGGTCCGATTGACAATGACTGACCAGTCAGTCATAATTAGCAAATGTCGAACCCACGGACAGGACCCAGACCCTCGGCAGCTCTGCAACCGGCCAATCGCCGGCGCGGCGGGAAGGCTGCCTCGGCCAAAGCGGCAGGGGCGAGCCTGCCGAAGGTTTCTCCCGAGCCTGCTTCCAACCGTGCAAGCCGCGCGGCGGAGCGGCGCCAGGCCATCATCGATGCGGCGCTGGATGAATTCATTGCGCGCGGATTTACCGCGACACGGCTCGATGACGTCGCCAGACGCGCCGGCGTCGCCAAGGGCACGATCTACCTGCACTTCAAGGACAAGGAATCGATGTTCGAAGAGCTGATCCGCACCGCGCTGGTGCCGCTGATCGGCCGGCTTGCACGCGCCGCCGCCGGCCGGCGGATCGGTTCGCGCCGCGCTTGAGGGTTTTGCCAGAACCTTCGCGCAGGAAGTTGTGACGACGCGCCGCGGCGACATCGTCCGCCTGATCGTTGCGGAGGGTGCAAGATTTCCCGCTATCGCCGACTTTCTACTACCGCGAGGTGGTTTCGCGCGGTCTGGCCGGCATGCGCGCGCTGATCGAGCTCGGCATCAAGAGCGGTGAAATCCGCCAGCAAGGCCTGGCGCGCTTTCCGCAGATCATCGTCGCGCCGGCGATCATTGCGGTGATCTGGCAAGGCCTGTTCAGCAGGCATGCGCCGCTGGACGCGACCGAGATGCTGCGCGTCCATCTCGACCTGATCTTTGGCGAACGGAGGCAGCCATGACTTCGTCGCGAATGGCACTGCGGATTTGCGCGGCGCTTGCGGTTGTCGCCATGCTGGCGGGCTGCGACGAGCGCAACAATCCCGGCTATCAGGGCTGGGTCGAAGCCGACATGATCTTCGTCAGCCCCGACGAATCCGGACGCGTGATAAAGCTCAATGTCCGCGAGGGCGACGAGGTCAAGCCCGGCGTGCCGCTTTATTCGGTGGACGATGATCTGCAGCGCGCCGACCTCAATCAGAACATGGCCACGCTCGCCAACGCGCAGCAAAGCTATGACCGCGCCGCCTCCCTGAGCAAGACCGGCTCCGGCACCCAGGCCAATCTCGATTCCGCCGTCTCGGCGCTGCGCGTTGCCGAGGCGCGGGTCAACACCTCGCAGACCAGACTGGCGCGGCGCACCGGCTTTGCGCCGGTGGAGGGGACCATACAGCAGATCTATTTCCGCGAGGGCGAGATGGTGCCGGAGAAACGGCCGGTGCTGTCGATCATGCCGCCCGGCAACATGAAGGTGCGGTTTTACGTGCCGGAGCAGGACTTGCCGAAGCTTGCGATCGGCGACGAGGTGCGGGTGGCCTGCGACAATTGCAGCGGCAATCTCACGGCAAAGATCTACTTCATCGCGACGCAGGCCGAATACACCCCGCCTGTCATCTACAGCCTCGATGAACGCAACAAGCTCGTCTACCTGATTCAGGCGCGGCCGGTCAGGCCCGATGCCTTGCGCGTCGGCCAGCCGATCAGCGTGTTTCTCAACGCCAAGACGCCGGTTGCGGACAAGCGATGACAGCGGCGCCGGCATCCGACATCGCGATCGACGTCCACGGCCTGTCGAAGTCGTTCGGCGGCCGCGAGGTGGTGCATGACCTGTCGATGCAGGTGAAGCGCGGCACCATCTACGGCTTCCTCGGCCCTAACGGATCCGGCAAGACCACCACCATCCGCATGCTCTGCGGCTTGCTGACGCCCGACCGCGGCGAGGGGACGTGTCTGGGCTACGACATTCGCCGCGACGCCGACAAGATCAAGCGTCAGGTCGGCTACATGACGCAGCGCTTTTCCCTGTACCAGGATTTGTCGGTGCGCGAAAACCTGGAGTTCGTCGCAAGGCTCTATGGCGTGCGCGATGCGCGGGGCGCCGCGCGCGACATGATCGACCGGCTCGGGCTTCAGGGCCGCGAAGAGCAACTCGCCGGCGAACTTTCGGGCGGCTGGAAGCAGCGCCTGGCGCTCGGCGCCTGCACCTTGCCCAATCCGCATTTGCTGCTGCTGGACGAGCCGACCGCCGGCGTCGATCCGAAGGCGCGGCGGGATTTCTGGAACGAGATTCATGCGCTGGCGGCGCGAGGGCTCACGGTCCTGGTCTCCACCCACTACATGGACGAGGCCGAACGCTGCCACGAGATCGCCTATATCGCCTATGGACACCTGCTGGCGCACGGCACCGTCGACGAGGTGATCGCGAAATCGGCGCTGACGACCTACACCGTGACCGGCGAGGAGCTCAACGGGCTCGCCGCCGAACTCGCCGGCAAGCCCGGCGTCGACATGGTGGCGCCGTTCGGCACCAGCCTGCATGTATCCGGCCGCGACAAGGCCGCGCTCGAGGCCGCCGTTGCCCCCTGTCGCGATCGTCCCGGATTGCATTGGCAGCTCAGCGAGCCCTCGCTGGAAGATGTGTTCATCGAACTGATGACCCGCTCGAGGGATAATTTCCAATGAGCGTAACTGACGTAGCCAACCATAACCGCGATATCAGCGAGCCGATGTTCGGCTTCTGGCGGCGCAGCTATGCGATGGTGGTCAAGGAGTTCATCCAGCTGCGGCGCGACCGCGTGTCGTTCGCGATGATCGTGATGATCCCGGTGATGCAGCTGTTGTTGTTCGGCTACGCCATCAACACCACGCCGCGCCATCTGCCGACCGCGGTGCTGTTGCAGGAGGATAGCGACCTCGCGCGCTCGATCCTGAAGGCGCTGGAGAATACCGCCTATTTCCGCTTCACCCGCAAAGTGCACGATGTCGCGGAATTCGACAATTTGCTGCAGTCGGGCAAGGTGCTGTTCGGCGTGGAGATTCCGCGCGGCTTCGAGCGCGCGGTGCGGCGCGGCGATCGTCCGGCGCTCCTGGTCGCAGCCGATGCCACCGATCCGGTGGCGGCTGGATCGGCGCTGTCGGCGCTCGGCATGGTGGTGCAGACCGCGCTGGAGCACGACCTGTTCACGGGCGATCCGCCGTCGATGCCGTTCGAGATCCGCGCCCACGCCCGCTACAACCCGGCGGGGTCGTCGCGGCTCAACATCGTGCCTGGCCTGGTCGGCACCATCCTGACCATGACCATGCTGATCTTCACGGCGTTGTCGGTGACGCGCGAGATCGAGCGCGGCACCATGGAAAACCTGCTGGCGATGCCGATCAAGCCGGTCGAGGTGATGTTCGGCAAGATCACCCCTTACGTGCTGGTCGGTTTCATCCAGGCGACGCTGATCATCAGCATCGGGGTGCTGCTGTTCGGCGTGCCGGTACTCGGCAGCATGTTGATACTGGCGCTGTTGACCACGCTGTTCATCACCACCAATCTTTCGATCGGCTACACCTTCTCGACCATCGTGCAGAACCAGCTGCAGGCGATGCAGCTGTCGATGATGTTCTTTCTGCCGAGCATCCTGCTGTCCGGCTTCATGTTTCCGTTCGCCGGCATGCCGGTCTGGGCGCAATATATCGGCGAGGGCCTGCCGCTGACGCATTATGTGCGGATCGTCCGCGCCATCATGCTGAAGGGCGCGACGCCTGGAAAATCTGCAATACGACACGATTGCGCTGTTCGCGCTGATGCTGCTGGCCATGACGATCGCCGTGACGCGCTTCCGCCGCACGCTCGATTGAGGCAGAATGCTTACCGTCATTCCGGGGCGCGAGTCGAAACTGGAGCGAGACCCGAGACATTGTCGAATTGCTCCCGATGCGCAATTGCGCATCTGAGGTCTGGTCCTTCGGACCATCCCGGAATGACCAGGAAAAGCGGATGGCCAGGTTCTGGCGCGGCAAGGCAGACGGGCACCGCTCGGCGGTGTCGGCCGACTTCGAGCACGCGCTGACCCGGAAATCCTGTCGACCGAACTGCTGCGGGTCAAGGCGATCCTCGTCACCCTCTCGCTGTTGCTGGCGATCCTGGCCGCGGTCAACGCGATTTCCTCGCCTCGAGCATCGAGCGGATCTGGCATGGCCGTCTCCAAGCCTGCCATCTGTTCGTGCGCTTTCCCTTCTTTGCTGTTCGAGCTGTCGGTGCTGCGGCTGATCAGCCGGCTCTGGCGCAAGGTCGCGACGTGCCGTATGCGCGCCGCTATCTGGGTGCTCTGATCGAAACCAGCCTGCCCACCATTGCGCTGTACCTGCAAATGAAGGAGATGGGGCCGGCGCAGGCCCTGGCCTTCGTGGCGCCGCTGGTCTATTTCATCTTCATCATTCTTTCGACGCTGCGGCTCGATTTCTGGCTCTCGACCTTTACCGGCTTTGTTGCGGCGGCCGAACTGTTCGGCATGGCGATCTTCTATCATCCGGCGCAATTCGCCGATGATCCGGCGCCGGACGTCGGATTTCACTCGTTCGCAGCCTTGATCATTCTGATCTGCGGCATGCTGGCCGGCGCGGTCGGCGTCCAGTTGCGCCGGCAGTTCGAGGCCAGCATTCTGGCCGCGACCGCGCGCGATCGCGTCACCAACCTGTTCGGCCAGCACGTTTCGCCGCAGGTGGTCGAGCGGCTGATGGTCGAGGGCGCCAGCACCGCCAGCGATATCCGGCGGGTCGCCGTCATGTTCGTCGATTTCCGCAGCTTTACCGCGGCCGCACGCTCGCGTTCGCCGCAGGAGGTGGTCGATCGCCTCGACGGCGCGTTCGCGGTGCTGGTCGAAATCCTCGACCGCCATGGCGGCATCGTGAACAAGTTTCTGGGCGACGGATTTCTGGCGCTGTTCGGCGCGCCGTTCGAGGCCGCCGACGCCGCGCACCGCGCGGTGGCTGCCGCGCGCGAAATGCTGGTGGCGATGGACAGCATCAACGAGGCCACTAGCTGGCCGCTGCGGATCGGCATCGGCATTCACTTCGGCGAAGTGGTCGCCGGCAACATCGGCTCGCCGCGGCGCAAGGAATACACCGTGATCGGCGATACCGTGAATTTTGCCGCGCGGCTTGAATCGCTCAACAAGGAATTCAATTCGCAACTGCTGATCTCGGCCGTGGTTCGCGAGGCGCTTGGCAATGACGCCAACGACGCGGTATCGCTCGGGCAGGTCGCGGTCAAAGGCTATGACCGGCCCATGCCGGTGTGGCAGCTGGGCTAGAAACTGGAGGCTCCGATGCAGCGGCGTTATATCACCGTCGACGTTTTTACCGACCGCGCCTTCGGCGGCAATCCGCTTGCGGTGGTGCTCGATGCCGGCGGGCTCTCGACCGCGCAGATGCAGGCGATTGCCTCCGAGTTCAATTATTCCGAGACGACCTTCGTGTTGCCGCCGCGCGACAGCGGCCACGACGCGCAGGTTCGCATTTTTACGGTGAACAGCGAGATTCCGTTCGCGGGCCATCCGAATGTCGGTACCGCCTTCGTGCTGGCGACGCAGGCGAGCAAGCCGCCGGCGCGATTCCTGTTCGAGGAAATCGCGGGTCTTGTGCCCGTCGATATCCTCAAAGAAGACGGCAAACCCGTGGGCGCCGAACTCACCGCGCCGCAACCGCTGAAGAAGCTGACCTCGTTTCGCGCCGAAGAAGCGGCGGCCTGCGTTTCGCTGTCGGCGGCCGATATCAGAACCGACCGGCATCCGCCCGTTATCGCCTCTGTTGGGATGGCGTTTCTGGTGGCGGAGGTAGCCTCGCGCGAGGCGTTGCGGCGGGCAAAGCCCGAGCCGGTGGCCTTTTCCCGCGCCCTGACCAGTGACGGCGCGGTCGGCGTCTACATCTACACGCGTGACGTGCCGCCGGCCGAGAGGCCCTGCGACCTGCAGGCGCGGATGTTTTTTCCGGGATCGAGCGGCCTCACCGAGGACCCGGCCACCGGCAGTGCCACCGTAGCGGCCGCCGCGCTGCTCGCGGACTTGGCGAGCGAACGCGATGGCGAGGTGAGGCTGCGCGTAGGGCAGGGCGTCGACATGGGACGGCCGAGCCTGTTGCTGACGCGGGTTTCGAAAGCAAACGGCGCGGTTGCTTCCGCCCATGTCGGCGGGGCTTGCGTGCAGATGATGGAGGGTACGTTTCGGCTGGAGGGTGAGGGGTGAGGGTCAGCGTCAACAACGACACTCGTCATTCCGGGGCGATGAACGAGCGAACCGAATCCAGAACCCCGATCGGAATCTGGATTCCGGGTCTGGCGCTGGGGCGCCGTCCCGGAATGACGGCCTCACATCTGCGGCGCAACCAGATTTTCGATCTTCACGCCATCGCGCGCCTCGATGATCTCGGCGATCCATTGCCGATGGCAATGCTGGTGATCGCGCTCGTAGCAGAGAATGCAGACCGGTCCGGATTTCCTGACCAGCGAGGACAGCTCGTCGAGTTCTTCCTTGGCCTGCGGCGTCTTCAGGTGCGCCGCATAGATCTTGTGTAACGCGTCGAATTTGCCGCTGCGCGCGGCCTCGCGGCCATCCTTCGGCGTGCCGAGGCCGCGCAGATGCAGGTATGAAATGCCGCGCTCATCGAGCCCGGCGGCAAGCTGGTTCTTCGAAAAACCCGGGCGGCGCGAGGCCGCGACGGCGCGGACGTCGACCAACAGCTTGACCCCGGCATTTTCGAGCTCGTCCAGCACTGCCTTGGGCGGCGTCTGTTCATAGCCGATGGTGAAAAGCTTTTTCGCCTTGCGCGCCATGTCAGGGTCCAGTCGTTCGCCATGTCATCCGTGAAAGGCTACGTCAGTCCTGGAACGATTTCCATAACCGCTCAGGTTATGCCGGAGAAGCCAGGTGCGTTGCCGCCGTCTGCGCCATGCCGCATAGTGGGTTCTGCGAAAAAGAGCCTGTTGTGACGGCCAGTCCCGCCGGGGGGAATACGATGCTTCGAATTTGCCGCTCGCTGGCAAGGATCGCCGCGACATTTGTGGCTCTCGCTTTCGCTGTTACGGTGGCGCAGGCGCAGACTGCGTATCCCGACCGTCCGGTAAAGATCATCGTCCCGATCGCTCCCGGTGGCAGCTACGATCTGGTCGGACGGCAACTCGCCGACGTGCTGTCGAAGCGCACCGGCCAGGCCTTTTTCGTCGAGAACAAGCCCGGCGCCGGCACCGTTGTCGGTACGCTGGCCGCGGCCCAGAGCGAGCCGGATGGCTATACGCTATTGGTCGGCGGGCTCTCCAACATGGCGTTCAATTCGGCGCTGTATTCGAACCTCGCTTACGATCCGCTCCGGGATTTCGTGCCGGTCGCGCTGGTCTACAGGTTCGGCTATGTGATGGTCGGCCGCAAGGATCTGCCGCAGGCCACGTTGTCGGACATCGTCGCGGCTGCGAAAGCCAACCCGGGCTCCATCACGGTTGCGACCGCAGGCGTCGGGACCGGTCAGCATCTCGTGGCTGCCGCGTTCATGAAGGCCGCCGGGGTGAAGCTGTTGGAAGTGCCGTACAAGGGTTCGCCGCCGGCTTTCACCGATCTGCTCGCGGGCCGCATCGATCTGTTCTTCGATTCGATAGCGGCGGCGCTTGCCCTATGTGCAGTCGGGACAGGCGAGGGGCATCGCCGTGCTGTCGTCCAAACGCAGTCCGCTGGCGCCTGAGGTGCCGACCATGTCGGAAGCCGGCGTGCCCGGCCTCGATGTCAATTCCTGGCTTGGAATTTTCGCGCCCGCCAAAACCCCGCCGGAAGTGATCGCCAAATTGCGCGGCGATATCCGCGCCTCGCTGCCTGAGCTCAAGGAGCGCTTCGAGAAGAGCGGCGGCGAGGTGTGGGATCTGCCGAACGACAAGCTCGATGCCTTCGTCGTCTCCGAACACGAGAACTGGACAAGACTGATCCGCGAGGCCGGCATCAAGCTCGATTGACGCGTCGGCAATTCTGCACGGCCTGATGGTTCGAGACGCGCGGCGTTGCCGCGCTCCTCACCATGACGCCTGGACCTCATCCTGAGGAGCGCTGCGTGAGCAGCGCGTCTCGAAGGATGAAGCCCCCCAGCCTAAAAAATGCTCTACCCAACGGGCGATTATTTCAAGCGCTGGATCAATTCCATCGCGCCCGCGGGAGCGCGTATCTTGCCTTCGTGAATCACGTAGGCGAAGACGTCGCGCGGGGCTTTTTTCGCTTTTGCCGGGTCGACGCGCGGCAGATCGTCCGGCTCGCCGCCGCTCGGCCCACAGTTGCAGTCGCTTCGCCCAGGCGTCGAGTTGCTTGGGCGGATAGCAGGTCTTGATCTCGTCGTTGCCCTTCTGCAGCCGTGCATAGACGAAATCGCCGGCGACGTCTGCGATCGCGGGGTAAGTGCCGTGCTCGGCGAACACGACAGGGGTTTCAAACTTCCGCAACAGCGCGATGAAATCGGGCGCGCGGAAACTGGGGTTGCGCACCTCGACCACATGGCGCAGCGCGCGGCCCTCGAGCTTGCGCGGCAGCAGCTCGAGAAACTTGCCAAAATCTGCTTCGTCGAATTTCTTGGTCGGCGCGAATTGCCAGAGCACCGGGCCCAGCCGGTCGCCGAGCTCCAGCACGCCGGAATCGTAAAACCGTTTTATGGAATCGCCGGCTTCCGCCAGCACGCGGCGGTTGGTGGCGAAGCGCGGCCCCTTCACCGAGAACACGAACCCGTCAGGCACCTCGCGCGCCCATTTGCGAAAGCTCTCCGGCTTCTGCGAGCCGTAATAGGTGCCGTTGATCTCGATCGAGGTCAGTTTCGACGCCGCGTATTCCAGCTCCTTGGCCTGCGTCAGCTTCTCGGGGTAAAACACCCCGCGCCACGGCGCAAAGGTCCAGCCGCCGACGCCGATGTAGATTTTGCCGGAATTTTTCGAGGCGGACATTGGGGTCTTGCTCGCTTGCTTGTCGCTTTTCGTACAGGGGACATGGCTTGCAGCCATCACTTTCCCCTCAAGCGGGATGGCATTCAAGACCCGATCGCTTTGAAGCCGCTCGCGCTGGTACGAAAAAGGCCCCGGAAAACCGGAGCCTCTTTCCTTGCACAGCCTGCATCAGGGCAGCATTTGTTTCGCGTAGCGCCGCGATATTCAGCGCCCGGAATGGGTCGCCTTGGCCAACAAGCCAGCAAAAGGCGTGAAGATCTGCCTGGCAAGTTCGCTGTAGAGCCCACAAATCCTTTGTGACTCCGCAACAAAGGTCTCGTAGGCCTGCCTTGCGAATTCGGCCTGAATCTCGATCGCCTTGTCGAGCGACCGCACGCCCGTGAGCTTCTCGACAAACGACGTGGTCTCCTCGAGCGATTTCCTGGTGTAGTCGCTGTAGGCATTCGCGATGGTTTGAATGCTGACCGGGAAGTTGTCCGCGGGCGCGACTGCGCCGATTGAAGGCGCATCAACCGGTGCGGCTGCGCCGGTGGAGGAGACTTCCGCCAATGCTACCGCGCCGATTGAGGGGGCATCCACCGGCGCAGCTGCGTCGAGTGAGGGGACGTCCGCCGGCGCGACTTCGCCGATTGAGGGGACATCCACGGGCGCGGCTGCACCGATCGAGGGGGCATCCACCGGTGCGACCGTGCCGGTCGGGGAGGCATCGCTTGACGCCACCGTTGCGCCGGTTTGATCTTTGGCCTCCCGCTGATCCAGCTTCGGGCTCTGCTGTTGATCAGGTTTCCGGCTCCGCTGGTCCGCCTTCGCTTTGCGCTGGCGGGGCTTTCCGCCCGGCTTGTCCTGGTGTGTCGTCGCCATTGTTGAATTCCCCTGTTCCAAAAATCAAACCATATGCCAGAACTCCGCCATGTTTGCGATGGAATCGCGGTGCTGGCTTGTTCGTTGCGGGGCGCTGATGTGACCTGGAACTCCTGTTTGCACGCTGGCGGGACACCTCGTGCGCCCAAGGCAGGTCGGGCCTGGCTTCGGCTGAGGGTTCAAGTCAGGGCGGGCTTAAGGAGAACAGGATGCGGATCGTTATTGCGGCAGTGGGGGCAATGATAATTTCAGCCGCAACGGCCGATGAACTCGAAGACGCGCACCGGCTCGCGGTGGCGGGACGGGACTCCTACTGGAAATGCCTGGCGCGGGAGTATTCGCGCGACAGCAACCAGAGCATGTCGGGGCAGGATTTCGCTGCCCACCTCGCGAGCGTGTGTGCTTCCGAAAGGCAGAATTTTCGGGTTGCGCTGATAAATTACCTCTCGATGCAATCGCCGGGCGCTGATGCGGGAACCCCTCTGACGACGGCCAACAACGCCATCGCACTGGCCCAAAAGGATATCGTGACGGCATTCATCAAGCATCGGGACGCGTCGAAGTAGCGAAGGCGTTTGCGATGTCCTAGTGCTATTCCTACGATACGATTTTCCGTGATATCACCTTGCAGGTGGTGGCCGGGGATTCGGGATGGAATCGGAGAAAGTAGGAGGCATTTTGGGCGCAATCGTCGCAGCGCTCGTGCTGGCGATCGCGTTCGCCTATGGGCCGATGGGACCATTTGGAAAGCCCGCAAAACAGGTTCAAACGATCGAAGCGCCCAAGGCGCCGCCTGGTCCGCCGCCGGTCAAGGGGCCGGTAATACGGGAGGTCCCGCAATAGAGTTAACGCAGAGGGCCGATTCGGAAGCCCTTGCGGAACGTGCCGATCGTCCCTATCTTGTGTCCAACGGCGACGTCGATGCTTCATAGCTCCGGCGCTGGGACGACCACTGAATAGCTCGGCTGCGCCGGATGTACGCGCGCCCTCTGTTCGTGGTCGTTGGCATTTTGGGGGCCGTTTCGGCCCGTTTTACATTTCACACCCCCCAATCGGAACTGCGCCTTGGCTTCGCTCGAAGCGGCGGATATACGCTTGCGACATGAATAAAGCCATCAGACCGGGCCCCGAAAGCCCGCCGCAGGCCGTTTCGACGCCCCAGCTTTCGGTCATCGTCCCCACCTTCAACGAGCGCGACAACGTCACCACGCTGTTTCGGCGGCTGGAAGCGGCGCTCGCAGGCGTGAACTGGGAAGTCATCTTTGTCGATGACAATTCCCCCGACGGCACCTGGGACGTGGTGCGGGCCCTGGCGCGGCAGGATTCCCGCGTCCGCTGCATCAGGCGGATCGGACGGCGCGGCCTGTCCGGCGCCTGCATCGAGGGGATCCTGGCATCGAGCGCGCCATACGCCGCTGTGATCGACGCCGACCTTCAGCACGACGAGACGCAGTTACCCAGGATGCTGGCGTTGCTGCAAGGTGGAGAAGCCGACCTCGTGGTCGGCAGCCGCTATATCGCGGGCGGCAGCGCCGAGAGTTTCAACAAGCAGCGGGCCGGCATCAGCGCGCTTGCAACCGAAGTCGCCAAACGCGTGCTGCGGGTCAAGATCGCCGATCCCATGAGCGGCTTCTTCATGATTCGCAGCGATCGCTTCGAGCAATTGGCGCCGCAACTCTCCACGCAAGGCTTCAAGATCCTGCTCGATATCGTCGCCACCGCGCGCGGCGAGCTTCGCATCAAGGAAATTCCCTACACCTTCGGCGCACGGCTGCATGGCGAGAGCAAACTCGACTCGACGGTGGCGCTGGATTTCCTGGGGCTCGTGCTGGCGAAACTCACCGGCGACGTGGTGTCGCTGCGCTTCCTCCTGTTTGCGATGGTCGGGTCCACCGGCTTGTTCGTGCATCTCGCCGCGCTGTTCGCTGCGCTCGAGATTTTCGGCTTGCCGTTTCCGGAAGCGCAGGCTTGCGGCGCGCTGGTCGCCATGACCTCTAATTTCATCCTGAACAATTTTCTCACCTATCGCGACCAGCGGCTGCAGGGCTTTGCGATCCTGCGCGGCCTGCTGCTGTTTTACCTGGTGTGCAGCGTCGGGCTGTTCGCCAATGTCGGCGTCGCGTTCTCGGTCTACGATCAGGAGCCGATCTGGTGGCTGGCCGGTGCGGCGGGCGCGCTGATGGGCGTGGTATGGAATTACGCGATGTCCGGGCTGTTCGTCTGGCGCAAGCGATGAAAGTTTCATGATACCGAACGACTTGCGGCTCGTCCGCAACACGGCGGTGATGATTTTGGCGCTGGTGGCGTTGCGGCTCGGCGCCGCTGCCTGGACGCCGCTGACCTTCGACGAAGCCTATTACTGGATGTGGTCGAAGCATCTCGCCGGCGGTTATTACGATCATCCGCCCGGCGTTGCGGCGGTGATCCGTCTCGGCACCATGATCGCCGGCGACACCGAGCTCGGCGTGCGGCTGGTGTCGATCCTGCTGGCGCTGCCGATGAGCTGGGCGGTCTATCGCACCGCCGCGATCCTGTTCGGCGGGGTGCGCGTGGCGGCGACCGCGACCATGCTGCTTAACGTTACCCTGATGGCGGCAGTCGGCACCCTGATCGTCACGCCGGACGCGCCTCTGCTGGTGGCCTCCAGTTTTGTTCTGTTTTGTCTGGCGAAGGTACTGGAGACCGAGCGCGGCGCGTGGTGGCTCGCGGTCGGCGCCGCGGTCGGCGCCGCGTTGTTGTCAAAATACACCGCGCTGCTTTTCGGACCGGCGATTTTGATCTGGCTGGTCGAGCGTTCCAAAGCTGCGGCACTGGCTGATCTCGCCCTGGCCGTATCTCGGCGGTGCGGTCTCGCTTGCGATATTTTCGCCGGTGATTTTCTGGAATGCCGATCATCACTGGGTCTCCTTCATCAAGCAGATCGGCCGCGCCAGAATCGAGGAGTTCAAGCCGGCGTTCATCGTCGAACTGATCCCGACCCAGGTCGCGTTCGCGACGCCTTTGGTGTTCGCCCTCGGCGCGATGGGGCTTTACGCGCTGCTCAAGCGGAAGGCCGGCGCGTCGGCCGCGCGCATGCTGATCAACGCGACGTTCTGGACCATCGTCGCGTATTTCATCTGGCATGCGCTGCACGCGCGCGTCGAGGCCAATTGGTTCGCGCCGGTCTATCCGGCGTTCGCGATCGCGGCCGCGGTCGCCGCCATTCTCACGCGGTGGGCCCCGCGCCCGCAGCGGATCGTCGATTTCTGCCTGCGCTGGGCCTCGCCTGCCGGCATCCTGATGTTTGCGCTGTTGATCGTGCAGGCCAATACCGGCGTGCTCACGGGCTATCGCCGCGACGCCACCGTGCGCAGCGTCGGTGTCGGCTGGCGCGAGCTTGCCGGGCAGATCGAAGCGGTTCGCACGCGCGTCGGCGCGGCTTGCGTGCTGGCGCCGGATTACGGCACCACCGGCTGGCTCGCCTTCTATCTTCCCAAAGGCAGCTGCGTCGTGCAGCCGACGCAGCGCATCCGCTACGCCAGTATGCCCGAGCCGGATCCGGCGCTGCTTGCCGGCAAATTGCTCTATGTCGATGAGGTGCGGCCCGGCGGCCGGCCGTATTTGCAGCAAGCCTTTGAGCGCGTGCAAAGGGTAGCCGAGCTCCCGCGCAAGCGCGGCCCGCTTACGATCGAGACCTACGCTCTCGATCTGCTGGAAGGCGCCAAAGGCAGTGTGCTGGATCGTTCTCCGCCGCCGGAACTGGAGTAGCGGTTTGTGTCATGCCGCCGCGAAAGCGGGGCATCCGCGAACGTGCTGCTTGAGAGCGGCTGCCGTGATGAGATTGATGTCAGTTTTGCGAGGCAGCGAGCGTCGTAAGCGCCCGATGGAGTTCTCCACGCCGCCTTTTTGCCAGGGACTATGGGGATCGCAGAAGAAGGTTTGGACGCCGAGGGTTTTGTGAAGCCTGTGATGCTCGGCGAACTCGTTTCCGTTGTCGAAGCTGATGGTTTTGCGTATCGCCTGTGGAAGTTTACCGAGTTGACGGGCGATGGTCCGGGCGGTGAGGACGGCTTTTCGATCGACCGGGTGCTGAACGATGCTGAAGCGGGTTTGTCGTTCGTGGAGAACCAGCAATCCCTGGCCGCATCGGGCGAACAGCATGAAATCGGCTTCCCAATGGCCCGGCGTCCCGCGGCCTTCGACCTCGGCGGGGCGTTCGGTGATCGAGCGCCGTTGTTTGATGAGGCTGGCGGGGTTGCGTCCTGGACGGTGCCCTCGTCTTCGTTTGCGGCGCGGCAGCAGACGATGCCAGCGATACGCCGCGGCCTTTCGGCTAAATCACGAACGCCCTGGAATACTGGGTCGCCCGGTCAAGCCGGGCGATCACGCCGAATATGACGATGAAGGCGCCGAAATTAATCCGTCAACCTGTCGGATCGCCGCTCGCAGGAACGTCTTGGAACGGAAGCGCGTTGAAATCCAATCAGCCTGAGGTCATGCCATGAGTTCCAGCCTGAAATCCATCAGCAGTTCCACCTTGAAACCCGCCGCCGAGCTCGCAAAAGCCAGCGGCTTTCGCTATCCCAACGAGAGCGCCGAATATCGCCGTGCCCGCGAGGCGCTGCTGGCTGAGGAGATCGAGCTTCGCCGCCATATCGAGCGGGTGGCCGAGCAGCGCCGCGGGCTTCCGCCGGGCGGCGAGGTCAAAAAGAACTATGCGTTCGAGGGCGAAAACGGACCGGCGTCTTTCGCCGACCTGTTCGGCGACAAGGATACGCTCGTGGTCTACAGCTACATGTTCGGCCCGCAGCGCGAGCGGCCGTGCCCGATGTGCACGTCGTTATTGAGCGCCTGGGACGGCGAGGTGCCGGACATTTTGCAGCGCGTCGCGCTTGCGGTGGTGGCGCGCTCGCCGATCGAGCGGCTCAAGGCCTTCAAGCGCGAGCGCGGCTGGCATTATCTGCCGCTGTATCAGGACCTCTCGGGCGAGTTCAGCCGCGATTATCATGCGCTGACCAAGGACGGGGGCGATGACGCGGCGTTCAACGTGTTCACGAAGCGCGACGGCATAATCAGGCATTTCTGGGGCGGCGAGATGAATGCTGCATCAGCCGATCCCGGACAGGATCCGCGCGGTGCGCCCGACCTGATGCCACTCTGGACCATCCTTGACGTGACGCCCGAGGGGCGCGGCACTGACTGGTATCCAAAGCTGAATTATTGAAAAAACAGCACCGAATTGGGCACATCTGGAACCTGTTTCGCGAGGGACGGGCCTCCATTACCATGCCCAATATCTGCCCCCACTTAATCCGCATTTAACTAAAAGTCGCCTTAATGACGCTCCGCGCCTCTGCGAGATGCTTCGCCGCAACTGATCGTGCGGCGGCATCGAGAGGAACAAAGTGGAACTTGTCTGGGCGCAAGGCGAATGAGTATCAGTACCAGTGCGTTTGGCCTCGCGGCACACAAGCACCGACGTTCATCGCGTAAAGCGATTCCTAACCATGTTTTTGGCGGCGCCGCGGTCGCCTGCCTTGTGCTGGGTTGCGCCTGGAATCTGCATGCCAATGTTTTCGGGGCCAGTGTCTACCCGCAGCTGAGCAGCGCCAACTTTGATGCACCGGTGATCAGGCGGCCGGTCTTTGCCGTCAGGAGCGCGCCGTCGGCGGCTGATACCATCGCGGCTGCCTTGCCCGAACCGGCGCCGGTGATTGCCGCGCCCGCAAGCATCGCCTCGCGTCCATTGCTTTCGTTCGATGACCGCTTTGCCGCCGCTGCGCCGCAATCCGTGCGAGCCGTCGGCGCCAGCCGAAACGCCGAAGTTTGCCGAAGCTGCGCGGCCGAAGGAGGGTTCGCCACCCTCGGCGCCTGTTCAGGTCGCGGCCATCGCTCCAGCGTTGCCGCGCGCCGCCGAGGCGCGGCCTGCGAAAAATCCGGGTGCCGCGGTCCGCGACATGGCGCAGCGCGCCAAGGCGGCGGTGATGTCGGTTGCCGCTGGCAACAACAAGCCTTCGATCTTCGAGAAGCTTTGGGGCAAGCCGCAATCCCACACGTCGCTGCTCGCCTATGCCTCCGCCGACGCCAGCGCGACCGGGAGCATTGGGCCAAGCCAAAATCCCGCGCTGGGAGGCACACAACCCCTCTACGATCGCTCAACCGCCGTCTACGATATCTCCGCCCGCACGGTCTACCTGCCCGACGGCACCAAACTGGAAGCGCATTCGGGCCTCGGCTCCAAACTCGACGATCCCAGATACGTCAACGTCAAGATGCAGGGCGCGACGCCGCCGCATATTTATGAGCTGACGCCGCGCGAGGCGCTGTTTCACGGCGTGCCGGCGCTGCGGCTGACCCCGATCGGCGGCGAGGACGCGATCTTCGGACGCCGGGGGCTGCTTGCCCATACTTACATGCTGGGCCCGAACGGCGATTCCAACGGCTGCGTTTCGTTCAAGGACTACAACGCCTTCCTCAATGCCTACCGCAACCAGGGCATCAAGCGCCTTGCCGTGGTGGCAAGGGTGGAGTGAGCGGAAAGCGGCTTGCGCGGCGTTTGATGGCGCTCGTTGTATATTAGCGATCGTCATTCCGGGGCGCGCCGCGTGGCGCGAGCCCGGAATCCATAACCACCTGTGCCTCCGATGCCGTACTACGTCTATCTCCTTGCCAGCAAGAAGCACGGAACGCTTTATCTTGGCGTAACAAACGATATCGTCCGGCGCGTATACGAACATCGGACCAAAGCGGTGCCGGGTTTTACGAAACGATACGCGTCGACAAGTTGGTCTGGTTCGAAATCTACGATGATGCACCAGCGGCCATCGCACGCGAAAAAGAGCTGAAGAAATGGCGACGTGACTGGAAAATTCGTTTGATCGAAGAGCAGAATCCAGGGTGGGTCGATCTATATCCGGGCATTTCAAGCTGACGCGAAGCGCGCCCCGGAATCGCACGAACGGACTTGGTCGACCGTCATTCCGGGGCGACGCGCAGCGTCGAGCCCGGAATCCATAACTACCATCGGGGGTATGGATTCCGGGCCCGCGCCAAGTGGCGCGTCCCGGAATGACGAGTGAATTTGGGTTCAAATGGCAGCCAAACAAAAAACCCCGGCATCGCTGCCGGGGTTTTGCATTTGGTGAAGTTGCCTGAGCGCTGGACTTAGAAATCCATGCCGCCCATGCCGCCGCCCGGAGGCATGCCGGCCGCGCCGCCGCCGGTGTTCTTCTTCGGCACTTCGGCGACCATGGCTTCGGTGGTGATCAGAAGCGCCGCGACCGAGGAAGCGTTCTGGATCGCGACGCGAACCACCTTGGTCGGGTCGATGATGCCCTTCGCGACCAGGTTGACGTATTCGCCGGTCTGCGAGTCGAAGCCGTAGGCGTACTGATCCTTCTCCAGGATCTTGCCGACGATCACCGAACCGTCTTCGCCGGCGTTGATCGCGATCTGGCGGGCCGGATAGGACAGCGCCTTGCGCACGATCTCGACGCCGGTCTTCTGGTCGTCGTTCTTGGTGCGCAGTCCCTTGAGATGCTCGGAGGCACGCAGCAGGGCGACGCCGCCGCCCGGCACGATGCCTTCCTCGACCGCCGCACGGGTCGCATGCATCGCGTCATCAACGCGATCCTTGCGCTCCTTGACCTCGACTTCGGTCGCGCCGCCGACGCGGATCACCGCGACGCCGCCGGCGAGCTTGGCCAGCCGCTCCTGCAGCTTCTCACGGTCGTAGTCCGAGGTGGTTTCCTCGATCTGCGCCTTGATCTGCGCAATGCGCGCCTCGATGTCGGCCTTCTTGCCGGCGCCGTTGACGATGGTGGTGTTCTCCTTGTCGATCATCACCTTCTTGGCGCGGCCGAGCATCTGCAGCGTGACGTTCTCGAGCTTGATGCCGAGATCTTCCGAGATCGCCGTGCCGCCGGTCAGGATCGCGATATCCTGCAGCATCGCCTTGCGGCGATCGCCGAAGCCCGGAGCCTTGACGGCTGCGACCTTCAGGCCGCCGCGCAGACGGTTGACGACGAGGGTGGCAAGCGCCTCGCCTTCGACGTCTTCCGCGACGATGACGAGCGGCTTGCCGGTCTGCACCACGGCTTCCAGCAGCGGAAGCATTTCGTTGAGGTTGGAGAGCTTCTTCTCGTTGATCAGGATGTAGGCATCGTCGAACTCGACGCGCATCTTGTCGGCGTTGGTGACGAAGTAGGGCGAGATGTAGCCGCGGTCGAACTGCATGCCTTCGACGACCTCAAGCTCGGTCTCGAGCGACTTGGCTTCTTCAACCGTGATGACGCCCTCGTTGCCGACCTTCTTCATGGCGTCGGCAAGGAACTTGCCGATTTCCGCGTCGCCATTGGACGAGATGGTGCCGACCTGGGCGATTTCCTCGTTCGAGGTGACCTTCTTGGAGTTCTTGACGAGGTCGGCGACCACGGCGTCGACAGCCAGGTCGATACCGCGCTTCAGATCCATCGGGTTCATGCCGGCGGCAACCGACTTGGCGCCTTCGCGGACGATCGCAGCCGCCAGCACGGTCGCGGTGGTGGTGCCGTCGCCGGCAGCGTCCGCCGCCTTGGAGGCCACTTCGCGCACCATCTGGGCGCCCATGTTCTCGAACTTGTCCTCAAGCTCGATTTCCTTGGCGACGGTGACGCCGTCCTTGGTGATGCGGGGTGCGCCGAACGACTTGTCGAGCACGACGTTGCGGCCCTTGGGGCCGAGCGTCACCTTGACCGCGTTGTTGAGAATTTCGACGCCGCGCAGCATGCGATCGCGGGCCTCGACGCCAAATTTGACTTCTTTAGCTGACATATTTGTTTTCCCTGAGGTTGGTCTTTTGCTCCTCATCCCCGGCGTAGCGGCTGCGCCGTTATCGCAGGAGCAGCGGACTTGTCCGCGTCTCGAAGGATGAGGCCGAATTCTCTCACCCTTCGAGACGCGCCCTGCGGGCGCTCCTCAGGGTGAGGGCGTGCAGCGGCTTACGCGGCCTTCTTCTTGGCGGCGGGTACGTCGGTGAGGACACCCATGATGTCGCTCTCCTTCATGATCAAGAGCTCCTGGCCGTCGATCTTGACCTCGGTGCCGGACCATTTGCCGAACAGCACGCGGTCGCCGACCTTGAGGTCGATCGGGATCAGCTTGCCATTTTCGTCACGGCCGCCCGGTCCGACCGCGGTGATTTCGCCCTGCGAAGGCTTTTCCTTGGCGGTGTCCGGAATGATGATGCCGCCAGCTGTCTTCTCTTCGGCGTCGATGCGCTTGACCACAACGCGGTCGTGAAGCGGACGGAATTTCATGCAGTCCTCCTAAGCTTTTGAAGATGTTTTGGAATCCAACAGAATTGGCACTCCATGCCAGCGAGTGCCAGCATGGGCGATGTGGACATAAGCCAGACTTGTTTCGGGGACAAGGGTCTTCTAGCAGAAAATTTGGCACTCAAATATGACGCCTGCCAATTTTGTTCATCATCATTAATGCGCAGACGCCGCGCGCCAGAGGCGCATTAGCACCTGCGGTAAGCTGCTGCCAACGCAAGAAATTTCAACAATTCATTAAACATTTAGGCTTGTGATGGGTTGGTATCGTGCGTCACATTTCTCTCATGTGAGCGCATCTCCACCCGAGTGGCTCCAGGTCGGCGGCCCCTTTGGAAAATGCGCTCCAGCAATGGAGGTTGGCATGATCTCGCGGGTTGGGGTTTCCGAGGATTTCCGGAAACAGGTGCTGGGCTATGGGCTGACGACGGCGCAAATTCTGTATCGGATGCCGGATCATCCCTCGCTCCTGCAAACCTATGTCTGGCAGAACTACGATCTGTTTCCGAATTTCCCGGCGCTGAAGGATTTTCTCTCGTTCTGGCAGCAGAAGCTTGAGGGCCCGCTGTTCGCCGTCACCGTTGCGCACTCCAAGCTGATCAAGCCTGCCGAGCTGCGCGCCGTCGACGGCGTGTTCAGGCTGCACTAAGCGGATTTGGCAGCCGCAATCCCGATGCATCATGGTGGGCTCGCTTTCGCTTAGCCCACCCTACGAAGCGCGAAATGTGCTAACCGTTCTCCCACAACATCATAAGGGGAGAACGTCGATGGCCAAGCAGAAGCCGACATCGCGCGCCGCGGTCCGCACCGCCGCGCAGAAAAAATCGCCGCCGCGCAAGACGGCCGGCAAATCCACCGCGCGAAAAACCATCAAGGCCAAGGATCGCAAGACCAAGGCGCGCGGCGTACCGACCGCAAAACGCGCTCGTCCGAAACAGCGCATCGCCATCAGCCACTATCGCGACGAGGACTTCAAGGCCGACGGCTTGCGCACTTACGCGAAATACCGCGATCTCGGCATCGGCGAGGCGACCCACGGCCTGGCGCAGGCGCATGTGATCCGGCTTGTCGGGCCCTGCAATCCGGCGGAAGTTTCAAAACTGCATTTCCACGACGTCGACTTTCAGATGGTCTATGTCCTGAAGGGCTGGGTCAAAACCTACATGGAAGGGCAGGGCGAAACCCTGATGAAACAGGGCAGTAGCTGGACCCAGCCGCCCCGGATCAAGCACATGGTCCTGGACTATTCGGACGATGTCGAATTGCTGGAAGTGATTCTTCCCGCGGAGTTCAAGACGGTCGAACTGACGGCGTGATGTGTATCGTCATTCCGGGGCGACGCGTTAGCGTCGAACCCGGAATCTCGAGATTCCGGGTTCATGCTTCGCATGCCCCGGAATGACGGGGAGTGGTCACGTCAACACCCCCACGATCGCGCCCATCAGGCAGGTCGTCAGCGTGCCCGAGACGATCGATTTCAGTCCGAGCGAATTGATCTCGTCGCGGCGCTCCGGCGCCATGGTGCCAAGGCCGCCGATCATGATGCCGAGGCTGCCGAAATTGGCAAAGCCGCACATCGCATAGAGCATGATCAGCCTGGAGCGGGAATCCAGCGCGTCGGGACCGAGTTTTGACAGATCGACATAGGCGATCAGCTCGTTGAGCACGGTTTTCACCCCCATCAGGCTGCCCGCCGTGATCGCCTGCGGCCACGGCACGCCCATCAGCCAGCACACCGGCGCCATGGCGTAGCCGAGCATCCGCTGCAACGAAATTCCCGCGCCGCCGATATCGGGCAACAGCCCGAGGATCGCGTTGGCGAGATACACCAGCGCCACCAGCACGATCAGCATCGCGATAATGTTGAGCAGCAATTCAAGACCTGCCGTGGTGCCCTTGACGATCGCATCCATGGTCGAGGACGCCTGCATGTCGGGATCTTCCAGCGCGCCGCCGGTGCGCTTGCCGCCGGTCTCCGGCACCATGATCAGGCTGACGAGAATCGCGGCCGGTGCGCCCAGCACCGAGGCAATGACAAAATGCGCCGCCGCATCGGGGATCAACGGCGCGAGCAATGTGGCGTAGAGCACCAGCACGGTGCCGGCGATGCCGGCCATGCCGCCGGTCATCACCAAAAATAATTCGCTCCGCGTCAGCTGCGCGAGATAGGGCCGGATGAACAGCGGCGCTTCCACCATGCCGAGAAAGATATTGGCCGCGGTGGACAGCCCCACCGCGCCGCCGACGCCGAGCGTGCGTTCCAACAGCCACGCCATGCCGCGCACCACCGGCGGCAGGATGCGCCAGTAGAACAGCAGCGTGGTGAGCACGCTCATCACCAGCACGATCGGCAGCGCCTGGAACGCGAGAACAAAATCCGCGCCGGGCGCCTTGAGCTCAAACGGCAGCGCGGCGCCGCCGAGATAGCCGAACACGAAAGAGGTGCCCGCGCGCGAAGCCGACGATATCGCGCCAACCGCATCATTGATGACGCCGAACCCGCGCGCGACGAAGGGCAGTTTCATCAATGCCACGGCGGTGAGAAGGGTGACGGCCAGGCCGATCGCCGCCTGCCTCAGCGAAACCGCGCGGCGGTTCTCGCCAAACGTCCAGGCGATCAAAAGCAACGCCAGCACGCCGAACGCCGATTGCAGTTGAAGCATGATTCCCCCAGCCGCCCGCATTCCCAGGTGGTCGTCCCCGCGAACGCGGGGACCCATATGTGGACGGCCCCCGTGGCACAAGAGCTTGTTGATGTGTGATCGGATCGCTTGCGTCCATATGTCCGGCCTGTTGATGCCGTCGTTTTGAGACCGCTGGCCAAGATGGTTTCCGCGACACGAGTTCCAATCAACCGCGCGACCTTTGTTCGGCCAATGGGTCCCACGGATTTGCTCGCTCAGCGCGCAACAAGAACGACGGGCGTGATGCCGAGGGATTATGCGAGGCGATGAGCCGACCGACGATGCAGTTCGTACCGGTGAAGACCGAAAGAGCAGCAGGCGGCCCTGATGCTGGCGGGGGTTCGCCAGCAGCTGATCGCGAGGCGCACCCAGCTGAGCAACACGATCCGCGGCTACGCGGCGGAGTTCGGTCTGACGGCGGCCAAGGGTCTCGACAAGATCGAGCCGCTATTGGCGCGCGATCGCGCGAGACGAGACCGTGCCGGCACTTGGCGCGCGAGCTGTTCGCGATCCAGCTGCCAGCGACTACGCGCAGCTGCAGATTGACCTGAAGGAGATCGAGGTCAAGCTCGATGGCCTGGCATCGCGCCAACGCCTGCAGCCGACGCCTGGCGCAGATTCCAGGCGTAGGACCGATTCGGCGCCACGGCGCTGGTGATGAAGACCCCCGATCCGCGCGCGTTCCGTTCCGGCCGGCACTTTGCGGCTTGGCTCGGGCTTGACACCGAAAGACCATTCCACCGCCGGCAAGACCAGGCTCGGCAAGATCACCCGCGCCGGCGACGAGGTCTTGCGCAGCCTGCTGGTGGCGCGGGGCGACCGCGGTGATCCAGCAGGTTCGGAACGGCCGTGGCCGTCCGTCGCGCCTGGTTGCTCGCCTTGCTGAAGCGCAAGCCGCCAAAACTCGCGGCTGTGGCGCTCGCCAACAAGATTGCCCGCATCGCCTGGAAGCTGATGACGACGGGCGAAAGTTACGATGGCGCGCGGATGCGCTGGCGCACAGGCATTCCGCCGCTTAAGAGATCAGCCGGTCGGCGGGTTCGCCGCACCGGTTGAGCCGGAGCTGCAAGAGGACAGCAGATGGTAGGATCGATCGATCCGAGGTGCGAGACACTCCGTGGGACCCATTGGCCGTGTAAAGGTCGCTGGCGTGTTTGGAACTCGCGTCGCGGAAAACCATCTTGGCCAGCGGTCTTAGCGACCGCATCAATAGGCCGGACATATGGATGCAAGCGATCCGATCAGACCCTGAAAAACTCTTGTGGCACGGGGGCCGTCCACATATGGGTCCCCGCGTTCGCGGGGACGACGAGTGAGGGGTCTCACCCCCGTCCGACAAACGGCATCTTGCTGGCCATCACGGTCATGAACAGCACATTGGCGTCGAGCGGCAGGCTCGCCATGTAGGCGACCGCGTCGCCCACCGCCTTGGCGTCCATGCGCGGCTCGGGAATCTTGCGGCCATCGGGCTGCAGCACGCCATCGATCATGCGCTCGGTCATCGGCGTCGCGGCGTTGCCGATATCGATCTGTCCGACCGCGATGTCGTAGGCGCGGCCGTCGAGGTTGGTCGCCTTGGTCAGGCCGGTGATGGCATGTTTGGTGGAGGTGTAGGCCGAGGAGAACGGCCGCGGCGTGTGCGCCGAGATCGAGCCGTTGTTGATGATGCGGCCGCCGCGCGGGGTCTGGTCCTTCATGATCCGGAACGCATGCTGGGTGCACAGGAAAGGCGCGGTGAGATTGGTCGACACCACCGCCTGCCACTGCGCCAGGCTCAAATCCTCGAACGGCACCGGCGGGGCACCCATGCCGGCGTTGTTGAAGAGAACATCGAGCCGGCCACAGGCGTCCATGACCTTGGCAAACAGCGCGGCAATCGATCCGGGATCGGTCATGTCGGCCGAAACCGGAAGGCTCTTGCCGACGTTCTCGCCGAGCTTCTTGGTTTCTTCCAGCTTGTCCATGCGGCGCCCGGCCAGCACCACGGTAAATCCGGCGTTCATCAGCGCCAGCGATGCCGCGCGTCCAACACCGGTGCCGGCGCCGGTCACGAGAGCTATTTTGTTTCCTGCCTGGGTCATTTGTTTCCTGCCTTTTTAAGCTTTTCGTTCGCTTTCCGTCTTGTAGGGTGGTCTTGGAATATTCTGGTGCGCCGCGCGCAGCGCCGCCGACCAGCGCGAACGCAGATCGTGAAAATACGGCTCGCCGGCCTCGATGCGGTGATTGAGATCGGCGTCGCAGACGTCCGAACGCACCACCAGCACGTCGATCGGCAGCCCGACGCCGAGATTGGAGCGCATCGTCGAATCCATCGAGATCAGGCCGGTCTTCAATGCTTCGTACAGTTCGACGTCATAATGCATGGCGCGGTCGAGCACCGGCTTGCCGTATTTGTGCTCGCCGATCTGCAGGTAAGGCGTGTCGGTGGTGCATTCGATGAAATTGCCGGCGGGATAGACCATGAACAGCCGCATCCGCGACCCCTTGATCTGGCCGCCGAACAGGAACGACACGTCGAAATTGATATCTTCCGACTGCAGCGCGATGCCTTCGGTGGCATGAACGGCGCGGATCGCGCGGCCGATGCGCTGCGCCGCCTGGAACATGGTCGGCGCGTTCAAGAGCGTTTCGACCTCGCCTGAGTGGGGATCTTCGAGGCCTTCGGTGAGCGTCGACAGCACCGACTGGCTGATCGCCAGATTGCCGGCGCTCGCGATCGCCATGATGCGCTCGCCCGGCTTGCTGAAGACATGGAGTTTGCGGAAGGTCGAGACGTTGTCGAGACCGGCATTGGTACGGGTGTCCGCAATCATGACCAGCCCGTCCCGTACCAGTATTCCGCAACAATAGGTCATTCGCGATTCCCAGGACGCATCAGACGGCGCGAAATTACTAGCCAATTTTGGGGGGGTCTCCAACCCCATTCCGGTATTCCTGTCGAGCTTCCCGGCGATTCCGCAGTGGCGCGCGAAATAGCGACCGGCTAGATAACAATCCGTGGAATCCAGGGGGCGACCGGCGCATGAAAAAGCAGATGATCCTTGGCGGCTTGATCCTGGCCGCGCAAATTCTGGGCAGTGCGGGGGCGATCGCGGGCCCCTGGGAAGACGGCATGGCTGCCTATAACCGCGGCGACTACGTGCCGGCGATGCAGCTGTTTCGGCCGCTCGCCCAACAGGGCAATGCGAAGGCCCAAAACGTGCTCGGGACGATGTACCGCAGGGGGCAAGGGGTCGCGCGCAATTCGGTGCGCGCCTTCGTGTGGTTCAGCCGGGCCGCTGCGCGCGGCGACGCCACCGCAAGAGGGGAATTGCGCGAGGTGTCGCAAACCATGACGGGTGAAGAGCTGGCGCAGGCGCGCGAGATGGCAGAGGCCTGCGAAGCCTCGAATTACCGCAGTTGCGAGTATTGAATTTCCTGATCGAAGGGGGACGCTCGTCGTCACCCGCGGAGGCGGGTGATCCAGTAAACACCACGGTCGAGAATCTACACAAACGGCGCGGAATACTGGATCCCCCGCTTTCGCGGGGCATGACGACGTTCGCAACATTGCGCCCGACCGGCGGCGGCTCTATAGAAAAACAAAAACGTTTTGGGAGGCTGAAGTGCGCGCCAACCGGTTGCCGGGCAGCTTAGAAGCCACTTCCATCGCGCTGCTTTGTATCGCGCTAGTGGCCGCGACGCCCGCGGCCGCACAGAAAAGAGGCGGCACGCTGCGGCTCTATCACAACGACAATCCGCCCAGCACCTCGTTGCTGGAGGAATTGACCATCGCTTCGGTGACGCCGTTCGCGGCCGTGTTCAACAACCTCGTGGTTTTCGATCCCTCCAAGCCCCACGAGAGCCTGGATACCGTGATCCCCGATCTGGCTGAAAGCTGGTCGTGGGACTCAACCAATACCAGGCTGACCTTCAAGCTGAGGCAGGGCGTGAAATGGCATGATGGCAAGCCGTTTACCGCGAGCGACGTGCAATGCACCTGGCGGATGCTGATCGGCAAGGGCGATGTTGCGGATTTTCACCGCAACCCGCGCCGGGTCTGGTACTCGAAACTGCAGGACGTCAGCGTCAATGGCGATTACGAGGCCACATTCGAGCTGAGCGAGCCGCAACCCAGCCTGCCGGTGCTGCTCGCAAGCGCTTTTTCAGCCGTATATCCGTGCCACGTCCCGCAAGCGATCATGCGCACCAGGCCGGTCGGTACCGGTCCGTTCAAATTCGTCGAGTTCAAGCGCGGCGAGTTCATTCGTCTCGTGCGCAATCCTGATTACTGGAAGAAGGACCGCCCTTATCTCGATGAGATCACTTTGAGGATGATCGACAGCCGCGCCACGCGAATGCTGGCTTTCGCGACCGGTGATTTCGATATCACCTTTCCGTCGGATGTCAGCGTTCCCCTGATCAAGGAAATGAAGGCGCGCGCGCCGAAAGCGATCTGCGAGATGATAACCACCGGGACGCAAATCAACCTGATGGTCAATCGCCTAAATCCGCCGTTCGACAATCCGGACATTCGCAAGGCAATGTCGCTCGCAATCGATCGCACGGCGTTCAATACGATCCTGATGGAAGGCCTGGGGCTGATGGGCGGAGCGATGCTGCCGAAGCCGGTGGGTGAATGGGGGATGCCGCCGGAAGTGGTGGCGTCGCTGACGGGGTACGGTCCCGACGGCGAAAAGAATATCGCGGAGGCAAAAGCGATCATGCAGAAGCTTGGCTACAGCGACGCCCATCCGCTGGGAATCAAGATTTAAACGAGAAATCTTCCGACCTATCGCGATCCGGCGGTGATCCTGACGGATCAGCTCAAGAAGATCCATATCGTCGGCGAGCTGGATATCCTCGATACGCCGCGATGGTACGCCAGGCTCGCCAAGAAGGATTACACGATCGGGCTAAACGTGACCGGCGTCAGCGTCGACGATCCCGACGGCAACATCGTCGAGAACTATTCGTGCAAATCGGAGCGCAACTATACGCAGTACTGCAATGCCGAGGTGGACCGGCTGCTGGCAGCGCAATCGAGCGAATCGGACAAGGAAAAGCGCAAGAAAATCGTCTGGGCTATCGAGCGTCTTCTTGTCGACGACGCAGCCCGCCCGATCATTCTGTCCGGCGTGGCCGGCAACTGCTGGCAGCCCTATGTGAAGAATTTCACGCCGCACGAAAACAGCCAGTACAATAACCTGCGGTTCGAGGAAGTCTGGCTGGACAAATAGATTAACCGTCTAAAGAAACTGACGGCGGAGCTCCCGTATAGTCGATGTCCGTTCCTCCCCTAAAACGCGTACATAGGACCCGGAAAGTCCAGGCGCCGTTTTGCCAGGGCGAACCACCAGTCCTTATCAAAATACTCAATTCCGACTTGTGAAACGCGGTCGCGCCTTGCGGCGCGGCGGCGACTACACGGTCGGCAATTCGCATCCCGGCTTAAGCTGGCTTGGCGGGGACGAACGCCATCACTGGTCTAACCTTGTTTGATTTTTACTGTGGTTTTAGGGCTATTCTGGATTGTCTGGAAGATCACGCAATAGCGATCGGTGAGTTCAAGCAGCTGATCGAGCTGGTTCTGCGGTGCGTCGGTTTTGACGTCGAACTGCAGGCGGATCTCCTTGAAGCCGACGGGCACGCCTTCGGTCACACCGAGTGTGCCGCGCAGATCGACGTCGCCTTCGGCCGAAACCACTGCTGACTTGATTGGAATATCGAGCACAGCCGCAGCTGCTCGCATCGAAACTCCGGCGCAAGCGATGAGGGCCTCAAGCAGCATGTCGCCTGAACAGAGTTCCCGACCTGTGCCGCCAGCCTTTGGATGGATGCCCGCGAGCGCAAGTCCGCGTCCGGTCTCGACCTTGCAGGTTACGGCGGAATTGTTGGCGGTACCCTTGGCCCTCAAGGTGAGAAACGCGGCTTTGGCATCCTTTTTGTAAAGTTCCTTGATTGGCTCCTGTGTCGTTCGGAACGTCGCAATATCCATAGATCTTCTCCTTGATTGGTTTGTCGTTGATGAAACGCGCGAGCGATGAACCCCTGCGTCGGAGCTACTCCGGCACGGCCACGCCGGAACCTCCGAGTTCGGCGGGAAAATCCTTCAGCTTGGGCAGCCCGTCCTTCATCGGCAGGACTGTCTCGGCGTAGTTGACGTGAACACCCGGGCTGAATTTCAGAGTTGGGATCGCGGCCGCATAGACGTCCACCAGGCCCAATGGTGGGTGGTCCGTCATCAGATGACCGCCGCATCGCTTGCAAAATTGGCGGTCGCTCGCCTTCGTTTTCGCGAACCGGGAGAGAAACTCTGCACCTTTTGTAACCTTGACGTTCTGCGGCTTCCACAAGGTGAAGGCGTTCACGGGCGACGCCGACCAGGACCGGCAGGAGCTGCAATGGCAATAACCCATCGCCTCCGGAGCTCCGTGCACTTCAATTTCCACCGCGCCGCAGAAACATCCGCCTTTGTGTACTGTCATGACTTCGCATCTCCTGATATTTGCTCGTTGCAAGCCGCACCCAGTTCGGCCGATTTAAGCGTTCCGGCTGCGAACTGAATGACAGGGCGTCCGTGTTACTTGACAGAGCGTCCGGAATTCGAAAGGGCTGTTGCAGATGGCATCCTGACCGATGCGCGTGCTACTTGCCAGGCAGAGTTCGAATGGCTGAGGACGCCCTGTCTAATTTATTGAGAACTGTGCGGCTGACCGGCGCGGCGTTCTTCGATATCGAGGCTCAGGACCCATGGGCGGTCCGCTCGCCGGCACCGGATTCGATCTTGCCGAAAATCCTCCCGGGCGCCGACCATCTGATCTCCTATCATGTGGTGACACTCGGCCGGTGCTTCGCCCGTGTTGTCGGCGGGCAGCCGATTGCGGTCGAAGCCGGCGAAGTCGTGGTTTTCACCAATAGCGACCCGCATATCATGTCGAGCAGCCCCGGCATTCGCGCCGATCCACCCACGGCAGACGTGCTCGAGATCGCCTTTGCCGGTCAAATGCCGTTCCATATCAACTACGTGCGCGGCGGACCGATTTCGGCCAAGCTCGTCTGCGGATATCTCGCCTGCGACGCGCAGCCGTTTAATCCTTTGCTCGCGGCTTTGCCGCCCGTAATCAAGGCGGGAGACACGCGACCCGGCGATGCCGGCTGGCTCGGCCAGTTCATCAGATTTGCAGTGGCAGAAGTGGCGGACAAGCGCGCCGGCAGCGAAACGGTGCTTACCAAGCTGAGTGAGTTGATGTTCATCGATGTTTTGCGCCGCTATATTGAAACGCTGCCGGCGCAAAAGACAGGCTGGCTTGCGGGCCTGCGTGATCCGCTCGTAGGCAAGGCACTGTCGCTGATCCACGACCAACCGGCGCGCAACTGGACAATAGAGACACTGGCGCAGCAGTCTGGGCTGTCGCGTACGATTCTGGCAGAGCGCTTCGCGAAGCTCGTTGGGATTCCGCCGATGCACTATCTCGCGAAATGGCGGATGCAGATTGCTTCGGAGCTTTTGACCGGCAGCAATGCCAACATCGCGGGCATCGCGGCGAAGATCGGCTACGGAATCCGAGGCGGCTTTCAGCCGCGCCTTCAAGAAGATGATTGGCGTTCCACCCTCTGCCTGGCGTCTCGGTGTCCGGGCTGAAGGCAAGGCCGCCCTTGGGGCTGACAATGGCGATGGTTTCACGACTGCGACTGCCATTGGCCCTGCCGTCCGACCTGATCGACCTTGACCGCCACCGACAGGGTTTCGGTGCCGCCGCCATAGCGGGTGCCGCGTACCGGGGCGGCGCCGAGATAGTCCAGCCCGATCGCGACGCGGGCATGCGCGTCGGTGGTGCAGATGCCGTTTGCCGGATCGAAGCCGACCCAGCCGAGGTCAGGCACGAACGCTTCCGCCCAGGCGTGGCCGGCCTGCTGATTGACCATGCCGTCGGAGCGCAGGAAATGTCCGGCGACGAAGCGCGCCGGCACGCCGCCGGAGCGCGCGCAGGCGATAAAGATATGCGCGTAGTCCTGGCACACGCCGCGCTTCAAACCAAAGGCTTCGACCGCCGAGGTGCCGCTGTTGGTGGGATCTTCGTCAAACGTCATGTGCTCGTTGATCTGCATCATCAGCGCATGCAGAAACCCGAGCACGTCGTCCTCCGATTCCGAACGCAACTCGCGTGAAAATGCCGCCATCGCCGGATTGACTTCGGTCAGCGATGTCGAGCGCAGGAACAGGCCCGGTGGAAAGCGCTCGTCGGTGCCCCTGAGCACGCCGCCGGTATCGTGGGTCTCGATCAGGCCTTCGACGTTGATGGTGAGATCGGCGATCGGCCCCTCGGTCAGCACATGCGTGACATTGCCGAACGCATCCTGATGCACCTCGAGCCGCGAATCGGTGGAGACGTCGATCTGCCATTCCGCGACATATTGCCCGTCATGGCTGCCGGGCGTCATTCGCAGGATTTGAATGACGCCGGTGGCCGGCGGTTCGTAGCGATAGCTGGTGGAATGGGCAATTCGCAGGCGCATGTCGTACCAGGATGGAGCTAGAGTTCGAGATTCAGATGATCGTCATTGCGAGGAGCGAAGCGACGAAGCAATCCATCGGATGGCAAAGTAAGGGATGGATTGCTTCGCGGAGCCTGTCATCGGGCGGCGCTTTGCGCCGACCCGTTGGCTCGCAATGACGGTGTTGTTGATGGCCGGGACAAGCCCGGCCATGACGGTGTTCGATTGTGCTCATGCTCAAGCCTCTAGACCAGATATTGCTTGGTGATGATTTCGCCGAGCCTTGCGTTATCCGCAATGAATTCCTGGATGAACTCGTGCACGCCGTGCTGGAAGATATCGTCCATGTGGCTGTGCTCCAGGCGATTGCGGACGCCGCGGGCATGGCGCTGCGCGGCGCCCTGGCGGCCATAGGCGACGCCGATCTGGTCGAGATTGCGCACCAGATTGCCGTAACAACTGGCCAGCGAACGCGGCAGCGTATCGTTGAGGATCAGGAGGTCGGCGATCAGCCATGGCTTCAGCGTCTCCCGATAGACCCAGTGATAGGCGGTCAGCGCCGAGACCGAGCGCAGGATCGAGGTCCATTGATAATAGTCGAGCGGTCCGCCGACGTGCTCCTCCTCGGGCAGCAGCACGTGATACTTCACGTCGAGGATGCGGGCGGTGTTGTCGGCGCGCTCGAGATGCAGTCCGAGCCGCGAAAACCAGTAGGCGTCGTTGCGCAGCATGGTCCGGTAGGCCGAACCGTCGAAGCGGAGCGAGGTTTCCTGCACGAACCGCAAAAACCTCGCCAGTTCCTCGCGGGTCTTGGTGCCCTTGCACCAGACTTCCTGAAGTTCGATCCAGGCCGAGTTGATGGTGTCCCACATCTCGCTGGTCAGCGCGGTGCGCACCGAGCGCGAATTGAGCCGGGCATTTTCGATGCAATTGCGGATCGAGGAGGGATTGACTGGACGCGAACGACAGGTATTCGACGACATTGTGCTCGTTGGCATCCTGATAGATTTCGTAAAAACTCGCACTGACCCCGGCGGTCAAGAGCGCCGAATCCCACTCGTTGGTCTTGCCGATATAGGTGGCGGGAAGCGCGGTAACGCGCAGCGTCGCGTCGATGGTGCGCGCGAGATACTCCGCCCGTTCGACGTAGCGGGCCAGCCAGTACAGGTTTTCGGCGGTGCGCGACAGCATGCAGGGGCGTGGCTCTCTTAGTCGTCCAGTATCCAGGTGTCCTTGGTGCCGCCGCCCTGGCTTGAATTCACCACCAGCGAGCCTTCCTTGAGCGCCACCCGCGTCAAGCCGCCCGGCACGATGGTGACGTGGCGGCTTCCGGTGAGGACGAACGGCCGCAGATCGACATGGCGCGGGGCGAGACCGGATTCGGTGCAGGTCGGGCAGGTCGACAGCGCCAGCGTCGGCTGGGCGATGAAACCCTCGGGCTCGCGCTTGAGCTTGTCGCGGAACGCCTCGATCGTGGCCTTGGTCGCGGCAGGTCCGATCAGCATGCCGTAGCCGCCGGAGCCGTGCACTTCCTTCACCACCAGTTCAGCGAGATTGTCGAGAACGTAAGCCAGATCCTTTGGTTCGCGGCAGCGCCAGGTCGGCACGTTCTTCAGGATCGGCTCTTCGCCGAGATAGAACTTCACGATCTCGGGCATGTAGGAGTAGACCGCCTTGTCGTCGGCGATGCCGGTGCCGACCGCGTTGGCGAGCGTGATGTTGCCGGCGGCATAGGCCGACATCAGCCCGGGCACGCCGAGCGCCGAATCCGGGCGGAAGGTCAAGGGATCGAGGAAGTCGTCATCGACGCGGCGGTAGATGACATCGACGCGCTTCAGGCCCTCGGTGGTGCGCATGAAGACTTCGTCGTTCTTGACGATGAGGTCGCGGCCCTCGACCAGCTCGATGCCGAGCTTGTCGGCCAGAAATGAATGCTCGTAATAGGCGGAGTTGTAGACGCCGGGCGTCATCAGCGCCACCGTCGGCTCGGCCGCGGCGCTGAGCGGCGCCACCGATCGCAATGCCGACAACAGTTCGTCCGGATATCTTTCCACCGGCGCGACGCGGTGGCGGGCAAACAGGTCCGGAAACAGCCGCATCATGATTTCGCGGTTTTCCAGCATGTAGGACACGCCGGAGGGCGTGCGCGCATTGTCCTCCAGCACGAAGAAGTTTTCCGGGTTGACGCGGACGATGTCGATGCCGGCGATGTGGACGTAGACATCGTGCGGCACGGCCTGGCCGTTCATCTCGGGGCGGAACACCGGGTTCTGGAAGATCAGGTCGTCGGGAATGACATTGGCGCGCAGCACGTCGCGGCCGTGATAGATATCGCGCAGGAACATGTTGAGCGCGCGCACCCGCTGCTTCAGGCCTTTTTCGAGGATTGTCCACTCTTTCGCCGACATGATCCGCGGGATCACGTCGAAGGGAATCAGCCGTTCCTGGGCTTCGGCGTCGCCATAGACGGCAAAGGTGATGCCGATCCGGCGAAACAACAGCTCCGCTTCCTGGCGACGATATTCCAGGGCGTCCGGCGGCGTCTCCTTCAGCCAGCGGGAGAGTTCCTGATAGGCCGGGCGGAGGTCGCCGTCAGGGCCGTTCATTTCATCGAACGCAGCTGCCATATCTCCCGACGCTTTTTCGAGCCGATGCGGGACAGTGCATGACTTAAAGGGATGGTAGCAAGGCCCGGGCCAGCGCGATATGCATTGTCGGCGAGCATTTGGTCTGGACGGTCGTTGCGCTGCCTGAAAAAATGGCTGCTCAGTGCTTATTACGGCAGCAAAACCCCGTGACTTCAAGGTGTTGCCTGGGCAGGGTCACGATAGTGCAGGACGAGGAGAGGTCATGAACGAGATCGTCACCGCGGGAATTCTGGTGATCGGCGACGAGATCCTGTCCGGGCGGACCAAGGACAAGAACATCGGCTTCATCGCGGAATACCTGACCAATATCGGGATCGATCTCAAGGAGGTCCGCGTCGTCGCCGACGACGAGGCCGACATCATCGCGGCGCTGAATGCGCTGCGCCATCGCTACACCTACGTCTTCACCACCGGCGGCATCGGGCCGACCCATGACGACATCACCGGCGATGCCGTCGCCAAGGCGTTCGGCGTCGGCATCGACCATCATCCCGAGGTGGTGGCGCGGTTTCGCGAGCGCTTCCAGGGTCCGGGCGAATTGAACGAGGCGCGGCTGCGCATGGCGCGGATTCCCGACGGCGCCGAACTGATCCAGAGCGCGACCATCCTGGCGCCGGGCTTCAAGATCGGCAATGTCATCGTGATGGCGGGCGTGCCGTCGATCATGCAGGCGATGATGGACATCGTCGCGCCGAAGCTGAAATCGGGGGTGCGGATGCTGTCGGACTCGGTGCGCGCCAATGCAAGGGAAGGCGACATCGGCGGTCCCCTGCGCGAAATCGCCAACGCCCATCCCGACACCATCATCGGCAGCTATCCGTTCCTCGATGAGGACAAGAAGCCGAACACCAACCTGGTCGTTCGCTCGCGCGATCCCGAAAAACTCAATGCCGCGATGACCGCGGTAAAGGAGATGCTGGCCGGTCTGAACGTCGTGCGCTAGGCATTCGAGCACATTGGAAGCAGCGTCATGGACAAGAATTCGTTTTTCTGGAAAATCGTCGACGGGCAGACTGCCGCCGCCTCCTTGCGCGAAGACGCTGGGTCTTCGAATTCGTCGAGATCGACGGCGAGCGCGGCACCATCGAAACCAAATTCGAGGCGAAGCCGGAATTCCTGAATCCGGCGGGAAACGTGCAGGGCGGATTTCTCGCGGCCATGCTCGACGACACCATGGGCACCGCGCTGATCGGCAACGCTCGACGCCGGCAATTCGCGCCGACAGTAAACCTCAACGTGCAGTTTCACCGGCCGGCCAACGGCCGGGTCGTTGAAAGGCGTTGGCCGCGTGGTGATGCGCGGCCGGAGATTTGCCAGCTAAGCGCCGAACTGTTCCAGAACGACAAGATCGTCGCGACCGCGACGGCACCGTCGTCATTCGCAAAATGTAGGAGAACGATGATGGCGGAGCATCCGGAACTCAGCGCGGCGGAGCGCGCCGGCAAGGCCTTTCCGGTCTCATGGGACCAGTTTCACCGGGATTGCCGGGCGCTGACCTGGCGGCTCAATGAAGTCGGCCCGTTTCACGCCGTGATCGCGATCACCCGCGGCGGGCTGGTGCCGGCCGCCATCGTCGCGCGCGAACTCGGCGTGCGCATCATCGATACCGTATGCATTGCCAGCTACGATCACACCGAGCAGGGCGATCTGAAGATTCTCAAGAGCATTTCAGCCGACACCGCGAAACTCGGCGGCGGGACCGGCAAGGGGCTGTTGATCGTCGATGACCTCGTCGACACCGGCAAGACCGGGCGGCTGGTGCGCGACACGATCCCGGACGCGCATTTCGCAACCGTCTACGCCAAGCCGATGGGACGGCCGCTGGTCGACACCTTCATCACCGAGGTGTCGCAGGACACCTGGATCTTCTTTCCCTGGGATACCGCGCTCTCGTTCCAGCCGCCGATCCGCGACGGCGCGGCGTGATCTTCGCTTGCCTCGCCCCGCTTGCGGGGAGAGGTCGGATCGCATCGACAGATGCGATCCGGGTGAGGGGGGCTATCCGCAGAGTCCGAATGCGTGGAGATCGCCCCATCCCGACTTCTAGAGCGAGCTTCGCTCGCTGACCCCGCAAGCGGGGCGAAGGAGAGCGTAGATGCCGCTGCAAAACCGCGTCACGCCGACAGGCGACATCATCGCCACCCCGCATCGCGGGATGTTCACCGGCAATCGCGGCATCATCCACGACCCCGCAACGAAAACCCTGACGCGGCGCTGGGCCAGCCAGGCATGGCTCACCTGCGTCTGCGAATTCAAAGGCCGCCGGCGCGAGGTGATGGGCGGCCGCAGCTGGACCGAGCTGTTCTTTCTCGACGAGGCAACCGCCTTGGCGGCGGGACATCGTCCCTGCTTTTTCTGCCGCCGCGACGACGCCATCAGGTTTCGCGCGGCGTGGCAGGAGGGCAACGGCGTCAGGCGCGTGCTGGCGCGCGACATCGACGCCGTACTTCATCGCGAGCGGCTCTCTGACGGCAAGAAGCGCTGCACGCGCTTCCGATGTCGTTGGGTGAATTGCCTGACGGCGCGATGCTGCAGCAGGGAACGGAGAGTTTTCTGATTGTGCAGGGTAGGGCGCTATCGTGGTCGCCGGCCGGCTATCGCAACGCGCCGAGACCGCGCATCACGGATGCCATGCTGCTGACGCCGCCCTCCACACTGCGCGCGTTGATCGGCGGGATATCGGCCGGTGCTGCATCCGAGTGCGATGGGGTTGTGACAACACCCTCGTCATCCTGAGGTGCGCGCTCTTGCGCGCCTCGAAGGATGAGCCACAAACACCTTCTCCTGTCATCCGTTCGAGGCTCGCTTCGCTCGCACCTCAGGATGACGGCGATCTCACCCAAACCGCTCCCTCGCCAGCTTCGCGCCTGCGCCTAGCGCCATCAGTTTGGCTTCGGCGATGTCGCGATGCATCGGCGCCATGCCGCAATTGGTGGTCGCGACGATGTTGCTCTTCGGCACGAATTTCGAGACCGCGTCGATCACCTCGGCGACATCCTCCGCGGTCTCCACCGTGTCGCTGGCGACGTCGATCACGCCGGCCTGAACGACCTTGCCGGTGAGCAGGCCCAACAGTTCCAGCGGCACGTGCGAATTGCGGCATTCGATCGCGACCTGCTGGATCGGGCTTTTGGCGATCGCCGGAAAGATCTCCTCGTACTGCCGCCACTCGGCTCCCAGCGTCTGCTTCCAGTCGGTATTGGCCTTGATGCCGTAGCCGTAGCAGATGTGCACGGCGGTGGCGCAGGTCAGCCCCTCGGCGGCGCGCTCCAGCGCCCTGATGCCCCAGTCGTTGACCTCGTCCATGTAGACGTTGAAGGCGGGCTCATCGAACTGGATCACGTCGACGCCGTCGGCCTGCAATGCCCTGGCTTCCTCGTTGAGCAGTTCGGCAAAGGCGAACGCCATCTTGACGCGGTCGCCGTAATACTGGTCGGCGATGGTGTCGATGATGGTCATCGGGCCGGGCAGGGTGAATTTCAGCTGGCGCGTGGTGTGGGTGCGGGCGATGCGGGCCTCCTCGGCATGGACGCGGCCTTTCAGCCGCAGCGGCGCCACCACCTGCGGCACCATCGCCTTGTAGCGGTCTTTGCGGATTCCCATTTCGACCTTGTGGGCGAAGTCGATGCCCTCGATCTTCTCCAGAAAGCCATGGACGAAATGCTGCCGCGACTGCTCGCCTTCGGTGACGATGTCGACGCCTGCGTCCTCCTGCAGTTTTAGCGCCAGCAGGGTGGCGTCGCGCTTGGCTCGTGCCAGTGCATCGCCGGACGATTTCCACGGCGCCCACAGCGTGTTGGGTTCGGCGAGCCATTCCGGTTTCGGCAGCGAGCCGGCGATCGTGGTTGGAAACAGCATTGAGCCTATCCCCGGTCGTTTCTTGATTGGACGGACTATCGGTCTATCTGCCATGTCTCGTTCATGAGGTACAGAACAACAAAAGTCGTCGTCACCGGGCTTGTCCCGGTGATCCACGTCTTGCTTTCTTTTTGTCGGCGTCAAGACGTGGATGGCCGGGACGAAGCCCGGCCATGACGAGGTAGAGGCTTCAATCCGAATAAACTCTGCTCTAGGGTAGAGCGATCTAGAATGGCGGACCTCCCATGATCGACCTTCATTACGCGCCGACGCCGAACGGCTGGAAAATCTCGATCATGCTGGAGGAGCTCGGCATTCCCTATAACGTCATCCCCGTCAACATCCGGGCCGGCGATCAGTTCAAGCCGGAATTTCTCGCGATCAGCCCGAACAACCGGATTCCGGCGATCGTCGATCATGCACCGCCCGACGGCGGCGAGCCGTTTTCGGTGTTCGAGACCGGCGCGATCCTGATCTATCTGGCCGACAAGACCGGGCGCTTTTTGCCCAAGGACATGCGCGGGCGATCCAGGGTGGTGCAATGGGTGATGTGGCAGGTGAGCGGGCTCGGTCCCATGCTCGGCCAGCACGGCCACTTTGCGCTCTACGCGCCGGAGAAAATCCCCTATGCCATCGAGCGCTACCGCGACGAGGCGGCGCGGCTCTATGGCGTGCTCGACAGGCAGCTTGGCAAAACCGGACGCTACGTCGCCAGTGACGACTATACGATTGCCGACATCGCCTGCTTTCCCTGGACCATGACCCACAAGGCGCAAGGCTTTACGCTCGACGACTATCCCAACGTCAAGCGCTGGTACGCTGACGTCCGCGCGCGGCCCCAGGTGCAGGCGGGACTGGCGATCGGCAAGTTCGAAAAAGAGCCGTTCGACGAAGCGGCGCGAAGGAATATGTTCGGGCAGGCCGCGAAGGAGATGGCCGGGAGGAAATGACAGCTAATCCTCATGGTGAGGAGGCGCTTGCGCCGTCTCGAACCATGAGGCCCGGACGGTGCTGCTCATCCTTCGAGACGCGCGCGAGCGCGCTCCTCAGAATGAGGTCCGCAATCAAAACAAAGGAAACGCCATGATCGAATTCTTCTTCGACTGCTCCAGCCCCTGGACCTATCTCGCCTTCCACAACATCCAGCCTTTGGCGAAGGAATTCGGCGCCGATATTTCGTGGCGGCCGATCCTGGTCGGCGGCATCTTCAACACCATCAATCCGAGCGTCTATGCTTCGCGGGAAAAGCCGGTCGAGGCCAAGGTCAACGTACACCAAGAAGGACATGGCGGACTGGGCGCGCTCCGCGGGGCTTGCGATCAAGATGCGTCCGACGGTATTTCCCGTGAACAGCGTCAAGGCCATGCGCGGCTGCATCTGGCTAGGCAAGGACATGGTGCCATTCGCGCGCGCGGTGTTCGAGGCCTATTGGGGAGCCGACAAGGACATCTCAAAGGACGAAGTGCTGACCGGGATCTGCAACAGCCTCGGTATCGATCCGCAAAAATTCCTCGCAGGCATCAGCGAGCAGGCGATCAAGGATCAGCTCAAGGCCAACACGGACGAAGTCATGGCGCGCGGCGGCTTCGGCTCGCCGACCATTTTTGTCGACAAGACCGATATGTATTTCGGCAATGACCGGCTGCCCTTGATCCGCGAAGCCTTGCAGCGGCGAACAGCGAGCGCCGCCTGATGCCGAAGGCGGTCGTCTGCCGCGAACTCGGCCCGCCCGAGCGCCTGCGTCTGGAAACGTTTGCGCCTGCGCCGCTCGCGCCGGGCCAGGTGCGCGTTGCCATTCATGCCGCCGGGATCAACTTTCCCGACATTCTGATGGCGGCCGGCGAGTATCAGCTCAAGCCCGAGCTGCCGTTCACGCCCGGCGTGGAAGCCGCAGGCGAGGTGACCGAAGTCAACGGCGCGGCCGGCGTCGCGGTTGGCGACAAGGTCATCGTCAAGATGCGGCACGGCGCTTACGCCGACGAGGCCGTGGTTGCGCCGTCGCAACTGACGCCGTTGCCATCGACCTTCGACTACGCCGAGGGCGCGACATTTCTCGCCGCCCACGGCACCGCGTATCACGCGCTGATCGATCGCGGCCAGGTTTTGTCAGGCGAAGTGCTGCTGGTGCATGGCGCAGGCGGCGGCGTTGGGCTCGCCGCGGTCGAGATCGGCAAGATGCTCGGCGCCACCGTGATCGCGGCGGCGTCAGTCGGAGGAGAAACTCGCGGTCGCGCAGGCGAGGGGCGCCGATCACCTCGTGCTCTACGCGCGCGAGCCGTTTCGCGACGCCGTCAAGCGCATCACCGACGGCCGCGGTGCGGATGTGGTGTTCGATCCCGTCGGCGGCGAGGTTTTCGAAAACAGCCTGCGCTGCATCGCCTGGGGCGCGCGCATCCTCGTGATCGGTTTCACCGGCGGCATCGGGCTCGCCCGCACCAATCTCGTTCTGATCAAGGGCGCGAGCGTGCTCGGGGTTCGCGCCGGCGAAGCCGCGCGCAAAAATCCGGCGCTCGGCGAAGTGCGTCTGAAGGCGCTCACGGAATGGGCGGAGGCCGGAAAAATCCGCCCCAACGTCTCGCACCGGCTGCCGCTGGAAAATTACGCGCAGGCGATGCGGCTGTTGATCGACCGCAAGGCCATCGGCCGCGTGGCGCTGATGACGCGGTGACGTCAACTCTCTTCGTCGTCCCGGCCAAGCGAAGCGCGAGCCGGTACCGCATAACCAGCGTGCGCCTTCTTGCGAAGAGCTGGAGCCACAGCTTGCCATAACCACGACGGCCGGTGGCTATGGGTCCCGGCGTTCGCCGGGACGACGAAGGAGGTGCGGAAGCAGTCGCCCCCTCACTTATACTCCCGCTCTTGCCACCACGGGAAATAGTCGGGCATGTCCGCCGACACCTTGTTCTTGAAGTCAGCCGGGCGCTTTTCCAGAAACGACACCACGCCCTCCCTGACGTCGTCCGAACGGCCGCGGGTGTAAATGCCGCGGCTGTCGACCTTGTGCGCTTCCATCGGATCGTCGGCGCCAAGCATGCGCCACATCATCTGCCGGATCAGCGCGACCGACACCGGCGCGGTTTTTTCCGCGATCTCCCGCGCCAGTGCGCGCGCGGTCGGCAATAGCTGGCCCGGCGGCACCACCTTGCTGACGAGGCGGCCGGCCAGCGCCTCCTGTGCCGGAAACACGCGGCCGGTGTAGCACCATTCGAGCGCTTGCGAGATGCCGACGATGCGCGGCAGGAACCAGCTCGAGGCCGCCTCCGGCACGATGCCGCGCTGGGAGAACACGAACCCGAAGCGCGCATTTTCCGAGGCAATGCGGATATCCATCGCGAGCTGCATGGTGACGCCGATGCCGACCGCGGGGCCGTTCACCGCCGCGATCACAGGCTTCAGGCATTTGAAGATGCGCAGCGTTACCTGTCCGCCGCCGTCGCGCACATTGGGATCGCTGTAGTCGACCTTGCCATTGGCGAGACGCTTGACCGGCCCGCGCCGCGCGTCGCGATCAAACGTGTCGGCGCCGGAGGAAAGATCAGCCCCGGCGCAGAAGGCGCGTCCCGCGCCGGTGACGATGATGGCGCGGATATTGTCGTCCTTGTCGGCCGCATCGAAGGCGTCGATCATCTCCTTCTGCATCGCGGCGTTGAAGGCGTTGAGCTTGTCGGGCCGGTTCAGCGTGATGGTGAGGATCTGCTCGGCGACCTCATACTTGATCGTCTCATACGCCATGGGGTGGTTCCTTCCGGTTGTTGCTTTGAGACTGTCATTCCGGGGCGCGCGAAGCGCGAACCCGGAATCCATACTCCCGATCGTGGTTATGGATTCCGGGCCTGCGCCAAGAGGCGCATCCCGGAATGACCAAAGAATTATTTCGGCGGGCTCGGCCACGGCCTTTGCGGACCGCGCAAGCCCTCGAACGCCTTTGCCATGCCGAGCACGCCAATGTCGTCGAAGCGGCGGCCGACGATCTGCACGCCGATCGGAAATCCGCGTTCGCTAAAGCCGCCGTTGATCGACACCGCCGGATTTTCCGCCATGTTCCACGGCACGGTGTAGCAGATATGCTCGAACGGTTTTGCCGGATCGTTGGTCGGGGAGGCGAGTTCGGCGGCGAAATTCACCACCGGCGATACCGGCGAGATCACGTAGTCGATATCGGCGAACAGTTTTGCCGCCGCGGATCGGATCGCCATGGTGGCGTTAAAGCCCCTGATCACGTCGACGCCCGATAGCTCCGCACCGGCTTCGGCCCATTTGTAGATATAGGGCAGCGCCTTTGCGCGTTCGGCCGGCGCGAGTTTTGATAGATCGTCCCACAGGCGCGCGCGCCAGAAATTGTCGAGGCCGTCGAGCATTTCGCGGGTCAGCACGCCTGATACTTCCGTCACAATTGCGCCGGCGGCTTCGAACGCCCGCGCCGCCTTCACGGCGACGTCGCGCACCGCAGGCTCCAGCGCCTGGCCGACGCCGAGATCGAGCATCAATCCGATGCGCAATTTGCGTAACGGCTTATCGAGCGCCTTCCAGTTGATGTTATCAGGCGACAGGCTCATGCCGTCGCGGCGATCGGGCCGCGACAACACGCCCATCATCAACGCAGCGTCATCGACGGTGCGGGTGATAGGTCCTGCGACGCGGCCGACATAGAAAGGATCGATCGGAATCCGCCCAAGGCTTGGCTTCAGCCCGACCAGGCCGCACCAGCCCGCCGGCAGCCGCACCGAGCCGCCGATGTCGGAGCCGAGATGCAGCGGCCCGTAACCCGCGGCACAGGCGGCGCTGGCGCCGGCACTGGAGCCGCCGGGATTCTTGCTGAGGTCCCAGGGGTTGCGGGTGAGTGGATGGAAGCTCGACAGGCCCGACGACAGCATGCCGTAATCCGGCATGGTGGTCTTGGAGAAGATCACGGCGCCCGCTTCGCGCAATCGCGCCGCCGGCGGGGCATCCGTCGCGGCCGGCACCAGCTTTGTGGTGGCGGCGCCAAGCGGCACCGGCACACCCTTGGTGGCAATGTTCTCCTTGAGCGTGGCGGGGATGCCGTCGAGCGGGCCGATCGGTTGATCCTTCTGCCAGCGTTCGGTCGATGCCTTCGCGGTTGCCCGCGCGCCTTCCGGATCGAAGGCGTACAGCGCCTTGATATGCGGCTCCCACGCCGCGATGTGCGCCAGCACGTCCTCCAGCACCTCGGTCGGCGAAAACTGTTTCGCGCGAAAACCGGCAATCAGGTCGACGGCGCTGAGATCGTGCAGCGACGTCACCGTTTCCCGCGATGCCGATTTATGCATGGCCACCCACCGGCAGTCGGGTTTCCACGATGCGCGCGAACATGCTGGCGCCGATCGGCAGGATCTTGTCGTCGAGAACGTAGCCGGGATTGTGCACCGGCACCGAGCCTTCGTGGCCGAGCCAGAAATAGGCGCCGGGCACCGCCTGCATCATGTCGGCGAAATCCTCGCTGCCCATTTTCGGCTGCGAGCGGGTGAAGACTTTTGCCGGATCGACCACCGTGCGCGCGACGGCTTCAATCACGCGGGACTGTTCTTCCTGGTTCACCAGCACGCTGAAAGTGTCGCGGATATCGACTGATATCTCGACCTGGAACGCGCTGGCGATGCCGGCGCAGATCGCGCGCATCCGCTCGCGGATCAAGGCGCGCACCTCGTCGGAGAACGCGCGAACGGTGCCGCAGAGCTTTGCCTCGCCGGGAATCACGTTGTAGGCGGAACCGGCGTGGATTTGCGTGATCGACACCACCGCCGCCTGCAGGGGATCGACGTTGCGGCTGACGATACTCTGCAGCGCCTGCCCGAGCGTCATTGCGATCACGACGGCATCCTTCGAGCGCTCCGGCATCGCGCCGTGCGCGCCATAGCCGTTGATGTTGATGTCGAAGAAGTCGGCGCCGGCCATGGCGGGCCCCGGAAGGATCGCAAGCTCGCCATGGTTCAGGTCGGGCGCGTTGTGCAGCCCGTAGATCTCGTCGCAGGGAAATTTCTCGAACAGCCCGTCCTTGATCATGGCGCGGGCGCCGCCGAGGCCTTCTTCGGCCGGCTGGAAGATGAAATGCACGGTGCCGTCGAAATTCCTCGTCTCCGCGAGATAGCGCGCGGTGCCCAGCAGCATGGTGGTGTGGCCGTCATGGCCGCAGCCGTGGAAGCGGCCGGGAATCGGTCGAACGCCATCGCAAGTTTGTATTCTCTTCCATCGGCAGCGCATCCATGTCGGCCCGCAGGCCGATGCGTTTTCCCCCGCTGCCCTTGCCCTTGAGTACGCCGACCACGCCGGTGCCGCCGAGGCCGCGGTGCACCTCGATGCCCCATTGCGTCAATTTATCGGCGACGATGCCGGACGTGCGGACTTCCTCGAAGCCGATCTCGGGATGTGCGTGCAGATCCCTGCGGATCGCGGTGAGTTCGTCGGCGAAGCCTTCGATGCGGTCGATGTTGGGCATTTTATCTTTATCCGGTTGCAGAAGATGTTGAGCGTGATTTGGTCGCGGGAACGAAGGCGGGACCATTCGGCTTGATGCGAATGCCCGGACGCAACCGCGTCCATGGCAATGCGGCGGTATCGGCGGGCATCGCGCCGGGCGCGGCGCAGATCAAGAGCTTTTCGGCAATCGGCTCGAAATCCGCGCGGAAATGCACCGAGCTCTTGTTGACGAGGATGGCTTGCTCGGTCGGCTCGATGCCGACGTAACGATACATCGACTGGTCCGCGAGCTGCGCCTTGTGCGAGCTCACGACCACCCTGACATCGCCGATCCGCAAAGCTGCCGACGGACCCATGTCCATGTCGCGGCCGCCGTAATAGGGACCGGGCGCGACGAATCGCCCGTCCGACAATTTTTCGACGATGAAGGTCTCTTTGTACGGCGCGTCGCCCGATATGCCCGACTTGCCACCGAGTGCGAGCGTCACGGTTGCGCCAACGCCCGCCGCATGCGCGGCCTTGGCCGAAGCGGGGTCATAGATCATGCCGATCGCGGCGCGCTTCGCGTTGTTGCGGACCAGCGCACGCAGCATGCCCGTGGTGTCGGAATCGCCCCCGGCGCCGGGATTGTCCTGGGTGTCGGCGATGATGACGGGTTTGCTCGCGGTTTTTGCCAACTCCATCGCGTGGCGCACGCCCTCGTCGGGCGTGAAGATGCGGCCGTCGAAATCACTTTCGTGGCCGATAATCAGTTTTGTCAGCTCGTCCGCCGCGGCGTCGGCGTCGGCCTGCGTCTTGCCATAGGCGAACACGCTCGGCCCGCAATCGGGGAAATCCGCCGCCGGAAAGCCGGGGGCAAAAGACAGCGTCGGAATGGCGTCGCTCTGCATCGCCGCGAGCTTTTGGTAGATTCCCTTGGTCGGCTGATCATTGGTGCATTGCCAGCTGATCGGAATCAGGAACGGCAGTTGCCGGAACGCTTTTGCGAAGCGCTGCCTGGTGCGCAGCAGCAGCGCGAGATGCCTTGCGGCGGCGCGGCCGGTGTCGGCCATGTCGACATGCGGATAGGTGCGATAGGCAATGAGTGCATCCGCTTGCTCCACCATCTGCGGCGTCACATTGGCGTGCAGGTCGAGGCTCGCCACCAGCGGCAGGTCCTTGCCGATCACCTTGCGCACGCGCGCCAGAATTTCGCCTTCGCCATCGTCGAGATGCTCTGTACACCATCGCGCCGTGCAGGTCGAGATAGACAGCATCAAGCGGGCCGGCCGAGGCGATGCCGTCGACCATCACTTTTGCGATGCGCTCGAACGCATCCTCGGTGACATGCGCGGATGGGGTCGCGGCGGTGAAGATGGTCGGAACGAGCTCCCAGCCCTCGGCCTCGGCCGCCTCGATGAAACCGGCAAGCCCCACATTGATGCGGCGCAACGTTTTCAACACATCGCCGCCCACCTCCATGCGCGGCCAACCGCCGCCATGCACAAAGGCATCGTAGGTCGCCTTGGTCGGCGCAAAAGTATTGGTTTCGTGCAGGAAGCCGCCAACGGCGATGCGGGTCATTCAACTCTCGTTCGGTCTTTTTGCGCCCTGCGGGTCCGGATCATGCTTTTGCGCGCGACGTTAGACCTCTCATCACCGCAAGTGCAAGCGGCGAAGCAATTCCGGAACTGCATGCCGCATGAGCGCATCGACGCCAAACGAATCTAGGGTTGGTAATTCTCGCCAACCGACAGCGCACAGATGCGTGACAGGTGGGCGTAGGGCAGGCTGGTTTCCTTGGCCCAGGCATTGAACGCGGCCTGCACCTTGGCGAGATCACCCTTTGATTTCACTTCCTCCGCGATGTCGAGCCCGGCCTCGCGGAGGCAAGCCACCACATCCTTGGACGTGACGAAGCCGTCCCAGCCGACGAAACGGAGGAACATCTGGCCGGTATTGCCGCCGAGCCGGCTGCCGCGTTTTGTCAAGAGGTCAAGCAGGCCGATTTCGTCCGACGCGGGCCACTGGCTAAGAAATTTGCCGAAGCTGCCATGTTCCTTGGCAATGGCCTGCACGAATTGCGCGTTCTCGCGCACCGACATGATCTTGGCGCCGTTGCGCACGATGCGCTTGTCGTCGAGCAGTCCGTCCCAGAATTCATCCGGCTGGAAGGCGAGCTTGGCCGGCTTGAAACCGAGAAAGGCTTTCTCAAAATCCGGCCATTTGTTTTCGATGACGCTCCAGGCAAAGCCGGCGGAGAACACCCGCTTGGTCATCTCGGCGAGGATGCGGTCGTCGCCCAGCTTGCCCAGCGCCCTGGTATCGGACCTGGCGGGCAAGAGCTTGGCGAGCCCTTTCGGCCCGCCCTTGCGCTTTTCCGCCCTGGCGCGAATGGTCTTGAAGGAGATCATTACCCTACCTTATTCCAGCGTCGCCAGCAGTCCCGCCATCAACCGGCCGCGCTCGGCGAGGCTATCGACCACGATATGTTCGTTGAGGGTATGCGCGTCCGCGCCGCGCACGCCGAGGCCGTCGAGCGTCGGGATGCCGATCGCGCCGGTAAAATTGCCGTCGGAGCCGCCGCCGGCGCTGCCATGGGGCAGCTCCTGGCCGAGCCCTTGGGCGATGCCTTTGGCCTTTTCGTAAAGCGCCATGGTGCCGGCATCCGGCTCCCAGACCGGACGCGTGACGCCGCGGGTGACCTTGAAGGTCACGTCGTTGTTGGTGCCTGACAGCGCCAGCATCCGCTCGACGCCCTTGTCGAGATCGGCCTGGCGCTTGGCCATGCTGAGCGCCTCGCCGGTGCAGGTGGTGGCGACGCAGTTGACCCATTGCCCGCCATGCACAATGCCGACCGAGAAAGTGCAGTCCGACGTTGTCATGCCGTCGATCGCGATGATTTGCCGCGCCATTTCGCGGATCGCCGAGCGTCCGGAGGACAGCGTGATGCCGGCATGGCTCGGCTTGCCGATCGCCTCCAGATTGAAACGTGCGATCGCATAACGCCCGGTGACGACGCCGTTGTTTTCGCGGCCGGGCTCAGGCACCAGCACGTATTTGTTGCGCGCGGCTTCCGCCTCGATGATGTCGCGGGTCGAGGGGGTGCCGACCTCTTCATCCGGGGTGAACAGCACCGTGATCGGCAGCGGGGTCGTGAAGGAGGCGCGGGCCAGCTGCCGGATCGCCTCCAGGGTCAGGTAGTTGCCGCCTTTCATATCAAAAATGCCGGGCCCATAGCATTTGCTGCCTTCGCGCCGCCATTTCAGCTTTTCGATGGTGCCGACGGGGTGCACGGTGTCGAGATGTCCGGCGATCAGGATGCCCGGCTCTCCCTGTTTGGGATGCGGAAAGCGTGCACGCACGCAGCCGGCAAAGCCCTGGCGGCCAGCGATGCGTTCGATGGTTGCACCCATGATCGCCATCTCCCGCGCTGCAAGGTCGAGCATGCGCTCGACCGCGCCTGCGTCCCAGGTCGGGCTTTCGCATTCCACCCAGCTCTTGAGCCCCTGCAACATGGCTTCGGAATCAAAGGGAAGATTGGCGGGGTTCATCGGGGTGCTCTCGGTTTTTGATGGAGTGTTCTTGGCAGCCGTCCTTTACGAGAATAAACGGCGCCGGATTTGTAAAGCGAAAACACGCCGCGGAATGATGTCTCTGCCGGGAAAGCCGCGTCTCGCCGGCGCCGACCGCTGCCGGACTTGGCCGGTTGTGGGTACTGTGTCAATCTTGTCCGTTCATTGGCCTGGATCGTCGTGCCGGGCCAAGGGCGCTGGAGATCGATCTCCCGGGTTCGAGGGGCAAATGGATCAAGGTCCCGAGCGAGGAATTTTGGGGTTTGAGACGACAATGGAGGTGAAAAAAATGCACGTGCTCAGAAAAGCCATTCTTGCTGCCGCCTGTACCGCCGGCCTTGCGGCTGCGGCAACGCCGGCTCTTGCCCAGACGACCTTGCGCGCGGTGATGCATTCGGATCTGAAAATTCTCGATCCGATCTGGACCACGGCCTATATCGTCCGCAATCACGGATACATGATCTATGACACGCTCCTCGCGCAGGACGAGAAGGGCGACGTCCAGCCGCAGATGGTCGAGAAGTACGAAACCGCGCCCGACAACAAGAGCTACACCTTCACGCTTCGCGACGGCCTGTTGTGGCACGACGGGCAGCCGGTGACGTCGGAAGACTGCATCGCCTCGATCAAGCGCTGGGCAGTCAAGGACTCTCTCGGTCAGAAGATGATGACCTTCGTCGACTCGATCGCGGCGGTCGACGCCAAGACCTTCACCATCAAGCTCAAGGAACCGACCGGTCTCGTGCTGCTCGGCCTGTCAAAACCCTCGTCCAACGTGCCGTTCATGATGCCCAAGCGCGTCGCCGAGACGGACCCCAACAAGCAGATCGAGGATTTTACGGGATCAGGACCCTTCGTCTTCGTCAGGGATGAATGGAAGCCCGGCGACAAGACCGTCTACGTCAAGTTCGACAAGTACAAGCCGCGCGCCGAGCCTGCATCCGGTCTGGCGGGCGGCAAGGTCGCCAAGGTGGATCGCGTCGAGTGGCGCGCCATTTCCGACGCGCAGCAGGCGGTCAACGCCCTTTCGAAGGGCGAAATCGACTTCATCGAGCAGCCCAGCCACGACCTGCTCGGGACCCTGAAGAAGGATCCGAACGTCGATATCGTGGTATCGCCGATGCTGAAGGCGCAATACGTCTTCCGCCCCAACACGCTGCACAAGCCGTTCGACAATCCGAAGATTCGCCAGGCGTTGTGGTACGCCTTCAATCAGGAAGACTTCCTGATGGCGGCCGTCGGCGACGAGAACTACATCAAGCCATGCAAGGCGCTTTTCATTTGCGATACGCCGCTGGCCACCGACCAAGGGAATGGATGCACTTCTGACCTCCAATGCGAAGAAGGCCCAGGAGCTGCTGAAGGAAGCAGGCTACGACGGCACGCCGGTGGTGCTGATGCACTCCACCGACCTCAAGGCCCTGACCAATCTGGCGCCGGTGGCGAAGTCGCTGATGGAGAAGGCCGGCTTCAAGGTCGACATGCAGTCGATGGATTGGCAGACGCTGGTCGCGCGGCGTGCCAAGAAGGACCCGCCGGACGCCGGCGGCTGGAATGCCTTCCTCACGGCCTGGGTCACCGCTGACGTGATGAACCCGGTCTCCACCGCCTATGTGAACGCGGCCTGCGACAAGGCGTCGTTCGGCTGGCCCTGCGACGCGCAACTGGAGAAGCTGCGTGACGACTTCGCCCGCGAGACCGACCCTGCCAAGCAGAAGGCGATCGCGGAGGCGGTGCAATTGCGTGTCATCGAGTACACGCCCGAGATTCCGGTCGGCGAGTACGTCCAGCCGGTCGCGATGCGCAAGAATGTCAAAGGCTTCCTGATTGCGCCGGTGCCGGTATTCTGGAACATGGAAATCACGAAGTGATGTGACGGCTGCGGGCGGCGGTTTTTCCGCCGCCCGTTTCGCTTCGAGGATCGATCGATGTATGGCTACCTGTTCCGGCGACTGCTCGGCACGATCCCCGTGATGCTGGTGGTTGCGGTCTTCATCTTCCTGATGCTGCGGCTGACGCCATCGGATCCGGCGGCGATCATCGCCGGCGACAATGCCACCACCGAACAGGTGGCGAAGATCCGCGGCCAGCTCGGCCTCGACCGGCCGATGGTCGAGCAGTTCTTCATCTGGTCCGGCAAGGTGCTGAGCGGCGATTTCGGCGAGAGCTTCTTCTTCAAGAAGACCGTCGCCTCGCTGATCGGCGAACGCATCGAGCCGACGCTTTCGCTGGCCTTGTTCACGATGCTGCTCGCGGTTTTGGTGGCCGTTCCGCTCGGCGTGCTGGCGGCGCACCGGCACGGCTCGTGGATCGATCGCATCGTGATGGGCTTTTCGGTGCTCGGGTTTTCGATGCCGTCCTTCGTCATCGGCTATCTCCTGATCTACCTGTTCGCGGTCTGGCTGGGCTGGCTGCCCGTACAGGGCTATCAGCGGATTTCGGAAGGGCTCGGCGGCTGGGTGCGAGGGCTGGTTCTGCCCTCGTTGACGCTGTCGGTCATTTTTGTTGCGCTGATTGCGCGCATGACCCGCACCAGCATGCTTGAAGTGCTGTCCGAGGACTACATCCGCACCGCGAGAGCGAAGGGACAGAGCGAACGCAAGGTGCTGTTCCGCCATGCGCTGCGCAATGCGGCGGTTCCCATCGTCACCGTGATCGGGCTCGGTGTCGCGCTGCTGATTGGCGGCGTCGTCGTCACCGAAAGCGTGTTCACGATTCCGGGCCTCGGCCGGCTGACCGTCGATGCAGTGCTGGCGCGCGACTATCCGACGATCCAGGCCGTGATCCTGCTGTTCTCGTTCGTCTATGTCATGATCAACCTGGCGGTCGACATGATCTACACGCTGCTCGATCCAAGGATCCGCTACTGATGGCCGACGTGATCCTCGACACCCCGATTGCGGCGGCGCCGGTCAAGCCGGCCGCGGCATTTCGCAACGTTGTTGCACAATCCGGGCGTCGTGTTCGGCGCGCCGTCATCGCGATCGTGTTGCTGATGGGGCTTCTCGCGCCGTGGCTCGGCACCATCGATCCCACCGCGATCAATCCGATCGCGCGCAACAAAGTCCCCGGCGCGGAGTTCTCGATGCGCACCGACACCGGCGAACGCATCAAGATGATCGCCCTGTTCGGAACCGACGGGCTGGGGCGCGACGTCTATAGCCGGGTGGTCTATGGCGCGCGCATCTCGCTCCTGGTCGGCGTCTCGGTGGCGCTGATCAGCGTCGCTTGTGGCCTGTTCATCGGCCTGCTCGCGGGCTTCTTCCGCATTCTCGACGCCATCATCATGCGCATCATGGACGGCTTGATGGCGATCCCGGCCATTCTCCTGGCGATCGCCATGGTGTCGCTGTTCCGCTCCAGCGTGCTGACCGTGATCATCGCCATCACGGTCCCGCAAATCCCGGGCGTGGTCCGGCTGGTGCGTTCCATCGTGCTCAGCGTGCGCGAGGAGCCCTATGTCGAGGCGGCGGTGACGCTCGGCACCTCGACCCCGAAATTGCTGTGGCGGCATGTGCTGCCCAACACGATCGCGCCGATGATCGTGCAGGGCACCTTCATCTGCGCTTCCGCCATTCTCGTCGAGGCCATCCTGTCGTTCCTCGGCATCGGCGTGCCGCCGGAAGTGCCGACCTGGGGCAACATCATGGCCGAGGGAAGACAGGTATTCAGCCTGTTCCCGCATAACATCATCTATCCCGGCGTGTTCCTCGCGATGACCATCCTCGCCGTCAACGTGCTGGGCGACGGATTGCGCGACACGCTCGATCCCAAGATGGCGAAGCGGGTCTGACATGGCCGATCCCGTCCTCGAAATCGCCAATCTTTCCGTCGCCATCAAGGGCAGAGGCGACCGGCCTCACGCCGTGCGGGGCATCAACCTCACGGTCGGCGCCAACGAGATCGTCTGCGTCGTCGGCGAATCCGGCTCCGGAAAATCCGTCACCGCGCAGGCGGTGATGGGTCTCCTGCCGAAGAACGCGATGCAGGTCGAGACCGGTTCGATCCGGCTGCAGGGCGAGGAACTGACCACCAAATCGGACGCCGAGCTGCGCGCGATCCGCGGCACGCGCATGGCCATGGTGTTCCAGGAGCCGATGACCGCGCTCAATCCGGTCGAGCGGGTCGGCGACCAGATCGGCGAAGTGCTGGAGGTCCACACCGACCTCGACCCGAGGCGAGCGCCGCAAGCGCGTGCTCGAGATCATGCGCGCGGTGCATCTGCCCGATCCCGAGCAGATGATCGACGCCTATCCGCATCAGCTCTCCGGCGGCCAGCGCCAGCGCATCATGATCGCGGCGGCGCTGGTGCTCGATCCCGCATTGCTGATTGCCGATGAACCGACCACCGCGCTCGACGTCACGACGCAGGCGCAGATCCTGAAACTCGTGCGGGAAATGCAGGGCCGCAAGAAGACCGGGGTGCTGTTCATCACCCATGATTTCGGCGTCGTCTCCGAGATCGCCGACCGTGTCGTGGTGATGCAGCTGGGCTCGCATCGTGGAGCAGGGCCCCTGCGAGCAGGTGCTGCGCAACCCGCGCGAAGACTACACCAAGATGCTGCTGGCCGCGGTGCCGAGCATGACGCCGCCGAAGCGCACGCCGGTGAGCGGAGCCGTGGTGCTGCAAACCGAGAAACTGTTCAAGACCTACGGCAGGCGCTCGCTGTTCCAGCCGAAGGCGCGGATCGTCAACGCGGTCAGCGACGTTTCGCTGATGGTGCGGCGCGGCGAAACGCTCGGCATTGTCGGCGAATCCGGTTCCGGCAAGTCGACGGTGGCGCGCTGCGTCGCGCGGCTGGTGCAGCCGACCAGCGGCGCGATCCGGATCGACAACGTCGACATCGTGTCGATGAGGGAAGCGAAATTCCGCGCGATGCGGCGGCGGGTGCAGTTCGTTTTTCAGGATCCTTACCGGTCGCTCAATCCGCGCCGCACGGTCGGCGAAGCCATCATCGAGGGGCCGATGAATTTTGGCCTTCGCGCGCAAGGAAGCCTTGCAGCGCGCGCGCGACCTGATGGCGGTGGTGCATCTGTCGCCGGATGCGCTCGACCGCTACCCGCACCAGTTCTCCGGCGGGCAGCGCCAGCGCATCTGCATTGCGCGGGCGCTGGCGATGGAGCCGGAACTCCTGATCGGCGACGAGCCGGTCTCGGCGCTGGATGTCTCGGTACAGGATCAGGTGCTGAAGCTTCTGGACGAGGTGCGCCGCAAGTTCAATCTCGCGCTGCTCTTCATCACGCACGATCTGCGGGTCGCAGCCCAGGTCTGCGACCGCATCGCGGTGATGCAGCGCGGCGTCATCGTCGAACAGGGCACGACGGCGGAGGTGTTTGCGGCGCCCCGGCACGAATACACCAAGGCGCTGTTCGAGGCGGCTCCTGGACGAAATCGGGTGTTTTTTGCGGGCAAGGCTGCGGAGGCCTGATCGCGTTCGTCGGCCCCAATTGCTACGGCCGGTCGCTACGGCGGACCAGTCGCTCCTCGCAATTGGCGAAGTAACGCTCAACAATGGTTGCTGCGAGGCGTTTCCAGCCCGCCGTTTAAAATCGGCGGGCCGGGCTGCGGCGAGGGCGAGGTCAAATCCTTCTGTTCGCGCTCGGGCCCGCTGGGCTGATCGCTCGGTTTTTCGGCGGCCATCTTCGAATTGCTCCAATTGTTGCACTACAACATTTTGCTGCAGTACAATATTTTCAAGCCGAAGCCGGTTCGGCGCACCGATTGTTGATCAGGCGCGCCCACGGTTCGCAGCTGATCAAAAGCCCTCTTGACATATGAGTAAGCCTTAGCTTACCGTTAGCCATGGCTTACGGAAATGCTCTCGCTGTTCTGGCAGACCCGACGCGGCGAAAAGTGTTCGAGCGCCTGCGCGCCGGGCCGCGTCCGGTGAATGTCCTCGCCGCCGGGCTGCCGGTGTCGCGGCCGGCGGTGTCGCAACACCTGAAGGCTCTGAAAGGCGCGGGCCTGGTCGACGAGCGCAGCGAAGGCGTGCGCCGGATCTATTCGCTCAGGCGCGAGGGCCTGATGGAATTGCGCGAGTGGCTGGACAGTTTCTGGGACGATGCGCTGGAGGCGTTCAGGTTGGAAGCCGAAAAATCCCACAAAGCGTCAAGGAGTAAGTGAATGAACGAGCTCGCCGTCATCTCGCCCGTGCGCAAAACCGTTCGCGTCAAGGCGCCGGTTGCGCATGCCTTCGAGGTCTTCACCAGCGGCCTGACGCGCTGGTGGCCGTACGACCATGGCGTCGGCAAGAAACCTATTCAGAAAGTGCTGATGGAGCCGCGCCTCGGCGGACGCTGGCTCGAGATCGCGGAAGACGGTACCGAGACCAGCGTCGCCACGATCACGCTGTGGGAGCCGCCGCATCGCCTGGTGATGCTGTGGCAGATCAACGCGCAGTGGAAGCCGGACGCCGCGATGAAATCGGAGGTCGACGTCCGCTTTACTGCCGACGGGCCGGACGCGACGCGCGTCGAGCTGCTGCACCACAAGTTCGAGACCATGGGCGCGGAGGCCGGCGCCTCGATGCGCAGGGATGTCGACGGCGGCTGGCCCGGCCTGATGGAGCGGTTCGTGCAGGAAGCGGAGCGGAGCAAAAGTTGAACTGGTTT
>CAVUYV010000016.1:0-128559 GCA_963745785.1 uncultured Alphaproteobacteria bacterium | reverse complement strand
CCCGGGAATGCATCAAGCGCGTCTACGCGGGCAAAACTCAGAATCGTCACAGTGGCAGCGAAGACTGCCGCGATCCGCGACGCCTGAGAACGAGACATGCCGTGCGCCTCCGCCTGTTAACCGAACCGCTCAACCGAGTCTGGTTATTCTACTACAAGCGCACACGGGGATTACCACAATTGAATCACGGGTTACCGGAAATGCCGCAAATGTTGGCCACCGGCCTGACATTGCCGAGCTACTGGCCAGCCGGATGAAACGGATGGTTCGGCCGCAGACCAATTTTGTCAAACGCGATCGGTTCGATTCCCAGCTTGAAAGCCGGTGAGTCTTTCTTCAGTCGCAAATTGCCATGCTCGACATCAACGAACAGCGGGTCTGCATTCTCACTATGCAGTTCAATGCCAAACTTCCGCTCCGCGTCTAAATGCGATTTCGCCCAACTCGGATCGCGCGGGCAGAAATACAGGTTGTAGTCCGCGTCGCAGTCACGCAGCCGCGGCTCTTCGCCTCGTCCGTACGTGCGGTCCTGAATGTACGGTGTGTAAGACGGGTCAGAAGAGTAAACGATGTTGTGCTGGATTTTTTCTCGCCCGTCGCCGGATTTACTTCCAAACCAATGTATCCGTGCAATCCTCTGGGATCAATCTTCAAACGGCTAGGAGTCAGATTAACCAGAAAATTGTTACAGATGTTGTTCTTTCCCTTAACGATAATCGCCTGGTGCATACTGCGAGCGTTATAGATCACGTTCCTCTCGATGATCGTTTCTTCCTGATCGTCGTCGCAACGGATGACGCCGGCCATGTGATCGGAATCGCCATCGTGCATGAAGTTCTCTTTGATCAAGTTTCCTTTGCCAGTGCCGGAAACGTAAATCGCGTTGCCGTCTCCCAATCGTTCCATGACGTCGTAGATCTCATTCCGCTCGACGCGATTTAGCCGGCCGTGAAGATACGGCTCGCGGGCGTGCCAATCCCAAGGAGGGTTCGCCAAGCTTATCTCATTCCACCGAATAGTGCGGACAGATGCGACAGTTCCGTTACGAGTCCAGGCAATCCGGCCGCTCACGACGATGCCTGTATATGGCGTGTTGTGAATCAGGTTATTTGCGACCTCATTTCGACCACTCTGCCAGGCAAAAATTGCGGGCGACGCCCAGGTTAACTCGCCGATGTGATGAATCCAATTGTTGGTGATTTGATTCTCTCGATTCACATCCTTCGTGCCAGGACCATAACCGACCAGCAAGACCCCGACGCCTCCGAGGTGAGCGACTTCGCTATCGGCAACGCGATTGTGTTGGCAGTGAAGGTCCAGCGCATGCATGCCGCTACTGGCGACGAATCGGCAGCGATTCACCGAGCAATTCTCTTCGCCTCGAAAGCGAACGAGCGCACTCGGGCAATCGAAGTGTTCCCAGCAATGTTGCAGGTCCCATCCATCCTGGCCGGGCGCGGCAATCGTTCGGCGTGTGCGAAAGTCAGCCCTTCGAAATTCAGATTGCGGATTGGCGTATCAGTCGGTCCGGCGTAATCAATCGAGCCCTCGACCGGCACCAACTCGGTTAGCAGCGGCGCGACGATCTCGTCACCCGGCGCATCTTTTGTCGGCCAGAGAATGATTTTATGATTCTCCGTGTCGAAGACCCATTCGCCCGGTTTGTCGAGATCCTCATGCGGTTTTCAATCCACATCGTTTCCGAATGAAATTGCATAGGCCCCATCGGACGGGAAGCCCCGGTTCGCGTGATGCCGAGCAATCGTTTCCGATCGACGAAGGAAATCGGCAGGATGTCCATCTCATAGTTGGCCGTCGGCATCACAAGAAGTTCCGCGCCCTTGAAATCTGAATAGTTCTCCACAATGCCTTCGGGAAAAAAGAAAATATCGCTTGGCCCGCGACCGGCGGCATCGTCTTTCCAGCCGTGCGGCGGCGTAAAGCCGTGGCCCTGCGCCCTGGGTAATCGCTTGAGCCCGTCATAGAGCGTAAGCACGTTCGTCAATTGTGGAGGCATATTTGCCGTCCAGAGATGTCCTGATGAAACTTCAGGAGCTGCCTTTGGCAGAGCGTCGAGCTTCTTCCAGCCTTTAATGGCCACACCCGATGACAGCACGGGCGTCTCCCCTGGATACGCGGAATACTTAGTGCTTCCGTCAGGGCCGGCCGTGTCTTGCAATGAGAACACCACCGTCTCTTTCAGCCGATACTCGCCGCCGCGAAGTGCAACGACGATTTTAGCTTTAGGGTTTTTTTCGTACCGCTGCCCGCACTTCCGACTTTGCTTTTTCCAGCAGGGGCAACAGCAAGCGCAGCGTCCACAAGCTGCGCAATGCTCCAAGCCCGATCCGCAACGCCCAGCGCCTTCGCTGGCGTTGTGCGCAGGGCTTCATGGGCGCGGCAAAGATTGTAATGCGCGACGTACAGCGCGACCGCCGCGACATGATTATCCAGCTTCTTTGAAAAGCCGTTGGTCAACCGAGTGAAGCGCCGGCTGTCCGTTGCGGGTCATCAACGCACCTGACGGCCCACTAAACGAGGCGGCGAATCCGCAAGGCCAGGCTTATGGACTGGCGACATTACTTCTTGGAAAGCGCGGCCGTAATCAGCATATTCAATTGAGTATGACTTCCCCAACTTGCCTTCGCGTTAGACCGTTCAACACCGGGCCAATTACGTGAGGAAAAGTAAATTGCCGACTGGATATACGAGGATACGGAACCGTACAACGCGACAATTGCCTTTCGTCGTGGATGTTCTCCAAAGCGACCCACATATACGGCCGCTGCGCCTCGCAGTGCCTCATGGCGGTCCCCATCTTTGAGAATGGCAATCGCGACCTTCACCGGTGTCACTCGCCTTTGCCACCTGCGACAGAGCGGCAAGAACCCACATCTTCTGCCAATCGACAAGTAAGTCGTCTTGCAGCAGATCAAGAAGGAAGTTCCGTACAGCATCGTCTTCCAAGAAGTTTGCGAGATATGAGGCAAATATCTGCGACATCGCGGGACGTTTCTTGAAGGCATCCTTAACGTGCTCAACGGCATAGTCGGAATTGGCCTTTGCGAAGAGCGGCAGGCAAAATCGCTCGATACTCTCCTCATGACCAGTATAATCCTCAATGGAGTCGAATAGGTGCTTTGTCGCCTTCAGTTCGAGGGCTTGCCCGCTGTCTTCAAAGAGAATCCGTTGAAGAAGAACCAGTCGCTTCGGTCGCTCGATTTGTTGCGCGAAAGGTGCGCAAGGTGGAAAACCGCGGACTATTGCCGGCAACGATCTGCACGCTAAATCGCACTAATCGAAAACAGCTTGAAAGAACAATGACTGGCGGCGAGTCGATCACGACTGCGTGTTAGTAGCGCAACACCCGTCCAAAAACGGCCGAGACCCGCCGTCTCCTGAGCGGTTCCTTTGTTGCGTGTGCAGGGGCCTTCGGTAATTGTGACGTTGCGACGGAGGGGGGCATCCCGAGGTCGTCCCGTTCTAGGTGGTTCGCTTAAGTCCCTCGCGTTCTGGCGGGAGTCCGAAAGCGCGAAGCGGCTAAGCGGGTTTCAAGGGATTAAGGGAACCAACCTTGGCGTGCTTCTTCACCCAGCGGATCCGGAACCTTCCCTACAGAGCAACTTGGAGGTTAACATGAAGATGGTTAAGAGCCTTATCCTCGGCTCAGCGGCGGGTCTGCTCGCCATGGGCGGGGCGCAGGCAGCCGATCTTCCCGTCAAGGCCAAGCCGGTCGAGTACGTGAAGATTTGCTCCCTGTATGGTGCCGGATTCTTCTACATCCCGGGCACCGACACCTGCATCAAGCTGGGTGGTTATCTGCGCGTCGACACCACGTTCAACGGCGGCATCGTACGATCAGCCGGCGTGGTCAGGCGACTTCGGCCAACAGAATCGCTATCGCGATTACTTCGCGCCCGTTCGCGTATGGCGCTGACGGTTGATACCCGTACCGCCACCGAATACGGCGTGGTTCGCACCTTCGGTCAGGGTGACTTCCAGTTCTCGACCTTGGGTCGACCACCTTCAACCCGCGCGACGCCAGCTGCTCAACGAGGTGCGCTAGTACCGCTGCGTCGTCCCCCCCAACCTGCTCCACCCCCGGCGGCGGCTATGTCGCGGTCGAATTTCGTGTTCATCGCAGTTCGCCGGCTTCACCTTCGGTAAGTCGGCTTCGGCGTACGCGATGCCCGGCATGGTTATCCGGGCAACAACTCCTCGTTCCTGCTCGGCGGTCATGACACCGTCACCGGCGTGAACAACATCCAGTACACCTGGCAGTTCGGCAACGGCGTGTCGGCCACCCTCGGCCTCGATGATCCGACCGTGTTCAACCGTACCGCCGTCTTCGACCTGGCTGCTCCGATCAACCTGCGGGCATCGTTCCTCGTCGCGAGCGCTACCTGGCAGGGCTACCGGGAACGCCTATGCCGGAGCTGCATCTCCCGATGTCGTCGGCAACATCCGCGTCGACCAGGCCTGGGTCTGTTCCAGATTTCGGGCGCGGCGCATGAAGTCAGTGGCTCCTACAACACTCTCGGCTGAACGGCTTCCGACTGGTCCGGCTCCGGGCCGGCTGTATGCATCCCGGTGGTTTCCGTTGACCCTTTGGTCCGTCGGAAATCTCCGGTCACCCCGGCACCAAGTGGGGCGGTTCGGCGATGGCCGCGTTGCAGATCAAGAACATCCCGTGGGGTGCCGGCGACGACATCAAGATGGACGCGAGCTGGGCAAAGGGTGACACCAAGAACGTGATCTCCACCAGCGCGACCTCGCCGAGCTTCTGCATGTTCGGCGGCAGCGGTCGTCCGGTGCGTACCAGAGCGTCGGCTTCGGTGCGCCACCGATGCGGTCTATCTGCCGGCCGGCTTCCTAGTCGCTGGCCTTGGTACCCCCGTACCGTCCTTACGGCCGGCACTGGCGTCACGAGGCGACGGCAGCTGCACCTGACCGAAGCCTTCGGTGTCCGTGGTGCGTACAACCACAACTGGGATCCATACTGGTCGTCGAGCCTGTTCGGCAGCACTCGGCGGTGCGGTATGACAACGACGTGCGGAGCATCTCGACCTGCTCGGCTAGACCTTCGCTTCCGCAGCTGCCGTCCCCCGGATCAAGTCGGCGTGACTACTCCTGCGACCCGAACTTCAACGTCTCTCAGCTGGGCGTCGTCACCCGTTGGACGCCCGTCAAGAACCTGACGTTCTCGGCCGAAGTCCATGTGGTTCCACCTCGACCAGAAGTTCACCGGTACGGCCGTTCGACTCGATGCAGCCGAAGCCGACGACTCGCCTATGAGTTCAAGGACCAGGACACTGTGGCCCTCAACGTTCGCGTTCAGCGCAACTTCTGATCCCGATCGTCCTACGACACCCGAAAAGTGCCCCTCCTTTGGCATCAGAGGGTCTCACGCTAAACTAATGCCGGTGATGTCCTCGCTGGGGCGAGTGAGCCGATAGCTCCTCCTCCGCGGGAGGTAAGAGATGGAAACTCCGATTGAATTTTCAAGCGTACAGCCCCTGCGGGTCAAGGTGCTGTTGGACGTCTTCTGTCGACGGATCGCTAGCGGTCATGTCCTCCGCCCGGATTGCAGCCAGGATGGTCGCGAGCATCGATGAGCTCGCAGTGCGGGAGCCGAATAAGCCGGCGCGCTCGAAGCGCTGCCGGGTCCACATCGCATGCCGTCGAACGGGTTCAGATCGAGTAAGAAACGCGATTGATCTCCGCTTTCGGCAAGTCAGCCGGGTCAGCGGAACAGGCTTTTCCCTATCGCTTCGATGAGAAAGTTTGAGCCGGCATCCGACAGATGCACGATATCGGTGGCTATCACGTCATTTGCCGTCGGCCCGACCCGCGTCATGCACCCTTCTGAATTGCATAGCATGTGCCAGGCCGAAATATATTCCACACCGGCGGCCTTGCTGAAGGCCTCCATCCGCTGATCGGCCTCCGGGCCCGACACGCCCGCAGCGATTCTGTCGGGGATACTGTGTCGAAATCGATAGAAGTTCACCAGCGAATGAGTAAGGGTGCGTTTCCACACCGGCACCGGGCCCAGGATCACAATCCGCCTGACATTGGCGGCCTTGATCCGTCTGATTGTTTCCCGCAGCTTGTCGAGATCATTATTCTTGCCCCACATCGCATGAAGCAGGACGATCTCGGGGGCCGATGACTTGATGAAGCCAAACACGAGTTCATTGGTCTCGTCGCACCAGGCAATGGATCCGGTCTCCAGAATTGGTGCGCAGCCCGGTGCCGCAAAGCGAGCGAGGCGAAACGGCACAGTCTCCTGAGCTTTTCTCAATCCCGGATAGAGCGCCGCCGCGGTGAAATCGCCCCACAGAAACAAAAGGGGCTTATCGCCCTGGTCGATGCAGTTCGCATTGAATTGAGCGCCAGGCGCTTCCAAAAAGCACTTGTCGCGGAATCCGGCATTGTTCTGTGAGGCAAGCTGCGCGATATCGCGGATTTCCGGCGAAAAGCGAAAGCCGAAGCCTGATGCGGCTGCCGTTACAATCCCTATCATGCCGACCGTAATCAATCCGAAAGATAGCTTCGGCACGACATCCGGTTTTCGACGAAGCGGCATCTCGACGAAGCGGAATGTCAGCCACGAAAGAACAACCGCAACAATGATGGTAGCCCAACTCTCCAGAAGGTTCGGGTTGCCATGTCGCATGATCGCGAGATAGGACAAAAGCGGCCAGTGCCAGAGATAAAGCGGATAGCTGATCAATCCGATCAGCACCATCGGCCGGTTCGACAGCAAAATCCTGTTCAGCCAGTGAATTTGGCGAGACGATAATCAGCACCGCGCCAAGCACCGGCAGCAACGCATACAGGCCGGGAAATAAACTGTTCTTGTCGAGGCCGATCGCAGCGCCGGCGATTGCGGTGATGCCGAGGGATGCCAAGACGTTGTCGAATTGCGCGGAAGTTCGCTGTTCGCGCTCCGGAGCCTCGACGTAATGATTGGCGACAATGCCGCCGACCAGCAACTCCCACGCCCTCGATATCGGCGAATAGAACGACCACTCCTTGTAGCCGAAGAAAATCAGGAGGCTGACGCAAAACGACGCGATCGCGATCCCGACCATCCAGAATTGTCGCCTCTGCGATCCAAACATCATCAGAAGCATGGGCGGCCAGAAAATGTAGAACTGTTCCTCGATGCCCAACGACCAAAGGTGGAGGAGCGGATTCTCGGCTGCGTCCGGCGCGAAATAGCCGACCTGGCTGAGCTGAAACAGGTTGGATACGAACGCAACCCCCGCTGCAATGCTCTTGCCGAGCAAGGAGAAATCAGCCGGTAGAAGAACAAACCAGCCGATCAGGTAGGTAACGGCCAGCACGACGAGGAGCGCCGGAAATATCCGCCGAATTCGCCGAGCGTAAAATTCGGCCGGTGAGAAAGCGCGGGTCTTGATCTGCGTGAGAATGATACGGGTGATCAGGAAGCCGGAAATAACGAAGAAGATATCAACTCCGACAAATCCACCTGGAACCAGCCAGGGATCGCGCGTGATATACGACCACCAGCAGAATGGAGACGGCGCGCAGGCCGTCGATATCGGCGCGATAGGGAACCCTTTCGTTTTCGTGTCCGGGCCGAGTGATCGGCAAGGTGATGCTCCCCAGCAGCTTCATGACTTGCCTGTATCGTGGCGCTCGTGCCGCCGGTTCCGGAGTATCGCAGCCGCTCGGTTGTTGTTTGTACAATTTCCGGATCTGGAGAAACCTTCAGGTTCCGACACCGGAAGCGTTTGCCAACGAAAAGGCCGGCACGAAGCCGGCTTTCTCTTCTTGAACCAAATTCTTGTCAATACCGTGTAGTGGCCGGTCCACCCCAGCCACCCGGTTATTCGACGCTGGCGCCGCGGCGCAGGTCGGCCTCGATCTGCAGCCGCGTTCCGCCGCCGAATCGCGCGCGATAGACCTGCAAATTCTCCATGATCCGCTGCACGTAGTTGCGGGTCTCGGAGAACGGGATCAGTTCGACCCAGTCGACGGTGTCCACCTTGGCATCGCGCGGATCGCCATAACGCTCGACCCATTTTTTGACGCTGCCGCGTCCGGCGTTGTAAGCCGCAAATGTCATGATGTAGGAGCCGCGATAGTCCTCGATCAGCCCGCCAAGCTCTGCCGCGCCAAGCGCCGCGTTATAGACCGGATCGGTCTTCATGCGGCCGAGATCAAAGTTCGCGCCGTATTTCTTGCAGACATAACGGCCGGCGTCCGGCGTCACCTGCATCAGCCCGTAGGCTTGCGCCGGCGAAACCACGAACGGATTGAAGGCGCTTTCCTGCCGCGCGATGGCGAACATGATGCTCTGCTCGACTTCCGGCCCGATCGACTTGAATGGCGGGATGCCCGATCACCGGATAGGCGTAGAAATCGAACGGCAGCCCGCGATTGAGCGCGGCCTTGCCCATCAGCAGCATGCTGCGCGCATCGGCATGACGGGAGGCCAATTCGCCAAGCCCCACCAGTGCGTCGGGATCGCCATTTTCGCCCATGTCGGCAAAAATCGGGATCGCGATTTCGCGTTCGTCCAGATCGTAGAGCAGTTGAACCGCGCGGACGACCTCCAGCCTTTCGATTCCGCGCGACCGGCCGGCGGGAACACCATTCAGTGCGATCTGCGGAAGGCCGAGTTTCGCGCGCGCCAGCTGTCCGTAATAGCTGGTCGATTGCGCCGCAGCCGCCGTGTAGGCGGCGCGGGCGTCCTGGGAGCGGCCGGCAGCTTCGGCGGCACGGCCCTGCCAATAACCGGCGCGCGCCAGCGTGGTGGGGTTGACGCTGCCGACGCCGATGCGCGCAAAATGTCGCGCAGCCGTCGCCGGGTCGGTCAGGAAGCGCAGCGCGATCCAGCCCGCGGTGAATTCCTGCTCGGTCTTGTAGATGTCGCGCGTCGGAAGCGCCGCGTCACGCGCGATCAGATAGGCGGTGCGGGGTTCGCCGATGTCCAGCATCTTGCGCGATATCAGTCGCCGCTCGATCCACCATTCGTCGAGATTGTAGAGGCGGCCGGGATCCTTCGGTGCGCTCATCATGAGCTGCGCGGCCTCGGCGAACTTCTCTTCGCGGCGCAGCAGCTGGATCTTGCTGAAGATATAGCCGGGATCGCCGTGCAGTTCGTGCGGAACTGCCTCCAGTAGCGCCCTGGTGTTGGGAGCCTTTTTATAGGCAGCAATGCGCGCTTTGGCCAAGGCGATGTGATTGGCGCCCAACCGCTTGGCGGCGCGCAGCGCGGCCTCATGCTCGCTGCCATAGAGCAATAGATCCATCCGCGCCTTGTGATCGCCCGGCGTCAGCAATGCGCCGAACAGGTCGAGCGCCGTGTTCTCGGTATCCTCCGACATCGAATCGTTTCGCCAGGCGTCGCGCACCAGACGTTCCGCATTGGCCCGGTCGCCGCGCGCGATCATCGCCCGCGCCAGCGAGAATTTTCCTTTGGCCGATAACGGCGATTCGTTTTCAAACCATGCCCACACGGTGGCGTCGTCGCGATGGTCGTCCCACAGTGCTGCTTCAATGCGCCGGCGCAGGAAGGTCTGCGAAGGCCAACTCGGATTGGCTGCTATGAATGCGCGGTAGCGCTCCACCGAGGCGCCATTGTCGTCGCTGCGCAAGATCATCCATTCCGCGAGTTTCCTGGCGACCGGATCCGATATCGCCGCCGCGGTCTGCGTCGCATCCGCCGGCTTATGCTTGCGCACCAGCTCGATGACGTTTTCGAGCGCTTCGACATCGGCCTGCGAGGTCGATGACGTCGCGGCCACCGCGGCGGCTGGCGGTGGTTTGCGCGCAGGCGCGGGCGGCAAGGCGGCATGCTGGCGAGTTGCCGGCGCTATGACGGGAGCGGTGGGAGCAGGCGTCGCGACGGGCGTGGCCGTTTTGGCGGCGGCGCTCATAGCTGGCGCCGAGGCGGGATCGGCATTCGCAACGCGTGCCGTGTTTTTGGCGGCAGCGTTTGTCGCGGGCGCTGTATTTTTGGTGGGAGCATTGGCCACGACGTTGCGGGCAATCGGCCGCGGCTTCGGCAGCGGAACTGTTGGATTGGCCCAGGCATCGGCCGCCACTGCTGATAATCCTACCGCCAGCGCCAGGGCGGTCGCCAAGGCCGTCGATCGCAATGCGGCTGCGCGGGATGATGGGGTCACTGCATTCCTTTGCGGCGAATCACTCAATCGCTCAGGTCCGAGGGCCTATTTACTTGAATATGTGGACAAAATGCTAAATACGCGGGGGGTAGGGATGTCTGCGCCATCACCACGGCAAAATCTGGGCTAGACTCGGTCCGGTATGCGGGCCTTTCGCCTGGTCATCAGACCCGATATGAATTGGCGATCCCAGCAAACGGCAAAGGCCGGAAACGGCGCGCGTTCGGAGGAAGTCCATGGCAGCCAAGACGAATTTCCGGGGCTCATTCACCGCCTTGGTCACGCCATTCAAAAACGGCTCGCTGGATGAGGCGGCCTTCCGCTCCCTGGTCAACTGGCAAATCGCCGAGGGCACCCACGGCCTGGTGCCGGTCGGCACCACAGGCGAGAGCCCGACGGTAAGCCACGACGAGCACAAGCGCGTCGTCGAATGGTGCATCGAGGAAGTGCGGGGCCGCGTACCCGTGATCGCAGGCGCCGGCTCGAATTCGACCAAGGAAGCCATCGAACTCGCGCAGCATGCGGAAAAGGCGGGCGCCAACGCGGTGCTGGTGGTGACGCCGTACTACAACAAGCCGACCCAGGAAGGCATGTACCAGCACTTCAAGGCGATCAACGACGCGATCGGCATTCCGATCGTGATCTACAATATTCCGCCGCGGTCGGTGATCGACATGAGCGTGGACACCATGGCGCGGCTGTTCGAATTAAAGAACATCGCCGGGGTCAAGGACGCGACCGCGAGCATGGTGCGCGTTTCGCAGCAACGCGCGAAGCTGGGCGAGGATTTCAACCAGTTGTCGGGCGAGGATGCGACCATAATCGGATACATGGCGCATGGCGGGCACGGCTGCATCTCGGTTACCGCCAACGTCGCGCCCAGGCTATGTTCGGAATTTCATGTGGCCTGGCAGAACGGCGATCTCAAGACCGCGCTCAAGCTGCACGACAAGCTGATGCCGTTGCATATCAATCTTTTCATCGAGTCCAATCCCTCGCCGGTGAAATACGCGCTGTCGCTGCTCGGCAAGATGGAGGAGACGCTGCGTCTGCCGATGGTGCCGGTGTCGGAGCCCACGCGCGTGGCGGTGCGCAGCGCCATGGTGCATGCCGGTCTGATCAACTAGACCCTCCGGCGCTTCGGTGATGAATCGTCCGGCGAGCGAGGTAGAAGAGAAGGGTTTGCGGATGCTGAACGAATTCCGCGAATTCGCGATGAAAGGCAATATGGTCGACCTCGCGGTCGGCGTCATTATCGGCGCAGCCTTCGGCGCCATCGTGACTTCGCTGGTCGGCGACATCATCATGCCGACGATCGGCGCCATTACCGGCGGCCTCGACTTCTCCAATTACTTCACGCCGCTGTCGAAGTCGGTCACCGCCAGCAATCTGGCGGACGCAAAAAAGCAGGGCGCGGTGCTGGCCTGGGGCAATTTCCTGACGTTGACGCTGAATTTCATCATCGTCGCCTTTGTGATGTTCGTGGCAATTCGTGCCATGAACAGGCTGAAGCGCAAGGATGAAGCCGCCCCGCCGCCGAAGTTGACGCGTCAGGAGGAGCTGCTCACCGAGATCCGCGACCTGCTCAAAAGCCTTGACGTGAGAGGGCTCAGGCCGAGTGATACCGCTGCTGGTCTGAAATAGTCCAAAGGCATTTTCACATGGCCGAAAAGAATGTGCGTGCGATCAAGGTGGTCGCCGAGAATCGCAAGGCACGGTTCAACTATGCGATCGAGGACACAGTGGAAGCGGGCATCGCGCTGACCGGCACCGAAGTCAAGTCAATCCGCAACGGCAAGACCACGATCGCGGAATCCTATGCGGATTCCAAGAACGGCGAGATCTGGCTGATCAACGCCAATATTCCGGAATATCTGCAAGCCAACCGCTTCAACCACGAGCCGAAGCGGCCGCGCAAGCTGCTGTTGCACAAGAAGCAGATCAACAGGCTGATGGGGGCGGTCGATCGCGAAGGCATGACGCTGATCCCGCTGAAGCTTTATTTCAACGAACGCGGCCGCGCCAAGCTCCTGCTGGCGGTGGCGAAGGGTAAGAAGCTGCACGACAAGCGCGAGAGCGAGAAGAAGCGCGACTGGAGCAGGGAGAAGGGCCGCCTGCTGCGGGCGCGAGGATAGAGCTGCCCAAGCAGTACCGCAAAGAAAGATGGATTGCTTCGTCGCAAGTGCTCCTCGCAATGACGATCGGTGGAGAATAATGATGCCATGAATCAGAGAAACCTGCTCGAAGTCGACTGGAGCAAGATTCCGGCGCCGACCGACGACGGTGCGGCGGCGCATCTGGCGGGCATGACGATCCCGCCAGTCAGCCTGGTTGCCACCGACGATCGCTCGGTGACGCTATCCGCGCTGCGAGGGCGCACCGTGGTGTTCGCCTATCCGAGGACCGGCGAACCCGGCAAGATCGCGCTGGTCGACGATTGGGACATGATTCCGGGGGCGCGCGGCTGCACGCCGCAGACCTGCGCGTTCCGCGATCTGTTTGCAGAGTTGCGAGCGGCCGGCGCCAGGCACGTTTTCGGCCTGTCGACCCAGAGCAACGAATACCAAGCCGAGATGGCGTCCAGGCTACATTTGCCGTTCCCGGTGTTGTCGGATGACAAGCTAAAGCTGACGCGCGCGCTCGATCTGCCGACCATGCAGGTGGCGGGACTGACCTTGATCAAGCGGCTGGCGCTGATCGTCGATGACGCGCGCATCACCCACGTGTTCTATCCGGTATTCCCGCCTGACCGTAATGCCGCCGATGTGCTGGCGTGGCTGAAGGAAAATCGGGCCCCGTCATCCTAGCGTACGGCTTCGCCGTTATCGCTGAGGTGCGAGCCGTTCGGCGAGCCTCGAAGGATGACTAACGACGGTGTATGCGGCATCCTTCGAGACGCGCGCCAAGTGGGCGCGCTCCTCAGGATGAGAGGTCGCGCGAGTAGCGCGATCGCGAGGCTCCCTCATTCCAGTTCCGCTCTTACCCTTGCGAATACGCTGCGAAACATTTTTGGGGTCAGCACCCCCGTATTGGTGTTGTAACGCGAGCAATGGTAGCTGTCGTAAAGTTTTACAGCGCTTGCCTGGTGCATTGCGCCGTGCGCAAACGGTGCTGCGGAGCTGCGCAGGCCGAGTACCTTCAACATCGATTCATGCGCCACGCGGCCGAGCGCCACGATCGCGCGCAGCCTTGGCATGGTCTGCTGTCGTTCGCTCGACAGGAATTGCCGGCACGTGTTGATTTCAAGCGGGCAGCGGCTTGTTCTGCGGTGGCACGCAGCGCACCGCGTTGCTGATCCGGCAGTCGACCAGCGTCAACCCGTCGTCGGGCCGCGCCTGGTATTTGCCCTCGGCAAAACCGTATTCGAGCAGGGTCGCGTAAAGCAGGTCGCCGGCAAAATCGCCGGTAAAAGGCCGCCCCGTGCGGTTGGCGCCCTGCAGCCCGGGCGCGAGACCGACGATCAGCAGCCGCCCGTCGGGATCGCCAAAGGACGGCACCGGAGAATTGAACCATTCCGGTTGGCGCGCGCGTGCCGCCTCGCGGAAGCCGGCGAGCCTTGGACAGAGCGGGCAATTGCGGTCGGGTTCGGTGCGGAGAAGGGAGGGCGGCTGGCTGCGCGCCGGATCGTTTTCAATCGTCGAAATCGTCGTCATCGCCCCTCGGCACCGTGGTGGTCGCGCGCTGCAGGAATTGCGGCGCGTGATGACGCGGTTCGCGCGGGGGCGGGCGCTCGGAGGGATCGCGGCCGAGCTTGGATTGCAGCTCTACCAGATCGGTGAAGACGTCGGCCTGACGCCGCAACTCGTCGGCGATCATCGGCGGCTGGCTCGCAATCGTCGAAACCACGGTAACGCGGACACCGCGGCGCTGTACCGCCTCGACCAGGGAGCGGAAATCGCCGTCGCCGGAGAACAGCACGATCTGATCGACGTGCTCGGCGAGCTCCATCGCATCGACCGCGAGCTCGATATCCATGTTGCCCTTGACCTTGCGGCGGCCGCTGGCGTCGATGAATTCCTTGGTCGCCTTGGTGACGACGGTGTAGCCGTTGTAATCGAGCCAATCGATCAGCGGGCGGATCGACGAATATTCCTGATCCTCGATAATCGCGGTGTAATAGAACGCGCGTAACAATGTTCCGCGGCTCTGGAATTCCTTGAGAAGGCGCTTGTAATCGATGTCGAAGCCGAGCGTCTTGGCGGTTGCGTACAGGTTGGCGCCATCGATGAAGAGCGCGATCTTGTTGGAAGTTGGTGACATCAAAGTGTTCTCACGTTGTTCTTATGCCCTTGGGGCAGCGGCAACCAGACCGCGCATTTTCTAGGATATGCTGCCCAAAGTTGGGTGAATCTGACCCTCACAAAACACCACCGCAATGTGGTGAGGCAAGGGCGGAAAGACCTATACTTTTGGCAATTCAAGGAAGCGATTTTTGTCCCAGACGGTACTCGCCTTGTCTGGACGCTCCGGCCTTGCGGCCCCAAGCAAGGGGGTATCAGAGCTGAATGAGTAGGCAAATCACAAAAATGGCCTTGCGAAAAGCCCCTGAGCCCTATAACTACCGCGCATAATCAAAATATTAGGTCCCATTAACGGAGCGACAGTCGATGGCGCGCGTCACCGTAGAAGATTGCATTGACAAGGTCGACAACCGGTTCGATCTGGTCCTGTTGGCGGCGCATCGCGCCCGCATGATCTCATCCGGCTCACAGCTCACGATCGACCGCGACAACGACAAAAACCCGGTGGTGTCGCTGCGCGAAATCGCGGACTCGACAATCTCCCCAGAGGATTTGCGTGAAGAATTGGTTCATTCGCTGCAGAAATTCGTCGAAGTTGACGAGCCAGAGCCCGATACCGTGCCGTTGATCGGGTCAGCCGGCGCCAGCGTCGATGCCGACGATACCGAGGTCGCCGTCGAGCGCATGACCGAGGAGGAACTTCTGAAGGGCCTCGAAGGCCTGGCTCCCCCGGAAGAGCAGCCCGAAGAGGACGAGTGAACCCTCCACTTTAGGGCTCCCCGGAACCTCCCAATCCCGTCCCGTTTACCAAGGCCCGGACATTTGTCCGGGCCTTTGCTTTTATTGACGTTTTCATGGCTACCATGCGCCGATCGCGGGCTCGGACGGATTTTGGAAGGGCTGTCTCCGATTTAATCGGAGAGCGCAGGTTTTCACGTTAGACTGTGCCCGGACGGTCGAAATCGAGCGTTTACCTGCCCGAAGGGTGCTGCTTCGGTCGGGAAAGCATTAGGTAATCCGGGTAGTATCGTCAGCCGGGCCGGTTTGGAGGCCCGCACGTGAAGGCAGTGATCCGATGGCGTATTGGCGCCGCAGCCCACGGCAGATGCAGGCCGCGACCGACTCGGTCGCCGTCGCGCCTTCGTCGTCGCCCGCGCTGCTGAAGGGGGCCAAGTCGCCGCGCCCGCGCATGATGCGGCAATACGATCTGGTCGAACGCGTCAGGTCCTATAATCCGGGTACCAACGAGGATCTGTTAAACCGCGCTTACGTCTACGCCATGAAGGCGCACGGCGCCCAGACCCGCGCATCCGGTGATCCGTTCTTTTCACATCCGCTTGAGGTCGCGGCGATCCTCACCGACCTCAAGCTCGACGATGCCACCATCGTCGCCGCGCTGCTGCACGACACCATCGAGGATACCGAGGCCACCCGGGCCGAAATCGATCACGTCTTCGGGCACGAGATCGGTGCGCTGGTGGAAGGTCTCACCAAGCTGAAGCGGCTGGAGCTGGTATCGCGCGAGGCCAAGCAAGCCGAGAACCTGCGCAAGCTGCTGCTGGCGATCGCCGACGATGTCCGGGTTCTCCTGATCAAGCTTGCCGACCGCCTGCACAACATGCGCACGCTGGAGTTCGTGGCGCCCACGGCACGTCACCGGATCGCCGAGGAAACGCTGGACATTTATGCGCCGCTCGCGGGCCGCATGGGTATGCAGGAGATGCGGGAGGAACTCGAAGATCTTTCGTTCCGCACGCTCGATCCGGAAGCCTACGCGGTGGTGAAACAGCGATTGGACTCGCTGGCGGAGCGCAACCGCAACCTGATCAGCGAGATCGAAAGCCAGCTCTCCAACAATCTCAAGAAAAACGGCATGGCCGCCCATGTCTATGGCCGGCGCAAGCGGCCGTTTTCGATCTGGACCAAGATGGAGCGCAAGTCGATCGGCTTCGAGCAATTGTCCGACATCTTCGGTTTCCGCGTGGTGTTGAATGACGTCGAAGCCTGCTACCGCGCGCTCGGCGTCGTGCACACGACCTGGCCGGTGGTGCCCGGCCGCTTCAAGGACTACATCTCGACCCCGAAGCAGAACGATTATCGTTCTATCCACACCACCGTGATCGGTCCCGGCAACCAGCGGGTCGAATTGCAGATCCGCACCGAGGAGATGCACCAGATCGCGGAATTCGGCATCGCCGCGCACGCGTTCTACAAGGACGGCATCGGTTCGCCGACCGAGCTCCTGAATCGCGAATCCAACGCCTTCGCCTGGCTGCGCCACACCATCGCGGTGTTGTCTGATGGCGCCAACCCGGAAGAATTCCTCGAGCACACCAAGCTGGAGCTGTTTCACGATCAGGTGTTCTGCTTCACCCCGAAGGGAAAGCTGATCGCGCTGCCGCGCAAGGCCAATGTGATCGACTTCGCCTATGCCGTGCACACCGACGTCGGCAACAGCGCGGTGGGGTGCAAGATCAACGGCAAGTTCGCGCCGCTGTCGTCGGAGCTGCAGAACGGCGATGAGGTGGAGGTCCTGACCTCGGAGGCCCAGTCGGCGCCGCCATCGGCATGGGAATTGCTCGCGGTCACCGGCAAGGCGCGGGCTGCGATCCGGCGGGCGACGCGCACCGCCGTGCGCGACCAGTATGCCGGCCTCGGCCGTCGCATCGTGGAGCGGCTGTTCGCGCGCGCGAAAATCGAATACGCCGATGACAAGCTGAAGGGCGCGCTGCCGCGGCTGGCGCGCGGCTCGATCGACGACGTGATGGCCTCGGTCGGCCGCGGCGAGATGAAGGCCTCCGACGTCGCGCGCGCGATGTATCCCGATTACAAGGAAGAACGGGTCGCCCGCTACGGCGCCAAGAAAAGCCTTGCGGTCAAATTGAAGCTGAAATCGCCGCCCGATCCGGCGCGCGGCCCGTCGGCGATACCGGTGCGCGGCATCAATTCCGATTTGCCGGTCAAGTTCGCGCCGAATGGCGGCGCGGTGCCCGGCGACCGCATTGTCGGCATCGTCACACCGGGGGAGGGCATCACGATCTATCCGATCCAGTCGCCGGCGCTGAAGGATTTCGAGGAGCAGCCGGAGCGCTGGCTTGACGTGCGCTGGGATGTCGACGAGACCACGCCACAGCGTTTTCCGGCGCGGATCATGATCGACAATGTCAACGAGCCCGGGAGTCTCGCCCAGGTCGCCACCGTAATCGCCGAGCACGACGGCAATATCGACAATATCAGCATGAGCAGGCGTTCGCCGGATTTCACCGAGCTCACCATCGATCTCGAGGTCTATGACCTGAAGCATCTCAGCGCCATTATCGCCCAGTTGCGCGCCAAGGACGTTGTCGCGCGGGTCGAACGGGTCAATGGATAGCAAACTTCGTCATTGCCGGGCTTGACCAGGCAATCCATCTTTACGAAGAGGATGGACGCGCGGGTCAAGCCCGCGCATGACGTCCCGGTGAATTTGTCCGCGAGCCCGTTATGCCCAAACCTCCTCCGCTGCGCCTCGGAGTCAATGTCGATCACGTCGCCACCTTGCGCAACGCGCGGGCAGGCGAGCGGCCCGATCCGGTGCGCGCGGCACTGCTCGCAATCGAGGCCGGCGCTGACGGCATCACCGCACATCTGCGCGAGGACCGCCGTCACATCCGTGACGACGACATGGCGCGGCTGAAAGCCGAAATCTCAAAACCGCTGAATTTCGAGATGGCGGCGACCGCGGGCATGCTGGCAATCGCGCTTGCGACCAAACCCCACGCGGTGTGCCTGGTGCCCGAGCGGCGGGAAGAGCTCACCACCGAGGGCGGCCTGGACGTGGCCGGACAGCACAACGCACTTGCGCCATTCATCGCACGCTTCAACGATGCCGGCGTTCGGGTGTCGCTGTTCATCGCCGCCGAGCCGCGGCAGATCGAAATGGCGGCAAAGCTGCGCGCGCCGGTGATCGAAATTCACACCGGCGCCTGGTGCGACGCCGTCGTCGACGGCCAGGCGGCGAAGGCGGAAGCCGAATGGCAGCGGATCGTGGCGGGCGCAGCGCTTGCGCGCTCGGCCGGCCTGGAAGTCCATGCCGGCCACGGCCTCGACTATGTGACCGCCGAGAAGATCGCCTCCATCCCCGAGATCGTCGAACTCAATATCGGCTACTACATGATCGGGGAGGCATTGTTCGTCGGCCTCGGCGAGACCGTTCGCACGATGCGGGCCGCGATGGATCGCGGCCGCAGGCTCGCCGGTGACCATGCCAGCCGGAATCCAGCGGGCAAAAGATGATCATCGGCATCGGCTCCGACCTGATCGATATCCGTCGCGTCGCCAAGGTGATCGAGCGGCACGGCGAGCGCTTTCTCGACCGCATTTTCACCGACGCCGAGCGCGCCAAGGCGGGCCGCCGCGCGAAAAGCGAAAAAATGGTGGTGGCGACCTACGCCAAGCGGTTCGCCGCCAAGGAGGCCTGTTCCAAGGCGCTCGGCACGGGAATCCGGCGCGGGGTCTGGTGGCGCGACATGGGGGTCGTGAACCTGCCGGGCGGCCGTCCGACCATGCAGCTGACGGGCGGGGCGCTGGCCCGCCTCGAGGCGCTGACGCCCGAGGGCTACGAGGCGCGGATCGACCTCAGCATCACCGATGACTGGCCGATGGCGCAGGCCTTCGTCGTCATTTCAGCGGTCGGTGCGACCAAACCGTGAGCGACCCGGACGGCACGGCGCGGGGCCGGTCGCAAAACTAAAAATCTATGACTTATCAAAGGATTAGAGAGTTTTGATGCCACCGTTGATTGCGCGCCCGCGAACAACCGTCTAAAACCCGCGCGGCAGCTTCAGCCAGAGCGAATTCGGGCCTTGCGCCCGAATTCGCTCTTACTATCAGAATCAGGACCATTTCCTTGACGCGGAGCGAACAGCGATTCGCGTAAGGAAAATGCTCTGCCAGCGCGCTGCGACCGCGTCGGGAATTGGGAAAGCGATGAGTGTGACCTCCGGAACAAAATCTGAAAGCGGCTTGGGTGAAACCATCCGCGTCGTCATCCATGCTCTGCTGATCGCTCTGGTGATCCGCACCTTCCTGTTCCAGCCCTTCAACATCCCCTCCGGATCGATGAAGGCCACGCTTCTGGTCGGCGACTATCTGTTCGTCTCGAAATATTCATACGGTTACAGCCATTATTCCATTCCGCTGTCGCCGCCCGTGTTTTCGGGACGCATCTTCGGTTCCGAGCCGGCGCGGGGCGATATCGTCGTGTTCCGCCTGCCGAAGGATGATTCCACCGACTACATCAAGCGCGTGATCGGGCTGCCCGGCGACCGCATCCAGATGAAGGAGGGGCTGCTCTACATCAACGAAACGCCGGTGAAACGCGAGCGCCTGAGCGACTACATCGGCGAGGATCCTTGCGGATCGGAAGCCACCGCCCGGGTGAAGCGCTGGAAGGAGACGCTGCCGAACGGCGTCACCTATGAGTCGCTGGATTGCGTCGACAACGGTTTCTACGACAACACCAATGTCTACACCGTGCCGCCCGGTCACTTCTTCATGATGGGCGACAACCGGGACAATTCGACCGACAGCCGGGTGCTGTCGGCGGTGGGTTACGTTCCGTTCGAGAACATCATCGGCCGCGCCCAGATGATTTTCTTCTCGATTGCCGAAGGCGAGCACGCCTGGATGATCTGGCGCTGGCCCGCCGCGGTGCGCTGGAATCGGCTATTCAAAATCGTGCGATGAACGACGAAACACCTGATATCCTGACCTCATCGTCATCAGGCGAAACAAGCCCTCGGCCCGGATCCGGAGGCGAGGGCGTGACGGCGAAGAAAAAGCGCGGCAAGAAGGTCGCCGCCAGCGCTGCCGCTGCGGCGCTTGAGGCGCGGATCGGGCATAAATTTGCCGATCCCACGCTGCTGGCCACCGCGTTCACCCACGTTTCCGCGCTGAAGTCGGGCCACAAGCGCCGTGAGAGTTACCAGCGCCTCGAATTTCTCGGCGATCACGTACTCGGGCTGATCGTGTCCGACATGCTGTTTCGCACCTTCCCGAACGCCAACGAAGGCGAACTGTCAAAGCGGCTCGCCGATCTCGTGCGCAAGGAGAGCTGCGCTGACGTGGCGACGGCGCTCGGCTTGCTCGACGATATCAAGCTTGGCGCGGTTGGGGCGATAGCGAGCGCTCGCTTGCGCAAATCCGTGCTCGGCGACATCTGCGAGGCGGTGATCGGCGCGATATTTCTCGACGGCGGCTACGCTGCTGCCGCAAAATTCGTCGAGCACAACTGGACCGAGCGCATGCGCAGGCCGCGGCCGGCGCTGCGCGATCCCAAGACGGTGCTGCAGGAATGGGCGCAGGGCAAGGGATTGCCGACGCCGGTTTATCGCGAGGTGGAACGCACCGGGCCGCATCACGATCCGCAGTTCCGCGTCGCCGTGGATTTGCCGGGGCTGGCGCCGGCCGAGGGGATCGGCGGCAGCAAGCGTGCCGCCGAAAAGGATGCCGCGTCCGTGATGATCACGCGCGAAGGCGTGCCCGGCCTCAAAAGTGGTGGATAGTTCCCAAAGTCAGGCGACGTCTGGCGCGACCCGCTGCGGCTTCGTCGCGCTGATCGGCGCCCCCAATGTCGGCAAGTCTACGCTGGTCAACGCGCTGGTCGGCTCGAAAGTCACGATCGTCTCGCGCAAGGTGCAGACCACCCGCGCTTTGATCCGGGGCATCGTGATCGAAAACAACGCGCAGATCATTCTGGTCGACACCCCCGGAATCTTCTCGCCGAAGCGGCGGCTCGATCGCGCGATGGTGTCGACGGCATGGAGCGGGGCGCATGACGCCGATCTGGTCTGCGTGCTGCTCGATGCGCGGGAAGGGATTGACGAGGAAGCCGACGCGATCCTCGCCAGGCTGGCAACCGTCGATCACGAGAAAATCCTGGTGCTGAACAAGATCGACCTGGTTGCGCGTGAAAAACTGCTGGCGCTTGCCAAGGCCGCCAATGAGCGGCTGAGCTTCGCCAGCACTTTCATGGTCTCGGCGCTGTCGGGCGATGGCGTCGGCGACCTGCGTCACACGCTGGCGGAGATGGTGCCGCCGGGGCCGTTCCATTATCCGGAGGATCAGATGTCGGATGCGCCGATGCGGCATCTGGCGGCTGAAATCACCCGGGAAAAAATCTTCCGCCAGCTGCATCAGGAACTGCCGTATCAATCTACCGTTGAGACCGACAGCTGGACCGAGCGCAAGGACAAATCCATCCGCATCGAGCAGACGATTTTTGTCGAGCGCGAAAGCCAGCGCAAGATCGTGCTCGGCAAGGGCGGCGCCACCATCAAGTCGATTGGTGCCGAGTCGCGCAAGGAAATTGCGGAGATCGTGGGCGTGCCGGTGCATCTGTTCTTGTTCGTCAAGGTGCGCGAGAATTGGGGCGACGATCCCGACCGTTACCGCGAAATGGGACTGGAATTTCCCAGGGAATAGCTGGCTTTGCGATGAACCTACCCAGGAACGTGCTGTGGTTTGAAGTGCTGTTGTACCTGTCGCTGGGGCTCGACGCGCTGTCGGTTGCGTTTCAGGACCGGACACCGAGCCTCGAGAGGACGGGACCGATGATCACGGTCGCGACCGTGATGGCGGCCTGCCTGATCCTGTTGCTGGTCTACTTCGTCTGGTTGGCCGCGCAGCGGCGCAAGAACTGGCCGCGCTGGGCGCTGGTCGCCTCCCTGGTGCTTTCCGTCATCTCGCTGGTGCAGATCATCGGCGAGAGCGGAGTTGAGCTCGATAGCGGCATCGAGATCGTTTCATGCGCGCTGACCGCGGCCGGGCTGTATTTCTCCTTCACCGGCGATGCCAAGGGCTGGTTCAACGCGTGATTTTGCGTCCCATCATTCCGGGCGCGAGTGAAACCAGCGAGCCCGGAATCCGTAACCACGATCGGAGTATGCGATTTCGGGCCTGCGCCAAGTGGCGCAGCCGGGAATGACGAGGTTGGATAGCTGCGCCCCTCGACGGAATCCTGTACACTCTGCCTCATGGAATGGACGGATGAAGGCATCGTGTTGGGGGTGCGACGGCATGGCGAAACCAGCGCCATTGTCGAACTGCTGACGCGCAGCCACGGCCGTCACCTCGGCCTGGTGCGCGGCGGAGCCGGCTCAAGGATGCGGCCCCTGCTGCAGCCCGGCAACAGCGTGCGCGCGGTATGGCGGGCGCGGCTCGACGAGCATCTCGGCTATTATGCGGTCGAGGGTATCCGGTTGCGCGCGGCCACCGTGCTGGCCTCGTCGCACGCGGTCTATGGCGTGACGCATCTGGCCTCGCTGGCGCGGCTGTTGCCGGAGCGCGATCCGCATCAAGGCATCTACGAGTTGCTGGACCGCACCCTGGATGACTTCGACGACGTCGGCGAAGCCGCAGCGCACCTCATCAAGTTCGAACTCGCCATGCTGGCCGAACTCGGCTTCGGGCTCGATCTGGAAAGCTGCGCCGCAACCGGCGAGACTACCGAGCTCATTTATGTTTCGCCGAAATCCGGCGGCGCGGTATCGCGGCAGGCCGGAGAAGCCTGGCGCGACCGGCTGTTGCGGCTGCCGCCGTTCCTGCGCCAGGGCGAGGGCGGGGTGAACGGCTGGTCCGACCAGGACCTGCAGGATGGTTTTGAGCTCACGGGATTGTTCCTGTTGCGCCACGTGCTGGAGCCGCGCGGCCAGGGCCATTCCGACGCCCGCCAAGGTTTTATCAACGCGGTGGCGAAGCATCGGGCGAGGGTTGGTTCTGGTTTCAGCTCTCAGGAGTTGTCCCGGCGAACGCCGGGACCCATAGCCAGGCCGGGACGACGTGCAGAATGTTCGCGGGCACGATCCGGAAACTGATTCGCGCCTTGCCCGATTCACCTCAAAAGTCTAACCCCTCCCCATGGGAAAAACACTGATTCCGCCGGAACCGGCCGAAGTCCACGAGGTGATGCTGCGCGATGCGCTCGAGGAGCGCTATCTCGGCTTACGCGCTCTCGACCATCATGCACCGCGCGCTGCCCGACGCCCGCGACGGGCTCAAGCCGGTGCACCGGCGCATCCTCTACGGCATGCGGCTGTTGCGGCTCGATCCCGGCTCGTCATTCAAGAAATCCGCCAAAATCGTCGGCGACGTGATGGGCTCGTTCCATCCGCATGGCGACCAGGCGATCTACGACGCGATGGTTCGCCTGGCGCAGGATTTCTCCTCGCGCTATCCGCTGGTGGACGGGCAGGGCAATTTCGGCAATATCGACGGCGATAATCCCGCCGCCTATCGCTACACCGAAGCGCGGATGACCGAAGTCGCGCAGCTCCTGCTCGACGGCATCGACGAGGACGGCGTCGAATTCCGCGCCAACTATGACGGCCAGTCGAAAGAGCCGGTCGTGCTTCCGGGCGGATTTCCGAACCTGCTCGCCAACGGCGCGCAGGGCATCGCGGTCGGGATGGCGACCTCGATCCCGCCGCACAACGCCGCCGAACTGTGCGACGCCGCGTTGCATCTGATCGACAAGCCGACCGCAAAATCCCGCGCGCTGCTGAAATGGGTGAAGGGCCCGGATTTTCCGACCGGCGGCATTGTCGTCGATTCCAAGGAAAGCATCGCGGAAGCCTATGCCACCGGCCGCGGCTCGTTCCGCACCCGCGCCAAATGGCGTCAGGAAGAAGGCGCGCGCGGCACCTGGATCGTGGTCATCACCGAAATTCCATGGCTGGTGCAGAAGTCGCGGCTGGTCGAGAAAATCGCCGAACTGCTCAACGACAAGAAGCTGCCGCTGGTCGACGATGTCCGCGATGAATCCGCCGAAGACATCCGTCTTGTGATCGAGCCGAAGTCGCGCGACGGTCGATCCGGAGCTGCTGATGGAATCGCTGTTCCGGCTGACCGAGCTGGAAAGCCGGATTTCGCTGAACCTCAACGTGCTGGTCAAGGGCCGCATCCCCAGGGTGCTCGGCCTTGCCGAGTGCTTGCGCGAATGGCTCGATCATCTGCGCGACGTGCTGGTGCGCCGTACCAACTATCGCAAGCAACAGATCGAGCACCGGCTGGAGGTGCTCGGCGGCTATCTGATCGCCTATTTGAACATCGACAGGGTGATCAAGATCATTCGCTCCGAGGACGAGCCGAAGCCGGCGCTGATCAAGGCGTTCAAGCTCACGGAAGTCCAGGTCGACGCCATCCTCAACATGCGCCTGCGCAATCTGCGTAGGCTCGAGGAAATGGAGATCCGCACCGAGGAAAAGAACCTTCGCAGCGAGCTGAAGGACATCAAGACGCTGCTCGGCTCGGAGCAACAGCAATGGTCCAAGGTCGGCGAGCAGGTCAGGAAAGTTCGCGACATGTTTGGGCCGAAGACGCCGCTCGGCAAGCGCCGCACGCATTTCGCCGATGCGCCCGAGCACGATCTTGCCGCGATCGAGGAAGCTTTCGTCGAGCGGGAGCCGGTCACCGTCGTGGTGTCCGACAAGGGCTGGGTGCGCACCCTCAAGGGTCAGGTATCTGACCTGTCGGGGCTCACCTTCAAGACCGACGATCAACTCGGTTTTGCGTTCTTCGCGGAGACCACGTCAAAACTGCTGCTGTTTGCGACCAACGGAAAATTCTATTCGCTGGATGTGGCAAAGCTGCCCGGTGGCCGCGGCCATGGCGAGCCGATCCGGATGTTCATCGACATGGAGCAGGATGCTGCGATCGTATCGCTGTTCGTCAACAGTGGCGGCCGCAAGTTCCTGATCGCGAGCCATGAAGGGCAAGGCTTTGTCGTCAACGAGGACGATTGCGTCGGCAATACCCGCAAGGGCAAGCAGGTGCTGAACGTCGAGATGCCGAACGAAGCCCGCGCGATTGCGACCGTTGCCGGCGATACCGTTGCCGTTATCGGCGAGAACCGCAAGATGCTGTTGTTTCCGATCGATCAGGTGCCGGAGATGGCGCGCGGTCGCGGCGTTCGCTTGCAGAAATACCGCGATGGCGGACTGTCCGATGTCGCGACATTCGATTCCAGGGAGGGGTTCACCTGGAAGGATTCCGCGGGCCGCGAATTCGCCGCCACGATGAAAGAGCTCGCCGAATGGCGCGGCACCCGCGCCGACGCCGGCCGCCTGCCGCCAAAAGGATTTCCGAAGTCCAACAAGTTCGGGCGCGGCGTGGAGTAGGAGTGCTTCGCGCCGATTGCGTAACAGCCTGGTTCAACGCATTGTTCGTCGTGCCCGACTCCTGTGCCGGGCATCAGGTCTTTCTTCCTTCTGGGCTAAAGACGTGGATGGCCGGGACAAGCCCCGGCCATGACGACTCTTGGCGGCCACCCATCAGTCACTGGCTCTTCGCGATCGCGGTTGTTTCCAGCGCCGTGCGGACGTTGTGCGCAAGTTTTAGCGCGTCGTCATTGGCCCAGAAATGAATGAAGAACATGCGGGGTTGCTCGTCCAGCATGTGGCTGTGGATCGCCGTCACCTCGATATCGCCGGCGCGCAAGGCGCGGATCAGAGGGTTGACCTCGTTGCCCGTCACCAGAAAATCGCCGGTTATCGCGGCTTTGCCGTTTCCGGTCGGCTGAAAGTTGATGGCATTGGCGCCGCCGAGCGGGGTGTTCACCTGCATTCCGCTTTCCATGGCGGGATCGCGCCGCGGCACCGCAAATTGATAGACGCCGCCGGTTGCCGTGCCTTTGACGCCCATGATTTGATCGAGCTTCGCGGTATCGAGATCGACCGCGGGCGCAGGACCGGCGGTGGTTGCCGGCGCATCGAACGGCGTGTTGCTCGCCGAAAGCGCCGAGCGAATGACGGCGGCCATTTTCTCGGGATCGCCATGGCCGCCGACATGCATATAGAATGTTGCCGGCGAGGCGCGCAGGATGTGGTTGTGAACCGCCGTGATATCGAGGCCGCCGTTGAGCAATTTCGTCATCACCGGCGTGATTTCGGTCTCGAGCAGCACGAGGTCGCCCATCACCATGGCCTCGCCGTGCATCGGCGCGAACGCCACCCATCCACCGAGCGCAAGCGCGGGCTTGATTGCCACGCCGTCAAGGGTCACGTGCAAATCGGAGCGCGGAATTCCGTAACGATGAACCTCTCCCGAGACCGCGGCGGTCTTGCCCAGCGCGGCATCGACCTTTTTCCAGTCGATGTCAGCTGCTTCGGCGAGTGGGGGAATGGCCATCGCGGCGAGGAGGGTCAAGAGCATCAGGTTTCGTTTCATCGTTCTCTCCTTGGTTGCCCCCAAGTGTTGATTGATGCCCCCTAGATCACCCCCACTAGCCGCAACAACACCCCGGCAGCGCACGATCCCGCCAGCACCGTCAGCATGCCCATGTTGAAGCGAAAGACCGCAGTTGCAGCCGCAATGGCCAGGATCAGCGCCGGAACATCGACGCTGGACAGAACCGGCATGCCGAATGACAGCCCGAACGATCGCACCGGCCAGGTTTCCCGGAACACGGTGTGGAGCGCGAACCAGATCGACAGATTGAGGATCACGCCGACGACGGCGGCGGTAATGGCGGTCAGCGCGCCGGCAAGTCCCTTGTTGCCGCGCAACGTCTCGATGAACGGCGCGCCCAGAAAGATCCAGAGGAAGCAGGGCGTGAAGGTGACCCAGGTCGCCAGCAACCCGCCGAGCGTGCCCGCCAGCATCGGCGACAGCGTGCCGGGGTCGCGGTAGGCGGCCATGAAGCCGACGAACTGCAGCACCATGATCAGCGGGCCCGGCGTGGTCTCGGCCATCCCGAGGCCATCGAGCATTTCGCGCGCGCTCACCCAGTGATAATGCTCGACCGCCTGCTGCGCGACGTAGGCCAGCACCGCATAGGCGCCGCCGAACGTGACCATTGCCATCTTGCTGAAGAACAATGCGATCTGGCTGAACACGTTGGCCTCTCCGAACGCGATCAAGAGCGCCGCAACCGGAACCAGCCACAGCAATAGCCACACCGCGCTGACTTTCAGCGCGCGCGCCACGCTCGGGCGGACGTGCTCGGGCAATTCCTCGCCGAGCATGCTGTCGACTGCCGCCACATTCTTGCCGCCGCCGTGCGGCACGGCGGCAAATTCCGGCCGGCCGATTTTGGCGCCGACATACCCAATCACGCCTGCGCCGATGATAATGACCGGGAAGGGCACGGCGAAAAAGAAGATCGCGATGAAGGCGATGGCCGCCAGCGCGATCATGACCCGGTTGCGCAGCGCGCGTTTTCCCACGCGGACCACGGCCTCGATCACGATGGCCAGCACCGCCGCCTTCAATCCAAAGAACAGCGCCTCGATGAACCCGACCTTGCCGAAGGCGGCATAGATGTAGCTCAAGCCCATGATGGCGATGACGCCGGGGAGAATGAACAGGCCGCCGGCCATGATGCCGCCCGCGGTCCGATGCAACAGCCAGCCGATATAGGTCGCAAGCTGCTGCGCCTCGGGGCCCGGGAGCAGCATGCAGTAGTTCAGCGCGTGCAGAAAACGGCTTTCGGAAATCCAGTTCTTCTCCTCGACCAGGATGCGGTGCATCACCGCGATCTGCCCTGCCGGGCCGCCAAAGCTCAGCACGGCAACCCGCAGCCAGACTCGGAAGGCTTCGCCGAATGTAATTCCATGGCCGATTTCTTGGTCGGCGACTTTTTGGCCTGCTGGAATGTCCGTCATTTCAAGCCTGTTGTTCCTGACATTGGAGATGACATGTGCGGCTATTTCTTTCGGCACGACTTCATGCACATCTGATATTCGGTTTTGCAGGTCGGTCCGGCATAGTTCTTCATACAGGCCCGCTGCTGATCGCTGCATACCTTGCAACTGTTCGAGGATTGCGCAATCGCTACGTTGTTCACGCCGCACAAGCAAAGTAGCGCCAGCACCATGACGACATAAGTTCGCATCCGAATTCCCCTTGATGCTATGGGCATTACCGGGCCGGCTTCGCGACTGGTTTTGCCGTTGGCCAGTTATGGGTCTCGCCGGTCGCATCCCGGCACCAGCGATAGAACGCGTCGTAAAGCGTCATGCCGGCCTCGAGTTGCTCGAGATCGTCGTCAAACATCCGCGACAACCCCAGCGAGGCCGCCAGCAGCCCGGGCGCTTCCGGACTGAGATCGAGCCGTGCGGTATCGGCGCCCCTCACCATCGTCGCCAGCCTCAGCAGGGGCGGCGTCGCCAAACCAAACTCCTCGATCATCACGTCGAACGTGCAGAGCTCGCCGCGATGGCTCCAGAACACGTTTTCGATATCGAAGGGAACGGCGTTGAAGCGCTCGCCGACCGCAACGACCTCGGAAGGCGCCACGAACAAGAACACCGCGTTCGGATCGATGAACCGCCTGATCAGCCAGGGGCAGGCGATGCGGTCGATCTTCGGCCGCGCGCGGGTCACCCAGACGGTGCGCCCCTGCGCGTCGCGCTGCGGCAATTTTGATGCGGGCACCAGGGGCAGCTTGGCAGCCTTCCAGCCTTCAAAACCGCCCTCGAGCGCTTCGGCTTCCACCTTGACATATCTCAGCCAGGCCGCGGTTCCCTGGGCGAGCTTCTCGCCGCGCAGGCAGACCACGATGGCCGAACGTCCGGAGAATTCCTTGCCCCAGTCGGGGGCCGCCTGATGGTTACGTCTGACAGCGCCGGGAATCAGCCGCTGGTCGGCGGCAAAGTCCTCGTCGGTGCGCACGTCGATCAGGGCAGGCATATGCGCCGTGCCGATCAGTCGTGCCAGTTTATCGGGAGATATCGTTGTTGGGGATGACATGGATGCGCCCTCGTAAGAAGAAACGGGACGCGATACTTGGGCATGTCGCCTCGTGGGGGGATCGCAGAACCCCCATGGTTCGCATTACAGCGAAACCGGTGCGGCCTGTCAATGTGCCCATCTACCTTATGGCCCCGCCACGACCGCATCGAACTTGTTTTCACGTAATTTTTATCCGCGCGGAGGAGTTCTAGACGATCAGCACGACCCCCGAGGCCAGCAGAAGCACCAGCACGACTTTGCGGAACGCGGCCTCGTCGAGGCGCCCATACAGTTTCAGACCAAGCCAGGTGCCGGCGAACAAGGCCGGCAGCCCGATCAAGAACAATTTGAGGGTGTCCGCCGTGATCGCACCCCTGGCTCCAATCCACAGCGCGCTCATCAGGAAGGTCGCCACCGCCACCGGCTGAAACACCGTGCGCTGCATGTCCTTGGGCCAGCCGCGCAGGCCGCACCAGATGGTGACGAGGATTCCGGCAAGCCCGGTGATGCCGCCGATCACGCCGTTGAGGAATCCGACGCCGGCGTCCACCGCGGCACCGGCTGTCTTGACCGGAGCGATGGTCGGGACGAAGCAGGGCATAGAGACTGTAGAGAACCAGGAACGCGCCGACGCCCGCCCGCACATTTGCGGGATTTGCCCAGGTCAGGATGCTGACGCCGATGGGTACGCCGAGCGCCGCGCCAGTAACAAACGGCCAAAGCCTTTTCCAGTCCAGCGCGCGGCGCAGTTTCCAGACCGAATAGCCCTGCACGATCAGGCCGAACGCGATGATCAGCGTGGCGGTCTGCAGGGGCGTGAGGATGTAGAGCCAGATCGACGCCGCGACCAGGCCGAACGCAAAGCCGGACAGGCCCGCGACCAGCGCGCCGGCAAACGTCGCCACAAGAAAGATCGGAAGCTCGAAGGGAAATCCATCCATGTGCTCGCTCCAAGTGAGGGCGAGCAGCGCTTGAATGGGATCGCCATTTCATGGGGAGGCTGCGATGTCCCCAAGACACGTTACGCCGGCCACCGCCGCGAGAGCAAGCGGCATGTCATTCCGGGCAACGTCTCTCTGCTACGTCAAGCCCGGCCATGACGAATTGGTATCAATTGCGCGGGGCTGAGATCGGCGGCGGGCCGAGGCCCGTGGGCTTCTTCGGCCGCAGCGTTCCGACATAGAACGATAATCCCGCGACCAGGAAAAGACAGACGAGATACACCGCATAGGACTGCGGCGGCGTGATCGCCCACCGCAGAAATCCTCTGATCGCCGCTTGCGGATCGCTGTTGTTTTCCATGCGGCGGTTTTGCTCGATACCGGGGGAAATTGGAAGGGGCAAATACCGTCGGCATTACACGGCCGCCGACTTCTTCGGCAGCAGCAGCAATGCCAGCAGCGCCGATAGACTAAGCGCAGACGAGACAATCAGAATGCGGCTGCCCATGATGTCGATCAACAGCCCGAACGCCAATGGCGCCGCGGCCTGCGCCATCCGCGCCGGCGCGCCGATGATGCCGAGGCGATAGCCGTAATTTTGCGGGCCGAAGATCGCCAGCGGCAGCGTGCCGCGCGCAATGGTCAGGATGCCGTTGCCGGCGCCGTGAAAGATCGCGAACGCGCTCGCGGCCGCACCGCCCGCCAGCGCCACGATGGCGGCGCCGATCGGATGCATCAAACAGGCAAGCCGTGTCGACAGCAGCGGATGATAACGGCTCAAAAAACTCGCCTCGACGATGCGGGCAAACACCTGCGCCGGGCCGATCAGCGCGCCGGCCGATACCGCCTGCAGCGTCGTCGCGCCCGCGGCTTCGAGAATTCGCGGCAGATGCGCGGCCATCGCGCCGGTGACGCTCCAGGCTGCCGCGAAGGCGAACGCCAGCAGGATCATGGTCCGGTCGATCGCGATGTGAGGTTTTGTCGATGCCGCAACCGCCGCTTTGGCACCCTGCACCGCCGGCAGCATGAAAAAATTGAGCGGCAGGCCGATCAGGATATGCGCGAGAGCCCAGGCGAAGCAGGTATTGCGCCAGCCGATGCTTTCGAGGCCAAGAGCCGTCAGCGGCCATCCGACGGTACTGGCAAAGCCCGCGATCAGCGTGATGCCGGTAATCGAGCGGCGTGCAGCGTCGCCATAGATGCGTCCGAGCGCGCCGAAGGCTGCGTCGTAGAGGCCAAATCCCATGCCGATGCCGAGCAGAAGCCAGGCGACGAGCAGCGCCGGGATCGAATAGGTCAAGCCGAGCAGCGTCAGTCCCGCCGCAAGCGTCAAATTGGAAATCGACAGCACCGACCTGCCGCCGACGAGATCGATCTGCCGGCCGACGCGCGGGCCGAGCATCGCTGATATCACCAGCGATGCCGAGAAGGCGGCAAAGATCCAGTTCGAGGAGACGCCGAGGTCGCGCGCGATCGGATCGGCGAGAATCGCGGGCAGGTAATAGCTCGAAGCCCACGCCAGCGTCTGCGTGGTGCCGAGCGCCAGGATGATGGGCAGCTGGCGACGGCTCATGGCATCACATCTCTCACCAATAAAGGCCTCCACCTTGACAGCGGTGTGATATTTCTATAATTCTGGATATATGGAACAAGAGCAAGCCATTCTCGCGCTCGCCGCGCTCGCTCAGCCGACGCGGCTCGGAGTTTTCAGGCTGTTGGTCAAGCACGAACCCGACGGGCTCGCAGCCGGCGATATCGCGAGGGCGATTGCGGTGCCGCAAAACACCATGTCCGCCCATCTTGCGATCCTTGCGCGTGCGGGATTGGTGATGAGCGAGCGAAAAAGTCGCTCGATCGTCTACCGGGCAAATCTGGCAACGTTTCAAGATCTGACGTCATTCATGGTTGAGGATTGTTGCGGCGGTCGCGCGGGGCTGTGCGCGCCCGTTGCCGAATGCAAGCCCGCGCGCGGCAAGCGCGCGAAGATCACGGCCTGAGGGATATAATGTCATGAAGCGCCTTCACGTCCACGTCGCGGTGGAGAATCTTCCACAATCGATCAATTTCTATTCGGCATTGTTCGCGGCGCAGCCCGCCGTGGTCAAGACCGATTACGCCAAGTGGATGCTCGACGATCCCCGGGTGAACTTTGCGATTTCGACGCGGGGGCGGCAGCCCGGCCTCGATCACCTCGGGATCCAAGTCGAGAATGCCGATGAGCTGCAGGAGGTCTACGGGCGGCTTCGCAAGGCGGGCGGCAATATCATCGAGCAGGGGCAAACCGCCTGTTGCTACGCGAAGTCGGAGAAGTCCTGGATTGACGATCCGGCCGGCATCGCCTGGGAAACCTTTCTCACCACCGGAGAGAGCATCACCTATGGCGACGGCAGCGGCGAACGCGATGCGCGCGTGGCACATGAGAAACAAGGCGCTTGCTGCGTTCCGCAAACCGCGCCGATTTCCGCCGCTTCGGCATGCAGCACGCCATAGGAGCATTCGATGTCTGAACGCATCTACAACGTTCTCTTCCTGTGCACCGGAAACAGCGCCCGTTCGATTCTCGCGGAATCGATCCTGAGGAAGGACGGGCGCGGCCGCTTTCGTTCCTTCTCAGCCGGAAGTCAGCCCAAGGGACAAATCAATCCCTTCGCGCTCAAGGTGCTTGCGGAGCCTCGACTACCCCACCGACGGCATGCGCTCGAAGAGCTGGGCGGAGTTCGCTGCTCCTGATGCGCCGGTGATGGATTTTGTTTTCACCGTTTGCGACAGCGCGGCCGGAGAAAGCTGTCCGGTGTGGCCGGGCCAGCCGATGACCGCGCATTGGGGGATCGAGGATCCCGCAGCGGTCGAAGGTACGGACCTGGAGAAGGAAGCGGCGTTTGTCGCGGCCTTCCGCTATCTCAAGAACCGCATCAGTATTTTCACCAGCCTTCCCCTTCGCAGCATCGACCAGCTTTCGCTCGGAACCAAGTTGCGGGAAATCGGACGCATGGACGGATCGAGTTCGGGCCGTGATAAAGCAAGCTGATGCCCGGCTACGACCTGCCACGCCGTCTTGTCGCTGAAGCGCTCGGCACAGCGCTTCTGGTCGCAACCGTCGTCGGCTCCGGCATCATGGCCGAAAGCCTCACCAAGGATGTTGCGCTCGCACTTCTCGGCAACACGCTGCCGACCGGCGCGATCCTGGTGGTGCTGATCACGATTCTGGGACCGATATCGGGCGCCCACTTCAACCCGGCGGTGTCGCTCGTATTTGCGTTGAAGCGCGAACTGACGCACGCGCGATACGGCCTTCTATATCGGAGCGCAAGTCCTTGGCGGAATTCTCGGCACCATGATCGCGCACGGAATGTTTGCACTGCCGTTGCTCGATGCTTCGATGAAAGCCCGAACCGGCGGCGCGCAATGGTTCGCGGAAGCTGTTGCGGCTTTTGGCCTTGTGGCGACCATTCTTGCGGGCATCCGGTTTCAACGCGCTGCGGTGCCCTGGCTGGTCGGACTTTACATAACCGCGGCATACTGGTTTACGGCCTCGACGTCGTTCGCCAATCCGGCCGTCGCGATCGCGCGCTCATTCACCAACACCTTCTCCGGAATTCGGCCGGTCGATCTTCCGGGCTTCATCGTCGCCGAACTCATCGGTGCGGTCATTGGCATGCTGGTCATGACATGGCTGCTGCGACCCGAGAAAGATGCGCCGGCCCTCAATCCCGAGGCGATGTTATGAGCGTGACGATCTATCACAACCCTGATTGCGGTACATCGCGCAACACGCTTGCGATGATACGGCAAAGCGGCGAGGAGCCGGAGGTAATCGAATATCTGAAGAATCCGCCAAGCCGCGCGCGGTTGATCGAACTGATCAAGGCGATGGGAATTCCGGTTCGCGCATTGTTGCGCGAGAAGGGAACGCCCTACGCCGAACTCGGGCTTGCCGATCCGAAATGGAGTGACGGCCAGCTGATCGATTTTATGCTGGCGCATCCGATCCTGATCAATCGGCCGATCGTCGTCACGCCGAAAGGCGTCAAGCTCTGTCGGCCCTCGGAAGCAGTGCTCGACATCCTGCCCAATCCCCACATCGGCCGCTTCGTCAAGGAGGACGGCGAGGTGATTGACGCCGTCTAAAGCCTCAAAACGCGCACGTTGCCTCTGACAAATTTGCCCGGGCAGCGCATCGCCCGGGCAGGAGTTGAGGGAAGAATCGTTCGGCCGATCAGCCGGTGTATTCAAGCGACTTGAAGCTGAGATGCTTCACGCCCTCCGGGGCATCGGCGAGCTTGCGGATATTCGCCCAAGTCTGTTTGTAGTTCGGAATGATGAACTCGTTCACGCCGGGTGACACAACATTCCCTTGCACGCCAGTCGGATAGGCGAACAGCATGAACGTTTGCTTAGGTTTTGCTGTCAGGCGTTGGATACACCATCGCCTGCGTCGAGCCGTTGTCGTTAAATACCTCGACCAGATCGCCTTGCTTGAGCTTCAGGTCTTCCATATCCTTCGGATTCATCTGGATGTACGGATAGGGCATCCGATCCATCACGAACTCGTTGTCCTGGTCGAGATAGGCGTTCTGCCAATTCACGTTGGCGCGGCCGTTGTTGATGAGGAACGGGAATTTCTTGCTCTCGGCCTCCTTGCCCGGCGCCTGCAAGCCGCGCCATTGGGTTTCCATGAACTTGGCTTTGCCGTCCTTGGTCCCGAACTTGCCATCGGCGAACAGCCGCTTCGTGCCGATGATCTTGCCATCTTTGAAGTCAACGGCAGGTTCCTGGAAACCGTTCGTGCCCATCGCGCGCAAGCGCTCATAGGTGACGAACTGGCCGCCCTTTTCATGGTTGTGGTAACCGTCCATGAAGGCGTCTTCTTCAGTCTTCCAGTCAAAGCCCTTGAACTTGTCGGCAGCTGCAGACTTGCCTTGCTCACGCAACACCCGCTCCATGTTGTTGGCAATGCGCGCAGCAATCAGGCTGTCGGGCATCGACTGCCCGGGCGGGTCCATATAGCGCTCGGTCAGGCGCATGCGGCGCTCGCCATTCATCGAGGTGAGATTGGCTTCGCCCGATGTCGCCGCCGGCAGCCATACGTGGCAGGCTTCGCCGATCTTGGTGGGGACAATGTCGACATCGACGGCGAACAGGCCGCCTTTCTTGATGGCGCCGACGATCGCATTGACCATTGCAGTGCGGTCGCCATAGGGCGCCGTCATCATGGCGTCCTTCACCATGTCGGTGCGCTTCTTGTAGGCCTGCTTGAACTTGAAGGCGTTCAGCGTCGTCTTGTAGTGATCGCATCCCCAGATGTGGTGCACACCGCCTTTGCCCTCGATCAGCAGCTTGTCGACATAGGCGGCGGGCCGTCCGACGTGCGCGTCAGAGGGGCGCGAGTAGCCTTCCTGATGGCCGCCCATGCGGACGCAGCCGCCGCCGGGACGCCCGATGTTGCCGGTGGCGAGCGCCACGTTCACCAGCGCACCGTTGGTGCGGTAGTTGTCGTTGCCCCAGATAAGACCCTTTTCGTACGCAAACATCGTGCGGCGGCGCGCATTACCAGCCTTGGGCTGCGCGATCCATTCAGCTGACTTGCGGATTTGGTCAGGCGTTAGACCCGTGATCTTTGCCGCGTCGTCCAGGCTGGTCTTGTTGGCGGCCTTCATCTTATCGAAGTTGGTGGTCGAAGCATCAATGAAGGCTTTATCAGTCCAGCCCTTGTCGGCGATATAGGTCAGCCATGCATTGAACAACGCCAGGTCGGTGCCTGAGTTGATTGCCAGATGCATGACATTGTCCTTGCCGGCTTCAACTTCGCAGGCGTTGACCGTCACGGTTCTGCGGGGATCGACGATGATGATCTTGGCGCGCTCGACCGGCTCGGAGCCGAACTCAGCTTTCTTCTTGTCCAGCGAACTGCCGCGCAGGTTTGGCACCCAGTGATTCAAGAAGTAGTTCGTCTGGGTTTCGAGCGCATTGGTTCCAACAGCAACGATGGTGTCGGCGAGTTCGGCGTCCTCATAGCAGTTGTTGAGTTCGCCCACGCCCATGTCGCGCGTCGCGTGAACCTCGGAATTGTAGGCGGGCCGATTGTGGATGCGGATGTTCTTGATCTTCATCGCCCCGAAATAGAGCTTGCCCGTACCCCAGGTATTTTCGTAGCCGCCGCCGGCGCCGCCGTGGTCGAAAGCGGAGACGAAGATCCCGTCCTCACCCATGTCGTTCATCACCGCAACGGTCACGCGCGCGACCAGATCGAGCGCGTCGTCCCAGCTGGTCGGCTGCATCTGCCCGTAGCGCCAGACCATCGGGTCGGTGAGCCGTTGCAATTGCGTGTTGCGCTGCTGCGAATAGCTCATCTCCGCCATGCGCGCGCCGCGTACCGAGCCAAGGCCTGAGTTCACGACGCAGTCCTTGTCGGGCTTGATCACGATATGCACGTCGCTGCCGTTCTGGCGCACGATGTTGTACATCGCGGGCGAGTACCACGCAGCCGTCTCGGCTGGTTGCTGCTTGCCGAGGTCGACGCCGAACTTGTTCTGATCTGCAGCCGTGCCGCCCTGCTTGTTGGTCGGCCAAGTGTAGGCCTTGTAGCCGCAGCCGACGATGCAGTAGTGGCAGGTGACGTTGAATTCCTTGGCGTCCTTGGGGACGATCGGAAGACGGTCGATCTGACGCTTGTAAGCCATGATATGTTCTCCCTCACAACACGTTGGACAGACGGCCATACAGAAGCTCATCCACGCCTTCGGCGTAGATGTCGCCCTTGTCGTCGACGCGCAGTGCGTATTGCGGAAGATTTTGTGTGGCTTGTCCCCAGACTTGCTGGCCGCCGGACTCACAGTCGAACCGCGAGTAATGCCCCGGGCAGTTCATCGTCTTGTCCGCGCCGTTGTAGTTGAGCGGAAAGCCCTTGTGCGGACAGGTCGTCGAAAAGCCGACAATGTCGCCATCGGCGCCGACGCCGCCCGGGACGCGCTTGCCGAGCTTGAGCAACACGCCGGGCGCGTCTGTGTCTGGATAGGCGACCGCGAAGGGCTCGTTCGGCTTGAGATCGGAGATATTGGCGAGGCGATTGGATGGGTAATCGACCCGTGCCGCTCCAGGCGCGGCCTTGGCCGGACCCGGCACCATCGTCGCGACCGCCGCTCCGGCGGCGGCAAAGCCTGCGCCACCCAAGAATCGGCGACGGCCGGCATCAACCATTTTGTTGCAATGGCTCATAGACGTCCTCCCACGGCACGCCGGTACGCCTACCGGCGAGGTTTCCTCGGGGATGACCGGTACGCCTACCGGCCGAGCGTCTCTGTTTTTGAACGTCTGCGGGACGGGACCGGCACGGTCCGTGCGGCGACATGTCGAGACGTCTCGACATGTCCAATAATGGAAATGTTCTAGCTTGTCACCTGCCTGTCATATAAAAGGTGTCCGAAATCTTCGAATGGAACACCAGGTAGGTGCAATGCGAAAGACGATGCTTGCGGTGGCGAGCCACGCGACGCAGGTCAATGCGGGCGATGCATTCTCCGAACCTCACGCCATTTCGGCACTCGCTGCGCTGGCTCAGCCTACGCGCCTCGCGATCTTTCGCCTCCTGATCAAACATGAGCCGATCGGGATTACCGCGGGCGTAATCGCGGAGACCGTCGGCGCACCGCACAACACCCTATCGTCCCATCTCGCCATCCTTGTCCGCGCCGGGTTGTTGCGCAGTTCGCGCGATGGTCGAACGATCGTTTACCGCTCGGACGTCGAGGGTATGCGGTCACTGATTTCGTTTCTGATCGATGATTGCTGCAACGGGCATCCCGAACTCTGCGGCCTTTTGGGCATCGACCCCGCCGCCGGGTGCGGGTGTGCCCCAGCGACGAAGAAAGCCGCCTCAAAGAAGCGGGTTGCGCGGACAAGAAAACCGGTTCGCGCTCGATAGCCCGGTCGCAACGCTTCGTAGAGTACCGCGATCGAGCGCGCAGCGCTTTGTCATGCCTGCTCGGCCACGGAGGCGACGCTCACTCGCAATAGCAATCGCGAGTCATGCACAGTCGTCCCATTTGAACGAGTGGAAGGATACCACCGACGAGGCCGACGGCGCGCGACAATGCTTGTGCTGGACGCCCTGTTCGGCCATTTCCAGCAGGATATCATCCAACGTTGAGATCATAGGAAGCTTGGTCCAGTGCTCGCCCGTTTCGCAATCGATCACTGCACATCAAACCTCAACCATTGCTTGGCTCTTACCTGTTTGGCCCGCGTCTGATCGATATAGGGTCCGATCAGCTTGTTCAGCGCTTTGGTGACCTGCTCGTACTCGTCGGCACAACCCTCGGCTCTTTCTTTGGGCAGATATCCTTTCTCTACGAGATCGGCGAATAGCTTCGAATCTGCCCCGTATGCCATGCACAGCACGTTGTAGAAGCGCTGCGCCGGAAGGCCGTGCTCGTCAGCGAAAGGATTCTTTTTGGTACTCGGTTTAGATGCGTCAATGTTATACGAGTAAGCTACTCCGTAAATCAGTCTCCGCGCGTCGCTCTCGGCGAACTGCAAGAGGATGTATGCGGCAAACTGATCTGCTGCGTCTTCCTCGCGTCCTAAAATCGGCACGGAGAGATAGTCAAACACCGCGTGGCCGGTCTCGTGCAGGAACACTTCGAGTGTCGGTCCCAATATAGCGTCCGCTCGTGTAACGCCCGCCGGCGTCGTTTCCTTGGGAGCGTCCCGCAGGATGTCTTCAAGGTACTCGTAGCAAACAGTGACGGCGTCATCCTCATACCAGGAGTTGGATTCTCCGTTGCATTCGTCAACCTTCAACAGGAGCGCACGCGGTAGACGCAATTGGCTTAACAGACCTTTTAATTTTTCGAGGGTCTGCCGCTCCTTCAGCAGTTGAAATATAGGTTCATGAGCTGAATTCTTGGGCGGCACATAAGAAATTTCAATCCGATCGGATCGCAAACTGGAGGATTTCTTGGCGGCTGCAGGCTCCGAATTCAGGCTCGCGCCAATCAAGATCAAGAGTGCGAAAAATACCTTCATCGGAGCTCCCAGAACCATGACAGATGACCTTCACATCGACAGCAACCTTTTGATCAATCTCAAAATGACCCTTTGGAGTGCGTCGATGTGACGGCACCAGACCTATGCCGATGACGCCGCTGACGATCTTGGATGGGTCAAAGCCTGCCGTGGCGGCTCGCTTTGGTCACGTCCGGTCTCCCCACCAAAAGGGGACGTGCGGTGACCGCGCCCGGCAGGCCCGAAAAGTACCATAAGCAGCAACGCGCGGAGACATTCAATGCGCGAGGGGCCACCCTTTGGTGGCCCATTAAACGCTCTGCCTTATATCTTCGTAGAGTTGCGGCTACTTTTGTGGTTCTGCTGCTTTTTCCGGTCCTGCTTTCATTTTTTTCTTCTTATTGCGCCGGTCAGCACGCCGATTCGCGCCAGCAACGCTCACGGGGGAGAGTGGATTACCAACGCGGGCCTCGGCATCCGTTGCGGTCATCAGCGTCGCCGGCACCGCGAGGCTCGACGCAATCGCGAGCCCGAGCAGGGAAAAAACCCTTCGACGCGAAATCACTTCCGACTTGATCATTTCAGTCATCACAGCCTCCTGTTGAGTTCTGAGCCCTAACTGACAAGGCCGCCGTGACCTTGACCTAGATCAAGCCAATCCCGAGCTTCGAGCTCCGCTCTAGCAAACATTCCCGGGCTCCGTCGGTGCCACCAGCAGACGTTCGGTGGCCTCGAAACGTTCGCGATGCCGGGTTATCCTTGCGAGGGGCTGCGGAACGAAATCGGTCCAGCCGCAGGCAAACTGAAGGGGGCAGTCGGATGTCTCTCTGGTTGATTCCGATGATATACGCTGCTGCGAGTTTCCTCGGGGGGATTACGCTGCCGCGACTTGAGCAGGCATACTTTCCATACGATTCCGGCATTTCCGTTGCCTCGGCTCAGGCATTCCTTACGGCTGTCGCTTCCGGCATGATCGCGCTCACCGGCATCGTGTTTACCGTCAGCCTGGTCATGGTGCAGTTCAGTGCCATTGCATACTCGCCGAGGCTCGTTCTCCTTTTGGCTCGCGACCCGAAGCTGTTTCATTCGCTGGGTGTGTTCATCGCCACGTTCACATATTCTCTTTCCGTTCTGCTCTATGTCGATCGCAATGGGTCCGGGATCGTGCCGCTGATTTCCGGCGTCGCGGTCGCTGGATTGCTTTTGCTCAGCATGCTGCTGTTTGCCGCGCTGATGAAGGGCTTGAGAGACCTCCAGATCACTTTCGTGCTTCACATCATCGGCGACCAGGGCCGCGAAGTCATACGCGAGACGTTTCAGCGCCTCGATGAGAAGGCGAAAAATCAATCGAAACGCGGACAAGAGACGCGCAATGTTTCTGAATTGGGTCCGGTTGTCCAAACGTTGAGGTATTTCGCCGCGCCGCGCACGATTGCCAAGTTCGATATCGACAACCTGGTTCGCCAGGCACAACAGGCAGGGGCCGTCATCGTGATGGCATGCGGGGTCGGCGATACTCTTGTCGAAAATACACTGCTGCTGCAGGTTCATGGGGCTAAAACTGCGCTGCCCGAAAGCAGCCTCGTGCGGGCCATCCACTTCGGGTTTGAACGGACGTCGGAGCAGGATCCGAAATATCCCGTTCGGCTGCTGGTCGACATCGCCATCAAGGCGTTGTCGCCGGCGATCAACGATCCAACTACGGCAGTCCAGGCTATCGACCAGATCGAGGATTTGTTGCGTCGGCTGGGAGGGCACGATTTGGACGCCGGCTATGCCCGCGATGCGGATGGCGATTTGCGTCTCATTTTTCCGATGCCTACATGGGAGGACTATCTGGTGTTGGCATTCGATGAGATTCGCCACTACGGCGGCCATTCGGTGCAGGTGATGCGCCGCCTGAGATCGGCGCTCGTCGGGTTGGCCGAATTCGGTGACGGCCGATACGCGGATCGGGGCGGTGCAGCGATATCTCAAGCAACTCGATTTGACTGTCGATCGCTCGGATCTCGGTGCGGATGATCAGGAAACGGCGCGCCAGGAGGATCGGCAAGGCCTCGGCCTGTCGCGCCGACAAAGAACTTCGCCTTGATCAGAGATGTCAGCTCTGGATCAATCTCGTCGTTTTGCGCTTCGGCCAGCCACTTCCGGCCTACCCCCGGTCCGATATCGGGCGCGCATTTCGATCCGGCCGTTACCCTGGTGTTTGCGCTGAAGCGCGATCTGCAGACCTAAGGTTTCAAAACTTCAAACGCCTTCCAATCCCTGATAGCCGAGACGCAGCGATCGGTCATGGCCTTGGCCAATGCGACGCCGCGCTCGTTGGCAGGGTCGCCAAGGCCGCCACCAATCACCGGGTAGCAAAGACAAAACATCAGGGTCCAACGATAATCGTCGATGCAGTCGCCGAAAGAATAATTTTTGACGCCAAGTTCGATGAGCCGATCGTGATAGGCGCGCAGAAGGTCCAATTCGATCTCGCGCCTGAGTGACGGGGGCACACTCTGGCTTACGAAGTAACCGACGTCGTAGGTGCCGGTAGATCGGACTGCAATTTGCCAGTCGACGACGGTGAGGGCATCGTGTTCTGCTCGCTCCCCGAAGAAAAAATTGTCGAGTCGATAGTCGCCGTGGCAAAGGGTGCGCGGCCGATCCTTGACACGATCGAGCATGCCGACGATTTGGTCGGAAAGCCGCTCTCCGATCCGCCGCATATCATCCGGAAGGTCTGAGCCAAACTGTTGGAGATACAGCGGCCAAGCGATGGAATAAAGGGCAAGTCCGCCCTTGTTCAGGTCGCTTTCTCCCAGCGGCACCCAATCGATTGTCTCAAGTTTCGGACTGTCCCACCATTCGGCGTGAAATGACGCGAGCTGGCGGATCGCCGCGAAGGCGTCCTCAGCCGAGCAGCCCTTCAGCTGATCGCCAAGCCGACGGTCGCCCAGGTCTTCCAGCAGCAGGAGGAAATCATCGCTTAACAGGTCGTGAGAGGCATGCAGGCATCGCGGACTTGGCAAGGAAACATCTTTGGCGAGGAGTTTGTAGAAATTGACCTCACGTTCGTAGAACTTGAACTGCCGTGCCAGGCCGCGGGTTTGCTCAATGGCCGCAGGATATTTGGCGACCACCGACTTTGGACCTCGCGCGTTTTCCCGGTAAGAGAGTTTCACTCGCGCCAGCTGACAGAGAAATCCAACGCCTTGGCCGATTACCTCGGTTTCGACTGAGGCTATGCTTGACGGATCAAGAGAAAGCGCCGGGCCCAGATTGGAAGCAGTGAGATCTGCGGGACTTCGCGGATACATGTAATTCCCCCTCAATCAAAAATTGAAATATCGTCGACCTCTTCTTGTGCTGTGACAGGCTGGTTGTTCGACATATCAAAGCATGGCGGCTTACTGTCAGGCTATGTCTAATGTCTGAGTTGGGTCGATCCCGTCATTTTTCCCTTCGGCCAGCCACTTCCGGTCTACTCCGATGGGCAGACATTCTCAGCGTCCCTCGGCATGTCTCAAAGGTGCCATGAACGCGCCGTTCACTCGATTACCTCGTCGGCCAACAGCAGGAGTTCGCGAGGGATTGCGAGCCCCAGCTCTTTCGCCGTTTTCAGATTGAAGACGAGCTCCAGCTTTGTCGGCTGCTCCACCGGGAGGTCGGCCGGGTTGGCGCCCTTGAGGATTTTGTCCACATAGGTGGCGGCGCGTCGGAACAGATCAGGCAAGCTCGCCCCGTAGGACATCAGGCCCCCATCTTCCACAAACTCCCTTGCAGCGTACATCGCCGGGAGCCGGCTCTTCGCGGCCAATTCCACAATGCGTTTGTGCTCGCCATACAGCATCGGGCTCGGTAACTGAATGACAGCATCGGCGCGCTCTTGGGTCATTGCGACGAAGGCGCCATCGAGGTCGCCCGGGACAAGGGCCGGCACTAATTGAAGCTGCAGTCCCAGCGACTGGGCCGCGGTCTCGGTCTCCCTCAACACGCCTTCCGCCGTTCGTTTGCCGTAGGCGGTAGGGTGCCAAAGCGCAGCGACGCGGGAGAGGCCGGAAATGGCGTCCTTGAGCAGTCCGAAGCGTTTGGCAATCAATTCCGGGCCGAGAAAAGTCGTCCCGGTAATATTTCCGCCTGGTCGGGCGAGACTGACGACCAACTCATCGCCGACCGGATCGGCCATGCCGGCCACGACGATAGGAACTATGCTTGTTGCTTGCTTGGCTGCGCGGGCCGGTGTCGTGCTCATCACGACAATGACGTCAACCTTGAGCCGAACCAGATCGTCCGCGACTTCCCGGAATCGCTCTGTATTCCATTCCCCGTAGCGACGCTCGATAGCCAGGTTCGAACCCTCAGCGTAACCAAGCTCCCGCAGCCCTTGGTAAAATCCAACGGCCCCGGGCGTATCGGTCGAGCCGGGATTTAATACGCCGATAAGCGGGAGCTTTCCCTTCGGCTGCGCACGCGCGGCCAGCGGCCACGCCGCTGCCGCGCCGCCGACCAGTGTGATGAACTCGCGCCGCTTCATTATCAGCCCCCAGGCTCACGAAGATGGCATCTTAGCGGTTCAAACGGGTACGTTGATAGGGATAAAACCGGCATCAAGAGCACTGCCGCTGGGCGCCAATGTCGCAGTTGGGTCATCCGCGTCGATTTTGCGCCGTCGGTCGATGTCCGATGCTGGATGAATTTTCGGTCGGGCTCTCAGGATGAGGTCATGGCCATCACACTGCCCGATCGATCGTGCGGCCTTATTCTGCAACTCTTTCGTCAGGCACGATTACGCGGCATAATGGCTTATGGAGCTGGCGCCGCGACTGCAGCTGATCAACTGGCTGGTTAGCCAGGGCCTCACCGGCCTGCCCGAGAACGATCTGATTCGCGGCTTTTGCGAGCGCTGCCGGGAGGGCGGTCTCGATCTGTCGCGCGGCCTCGTTTTCATCGACACGCTGCATCCGATCTTCGAGGGCCGCGGGTTTCGCTGGACCGACACGGAAACCAACGAGGCCGATAGCTTCGAATACGGATCGACCAGCACGGGCGACGCCGCGCAGAACTGGCGGCGCTCCACCTTCTACCACATGCTCGAAAACGGCCATGACGAACTGCGGATCGATCTCGCCGATTGCGCCACGCTCGATTTTTCGATGATCGACGATCTCGCCGCAAAAGGTCATCGGCATTTCGTGGCCTTCGTGCATCGGTTCGGCGAAGCCGGAACCATCGGCGAGATGGACTGCGTCTATTCCTACTGGCTGACCCGGCGTGCGGACGGTTTTAGTGAGCAGGGCCTGTCGGCGCTGCGCGACCTGGTGCCGGTGCTGGGGCTTGCGATCAAATCCGCCGCACAAGTGGAGATCGCGAGAACGCTGGGAAGGGTCTACCTCGGGCGTGACGCTTCCGAGCAGGTGCTGCGCGGGCGCATCTCGCGGGGCGTGACCGAGCGCATCAACGCGGTGCTGTGGTTTTCCGATTTGCGCGGCTCGACCGCGATCAGCGAAAACCTCACGCCCGACGAGATCATTCCGTTTCTCAACGACTACGCCCAGGCCGCCATCGACGCCATCCACGATGAGGGCGGCGACGTGCTGAAACTGATCGGCGACGGCGTGCTGGCGATGTTCACCAGGGAGGACATGACGTCAGCCAGGCGCGCCGCGCTGCGGGCCGAGCATCGTTTCAGGCGCAACATGGCTGCGGTCAACACCCGCCGCGCCGCCGAGGACCGGCCGATCACGTCGGCCTATGTCGGGCTGCATGTCGGCGAGGTGTTTTATGGCAATATCGGCAGCGAGGACCGGCTCGATTTCACCGTCGTGGGACCGGCGGTCAACGAGGTCAGCCGCATCGCGTCGATGTGCCGTTCGGTCGATCGCGAACTTCTGGCCTCGGCGGACTTTTGTACCGGCCTGGACGCAGCCGGGCGCGGCTATCTGGTCTCCACCGGCCGGTTTGCGTTGCGCGGCATCGGCCGCGCGCAGGACCTCTATACCCTCGATCCCGTCATCGCTTCGGATGAGGCCGTCGCCGGGCGCTACGAGCGTTATCTGGCGGGCTAGGGCCGACCTCATCCTTAAGAGCGGGCTCTTGCGCTCGTCTGCCCGGCTGGCCGGGCATCCACGCTTAGCGGCCATCCTTCTGACGCTTGCTTTGCAAGCTCCTCAGGATCAGGCCGGTACTTCCGGCGCTGCGCTCGCACCTTGCGCTACAACGGCAAAGCCCTTGCGCGGGAATAACGGCGATGATTTTGCCCGCATGGCATAAAGCGTACGGCCGCAAGCGAGGCGACCGTCAGCACGATGCCGAGCGCGAACATCGCTTCATGCGATACCGTCGCGGCGAGGTAGACCCCGATCGCCGCCCCCATCATCTGCCAGAAGCCGAGCAGCGCGGAAGCCGCGCCTGCCTTCTCGCCGAACGGGGAGAGAGCCTGCGCGGTACCGAGCGGATTGACGATGCCCATGCCGAGCAGGAACACCGACATGGCCGCGAGGAACGGCAGGAAGGTCGGGTGAAAGATCGATACCAGCAGGACCGCGATGCTGCCGGTTGCCGCCGCCACCAGCCCGCCCTGGATCGAGCGATCGAGCCCGAAGCGCGGCGCGAGTTTGGTTGCCAGCATGCCGGCGGCGAACACGATCATGACAGTGCCCGCGAAGAACAGGCCGAGCTGAATCGGGGTGAAGTGCAATCCCTCGATGAAAACGCGGGGCGCTGCCGAAAACATCGCGAACAGTCCGCCCATGATCAGGCTGACGGTCGCGGCCGGAACGAGAAAGCGGCGGTCGGCGATGAGGCTGATGTAGTTCTTTGCAATCGCAAGCGGATTGAGCGGGATCCGCGTCGAGTTATGGGTTTCGCCGAGCACCGCGCCATAGGCGATCGCGCCGATCGCCGCGAACACCCCGACAAAGACGAATTCGGAACGCCAGCCGAAAGCGTGGTCGAGCGCGCCGCCGAGCAGCGGCGAAAAGCCGGGCGCCGCCGCCATCGCAACCATGATCAGCGCCATCGCGCGGCCGAGCGCCGCGCCGGTGAAGAGATCGCGGGCAATGGCGCGCGACAGCACCGAGGTGGCGCAGGCGCCCGCGGCCTGGATGACACGGCCGGCCAGAAGGCCCGGCAGGTCGGTGGCGAGGCCGCACCAGATGCTGCCGAGGCAAAACACCGCAAAGCCCGTCAGCACCGGCCAGCGCCGGCCATAGCGATCCGAGATCGGTCCGACCACGAGCTGGCCGAGCGCGAACACGGCGAGGAAAAGCGTGATGGCGGAAGTGACCGCCGCGGTCGATACATTCAGTGACGCCGCCATCTGCGGCAGCGAAGGCAACAGGATATTGGTGGCAAGCGTTCCGGTCGCCGCAAGTGCCGCGAGCACCGCGATCTGCGCGAAGGTCGAAGAGACTTCCGGAAGCGGGGCGTGTCGATCGTTACGGTCTGGTCAGTCATGGCAGCTCCGGGTAAATTTATGACATGATATGTATCATATAAAACGGGGCAGGAAACGGCCAATGGCACGTTTGGAATATTTTACTCCGTCATGCCCGGCCTTGTGCCGGGCATCCACGTCTTACTTCATGATAATGGCAAGGTCTTACTTCTTGAAACAGCAAGGACGTGGATGGCCGGGACAAGCTCCGGCCATGACGAAGGGGCCATTGGTCGTTCGTGTTGCAGCCCTCAGTAGGCCCGCAGCGCCTCGCGCCCGTCGCCGATCATCTCCGGCTGCTGCGCCAGGGTGACCGCGGGCGACAGCAGGATCACCAGCGCCTGGGCGCCGAAGATCGCGGCGGCGAGATAGAGGCATACTTCCGCGCCATAAAATCCGCCGACGATGGCGCCGAGCGCGGAGCCGAGCGGGCGCGCGCCATAGCTCATGATGTTGATGGCGGATACCCGCCCCAGCAGCCGCGGCGGCGTCACCGCTTGCCGCAACGTCGTGGTGCTGATCACCCACAGGATCGGACCTGCGCCGAGCAGGAAAAAGCTCACGGCGGCAAGCCACGGCGTCGGAATCCATGTGGTCACGGCCATCACGGCGGCGGCAACAAAGCCGGTCACCGGCCCAAGTCCGATCACGGTGCCGAAGGCGAGCCGTTGCATCACCCGCGTCGCCAGCAGCGCGCCGACCACCATGCCGACGCCGTACATTCCGAGCGTCGCGCCGACTCCGGTCGCCGACAGTCCGAGATGACGCACCGCATAGGGCACGAACACCGCGAGCAACAGGAAGGAAGCAGTGTTGAAGATGAATTGCGTGACAAACACCGGCCGCAGCAGCGGATGATGCAACACGAACACGGCGCCTTCCCTGATCTCCTGCAGCGGATGGCGTCGTGGCGCGGGGGCGCGCGCCGGCTCGTAAATCCCTGACAGCAGCACCACCGCCATGATGGAGAGTGCCGCGGCAAATCCAAAGGCCGGCGCGGCGCCCACCCATCCCACCAGCACGCCGCCGAGCGCCGGGCCGCTGGCGAACGCGACCGTGCGCGCCAGTTCGATCCGGGCATTGGCCGCGGGCAGTGCGTCAGACGACACCAGCGACGGCACCAATGCCGGCGCCGCCACGCTGTAGGCGACCGTTCCGCAGACCGCGACAAAACCAAGCAGCGCGAGCAGCGGCAGCGTCAACAGGCCGAGCCAGATCAGCACGAGGATTCCGGCGAGTGCCGCGGCGCGCAGAGCTTCGGAGCCCGCCATCAGCCAGCGCCGCGAGATGCGGTCCGCGAGCAGGCCCGCGGGGATCGCGAACAGGATAAACGGCAGCGTCAGCGCGGTCTGCAGCACCCCGGTCTGGCCTTCGCCGACGCCAAGCAGCAGCACCGCGACGATCGGGGCTGCGGCGAGCGCGATCTGCTCAGCCGATTGCGCGGCGAGATTGGACCATGCCAGACGGTTGAAGGTCGCCGGCAGGCGGGGCGTGTGGTCGGTGGCGGACATGACTTGTTCCTTCTGTCGGTCTGCCGCCATTGTCCGGCCTCGGGTGCGGTCGAACCCACCCGCTTCCCGACATGCTTCCTGGAACACGCAGTCCAGATGCACTTGCAAATGAGTTGCAATAAAAGCGAATCTCCTTATCTTGCGGCGATGGACGCGCGTGCCCCCGGAATACCAGCTGACCCCCTGCCTGAGGCCGCCCCCAGCCCTGCGCCGGCCCCGGGCTGGCGCAGGGAGCGGGGCGAACCTTCGTTGGCCGGCATGTTTGGCTCGGTGCAGACGGCCAAGCAGGGGTCGTTCTGGCGCAAGCTCGTGGCGTTCCTCGGCCCCGGCTATCTGGTGGCCGTCGGTTACATGGATCCCGGCAACTGGGCGACCTCGCTCGCCGGCGGTTCCAAATTCGGTTACGCGCTATTGACGGTGGCGCTGCTCTCCAACGTGATGGCGATCATCCTGCAGTCGCTGTGCACGCGGCTCGGCGTCGGCGCCGGGCGTGACCTGGCGCAGGCCTGCCGCGATTCCTTTCCGCGCTGGGTATCGTGGCCGCTTTGGCTGTCGGCCGAAATCGCCATCACCGCCACCGATCTCGCCGAAGTGATCGGCACCGCCATCGGCCTCAATCTCCTGTTCCACATTCCGCTCGAGCTCGGGGTCATCATCACCGCCGCCGATGTGTTTCTCATCCTGGCGCTGCAGGCGTTCGGCTTTCGCTGGATCGAAGCTTTTGTCGTCGCGATGCTGGGCGTGATCGCGGCATGCTTTGCGATCCAGATCGCGATGGCCGATCCCGATTGGGGCGCGGTGCTCCGGGGCTTTGCGCCGACCACGGACATTTTGGCCAACCGCGAGATGCTGTACCTGGCGCTCGGCATTTTGGGCGCCACCGTGATGCCGCATAATCTCTATTTGCATTCGGGATTGGTGCAGACACGCGGCTATGGCGACAGCATCGCCGAAAAGCGCGAGGCGATCACGCTGGCGACCATCGATTCCTCGATCGCGCTGTGCCTGGCGCTTGTCATCAACGCCTCGATCCTGATCCTCGCGGCGGCGACGTTTCACCGGGCCGGCAGGACCGATGTCGCCGAGCTCGACCAGGCCCACGCGTTCCTGGCGCCATTGCTCGGCTCGACCCTGGCGCCGACCCTGTTTGCAATCGCGCTGTCTGTGTTGCGGGCTCAACTCGACCATTACCGCCACGCTCTCTGGCCAGATCGTGATGGAGGGCTTTCTCAACCTGCGCATCGCGCCGTGGCTGCGGCGCATGGTGACGCGGATGATCGCGATCGTTCCGGCGGTTGTCGTGACAATCTGGGCCGGGGAGAAAGCGACGGGTCAGTTGCTGATCTTCAGCCAGGTGGTGCTCAGCCTGCAGCTGCCGTTCGCGGTGGTGCCGCTGGTGATGTTCACGGCAAGCCGGCCCAAGATGGGCCCGTTCGTCGCGCCGCGCTGGCTCACCATGCTCGCCGCGCTGACCGCGGCCATCATCATCGCGCTGAATGCGAAACTGGTGTTCGATTTCGTGACGGGGTAACTCCCGATCACAACTGTCATCGCCCGGCTTGACCGGGCGAGCCAGTATTCCAGAGGCGGTTGTGATTACTCGATAGGCCGCGGCGTACTGGATCACCCGCTTTCGCGGGTGATGACAATCCATGATGAAGTGGGCTCCGCGCGCCCGACTTAGAGATCTAATCCTGCGGCTCGGTCGTCACGTCGCCCGAGGCGTCGATGCGCAGCCAGCCTGAGGGGGCAAGGCGCTGCTGCGGCAGGAAGCGGCCTTTGTAGTCCATCTTCTTGGAGCCTTCGATCCAGTAGCCGAGATAGACGTAAGGCAGGCCCTGCCGTCTGGCGCGCGTGATGTGGTCGAGGATCATGAAGGTGCCGAGCGAGCGATTTTCCTCCGACGGTTCGAAGAACGAATACACCATCGACAGTCCGTCGCTGAGCACGTCGGTCAGCGCCACCGCCACCAGCGCGTTGTCACGTCCGGTGGCGCCGGCATCGCCGCCCCCCCGACGGCGATATTCGATGATGCGGGTTTCGACGTGGCTATCCTCCACCATCATCGCGTAATCGAGCACCGTCATGTCCGCCATGCCGCCATGGCGGTGGCGCTCGTCGAGATAGGCGCGGAACACCGAATACTGCTCCGAGGTCGGCACCGCGCTGCGCTGTTCGCCGGATGATGTCGGCGTTGCGGGCGAGAATTTTCCTGAAATTGCGCGACGGGCGGAACTCGTTGGCGATGACCCGAACCGAAACGCAGGCCCGGCACTGGTCGCAGGCCGGCCGGTAGGCGATCGACTGGCTGCGGCGGAAGCCGCCATGGGTAAGCAAATCGTTAAGATCGCCCGCCTTGTCGCCGACCAGATGCGTGAACACCTTGCGTTCATGCCGGCCCGGCAGATACGGGCAGGGCGAGGGCGCCGTCAGGTAAAATTGAGGGGTGTCACGCGAATGCTGGGTCACGGGATAGCGTCAAGCTCCGAAGCAACGACAAGTGAACAGCATCGCGCCGCCGAGCCCGACGGTCAATCGGTTTGCCGAATCAGGGCAAATGGTTTTGTCCGGTTTCAATAGGTTCGCGCCGGTTGCGCTACCTGAGTACGGACCGAACTATTGATAACCACGGTTCCCAAAATGAGATCGTGCAGCAGCCGCCGGCGGCCGTTGAACAGGCCGACCAAAAGAACCAGCGGCGTCAGCATCGACACCGAAATCCAGAACAGCACGGCATGCATGGCGCCGAGAACGAAATAGCCCGGCGCCCCGTACCAGGTGCGCAGTTCCAGATCCATCACGCGCATGCCTAAGGTAGCCGAATGCGGCCCGCCCAGCGATGCACCATAGTAGATGATGGCCCAGATCACCGCGGCCGGCCACACCAGCCAAAACAGCAGCCAACCCAATCCCAGCGTGATCAGCCCGAACACGGCGATGAACACGTATGCCAGGATCACCGGAATCGAAAGCACCACGAGGTCGATCAGGAATGCGAACACCCGCCGCGTCAGCACGCCGCGAAACAATTCGGGCTGCGTCCAGGGATCGAAGGCATGCGGCGGAACTCCGCCATCGTTGCGCCAGGCGCCGGTGCCACCCGAACCGCTGTAAGACATGATCAGTCCTCCCGACTGTGCATTCCCGCAGCGAGACATGGGAATGGTTGTTCCCGGCCGCAAGAGGATCGTTCACCGTTCCTGTGCAAGTCGGCGATGACGAGCAACGTTTCCTGGTTTCCCGTCATTCCGGGGCGCGTCGAAGACGCGAACCCGGAATCTCGAGATTCCGGGTCTGGTCCTTCGGACCATCCCGGAATGCGGGCGTCGGCGCCTTACCCCTCCGCCTTCAGCTTTTCCGCCGCCTGCGCTGCGAAGTAGGTGAGGATGCCGTCGGCGCCGGCGCGCTTGAAGGCCACAAGGCTTTCCATCATCGCCCGCTCGCCGTCGATCCAGCCATTGCCGGCGGCGGCTGATATCATCGCGTATTCGCCGGACACCTGGTAGACGAAGGTCGGCATCCCGAAGGTGTCTTTGACCCGCCGCACGATGTCGAGGTAGGGCATCCCCGGTTTCACCATCACCATGTCGGCGCCCTCGCTGATATCGAGTTCGACCTCGCGCAACGCCTCGTTGGAATTGGCGCTGTCCATCTGATAGGTGCGCTTGTCGCCGGTCAGCGTCTTCGCCGAACCGATGGCGTCGCGGAACGGGCCATAAAACGCCGAGGCATACTTCGCCGCATACGACATGATCTGCACGTCGAGAAATCCGGCGGCGTCCAGGCCCTCGCGGATCGCGCCGACCCGGCCGTCCATCATGTCCGACGGCGCGATGATGTCGCAGCCGGCTTCGGCCTGCACCAGGGCCTGGCGCACCAGCACCGCAACCGTCTCGTCGTTGAGGATTTTGCCGTCCTCGATCAGGCCGTCATGGCCGTGGCTGGTGAAGGGATCGAGCGCCACGTCGCAGAGCACGCCGAGGCCCGGAAATTCCTTCTTGATCGCGCGCACCGATTTGCAGACGAGATTGTCGGGATTGACCGCCTCCGAGCCGTGCTCGTCGCGCAAGCCGGGCTCGGTATAGGGGAAAAGCGCGATGCAGGGGATATTGAGTTTTACCGCCCGCTCGGCATCGCGCACCGCCTGATCGACGCTGAGCCGTTCGACGCCCGGCATCGAAGCGACGCCTGCGCGCTTGTTGTGGCCATCGATCACGAACAGCGGCCAGATCAGGTCGTCCGTGGTGAGAACGCTTTCCCGCACCAGCCGGCGCGCCCATTCGGCTTTCCGGTTGCGGCGCGGGCGAACCACCAGATCGAGCCCGGGGCCGGGGAGGAGGACATCCCGCCGCGGCGCGTCGCGCATTTCGATCGGACGCCCGAATTTGATCGCCATGTGATTGTATCTCCGAAAGCCGGCAGACCGGATTAGACCGGTTCCAATCCTAACACCTTGTATTGCCTACGTCACCGCAGCCCTGGCATGGCTTACCTCACGTAGCCTTGACCTACAGCAAGGCTCAAGCAGCTTCCGGACCCTCGCCGGCCCGGATTGATTTTGCCGCGCCGAGGGCCCAAGAGTTCCTACGATCATGAGTTCCTGCGATGAAGGCCCGTTCCCGATCATGAACAATTATCCGCATGTCTGAAACCCCAACGCGCGATCAGTCGCGGGACAATGCCATGTCGGTGGCGGCGATCTCCTCGGAGCGGATCGAAACGGAAGACAGTGCGTGGACCCGGCGGCTGGTATTTTTTCTCCGCATCATGGCCGTGATCTCGGTCGCCAAGGGTCTCTATCACTGGGCGCAAGTCACCGGCTTCATCGGCGGCGAGGAAGATGCCTTTGAAAACCAGCCGATGGCCTGGCAGACCGCGACCGTCTATTTCGCGGTGATCGAACTGGTTGCCGCGGTCGGATTGTGGCTCGCGACGCCCTGGGGCGCGGTGGTGTGGCTGACCACGGTGGTATCGATGGCGGTGATCGAACTGATGTTTCCCGGAATCTATGGCGGCAGCCTTACCGTCGTCGGCGTGGAAGCGCTGATGCTCGCGGCCTATCTGGCGCTGGCGTGGATGGCGGCGCGCGAACGGCCGCCATAACTCCGCTGAAATGCGCCGCCCGCGAAATTCGCGTGGTTGGATAAAATTTTCGGAAAATTTTTGCGGTAACTTTTGGGTCACCTTAAGGCGGCCGCCATACCCGTTACGCAAGCGTTTCGAATTCGAGCGACGCTGTTTCCATATGCGACAGCTGGCGCCAACGAAGCGTGAACAGGGCAGGCGCACCGTCAATGAAAGGTTGCGAAAAGTCCTTTGTCCATGGGCTTAATCCGCGATTCACTGTCTTAAATTCATGATCTCTTTATTGTCTTATTTAAGCTGATCTTCAAACCGGCCCCTTACGTTGAAGCTATCAGGCGGGACAAAAGTTTCGTCGAATAAGTCGACAAAAACGACAACAGGGGAAGTGTCATGATCAAAGCCGTTGCAACGGCGGTAGAACCCGCTGAACGTGCTGCCGGCCAGGCTCCGGTGCAGTCGCTCTATCTCGAAGCGTTGACTTTGGTGGAGCGGCTGCATCGCCGCCTGCTCGACGTCATCAAGGATGAATTCGACCGCCGCGGCCGCGCCGACATCAATTCGGTGCAGGCGCTGTTGCTCTATAACATCGGCGACAAGGAATTGACCGCGGGCGAATTGCGCACGCGCGGCTATTACCTCGGCTCCAACGTCTCCTACAATCTGAAGAAGCTGGTCGAACTCGGCTTCCTCGATCATCAGCGCTCGCGCGTCGATCGCCGCTCGGTCCGTATCCGCCTCACCTCGCAGGGCCAGGAAATCCGCCGCATCGTCGACGCGCTCTATCAGAAGCACGTCAAGACCGTGGAGCAGGTCGGCGGCATCTCCAACGAGGAATTCGCGACCCTGAACAAGTCGCTGCACCGGCTCGAGCGGTTCTGGACCGATCAGATCCTGTATCGGCTCTGAGACTTTCTTCCACCGCGACAAATAGGCCAAGCCGGCGCTGAAAAGACCGGCAGCCACCAGAAAAGACAACTTCCCCAAGCGCATCGGTCCGGTTTCCGGCCCGGTGCGTTTTGTTTTGGCGGTTAAAAACGGGCTTTTGCAGCGGAACCAGTGCCCGGGTTCGCGCTTTAATAATCCGTATCGGAAGGATTGACGTCATGCTGGTCGAGCGTGGGGTGCGGGTTATGAGCGTGGAGGTGGTCGGCGACGCCTATGCCATCGCCTCGAACTATTTTCGCCGGACCGGCGCCATCAGCGACAGCTTTGTCACCGACGAACGGCTGCTTCAAATCATCGTCGCGTTGTTTCAACGCGGCGAATGCAACAAGATCAGGCTCGCCAACAAGGCGATCACGCAATTCGAATCCGAGCTGGTTTGAGCGATAGCTGCCTGATCAACAGCCGAAAGAAATCCATGGAAGCTGCCATCGACCGCATCATGCAGACCTATGACCTGCTGACAAACCGCCGTGCCGCCGCCAATGCCGAGGCCCGCGCCAAGGTGACGGAGTATGTCACCACCTTGTTCGAGGCCGGTGAAAGGGACGTGCACCGCTTGACGGTATGCGGGCTGACCTACTTGCGCGAACTCGACGGCTCAAACGATCCGGTGAAAGCCGGATTTACCGGGCTTTGAGAGAGCGCGGCCCGCCGCTAGACTTTGTCATGCCCCGCGAAAGCGGGGCATCCAGTACGCCGCGGCCTCTCGATTTAATCGCCAGCTTCTGTGGAATACTGGATCGCCCGGTCAAGCCGGGCGACGACAACCGCTTGCGCAAGCTTGCTGCCCTTGTTCAAAGACGTCTGATACACCTCGGACAACAATCACGCCGAGGAAACACCATGCTCACCCTCCATCATCTCAACGACTCCCGCTCGCAGCGGATTCTGTGGCTGCTGGAAGAACTGGGGGTGCCCTACGAGATGAAGCGCTATCAGCGCAACCCGGAGACACGCCTGGCGCCGCCGGAGTTGAAGGCGGTGCATCCGCTCGGCAAGTCGCCGGTTATCACCGACGGCGACATCAGGATCGCGGAGTCCGGCGCCATCGTCGATTACGTCATCCGCCGCTACGGCCAGGGAAATGGTAAAGCCGGCATGATGCCGGCGCCCGGCAGCGCCGACTACGAGGCCTATAACGAGTGGCTGCATTATTCGGAAGGTTCTGCGATGCTGCCGCTGCTGCTCAACCTCTATGTTTCCAGGTTGAAGGAGGCGGGTGCACCCTTGCATCCGCGCATCGACAGCGAGATGGCCAACCACCTCGGCTATGTCGATGGCGCGCTCAGCGGCCGCGAATTCTTTGTCGGCAACTCGCTCACCGGCGCCGATATCCAGATGAGCTTTGTCGGCGACATGGCGAAAGCGTTCAACAAGCTTGGGGCGTATCCGAACCTCAGTGCCTGGCTGTCGCGGATGCACGCCCGGCCCGCATTTAAGCGCTCGGTCGAGAAGGGCGGGGCGTACAGGTTCGCGAAGTAGGTCCCAATTGTCGTTGCCGGGCTTGACCCGGCAACCCATCCTGTTGGGGAAATGGACTTTTGCGAAGGTAGATGGATACGCGGGTCAAGCCCGCGTATGACGGTCGGTGGCCAGAGGGGGCTGCCTGGCATCCCCAGCCTATCCCCACCATATCTGGCATAAATACCGGGCGTGGACCGCAAGCGCTTGGCCATTCCGGCCCGATGTGGTATCCCGCCAGCACAGCTTCCGAGACCTTTCCCATGACCGACCGCAATGCGCCTAACAGGTTGCGGCGGTGGAGATATTTCGCCCATGAGCTCTCGTCCTCCAGCGCCCAGACCGCCTCCGCGCCCAACTCGTTCTTCACCGCCACGCTTGACCGGGCCGATCCGGATATCGCGGCTGCGATCCGCGGCGAGCTCGGCCGGCAGCGCCACGAGATCGAGCTGATCGCGTCGGAAAACATCGTCAGCCGCGCGGTGCTGGAAGCGCAGGGCTCGGTGCTGACCAACAAGTATGCGGAAGGCTATCCGGGCGCTCGCTATTACGGCGGCTGCGAATGGGTCGACGTGGTGGAGACGCTGGCGATCGAGCGCGCCAAGAAACTGTTCGGCGCACAGTTTGCGAATGTGCAGCCGAATTCCGGCAGCCAGATGAACCAGGCGGTGTTTCTGGCGCTGCTGCAGCCCGGCGATACCTTCATGGGTCTCGATCTCGCGGCCGGCGGACATCTCACGCACGGCGCGCCGGTGAATATTTCCGGCAAATGGTTCAAGGCGCAACATTACACCGTGCGCCGCGACGATCAGATCATCGACATGGACGAGGTCGCACGCCGCGCCGAAGAAGTTAAGCCGAAACTGATCATCGCCGGCGCTACGGCCTATTCACGTTCCTGGGATTTCAAGCGCTTCCGCGAGATCGCCGACGGCGTCGGGGCCTATCTGATGGTGGACATGGCGCATTTCGCCGGCCTGGTCGCCGGCGGCGTCCATGCTTCGCCGGTGCCCTATGCCCACGTTACGACGACGACCACGCATAAGTCGCTGCGCGGACCGCGCGGCGGCTTGATGTTGTGGAATGATGAGGCGCTGACCAAGAAGCTCAACTCGGCGGTTTTCCCGGGATTGCAAGGCGGACCCTTGATGCATGTGATCGCGGCGAAAGCGGTTGCGTTCGCCGAAGCGTTGCGCCCCGACTTCAAGGTCTACGCGAAGAACGTGGTGGAGAACGCCAAGGCATTGGCGGAATCGCTGCGCGCCAACGGCCTCGACATCGTCTCCGGAGGTACCGACAACCATCTGATGCTGGTTGATCTCAGGCCCAAGGGCCTCAAGGGCAACGTCTCGGAAAAGGCGTTGGTGCGCGCTGCGATCACCTGCAACAAGAACGGCATTCCCTTCGACCCGGAGACGCCGTTCGTCACATCAGGTCTTCGTCTGGGGACGCCGGCGGCGACCACGCGCGGTTTTGGGGTTGCCGAATTCAAGCAGGTCGCCGGCATGATCGCCGAGGTGCTCAATGCGATCGCGCAGTCGCAGGACGGCAAGGCGCCGCTGGTGGAAAGTGCGATCAAGGAACGGGTGAGGGCGCTCACCGACCGTTTCCCGATCTATCAGTAAGGTCTTTCCCGGATGCGATGTCCCAGCTGCAACAGTCTCGATACGCAGGTGAAGGACTCGCGTCCAACCGAGGATTCCGCCGTGATCCGGCGGCGGCGGGTTTGCGTCGCCTGCAATTTCCGCTTCACCACTTTCGAGCGCGTGCAGCTGCGCGAACTCACGGTGATCAAGCGCAATGGCCGCCGGGTACCGTTCGATCGCGACAAGCTGGTGCGCTCGGTGCAGATCTCCCTGCGCAAGCGGCCGGTCGATCCGGAGCGGGTCGAGAAGATGGTCTCGGCCATCGTGCGCGAGCTTGAAAGCGGCGGGGAAGCCGAGATTTCTTCCGAGGCGATCGGCGAGATCGTGATGGAGCATCTGCGCCAGCTCGACGACGTCGCCTATGTGCGCTTCGCCTCGGTCTATCGCAATTTCCGCGAAGCCAAGGACTTTGAAGCCGTGCTCGGCGAGCTCTCCGGCGACGACGACGCGCGGATTGCCCTGTTACGCAAATGATCTTCCGGATTCTGGAAGACCAGTTCGCGCAAAAATCCAGGGAATCGAAGGCCGCTGACCAGCGCTTCATGCAGCTGGCGCTGACGCTCGGTCGGCGCGGGCAGGGCCGCACCTGGCCGAACCCGGCCGTCGGCGCGGTCGTGGTCAAGGACGGCGTCATTATTGGCCGCGGCTGGACGCAGCCGGGCGGCCGTCCCCACGCCGAGCCCGAGGCACTCAGGCGTGCCGGCGAGGCCGCGCGCGGCGCCACGCTCTATGTGACGCTGGAGCCATGCTCGCATATCGGCAAGTCGCCGCCCTGTGCCGACGCCATCATCGCCGCCGGGATCGCGCGCGTGGTGTCGGCGATCGAGGATCCCAATCCGGAAGTCGCTGGCCAGGGCCATGCAAAACTTCGCGCCGCCGGCATATCAGTCGATATCGGGCTCGGCGCGCGCTGAGGCCGCGCGCGATCATGCCGGACACTTCAGGCGCGTCCGCGACAAGCGTCCCCATGTGATCCTGAAACTGGCGGTGTCGTCGGACGACAAGATCGGCGCGGCCGGCCGCAAGCCGGTCGCGATATCGGGCGACGCCGCAAAAGCGCGGGTGCATCTGTTGCGCGCGCAATGCGACGCCATCCTGGTCGGGATCGGCACCGTGCGGGCGGACGATCCGCTTCTGACCTGCCGCCTGCCGGGCATGGCGGCGCGCTCGCCGGTGCGCGTGGTGCTCGATCGCAATTTACGCATTCCCGGCAGCTCCAGGCTGGTTCATTCCGCGCGCGAAACGCCGCTGTGGGTGATGACCTCGAACCTGGCGGAAGCGCCCGCCGCCATGAAGCTCGGCGCCGCCGGCGCGCAGGTGATCCGCGTCGCGACCGCGGCAACCCCGCCGGGGCTTGATCTCGCAGCCGTGCTGCGTGCGCTTTCCGAAAAGGGCATCACCAGGCTGCTGGTGGAAGGCGGTGCGCGGGTGGCCTCATCCTTTGTCGCCGCAGGTTTTGTCGATGAAGTCTGGCTGTTGCGCGGCCCTGATCCCATCGGCGCCGACGGCGTGGCCGCGCTGGGCGCATTGCCGCTGACGTCAATCACGCAGTCGCCGAATTTTCGGGTTCGTGCTAGCGAAAGCCTGCAAAACGATACTCTGACCATCTACGAGCGCACTTAAATGTTCACCGGCATCATTACCGACATTGGCGAAATCATCAGCCTGACGCCGACGGCGCAGGGGCAATTGCATCGGCTGCGCATTGCATGCCGCTATGATCGCTCGACCATTGCGGATGGCGCGTCGATCGCGTGCAACGGTGTCTGCCTCACCGTGGTGGCCTCGGGCGTGGCGGGTGACAAAACCTGGTTCGAGGTCGACGCCGCCGCCGAGACGCTCGGCATGACCACGGCAAAACACTGGACCCGCGGCACAAAACTCAATCTCGAACGCGCGCTGAAGATCGGCGACGAACTGGGCGGGCATATTGTCGCCGGACACGCCGACGGCATCGCCACCATCGTCAAGCGCGACGATCTGCCCGACATGGCGCGGTTCGAACTGCGAACCACGCGCGAGCTGGCGCGCTTCATCGCGGCCAAGGGCTCGGTGACGCTGGACGGCGTGTCATTGACGGTGAATACGGTGCAGGACGTGGTATTTTCGGTGCTGATCATCCCGCACACGCTCAATGTGACGACGCTTGGCGGCTGGCGCGCGGGAGCCGAGGTCAACCTCGAGGTCGACCTGATGGCGCGCTACGCGGCGCGGCTTGCGGAAATGAAATAGAAGCAGCCCTTGGCTTTGGACGCTGCTGCGCCTAAAACGCGCGCTCAATCCTCATGGTGAGGAGGCGCTTTTGCGCCGTCTCGAACCATGAGGCCGCATCCTTCGAGACGCGACCAAGTGGCCGCTCCTCAGGATGAGGTCATTGCCCGTTGGGGGCTATTGGACTCGAACGGACAGCTGAATGGCGGACGCGCGGCGCGCACAGTTGAAGGATCAAACCGACGTCTCGGGCGCGCGCGCGCTGATCGTCGAGGCGCGCTTCTATGACGACATCCAGGACGCCTTGCTGGAAGGCGCGGTCGCCGAGCTGAAGGCCGCCGGCGTCACCCACGACGTCATCACGGTGCCCGGCGCGCTGGAAATTCCGGCGGCGATCGCGATCGCGCTCGAGGCCGCCGAGAAGCAGCGGCAGGCCTTACGACGCCGCGATTGCGCTGGGCTGCGTGATCAGGGGCGATACCATCCATTTCGAAATCGTGTCGATGGAATCCTCGCGCGCGCTGATGGATCTCGCTGTCGCAAAACGGTTTCCGCTCGGCAACGGCATCATCACCGTCAACACCGACGCGCAGGCCTGGGCGCGGGCGCGCCCCAGCGAGCTCAACAAGGGCGGCGACGCCGCCCGCGCTGCACTGGCGATGCTGCGGATCAAGCGCCGGCTGACGCGGACCTGATCATGGCAGAGAACAGCAAGAAGCAGGAAAAGAAGCCCGCGAAGGGCCCGGAAAAGAACAAAGACAGGAAAGCCAATCGCCGCGGCGCGGCACGGCTCGCGGCGGTGCAGGCACTCTATCAAATGGATATCGCCGGCGCCGGCCTCAACGACATCTTCGCCGAGTTCGAGAGTCATTGGCTCGGAGGCGAGGTCGAAGGCGACAAATACCTTCCCGCCGAGGCGGCGTTCTTCCGTGACGTCGTCTCCGGCGTGGTGCGCGACCAGGCAAAACTCGATCCGCTGATCGATGATGCGCTTTCAAAAGGCTGGCCATTGAAGCGGATCGACGCCATCCTGCGCGCGGTGCTGCGCGCCGGCTCTTACGAACTCGAGCACCGCAAGGATGTGCCCGGCCGCGTCGTGGTGTCCGAATATGTCGACGTCGCGCATGCCTTTGTCGATGGCGACGAGACCGGCATGGTCAACGCGGTGCTGGATCAGATCGCCCGCCGCTTCCGCGGCGACGAGTTTTCGCGTGGGTAGCGAAATGAGCGCCAGCGGCAAATTCTATCGTCATCATCCGCGAAAGCGGATGATCCAGTACTCCACGGCTTTCATGCTTGATCGCTGGCGCCTCGGAGTACTGGATCGCCCGGTCAAGCCGGGCGATGACGGTTGTGGTACGGGCTGCGCGTCATGACTGATCGCAAACAGGCGCCATCCGGTGAAGACTCGCTGATCGCGCGGTATTTCAAGCCGCTGGCGACCGATCCCGGCGCGTTCAATCTCGGCGACGATGCGGCGATCCTGAACGCGTCTGGCGAGGACACCGTGGTGACGACCGACGCCATCGTCGAGGGCGTGCATTTCCTCGCAGACGATCCGCCGGACACTGTCGCGCGCAAGGCGCTGCGGGTGAACCTCTCCGATCTTGCCGCCAAGGGCGCGACACCGGCGGGCTTCGTGCTGACGCTGGCGCTGCGCGCTGCTGACGATGCGTGGCTGACACTGTTCGCGCGCGGGCTTGGCTCGGATGCCGGCCTGTTCGGCTGCCCGCTGCTCGGCGGCGATACGGTTTCCACGCCGGGTCCGCTGACGATCTCGATCACGGCGTTCGGGCGAGTGCCCGCGGGCGGGATGGTCCGTCGCAGCGGCGCGAAACCCGGCGACCGTGTCGTGGTGACGGGGACGATCGGCGACGCCGCGCTCGGCCTCGATATCCTCAAGGGCGGCGCGGCCGCTGCTCTTGCTGACACCGGGGCAAAGGCGATGCTGATCGGACGCTATCGCGTGCCGCAGCCGCGCAACGCTCTCGCAAAGGCGGTTCGCGATCACGCTCACGCGGCGATGGATGTCTCCGATGGTCTCGCGGGCGATCTCGCGAAACTGTGCGGGGCGTCGGGCGTGTCCGCTGTCATCGACGCGCCGAGCATTCCATTGTCCGCCGCCGCTGCAGCATTGCTGGCGCGCGGCACCGTCGGCATCGAGACGATCGTTTCCGGCGGTGACGATTACGAGATCTTGTGCACGATCCCGGAAGATCGCTTTGAGGCATTCGTGCAAGCAGCAGGTCAGGCCGGAGTTGCCGTGACTTCAATAGGAATGGTTGTCGCGGGGTCGTCAGTTCCGAGGTTTTTGGATGGCGAGGGCGGGGAGATAGCGCTGCCGCGCCTGTCCTACAGCCATTTCTAGGATTCTCGCGAAAAGCGCCGGTCCCGGCGCAAATACCTGCCGAAATCGACGGTTTAGACCCAACGCGGCGTTGCGCCCGCGGTGTGATTTTGGCATGGTCCCGCCGATTTAAGGCCGCCCTTTTGGGCAGGGCAGGCCTTCTTTTTATGCGCCCGCCGCGCCCGCGGCGACAGGCGTGGGGTACACCAGGATCTTGAGGCAACTTCAATGACAGCATTATGGGTGATTGTGCTCTGCGGAGCGCTTTCGATTCTTTACGCCATCTGGGCGACCGCATCGGTTTTGAAATCGGACGCCGGCAATCCGCGGATGCAGGAAATCGCGGCTGCCGTGCGCGAAGGCGCGCAGGCCTATCTCAAGCGCCAGTACATGACGATCGGTCTGGTCGGCGTCGTGATCTTCGCGCTCCTGGCCTACTTCCTCGGCATGCTGGTCGCGGTGGGCTTTGCGATCGGCGCGGTGCTGTCGGGTGCTGCCGGCTTCATCGGCATGAACGTCTCGGTTCGCGCCAATGTGCGCACCGCGCAGGCTGCGACCACGTCGCTGGCCGGCGGGCTTGAACTGGCCTTCAAGGCCGGCGCGATCACCGGCATGCTGGTTGCCGGTCTCGCGCTGCTCGGCGTCACCATCTACTTCGCCTATCTCACCCAGTTCCTGGGTCTCGCCGCCAACAGCCGCACCGTGGTCGATGCGCTGGTGGCGCTCGGCTTCGGCGCTTCGCTGATTTCGATCTTTGCCCGTCTTGGCGGCGGCATCTTCACCAAGGGCGCCGACGTCGGCGGCGATCTCGTCGGCAAGGTCGAGGCCGGCATTCCCGAAGACGATCCGCGCAACCCCGCCACCATCGCCGACAACGTCGGCGACAATGTCGGCGATTGCGCCGGCATGGCCGCCGACCTGTTCGAGACCTACGCGGTGACCACGGTCGCCACCATGGTGCTGGCCGCGATCTTCTTTGCGAACTCGCCGCTGCTGGTGAACATGATGACGCTGCCGCTGGCGATCGGCGGCGCCTGCATCATCACCTCGATCATCGGCACCTTCTTCGTCAAGCTCGGCGCCAACCAGTCGATCATGGGCGCGCTGTACAAGGGCCTGATCGCCACCGGCATCCTGTCTCTGATCGGCGTCGCCGGCGTGATCTACTGGCTGATCGGCTTCGGTCCGCTGTCGGGCGTGAAGTTTACCGGCATGGCGCTGTTCGAATGCGGCGTCGTCGGTCTCGCCGTCACCGGGCTGATCATCTGGATCACCGAATACTACACCGGCACCGAAAATCGCCCGGTGAAGTCGATCGCGGCCGCGTCGGTCACCGGCCACGGCACCAACGTGATCCAGGGTCTGGCGATCTCGATGGAAGCGACCGCAGCTCCAGCGCTGGTGATCATCGCCGGCATCCTCATCACCTACAGCCTTGCCGGCCTGTTCGGCATCGCGATCGCCACCACGACGATGCTGGCGCTGGCCGGCATGATCGTGGCGCTCGACGCGTTCGGCCCGGTCACCGACAATGCCGGCGGCATCGCCGAAATGGCCGGCCTGCCGAAGGAAGTCCGCAAGGCCACCGACGCGCTCGACGCCGTCGGCAACACCACCAAGGCCGTCACCAAGGGCTACGCGATCGGCTCCGCCGGTCTCGGCGCGCTGGTGCTGTTTGCGGCCTACAATGAAGACCTCAAATTCTTCATCGCCAACGCCTCGAAGTTTCCGTACTTCCAGGGCGTGCAGCCCGACTTCTCGCTGAACAACCCTTACGTCGTGGTCGGCCTGCTGTTCGGCGGCCTGCTGCCCTATCTGTTCGGCGCGATGGGCATGACGGCGGTCGGCCGCGCGGCCGGCGCCATCGTCGAAGAAGTGCGGCGTCAGTTCCGCGAGAAGCCCGGCATCATGCAGGGCACCGACAAGCCGGACTACGGCAAGGCCGTCGATCTCCTGACCAAGGCGGCGATCAAGGAAATGATCATCCCCTCGCTATTGCCGGTGCTGTCGCCGATCGTCGTCTACTTCGCGATCTATGTTATCGCGGGCGGCGGCGCGGCCGGCAAGTCGGCGGCGTTCTCGGCCGTCGGTGCGATGCTGCTCGGCGTGATCGTGACCGGTCTGTTCGTCGCGATCTCGATGACCTCGGGCGGCGGCGCCTGGGACAACGCCAAGAAGTACATCGAGGACGGCCACTACGGCGGCAAGGGCTCCGAGGCCCACAAGGCCGCGGTGACCGGCGACACCGTCGGCGATCCCTACAAGGACACGGCGGGTCCCGCCGTCAACCCGATGATCAAGATCACCAACATCGTGGCGCTGTTGCTGCTGGCGATCCTGGCGCACTGAGCGGCCGATACGCGCTTCAGACAAAAACCCCGCGGTGCGAGCCGCGGGGTTTTCTTGGACGGAAGCTCGTGACCTTCTGGATTGCGAGCCACCGGGTCGCGCGAATGCGCGTCCGATGACAGGCTCCACGAAGCCATCCATAGACCGTCATTCCGGGGCGATGCGAGGCATCCAACTTGGAATTGCGAGATTCCGGCCGTGACTGCATTCCGTGCTGCGGAGCATCGACCGGAATGGCGTGAGGGCTCCTGCGTATGCTGGCCTGAAACAAACCCCGCGGCGTGAGCCGCGGGGTCTTTTGTTTTGAGTTTGGAAGGTCGTCATCCCTGCGTAACGGCTTCGCCGTTATCGCTGGAGGTGCGAGCCGTCTTCGGCGAGCCTCGAAGGATGACAAGCTCGGTGCATGCGGCCATCCTTCGAGACGCCGCGCAAAGAGCGCGGCTCCTCAGGATGACGGCGGTGTGCGCGGCAGACGCGGCACACCCGGAAGTGTCCCCGCGTCACTGCGAGCCAAACGGGTCGGCGCCCAGCGCCGCCCGATGACAGGCTCCGCGAAGCAATCCAGACGGCCGCGAGCAAAAGATTGGATTGCTTCGTCGCGTGCGCTCCTCGCAATGAGGAGCCCCCTCAATTCACGTCCATCTGCAGGCCTTCCTGCTTGATGATGGCAGCGAACTTCGTTGTCTCCGCCTGGACGAAATCGGAAAACTGCTGCGGCGTGCCGTAGTCGGTTCGTGCGCCCATCGCGGCGATATTGCGCTTTGTGTCCTCGCGCTCCAGGAAGACTTTTATTTCCTTGTTGAGGGTATCGACGATCGGCGCGGGCGCGCTCCTCGGCAGGAAAATGCCGAACCAGGACGAGACATCGAATTTGGCCAGTTCCGGCGCGCTCTCGCGCATGGTCGGAATATCAGGCGCCAAGGCGCTTCGCTCCGGCGTCGTCACCGCAAGCGCGTTGAGCTTGCCGTCCTGGACCTGCGGCAGCGTCGGATAAAGATTGTCGAACAGGATCTGGATGTCGTTGCCGAGTGCGGCCTGCAGTGCGGGCCCTGCGCCGCGGAACGGCACGTGCACCATCTTCAGGCCAGTCAGTTGCAGGAACCAGGCGCCGGTGAGGTGCGGGCTTTGCCCGACGCCGGAGGAGCCGTAAGTCAGCTTGTCGGGGTTCGCCTTGATATAGGCGATCAGCTCGGCGATCGATTTGATGCCGGTCGAGGGATGGGCCGAGATAATATTCGGAATCCGGATCATGTTGCTGACCGGCTGCAGCTGGTCGGCCTTGTAGGTCATATTGCGGAAGATGCTATAGGCGATGGCGTTGGGGCCGGGATTGCCGACCAAAATGGTGTGCCCGTCGCCTTTCTGGCGTACCACCTCCGACGTGCCGATGGTGCCGCCGCCGCCGGATCGGTTCTCCACGATCGCGGACTGGCCCCAGGCCTTCTGCAGATGTGCCGCCAGCATTCGTCCCATCACGTCGGTGCTGCCGCCGGCCGCCGCCGGCACGATGAGGCGAACGGTTTCGGTGGGCCGCCAGTCGGCAGCCTGGCCCAGGCGCGGCAAGGTCGCGGTGGCCGAAAACGCCGCGGCAGCGGACAGCACGCGGCGGCGGGAAAGTCTTGTGGTCACATCTCACTCCCTGCTTCGATTATTGTTTTGCGGAGAGCGTAGGGAATGCGCGGAAGGTCGGCAAGCGGCGGCTTGGCGATAGGCCCTAGTTGAAGCTGAGCAGCTTGAACAGCGGCGTCAGGTAGCTGAGCTCCTGGCCCGAGGTCGGCGTGGTGCGGCTGATGAAATCGAATATCCGGCCGTCCTGCAGCCCGTAATTGGCGAGCCGCTGCACCTGGCGGTTTTTGTCGAAATAGATCGCGATCACCCGCTGGTCGACGAGCCTCTGGTTCATGAAGGCGACCGGACGCTCGGACCGCTGCGAAATGTAGTAAAACACCTCGCCGTTGAGGGTTGCGACCGTGGACGGCGTTCCCATCACGATCAGCACCTGATCCTGGCTCGCCCCGATCGGGATTTGCTCGAGCGCGCCGGGCGGCAGGATATAGCCCTTCTGAAACTGTTCGCCGGTGCATCCGCCCAGCGCCGCGCACACCAGGGCGATGGCGGCAACGGCGCGCATGCCGCGCCAGCGCGCGTTAAGGCCGCGCGGAGAATACACGCGTGAGCATCTTTGGCCCGTCACAGTCATTCCGGAACTGGTCCTGTCCCCTTGCATCGCGCGAGGCGTTGACGTACCGGGCAGCACGCCGGATTGCAACATGCGCTTGCCCAAAGGGCTCGCGCGCGGAACCCGTAATGCTTTGGCCGTTCAATCACTTCAGGAAACCCCGGAACCCCTCGCGCGGCACCATTGAAGCCATCTATGGCATGATCGTGACGCAAGCGCGAGAACCGTTGTTTTACCGGGACTTCGGCGTGCCGGACACGGTTAACGGCCGTTTTGACCTGCTGGTGCTGCATTTGTGGATGGTATTGCGGCGGATGAAGTCGATGGAGGGTAGCGGCGCGGACGTCTCTCAGGCGCTGTTCGATCGCTTCTGCGACGATCTGGACGCGAATTTGCGCGAAATGGGCGTCGGCGATCTCGCCGTGCCCAAGCGCATGCAGGCCTTCGGAGAGGCCTTCTACGGCCGGGCGGCGGCCTACGATCTGGCTCTGGCCGCGGGGGCGGAGCCGCTGGCGCAAGCGCTGTGCAGGAATATCTTGAACGGCAAGGAAATCGAAAATGCGCGGCAGCTTGCCTTCTACGTCGAGACGGCGGTCGCCTGTTTGGCAGGACTGGACGAGACGGCGTTGCAGAGCGGATCGTGGAAATTTTCTTCGCCGGCACGAGTGAGCGTACAGCAATGAACAGAACGAACCGCATGACGAATAGGCAAAATCCCTGGAGCGTTCCCGTCACGGTGGTGCAAATCCCGGAGGCCGGATTGCATCGTGACATCGAAGCTGGCGCCGCCGAACGCGAGGCCATGGCAGAGGTTGCGGGCTTGCGCGAAATTCTCTCAGCGCATGCCGCGCTCGATGTGACACCCAAAAGCGGAGGCCGCGTTCACGTTGGCGGCCATGTCCGGGCGCGGATCGGCCAGACCTGTGTCGTCACCCTTGACCCGATCGAGAGCGACATCGATGAGCCGATCGATCTGATCTTTGCACCGCCCTGAGCAAATTCCCCAACTCGCCGATCTCGTCGATGAGGCCGCCGAAAGCGGCGCCGAGATTCCGGATCCGCCGGAGCCGATCGTCAACGGCGTCATCGATCTTGGGCGGCTCGCGACCGATGCGTTGTTCCTGGGCATCGATCCCTACCCGCGCAGGCCGGATGCGGTTTTCGAGCCGCCGGCCGTGGCCGCCGATCCGGAGGATCATCCATTTGCCGCGTTGAAGGCGCTGCAAGCCGACGCAAATCCGGCCGCTCCAAAGAAGCCGAAGCGGCGCTGAAGCGCGGTGGCAGCGGCGTTCAACTCACATGACGGCTCCGTTGGCCATCAGATATTCCACCTAATCCATTGAATTATATGGTGTATTCGCAGGTGCCGCGACCGCGTTGGTGCGCGCCCAGCATCCAAAAAGGCAGCGGTCAAGAGGTTGTGTCGGGGCGGGGACACGCTATTGTCGCGGCCCGGCCGGGGCGCAGCGTTGCGCTTCGCCGATCGCCTTTATCCGTGGCGATTTTGAAGTCCGCGGCCGAGCGCTTTGGACCGCAAGAGATCAGGTTTCCGGGACGTTCATGCCTCAAAAGGTTCGAATCGCGCTTGACGCCATGGGTGGCGATGTCGGCGCATCGGTTGTCATTCCCGGCGCCGCGATCTCCTTGACCCGACACCCCGATGCCGAATTTCTGCTGTTCGGCGATCGCGCGTTGATCGACGCGCAGCTCGCGAAATATCCGGCGATGAAGGCGGCCTCGCGCGTCATCCATACGGACGTGGCCGTCAGCATGCACGACAAGCCCAGCCAGGCGTTGCGCCGTGGCCGCAAGACATCCTCGATGTGGCTTGCGATCGATGCCGTCAAGAAGGGCGAGGCCGACGTCGCGGTATCCGCCGGCAATACCGGCGCCCTGATGGCGATGGCGCGCTTCAATCTGCGCACGCTGCCCGGGATCGACCGTCCGGCGATCGCGGCGGTGTGGCCCACGATGCGCGGCGACTCCGTCGTGCTCGATCTCGGCGCCACCATCGGCGGCGACGCCCATCATTTGATGGAACTGGCGGTGATGGGCAGCGCGATGGCCAGCGTCCTGTTCGATCTTGAACGGCCGACGGTCGGGCTGCTCAACATCGGTGTCGAGGAAGTCAAGGGCCGCGAGGAAATTCGCGAGGCGGCGGAACTGCTGCGGGCGATGAACCTTCCACAGCTCGAATATATCGGCTTTGTCGAAGCCGACGGTATCGGCAAGGGCGCCGCCGACGTCATTGTTGCCGAGGGCTTCAGCGGCAACATTGCCCTGAAGGCGACCGAGGGTACGGCTCGTCAGATCAACGATTTTCTCCGCGCGGAGCTATCGCGCACCTGGCGTTCCCGGATCGGTTACCTGTTCGCGAAAAAGGCGTTCAAGGCGTTGCGCGACAAGCTCGATCCGAACAAGTCCAATGGCGGCGTGCTGCTCGGCCTGAACGGCATCGTCGTCAAAAGCCATGGTGGAACCGACGCCGAAGGCTTTGCCTATGCGGTCGATGTTGGCTATGAGATGGTCCACTACGATCTCCTGACCAAGATCAATCAGATGCTCAACCGCGACGGCAGCACGCTTTCCACTGCGCCGACCGCGCAGGAGGCTTTATCGTGACCGCAATTCGTTCGGTGGTGCTCGGCTGCGGCTCTTATTTGCCGCGGCAGATCCTGAGCAATGCCGAACTGGCGGCGCGGGTCGACACCTCCGACGAGTGGATCGTGCAGCGCACCGGCATCAAACAGCGCCACATCGCCGCCGAGGGCGAGTTCACCTCGCATCTGGCGATCAATGCCGCGCGCGCGGCACTTGCCGATGCCGGGATCGAGGCGCAGTCGATCGACCTGATCGTGCTGGCGACCTCGACGCCGGACCATACCTTTCCAGCGACCGCGGTCGCGGTGCAGAACGCGCTGGGCATCCACCACGGCGCGGCCTTCGACCTGCAGGCGGTATGTTCGGGGTTCATATTCGGGCTCGCCAGCGCGGACAATTTCCTGCGCTCGGGCGCCTTCAAGCGCGCTTTGGTGATCGGCGCCGAGACGTTCTCGCGGATTCTCGACTGGAACGACCGGGCAACCTGCGTGCTGTTCGGCGACGGCGCCGGCGCCATCGTGCTTGAAGCCCAGCCGCAGCCGGGCAAAACCTCCGACCGCGGGGTATTGACGACGCATCTGCGCTCCGACGGCCGGCACCAGTCGAAATTATATGTGGATGGCGGACCGTCTTCGACCGGCACGGTGGGCTATCTCAGGATGGAGGGGCGCGAAGTCTTCAAGCACGCCGTCGGCATGATCACCGACGTGATCGTGGATGCTTTCGAGAAAACCGGCACGACCGCCGACGACATCGACTGGTTCGTTCCGCACCAGGCCAACAAGCGAATCATCGATGCTTCGGCCCATAAGCTGCATATTGCGCCGCAGAAGGTGGTGCTGACGGTCGATCAACACGGTAATACCTCGGCGGCGTCGATCCCGCTGGCGCTGACGGTCGCGGTCAGGGATGGACGCCTCAAGAAGGGCGATCTGGTGCTGCTGGAGGCCATGGGCGGGGGCTTCACCTGGGGCTCGGCGCTATTGCGCTGGTAAACGCGTGCTTAAAAATTGCCAGCTTGTTTCATGCTCTTGCATTGATGAGCGCTGTTGACCGTCGTCGATTAAGCTCATAATTTCAGATACGTATTGTTCGCCGAGAGTTGGGGCCAAGGCGATGACCGGAACCGGAAAAACAGTCACACGGGTTGATCTGTGCGAAGCCGTCTACCAGAAGGTGGGCTTGTCGCGCACGGAATCCTCTGCCTTTGTGGAACTGGTGTTGAAGGAAATCACCGATTGCCTCGAGAAGGGCGAGACGGTGAAATTGTCGTCGTTCGGGTCGTTCATGGTGCGCAAGAAAGGCCAGCGTATCGGCCGTAACCCGAAGACCGGCACCGAAGTACCGATATCTCCGCGTCGCGTGATGGTGTTCAAGCCGTCGGCCATTCTGAAGCAGCGGATCAACGGCCACAGCCCCGCTAACGGCGGCGACAAGTCCGAGTAGACGATAGCTTTCAACCGCGATCCAGAGGAGCAGGCATTTGGACAAGGCGCCGGATGCGTTCCGAACCATCAGCGAGGTCGCCGACGACCTCGACATCCCCCAGCATGTGCTGCGGTTCTGGGAGACCCGGTTCACCCAGATCAAGCCGATGAAGCGGAGCGGGGGCCGCCGCTACTACCGCCCGGACGATATCGATCTGCTCAGGGGCATTCGCCGGCTTTTGTACGGTGAGGGCTACACCATCCGTGGAGTGCAGCGGATCCTGAAGGAGCACGGCGTCGCCTCGGTCCAGCGCCTGGCGGATGCAACGGCTGTTGCCTCGTTCGGCGCAATCGAAGAGGTGGTCGGACGAAGCATTGTCGAACGGGATCACGACGACGCGCCCGGCATCGACGTCGACGACGATGATTATGAGGGCACCGACGGCATCGATTTTCGTCTGCTCGAAACCGATGAGGACGGAATCCCGGCGGCCCTGGATGCCGGCCCGATCCCCGGCGTCGCCGCGCATGCGCGCCCGCTTGACGTCGCACGCCTGGAGGGCGTGTTGCAGGAGTTGATCGCCTGCCGGCAATTGCTCGATTCCGCGCTGAAGGAAGGCTAGCTCCCCGGGGCACGCGGCGGAACGGGCATTCGACCCCTCCGGCAAGCCCGATCGCGCGGCGAATCAGGCTTCTTGCGCGCAAGGCTGATCGAAGCTAAGGGAACGGCATCGGAGCGTGGCGCAGCCCGGTTAGCGCACTAGTCTGGGAGACTAGGGGTCGGAGGTTCAAATCCTCTCGCTCCGACCAATCAATTCAAGGGATGTCAAGGCTCGTGCAGCATTGGCCCGGCCCGGCAACGCGGCCAATTCGGTCACGGGCAAATTTGTCCTACCGGTTGAGCGCGGGCATCCGATCTCGACGACGCAGCCAGACCCCGGGAAGATCGTAAATCGGAATCCATGCAACCTTGCGATCGCGCCTACCAGGTTTAGACCAAGTCCCAGGCCTGAGGTGTGTCTTACCTTATCCGAGCGGTAAAATCGCCTTAAGACGGCGTCACGCTCGTGTTCGCTGATGCCGGCACCGGTATCCTTGACGCGCAGGATGGTTTCGCCGTCGCCGGCAAATAATCCGATCTCCACCTGGCCGCCGGCCGGCGTAAATTTGATGGCGTTGTCGACGAGGTTGGCGACCGCCTCGATCAGCAAGTCCCGGTCACCATGCGTGCTTAGTTCATGCGGTGAGTGGACAACGAGAGCAACGCCTTTGTCTTCGGCTATCGGCTCGTACATGTCGCTCACTTCGCGGATCAGATCGGCAAGTGCGACCTTGCCGAAGCCTGCCGATCGCTGGTTCTTCTCGATTTCCGCAAGCCGCAAAATGGCGGTAATGATCGAAAGCGATTGATCGAGCCCGTCTATCGTCTTGTCTGCAACCGTCTGCAGCTGCTCCAGCGTGGTGGCGCCGCTGCGACCGCGCTCGAGCGTCAGCCGGGCACGGGTGAGCGGCGTGCGCAGGTCATGCGCTATGTCATTGCCGACGCCTGCAAGGGAGTGGATGAGAGTTTCCATCTCGTCGAGCATGCCGTTGACGATCACTGCAAGTTCGGAGAAGGCATCGTCGGCGTTCCGATGCGGGAGCCGTTCACGCAGATCGCCGGCGACGATGCGCTGCACCCGCGCGTTGACCTCGACGATGCGGTTACGGGCTCTGGCGCTCAAGGCTATACCGACCGCAAGGCAAAGCAGCACGGCGGGAACCAGGCCAAGCGCGAGCGCCCGACCGACGACACGTGCGATCTCCCCGATTTCATCGACGTCTCGTCCAATCACCAGCACGTTGCCATCAGGCAAACTTCGCGCGATCAGGCGGACCGCCTGCTTCTGCCGGCCGCTTTCGTCGATCCTGTCGACGAGCGCGCTCTGTACGGCATCGTCGGTCTTGAGATCGGACGGCAGGCTTTCCAGGTTACCCGCGATCCGGCGGCCGCTTGAGCCAAACAATCCCGCGAGCTGAACACGGCTCGGATCCTGTTTCAGGTGCTCATTGATCGCGTCGAGCCTGCGCTCGGGCGACAGGCCTGCGAAGACGCTGATTTGCGAAGCGATCACGCGGTCGGATCGCGTTGTCAGATCGCTTTCCGTTTTCAGGTAGATAAATCCGAGCAGCGCAACGATAAAGGACGCGAAAATGCCGGCCACCAAAATGGTCCAGCGCAGCGTGGTTGAGCGCATGAACTCAGGTAACTGCATGAGATCAATCCGCCGAAAGATTACGGAGGTGTCCAGATTTCTGCTTGCTTGAGGAAATATCTGCGAGGTTTCGATTGAAAGGGCCATGAGTTGTCACCATGGGGTCCACCCGTTAGCATTTGACTCGCTGGGCTCGGGGTTGCCCGGCCAGCCAGGGCACTTGACGCGAGCCTAGTCTGATCGGGGCGAAGGACTCGATCCTACGGAGGTTGATTCACCCCATACCTTGGTTTAGCAGCGGCAAACTCGCGCCGCCGACGCGCTGACGGCCTCCGAAAGACCATCGCTTGACCCGCAGCGACCGCTGATCCGGGTTGATGGACCGAACGCGAAGTTTCCCTCGACAAGCCGATCAGCAGTCGGCAATCAGCACCGCTGCGCCGACGTTCACCGCCTCAGGTGCCTGCTCCGCCGCGACGTCCCTGCAGGGCAGTGTTGAGGCAGTCGATCAAGGTGGGTGCGGCGAACGGCTTGGCCAGGAAGGCGATTGCCCCGGCTTTCAGCGCGCGGTCGCGGACGCTCTCATCGGGAAAGGCCGTGATGAAAATGAACGGCACACGATAGCCCTGGGCCTGCATGAGCGTCAGCAGGTCCGGGCCGCTCATGACCGGCATCTGCACATCCGCAATCACACAGGAGGCGCCCTTCAGATCAGCCGACTGCAAGAACTCCTCAGCCGACGCAAATGTGTGAACCGTGTACCCATGCGACCTCAGAAGATTGTTGGTCGCGGCCCGCACAGATGGATCATCGTCAATGACGGATATGACCGGAAGAGTCGACAAGGCGGGCCTTTCTGACGCGGGTGCCGAGCGCTTTGCCGTAGCACCGCTGCCCAAGGGCAAAATGGGCCGCAAATCAAGGTTGTAAAATTATACTTAGGTTTATGCGGACTAGGGCTTGGCGCGATGAATGCCAAGCGTTTCGGCCTTTCTCACCAAATCGGCCAAGGACCTCGCTTCCATTTTTTTCATGATATGCCCACGATGGATCTTCACGGTGATCTCGGCAAGTCCAAGCTCGGCGGCTATCTGTTTGTTCATGAGGCCGGACGCGACCAACGCCAGTATCTCGCGCTCGCGGGCGGTCAGGGTCTCGAAAAGGGTGTTCAGATTGGCGACGACCTTCTCGACTTCCCGTCGCTTCCGATCCCGTTCAATCGCCATCACCACCGCGTCCAGCATGTCCTGGTCGCGAAACGGCTTGGTCAAAAAATCCACCGCACCGCCCTTCATGGCCCTCACGCTCATGGGAATATCGCCGTGGCCGGTCATGAAAATGATTGGAATGTGGATGTTCGCCTTGGCCAGTTCGGTTTGAAAGTCGAGGCCGCTCAACCCGGGCAACCTGATGTCAAGGACCAGGCAGCTGGCGACGTCCGGAAGCTTGCTGTGCAGCATTTCGGGCGCCGAACCGAACACCTCCACTTTCAGGCCTACCGATTGAAAAAGATTGGTCAGCGCCCTGCGCATCGACGCATCGTCGTCGATAACGAAGACAATCGGTTCCCTGGCGTTGGCGGGTTCACGCGATGATTTGGGGTGCTCGATCACGCCGCATCCTCCTGATGGACGGGCAGGACGAATTGAAATGTCGCGCCGCGCCCCTCATTGCCGGAAGCCGACAGGCGTCCGCCGTGAGCTTCCACGATCGAACGGCAGATCGAGAGTCCCATGCCCATGCCAGTGGACTTGGTGCTGAAGAAGGCGTTGAACAGCTGGTTTGCATTCTCGGTGGAAATCCCGACGCCTGAATCCGTCACGCTTACGAGCACGCCGCGTCTCTCGTCCTGGCCTGATCGGATCACCAGTTCGCGCGGCCGATCCGTGATCGGCTGCATCGCCTCGATACCGTTCATCACCAGGTTGATGATCACTTGTTGCAGCTGGACCCGATCACCATGAATCATGGGGAGAGAAGGCGCGAGCTCGGTTCGCAATGATACGCGGTGGCCGCTCAACTCACCTTGTACCAGAGCGATAGCCTCCCCAACGACGTCATTGACGTCGAGTGGCACCTTTTCGATGTCGGATTTTTTTGCGAGCGCCCGGACACGCCGGATCACTTCGCTTGCGCGGCAGCTGTCGTTGATGACCCATTCGACCGAGCGGCGCGCAGCGGCAAGGTCCGGAGTGTCACGGTCGAGCCAGCGCAGACAGGCCTCGGCATTGGCGACGGCAGCGGCGAGCGGCTGGTTTACTTCATGGGCGATCGAGGCGGTCAATTCGCCCAGCGTGGTTACGCGTGTAACGTGCGCCAGTTCCGCCTGCGCCTTGCGCAGTGCCTGTTCGGCGTGATCTGCGCGGATCGTCGCCGTAATATCGGTGCCGGTGCCCCGATAACCAAGAAAATTGCCGTTTGCGTCAAAGAATGGCTTGCCGCTTGTTCGGACGTATACCGGAGTGCTGCTCTCGCTGATGGTGCGATACACGAAATCGCGAAATGGCCGATGTGCGTCGAGCATCGCGCGGTGCAGTCGCCATTTTTCGGCTTCCGATTCGACATCGCTTGCAATATCCCAGCGCGTCACGCCGGGGACACGCGAGGGCGCGATTCCGGCAGCATTCAGGTTTTCCGATATCTGGGTGATAAGGTGGTCCGGTCCGGTCTCCCAGAGCCAATCGGAGGCCGTTTCGGCATAGTCGCGAAAGCGCTGCTCGCTCTCGCGAAGGGCGACCTCGGTCCGCTTGCGGTCCTCGATGTCGGTAGCCGACCCGTACCATTTGACAATGTTGCCCGCCTCATCGCGCAACGGTTCGGCGCGGAACAGGAACCAGCGGTATTCACCGTCCTGGCGCCGCAGCCGTGCCTCAAGCTCACCCGGCCTACCGGACTCCCGTATCCTTTGCCACTTCTGCAGCATCATCTTCTTGTCGTCAGGATGAAAAGAACGAGGCCAGCCCACCGCGGCATTGTCCAACGAGATGCCGGTATAGTCGAGCGATGGCTGATTAAGAAAATCGGGGATCCCTTCCGGGGTAGCGCGCCAGACCAGCGTCGGGATTGTATCGATGACCAGTCGAAGCCGATCTTCGGATTTTTTTATTTCGTCAAACGCCTTTTGCAGCGTCTCCTTTGCAGCGTATTGCTCGGTGACATCGACATGCGTTCCAACCAGTTCGATCACTTCACCGTCGATACCGACGAGAGGATGTCCCACCGAATGTACGTACCTTGTCGGACCGTCCGGAAGATCTATGCGAAAATCGACTTCAAAGTCGGTTTTTTCTCGCACCGCCTGCCGCGCCATTTCGATAACCAGGTCCCTGTCTTCGGGAAGAATACGCTCCTGGAAGGATTGCGGTGACAGAGGCTCCTTTTCCGAATCGAACCCAAACAGGTGGTACACTCCGGGCGACCGATAAACGAATGTTTGAAGGCGCACATCCCAGGCCCAACTGCCCGTATGACTCAAACGCTGGGCTTCGGCCAAATAGGCCTCGCTACGTCGCAGCTTTCGTTCGGTTTCCCTGGCAATCGTGATGTCCATCACCGCCCCGGCAAATTCGATGTTGCCGGCCGCATTTCTCTTGGCACGAGCCAACGCATGGATATGTTTCACCGAGCCATCCGGCATCAGCAGTCGATATTCATGCTCGAAATCCTTTCCGTCGTCGGACGCTTGATCGATGGTTTTTTGCACCGCCGTTCGATCTTCCGGGTGGGTGCGTTGGACGATAAATTCCAGGGTCGGCTTGGTCGTTCGGTCGCATTCGAAGATTCGAAACGTTTCATCCGACCAGGAGATCTCTCCGCTGGAAACGTCCCATCCAAAGCTGCCGGTACGGCTCAATCTCTGCGCTTCGGTCAAATACATTTCGCTATGCAGCAGCGCGGCCTCAATCCGCCTTTGATCCTTGATCGCTGCCTGCAGGTCAGCGCCGGACCGCCCGAGAGCTTCTGCCGCTTTTCTTTGCGTCGAAATCACGAACGCGACAATGAGAGCTGTAATGCAAAACAGGATCAGACGCGGCGCCTCCGAAATATCGCCGGCGAACAAATCATGTTTCCAGGTAAAAGAATTGATTGGGGGCACAAGGTAATAGTGGAAAGCCAGAAGCGCGAGTGCGATCGCCAACAGCGCAGGGCCGAAACCACCAAACCATGCGGCGAAAATAACAGCGCAAAGCATCGACAGTGCGATGGGCTCAGCGTGCAGTAAACGTGTGATAAGCTCCGCAGCAATGCTCGCCACGGCGACGGCAAAGACCGCCATCGCATAGTAGGAGATCGTGGGCAGCTGCAGCCACCGTTGAGGCAGATCAGGTTTAGTCATTCTCCTTGCTCGTCCCGCTTTAGGTGATGAGGCGAGGTCGACATGAAGCACCATTGCAGAGCGTCCCGGGCCTGTCCGGCGACGAGATTAGAACATTTTGCAGGAAAAATCGGCAACTGGATTGCCCTTCAGCCGGGCCTATCGACGCAGTTCCCTGAACCGATAATGGCTCGATGCCCGCAATCGGGAGCGATAGCGGAGGCAGGTTCGCAGCAGCCAGCCATAGTCCCGGCGATTTACGATCGCCGACGAATGGCGGTCGGGCCGTGGCGCCCACCTGAAGGCAAACACCCCAAACCTCCGTATAGCTCCCCAATCCCTTTCGATATTTGACCCTTACCCTACGTACAATTGAGGGAACGGTCTCAATCGTTATTCTCGCGTTGTGATCTGGAATAGCCGATTGCAGGTGGCAAAAATGTCCACGACCCCGGCCGAAAGGATGGAGCCCAGCCGCGATAATCCCGACGGTCGGATTGGCGTATGTGTTCCACCGGCAAATCATTCACGCGACGGCGAAGAAATTCGCTGCTTCGCCTTGGGAGACGGCACATGAGAGTCAAACCCTGCGCGCGGTGTCCCTATACGCCGCAAGACTTGACAGGCCACTACGATCCCGAAGCCGCACTTCACGTGTGTGCGAAGTGCGACGGCGAGCAAGCGATGCTCACCAACCACTACCCACGCGAGACCCGCAGGAGGCAAAAATGGCCAACAGTCCCCAACATCTTCATTGCGCAGCGAAGCGCTGCGCCGTCTGTGACGGAAAGTTCGGTCTCATCCGCCACTACTCCTGGCGAACCGCCCTCTGTTCAAAGAAGTGCGCTGATCGCCTGAAGGTCCGCCGGGATGCCGACCGCAGATGGTTGCGCTGCCTTGAGGTCGCCTGACAACGGTAGCCGCGAGAAGCACCTCGAAATTGCCCGCAGTTCGGGATTTCGGAACAAGGAGGCTGCACGTTGAACGTTCTATGCAAACTCCTCCTTTGGAGCTGTCTTTGTTGCCTATTGGCGATGCCAGTCCAGGCGCAGGAAGATGGACAAGGCCACGCTGCGCGCCACCATCCTCCACAGGATCAGCTCCTGCATGAAAAGTTTTATGCACAGTGGCGCATGCCCGACAATCCTTCCGTTAGCTGTTGCAACGAGGCGGACTGCTACCCGACTGAAATCAGGTACGTTGACGGCAAGATCTACGCAAGACGCAGAGAGGACGGCAAGTACATTCCCGTTCCAGCTGAAAAGGTAGAGCACAACAGGGACAATCCCGACGGCAGGAATCACCTCTGCGCTCCGCCGCCGAGCGCATTCCACCCATCCGATACCGTGTTCTGCTTCGCACTAGGAGGCGCCACATGAGATTCATACTGGTGAACGGAAGGACGCCCCGCGCACAATCCCAGTGCGTGCTGTGCTGCCGGCCGATCGGGGGGAGCTATCTGCGAGAAATCGAGACCCGGCTGTCGTACTGCGACCAGGACTGCTATTCCGATCACTGCAAGAGAGCCGTCCAGGCTCTCGAGCGGCATCATATCGCACAGTGGGCACGGGCAGGCGCGCCGGGCGCGATTTGACGTAACCCCAACTCGAAAAGCCTCAATTCAATCCAGCTAAAACTTTGTTTAATGGTGCTGCCGGTCGCCCCGACCTAGGCTTGCACCAAGCAGCCCGGCCGCGGCCATCCCTCACGTGTCCTGGCTGCCGAGCGGACGGCCTCGCGCAGCCTCATCTCCCTCCCTGACCGAGGCAGGTGCGAGCCGTCCGTCTCATCATCGACGTGAGGTTGGGCATATCGGAAACCGATATCGGCATTGATGCACTCGAACAGAGTGTCTTGCTCGAGAGCGAGGCGTTTTGGAATCGCTGCCTATTTCGATAGCGAGAATGCCTCAGCCTCGACTTCCGTAAAAATGCGGCCAAGCGTTCCGACGCAGGCATAAAAATTCGCAGACTGGGCGTGCTCGAGATCAGAAAAAAAGCGTCCGATCCACGGCTTGAGATGAGTCTCGAAGATCGTGTGCTCGGTTTCGCCGGGAGCAACGATCTGGCCGTTGGCGAGGCCGGCCATGACTTCGAGAAGGATCGCAGCGTGGTCCTCGGGCTCCGATTGTCCTTCAATCCTCTCAAGGCCAAGTTGCTTCAGGGTTTCGCGGACCCGGGCGAGGGGACGTCCATAGAGATAACCCGTCAGATAGTATGAGGCGTATGGGAAAAGTTCGCCACGCCCGAGCCCGACGAAGAGATCGAAATATTCGCGCTCGATCTGTTCCGGGTTGATGCTGGCGGCTGCGGCACTGAGCGCTGCGTGCGCTGCGCCCAACGGCGTTGCATCGCCGTGGTGGCGGACCAGATGCCCGATCATTTGGGCATTCGGACTTCGCGACAGCAATGCCGCAAGCAGCGAATACTCCTGCGCCCGCGCATGATCAGTCTCGTCGATCTCACGTGTGGCCGTGGCAACTTCGGCGCCAACGGCTTTCTCTGGCCGGGTCACTTGCGGTTCCTCTTGTCGGCGCCGCCATGAGCGGGATTCTTCGCCTCGGCTCGGTCGCGCTGCCGTTTCTGAAAGGGGCGTTCGACGTGATGTTCGGCGATAAAACCATCGATTGCTTCAATGATCGAAACAGGCATCGGGACGGTCGCGACCAGATCATTGCCGGCGTCGGTCAGGGCCTCGCCCTCCGAGGGGTCGGCGGTCACGGTCAGGACATCGAACGCAGGGCTTGCAGAATTCGCGAGCCTCGGTCGCAGGACGACCCACAACGCCGGCGTCCCCGAAGCGAGATTTTGCCGATAGTTGGCCGTCTCTGTTCGATGCAATTCGATCGCAGCCTCACCCGCATAGAATATGGTGGCGTCGCCTTCCTCGGCGATCCGCGTCCAGGCGACGGCCGCCGGCGTTCCAACCAACACCGAGACCGGCCGCCAGAGGAAATCGAGCCACGGGCTTCTCGCTTTGCGGCGTTCGACCACCACACCCACCACAATTGTTGCGAGTGCCGTTGACCTCACGCTTCATCTCCGTTCCTGATCCGGCCGTCCCGTCGGGACCACGTCCGCTATGCCTCGCGGACAGGGATCTTGTTTTTGTTCAAGGCATTCGTGACCTGTTGATCAAGCTTTAGATGCACATTCAGGAGCTCGCGCGGGGTCAAGGCCATCCACTGATTCAGCGACACATCCGCGAAATAACTGCTCTTGAACATCTCCAGGAAGCGCAGCGTTGTCGTGCCGGTATTCTCCACGTAATGACCCATGGCGAAGGGGACGTAACCGACGTCGCCAGCCTGATAGTCGAACGTTCTTGCCTGACCCGAAGCTGCAAACACGCCCATGCGCGCCTGGCCGCTGATGTAGTACTGCCATTCATCGGTGTTCGGATGCCAGTGCAGTTCACGCAGCCCGCCGGGTTCGACTTCCACAAGGGCTGCCGCGATAGTTTTGGAGGCGGCAAACACACTTGAGTCGGTGATCCGGACGGTTCCGCCCTTCATCCGGAGCGGTTCCTGAGCCATCATGCGATGGCTGAAGGTTTGCGGAACGGGCGGCGCACCCAGCAGCTTGTCTCTACCCAGCGGAGCGGGAACCGGGGCCTTGAAGATATAAAGCTGGCTCGGATCGGGCGTATGATCCGACCAGCGAAGCGGGCACGCCAAAGTTCTTGCCCAGGACTTCGGGAGGCGTGTGCTTGAACCAGTCGCTCAACAAGAATGTGTCGTCTTCGTCGAAGTCTCCGTCGTCGAAAACCAGCAGGAATTCGCATCCGTCGGGGCCGAGGCCCTGTATCGAATGGGGAATGCCGCCCGGAAAATACCAGAGGTCGCCGACACCGACGTCGTCGACAAAGTTTCGTCCCTCGGCGTCAATGGCGGTGATACGGGCGGACCCGTACAGCATGTAAGCCCATTCGGCTTGCTTGTGCCAATGCAGCTCGCGCACGCTGCCGGCATTGAGCCGCATTTGCACGCCGGCAATCGTTTTCGAGATACCAAGCTCCCGCTGCGTCACCTGACGGGTCCAGCCGCCGTTGGTCTGTCGCATATGCGCATCGGCAAACGAGAAACGCAGGTTCGGCGTCGTGCCGGAATCCGTGGCGGGCGGATTGAGCATGTCCGGGTTCTGACGCTCGCGGATTGCATTGTGTGGGACGGGATCGGTACCGCCTATTCCAGGCGCCCGGCTTGGTTGAAGCACCTGATCGGTCGTCTGCGCCATCGCGACGGATGCGCTCGTGAGCACGCCGCCGGCAACGGCTGCCGTTGCCAGCATATCCCTGCGGGTGAGTTCACGCATGGGCTTCCTCCATTGCTGTCTTACGGTTCATTGTCCTTGTGTGGTTCATTGGCAAAATCCTTATTGTACGATTCAAAATCCTTGACTGCGCCACATACGAACATCCTGTGGCCCCGTGTTCATTCCGCCGGAACTCCTGATGATTGGCCGGACCGGGCGGAAACAGGCTCTCTGCTCAACTGTTCCTTCGAGCCAAACGTCGTGATGCTCCTTCGCCCAGTTGAGATCGACATCGCCGGTCGCCATCGCCTCGAAGGCGCCCTCCATGCCGAGCGTGCCGATGTAGATATGAGCAATGATGACCGCGATGAACAGAACGGCGACTACGGCGTGGACGATCTGCGCGAGCTGCATGCCCGCGATATTCGTCACGTAGAACGGAAATATCAGCAGATATCCCGAGATGATGACGGCCACTCCGGCGCCCAAGGCAAACCAGAACACCAGCTTCTCGCCGGCATTGAAACGCCCCGATGGCGCGTGCTTCGATTTGATGAAGCCGCCACCCTGCTTGATCCATTCGATGTCGACCTTTTGCGGGATGTTGTCCCTTAACCAGATCGCGACAATCAGCACGAGGCCGATGACGAACGAGACGCTGACGAAATTGTGGGTGTACTTGGCGAGTTGCGACTCGCTGCTGAACGCCTCGGGCCCGATCACTGGCAACAGCAAGATCTTGCCGAATGTGATGTTCAGGCCGGTCAGGCCGAGGACCACGAAGGATATCGCCGTCAGCCAATGCGAGAAACGCTCGAAGGCGCCAAAGCGTCGCACCTTCTGGCCGGAACGTCCCTTTGAAATCCGAATCCGCCCCATGATCAGATAGGCGGCAGCCAGAGCGGCGATCATGCCGAGGATCACGATCGCCCCGAGCCAGTGCAATAGAACCTCGTGGAAATAGTCCCATTGCCGCCCGGCGGGTTGCATCAGGACGCGTTCCCTCTCGTTTGGCTGGGCGATCTCTCCCTCGATGCGTGGCGATTGCTGAAGTAGTTTCTGCTCGCTGGCCACGCTCGCGGTCGGATTGGGCGCGCCGTCCGGGCCGAGTTGCTGTGCAGGCACCGGTGTTGCTGCGATCATCGTCAGGATTGCCGACGCGGCGATGATGATGGAGCAAATCCTGGCAAGATGCCTCATCATGGTCATTGTCCTGTTGCTCCGCATGTTGGTCTCGCAGTCGCTCCAACGCCGCTCAAACCGCAATGCCTTCGTGATAGGCGGTGGTCCAACCCCATGCGCCCGAACCGTAACCGCGCTTCATCACGCGCTCCTTGTAGATTTCGGCGATGATCGCGCCATCGCCCGCCAGCAGCGACTTGGTCGAGCACATCTCGGCGCAAATCGGCAGCTTGCCCTCGGCGAGGCGGTTGGCGCCGTATTTGGTGTATTCGGCCGGCGTTGAATCGTCCTCCGGTCCGCCGGCGCAATAGGTGCACTTGTCCATCTTGCCGCGCGAACCGAAGTTGCCGACCATCGGATATTGCGGCGCGCCGAACGGGCAGGCGTAGAAGCAGTAGCCGCAGCCGATGCAGAGGTCCTTGGAGTGCAGCACCACGCCGTCGGCGGTGGTGTAGAAGCACGACACCGGGCAGACCGCGGCGCACGGCGCATCGGTGCAATGCATGCAGGCCATCGACACCGAGCGTTCGCCGGGCTTGCCGTCATTGATGGTGACGACGCGGCGGCGATTGATGCCCCACGGCACTTCATGTTCGTTCTTGCAGGCCGTGACGCAGGCGTTGCACTCGATGCAGCGGTCGGCATCACAGAGAAATTTCACGCGAGCCATGATCGTTCTCCCTCAGGCCGCCCTGATCTGACAGAGCGTTGCCTTGGGTTCCTGCATGCCTGTGGCGGGATCGTAGCCATAGGTCGTCAGCGTGTTGACGCTCTCGCCAAGCACGATCGGATCTGAGCCCTTCGGGTACTTGCTGCGCAGATCGGCGCCTTCGTACCAGCCGGCAAAGTGGTAGGGCATCCAGGCGACGCCCTTGCCGACACGCTCGGTCACGAGCGCCTTGACCCGCGTCCGGGACTTGCTCTCGGCACCGGTGACCCAGACCCAGCCGCCGTCCCTGATGCCGCGTTCGGCGGCGTCCGCCGGATTGATCTCGACGTACATGTCCTGCTTCAATTCGGCGAGCCACTTGTTGGAGCGCGTCTCTTCGCCGCCGCCCTCGTATTCGACAAGCCGGCCGGAACTCAGAATCAGCGGGAATTGCTTGACGATGGCTCTGTCCACGGCGGACTTCTGGACGGTAAAACCGATGTTGGGGACCCGAAATTGTATGGCATCCGGACGCGTCGGATACTTGCCGACAAGATCGGGCCTTGAAGTGTAAATGACTTCCCGGTGCACCGGGATCGGATCCGGCAGATTCCAGGCGATCATGCGCGCCTTGCCGTTGCCATAGGGTGTGCAGCCGTGCTCGATCGCGACGCGCTGGATGCCGCCGGAAAGATCGAGCGACCAGGAAACGGCATCGGGATTGGCTGCGTTGACCCGCTGGATGATTTCCATCTCCGAAGCGGTGAGGTCCTTGTCCCAGCCGAGCTTCTTGAGGACGCCGAGAGTGAACTCCGGATAACCATCCCTGATTTCCGAGCCGGCCGAGTAGGAGCCTTCGGAGAGCAAATTGTCATGCTCGTCCTTTTCGACCTCCTGCCCATTTTCCATGACCTTGCGCTTGACCACGCGCTCGACGCCGAAGCGGGCGCGGAACGTTCCGCCGCCTTCCTTCACCGGCAGGCTGGTGTCGTAGAGTATCGGCGATCCAGGGTGCCTGAATTCCGGCGTTCCCCAGCATGGCCACGGCAGGCCGTAATAATCGCCGCCGACTTCGGGATCGTCCTTCGGTGCCCTCAAGGTAACCAGGTCGAATTTTGCCTGGTTCTTCATGTGAGCCTTGAGGCGCTCAGGCGACTGACCGCAATATCCGGTCGACCATCCGCCGCGATTGATCTCGCGCAGAATGTCCTCGGCCGATACCGCGCCGTTCTCCACCTTGATGTTCTTGAACATCTTGTCGGCGAAGCCGAGCTTCTTCGCCAGCATGTACATTACATCGTAGTCGTTCTTGGATTCGAAGACCGGCTTTACGATCTGCTCGCCCCATTGCAGCGAACGGTTGGATGCCGTGCGGGAGCCGTCCATCTCGAAGCTTGTGCAGGCCGGCAAAAGGTAGGTGCCGTTCTTGCGTTCCGAGAGCACCGACCAGGCCGTCGGGTAGGGGTCGCACACCACCAGCAGTTCGAGCTTTTCGATTCCACGAACCGCTTCCGGCATCCTGGTGATGGTATTGACGCCATGCCCCATCACGAACATTGCCTGCAACGTGTCGGGCTGACTGACCTGATCCTTCGGCAGCAAGGTGGCGTCAAACCAGCGCGTGCTTGGGATTCCCGGGGTCTCCATCAGGGTCTTGCTGGCGAAGCGCGAGCGCACCCAGTCGATGTCGACCTCCCACACCCGGCACCAATGCTGCCATGCCTCCTCGGAAAGACCGTAATAGAGAGGCAGCGTCGTCACATCGAGGCCGAGATCGGTGGCACCCTGGACATTGGTGTGGCCGCGGAAAATATTTGCTCCTCCGCCGGCATGACCGACATTGCCGGTGGCGAGCAGCAGGATGCAACTTGCCCGGACATTTGCCGTTCCGGTGGAGAATTGCGTCTGGCCCATCGCCCAGATCAGCGTCGCAGGCTTCTCGTGGGAGAAAATTTTGGCGATATGCTTGACCTGCGCTTCTGGCAAACCGGTGACGCGCTCGACCTCGTCAGGCGTCCATTTCGCGACTTCCTTGCGGATATCCTCGATGCCATACACGCGCTGCCGGATGAATTCCTTGTCTTCCCAGCCGTTCTCGAAAATGTGCCAGAGCATCCCGTAGATGGTCGGGATGTGAACTCCGGGCCGCACCCGGACATATTCGGTCGCGTGCGCCGCGGTTCGCGTCATTCGCGGGTCGACGACGATGAAATTCGCGCGGTTGAGCTCCTTGCCCTCCAGAATGTGCTGCAGCGAAACCGGATGCGCCTCGGCGGGGTTGCCGCCCATCAGCAGAATAGTCTTGGCGTTGCGGATGTCGTTGTAGCTGTTGGTCATCGCACCGTAGCCCCAGGTGTTGGCGACTCCGGTGACGGTGGTGGAGTGACAGATGCGCGCCTGGTGATCGGAGTTGTTCGTTCCCCAGAAGGCGGCGAGCTTGCGGTTGAGGTAAGCCGCTTCGTTCGTGAATTTGGCCGAACCGAGCCAGTAGACCGAATCCGCGCCCGACTTCTGCCGGATATCCAGAAGCTTGTCGCCGATCTCATCGATAGCCTGATCCCACGACAGCCGCTTCCATTGCCCGTCCACCAGCTTTTGCGGGTAGCGCAGGCGGCGCTCGCTCAGCACGTCGTCTCGAACGGCCGCCCCTTTGCAGCAATGCGAGCCGCGATTGATGGGGCTGTCATAGTCCGGCTCCTGGCCGATCCACACGTCGTTTGCGACTTCGGCGATGACCGAGCAACCCACCGAGCAATGCGTGCAGAAATTCTTCCGGGTAGCGACGGTTGCGCCGGGCGGCGGCGGCGGGCCTGCCTCCGCTTGCCGTATGCTGGTGAGCGGTAAGCTCCCGAGCGCGGTCAGGCTTCCCGCGACGAGACCTGAGCGGCGCAGGAAGGAGCGGCGATCGAGATTTTTGTCGGTTGATTGGCTGGTCAACACCGAAGCAACTGTCCCCCGGCGCGCTTGACGATCTGATCGCCTTGTCAGCATGGGAACTCCTCACCGTCCCTTAGGCGCGGGGTAGCGATTGACCCGGTAAAAGTTTTGAACCTCGGCGGAGTTTGGCTGAAAGCGCGCCTTGCGTTTTTCGCTGTTGGTTTCGGTGTCGGCGGCGGCGATGCCGGGCTCCAACGCGCTTGCGGCGGTTGCGAACAAGCCGGTCATGCCGGCGCGTAGCAGCTGACGTCGCCCGATTGTTGCCTTCCGTTTGCTCATGAAAGACTGACCTTGTTCAGCTGGAGGCCGTGGCAGCACAGGAATCAGGAGGGGCTAACTTTTAGCGTCGTCGCAGCGGATCGAACACGCCCTTCGATGCCTGCAGCTAGAATGGCCTGCCTCGCGCTGAAGTTCGATTAAATAAGCATTTAATGAACGCATCGATCGCAACTTGAACGTTCGTGCTGACGGTGGTTTCGGACAAATTTGATCGCGTTGCCGCGGACCGTTGCTACGGCCCCGTGAAGTCAAAAGCCGCGTTGACAATCATTTGAACTTCGGAATCACCGGGACGCTTATGCGCGGCGGCGGCGGCGCGGCTACCCTGGCAGCGTTGCCGACCCCGCTCGGATCGACCGTCACATTGTTCATTCCGCCGGCGTTTGCCGGACCCTGCGCGATACCGCTGATTGGCACATTTCCCGCTGCCGCCGAACCCGCGCTTCGCGCAAATTGCGCATAGGACGCGGCAGGGGCGGCGGCCACGACCGCCAGGATTGCAATAGCGATTTTTGTCGAGGTGCTTGACATGGCGACGCTCCACTTAACTTGTCGGGACGTTGAATTGCTGACTCTGACATAGGCCGTCGATCCATCGACGCCATTAAATTCAATTTTAGAAAGCAACAGTCAGCGTCTCCGGGATCGAAATCCATCGGTGTAGTTTTCTCAGGCGCCGGGGTTGAGTTCGGCGGCAGCATCGAATGCATCGAGCGCACGGGTGGAATAGACGACGGCCGCACCGGCATTGACGGAGACCGCCACGCCCAGCGCTTCGGCGATCTCTTCTTTGGTCGCGCCCCGTTCCCGGGCCGCCGCGGTGTGCACCGTGATGCAGCCGTCGCAGCGCAGGGTGATGGCGACCGCAAGCGCCAGGAGTTCGCGGGTCTTTTCATCGAGGTGACCGGCCTTCTGGCCGGCCCGGCTCAGCGTGGTGTAGCCCTTGACGATATCGGGGTTGAGCTTGCCGAGGCCGCCGACCCCGGCGACGAGCTGCTGCCGATACGTATTCCAATCCAGCATGTGCATGACGCTCTCCTTTGCGTTGCCCGGCGGCGATGTGGGCTTCCAGCCCACATCGTCACCTGACATTTCGGCAGGCCTATTCGGCTGCGATTGTTTGCGGCTTGAACTTGATGCCCAGCGCCTTTGCGACGCCGGCGCCGTAGGCCGGATCCGCCTTGGCGCAGTTGCCGACGTACCGCTCCTTGATGTGCAGTTTTGCGTCGCCCATTGCACGCGCCGTGTTCTCGAACAGCAGCTGCTGCTGCGCCGGCGTCATCTTCCGGAACAGATTTCCCGGCTGTTCCCAATGATCGTCGTCGACGCGGTGGTCCCAGTGCGCTGCTTCCCCTTCGAGCGCGAGCGGCGGCTCGGCAAAATCCGGCTGGTTGTCCCAGAGCCCCGCGCTGTTGGGATTGTAGGTGAGCGTTCCGCCCAGATTGCCGTCGGTCCGCATCTTGCCGTCGCGATGGTAGCTCTGGAACGGGCATTGCGGCGCGTTGACCGGGATGTGGTTGAAGTTGACGCCGAGCCGGTAGCGTTGCGTGTCGCCGTAGGAGAACAGCCGCCCCTGGAGCATCTTGTCGGGCGAAAAACCGATGCCGGGCACGATGTTGGCCGGCGAGAACGCGGCCTGCTCCACTTCAGCGAAAAAGTTGTCGGGGTAGCGGTTGAGCTCCATCACGCCGACCTCGATCAGCGGATACTCCGCTTTCGGCCAGACCTTGGTCAGGTCGAACGGATTGTGCCTGTGGGTTTTCGCCTGAGCCTCGGTCATCACCTGGATGAAGAGCGTCCAGCGCGGGAAGTCGCCCGCCTCGATCGCGTTGAGCAGGTCCCGGCCATGGCTTTCGCGATCCCCGGCGACAAGAGCCGCGGCCTCGGCGTCGGTAAGGTTCTGGATCCCCTGCTGCGAGCGGAAATGAAACTTGACCCAGATGCGCTCATTGGCGGCATTGATCATCGAGAAGGTGTGACTGCCGAACAGGTGCATGTGGCGGAAGCTCTTCGGAATGCCGCGATCGGACATGACGATCGTGACCTGGTGCAACGCCTCCGGCAGCAGCGACCAGAAATCCCAGTTGTTATCCGCGCTGCGCAGCCCGGTGCGCGGGTCGCGCTTGATGGCATGGTTGAGGTCCGGGAACCGCAGCGGATCGCGGAAGAAGAACACCGGCGTGTTGTTGCCGACGATGTCCCAGTTACCCTCCTCGGTATAGAACTTGAGGGCGGTGCCGCGGATGTCGCGTTCCGCATCGGCGGCGCCGCGCTCACCGGCGACGGTCGAGAAGCGCGCGAACATCGGCGTCTGCTTGCCGATCTTCGAGAAAATCTTCGCCTTGGTGTAGCGGGTGATGTCGTGCGTGACGGTGAAGGTCCCGTGGGCGCCCCAGCCCTTGGCGTGCATGCGCCGCTCCGGGATCACCTCGCGGTCGAAATGCGCCAGCTTCTCGATCAGCCAGATATCCTGCAGCAGCGCCGGGCCGCGCCGGCCGGCGGTCATGATGTTGGTGTTGTCGGCAACCGGGGCTCCGGTGGCGTTCGTAAACGTTGGTATTGCCGTTCTTGCTAGACATGATCAGTCCTCCGTTGTGTTGGATTCTGTTGGGTTAGGTCGCGGGTGCCGACATCGGCCCTGCTGTTCGGCCGATGGCAGCTTCAGTGCTGTGTTCTCCAGGACAGGTTAGCGGGCTCATCCGCGCCAGGCGGATCCTCGGATCACGCTGCAGAAATTGACGCGGGCGAAGTGCGGATCCTTGTCGGCGAGCACGTCGGCGTTGACGTTGCCGAAGGTCGTCTCCGGCTTGTGCTTGTTGCCGTCGTAGAAGGCCTGGATGATCTCCTCCTTGAAACGCGGCGGACGCGGATGTGCATGCACCACCGCCTCGCGCTCCGCATCGCTGTATTCGGAATAAGCCAGCCCGAGGACGTCCATCTCGACGCCCGCCGTCACCAGCGCGACGACCGGGTGCATGTGCTGCGGGATGCCCGGCGTCGTGTGCAAGGCGATCGCGGTCCAGACCGTTTCGATATCCTGTTGCGCGATGCGGTGGCTTCGGAGGAAGTCACGCGCGGCATTCGCGCTGTCGACCTCGAAGCGCTCGGTTTGGCTGCTGTGCTGATGGGTCAACCCCATGTCGTGGAACATGGCGCCCGCATAGAGCAGTTCGGGATCGAATTTGAGCCGGCGACGCTTGCCCGCCAGCGCGCCCCAGTAGTAGACGCGGCTCGAATGGTGAAACAGCAACGGCGATTCGGTATCCCGCACCAGCTCGGTTATTTCGCGCGCGAGCTTGCTGTCGGGAATTGTGGTCCCCGCAAGATCGGTATTCCTGGTAAGATCGATAGTCATTACATTCTCCTGCTGGTTGATCTTGCGTTCCTGATCACGCCTGCACCGGCAATTTGGAAAGCAGCTTGTCCAGGGTGATCGGATAGTCGCGGATGCGGGCGCCACAGGCGTTGTAGACCGCATTGGCAATCGAGGCGCCGGCGCCGCAGATGCCGAGTTCGCCGATGCCCTTGCTCTTGAGCGGATTGGATCGGTCGTCGAGCTCGCCGAGAAAAACCGCGTCGATCGCGGGAATATCGGCGTGCACCGGCACGAGGTATTCGGCGAGGTCCCGATTGACGAAATAGCCGAAGCGGGGATCAAGCGTCATCCCTTCCTCCAACGCAGATCCCAAACCGAACACCATTCCGCCGATCGCCTGGGAGCGCGCCGTCTTCGCATTCAGGACTCGCCCGGCCGTGAACACGCCGAGCATGCGCCGCAGGCGTACTTCACCGGTATCGGCGTCAACGCCGACCTCGGCGAAGTGCGCGCCATAGGATTGCTGCGAGAAATCCTTGTTGTTGCGGCCCGGCTGGATTTCACCGTCGGCGTCCATTCCGGCGCCGACCAGCTCCGTCAGCTTTCTGGACTGTTCTCCGGATGAGATGCTGCCGTCGGCGAACCGTGCGGTTGCCGGATCCATGCCGGCGCTTCGCGCCAGCTTCTCACGCAGCGCATTGCAGGCCTCGAACAGCGCCGAGCCTGAACTGCCTGCGCCCCACGATCCACCCGAACCCGCGGCCTCCGGAAAGCTGGTATCGCCGAGTTCGACCCGGACCCGTTCAATCGGCAGCCCGAGCATCTCGGCGGCGATCTGCGCGAGGATGGTATAAGTCCCGGTGCCGATGTCGGTCATCGCCATTTTGACGGTCGCGATACCATCGGGACCCAATCGGACATTGGCCTTGGAGAGCTGAAGCGGGTTGCCGCGCGTCGCCGCAGCCATGCCCATTCCCACCAGCCAGCGTCCGTCGCGGACCTGGCCCGGCTTGGCGTTGCGCTTGTTCCATCCGAACCGGCGCGCACCTTCCTGCAGGCAGGCGATCAAATGACGGCTGGAGTAGGGAATATGCTTCTCCGGATCCTCGCTCGGCTCGTTGCGCAGCCGCAGTTCGATCGGGTCGAGGTTCGAGCTTTTCGGCCAATTCGTCCATCGCGCATTCAAGCGCCAGCAGCCCGACGGCTTCGCCGGGCGCGCGCATCGACGAGGCAACCGGAATGTCCAGCGGCGCCAGGCGATGTCGCGTCAGCCGGTTTGGTCCGGCGTAGAGCGTGCGGGTCTGCAGCGCCGCGGCCTCATAGGTTTGCTCGCTCGGTAGATTGCCCGAGAACACATCGTGGCCGATCGCAAGAATTCGGCCGTCGCGATCGGTACCCAGGCGAAGGCGCTGGATGGTATCCGAGCGGTGTGTCGTGACGTGGAAGATCTGCTGCCGCGTCAGCGCGATTTTCACCGGCCGCTGGAGCTGCCGCGACGCGATCGCCGCCAGTATCGCATCGGCATTGACCCAGAGCTTGCCGCCGAAACCGCCGCCGATGAAGGGGCTGATCAGCCGCACATTCTCGACCGGAATTTTCAAGGTGGTCGCGACGACCTTCTGCCCCTGATTGAGCATCTGGTTTGCGGTGTGAAGGATCAGCTTGTCGCCCTCCCACACCGCGAGCGTCGCGTGGGGCTCCATCATGGCGTGGCTTTGCAAGGGCGTGGTGTAGGTCACGTCGAGCTGCACCGGCGCGGACGCGAATGCGCGCGCGAAGTCACCCACGGCACTATCGGCCGCTGCCCCATCGCTTTGATGTGGAACGCGCGCCTGATCGAGGTTAGCGCGAAGTGCGTATTTTCCACCCGAACGATCGTATTTGACGTCGACCAGGTAGGCCGCCGCCCTGGCTTGCTCAAAACTTTCCGCGACCACAAAGGCAACCGGCTGGCCGTAGCGCGTCACTTCGGGCCCGGTAAGCACCGGATGCGCCTCGCGGTGATTGCCGGTGCCTTGCGCGGGCGCGTTGCGATGGGTGAGGACCAGGACGACGCCCGGCGCCTTCTCCGCAGCACGCGTATCGATCGATTTGATTTTTCCCTTTCCGATCGACGCTTCGACCACAAAGCCGTACAGCGTGTTCTGCTGCATCTCATAGGCGTAGCGCGCGCCGCCGGTGACTTTCAGTCGTCCGTCGACGCGGTCGAGCGGCTTGCCGACGACGCCCTCGGCATCAAGCGCATTCGGGCCGACGGGTGAATTCATTTCCATGAGTGCGCTCCTCAGGTCCGGGTGATTTCTGCGAGCACGCTGTGCAGGGTTCGCCGTGTCAGCGGGATCTTGAAATCGTTGCCGCCGTAGCCGCGGGCGCCTTCGAGCACGGCATTTGCCGCCGTGTTGAAGCTGGCTGTGTCGGCGGGGGCGCCGGCCAATTTCTGCTCCGCCTGCGGGACACGCCAGGGCTTTTGCGCGAGACCGCCGAACGCGAGCCGCGCCGAACGGATTTTTCCCTGCGCGGAATCGACGATCGCGGCGACCGAAACCAAAGCAAAGGCGTAGGAAGCGCGGTCGCGCACCTTGCGATAGACCTGTACTCCCGGCGGCGGCGGCGGCAGCGTCACCGCCGTGATGATCTCGCCCGATTTGAGCGAGGTCTCGATCTCCGGGGTCTTGCCTGGAAGACGATGAAACTCGGCGATCGGAATGACGCGGGCCTCGCCCTCGGGGTTGACCGTCTCCACCTTGGCGTCGAGCGCCCGCATGGCGACTGCCATATCGGAAGGGTGCGTGGCGATGCACTGGTCGCTGCCACCGAGGATGGCGTGAATGCGGTTGAAGCCGGCGAGTGCCGCGCAGCCGGAGCCGGGGCTGCGCTTGTTGCAGGGTTTTGTGATGTCATAGAAGTAATAGCAGCGCGTCCGCTGCAGCAAATTGCCGCCGGTGGTGGCCTTGTTGCGCAACTGCGCGCTTGCGCCTGCGAGCAATGCACGGCTTAGCACGCCATAGCGCCGCCGCACGCGCGAGTCGGCGGCAAGATCGCTGTTTCGAACCAGCGCGCCGACACGCAAGCCCCCGTCCGAGGTATCTTCGATCTTGTCGAGCGGCAGGCGGTTGATATCGATCAGCGCCGATGGCGTCTCGACCTGCAACTTCATCAGGTCGAGCAAATTGGTGCCGCCGGCAATGATTTTCGCGCCAGGCTTTACGGCAGCGGCGGCGGCGCGGGCGGTGGTATCGGCGCGTTGATAGGTGAAGGCTTTCATGTCGGCATTCCCGCGGCTTGCTTGATGGCGGCCACGATGTTCGGATAGGCCGCGCAGCGGCAGATGTTGCCGCTCATCCGTTCGCGAATTTCGGCATCGGTGAGTTCGGCGGCCGGTTGCGTCAGGTCCTCGGTGACATAGCTCGGCATGCCCTGCCGGTTCTCGGCCAGCATTCCTGCCGCGGAACAGATCTGGCCCGAGGTGCAATAGCCGCACTGAAAGCCGTCATGCTCGACGAAGGCTGTCTGCAACGGGTGCAGATTGTCGCCTTCGGCAAGACCTTCGATGGTGGTGACGGATTCTCCGTCATGCATCACCGCGAGCGTCAGGCAGGAGTTGATGCGGCGCCCTTCGATCAACACCGTGCAGGCGCCGCATTGACCGTGATCGCAGCCTTTCTTGGAGCCCGTCAGCGCGAGATGCTCACGCAGCGCATCGAGCAATGTGGTGCGGGGATCCAGCGTCAGCGAATGCGAGCGGCCGTTGATCTGAAGTTCGACCTTCGCGGGAGGCGGGGGCGGCCCGTTGTCATCGACCGCGCCGGCGGCAAGAGCGCCGCGCGGAAGCGTGGTCAAAAGCAGCGCGGTGGTGCCGGTCTCGATCACCGCGCGGCGGGTAAGCTCCATTGCATTGAGTTCTGGATGCGGTTCGTGCTCGTCCATGACGGCTCCATATTCGCAAGTCGGTGAGGGCCACCTGCAGCAAGACATCAGGCTTGCGGCCAGGTGTCGTCCGGAAGGTTGATGACAATAGGTGTCGCGGTGCTGCGCACGACGACCCATCGAAACGGCTCCAGCTTCGAAGAATTGATTTCCATGTGCGGCAGGAAGGCGGGGACATGAATGAAATCGCCGGCCTTCGCGTGCGCGATCGATTCTCCTCTTGCGCCCCAGCGTATTTCGCAGGTGCCGGAGAGAACGTAGGCGATCGTCTCCTGCTCTCCGTGATGGTGAATTCCCGTCCGCGATCCCGGTTCTACCTCGAACACACCGCCCCAGATTGCCGACGCGATGCCGAGTGCCGGCGCGATAGCCGCGCGACGTTCGGAGCCCGGCGTTTGTGTTGTGTCCGCGGATCGAATTCAGTCGGGGTGGACGATATGGATTGCGGCAGGAGAACTCATGGCGTTGCGGATCACGTTTTGAAACGGTCACCACGAAGTAGGCAGGCTCTGATTACAGAGCCACTAAATTGAAATTTAGAGAATTCACTTCGAATTGAGGCGGCATTTCCGCGGCGAGGAACCGGTGGCGGGTTTTTCAAATCAATGGATCCAATGATTATCATTCGGCGGCCTGCGGCGCTGCGTCAACGGAGGCTGCCCGCTTCTTCTTTTCCCCGAACAGCCTGCTCTGCAGCCGGTCGAGGTAGATATAGACGACCGGCGTCGTATAGAGAGTGAGAATCTGCGACAGAGCGAGGCCGCCGACGATGGCGTAGCCGAGCGGCTGGCGAATCTCCGAGCCGACCCCGGTACCCACCATCATCGGCACGCCGCCGAGCAGCGCCGCCATCGTGGTCATCAGGATCGGCCGGAAGCGCAGGATGCAGGCCTGGTAGATCGATTCCTCGGCCGTCAAGCCTTCGCTGTGTTCGACCTGCTGGGCAAAATCGACCAGCATGATGCCGTTCTTCTTGACGATGCCGATGAGCAGTATGAGGCCGACGATCGCGATCACGCTCAGATCGACGTGAACCGCCATCAGCAGCAGCAGCGCGCCGATGCCGGCCGAGGGCAGGGTCGAGATGATGGTGATCGGGTGGATCAGGCTCTCGTAGAGCACGCCGAGGATGAGGTAGATGACGAACAGCGACGCGACGATGAGGATCGGCGTGCTCTTCAGCGATGCTCCGAATGCCTGGGCGTTGCCCTGAAAGCTGGTCTGCAGCGAGAGCGGCGGGTGCAGCTCTTTTTCAACCGCCTGAATGCCGCTTACCGCCTGGCCGATCGCGGTGCCCGGCGCGAGATTGAACGAGATCGTCACCGACGGGAACTGGCCCGTGTGGTTGATCACGAGCGGCGCGACCTTCACCACCGAATCGACCAGCGTGGATAACGGCACCTGCTGCCCGCTCGATGATTTGACATAGATGCCGTTGAGCGCTTCGGGTCCATACTGGAACTTGGGGTTGACCTCCAGAATGACGTGGTATTGCTGCAGGGTGGTATAAATGGTCGAGACGATACGCTGGCCGAAGGCGTCGTCGAGCGTGTTGTCGATCGTGTAGGGCAGGATGCCGTAGCTCGAGGCGACATCGCGCTTGATCGTGATGTCGAGCATCGGCCCGGCATTGAGCTGATCGGTGGTGACGTCGGTGATGCCGGGGACCGCCTTGATCTTGTCGAGGAACAGCGCCGCCCAATGGTCGAGCTCGCCGGGATCGGCGTCGTTCAAGGTGTACTGAAACTGGGTCTTGTTCAGCCGCGCGCCGATCGTGATGTCCTGCGCGGCCTGCATATAAAGCGTGATCCCCTGGATCTTGGCGAGGTTGGTCCGCAGCCGCGCGATCACCTTGTCGATCGGGTCGCGCTGGTTGTGCGGGCTTGAGCTGAATGAATACGCGGCCGTCGTTGAGCGTGTAGACGCCGCCGCCGGCACCCACAGCCGCGCCGACCGTGTCGACGGCCGGATCGCGCATGATGGCATCCTGGCAGAGCCTGCTGGCGTTCCATCATGGCCTGGAAGGAAATATCCTGCGCCGCCTCGGACTGGGCGATGATCAATCCGGTGTCCTGCTGGGGAAAGAAGCCCTTGGGAATGATCACGTAGAGATACCCGGTCAGCGCGATGGTGCCGAACATCACCATCAGTGTGATGAACTGATGCCGCAGCACGATCTTGAGGCCCGCCTCATAGACGTGGAGCAGGCCATCGAAGCCGCGCTCGGACATGCCGGTAGAGCCATCCGTGCTCCTTGCTCTCCGGCTTGAGCAGGTAGGCGCACATCATCGGCGTGAGCGTCCGCGAGATCACCAGCGAGAGAACAAGCGCCACGCTCACCGTGATCGCGAACTCGCGGAACAGCAATCCGACATAGCCGCTCATCAGGAACAGCGGAATGAACACGGCGATCAGCGAGAACGTGATCGCCATGACGGTGAAGCCGATCTCGCCGGACCCCTTCATCGCCGCGTCGTACGGCGAGAGGCCCTCCTCGATATGTCGTATGATGTTCTCGATCTCGACGACGGCGTCGTCGACCACGAATCCGACCGCGATCGACAAGGCCATCAGCGAGAGATTGTCGAGGCTGTAGCCCATTTCGTAGAGCACCGCGAAGGTGCCGACCAGCGCCAGCGGCACGGTGACGGCCGGGATAACGGTCGCCCAGAAACTGCGCAGGAATATGAAGATCACCATGACGACGAGCGCAACCGTCAGCATCAACGTGAACTGCACGTCGGCGACCGATGCGCGGATGGTCTGGGTGCGATCGGAAATGACATTTACCTTGACGGCGGCCGGGATCGAGGCCTGGAGCACCGGCATCATCGCCTTGATCCGGCTGCACCGTCTCGATGACGTTGGCGCCGGGCTGGCGCTGGATCGCCAGAATGATCGCCCGCTTCTGGTTGAACCAGGCGGCGATCAGCTCGTTCTCTCCCGCGCTGATGGCGCGGCCGATATCGCGGATGCGGACCGGCGACCCGTTGCGATAGGCGATGATCAGGTCGGCGTATTTGTCGGGCTTGAACAGCTGATCGTTGGTATTGAGCGTGTAGGTCTGGCGCGGGCTGTTGAGCGTACCTTTCGGAAGGTCGACATTGGCCTGGCCGAGCACCGTGCGCACATCCTCGAGATTGATGCCGCGAGCCGCCAGCGCCTCCGGATCGACCTGTACGCGGACGGTCGGCTGCTGCTGCACCTCCGATGCCGACGAGGCCGACTCCGGATATCTGCGAGATCTTTTGCAGCAAAATATTTTGCGCATAGGCGTCGACAACGGTCAACGGCAGGCTGTCCGAGGTGATCCCGAGCACCAGGATCGGCGTCTCAGCCGGATTGACCTTGCGGATGAGCGGCGGATACGGCAGGTTCTTCGGCAGGTACGCGGTCGCCGCATTGATGGCCGACAGCGTGTCGCTGACCGCCCCATCGATTGGACGGCTCAAATCGAACTGCAGGGTGATCTGGACATAGCCGAGCGCGCTCGCCGACGTCATCTGGGTGAGGCCGGGGATCTCACCGAACTGCAGCTCGAGCGGCGATGCCACCGTGGATGCCATGGTCTGCGGGTCGGCGCCCGGCAGCTGCGCCGTGACCGTAAGCGTCGGATAGTTGACGTTCGGCAGCGACGCCACCGGCAACAGCGGATAGGCGACCAGACCGCCCACCAACAACCCCACCATCAGCAGAGCGGTCGCGATCGGCCGTTGGATAAACGGTGCGGATATGTTCATGGGATCGGCGCCTGCAGTGCGTCTTGCGCGGCTGCTTCCTCGGCCGCCTTGCCGTGCAGCATCGTGACATGCGTGCCCGGCTGCAGCTTGTATTGTCCGTCGACCACGACCTGCTCGTTGGCCTTGAGGCCGGAATCGATCAGCGCCTGGCCGTCGCTGATTTGCGCGACCTTGATCGGGCGGATCGCCACGGTGCTGTCGGGATTGACGACATAGGCGTAGGGTCCTTTCGCACCTTGCTGCACGACCGCTGCGGGAACGGTCAGGCCGTTATGCCGTGACATCGAGCAGCAGCCGCGCGTTGACGAGCTCGCCCGGCCAGAGCCGGTTCGACTTGTTGGAAAAATTCGCCTTGAGCTGGATCGAGCCGGTGGTCTGCAGGATCTCGTTGTTGACGAGGCCGAGCACGCCTTCATCCAGCTTGATCGTGTTATCCTGGTTGTAGGCGAGAACCGTCGAGCGGCGTCTTGGTCTTTTGCTGTTGCTGCTGAATTTGCGGCAAACTCGTCTCGGGAAGCGTGAAGATCAGCGAAATCGGATCGAAGCTGCGTGACGACGACGAGGCCGTTGGTATTTGACGGGCTGATGATGTTGCCGACGTCGATCTGACGAATACCGACCACGCCATCGATCGGCGACGTCAGGCGCGTGTAGCTGAGCTGCACCTTCGCGGCGTCAATCAGCGCCTGATCGGTCTTGATAGCCGCCTGCAGCTCGCCCACTTGCGCCTGCTGGGTCTCGACCAATTGCGGCGTGGCCCAGCCCTTGTCTCCCAATTGGGTGTAGCGAGTGAGATTGGCCTGGGCATTCTTGAGCTGGGCCTGATCGCGTTCCAGGTTTCCGGTGTACTGGTCGATCAAGGCCTGATAGGGACGCGGATCGATCTGCGCGAGCAGATCGCCGGCATGCACGGTCTGGCCTTCGGTGAAGTTGATGCTGATGATCTGGCCCTGGATCTGGGCGCGCACGACGTCGGTGTTGTACGCGATCACCGTGCCGACGCCGGTAAGATAGATCGGCACGTCATGCTGGGCGACCGTCCCGGCGACGATCGGCGCCGGCGGCGGTGGAGCAGGTGCGGCAGCGACCTTCTCCAATGGGCGGATATGCGTGAAGTACAACAGACCGCCGGCCGCAAGCGCGGCGATCAGCAAGGCAGTGGGGATAACGACTTTCTTTTTCATGGCCGCTTTCGCTCACAGATGAAGAATTGGTTTCACGGGATAGTGCTTGCAGTGGACGGAGGTGAAACAGCTGGCATCGTTGGCACCGATGGTGCCGAGCTCCCCAGCCAGCCGATGTCGGCGATACGCTTGTCGTCGGTACCGCCGATGGGGGACTAACTCCAAGATTGCCAATCTCGTAAGATCCCAACGGAACTCCGGTTCGAGTGCTGCCGGTGATCGTGGTGGACGAGGTTGAGGTTGGATTCGACGACGAAGCAATGCTGCTTGAGCCGGAGCCGCACATTCCCGACAATCCCGACGTTTCCAGCATGCCTGAGGATGTCGACACTCCCGACGTCGCCGAGATTGCCGTCGAGGTCGATATTCCCGACGACGTCGATGTTCCCGACGGCGCTACGCCGCCCGTCGTGCCGCGGTGGCGGGCGTCGTGGTTCCGGTTGCCATTGCCATTCCGCCGCCGTCGTAGGTCGCGGGCGATCCGAACGTTCCCATTGGCGAAGTCGCCAAGGTCGAACAGGCTCCCGCGCCGCTGCTTGTGCTTGGAACGGCAATCGTGCCGGTGACGCCGTTGGGCACCGGATTGACCGGAGTTGATACGCCCGGCGCCAAACCGTTCGTGCCGACCGGAGCGCTGGGATCCGTTCCGAGCGAAGAGGTGACGCCGAGCGGAGGCATGACCGTCCCGACCTGGGCGAATGCCGGGCCGCAGCACAACAAGGACAAGGTCGCCGCGACAATCAAGAATGGTCTCATGGAAGATCTTTCTGATAAGCGCACAAGGATCGTGCGGCGTGCGGGCGCAAGCACCGCAGTTGGTAAGCCGGCGGAATCGATGACGTTCATTTTCATTGCCGCTGACAGAGGATGAATTGCCTGAGCAGACGCGCCGAGGTCGATGTTCCGGCGACCCCGGCGTTCCCGGCGCCAATTGTCCCGGCGCTCCCGACGCCAGCGCTGCCGACGCCGCCCGTGGCCGTACACGTCGAAGTGCTTGTCGTCGCAGGTGAAACTGTGGGCATCGTTGGTGGCAACGAACTCGGTCCCACGGTGCCCACAATGGGCAATACGCCTGTCGTCGGCACCGCCGGTGCGGAGCTGACTCCGAGATTGCCGATCTCCATCGAACCCAACGGAATTCCGGTGCGAGCGCCGCCGCCCGGCGTCGTGGGCATTGTTGACGTCGACGTTGGAGTCGACGATGACGCAATGCTGGTTGAGCCGGAGCCGCACATTCCCGACATTCCCGACGTGTCCAGCATTCCGGAGGATGTCGACATTCCCGACGGAACTGACATTTGCGACGATGTTGATGTTCCCGGTGTCGTCGTGGGGTCGGTTGTCGCCGCGGTGGAAGCGTCCCGTGGCGCCCGAGGTCGTTGCCGCGGTGGCAGGTGCCGCGCGTTCCGGCTGCGGCTCCGCCGCCGTCGAAGCTCGCGGTCGATCCGAACGTTCCCGAGGCCGACATCCCCCCGGTCGAACATGCCGTGCCGCTGGTCGTAATGGCACCGCTGGTTGGAATTGCAATCGTGCCGGTTACGCTTCCGGTGGGCGCGGGACTGACTCCGGCTGAGTTGATTTCGGTGGCGCCCATCGGGAGTTCCGGTCGTGCCGACCGATCCATTGGTGCCGATACCAAGCGGAGAGGTGGCGCCGAGCGAGGGCACAGCCGTGAGCGGATCGAGCGGATCTTCGACCTGAGCGAATGCGGGGCCGGCACACAAGGACCAGGCCGTCGCGACGATTAACAATAATCTCATCGATGACTCCCCGACCGCAGCAATCAACCAGAATCTCATTGACGTTTTGCCGCTGCTGATTGTTTCCCTGGCTTTAAGCGCGAATGCCGAACCTGCTGATTGGCTCGCCTCCGATGCGCTGGTTCTAAATCCTCCAACAGCCTCTACTCAGAAATGGCTGGCTCGCATGAGGGGTTCAATTAAATACGCGTTTATGTTCTTGGCCCCGATTCCGTGTCGGCTGGTTGCAATAGTCCGAGCACGTGAGCGGTTCGAACCGATCTCGCTTTCCGAAATGTGAATTTTGTTTTGCTTGAGCGGGCGTGTTCAGCCTGCGCAATTCGCGGATGGCTACGCCGGCATCGCCGCTGGCGTTTGCGCTTCTGCGACCAGCTTCCTGGTCGCTTTTCGCACCTTCTCGAAAGCGCGCGTCTCTATTTGGCGGATGCGTTCGCGCGAGACGCCAAATTCCAGCGCGAGGTCTTCCAGCGTCACTGGTTCGTCAGCCAAATGCCGTGCCTCGAAGATGCGGCGTTCGCGGTCGTTGAGTACACCGATTGCGGCGGCCAGCGCCTTTTGCCGATACTCTTTCTCGTCCTCTTCGCCGACGATGGCTTCCGGCGAGGGTGACTGATCAACGAGGTAGCTCTGCCATTCGTCGGCTTCGCCGTCGTCCTGGATCGGCGCATTGAGCGATGCATCGCCGCGGAGCCGCCGGTTCATGTCAACGACATCCTGCTCGGTGACATTGAGGCTCTTCGCGATCGACGTTACCTGATCGGGGTGCAGATCGCCTCTTTCGAACGCCGAGATTTTGCGTTGCGCCGAGCGCAGCTTGAAGAAAAGCTTCTTCTGGTTTGCGGTGGTGCCGATTTTCACAAGCGACCACGAACGCAGAACGTAATCCTGTATCGAAGCCCTGATCCACCAGATCGCGTAGGTGGCGAAGCGAAAGCCTTTTTCGGGATCAAAGCGGTTCAATGCCTGCATCAGGCCGACATTGCCTTCGGAAATGATTTCCGAAATGGGCAAGCCATAGCCGCGGTAGCCGGTGGCGACCTTGGCGGCGAGACGAAGATGACTTGTGACAAGCTGGTTGGCGGCATCGCGGTCACCGTGCTCGCGCCAACGCTTGGCGAGCGCGTACTCCTGGTCCCTTTCGAGCATCTCGAAACGCCGGATGTCAGAGAGATAACCTCTACCGGTTCTCTGTCCGGCGAACGCCAGTTCACGCCCGGCGGCTCGAACTGGAAGACGTCTGAATTGTCCCTCGATGCTCATATCGGTTCCTCTGTCGTGGATGTCGTCTGCCGCGCGAAGCTCGAGCGGACGCCAAAAATGATAACCACCGCGGCGAGGGGAGCCATTAAATTGGCGTTTAGGACCTTAAATTCGAATTCAATCGGGAGACTGCGAATTTGTAGAATTAAGCGCCTGATGCCGCGTAGCGCGGCATCAAGGTTGGCTAGCTTGCTTGGATGAGCAGACGTTTCGCTCGCCAGTTCAGATGCGAGGCGCGCGGGATAGCGAAAGCCGCGCGTCGGCGGCTTTCGAACCGACTCCGCCATTCAGTAGTCGCAGGTGTAGGGCGAAGTGTATGTCTGGTAATACGGGCAACCAAGGCCGTCATCGTAAAGACCGCCGCGAGCGAAATGGCGCCGTCCACCGCCAAAGTGCTCTCCGCGCATGCCTGCCATGTGGCCGCCGCCGAAACCGCCGATGTGGCCTCCGCCAAAGCCACCGATGTGGCCTCCGCCAAAGCCGCCGCATGTGGCCTCCGCCAAAGCCGCCGCCCATGTGGCCTCCGCCACCACCACCGTGTCCTCCGCCACCGCCGCCGCGGGCTTGGGCATCGGTGGCAAGAAGGCTGCCGGCAAGCACTGCGCTTGCCAAAACCATCATCACTCGTCCTCTCATGACATTCTCCTTTTGGAATCGGCGGGACTCTTCCGCCACAGGATCTCGTCAGACGGTGGCGTGTGCCAAAGGCAAACGCCAACGTCGCGATGGAGTGGAGATGGAATGCTTGGTTGTCCGCTCTACTAAATTCCGGTTCAATCATCGGCATTCACGATCCGGCTCGAACCAAGGCAAGCGTGCGCCAGATCAACCCCTGGACATTAAACGGAGTGGAGTGCACCGCTGCATTTGTTTCGGACAGCACAAAAAAGCGCGACCGGCCACAGTCGCGATCATGTCCAGCGTGTAGACCGAGTGATTACAGGCTTGCGATCATGGCCTTGCAGAAGAGCCGGCTAGGAAGCCGGCTTTGCTGGACCCGGGCGAGCCGATGACACGCGCCAAACCGTGTTTCCGACATCGTCGGCGATGAGCAGTCCGCCGGTCCGGTCGACGGCCAAGCCAACCGGCCTTCCGCGCGCGTGATTGTTCGCATCGAGGAAGCCTGTGACGACATCCTGCGCCGGGCCGCTGGGCCGTCCGCCGCTGAAGGGCACGAAGACCACCTTGTAGCCGTTAAGAGGCGTTCGATTCCAGCTTCCGTGCTCGCCCACGAACGCACCGCCGCGGTAATTTGCGGGAAGATCGGTGCCTGTGTACATGGCCACGCCCAATGGCGCCACGTGAGAGCTTAGCGCATAGTCCGGCTTGATCGCTGTGGCCACCAGATCCGGCCGCTGCGGTTCGATCCTTGGGTCGAGGTGTTGGCCGTAATAACTATAGGGCCAACCATAAAAACCTCCGTCCTGCACCGAGGTCAGATAATCCGGGACCAGGTCGGGCCCGATCTCGTCGCGTTCGTTGGCGATCGCCCAGAGTTTGCCGGTCTCAGGCTCCCACTGCAGCCCGGTGGGATTGCGAATTCCGCTGGCGAAGATGCGATGCGCGCCCGACGCACGGTCGACCTCCCAGATCGCGGCGCGTTCGTATTCGGCCCCGATTCCGTTTTCGCCAATGTTGCTGTTCGATCCGACCCCGACATAGAGCTTGGAGCCGTCCGGACTGGCCAACAGAGCCTTGGTCCAGTGATGATCGATCGGCCCGCCGGGAAGATCGGTGAGCTTGGTGCCTTCGGCAGTGATGCTGGTTTGTCCGTCCTGATACGGATAGCGGACGATGGCATCGGTATTGGCGACGTAAAGATCGTGGCCGACCAGGGCGACGCCGAACGGCGAGCTGAGATGATCCAGAAAGGTGGTTCGCAGCTCGGGAACGCCGTCACCATTGGTGTCGCGCAGCAGCGTGATGCGGTTCGCGTCCTTTGCCTTGGCGCCGGCGAAGCGCTGCACCCAGCCAGTGATGATGTCCTTGGGCCGGTAAATCGGCGCTTTCGGACCATTGCTCTCAACTACCAGCACGTCTCCATTGGGAAGGACGTAGAGGGACCGCGGATGCTGAAAGCCGGTAGCCAGTGCATGGACCTGCAATCCCTGCGCCACCGTGGGAGTTTCGTCCTTTCCCCATCCGACGACTTTTGCGATCCGCATCGGCGGCATCAAATACTGCTGCAACGGGGGCAGCGCGGGATTGGCGCCGATCTGGATTTTCGGGTCGCCGGCATGATCGTCACAGCCGGCAAGTCCCAATCCGGCGACGGCGACAAGGAGAGTGGCGAGACGCGGCAGCTTCGCTGAACCTGCAATGTTGAGGGCGCGCATGATAATCATCCTCCAACGCGATCGGGATTTGCCAAGGTCCGGGCAACCCAGGCCGTCAGCAAGAGAACGACGACGACGAGCCCGGAAAGCATCAGGCCCGTCGGTACCACTGCGGTGTAACCGTCGCGGCTGTGAACGAAGGCATTCATCAGCGAGAGCACGACAGCCAGTGCGTAGCCAATGGCGCCGGGCCAGGCCGGCGCAGCGATTTGTCTGCCGCCTGCAAGGTCGATCACGTAAGCGATGACGGCAAGGCCCGCCACGATCAGACCGGCGGTGATCAGCCAGATCGAAAATCTTTCCCACAGCACGTCAGGGGTCTGCCAATAGACGAGATCGGTGACCAGAGCGCCTACGAAATAGGCGGCGGAAAACGACACCAGCATTTGATGGATCGGTCGTCCACGAGGCTTGGCCGTTGATTTCGAATTGGCGTCGTCCATGAAAGTCGTTTCTGCTAACGTAACGTGCTTCATGCCTCAATCCTCATTTACTTGGAGCCCTGATGAGCGACGTGACAACGTCGTGCTGCGCAACCGAACTTTGCCTCGACGTAACCCGCCGATCTTCTAAATTCGATTTTATTTTCCGGGACCGGCTGGAACGGTGCAATTGCGACCGCCCCATGCCATCGAACGTGGACGCGATGTAAGTCTGTCGCTCCGCCGGTGCCATTAAATTGAATTTTAGAACAGCCATGCAAAAAGTTGATTGGCGGAACGGATGCGTGTTCCCATCTTCCGGTCTGGGAAAACCAACCAGGAGACCAAGATGAAATACGCGTTGATTGGCGCCGCCGCTGTTGTTGCGGCCGCTTCCGCAACTCCCGCACTGGCGCAACAGGTTATCGAAGACCCCGGCTATTGCGCGCAGTTCTACCCGAATGCAAATTGTCAGAACCTGGGGCCGGGCAATCCGTACACCGATGGCGGCTACTATCGTAATGGCTGGCAAAACGGCTACGCGCCCAGGGAACGCCATGCTCAACATCACTACAGGGCGCGTCGCGGATAATGAAATGAGAAGAACACATCGGAGGCGGCCGGCATACGTCATGGCCGCCTCAATGTGCTTTCATGTATATGCACAGCAGTGCGACCAGCAATGCAAGGCATCACATAAAATCAATTTGGCTTGTTGAAGTCCAATTTAGTGGGACGAGTAGAGTTTTGGCTTACCTCCGTGGTGACGGACCTGAGCATTCGGGGCGAAGACGAAAATTCCCGAATCTCAACCAACCGATTCACGAAGAAGACAGACTATGACCAGATTCAAGATCTTTGGCGCGGCAGCCGTTCTGTCGCTGATATCAGCAACGCCGGTATTCGCACAGGCGGCTATCCAGGAGCCAGGTTTGTTCGCGTTTTACTATCCCAACAATGACGTTCTGAACGGCGGCCGGCCGACGCCGGCCGCGGGCCTGAACCCCCAGATGCCGGTGCTGCTCGGCAGCAACCCCTACGTCGCCATGGACAACAGCGCAGCTGGTGCTTCCTGCGCCGCGCGATACCGGTCCTATGATCCGTCGTCAGGGACGTTCCTTGGACGCGATGGTCGCCGGCACGCTTGCGGATAGGCTGACGCGAACGAAAGGATTCTCGATGACCGAGTCAACCGCCGGCGATAAACCCGCGACATCGCGCCGGCGGTTTCTGCGCGAGGGTGGTGCATTGGTGGGCGGGGCTGTCATCGCGGGCGGTCTCGGCGGAAGCCAGGCGCTGGCGGCGACGGCAAATGCCGATAATCTGCCGCCAAACGTTCCAGAGTGGATGAAGACCCCCGGCGATCCCATGGGAAGCCAGCCTTATGGAACCCCATCGCCGTTCGAGAAGGATGTTGTCAAGAATATCCCAAAGAATCTGCCGCAATATCTATCCGCGTCCGGACGGACGCCGCTGCAGGATCTCGACGGCATCATCACGCCGAACGGACTGTTCTACGAGCGTCATCATGCCGGCGTCCCCACGATCGATCCGGCGCAGCACCGTCTGATGCTGCATGGCCTCGTCGACAAGCCGCTGATCTTCACCATGGATGACATCCGGCGCTTCCCGTCGCAATCGCGCATCCATTTCCTCGAATGCTCCGGCAACCCCGAATACAAGAAGCCTTACGGCAAGACCGCATCAGATCTTGTCGGTCTCTTGAGCTGTGCCGAATGGACCGGGGTCAGCCTGAAACTCGTCTTGCAGGAAGCCGGATTGCAGCCGGGTGCGAAGTGGGTCGTCGCCGAAGGCGCGGATGCGGCAGCATTGACCCGCAGCATTCCGATCGAAAAATGTCTTGACGATGCGATGCTGGTGTACAGCCAGAACGGCGAGCGGCTGCGCCCGCAGCAAGGCTATCCGCTGCGGCTGCTGCTGCCGGGTTTTGAGGGCAACATGAACATAAAGTGGCTGCGCCGCCTGCGCGTCGCCGCCGAGCCAACCTATTCGCGCGACGAGACCTCCAAATACACGGACCTGATGCCGGACGGTTCGGCGCGCGAGTTCACGTTCTACATGGAAGCGAAATCCATCATCACGCGCCCCTCGGGCGGCCAGCGGCTGAACGCGCCCGGCTTTCACGAAATCAGCGGCATCGCATGGAGCGGTCACGGCAAGGTCGGGCGTGTCGACGTCTCGGTCGATGACGGCAAGAGCTGGCAGCAAGCGCAGTTGCAGGAACCGGTGCTGACGCGGGCGCTGACCCGCTTCAGGCTTCCCTGGCATTGGAACGGCCAGCCCGCCGTCATTCAAAGCCGCGCAACCGATGAAACCGGTTACGTCCAGCCGACGCTGGCCGAACTGCTCGCGGTTCGCGGCGACAATTACACTTACCACAATAACGCGATCTGGCCCTGGCGCATCGCAGCTGACGGCGAGGTGACCAATGCCAACGCGTGAGCTTTGCATCGCAGCGTTTGCCGCGGTTGCGCTGGCATGCGCGACATCCGTGCAGGCACAGAGCCCTTACGGCATCGGGCGATCAGCCACGCCGGCGGAGATCGCGGGCTGGAATATCGATATCGACCGCTACGGCAACAACCTCCCGCCGGGAAGCGGCAGCGTCAGTCATGGCCGCGAGGTCTTCGATCAGCAATGCGCCGCCTGTCATGGCGCAAAGGGCGAGGGTGGTGTTGGCGACCGGCTTGTCGGCGGGCAGGGCACGCTCGCGACGCCAAATCCGGTGAAAACCGTCGGCAGCTATTGGCCCTACGCGCCGACCTTGTTCGATTATATCCGCCGCGCCATGCCGCAGAACGCGCCGCAATCGCTAAGCAATGACGACGTCTATGCGGTCTCGGCCTACATTCTCAACCTGAACGGCCTGCTGCCGGCGGAGGCGACACTCGACGCCAGGACGCTGAGCGCGATCAAGATGCCGAACCGGAACATGTTCGTCGGCGATCCGCGGCCCGACGTCAAAAATCCGGAATGCATGACCGGCTGTGGAGCAAACAAGTAAGAGAGCCTTGGTAGGCCTGCCCGTCGCGGCCCTTCGGGTGGGATTGCATCCGAGAGCGGCAGGCTTAGGCGGCGAGACGATCGGGAGGCGCCATGAACTCCGGACCGATCGGGTCCTTGATTGTCTCCCGCAGAATGAGATCGATCTCAGCCATGGCGGCATCGTCGATGTGCCAGCCGGCGACATCGGCGATCGGCGAGAGCTGATCGGCCCGGCGTGCGCCCCACAGCGCGATATTTGCTTCGCCGCGATCGAGGACCCATCGCACGGCAAGCTGAATCACGCCTCTGCCGTAACGTTCTTGCGCGAAGTGGTCGAGCCTCTCGACCGCGGCGAGATACTGCTCGAATCGGGGGCTGAGAAATTTCGGATCGTTTTTGCGGAGATCGTCGCCGGTGAAGCGGGTCGATTTCGACATGCCGCCGGACAAAAGCCCCCGGCACAGCGAGCCATAGGCGAGCACCGCGATCTTTTGAGCGCGGCAGTAGGGGAGAACGTCCTGTTCGATTGCGCGTTCGAACAGGTTGTAGGGCGGCTGTGCCGCATGCAACGGCGCCACCTTGCGAAATTCCGTCATTTGGGCCGGACTGAAATTGCTCACTCCGATGGCGCGAATCTTTCCCGCCCGATACAGCTCGCCCATGGCTTCCGCGACCTCCGCGATCGGCGTGTGCGGATCCGGCCAGTGCACCTGATAGAGATCGATGACGTCGGTCTGCAAACGGCGCAGGGAATCCTCGGCTTCCTTGATGATCCGCGCCTTGCTCGCGTTACGAAACGGCTTTCCATCCTTCCAGTCGAGTCCGACCTTGGTGGCGATGAATACACGCTTGCGTCGGCCGCCAATGGCTAAAGCCTTGCCGACGATTTCTTCCGAACGCCCGAAGCCATAGACAGGCGCCGTATCGATCAGATTGATTCCGCGCTCGAGCGCAGCGTGGATGGTGCTGACGGCATCGTTCTCGTTGCTGCCACCCCACATCCAGCCGCCGATCGCCCATGTTCCGAGCGCTACACGAGAGACTTCGCATCGAGGTGCCCGGAATATCGACGAATTCCATGTCGGCTTGATGGGATCGAGTACGGTTCATCATTCAACTCCTGCGCTCGGCGGCGATTTTTTGGCGGCGATGGCGCAGCTGATCGAGCGCGCCACCGCATTCGGTGGCTTGCGATCAAGATGGTCTCGCCCGCGCAGGACTTCGACTAAAAAACGATTCATTGTGCTCGGGCTCGATTTCAGGATTCTAAATGCGTTTTTAATTGAAGAGATCGTTTGGTGTCGCGATGCTCTGTGCCACCTGCCTGGACGAGCAGCATAAAGTTTTTGGGAGGAGCAAGTGGGCAACAGCGGTCCTCTTCATCACATCATTACGCGACGGCGCCTGATGGGTGCTGCAGGCGTGGGAGCCCTGGCTCTCTCAAGGCCGGCCTGGGCACAAACGATGATCGATCTTCCGCTACCCGGCGGTCCCGGAGCACGGGAGATCACGACGGCCTTTCCGCAGAAAGGCCCGATGATCCTGCAGCGCACCCGTCCGCCGCTGCTGGAAACGCCGTTTGAGGTTTTCGACAAGGGTGTATTCACCCCCAACGATCAATTCTATGTGCGCTGGCACTGGGCGGTGATCCCGACCGACGTCGACATCAACAAATTCGCCCTGACCGTACGCGGCCACGTCAACCAAACGCTGTCGCTATCGCTGAACGATATCCTGCACGGATTGCCAAGCGTCCAGCTCGCCGCCGTGAACCAGTGCTCGGGCAACTCGCGAGGTTTCTTCCAGCCTCGCGTATCCGGCGGAGAATGGGCGAACGGCGCCATGGGCAACGCGGTGTGGAGCGGGGTCCGCCTCAAGGACGTGCTCGACAAGGCCGGCGTGAAGGCCGGCGCGGTGCAGGTGCGATTTAAGGGGCTGGATGAGCCGGTGGTGGCGGATGCGCCGCATTTCATGAAGTCGCTGGATATCGATCACGCCCGCGATGGGGAAGTGATGATTGCCTACGCCATGAACGGCGAGCAACTGCCGTTGGTGAACGGATTTCCGCTGCGGCTGGTGGTGCCCGGCTGGTATGCGACCTATTGGGTCAAGATGCTGAACGACATCGAGGTGCTGAATCAGCCCGACACCAACTACTGGACCAAGGTTGCCTACACCATTCCCGATACACCGCACGCCAGCATCAAGCCGGGCGAAACCGACGTGAAGATGATTCCGATCAACCGGATGGTGCCCCGATCCTTTGTCACAAATCTTGCCTCGGGCCAACAGGTGAAGAGCGCTGCGCCGGCGACGGTGCGCGGCATTGCGTTCGGCGGCGATTGCGGCGTGGCAAGGGTGGATTATTCCACCGATGGCGGCAAAAGCTGGCAACAGGCGCAACTCGGAAAAGACGAAGGCAAATATGGATTTCGGCAGTGGCAGACGCAACTCACGCTGCCGTCGCCCGGAAAATACAGTCTGTTGACCCGCTGCACCAACAGCAACGGCGTCGCGCAGCCCGATACACCCAACTGGAATCCCGCCGGCTTCATGCGCAACGTCGTGGAATCGGTCGATGTGTTGGCGGTCTGAGGGAGTACTTACAATGTTTCGCAAGTTTCTTCGCGCCGCCATTTTGTTGATTGCTGCCTCCATGTCTCTCGGCCGCACGCGCTGCCACACCCCTCGCAACTGAAGTCGGTCAAGATCGATCTGCCGGACAGCGACAAGATGTTCCCCAACGGTCCCGGTTCGGATGCGATCAACAACAACTGCCTCGCCTGTCACTCGGCCGGCATGGTACTGAACCAACCGGCGTTGTCGAAGCAGGCCTGGGCAGCGGAAGTCAACAAGATGATCAACAACTACAAGGCCCCGGTCGCCCCGGAAGACGTCGCCACGATCGTTGACTATTTGACCAGCCTCAAAGGCGCGAAGTAGCAGTCCGCTCTAAACTGATTTTTAGTTGAGGACGTTGCATTCGGCTCCCATGTTCGTTGCGGAGGCGCACGATCAGGAGGCCTTATGCCCAAGCACCAGTCCCACTCCTCTCCCGGCTTCGACCGCGCATCCGGGATTCCGCCTCGCGAGGATAGGGGCGGCTCCGGATCGGCCGCTCGCCGCCCGTTGCAGGGTGAAATCGGATTTGTCGGCCTTGGTCACATGGGTACGGCGATGGCTGCAAACCTCGTGGCGTCGGGGCGTCGGGTCGTCGCCTATGTTCGCCGCCCGGATCAGATCGGCAAGCTCGAGGCGCCCGGTCTCAGGCCAACGACGGATATCGGTGATCTGCTCGACTGCGAGCTCGTCATCAGCATGTTGCCGGACGACGCCGCTGTGCGCGAAATCGTGTTCGGCCGCAAAGAGATCGGCCTCGACGGCCTCGCCGGGGGGCTGATGCCCGGCGCGATCCATCTGTCGATGAGCACGATCAGCTCGGCGGCTGCGTCGCTGCTGGCGAGCGAGCATGCGCGGAACGGGCAAGGCTACGTCGCCGCGCCGGTGTTCGGCAATCCGGATGCCGCCAGGGCGCGTCAGCTCTTCATCGTCGCTGCCGGCGCCCCGGCCGATGTCGAGCGCTGCCAACCGATATTGGACATTCTCGGCCAACGGACTTTTGTGATCGGCGACGATCCAGGCGAGGCAAACCTCATCAAATTGCTCGGCAACATGATGAGCGCGACCGCGCTGGAGATGCTCGGAGAAGTCGTTGCCGTGGTGCGAAAGCGCGGAATGAAGCCGCAGCCTTTCATCGATATCATGACAAGCACGATGTTCGGCGGCCGCGCGCATAAGATCTATGGCGACAAGATTGCGAAGCAGACCTATGCGCCCGGTTTCGTTTTGCCCCTCGTGCTCAAGGATGTGCGCCTGGCGCTTGCCGAGGCAGAGAACGCGGGCGCCCCGATGCCATCGGTGGGCGTGGTCCGGGACCGGCTCATCACCGGCATAGCACGTGGCTATGCCGGACTCGACTGGACGGCGCTCGGACTTATCGCGGAAGAGGAGGCGGGACTTGATCCCGTGCCTTCGGTCGCTGCCGATTCTCCAACCGCCGGCGCGGGCGTCGTTCTCAAGCAATCTTGAGTCCGGGCGCGGACGGAATCACTCATCGTTGATCAATGAGGGGTTTTGCCGATCCTCAAGGCTTTGCCCGGCGTTACCTAGATGCATTCATAAAACTATAAACGGGTTTTTAATTGAGAATATGGCGTCAAGCCGTCATGTTCGAAGGCGCTCCCGACGTTTCGTCCGCGCCGGGAGTTTCTTTGGGCGGTCTTTAAGAAAATATCGGGGAGCGCACAGGATGGGCCGCGAAAAAGACCACGCCGCGCAGACGACTGGCTTTGTCCGGAGGTAAAGATGGAATTGTTCTCACGCTCCTTTGTTCGCAAACGTGCAATCTCGCTTGCGACCACCGCGTCGGTGATGGCGACGTCGTTCGCCTTGGCAGACGATCCAACAAGGGCGTATCACGTGCGCGGAACCAGGCCGATCCAATATGTTGCGGATCGGCCCGACTATTCCAGCGAGCAGTCATTCCTGTCGGAGAATGACGCCGCCATGAACAAGATGATGGCGGATATGACGATCAAGCCGACCGGCGATGTCGACCGCGACTTTGTGGCGATGATGGTGCCGCATCATCAAGGCGCGATCGACATGGCGCGGGCCGAACTCAAATATGGCCAGAAACGAACAGCTTCGCCGCATGGCGCAGGAAATCATCGTCACCCAGCAGCAGGAGATCGCCGCCATGCGTCTCGCCGTCGGCGATCCGTTGCCACCCTCGGTGGCTTCACCGACCCAGCCCGACGCAGCGCCTGCGGCGCGACCCGGTGCGATGCCTCCTGCAAATTCTAACGATGCGATGTCGCACGGTTCAATGAACATGAAATAGGAGATGCACATGAAACGCGGTCTTTCGACTTTTGGTTTTCTCGCTGGTGCCTGCCTGCTCTGGCAAACAGCGGCCTGGGCCGGCCAGGCGCCGGCAGCGGCGTCCGATCCGGACATTCCGGTCAGCCATCGCGACCGGGTTTATTCTGCGGAGCAGTTTTCCAACACCGTCTCGGTGACCGATCCCGTCGACAACAGGCTGCTCGGTGTTATCCGGCTCGGCGATCCGCAGCCGGGCAATTTCAGCCCGCTCTACAAGGGACAGGTCCTCGTCCACGGCATGGGCTTCTCGCCCGACCATAAGACCATTGCGGTGGTTTCGATCGGCAGCAACTCCGTGACCTTCATCGACACCGCGACCAACGCGGTCAAGCACACCACCTATGTCGGCCGCTCGCCGCATGAGGCGTTCTTCACGCCAGACGGCAAGGAGGTCTGGGTCACCGTTCGCGGCGAGGACTATGTCGCCGTACTCGACGGACAAAGCTTTGAGGAAAAATCGCGCATCAAGGTGCCGGCCGGACCGGGCATGCAGATCTTCTCGCCGGACGGCAAATACGGTTACGTCTGCTCCTCGTTCAATCCGGAGACCGTCGTCATCACGGTCGCCGATCACAGATCGTCGGCCACGTCAAGCAGGACAGCCCGTTCTGTCCGAACATCGCCGCGACGCCGGACGGCAAGCAGGTCTGGTTCACGCTGAAGGACGTCGGCAAGGACCATGGTGTTCGACGCGCAGCCGCCATTCTCGGTGCTGAAATCGATCGACACCGGGCCGATCACCAATCATGTCAATTTCGTCCACAATGCCAATGGCACGCTTCGCCTACGTGACGGTCGGCGGATTGAACGAGGTCAAGGTGTTTCGCACCGACGACTTCTCGCAGGTCGCGACCATTCCGGTCGGCAAGCTGCCGCACGGCATCTGGCCGTCCGGCGACGGCAGCCGGGTTTACGTCGGGCTTGAAAATGCCGACGGCATCGCCGCGATCGATACCGCGACCAACAAAGTTGATCGCGACCAGCCCGATCGGTCAGGCGCCGCAGGCCATCGCCTACGTTCCGAACGCCGTGCCGGAAGGCGACGGCACGCAGGGCCTGCAGCCGCTCGGCGTTGCCGGCCAGGCCGCGCATCTTTCGCTTGGCGCGGAAGGCCGTAAGACCGTTGCAGTGCCGGCCAGGTGACGAAGCCAACGCTCCCACCAGCGTCTCGCTGTTCGATCAGGGCCTGATCCAGGTGCTGCAGGCATCGGTGACCGGCCTTGAGCCCAAGCAGCCTTACGTTCTGGCGCTTGCACAGAGCGAAGCGGCGAGGGGCCGTTGGAGCCGCTGGCCGCCTTCATGACGAATCCGGCCGGCTCGGCGATCGTCAACGCCACCGGCGCGATCCGGCAGGTCGTGCACGGCGAGGACAAGATCCAGCGTCGCTATCTGGTGATCGCGGAAGGCCACGCCGACAAGCCCGGTCCGATCGTGCAGGTGCAGTTGAAATAGCGAACGCCGCCGGCTGCGCAAATTGCGCAGCCGGCGTGCAGGCAAGGATAGATTATGGGCATTGTTCGATTTGCGCTGAGATTTCCGCACACATTCTATGTGCTGGCCGCCCTGATCCTGTTTCTCGGCGTCGCCGCCATCCGCTCGATGCCGACGGATATTTTTCCGGAAATCCGCATTCCGGTGGTGACCGTCATCTGGCAATACACCGGTCTCACCACGCCGGAAATGGAACAGCGCGTCAGCACCTACAGCCAGTATTCCATCAGCGCCAACGTCAACGGCATCAAGAACATGGAAGCGCAGACCCTCAATGGTCTGTCGATCCAGAAGATCTACTTCCAGCCGGACGTCAATCTCGACCTCGCTATCGCGCAGATCGTGTCGGCGACCAATGCCATTCGCGCCCTGATGCCGCCCGGCATCCAGCCGCCGATCGTCGTGCAGTTCAATGCGTCGAGCGTTCCGGTCCTGCAGCTCAGTCTCAATTCCGACAGTCTGAACGAGCAGCAACTCTACGATTTCGGCATCTATCGCGTCCGGCAGCAATTGGCCCCGGTTCCCGGCGTCACGCTGCCGACGCCGGCGGGCGGCAAGTATCGTCAGATCATGGTGGATATCGACCCGGACAAGCTTCTGTCCCGCGGACTGACGCCGCTCGACATCGTGAACGCGGTCAATACGCAGAACCTGACGCTGCCGTCGGGAACGGCGAAGATCGGAAACACCCAGTATACGGTGCGAACCAATGCGACACCGGCGTCGATCAACGACCTCAACATGATGCCGGTCAAGTTCGCCAACGGCGCCACCATCCTTTTGAAGGACGTGGCGCAGGTCCGCGACGGATCGCTGGTGCAGCAGAACATCGTGCGCGAGGATGGCCACCGCTCGGTTCTGCTCAGCGTGATCAAGAACGGCAATGCCTCGACGCTGGCGGTCGTCAACGGCGTGAAGAATGCCCTGCAGGCGATCCGCGCTGCCGCGCCGGCCGGACTCAAGATCAGCGAGCTGTTCGACCAGTCGGTATTCGTCACGAATTCGGTGAACGGCGTGCTGCGCGAAGGCGCCATCGCGGCAGGCCTCACCGCGCTGATGATCCTGATCTTCCTGGGCTCCTGGCGATCGACGCTGGTGGTGATGATTTCAATCCCGCTGGCGATCCTGTCGTCGCTCGTCGTGCTGTATTTTCTCGGCGAAACGCTGAACACGATGACGCTGGGCGGCCTTGCGCTGGCGGTCGGCATATTGGTCGACGATTCGACCGTGACCATCGAGAATACCCATCGCCTGTGGACCGAAGAGGGCATGCCGCTTTCCGGAGGCGACGCTGCATGGCGCCGCCGAAATCGCGATGCCTACCCTGGTTTCGACGCTTGCCATCAGCTGCGTGTTCACATCGGTGGTATTCCTCGACGGACCCGGCCAAGTACCTGTTCACGCCGCTGGGACTTGCCGTCGTGTTCGCGATGCTGGCGTCCTACGGATTGTCGCGGACCCTGACGCCGATCACGATCGGCTTGCTGCTCAAGAGCGAACGTCGCCACACCGACGACGGGAGCCCCGGCAGGCTTGTTCTCGCGGATGACCGCCGCATTCGACCGCGGCTTCGAGCGGCTGCGGCGATGGATATTCGAAACTCCTCACCATGCTGCTCCGCCGGCGGGCCATCGTGCCTGTCGTCGCCGTGTTGATACTCAGCCTCGGCACGGTGATGTTCTTGTTTGTCGGCCGGGACTTTTTCCCGCTGATCGACGGCGGCCAGATCCAGCTTCACGTTCGCGCTCCCGCCGGGACCCGCATCGAAAGCACCGAGGCGATATTCCAGGCGGTCGAGGACAAGATTCGCGAGATCATTCCGGAGAAGGACCGCTCCCTGATCGTCGACAATATCGGACTGCCGGCGCGAGCCTACAATCTGGCATTCGCCGACGGCTCGACGATCGGGGTCAACGATGGCGTCATCCAGGTGGCGCTCAAGGAGGGCCACAAGCCGACCGCCGACTACGTCAAGAAATTGCGTCAGGTCCTGCCCGCCGCATTCCCGGAGGACACATTCTATTTCCAGGCGGCCGATATCGTAACGCAGATTCTGAACTTCGGACTGCCGGCGCAGATCGACGTCCGGACGGTGGGCTACGACAAGAACAACCTTTCGGTTGCAAGGGAGCTCCGTCAACGGCTTGCCGCGATTCCCGGCATCGTCGACGCGCATCTGCAGCAGGAGGTCGACGCGCCGGCGTTCTACGCCCAGATCGACCGGACCCGGGCCGCGCAGCTCGGCCTCAATGCGAGCACGGTGGCCACCAATATCAATGTCAGCCTGAGCTCGTCGGAGCAGGTGTCGCCCAATTTCTGGACCGATCCGACCTCGGGCATTCCGTATTATCTGGCGGTGCAGACGCCGGAGCCCAAAGTCAACTCGCTCAATGCGCTGGCAAACACGCCGGTTTCCACCTCGCTGGCGGTGAGCGGCCAGGTTGTCCCTGGCATGCTCAGCAATGTCGCGACGTTCAAGCGGGACAAGGTCCCCACCAACTCCAACCAGACCAATATCCAGCCGGTTTTTGAGGTCTATGCCAGCGTGCAGGGCCGCGATCTCGGCAGCGTCGCAGCCGACATCAACAAGGTCACGACGGAGCTGCAGAAGAAACTGAAGCCCGGCAACTCAATTCAGGTGATCGGACAGATCCAGAGCATGAACGACTCGTTCCGGAATCTGGGCATCGGGCTGCTGTTCGCCGCGGTCTTCGTCTATCTGCTGATGGTCGTGAACTACCAGACCTTTGGCGATCCGTTTGTCGTGATCCTGGCTCTGCCGGCGACGCTCTGCGGCATCGTCACGATGCTGTTCATCACCGGCACCACGCTGAACGTGCCGTCGCTGATGGGTGCGATCATGGCGGTCGGCGTCGCTTCGGCGAACTCGATTCTGCTCGTGACCTTCGCGCGCGAGCAGCAGCTGAAGGGGCACTCCGCCTTCGAGGCCGCCATCAGTGCCGGCTACACCCGAATCCGTCCCGTGCTGATGACGGCCGCCGCGATGATCGTCGGCATGATCCCGATGGCGATCGGCGGCGCCGGCGAAGAGCAGAACGCTGCGCTCGCGCGCGCCGTCATCGGCGGCCTTCTGTTTGCGACACCGACAACGTTGCTGATCGTGCCTTACCTGTTCGCCATGCTGCGCAAGGGCAACGACGGAAAGCCTCACCATGGCGTATTCGAGGAAGTTCCAGAATGACCGAGATTCGTGTGCGGCCAAAAAGTGAAGATGTTAAGGATCGGCCAGGTCCTGAAACCGATCGCGTTGTTGCCGCTACCGAACGCTGCGCGCAAAGCGGCGACGTCGTTACGGCGGGGTGCTGCTCGGCGGAAGTGCGCTGCTGCTGCTCGTGGGCGGCGTCGGCACGGGGGGCTGGCGCCACTACCAGGCCGAGCTCGCCGTCGCGGCCACCGCGCAACAGAGCAGGACTTTTGTCCCCGACGTTCGCGTCGCCGCGGTCCGCGCCAGCGACAGCAAGATCACCGTCACGCTGCCGGCGACCACCACCGCATTTGAGGCGGCGAATATTTTCGCGCGCACCAATGGCTATATCGAAAAGCGCTACGTCGACATCGGCGACCGGGTCAAGGCCGGCGCGCTGCTGGCCGACATTACCGCCCCGGAGCTCGACCACCAGATTACGCAAGCCAAGGCGACGCTGGCCCTGAACCAGGCGACATTGCAGCAAACCCAGGCAAGCCGTGAGCTCGCCGAGGTCACCAATGCGCGCGACAGCCGGCTGGTCAAGCAGGGTTGGCTCACCCTTCAGCAGGGCGACAACGATCGCCTGACCCTGCAGGCGCAGCAAGCGGCGGTAGGCAGTGGCCAGTCGAATATTGCCGCCCAGGAAGCCCAGATTCGAATACTCGAGCAGGAGAAGGCCTACCAGCGCGTGGTGGCGCCATTCGACGGCGTGATCACCCAACGCAACATCGACAACGGCAGTCTGGTAACATCCGGATCGACGTTCATGTTCACGCTGATGCACCCTGACGTGATCCGCACCCAGGTGTTCGTTCCCCAGGACCAGGCTTTCGGGCTTGGGCCCGGCGTCGACGCGGTGGTCCGTGTCCCCGAGATTCCGGATCGCAGCTTTCCCGGCAAGGTCACGCGAATCGCGACAGCGTTGCAGCCTGGCAGCCGGACGCTGCTGACCGAGATCGATGTCCCCAATCCGGACGGTGCGCTCAGTCCCGGAATCTATTGCACCGTTGAACTGTTTATCCCGCGCAAGACACCATCGGTGATCATACCGGCCGACGCCGTCGTATTCGATCAAAATGGCCTGCATGTCGCGGTCGTGCAGAACGGCATCGTGCATCTGCAGAAGATCACGATCGCGCGCGACTTCGGCACGGAAGTCGAGGTGCACGACGGCGTCAAGGCCGGCGATCAGGTCGTGCTCAATCCGATGGTGAACCTGGCGGAAGGCAGCAAGGTCGCGACGCGTGAAGTGCAGGTGGCCAGCTCGGCGCCGAAGGGATACTGATGCGACGCTTGCTGTTCACATCGGCCACCCTGCTGGCGGGATGCACCGCTTGCCTGGCGCAGGTCTCTACCATGGGCAGCACCGCCATGGGCCTTTCAACGACGCCAGGGGCGATCGTGACATCCCCGCTCAATGGCCCGAGTCCGTTCTCGGCCACGACACAGCCCGGCACTCCCGTCACGACATTGGCGCCGGTGCCGCTGGCTTCTGATCCGACAACGCCGGGAACGGTCGTGACCTGCGCCACACCATCAGGGCAAATCACGCCTGGGACTGCGGCGGTGCCGGTTGCGTCCATGTCGGCGGTGGGCGGCGCCACCGGGACTGACGCCCTCGATATCAGCGGTACCGACGATACCAGCAGTGACGGCTACCTCTTCCACGTCCGCGACGACCGCGCCGCTCTTGCTGTCGGCACAACCAGCTACATCGTTCATGTCCGATTTTCCCGGCTCGACGGTACCGGTGACGTCGTCCGCGATAGCAGCGCCTCCGCCTTCCACTACTGCAACGCCCGTACCGACGCCATCGACCGTACCGAGCACGGTCTCCCCATCCATGGCGGGCAGCACAGCCTCGATGACGCCATCGACCACGACGATGCCATCGACCACGACGATGTCATCGATGGCGACGATGTCATCGACCCCGTTGGGGACCATTCCGACGCCGATCGTCTCCAGCACGACCGGGACCATATCGCCAGTGTCCCCGGTCGGCAGCTCATCGACCATCGTATGCAGCTCTACGCCGGGAGGCCCGCCGACCAATGGCGCGGCTTTGCCGCTCTCGACGCCGGCAATTCCGGCGAACCCGCCACCCGGGACGATCCAGCCGGATATCACGCAGCTTGGCGCCACCAGCATCGATCCGACAATGGCGATTATGCCTACGCCGAATACGTCGGCTTGCGCCGAGAGCGTGACGATGAGCCTGTCAACGCCCGGCACGATGGCGCCGGCCAACGCCACCGGCGCCGCGGCGACACCAGGCGTATCGCCTGCATCGCCATCGGGCTGCTGACGGGAAAACTCAGCCTCCAAGCCCTCGCGCAAAACGGCCGGAACATCCGATCAATGCGCCTTCCGGGCACGCCAATTCTAAAACCCTATTTAATGGTGCCGCCGATTTTCCGCGCCTATGTTTTGGGGTGAGCGGCCCACCGCGCCTTGCCCCCGGAGGCGGTGTCCAGATGGCCGCAGAGCGGACGGCGCACGCCACGCCTTATGCCCCCGAGTAGGGCGGGGCGGCGCTGTCCGGCTCTTTTGAACGAAAAACGTGGCATTTGCGGGCCGTTGACACTATGGCTTTGGTCTTGAGCAAGCGTATGGTTCCAGGGATACCAGGCTCGGGCATTGCGAATGCGCCGGCGGTAGACGAGAATCAGTCGATGGCAAAAGTGCTCCTGATCGAGGATGACAGCGAAACGGCTGAGGAAATTACAGCCGAGCTGGCCGATCGCGGCTTTGAAGTCGAATGGTCTGCGAACGGAATCGAAGGCCTTGACAAGGCGCGGTCGTCGCGGCCCGACGCCATGATCGTCGATCGACTGCTACCTGGAATGGATGGTCTCACGGTCATCGAGGCGCTGAGAAAGGAGCAGGTACGCACCCCCGTGCTGGTACTGAGCGCGCTCGGCGCCGTAGACGACCGCGTACGCGGATTGCGGATGGGCGGCGACGACTATCTTACCAAGCCATTCGCTGTCGTGGAGCTTGTCGCCAGGATAGAAGCGTTGCTGCGCCGGCCGGTTGAATTGCGCGAGACCGTCCTGCGAGTAGGACCGCTGGAGCTGGATTTGATCGAACGCACCGCCAAGCGCGGCGATCGGGTGATCGAATTGTTGCCGCGCGAGTTTCGGCTGCTTGAATACATGATGCAGCGCAGCGACCAGTTGCTGACCCGTGCCATGCTGCTGGAGGAGGTCTGGAATTACAAATTCGTGCCGGCGACCAACCTCGTGGACGTGCATATGGGCAGGCTGCGTCATAAAGTGGACGGGCCCGACGAAGCCCCTATGATCCACAATGTCCGCGGCGCCGGGTTCATTCTTCGCGCGGTATCGTAGCTTTCCGATGGTTCCGGCGACGTGCGCTGATGTTGACGTCAAGCAGGGACATCCGGGCGGCGAAATTCCGATGCGTCAACCGCAATTCATCCGCTCGAACACCTTCCACTGGGCGCTCATGGTGGCCGGCGTGTTTGCGGTTTTCGTCATCGTGCTGTTCGGATTTATCTACTGGCAGATCGATGACTATCTGACCGCCCGCTCCGACCGGGTGATAACGTTGGAACTGGAGGGGATTGCCGGCCTGTCGCCTGAGCGGCGGCTGGAGGCAATCGACGAGAAGCTGAGACAGGATCCTCGAGGGGTCCAGCTCGCGGCGATATTTGCCGCCGAAGGCCACCGGATCACCGGCAATATCGAAAGCCTGCCACCCAGTCTGCGGATCGACGGTCCAGCGCAAGCCGCCCACATCGTCAAGACGAATGGAAACGGCAGGGAGCATCAGGTTGTTCGCGCCATCGCCCGGCGCATGCGAAACGGCGACGTGCTGGTGCTCGGACGGAATGTCGATGAGGCAAGGGAGATTTCCCATGTGGTCGGCGAGGCGCTCGGGCTCGGCCTCTTGCCGGCCTTTTTGCTTTGCCTGCTGGCGGGCGCCTGGCTGAGCGTGCGCGCCCAGAAGCGGGTCGAAGAGGTCAACCAGCGGGTTCAACGCATTATCGCCGGCGATCTGCGCGAACGGCTTCCGCACCGCAATGTCGACGAGCCGTTCTCGAAGCTGGCCATTATCGTCAATGGCATGCTCGATGAGATGGAAACGCTGATCCACGCGCTCGCCGGCGTCGGCAATGACATCGCCCACGACTTGCGAACGCCCTTGACGCGCGCCCGGATCACGCTCGAGCGCGGCCGCACCAACGCAACAACACTGGAGCAGCTTCAGGCGGTATCAGACAAGGCGATCGCGGGTATCGACCAGTCGCTGACGATCATCACGGCACTGCTTCGTCTTGCGGAGATCGAAAACAGCCGGCGCTCCGCGAGCTTCGCCGACGTGCCGCTGCACGACATGCTGCGCGAGGTCTGCGACATCTACGAACCGATCGCCGAAAACAAGAATGTCACGTTGCAGGTCGGCGTGAGGCACAGACTTACGGTGCGCGGCGATCGCGACCTCTTGATCGAGGCGGTCGCCAACCTGATCGATAACGCCATCAAGTTTACGCCCGAAGGCGGCAGAGTGGATATCGAGCTGTTGCGGGGCGGTGCCGAAACCATCGTGCGCGTGACGGACACCGGTTCCGGCATCAGCGAGCAGGAGCGGGAGGCCGTGCTGCGGCGTTTCTATCGCTCCGACAAGATCCGAAACACGCCTGGCGTGGGTCTTGGCCTGAATCTGGTGGCCGCGATCGTGAAGCTGCACGGCTTCCGGCTGGCGATTCACCCCGGCCCAGGCTGCCGGGTGGAGATTATTTGTCCCGACCGCGAAGGAGCGAAACAGCCGGCTCGGCCCGCCATGCGGCAGGCCGTCAGCTGAAGACGCTCGCGCCAGACCATCCGAACCAATCCAAAAAGAAGTCTTGTTGGTTCGCGGACGAGCGAAGGCAGCGTGATGAGCGGGAGTATCAACGACGTGTGATCTGCCGCCGGAAGCCTAAATCGGTGTTTAGTGGAAACGGCGTTTTGCGGCGCTTACTCCAAGTACATCAACGCGTGAATTGGCTGCACATACTGCATCTTCCGGCCTCGCGCGGTAAACTAGTGGAGCAATCCATGCGTTCGCTTCTCGCTATCTCGGTTGCCGGCTGTCTCGCGGTTTTCGGCAGCGCAGCCGTCAATGCCGAACCACTCTCTGGGATCCCAGCCACGGTGCCTCCCGCACCCATCGGTCATTTGCAGCCGCGCGCCGAGCATTTTTCTCCGCGCTCTCCGGCGGAACAGACCGAACAACAGCAGATGTCGACCTACGATGCCCAGCAGCAGAAACTGGACGAGCAGCTCGACAAGCAATTGAACATCTGTCGTGGTTGCTGATCCAGTCGCGGACCGACCGACGGAGTATCCGTTTCGTCTGCGGAATTTCTGGCTTTCCCTTGAAGCGTTAGGTCCTTACGCGGCGGCCGAGCGGGCCGCCTTTTTTCGAACGTCCACGACAAGACGAAACTGCCTAAGGTATAGTTGCGGCGCAGAAATGCCTGTCTATCTATCATGCTGCCAATTGAGGATAGAAGAACTTGACGCCGAAAGTCCTGGCCCTGGTCGGTTGTCTCGTCACTCTCGTGCCGGCTTTTGCGCAAGAGCATCTCAAGATCGCGCCGACGCGGCTGACCCTGCAGGTGACGAGCGATCCGCCCGGCGAACAATGTCGTCGCATCGACACGTCGGATGCCAATCCCCTTGCCGCGGTGTCGCTGCACCGAACGTTCCACGATGATTTCGACGAGCATCCATTGTTGAAAGGCAGGTGGGTGCCTCACTACGCCGGCGGCGCCGCCTGGCCGGAAGCGCGCTACTGGGGAGGAGACGGCTCCGACTTCAAACGGAAAACCACGTTTAACGGCGAACAACAGATATACGTGGATCCACGCTATGGCGGACGATCAACAACCCCGCTGGGGCTCGACCCGTTCAAGGTTCGAGATGGAGTTCTCTCGATCGTTGCAAGCCGCACGCCTCCTGAACTGAAGTCGGTGCTCTTCAACAATGAATACATATCGGGCATCCTGACGACCCAAAGCCGGTTTTCGCAAAAGTACGGATATTTCGAGATCCGTTCGAAGATACCGGTAGGGAGCGCGGTGTATGGCCGGCCTTCTGGATGCTGGCAGATGACGGCGGCTGGCCTCCCGAAATCGACGTCATGGAAGGTCGCGGGGAGCGGCCCGGCACGCTGGTGATGACGACACATTGGCGCAATCCGGCCACCGGTAAAGTGGAATCCTGCGGGTTTGACTTCTCATTGCCGGACGCCTCGACCGATTTTCACGACTACGGCGTGCTATGGACCCGGGATCGCCTTGTCTATTTCATCGACCGCAAGCCGGTGTCGGATATCAAGGTCCCGGTCGGTTTCGACGATCCGATGTACATGATCGTGAATCTGGCGATGGGCTCGAAGTACTTCCAGGGCGTCGGATTTGTCGACGCCGAATCTCCTGCTACGGTCGAATTCGAAATCGACAGGATTTCCGCTTATCAATTTGATTCCTACTAGACCGTTCGGTTGCGCCCGTGAACGCGAAGCTGACAGGAGAAGTCGATGTTCGGTAAGTTCTCGCGTCGGCATTTTGCCAAGCTTGCGGGTTTTTCCGCCCTCGGGATGGCGGCAACGCCTGCGAAGCCAGAAGACGGTGAGGCCAAACCGGCAACCGACCGGCACGCCTCTGCCGAGTTTCCCGAACGGCTTTCGTCTGGGGCACCGCCACCTCCGCCTATCAGATCGAGGGCGCGGTCGATGAAGACGGCCGCGGACGCTCGATCTGGGACACCTTTGCCCACACGCCCGGCAAGATCGGCGATCACAGCAACGCCGACCGCGCCAATGACCACTATCACCGCTACAAGGAAGACGTTCGCCTGATCAAGGAGCTGGGCGCCAAAGCCTATCGTTTTTCGATCGCGTGGCCGCGGGTGTTTCCCGAAGGAACCGGCGCGCCGAACCCCAAGGGCCTCGATTTCTACGACCGCCTGCTGGATGAAATTCTGGCCAACGGCATCGAACCGTTTGCGACGCTGTATCACTGGGATCTGCCGCAGTCGCTGCAGGACAGGGTTGGCGGATGGCAGTCCAGCGACACCTCCAAGGCCTTCGCGGATTACGCCGGTTACGTGGCGGAGCGGATAAGCGATCGCGTCAAGAATATCTTCACGCTCAACGAAGCCGGAAGATTCGTGAACTTCGGTTATGGCTGGGGCATTGACGCCCCTGGCCTCAAACTGCCGCCGGCAGAACTGAATCAGGTCCGTCACCACGTCGCATTGGCCCACGGGCTCGCCGTGCAGGCGATCCGCGCTCATGGGCGGGCGGGCACGAAGGTCGGCCCGGCCGAGAACATCGCAGCCTGCGTGCCGGCGATCGATACGCCCGCGAACGTTCGCGCCGCGGAGATCGCGACGCGCGAATTGAATTCGGGCTTGCTGGGCGTGATCCTCGAGGGCAAATACACCGACGGGTTTCTCGAATATGCCGGCGCGGCCGCCCCCAAATTCACCGCCGGCGAGCTCAAGATCATCTCCTCACCGATCGATTTCGTCGGCTTGAACATTTACGCGCCGCAATATTACATCGTCGCATCCGACCGCGCGCCGGGGTTCAAAGTTCTGCCTTTTCCCGCTTCGTTTCCGCACATGAGCGTCGATTGGCTCAGGATCGGCCCGGAAACGATCTACTGGGTGCCGCGACTTGCGGCGAAGGTCTGGAACCTCGATACGATCTACATCAGCGAGAACGGCACCTGCGCGGCCGACGCGCTGGCCGCCGATGGTAGCGTGTATGATCTCGACCGGATCATGTACTTGCGCAATTATCTGACGCAATTGCAGCGTGCGACGTCCGAGGGCGTGCCGGTTCGCGGCTATTTCCTGTGGAGCCTGATGGACAATTTCGAATGGATCTACGGATTTGAAAAGCGCTTTGGGCTGTATCGCGTGGATTTCGACACGCAGGTTCGGACGCCGAAGCTCAGCGCATCGTTCTATCGCAATGTCATTGCGCGGAACGCGGCGGGTGCCTAGAGCTGAGCGCGACACGGTATTGACCTTGGGTGAGGACTGCTTCCTTAAAATCAAACGGCGAGCCCATCACTTTCGCGTTTCTGGCTCCAAAATCGTCTGCAGACGCCGCAAAATTGCGGTCTTTGACACCGGTTTGCCGCGCGCCCGTCACGACTTTCGCAACTTTCGGATGCAAACAGCGGCCCGCTTCCCCATCTGATTCGGTGTCACCTATGCCAACTGCGAAGGTCCGCGCGTCCACGATCCTCGGCGCGTTCGAGCAAGCCCAGACCGAGCTTGTCGGCAAAGCCGTGGTCCTCACCGACGGCAAGGCCGGGACGGTGGAGAACGTTTGGCTCGACGAATTGCACGGCCTTCGAATCTCGATCCGGGGCCACGATGGAAAGTGGCCGGTCTCGACCGTGAAATTTGCGCAGAACTAGATCTCCGGACAAAGCCTCGGCTGGTTATTTTCGAGAGATTTATCCGCCATCGGTCGGGCATCGCGCGTATTTGCTTCATTTCACGTCCGCCCGGCCGTGGTGCTGTAACACGTTCGCCGGAAAAGGAATTGCGAGCGGCCTCTGCCGCGTTGCAGCGAGCCACATTAAAACCGCTGTACAGCGTGATTTGGACGTTGCTCCCTGAAAAAATTGGGACATAGAATGGCGGCCAAGATCGGCGGACAGGAGGCAACCATGAACCCAACGGGAGTAGCCTTTCAGCCTGAATTGATCCAGTTGATGAAGACCGTCCTTGACGATGCCACGGCCACGCTTCCCGAAGCAAAACGCACGTCGACGATGAAAGCCGAAATCGCCTCGCAGATTCTTGTGTGCGCGGCAAAGGGCGAGCGAGACCCGATGGTGCTGAAAAATTCCGCGCTGCTGGCCGTCGTGGACTGCACGCACTATTCTCATGATATCTCGCCGGAGCGCCGGGTCGTCTAGCGCGCGCTATGTCGGTTGCCAACCGTTGGCGCAGCGAAGCGTTGCACGTTGCCTAATCGCAGCCGGCAGCGATATCGGTCCGCAGTAAACTGTCCATCGTCCTGGTGCGCTCGAGTCCGCCGACTTTTTCTTCGAGCCCCTCGGCTCGCAATAAATCGCGCGCCGATCCATGGGCGCCAACGATGCGCAGGGTGATGCCGCGAGCGGCAAGCTCGTTATGCAACTCGTGCAGCATGCGAGCGCCGGCGAGATCGATATACGGCGCGGCGGAGAGATCGCAGGCGACCAGATGGACGGGCACTTGCCCAGCCTCGCGCAGACGAACCAAGACCGAGTCCAGTACAATGTCGGCATTGACGTAAATCAGCGATGCCTCGGGACGGAAAGCGATCACGCCGGACAGCGGCTCATTCTCCGGATGGCGATCCACGTCGGAATAGGAATTGGTGCCGGGCACGCGACCAAGAAACGCAACATGCGGGCGCGACACCCGGGCGAGCAGTAATAATATCGAGGCCAGCGCGGCAAGCAGAATGCCCTGAAGTATTCCAAGAAGCAGCACGCCGACGAGCGCGATGGCTGCGGCCAGGAAATCCAGTCGGCTCACGCGCCACATGTAGAGCAGTGCCGGAAAATCCACCAACCCATACACCGCGGTCAGGACCACGGCGGCCAGCACCGCCTTCGGGAAGATTCTCGAGAAAGCCGGTCAGAAAGAGCAGGCAAAGCCCAAGCGTCACCGAGGCAACGACAAGCGCCAGCGCAGTGCGGGCGCCTGCTTTGTCATTCACCGCCGATTGCGACAGTCCGCCGGCCACAGGGTAGCCATGCCCCATTGCCGCCGCGAGATTGGCTGCGCCGATGCCCAGAAGCTCTTGCCTGGGATCCAGCGCGTATCCGTGTTTCGCAGCGAAGGTGCGGGCGGCAGATACGCCTTCGATATAGGCCAGGAGCAAACAGCCGGCGGCCAACGGAACTATTCCCTCCACGTCACGCAACCTGAGGGCCGGGCCTGACAAGGTGGGTAAGCCCGCCGGAATCTCTCCTGTTATGGGCACCCCAAGCGCAGGAAGCCCCAGCAGGGTGGCGGCGATGATCGCCAGTATGACAACCCCGAGCGCAACCGGTTTTCCCGGCAGCAAGTGCTCGCCCAGTACGATCAGCCCGATCGCGATGACGCCGACGACAAGAACGAGGTACTGCGTCTGACTGAGCTGCCCGGCCAGCAGAAACGCGCGCTCGAAAAAATTGTGACCGCCGCCTTTCACGCCGAACAGGCTTGGCAGTTGGGTCAAAGCTATGGTCAATCCCGCACCGGCCTTGAAGCCGACGAGGATGCTATCGCTGATCAATTTCACCAGCACGCTCAGCCGCAACAGCCACGCGAGCAGGCTGAGCGCCGCCACGGTAAAGGCAGCGAGGCTGGCAATTTGCGCGTATCGTTGCACATCTCCGCCGGCCATTTCCCCCACCGTTCCGGCAATCATAAGCGAAATGGCGGAAGTGGGTCCGATCGCAAGCTGACGCGAGGATCCGAGCAGGGCATAGCCCAGACCGCCCAGCAGGTAGCCGTAGATGCCGACCTGCGGGGGCAAGCCTGCCAGGCCGGCATAGGCAAGGGAAACCGGGATCGCATAGGCCGCCAGGGTTATTCCGGCGACGATATCGCCGAGCAGCCAGGAAGGCCGGTATTCAGCCAACCAATCGGCTGGCGGAAACCACCACAGCCAGCTTGCCCTTTGCTGTTTCGTTGGTTTCGTCATGCAACGCCCCAACGCAATCAAGTCAGCTTCAATATCATTCGATCACGTGCTTTGATCGACTGCGGAGCAGGGCGGCGTTTTTCCGCTTCCAGCGCCACGCCGGCGGACACGATGCTCCAAGGCATTCAATACTTGCTGGGAATCAGCAGGCCCGCGGTCAGACCCTCAGCAGCATTCTTGGGTCGCGGCTGCGCCTTGGGCATCTTGGGAAGTTCTATGTCGACCTTCTTGTAAGGGATGCTGTCGAGCAGATGCCGGATCAGGTTTAGCCGGGCGCGGCGCTTGTTGTCGGCCGGGACGATGTGCCAGGGCGCCCACGACATGTGAGTGGCCTCGATCATGCGCCGGTAGGCCAGCGTGTAATCCCACCAGCGCCGCACCGATTCAGTGTCCATCGGGCTCAGCTTCCAGTGCTTCATCGGGTCTTTGATCCTGGCCTCGAACCGGCGCCGCTGCTCGTCCTGGCTGACATCGAGAAAATACTTGCGCAGGATGATGCCGTTGTTGACGATCATCTCCCGCTCGACCACGGGGACCATTGTCAGGAACCGCTCGTACTCCTCGTCGGTGCAAAAACCCATCACGCGCTCAACCCCGGCCCGGTTGTACCAGGAGCGGTCGAACAGGACGATCTCGCCCGCCGCCGGGAATTGGGCGATGTAGCGCTGGATGAAAACCTGGGTCTTTTCGCGGTCGGAGGGCGCGGGCAGTGCCACGTGCCGGAAGACGCGCGGGCTGGTGCGTGCGGTGATCCGGCTGATCGCGCCGCCCTTGCCCGCCGTGTCCCGGCCCTCGAACACCACAATGACGCGCGCCCGCTTGTCTTTGACCCAGGTCTGCAGCCGGGTTAGCTCGACCTGAAGCTTCTCGAGCTCCTCCTCGAATTTCTTGCGGTTGATCTTGCCGGACGAGTTCCGGCGCCTCAACTGCCTCGTGCTTCTTCTGCCTGGCTTTCGACACCGGCCAACCTTTCCCGGCCAAAATACTGCTATTCGCACCTTCACTCGGAGCCGTATCCGCCGTGGTGCTATTGACCTATCTCAACGCTGCACCGCAATCAATCGCCTTCGCGGCAAGCGTAGCGTGATGCCTTCTCTGCTTCTGACCCTCCTCGGCCAGTCGTCGTGACCCTTAGCTATGCCGGCTAAGGCCGGGGCGTGCGTCCGGTTGATCCAGATCAATGCCCTCCGCGTC
>CAVUYV010000015.1:0-27987 GCA_963745785.1 uncultured Alphaproteobacteria bacterium | reverse complement strand
CGGCCAATGGAGCACGCGATGCCGAACAGCAAGGAGAGCGAGGCGAAGTCGCACAACCCGGTGTCGCAGGGCTATGTGCTTGGCGCAGGAGGGGGTGAACATTTGATCCATTTTCGTGATGGCGGCAACGTCTTCATCAAGGTCGACCCCGTAAAGGGGTCCAATAATCTTGCCCTGGGCACGCAGCAGCTACCCAAAGGCTCAGGCATTCCCGTTCACCGACACCCCCACCATGACGAAGCCTTCTACGTTTTAGAAGGCAGTGGTTCGGCCACACTCAACGATGTGCGTCACTCTTGCGAAAGAGGTGGAACGATTTTCATACCCAAGAACACGTGGCATGGTTTCAGTAGTCCAGATCAAGAACTGGTTCTGCTGTGGATCATGGTCCCCCCAGGTCTCGACGGCTTCTTTCGCGAAACCTGCAGCCGACCCGGCGAACCGCGAAAGGAATTGACGCGGGAGCAGATCAACGTGGTCGCTCTTAAATATGGGCAAGAATTCAGGTAGGCGGGCTCAAACATTTGCCCACAAGAGCTAAGACGCGGAGCCCGAAATTGGCACCTTTGCGACATACCAACCGGCGCTGACGCAGTCCGCTTCCAGCGGAAGAGCGGAAGTGGTTGGCCGACGACCGAAATGACGCGATTGAGACCCATAGCGGACACGATTTAATTCGAGTAACTTTGAACTTGTCTGGAAGTGCGGCATCAATGCGTTGCGCTACTTCTCCACGGCTATCGATGATGCGCCGCCCGCGCGACATCCTGTCGAGCTGCCAGTTGCGCAGCAGGCGTATTGAGTGAAGATTGGGGTGCTGGCCGATGCACCAAGAAATCAAGTACTGCATTACGTCGGACGGCGTGCGCCTCGCCTACTCGATCATCGGCAAGGGCCCGCCAATTGTGCGTCTCCCGCATTGGTTCGCTCATCTCGAATGCGATCTCGAGAGCCCAATCTTCCGCCATCAGATACTGGGCCTGGCGCACCGGCATGCGTTATTGCGATATGATGGACGAGGAATTGGTCTGTCGCAGCGCGATGTACCAGATATTTCGTTCGGACGCCTGCTTGAGGACCTCGAGACCGTAGTGGATCGAGCTGGTCTCGAAAAATTCTCGCTGATAGGGTTATCTCAAGGTGCCGCGCTCGCCATTGCTTACGCGAGCCGCCATCCCGAGCGGGTATCTCATCTGATCGTCTATGGCGGATTTGCGCAAGGTCGCTTGCATCGAGACAGTCCAGAGCAGTCCAAGGATAGGGTCAACTGGAATGTGCTCTAATCCGTCAGGGCTGGGGAAGCGACGATAATTCATTTCGCGAATTCTTTACTTCGCAATTCATTCCCGATGGCGGCGTTGAACTTCATCGCAGCCTTAACCAGCTGCAGCGAATGGCGACCTCACCGGAGGTAGCAGAGCGCATCCTGCGCGTTATTGCCGATACGAATGTCGTCGATTTGCTTCCGCTCGTTAAGATGCCTACCTTGGTCCTTCACGCTCGCGGTGACCTGCGCGTTCCGTTTAGTCAAGGGCAGAAGATTGCCGGTGGCATTCCAGGTGCGAAATTTGTACCTCTGGAGTTAGGAACCACACGATCATGGCTGACGATCCTGCAAATCGTCAGCTTTTCGACGCAGTCGCTGCGTTTCTTGGCGACCGACGGATACGCACACTGCCGGGCACCGCGACATTTGCGGAACGGGCGCAGCGGCGCGTAGTAGCAATCGAGCGAAGTTGGGTTATCAAAATGGTTGCGATCTTCGCTGCGCTTGCTGCCGCTACTGTTTCCTTCGCGCAGTTCTTCCGATTGCTGCCTATCTAGCGTTGATGATCGCTGCCTGCAGCAATGTGGCGGGCCAGGTGGCAATGTCTAGTTTTGGCCCCTAGCCAGCCTCCACCTCTACGGCTCGGCACCGTTGAGACATGGCGACAGACCCTGACGATGTCCGCTTCCGGGGGAGACCGGAAGTAATCGGCCGACGGGGAAAAGACGCGATTGACCCATTTCGGAAGTCGTGTCCCTTGATGGAAGAGCTGCGCTAATGCACTCTAGTTGTTCGACCAACACGTGGACGGCGGCGATGAACGCGGGAGTAGTGCGGGTTTCGATCATCGCGATGATTGTGCTCGCGACGCTCGGCATCACAAGTGCGCAAGAACAAGCCGCCAAGGCCTCCCGCTGGCGGACCGGTCTTGTCGAACACCGGTCACGATGCGGACGCTTACGGCGCTGATGAGGGATATCCCCTTGGCACATTGGCGACCGGAGCGGAGATGCGGCATCTCGTTGCCACCTATAGTCATTTTGACGAACTGACACCCGCGCGCATCGTTGCACGTGCAGCCGCAGCCTCGTCGTTTCAGCGCGCCGCCGAGCCCGAGATTTACTACAGCTTCGGCGGCGAGCGCCGGACCATCGCGGATTATCTCAGCCGACAGCCGACGACCGGACTGCTGCTCGCCAGGGACGACACTATTTTATACGAACACTATCAATACGCGCGATCGGACCGCGATCGCTTTCTCTCCCAGTCGATGGCGAAGACCATCACCGCGATGCTGATCGGCATCGCTACGGCCGACGGTCTCATCAAATCGATCGATGACGACGTCGCGACCTACGTCACTGCGCTCGCAGGCACCGAGTACGGTAAGACACCGATCCGCGCGCTGTTGCACATGTCTTCCGGTGTCGACTTCAAGGAGACCTACGACGGGCAGGACGATATTGCGCGCCTCGGGCGCGACCTGTTCGGCCGGCCCGGCAAGGCCCCTGTGGTCAGCCTCGCGCAGTTCAACACCCGCGTCGCGCCGCCTGATACGCGATGGCACTACGCCAGTTCCGAGACCGAGATCCTTGGGCTCATCCTGCGCGCTGTGACCGGCAAGCCAGTCGCCGATTACCTCAGTGAGAAGATATGGCAGCGGATCGGCACCGAGGCCGACGCCTCGTGGGCGATCGACGGTACCGGTCAGGAGGTGACCTTTTGCTGCTTTAACGCCGTGTTGCGCGACTACGCCCGTTTTGGCCGCCTGCTCGCGCATGATGGCATGTGGAACGGGCGCGAGATCATTCCACGCCAATGGCTGATTGATGCGACGACGGTGCGTTCATCCGACACCCATCTCGCGCCTGGTGTGGCCACAAAGTACTACGGCTATGGCTATCAAATCTGGCTGCTCCCCGGCGCCGAACGCCGGTTCGTGTTGCTTGGCATCCGCGGCCAGATGATCTTTGTCGATCCCGCGACCAAGCTGGTGATGGTGCATACAGCAGTGCGTCCGAAGGCTGTCGATAGGACCGCGTCAGCAGAGACTATCGCACTGTGGCTCGCTGTGGTGGACCAGCTTGGTCGCAACGCGCGATAGCGGTCTTGGTGGCGGGAGTGCACACGTATCGCGCGGGGAGGGCGTTCTACCTTTTTACCTTGCCGTCTCCCCAGCGGCCGGACTTCGTTATTGCACGCCATCCGGGCTTCTTAGCCTAACCCAAGTCGGACATCCTCCCTAGGAAGCCGGTCTTAGCCCTACCAAGTGCTCGTTTAAGCCGATACGATGCTTTCTCCTGAGCTTGGAGCCGATCATGAGGCGGCGCGATTTCATCACTCTGCTTGGCGGCGCTATTGCGACACATTCGTTTGGTCAGCCGTCAGCAGCCCAGGCCCAGTCCGCACTGCGGGTGTTTCGGATCGGCCACGTCAACTCGGCCTCGCAACTCGTTCTCACCAGTCCGCTTGGCGGCGTTCTCGTCCGCAGCTTCCAGCAGCACGGGTATGAGCTTGGGAAAAATCTCGTTCTTGAGTTGCGTGGGGCGGCTGGACGAACGGAAACGCTGCCCAAGCTCGTGCAGGAGCTTTTGGATGCAAAGGTCGATCTAATTTTCGCCACCGGCTATCCTCCAGCCGTCCTCGCCAAACTGACGGGCCTCCCGACCGTCGTTACCCATGGTGCGGGCGATCCAGTCGCGACCGGGCTGGTCCAAAGTTTGTCGCGGCCCGGCGGTAACGTCACAGGCATTTCGGACAATGCGATCGAGCTTACCACTAAGCGCTTGCAGCTCCTGAAAGAGACATCGCCCACCATCCGGCGGGTTGCGATGCTTTGGAACAAAGAGGATCTTGCCATGACGCTGCGCTACGAAGCGTCCGCGAAGGCGGCGCAATCGCTTGGCGTGATCGTCCAGCCGCTAGGCGTACGTGAGCCCAATGATTTCGACGAGGCGTTCGCCTCAATGACGGGCGACACGCCCGACGCAATTCTTATGGTCGCGGACTCGCTTACCATCCTCAACCGCAAGCGCGTCTACGATTTCGCTGCCGCGCATCGGTTGCCTGCCATTTACGAGGTCGACTTTCTCGTGGCTGACGGGGGACTTATGTCATATGGCTCTGACCTTGCCGAATGTTTCGAGCGCGCGGTGGCGCTGGCCGACCGCATCCTCAAGGGCGCCAAACCTGGCGATCTGCCGTTCGAGCAGCCCACGCGCTACAAGTTTGCTATCAACGTCAAGACCGCGAAAACGCTGGGCCTCGAAATCCCGCAGTCCGTCATGGCACTTGCTGACATCGTGATCGAGTGAGGCCCGGCCGACGGCGGCTTATGGCACCTTTGAAGACATGCGGGCGCACGGTAACGATGTCTGTTTATGGGGCTAAAGTATAAGTTGTCGGGCACGTGGTCAGACCGACGCGAATGAACCCTAAACGGCGATCGACCTAGAAATGCAGCGGCTCACCCCGTTTTCGACCCCTTCGCGGTGCTCATTTGAACCGCTAGGATGCTGCTAGGTCAGCGGGGGCGCTATGAAGCGGCGGGACCTTTTAAGCTAGTGGCTGCCACGGTTGCTGGATGGCCAATCCGCGCCGATGGGCAGCAAGTCACACCCAGACATGTCGGCGTGATGCTCGGGCTGGCCAAAGGCGCGGACGACCCCGGCGCGAACGAAATCCTTCGTCCGCTCATGGCGTCGATGCGGGACATGGGGTGGGCTGAAGACAAAAATCTTCGCGTAAGCACCCGATTTGGCGGCGGCGAGCGCGCAAGGATAGACGCGGCTGCGGATGATCTCGTGACGTTGGCTCCGGAGTTGATCTATGTCACCGGCCTGCCCCCTGCGCAGGCGTTGCGCAAAAGGACTCCGACGATTCCCATCCTTGTTTTCCCTCGTGGCGGATCCAGTCGGATTTGGTTTGGTCGAAAGCCTAAATCGTCCAGGTGGCAATGTCACCGGGTTTGTCGTTTGGGATCTTTCAATCGCCGGCAAGTGGATCCGCTACTTCAGGAAATCGCACCGAACCTCGATCATATAGGGACCATGTTCAATCCGGAAACAGGGCCCTACGCGCCAAGGCTGGTCGCTTCGGCCAAGGCATCCGCAACGAAGAACGCCATTGTCGTCGAGTATCACACGCGAAACTCAGGTGACATCGATTCCGCCACTGCCCAGCTTGGAAGCAGACCGAACAGCGGGACTCATAGTCATCCCCGAGCCCTTCACCAACGCAAATCGGGACAAAATTATTACCTACTGCAATCAGTTTAAAGTCCCGGCACTCAATCCCTTATTTGGTGCCGCAACCCGCGGCGCGCTGATGTCCTACACCTACGCTTTCGATACGACGATGCCCCAGTCCGCCACTTACATCGATCGCGTCCTGCGCAGCGAGCTTCCGCGCAACTTACCGGTGCAAGCGCCCACAAGGTACGAGCTCTCGATCAATATTGGCGTTGCCAGGACGCTTGGGTTGAGCCTTCCGTCGACCGTCCTGGCATTGGCTGACCAGGTAATTGATTGATAACCTCTTTCGCGGCGTCGCCGTTGGGGTCACCAAACGGACATGTCGCGGGAGTCATTGCATATCCGTATTGAGCGGATGAACGGACGTAGCGCAGGCGCGACAGGCGGTCAGATGCAACGGCGCGATTTCATCAGGGCTCTTGGTGCCGCGGCTACGTGGCCACTCGCGGTCCGAGCGCAGCAACCGGCCGAAGATAAAGCTGATCGCTTACGTTATCCCGGCAGGCAACGTCACCCGAATAGGCGCGAGCGGTGACCCGGTTTACCGCCCTTTTTTGGAGTTAGCTCGCCTGGGCTACGTCGAGGGCCAAAATCTCGGGGTGGCGCGCTACTCTGGAGAGGGGCAACCGGAACGCTATGCCGAACTGGCCCGCGACGTCGTCAACACGTTCCTGATTTGATTATAGCGTTGGCTCGTCTATCGTTAGACTTCAAAATGACGACGACGACTATCCCTATTGTGACGATAGTCAGCGATCCAATTGCCCTAGGACTGTGGCAAGCATCGCACGACCGGGCGGCAACATCACGGGTACTATCGCTGCGGGATTGGAAATTATTGCAAAACGTATGGGACTGCTGGTGGAGGCGGTGCCAAAACTGTCCACCGTCGGTTACCTTACGTCGCGACGATTTTGCAAAGATCTACGAGGGGCGTCAGCGCGAGAGGCGGCCAAACGGGCGGGGATCGCGTTGTCGCCCGCGATGCTGGTCACTTTTAACGACACAGAGTACCAGCGCGGTCCTCAGATCGATGGAACAAGATCGAGCGGATGCGTTCATGATATCAGATGAACCCGAGCATATCACCTATCGTGCGACGATTGTCCAATTCGCCGCGAAAGACTGGCGTCCCCGCAATTTATCCATTCCGCGATTATGTCGAAGTTGGCGGACTGATGGCTTATTCAATTAACCAAGCGGAGCCGCTGATAGCCCGGCGAGTTCATGATATTTGCCGCGGCACCGCCGCGCGCGAACACGGGTTCGCTTGACACAGCGACGGCCACCGCTGTCGCTCCGAGCGCGAAAAGCAACTTCAGAGAATTTTTCATGTCGCATGTCCTTCCCAAGGATTGAAAGCGCGCTATTCCCCGTAAAGTGAACCCTCTGTTCCCTGCTGCCGCATATTACCGCACGCCCGCAGCTATTTCGACCATGCCGCAGCAGATAGATGGCGTCATGCCGTGAATGCAGTGCTCGGCGCTCGAAAATAGTGTATCGCCAGATTTCGTTCGCGCGCCGCCGGGTTTGTTCCCGAGCCAAAGGCGCGAGTTTTGGAGGAAATGCTCATGTCGCCCTTGCCGCTTTCAGGCATCAAAATTCTCGATCTGACGCGCGTGCTCGCTGGCCCGCTGTCGGCGCAGATGCTGGCCGACCTCGGCGCCGAAGTGATCAAGATCGAGCGGCCGGGAGGCGGCGACGACGCGCGCGCCTTCGGCCCGCCCTATCTGGTCGACCCGCAGGGCAAGGAGAACAACAACAACTCGTTCTATCTCTGCGCCAACCGCAACAAGAAGTCGGTCACCGTCAATATCGCAACGGCCGAAGGCCAGCAGATCATCCGCGAACTCGCAAAATCCTGCGACGTGATGATGGAGAATTACAAGGTCGGCGATCTCAAGCGCTACAAGCTCGATTACGAAGCGATCAAGGCGGTCAATCCCGGCATCATCTATTGCTCGGTGACCGGCTTCGGCCAGACCGGGCCCTATGCGCCGCGCGCCGGCTACGACGCGATCTTCCAGGCGATGGGCGGCTTGATGAGCGTCACCGGTCACATGGATGGCGAGCCCGGTGCCGGCCCGATGAAGGTCGGCCCCTCGATCGTCGACTACATGACCGGCATGAACGCATCGATCGGCATTCTGGCCGCGCTCTATCACCGCAAGGTCAATGGCGGGGAGGGCCAGCATGTCGACGTCTGCCTGTTCGACACCGTGATCGCCTCGCTGTCGCATTTTGCCCAAATCTATCTCGTCAACGGCGAGACGCCGCCGCGGCGCGGCACCTGGGGCAATGGCGGCATGCCGGCCGGCGTGTTCCGCTGCGCCGATGGCGAGTTGATGCTGGTGGTCGGCAACGACGCGCAATTCGCGCGAACCTGCGCGGTGCTGGGCAGCGAGGGGCTCGCGACCAATCCGAAATTCGCCAGGAACAACGACCGTGTCGTTCATGGCAAGGAGATCATGGCGCTGTTCGCGGGGCTTTTTTCGAAGAAGCCGGTGGCCTACTGGCTGCAAGAGCTGGAGAAGGCCGGCGTGCCCTGCGGGCCGGTCAACGATTTCGCGCAAGTGTTTGCCGACGAGCACGTGCGCGAGCGCGGCATGGAGATCAAGGTCAGCCACCCCTTCGAGCCTGCTCTCTCGCTGATCCGCAATCCGATCCTGTTCTCCGAGACGCCGGTGAAGGATTATCGCGCGCCGCCGCTATTGGGAGAGAACACAAGCGAAGTGCTGGCGACGATCGGGTACGACGAGGCCAAGGTCGATGCGCTGAAGCAGCAGAAGATCATCTAGGGCGAAGCCATAAATTCGGAGGCGTGAGCGGACGTCGGCTTTGTCCAGCGTTTTCGTGGAACGAGGTGCCGGCCTACTTGTCGGGCTCGACCACGGTTTTCGTCGAACCTTCGGGTGCCGCTTGCATGGCTGGCGGGCTTTGCCCCTGAGGGCTTTCGGCCGGCGCGCCGCCGGACGACGTGCTGATCGGGCCGGTCCAGCCTTGCGGCTGCAACTGACCTTTGTCCTCGGGAGGCGTGCGCCCGTCACTTGCCTTCACGGAATTTCCGCTCGTTTGATTTGTCTCCGCCAGCGCCAACCCGCTCGTAAAGGTCAGGCCCAAACAAATAGTCATCGTCAGCAGCCGCATCGGAAATCTCCCGCTTTACCGATCGCCAACGACACAGCTGCTGTTCGGTTCCATGATGCGCCGCACGCGGCTGCATGAACGGGCGACTATCGTGCGTCCCGCGCCACGAGCCTGGGGGAAGTCTTTCGATCCAGCCCGTCCCCCGTCAGCGCCTTCACCGACACCGCGACGATGCGCTCGATGATGCCCTCGACATCGTTGAGGTCGCACAGTCCTTCCGACAATTTTGTCAGCCGCTCGCTGTCGCGGATGGTCTGGTGCGCCATCGCCAGCGCGAAATGCAGGCTCCAATAGAAATCGACCTCGTCGCGACCCGGCAGCGAGCGCCGCATCGCGGCGGCGAATTTCCGCAAATGATCGATTTCGCGGTTCCTGATGCGGCGGATCGGCGGCACCGTTTCGATCGAGGCGCGGATCATGAAGCGCGCCGCGGTCGAGCGCTCGCGTTCGGGGCCGAGGCAACCGCGCAGCATCGGCCCGACCAGCGCGCGCAACACCGCCTCGATCGGGGCGCGTCCGCCGCCGGCCTCTTCCGCCGCCTTCAATTCGTTGAGCCGCTCGCGGTTGGTTTGGATGCTGCGGGTGACGAACAATTCGGCGATCAACTCGTCCTTGGAGCCGAAATGATAGTTCACCGCCGCGAGATTGACGTTGGCCTCGGCGACGATGTCGCGCAGCGTGACGTCGCCAAAGCCGCGATCGGCGTAAAGCCGCTCGGCGGCGGCGAGGATGGCGGACCGGGTCTGATCGCTCGGCATGGCTGATCCCCTGCTGGGGGAGTTGCAATTCAAACAATTGTATGAAACTATCGTTTGAAGGCGGGAAAGTCAACCCGCGGGTGCATTCCCGGCCCGGTCATCAACACCACCGCCTTGTCGCAGCGGCGCGAGAAACAGTCTTGCGGCGAATGGGCGGCGGGGAGACAGTGCTCGCAACGTTTACAGAAGAGGTGAGGAGCGTCCCATGGATTTCACGATGTCAGATCGCCAGAAAGAATGGCTCAACCGGGTGCAGTCGTTCATGACCAAGCACGTCCGTCCCGCGGTGCCGACCTACCGGCAGCAGGACGAGGCCGGCGAGCGCTGGAAGGTGATCCCGGTCCTCGAGGAATTGAAGAAGAAGGCGCGGGCCGAAGGGCTGTGGAACATGTTCCTGCCGCCGTCCTCGCATGAGGACGATGAATTCCGCGGCGCGGGATTGAGCAATCTGGAATACGCGTCGCTGGCCGAAGAAATGGGCCACATCAGCTGGGCTTCCGAGGTGTTCAACTGCTCGGCGCCGGACACCGGCAACATGGAAGTGCTGATGCGTTACGGCAGCAAGGAGCACAAAAAGAAGTGGCTGCGGCCGCTGATGGACGGCGAAATCCGCTCCGCCTTCCTGATGACCGAGCCGGCGGTGGCATCCTCCGACGCCACCAACATCGAGACCCGCATCGAGCGCGACGGCGACCATTACGTCATCAACGGCCGCAAATGGTGGTCGTCCGGCGTCGGCGATCCCCGTTGCAAGATCACAATCGTGATGGGCAAGACCGATCCCAAGGCGCCGCGCCATCAGCAGCAGTCGCAGATTCTGGTGCCGCTCGACACCAAGGGCATCAAGGTCGAGAAAATGTTGCCGGTGTTCGGCTTCGACGACGCGCCGCACGGCCACGCCCAGGTACTAATGGAAAACGTCCGGGTTCCCGCCAGCAACATTCTGCTTGGCGAGGGCAGGGGTTTCGAGATCGCCCAGGGACGTCTCGGTCCCGGCCGCATCCATCACTGCATGCGCACCATCGGCAAGGCCGAGGAGGCGCTGGAGAAGATGGTGAAACGGCTGCAGTCGCGCACGGCGTTCGGCAAGAAGATCATCGAACATTCGATCTGGGAGCAGCGCATTGCGGAAGCCCGCACCGACATCGAGATGAACCGGCTGTTGTGCCTGAAGGCCGCCGACATGATGGACAAGGTCGGCAACAAGACCGCGCAGCTCGAGATCGCCATGATCAAGGTGGCGGCGCCCAACATGGCGCTGAAGATCATCGACAACGCGATCCAGGCGTTCGGCGGCGCCGGCGTCTCCGACGAAGCCGGGCTGGCGCGGGACTATGCCTCGATGCGCACCATGCGGCTGGCGGACGGGCCGGACGAGGTCCATAACCGCGCCATTGCCAGACTTGAACTTCGGAAGTATGCAAACGCTCCCACTACGCATTAACGGGAGCCTCCGATTGACGCTCCCCAAGAAATTCGAGGGAGCGTCATCGTGGCCGAGGGCGTCAGAAAAGACGAGGAGTTTTCGGGCACCCAGCCCGTCGAGGAGCGGCATCGGATCGATGAGCTGAGCCTCGACCGCTGGATGCGCGAAAATGTCGAAGGCTATCAGGGACCGCTGACCGTCCTGCAATTCAAGGGCGGGCAGTCGAACCCGACCTACCGGCTCGATACGCCCGGCCGCTCCTATGTGATGCGCCGCAAGCCGTTCGGGAAACTGCTGCCGTCCGCGCATGCGGTCGATCGCGAATTCCGCGTCATTGCCGCGCTCGGCAAGCAGGGATTTCCGGTCGCCAAGGCCTATGCGCTGTGCACCGACGACACGGTGATCGGCGCGGCCTTCTACATCATGTCGATGGAAGAGGGCCGGGTGTTCTGGGATCCGGCCTTGCCCAGCCAGCCGCCGGAAGCGCGGCGCAAGATTTTCACCAGCAAGATCGAGACGCTCGCCAAACTGCACACCTATGATCCGCAAGCCATCGGTCTCGCCGATTTCGGCAAGGCCGGCAATTATTTTGCGCGTCAGGTCGATCGCTGGACCAAGCAGTATCGTGCATCCGAGACGCAGCACATTCCCGAAGTCGAAAAGCTGATCGAATGGCTGCCGCGCACCCTGCCCAAGCAAGAGCGGGTCTCGATCGTGCACGGCGACTATCGCCTCGATAACATGATCTTCCATCCGACCGAGCCGCGGGTGATCGCGGTGCTGGACTGGGAGCTGTCGACACTGGGCGATCCGATGGCGGACTTCACCTACCTCTTGATGCAATGGACCATGCCCGGCCTCGCCGGTGCCGACCTCAAGGCGCTCAATATTCCGAGCATGGAAGAAGGCGCGGAAATCTATTGCAACGTCACCGGCAGCGCCGTTCCCGACCTGAACTGGTATTTCGCCTATAATTTGTTCCGGCTTGCCGGAATCACCCAAGGCATCGCCGGACGTATTCGCGATGGCACCGCGGCCAGCGCCAAAGCCATGGAGTTGGCCAAGCGCACGGTGCCGCTGGCGAAAGACTCCTGGAAATACGCGCAGAAGGCGGGGGCGAGTTGAAGCGAAAGGCGTGATCCTCACGGAGGTCGCGCCCTTTTCATTTTGCCGTCATTCCCCGATGTGCAATTGCACATCTGAGGACGCGCCTCTTGGACGCGGGCCCGGAATCCATAGTCCCGATCGTGGTTATGGATTCCGGGCTCGCTCGCTTCGCTCCCGCCCCGGAAGACGAGCCGTTGTTTTCCGGAGACAATCCCTAAATCGGTTTTCCCGTATACGGCATTGAGGCGGTGAGGCCGTCGTCAATCCAGGCCCGCCCGGCGCAAGCCTTCCAGGAAATGCTCGCGCTGCTCAGGCACCAGCGGAATGTGGCGGGCGACCCATGCCAGCGAAATGTTCGGCTGCACGCGGCGCAGCTCTTGCAGCATGGCCTGCGCAAGCTCCATGTCGCCTGTCATGCCGGCGGCCGCCGTGATGACGCGATAGGAGCCCACGAAATCACTCCGCAGCCGGATACTCGCGCGCGACAAGCGGATCGCCTCCGCGTAATCGCGTTCGACGAAGGCGGCGTAGGCGGCGACGCCATAATAGATCGTAGCGAAGGGGTCGCGCGGACTGAGCCGCAGCGCACGGCGCGCGGCTTCGGTGGCTTCGCGCGAGCGCCCGTTCCATGACAGGATCAGGCGTAACCGGCCGGGCCAGCGAGAAGCTCGGATTGAGCTTCAGGGTCGTCTCAAAGGCGGCGAGGAATCCTCCAGCCGCCCGAGTTGCGAATAGGCGATGGCAAGTGCCAGAGTGCGCCCAGGGGTCATCGCCGTCGGCGCGGACGGCGGTGAGGGCTGCGCGCTCGGCGAATTGCGCGGCGGCTTGCGCATCCTCCCAGCCCAGATGCGCGCCGGACATGCGGCTGAACGCCAGCACGGCGAGCGCCTGGGCATAGTCGGGATCGATCGCGATCGCCTGCTCGAGCAGCTTCTGTGCCGCGAAATTGTCCTCGCGGCTCATGCGCCAAAAGTGCTGCAGTGCACGCATCACGAGACCCCAGGCATCGAGGTTCTCGGGCGCCTTGCGCTGGGCGCGAAAATTCTCGGCCGCATAGAGTTGCGGCTCGATCGTGGCGACGATCGCCTCCGTGATCTCGTCCTGCATCGCGAATATGCCGGCGAGGTCGCGATCGTAGCGCTCCGCCCACAGGTGGCGGCCGGTGGCGACGTCGATGAGTTGCGCCGTGATGCGCACGCGTTCGCGATCCTTGCGCACGCTGCCCTCGACCACATAGTCGACGCCGAGCTCCTCGGCGAGTTCCTTGATACGGACGGCCCGGCCCTTGTAGGAAAAGGAGGAGTTGCGCGCGATGACGAAGAACCAGCGTAGCTTCGACAGCGCGGTGATGATATCTTCACTGATCCCGTCGGAAAAATATTCCTGCCCCGGTTCGTCGGTCATGTTGACGAAGGGGAGCACGGCGATCGCAGGCCGGTCGGACCGCGGCACCGCCGGAAGCGGCGAATTTGTAGCAACGGTGCTCGGCGCGGGCTGGTCGCCGGCGGGTAGCGACTGCACCTTCCCGACGAACCGAACGCCCTTACGCGCAAATGTGCGTATCAGGGTTTGTTCCTCGCCGCTGTCGCCGATTGCCCTTCGCACTGCGTTGATGTGCGTGGCGAGCGTTGAGTCTGCAACGATCCGGCCGCCCCACAGCGCGGTTAACAGGTCGTCCTTGCTGACGACGCGGTCACGGTTCTGCACGAGATAGGTCAGGAGATCGAACGCCTGCGGCTGGATCGCAATTGGCGTGCCGCTTCGGCACAACTCCCGCGTGTCGGTATCAAGCGTATGATCGGCAAAGAAAAATTGCACGCGATCCTCCACCGGCCGAAACCCGCTCAATCAAAAACCGAGGGTTTCTAGCGCAAAAACAAAGCCGGCAGCAATGACCTTCGCGTCGCCCTCCTGATATCGCTCGCGCGGCTCACGAAACGCGACGTGAGCCGCGCGGTTCCAACGATGCGACCGCCTGGATTTTCGCGGATGAAAAAACTTGGGAGAAAAAATTGATCGCTATTACCTGGGCCCGCAGCCTGGCTGTGTTGTCGCTGTTTTCCGTTGGAACCGCCATTGCACAAAACAATTCTCTCGCCGCGATGAAGTAGCCGAACGAGCCAGGGCGCACCAGCGGTAGCGGTGACATCCGCGGCTGCGCATCTCCTCTGTGCAATTTTGAAACGACAACGCTGAACGCCGCCAGGTCGACCACGTCGACTGCCTGCGGCACGCAGCACAGGTGCGCGCATGCCCAAACAACTTGTCGAAATCGGAAGATTGTCACTGGCGCCGGTGGCCGATCCGAGCCCGTTCGCCATGATCGCCGTCGCCGTCGTTGGCCTCGGCTTTCTCGTCGCGGAAGGTGCAGTGCTGTCCGCGCAGGGTGTCCATGGCATCGTCTATCCGCTGATCGCCGTTTCGCCGCGTCCACCGTGTCTAGCATCGCCGGCTTTGCGCTTTTTCCGGCCGCTGGCTGCGCGCCTTGCTGTTCCATTTGATGGACAGTCCTGTCTACGCGGTGCACGTGATGATCGTTTGCAGCATCGCGATCCAGATCCTCAGCATCGCCACGCTCTGGCGCACGATCGAATGGCGCTGCCTGAGGATCTTCCTGATCGGTGGCTTTCTCGGCGTGCCTGCCGGCGTCTATCTGCTGCTGCATCTTCCGAGCACGACCTATCGGACCGTGATCGGAAGCCTGCTCATCATCTACGGCAGCTATCTCCTGCTCCGCCCGCCGGCACGCTCGCTCAAGCTGGGGCGGGTGTCGGACGTCTGCGCCGGCATTCTCGGCGGCATCACCGGCGGGCTGGCCGGATTTCCCGGGGCCTTTGTCACTATCTGGTGCGGCTTGAAGGGATGGGACAAGGCGCACCAGCGCGGCGTGTATCAGCCCTTCATCCTCGCAATGCAGCCGGTGACGCTGATCACAATCCATCTGATGCGGCCGGCATCGTCCGTGCAGGAGCAGCTCGACTGGAAGATGTTTGCCTTCGTCCCCGCCGCCTTGCTCGGCGCGTGGTTCGGCCTGCGCATTTTCAAGCGGCTCTCGGACCGACAGTTCGAGTTCGTTGTCAACGCATTGCTGATCGCCTCCGGCATCGGACTCGTCCTCTGAACGAAATGCATTTTCAGCAAGCAACCAGCTCACCCGGAAAGAAGGAAAACCCATGTCCAGACTTCGATTTCTGTTGCTGTCGTTCGTCGTGCTTTTTCCGGTTCTTGTCTTGAGCCGGGTGGCACAAGCTGATTGGCTCGACGACCTCAGGCTCGGCGGATACGTGATCGTCCTGCGCCATGGCATGACCAATTCGGACACTCCGAACACGGATCCGATGAGCAATCCCAGCAAGAAGGCGACCGCCGAGCGGCAGCTCAGCGACCAGGGCCGCGCGCAGGCAAGATTGATCGGCGAGTCCATGCGCAGGCTGAAGATTCCCGTTAGCATGCGGTGGTGACCAGCACGTTCCAGCGGGCGATCGAGACAGGAACGCTGTTGGGCTTCGGAGAAGTGACAGCCACTTCCGATGTCGCCGAGGGCGGCCTCGTGGTTTCCCCTGACGAAAACAGCCGCCGCACCCTGGCTTTGCGCAAGCTCGCTGGCATGCATCCGCCGGCCGACAACAACCTTGTGATCGTCACTCACAAGCCGAACATCATGGATGCCTTCGGCAGGGACTGGTTCGATGTCCGCGAAGGCGAGGCATCCGTGTTCGAGCCGGATGGCTATGGAGGCTACAAGCTGATTGTCCGTGTCCAGGCAAACGAATGGAGTGGGCTGGTGAAAGCGTCACGCGATCAGCCTGAAGCGCAAACAAGCGGACTTCGAGGGACACATTGAAGCACAGCTCGGGCGAGGTAACGCCGCGGGATAAATTCTTGTCGTCCCGGCGTTCGCCGGGACGACATTTGTTGAGGCAAAGACGTGTCGAACTAAATCGGTTTGCCCGTATACGGCATCGAGGCGGTGAGGCCGCCGTCGACCGGGATCGCCTGTCCGTTGACATAGGACGCGTCATCGCTGGCGAGGAACAGTCCCATTGCCGCCAGCTCATGCGGCTGGCCGGCGCGCTTCAGCGGGTTGAGCTGGCCGATCTTGTGGTCGGTGCCGCGCTCCCTGGCATTGTCGAAGATCGGCTTGGTCATGCCGGTTTCGATCAGGCCGGGACAGACCGCGTTGATGCGCACGCCGGTGCCCGACAGCGAATAGGCCGTGGTCTGCACCAGGCTGATGACGCCGGCCTTGCTGGCCCCGTAAGGATGGCCGCTGGCGCCGGCCTTCAGGCCCGCCACCGACGCGGTGCAGACGATCGAGCCGGATTTCTGCTTGATCATGTGCGGCATGGAATATTTGATCGCGAGAAACGGCCCGATCAGATTGACGCGCAGCACTTCCTGCCAGTGTTCCACGGTCTGTTCGGCGAGCGGCACCAGTCCGCCGCTGACGCCGGCATTGGCCCAGATCGCGTCGAGCCGGCCGTAAGCAGAGACCGCCTTGTCGATGAAGGCGATGACGTCTTTTTCCGAACCGGCGTCGGCCATCACAGCCTCCGCGGTGCCGCCGGCCTTGCGCACCTGCTCGACGGTTTCCTTGACGCCCTCGGTGCGGTCGACCGCGATCAGCCTTGCTCCCTCCTTGGTGAACAACAGCGATGCGGCGCGGCCGATGCCGCTGCCGGCGCCGGTGATGATGACGGATTTGCCTTCGAGGCGGCCCATTGGTTTCTCCCTTCTAGCTTTATCGCGTCCCGCTTCGCGGAATTTCAAACAAGATTTCAAACGCGGAAAGTCACTTGAGGCGATCAGTGCTCTGACGTACAGCGACGGCAGACACTATTGGAGGGTTTTCGCGATGTCCAATCCAGCCAAGCCAGGAGCTCGTCGCAACACGGTGGTGGTGGGTGCGTCATGCGCCGGTGCGCACCGACGGCGGCAACATCTATGGCCAGGAGGACATCTCCTGCGACACCAGCGACCGCGAAGTGTTCGAGGCGGTCGCGAAAATCCTGCCGCGCAATGCGGTCTGGTATGCAAGCAATCTGATGCGCACGCATCAGACCGCCGAAGCGATCTGGGCCGCAGGCTTTCCGAAGCCCGCGAACATGGCGAAGGAGGCCGACTTCGCCGAACAGCATCTCGGACAGTGGCAGGGGATGAATCGTGCCGCGTTCCTCGCCAGCCAGCCGGTCGGCAGCCACTGGTTTGCCGATATCAACGAGCCGGCGCCAGGCGGCGAGAGTTTTATGGACCTCTATCACCGCGTCTGCGGCGCGATCGACCGGATCAATCTTGAACAGGCCGGCAAGGACGTGATCGCCGTTGGCCATGGCGGCGCGATCAAGGCCGCCGTCGGCCTGGCGCTGGGCGATCGGCCCGACAAGGGCCTCGTCTTTGACATCGACAATTGCTCGGTGACGCGGCTCGATCACCTCGCAAGCGACGGCCATCAGGGTTGGCGCATTCCGATGGTCAACCAGCAGCCGTGGATCGCGGATGCCTCGCATAATGCCATGCATCAGCCGGCCGGACCGGAAATCGCCACCTCCAGCAAGCTGGCCTGAAGCGACGCTGGCGCACCATCGAACAGCGTCGGAACTCAGTGTCTGCACGCTCGTGGTTCGAAACGTCAACGCTCCGCATCATATTTTTGCCGCGGTTAGCTTTCTTAAATTTAATTTTAGCCGCAATGCCCCACGGCTCGAACCGTAAACCAATCAACACCATCTATTGAAGCAAAGTGATCGGGACGGAACGATGAAGAGGGTATTTGCGCTGTTGGCCTGCGCCTGCGTACTCGCCGGTGGCGCATATTTTGCCGCCAGCAAATGGGCCATTCGACATGAGACGCTGAATTTCTTTGACGCGGCACGACAGCGGCCGGTCGCCGTCGATCTTGCCGTGCGTCGGGACTACGAGATGAAGGCGAATGCCGGTTACTGGAAGCTTCCGGTCGCCATCATCAGCAACGGCAATACCGTCAGGAACACCGAGTATTCATTCCTGGCCAATGTCCTTGCGGCGAGAGGATATCTGGTCGCGAGCATTCAGCAGGACCTTCCGACCGATCCGCCATTGATGACCAAAATCGGGCTGCCCTATGTGGGCCGGCTGGAGGTCTATCAACGAGGAGAAGCCAATATTCTCTTCGTGCTTGGGCAGCTGAAAAAATTGCAGCCGAATGCTGACTACAGTCACCTGACGCTGCTGGGACATTCGAATGGCGGAGACATTTCGATGTTCTGCGCCAAGCGTCATCCGGAACTGGTATCGAAGGTCATCACGCTCGATAATTTGCGCGTTCCGTTCGTGCTCGACCACAAGCTGAAGATCCTGTCGTTCCGATCAAAGGACCCGAATTTCAAGACCGATCCCGGCGTGCTGCCGACCCCGCAGCAGGCCAAGGCGGACGGTATCGATATCGTCAACACGAAATTTCAGCATACCGATATGAGCGACCGCGGCCCCGATGCCGTAAAAGAAAAGATTCAAGCCACCCTCGACCATTTTCTGAGCGACAGCGCCAGCAGCGAACTGGCGCCGGCGAATACCGACAAGCTGATCGTTAGCAGTCTTGGGCAACCTCCCTATCCCTAGAATGCGATGGCCGGCGCGCCGAATGCTTCATTCGGTTGTCTGACAACGCGAAGACTGCTTAGCTTGAACCGAAAATCAAAACCGGCGCGTCGGCTGCCGGGTCGGTATTTGGGAGGAACGCATGACCTTGTTCGATATGTCGGGAAAAGTCGCCGTCATCACCGGCTCCTCGCGCGGCATCGGCCGCGCCATCGCCGAACGGATGGCCGAGCATGGCGCCAGGGTGGTGATCTCCTCGCGCAAGCAGCAGGTCTGCGACGAGGTCGCGAAGGCGATCAACGACAAGGCCGGCAAGCAGGCCGCGCTCCCGGTCGCCGCGAATATCTCGACCAAGGACGATCTGAAGCACCTGGTCGAGGAGACCAATCGCGTGTTCGGCAAGATCGACGCGCTGGTCTGCAACGCCGCCTCTAATCCCTATTACGGGCCGCAGGCCGGAATCTCCGACGACCAGTTTCGCAAGATCCTGGACAACAACATCGTCGCCAATCACTGGCTGATCTCGCTGGTGGTGCCGCAGATGATCGAGCGCAAGGACGGCTCCATCACCGTGATCTCGTCGATCGGCGGGCTGAAGGGTTCCACCGTGCTCGGCGCCTATGCGATCTCGAAAGCCGCCGACATGCAGCTCGCGCGCAATCTCGCCTGCGAATACGGCAAGCACAACATCCGCGTGAACTGCATCGCGCCGGGCCTGATCAAGACCGATTTTGCCAAGGCGCTGTGGGACAATCCGGAGAACGCTGAAGGCCTCGACCGCGCGCTCGCCGCTGTTGCGTATCGGCGAGCCCGACGAGATCGCCGGTGCCGCGGTGTTTCTGGCCTCAAGCGCCGGCACGTTCGTGACCGGACAGACGATCGTCATCGACGGCGGCGCGACCATCAGCTGAGACTCGTCCCGAACGTCGAGTTCGTGTCGCCGCACGCGGCGCAGCGTCGTCAGCGCTCCGCAGAGCCGGATCCAGTAAACGCGCGTCGCGAAGCTGTGGGTCCCGGATCGCAGCGCATCACGCCGCATGCGCGGGGCTGCGCAGCTCCGGAATGACGCTGCGCGTCACTCCACCGCCGCATACACCAGGCTTCGCACCAGCGTGCGCAAATATTCGCGCTGGCCGGGGCCCTGCGCCATGAACACGGCAAACAGCTCTTCCCTGGGATCGATCCAGAAGAACGTTCCGCCGATCCCGCTCCAGAAGAACTGGCCGACCGAGCCCGCGAACGGCGCCATGCCCTCATGGGTGCGCACCGCAAAGCCGAGCCCAAAGCTGTGGCCCGGCAGCGTCACCAGATGGCCATTGAGCTTGACCTCGGGGCCGAGATGGTCGGACGCCATCAACTGCAGCGTCTTGCGGCCGATGATCCTGACGCCGTCGAGCACGCCGCCATTGAGCAGCATCTGGCAGAACCGCGCATAGTCCATCGTGGTCGAGACCAGACCGCCGCCGCCGGATTCCATCGCGGGCTTTTCCAGCATGTTGAAGAGTTGGACTTTCTCGCCACTCCACGGATCGGTCGGGAAGGGCTCGGCGAGACGGTCCGCATTCTCAGCGCCGGTATGAAACGCGGTCTCCGCCATTTGCAGCGGCGCGAGAATGCGTTCGGTCAGGAACGCGCCTAGCGTTTTGCCGGAGACAACCTCGATGAGACGGCCGAGAATGTCGGTGGAGCGGCTGTAATTCCATTCCGTGCCCGGCTGGCACATCAGCGGCAGGCTGGCGACCAGCGTCGGCGTGTTCGGCGTTGGTGATCTTGCGGCTGCGCAGCCGCGACTGCTGATACAGCTGCTGCACCAGGCCGTTGCCGGTATGATCGTAAGTAATGCCCGAAGTATGCCGCAAGAGATCCTGGATCGTGATCGGCCGGATCAGCGGCACCAGGTCGAGCTTGCCGTTGTTCTCAACGCCGACCTTCTGGTTCGAAAATTCCGGAATGTATTTGGCGATCGGGTCGTTGAGCAGCAGATGGCCGTCCTCCAGCAGCATCATGATGGCGACGGAGACGATCGGCTTTGTCATCGAGAAAATGCGGAAGATCGAATTGTGCGCCATCGGCGCGGAGGCTGCCGGATTCTGCCTGCCCAGCGCATCGAACCAGCCGATCTGGCCGCGGCGGGCCACCATCACGGTCACGCCCGGTATGGTTCCCTTGTCGATGTCGCGCTTGAACGCATCCGACATGCGCTGCAATCGAACCGACGACAGCCCGAGCGATTCCGGTTTGGCCTGCGGCAGGGGCGGAGTCTGCGGAGCGGCAGCGTGCCTGGCGGCGGTTTGCGCGTTCATGATCTCTCCCGTTTGCTTTTGTTCTTGGCGGTGAGGGTGAAGTCTGGCGCAGAACGCACGGGTTGAACAGGGCGTTTCCCGCAGAGCAGCGGGCGGTTTGCCGCCGTTCCGACGTGCTCGCTGGTGGGTAAACCGCGGCGGCCCGGTCAGGCACGGTTGACCGCTTCGCCCTTGCAATCGGGGCGTTGCCTATGCTTGAAACGGCGCGGATCGGCGGCGAGGTCTGATCCTCTGTAGGAGTGTAGCTCAATTGGTAGAGCACCGGTCTCCAAAACCGGGGGTCGCAGGTTCGAGCCCTGCCACTCCTGCCAGCTAAGTCTTTAATTTTAACCGATCCAATTCCGGCGCTGGCGAGCCGATCATCTGCCCGGCCGGTTCCGCCTGCCTTGACCTTTGGCCGCGCCGGCAGTACATAGCCGCCACCTGCTGCCGGCCCGTTTGACGGATATCCGGCGCGGCTTTGAAATCCCGGAAACAATCGAGCCCGCTTGCCGGCTCATCCTTCGAGACGAGGGCTGGGCGCTAGAGGGCTGTTCGGATTCCCTAAAGAGTTTCAAGAAATCGTCTTACACGCGGATCACATCAACGATGGCTTTCAGCCCGTTCAAATTCCTGCAGGAAGTGCGCTCGGAGACCGCCAAGGTCACCTGGCCGACCCGCCGCGAGACGACCATCACCACCATCATGGTGTTCGTGATGGTGGCGCTTGCCTCGATCTTCTTCTTCGCCTCGGATCAGCTCATCCGCTTTATCGTCACCTTCTTGCTCGGCATCCACTAATGACAAGCGCCGGAACTCAAACCATGGATAAGCGCTGGTACATCGTCCACGCCTATTCGAACTTCGAAAAGAAGGTCGCGGAATCGATCCGCGAGCAATCGAAGCAGCGCGGGCTCGAGGAACTGTTCGAGCAGGTGCTGGTGCCGACCGAAAAGGTCACCGAGGTGCGCCGCGGCCGCAAGGTCGACGCCGAGCGCAAGTTTTTCCCGGGCTACGTCCTGGTCAAGATGAAGCTGACCGACGAAGCGTTTCATCTGATCAAGAATACCCCGAAGGTCACGGGCTTCCTCGGCGCGGAAAACAAGCCGATGCCGATCTCGGAAACCGAAGCGATGCGGATCCTGCATCAGGTGCAGGAAGGCGTCGAACGCCCGAAGGCGTCGGTCTCATTCGAGATCGGCGAGAATGTGCGGGTGGCCGATGGGCCGTTCGCGTCGTTCTCCGGCGTGGTCGAGGAAATCGACGAGGCGCGCTCGCGCGTGAAGGTCGCGGTGTCGATCTTCGGACGCGCCACGCCGGTCGAGCTGGAATTCGGTCAGGTCGAGAAGGTCTGATCGTTATCGTCATGCCCGGACTTGATCCGGGCATCCATCAAGCTTCGTAAAAAGGCTTCTTGCGAAGAAGATGGATTGCCGGGTCAAGCCCGGCAATGACGAGAAGAGAGCAAGCGGCGACGCTTGAGAAGAGCCGTGGGAGGAGATGGATGATCGCCAGTCATCCGTTGAACCGCACCACGGTCCTGTGAAGTTTCCGGGCTGGTCCGGAAACAACATGAGGAGTGACAGATGGCAAAGAAAGTGACCGGATACCTGAAATTGCAGGTGCCGGCCGGTGCGGCGAACCCTTCGCCCCCGATCGGACCCGCGCTTGGTCAGCGCGGCCTCAACATCATGGAATTCTGCAAGGCGTTCAACGCGCAGACGCAGAAGGAAGAAAAGAATACCCCTATCCCGGTGGTGATCACGATCTACGCCGATCGTTCGTTCACCTTCGAGATGAAGACGCCTCCGACGTCCTACTTCCTCAAGCAGGCCGCCAAAATCCAGTCCGGGTCGAAAGCGCCGGGCCGCGACAAGGCCGGCAAGGTGACCAAAGCGCAGGTGCGCGAGATCGCCGAGAAGAAGATGAAGGACTTGAATTGCGACACCGTCGAGTCGGCCATGAAGATGGTCGAGGGCTCCGCCCGTTCGATGGGTCTTGAAGTTGCGGGGTAACGGGTCATGGCAATCGGAAAACGCTTGAAGAAGGCCCGCGAGGGCGTCAACCGCGAGAAACTCTATCCGATCGCGGACGCCATCAAGATGGTCAAGGAACGCGCCAAGTCGAAGTTCGACGAGACGGTCGAGATCGCGATCAATCTCGGCGTCGATCCGCGGCATGCCGATCAGATGGTGCGCGGCGTGGTGACCTTGCCGAACGGCACCGGCCGCACCTTGCGCGTCGGCGTGTTCGCGCGCGGCGCCAAGGCCGAAGAGGCCAAGGCCGCGGGTGCCGACGTCGTCGGCGCCGAGGACCTGGTTGAGAAAGTGCAGGGCGGCCAGATCGACTTCGACCGCTGCATCGCGACCCCCGACATGATGCCGCTGGTCGGCCGGCTCGGTAAGGTGCTGGGACCGCGCGGCATGATGCCCAATCCGAAGATCGGCACCGTCACCATGGATGTCACCACCGCCGTAAAGGGCGCCAAGGGCGGTTCGGTCGAGTTCCGCGTCGAGAAGGCCGGCATCGTGCAGGCCGGCATCGGCAAGGCGTCATTCTCGGAAGAGAAGCTGGTGGAGAACGTCAAGGCGCTCGCGGATGCGGTCGCCAAGGCAAAACCCGCGGGCGCCAAGGGCACCTACATCCAGCGCGTGGCGGTTTCCTCCACCATGGGCCCGGGTGTGAAGGTCGAGCCCGGAAGCCTGCATTGAGAATCGCGTAAGACGAACCACGGGCGGAATTGGGCAACCGATTCCGCCTTTTTTCTTTTTTGATAGGATTGTCATCCCGGCCTTGTGCAGCCTTGTGCCGGGCATCCGCGTCTTTTTCGACGTTGTGATCGAACAAAGACGTGGATGGCCGGGACATCTGGCGCGAAGACGCGCTTTGCGCTTTTGCCCGGCCATGACGGAGAGAAATACATGCCGCACAAGGTTCTGATCTACTCGCGCTTTCCCAAGTCGATGATGCTGCGCATCGGGGAGCGCTTCGAGTTGATGGACGCCGCCGGCAAGCCGCCGCATGAGGTGTTCACGGCGCAACAGCTCTCCGATATCCGCGCGATGATCACCGCGGGCGGCACGCCGCTGGGCGGGGCCATGATGGACAAGATGCCTTCAGTTGCGCGCGATCGTCTGTTACGGCACCGGCTATGACGGCGTCGATCTTGCGGCGGCGGCGCAGCGCGGAGATCGCGGTCGGGCACAGTCCGGCGGCCAATGCGGCCGCGGTTGCCGATCTCGCGGTGACGCTGATGCTGGCGGTGACGCGCCGCCTGCTGCCGGCGGACCAATATGTGCGCAGCGGCAACTGGTCATCGGCAAAACCATCGCCGCTGATGCGACCGCAGCCCGGCAATCCCGGCCGCCGCGTCGGCGTCTACGGCATGGGCGAGATCGGGCGCAAGATCGCAAGCCGCGTCGCGGCATTCGAGAGTGACGTGGCCTATTTCAGCCGCAGCCGGCATGATGTGCCCTATCAATACCTGTCGAGCCTGGAGGCGCTGGCGGAATGGTGCAGCGTGCTGATGATTGCGGTCCGCGCCGGCGCCGATACTCACCATGCCGTTGACGCCAGGATCCTGCAAAAGCTCGGCAGGGAAGGTTATGTCGTCAACATCGCGCGCGGTTCGGTGATCGATCAGCCGGCCTTGGTCGCAGCCCTTGCGGAGGGGTCGATCGCAGGCGCCGGTCTCGACGTCTACGAGGCCGAGCCGCACGCGCCGGACGCGCTGACGGCGTTTCCGAACGTCGTGCTGACGCCCCATGTCGGCGGCCATACCATCGAGTCGCACGTCGCGATGCAGGACTGCGTGATCGCCAATCTCGAGGCGTTTTTCGCCGGAAAACCCTTGCCCCATGGCGTTTCGGACGGCTGAAGCGGCGATTTCCGACTAACTCTGATGGAAAAACCGGTCTGTCGATTTGGCGCGAATTTTCACTTGGCAAATTTCACTTGGCAAACCGGAAAAAACTCGTTACATAGCTGTTTCCGGACGTGCTGGCCGTTTGCTGGCATGTCTGTGCGCGCATTCCGAAAACCCGACACAATAGGAGATCATTCCTTTCCGATCCATCCCTATGGATTGCTCGAAAGGAAGGGAACCTGTCGCGTCGGAAGGAAATGCGGGCAGGGGTCCTTCGGCTTGCCGGATGGCCTCGATCCTGTCCAAGACTGCAGGCGCCCGCGGCGAAACTTTCTGGTTTCTTCAACGGCTTAATCGCATGGCCTGCATAGATGGGTGAAGACCGGATTTCGCTTTACGTCGCGCTTTCGCGCGACGGCCAGCGGAATTGGTTCGAACCTCGACACCCCGTGGCCTTAGCGGCTCGGGAGGGCAGGCTTTTCAAATGTCGTTCTGCCCCGCGTGTCCTTAAGACCTAAAACGTCTCGGGGTCAGGTTTGGGCAGGCGGCGGGTGTAACCCGGCGGTCCTGCCTTTGGGCAAAGGCCGCCAACCGGAGAGAGCTTGCTGTGGAAAGAGCGGCAAAAAAGCACGCGGTTGAAGCGCTGAACGGTCTTTTCAGGACCACCAGCGTTGCGGTCGTGGCTCACTATTCCGGCCTCACCGTGGCCCAGATGCAGAAACTGCGCACGCAGATGAAGCAGGCGGGCGCATCGGTGAAGGTCTCGAAGAACCGTCTTACCAAGATTGCTCTTGAAGGCACGGACGTCGTTGCCATCGGTTCCCTGTTGAAGGGGCCGACCGTGATCGCGACCTCAAACGATCCAGTGGCGGCGCCGAAGGTTGCCATCGAATTCGCCAAGACGAACGAGCGCTTCGTCATCCTCGGCGGATCGATGGGTAAAACCGTCCTGAATGTCGATGGCGTCAAGGCACTAGCTGCTCTGCCCTCGCTCGATGAGTTGCGCGGAAAGATCGTCGGCCTCCTGGTGGCGCCGGCGACCAAGATCGCCCAGCTCACCACTGCGCCCGCGGCCAAGCTTGCGCGCGTGGTTCAGGCCTATGCCTCAAAGAGCGAAGCGGCCTGACGCCCTTCGCAAAACGTAAAACCTGGTTCGAACCGATACGCTTAAGGAAACAGATCAATGGCTGACTTACAGAAGATTGTTGACGACCTCTCGAGCCTCACCGTGCTCGAAGCGGCCGAGCTCGCAAAACTGCTTGAAGAAAAGTGGGGCGTGTCTGCCGCCGCCGCGGTTGCGGTGGCCGGTCCCGCCGCTGGCGGCGCTGCCGCGGCTCCTGCCGAGGAAAAGACCGAATTCACGGTCGTGCTCGCCGCCGCCGGCGAGAAGAAGATCGAAGTCATCAAGGAAGTCCGCGCCATCACCGGCCTCGGCCTCAAGGAAGCCAAGGACCTCGTCGAGGGCGCGCCCAAGCCGGTCAAGGAAGGCGTCAACAAGGACGAAGCCGAGAAGGTCAAGGCCCAGCTCGAGAAGGCTGGCGCCAAGGTGGAGCTCAAGTAAGCGAAGCTTGCTTCAATTCCATCCTCGGACAAGCGAGGCGCAAGCCGAGCGCGATCCGGGGATCGCTCCGACAAAGACGTGGATGGCCGGGTCAAGCCCGGCCATGACGGAAATGGTGGGGCGCGCGAAATCCCGGGCGAGCAACGCGAGAGCCGGGATCGCAGACTGGACGTGGTCCTGGGATTCCCTTGGGGCCAGGTCATACACAAGAATGTGTGGGGATTTGGAGGTTTGCCCCTCGAATCTCCACGATTGCCGTCCCATATAGGGACGGTAGCACGAAAGCACGGTTGGCGGCGGAACGGCGACGCTTCTGCGCAAGCCGTTGGGAGATAAGCAATTTCGGGCTTTTTCAGTCCGTGAAAGACATGGTTAGGACGGGCGGGTGCGGTCATGCGCCCCGCGCGTCGTTTTGCGTTCTGAAAATTCGGCGCCTCGATTTAGGATTTAAATCCTGAAAAGTGGGCTTCCGGGCTAGGAACGAATTGAAATTCATCCCGGGGGCGATGCCAATCGCGCTTCGGAAGGTTCGCCTCTAACGGGCGACGAAACGAGAGGCCACGATGGCGCAGCAGACATTCACCGGTCGCAAACGCGTTCGCAAGTTCTTCGGACACATCAAGGAAGTCGCAGAGATGCCGAACCTGATCGAGGTTCAGAAGGCGTCCTACGACCAGTTCCTGATGGTCGACGAGCCACCGGGCGGCCGGCTGGATGAAGGCTTGCAGGCGGTGTTCCGCTCGGTGTTTCCGATTTCGGACTTTTCCGGCACCTCGATGCTGGAATTCGTCCGCTACGAGTTCGAGCCGCCGAAATATGACGTTGATGAGTGCCGCCAGCGCGGCATGACCTATGCCGCGCCGCTGAAGGTGACGCTGCGTCTGATCGTGTTCGATATTGACGAGGAAACCGGCGCCAAGTCGGTGAAGGACATCAAGGAGCAGGACGTCTACATGGGCGATATCCCGCTCATGACCATGAACGGCACCTTCGTCGTCAACGGCACCGAACGCGTCATCGTCTCGCAGATGCATCGCTCTCCCGGCGTGTTCTTCGATCACGACAAGGGCAAGACCCATTCGTCGGGCAAGCTGTTGTTTGCCGCGCGCGTGATCCCCTATCGCGGTTCCTGGCTCGATATCGAGTTCGACGCCAAGGACATCGTGTTCGCGCGCATCGACCGCCGCCGCAAGATTCCGGTGACATCGCTGATGTTCGCGCTCGGTCTCGACGGCGAGCAGATCCTCTCGACCTTCTACAAGAAGATCATCTACAAGCGCGCCAAGGATGGCTGGCGCGTGCCGTTCGACGCCACCCGTTTCCGCGGCTACAGCACGATCAACGACCTGGTCGATGCCGACAGCGGCAAGGTTGTGCTGGAGGCCGGCAAGAAGCTCACCGTGCGCGCCGCGCGTCAGCTGCAGGAAAAGGGCCTCAAGGCGCTGCGCCTGTCGGACGAGGAACTGGTCGGCAATTACCTTGCCGAGGACCTGGTCAATCCGAAAACCGGCGAGATCTATGCCGAGGCCGGCGAGGAAATCATCGAGAAATTGCTGAAGACGCTCAACGAGCACGGCTACAAGGAGTTGCCGCTGCTCGACATCGACCATGTCAATGTCGGCGCCTACATCCGCAATACGCTGCACGCCGACAAGAACATGACGCGCGAAGACGCGCTGTTCGATATTTACCGGGTGATGCGTCCCGGCGAACCGCCGACCATCGACTCGGCGCAGGCCATGTTC
>CAVUYV010000014.1:0-38846 GCA_963745785.1 uncultured Alphaproteobacteria bacterium | reverse complement strand
GATCCCCCACCATGGCTGATTTCCACGGCGTCTTTCCCTATCTGGTCTCGCCCCTTGACGCCGGGACAGATCCGCACCGAGGTGTGCTCGGCCGGTCTCTGCGACGATCTCATCAAGTCAGGCGTGCATGGGCTGACGCCGCTCGGCTCGACCGGCGAATTCGCCTATCTCGATAACGCGCAGCGCGCGAGCGTGGTGCAAACCACGATCGAAGCCGCCAACGGCCGCGTGCCGGTGGTCGCCGGCGTGGTCTCGACGTCGACAGCGGACGCGGTCGCGCAGGCCAAGGCCTATCAGAAGCTCGGCGCCGACGGCATCCTGGCGATACTGGAAGCGTATTTCCCGCTCGGCGATGCGCAGATCGAATCCTATTTTCGCGCCATTGCGGATGCGGTCGATATTCCCGTCGTGATCTACACCAATCCGCAATTTCAGCGCTCCGACCTGACGCTCGATGTGATCGCGCGTCTGTCGGCGCATCCGCGCATCGGCTACATCAAGGATGCTTCGACCAATACCGGTCGGCTGCTGTCGATCATGAACCGTTGCGGCGACAGCATCAACGTGTTCTCGGCGTCGGCGCATATTCCTGCGGCCGTGATGCTGATCGGCGGCGTCGGCTGGATGGCGGGCCCGGCCTGCATCATCCCGCGCCAAAGCGTCGAGCTCTACAATCTCTGCAAGGCCGGCGCTGGGACGAAGCGCTGGCCCTGCAGCGGCGGCTGTGGCGCGTCAACGAGGCCTTCGCGCGCTATAATCTCGCCGCCTGCATCAAGGCCGGGCTTGCGATCCAGGGCTATGACGTCGGCGATCCCATCCCGCCGCAGGCCGCCTTGACCGCCGACGAGCGCAAGGCGGTCGAAGCGGTGTTGCGGGATTTCGGTGAACGTCATGCGAGCGCGCTCGTGCCCCGGAATTGCTTTCAAGCTGTAACTTGCGTGATCGTTCTGATACCTTGCGGAAACAATTCGACCGGGAGAGATTTTCGATGCGCAGATTATGGACCGTGCTGGCGGCGCTGGCGACCTTGAGCCTGACCAATTGCGGCTACAACGCGATCCAGAGCAATGACGAGCAGGTCAAGTCGAGCTGGTCCGAGGTCGTCAACCAGTACCAGCGCCGCGCCGATCTGGTGCCCAACCTCGTCAATTCGGTGAAGGGCTTTGCGCAGCAGGAAAAGGACGTGCTGCTCGGCGTGACCAATGCGCGCGCCAAGGTCGGCAGCATTCAGGCGACGCCCGAGGTGCTGAACGATCCCGCCGCGTTCCAGAAATTCCAGGCCGCGCAGGGCGAACTCTCCAGCGCGCTGTCGCGGCTGCTGGTGGTGACCGAAAACTATCCGCAGCTCAAATCCGACGCGCTGTTTCGCGATCTGATGTCGCAGCTCGAAGGCACCGAGAACCGCATCACGGTGGCGCGCAACCGCTACATCAAGTCGGTGCAGGACTATAACGTCGACCATCCGCTCGTTCCCGACCAACCTGACGGCGATGGCGTTCGGATACAAGGAGAAGCCGAACTTCACGGTCGAGAACGAAAAGGAAATCTCGACCGCGCCGAAGGTGGATTTCAATCCGGCGCCGGCCGCCCGCGAAGTAGGTTAAAACCCGGCTCTGATTCCGAAGTTCGCATGAGAGGTTGCCACGGATGCTCGCGAACTTCGGAATCGAGCGGATTGGCCGCGATGAACGCTGCAAGAGCCTGCATTCTTGCGCTGGGGATGTGCTGGGCTGTCGCGGCCGCGGCCGACGTCGCGGTGCCGCCGCTGTCGGGGCGGGTGGTCGACACGACCGGCACGCTCTCGAGCAGCGACATCGCCGCGCAGTCGCAACGGCTGCTCGATTTCCAGAAGCGCAAGGGCAGCCAGATCGCGGTGCTGATCGTGCCGACGACCGCGCCCGAGACCATCGAGCAATATTCGATCCGCGTCGCGGAGACCTGGAAGATCGGCCGCAAGAAGATCGACGACGGCGCGCTGCTCGTGATCGCCAAGAACGACCACAAGCTGCGCATCGAAGTCGGTTACGGCCTGGAAGGCGCGCTCACCGACGTCACCGCGCGGCGCATCATCGACGAGGTGATCATGCCGCGATTCAAGGCCGGCGATTTCGCCGGCGGCATCGCCGCCGGCCTCACCCGCATGATCGGCGTCATCGACGGCGAGCCGCTGCCGGCGCCGCGAGCCGGAAGCCTCGCATGGATCGGATGTCGACTGGAATGCGCTGTCGTCGTTTGCGGTCTTTTTCATGTTCGCCGGCCTGTTTGTCGGCGGTTTCCTGCGGATGCTGTTCGGCAGCCTGCTGGGTTCGGTCGTGGCCGGCGGCGTGGTCGCGGTCATTGCCTGGTTCTTGTTCGGATCGCTGATTGCATCGGCAGCGCTGGGAGGATTCGCTTTCCTGATCGTGCTGATCGCGGGCGCCTTTCAGATGGCAGGGCCGTCGCGGCGCGGCGGCTATGGCGATACCTCCTCAGGCTGGGGCGGCGGCGGCGGCGGCTGGAGCAGCGGCAGCTCGAGCTCGAGCGACAGCGGCGGCGGCGGCGGCAGTTTTGGCGGCGGCGGCGCCTCGGGGAGCTGGTAGCATGAACATCGGGCGCATCGGCAGGCATCTTCTTGAGCACCGCTGGCGGGTGCGGCGGATTTTTCCGCCTCAGGTGCTGGCTGCGATCGAGCAGGCGATCAGGGCGGGCGAGGCCACGCATTCCGGCCAGGTCCGCTTTGTCGTGGAAGGCGCGCTGGACGGCGCGCCGCTGTTCCGCGATCAGCCCGCGCGGGAGCGCGCGCTGGATATTTTCTCGCAACTGCGGATCTGGGACACCGCTCACAACAATGGCGTGCTGATCTACCTGCTGCTGGCCGACCGCGACGTCGAGATCATCGCCGATCGCGGCATCGACGCCAGGGTCGGCGCCGCGGGCTGGGAAAAAATCTCCGCCGAGATGGAGAGCAGTTTCGGGGCGGGAAATTTTGCAGGCGGCGTCATCAAGGGCATCCAGGCGGTCTCGCGCCAGCTGGCGACGCATTTTCCGAAGACACGGCGGCGGCAACAATGAACTGCCGGATACGCCGGTGGTGATTTGAAAGTGACCGTCATTCCGGGGCGCGCGCTAGCGCGAACCCGGAACCTCGAGATTCCGGGTTCGATGCTTCGCATCGCCCCGGAATGACGTACGCCTTTGCCCCAGGCCGCTGACCTTCAGGAGTCGTCGAGCTTGTTGAGGTCGCGCACCGACTGCATGATCGGTTCGAAATTCGATCGCGCATCGAGCGCGTCGAACAATTGCGCGGTATCCGACAACAGGCCATGCGACCTTTGAATTGCGATCCTGACGTCGTCCTGCGGCGTGTCGGACAAGCGGCCATGTCCCGACAACAGGATCTTCGAATTCAAGCCCTTCAGCCGCTCCAGCGACTGAATATAGTCGGCGATGCTGCCGGAGCCGAACACGCCGCCCATCACGCCGCCGGGCATCAGCGTGTCGGAGGCGAACAGCAGTCCCTGGTCCTGATCGAACAGGCTGATGCACGCCGAGGTATGGCCCGGCGTATGCATCACGTTGAGGCGGAAGTTGCCGAGGTCGATCAGGTTTCCCTCCTCCAGCCAGATATCGATATCGATCGGCACCGGCGGCTCGTTGAACATCTTGCGCAGCATCGAGAAGTCGTCGCGCAGCATGATCTTGTTGGCGGCGAGGCGGTGCGCGGCAATGATGGTGCGGCCGTCGAAATGATAGGCGGCGCCGATGTGATCGAGATGTTCGTGGCTCAGAATCAACATGTCGACTTTTTCCGGCGGGCAGTCGACATGATGGAGGCATTCCAGCAGGGCCGGGTAGTTGGAGGACAGCCCGACATCGATCATGATGGTCCGCTTGCTACCGCGCACCAGATAGGCATTGGCGGCGCGGTTCTTGAAACGGATCTGGTAGACGTCCTCGGCCGCCTGAATCAGCGAACAGACGTCGTTGTTGAGGATGATCGGAAACGGGCTCGGCTTGCGGTCGCTCATTGGTTGGCCGCTCTGAATGTCACGGCATTGGAGGCCCTCAAGCGTTTGCTGAGCGCATCCATGATCATCAGCGCAAACGCCGGCTGCTGGCTGACCAGATAGACGAACCTTGCATGATTGATCCGCATCACGCGGGTGTGCGGCGCGGCGGCGATCGCGGTTGCCGATCGTGACGAGCCGTCGATCACGGCCATCTCGCCGAAGAATTCACCCTTGCCGAGCGTCACGATCACGGTCTTGCTGGCGCCATTGATCTTGGCGATGTCGACCTTGCCTTCGAGCACCACGAACAGCTCGCGCCCGGTCGAGCCTTCCTCGAAAATAACCTCGTTCACATCAAATTCGTTGATGCATTTTTCGATCGCCATGGAGTTCCACCGCCTTCTGGCTGTCGCTGCCTCCATGTTAGTCGGGAAATGCGACGACGCAAACGATGCATGTGGACTATCAGCGCGTTGCCGCAGAGCAGCATGGGCGAGGTTTGGTGGCCGTTGCTCCCAGGCTGGGCGCGCGGGCCAACCTGACAGGATGACTTCCTTAAAACTTCCATAAGCCCGCGGCCGGTAACGATTTCGCAAGCAATTGAAGGTTACCAAATGGTCAACCCTTTCCGGAGATTTGAACGTGAGCGAACAAAAGGCCGAACAGATCGGCGATGAACCCGGTTCCCACAGTGCCGGGGCGGCCGTTCCCCCTTCCTCGGATGCCCGGAGCGAGCCGGTAGCGGCTTCGGCGCCCGAACCTGTCCGGAATTGATCGAGGAATTGCCCAGCATCGATTCTCCCAGGCTCGTGCCAGAGCAGGCGGCGGGCGCCGAAACTCCGGCAATCGAGGCGCCCAAAGCTGACGCGCCCATAGCGCATGCCCCCAAGGCGGATGCGCCCCGCGCAGCCGGCAAGGTCATGATCATGTCATCCGGCGACCACAACTGGGACCGCGATGACGACGCCGGCGCGGAACCGGAGACCAATCAGGGCGCCGGAATGTTCGGCAAGCGCCGGCTGGCAGCACTTGCGGCCGTGGTGGCGCTGGCGACGGTAACGGGCGCACTCGGTGGCGCGCTGGCGACCGCCGGCCTCGGGCATTTTGTCGGCAATGACGCAACGAGCGCCGGCAATCGCACGTTCGAAGCCACGGTTGCGCGGATCGACGCCGACATTCTGAACCTCAGGCTCAGCGTCGAACATACCTTGAAGACCGGCATGAGCCAGTACAACCGAACCAGCGAACGCCTCGACAGGCTGGAGAAGGCGCAGGCTGAGCCGGCCGCCAAGCTCGCCAAGCTCAGCGAAGCCGTCGAAAAACTCCGCGCCGCGTCGCCGGTCGCGCCGGCCGTTGCCGCGCCGATTGCGGCGAAGGAGGCCACCGGCTCGATTGCGCCGGCGCCAACGCCGGCCGATGCACCCAAGCTCGAGCTGGCGAGGCTGCCGACGGTGGAAGGATGGGTGCTGCGCGGCGTTTCCAACGGCGTCGCCTTGATCGAAGGCCGGCGCGGTATCTACGAAGTCTATGCCGGCGATCCGGTGCCGGGCGCCGGCCGGGTCGACGCCATCCGCCGCCAGGACGGCCGCTGGGTCGTTGTCACCAGCAAAGGCCTGATTGTCGGCCGCTAAGGATCTTTGGGCAAACGCATCAGCGTTTGTCCGAAGGAAACCTGGTTCCCGCATGTCCCGGATCATCCCCGTTCGCGTCACCGCGTCGTGAATGCTGCCGTATCGGGGCTGCCGCGAGACAGCCTGTCTCTTTTTCGGCTATTTTCCTGCAATAAGAATGCTGCCCGGGCTGAAATGGCCCCTCGTGGGCGGTGTTAGTCAGGATATGAGCCGCGCATTGCGATTTGTTGTTATCATCCTCGTCCTGCTTTGTGGCGTCTTGCCTGCGCGCGCGCAGCAAGGCGCGGCGCTGGAGCGCGGCGCCGCCATCACCGACCCCTATGCATTGCGCGAACTCGAACTGGGTGAGCACCTGGCGAACGGACTCGACCGTGCGGGATTCGGCTTGCGTCCATTCATCCCGGCTGCGCGAAAGGCGGCCGCGCCGATCCTCAACGATGAGCTGTTTGCGTTGCCGTCGATGGCACCGGTGCGTCAGGCGATCGACGCTGAATTCGAGCGCTATGTGGCGCGCCACCGTGCCGAACTGCCCGGTGAAACCATCGGCGTTGGCGCGTCCTTTGACTGGCAGATGTTCGATCGCGAGTTGCTTTATTCCGCTCGCTCGCGGTTCGTGCTGGCTGGCATCGTCAACCGCATGGACCGGGCCTATGTCTCGCCCGAGACATGCGGCGAAGTCAGGCTGATCTACCGGCTGACTCGCATGGGCGAATCCCCAGCCGGTGACGATGCGAACTCGCCTCGATTGCCGATGACGCTCAACGTGGTGTTGCGGGCGAAGGGCGAGAAGACGTTTGCCCCAGGCGGCATCGCTATCACCTGCAAGGATATCGCGCAGCGCTGGCTCGCTACGGCCGAATGGCCGCAGACCGGTGCTGACCTCGCCATCAGACTGATGTCCGCGGGCGGACCGCTCGAATTTGTCGAACCGGTGGATGTCGACCGCATCGAAACCAATCTCCAGATCGCGCACGCGCCGAAATCGGCCGTGCGTGATTTCCGCACCGATTATTTGTTGAAGGTGTTTCGCTACGACGCGCAGGCCCGCACATTCGAGGAAGCGCCGCTGGAAAACCAGATCGATCGCGATCGGCTTCTGGCCGACGACAATCTCAGGCGCGACTTCGCCGCCTGGCTCCTCGACCCCGAACATTTCAGCGAACTCGATCGCGGCACGATTCTGATACCGGACAGATTTCTGGCGGCCGGCGCAATTGCGCCGACGCCGGTCGGATTTGATTCATCGAACCTGCAGCCGGAGTTCGGTCTGGTGCAAGGCGAGGGCGCAACCGCCAATCCCGTTTTCTCCGAAAATGACGTTGTTGGCGCGCTGAAGAAGGCATCGGAAAACGGCGTGACATTGCAAAACATCCGCTCTGTCGCCGGCTTTGAGCGCCGATTGAACGACATCACCTGTTCCGGCTGCCACCAGACGCGCGGCATCGGCGGCTTCCATTTCCCCGGCGTCGACTGGATGGCGGCGAAGCCGTCCAACTCGAGCGTGGTGCCGGCGTCGCCGCATTTCTTCGGCGACCAGGTCCGCCGCCGCGATATCCTTACCTCCATGCGCGACGGCACGCCTCCGGACTACTCGCGGGGATTTTCCAGCCGGCCGCAATTGCGCGGCAGCAGCCGAACTCGCCGGCACCGAATACGACGACGGCTGGGGTGCGCATTGCTATCTGCAACGCGCCACGGCCGCCGAAAATGACAAGAGCTTTAAGTCATGGACCTGCTCGGAAGGCCTGGCGTGTCAGGTCGCAGGCCAGGCCACGCGCATGGGCATGTGCTTCGTCAAAAGCCGTTAAATCGCATCTCCGCCAGATTGACGGTAAGCTTGCTAATCGTGTTTCATTACCGCCAACGAGAGCCTGCCGGAAGGAAACATGGACGACATCATCATCGTCGGAGCCGGCATTGGCGGATTGACGCTCGGGCTTGCGCTGCAGAAGTGCGGCATTCCCTGCCGGATATTCGAGTTGGCCGCCGAGATCAGGCCGATCGGCGTCGGCATCAATCTGCTCCCGCACGCAACAAAAGAACTTGCCGCGCTCGGACTCGAGCAATCGCTGGCAAGCGTCGCGATCGAAACCAGGGACGCGACCTTCTTCAATCGCTTCGGCCAGCTGATCTATCAGGAGCCGCTCGGCCGCGCGGCGGGCTACGAGCATCCGCAATTCTCGATCCATCGCGGCGATCTGCAGATGGTCTTGCTCGATGCTTTTCGGGCGCGCGCGGGAAGTGACCGGCTGAACACCAGCCATCATTGCACCGGCGTCGAACAGGACGAGGCCGGCGTCAGCGTGCATTTTTCCGACGGGCCGGGAGGCGCCAACCGCAGCCCGGTGCGCGGCCGCGTCGCGATCGCCTGCGATGGTATCAACTCGGCGATCCGCAAGCAGTTTTTTCCAAGCGAGGGCGAGCCGCGCTATTCCGGCGTCAACATGTGGCGCGGCGTGACGCGATGGAAACCGATATTGTCCGGCGCCAGCATGGTGCGGGCGGGATGGCTGTCGCATGGCAAGATGGTGATCTATCCGATCCGCCCCGCCGGCGCTGACGGGCTGCAGCTCGTCAACTGGGTGGCCGAAATCGAGACGCCGAACTATCTCAAGCGCGACTGGAACCGGAGCGGTTCGATCGATGATTTCATCGGCGCCTTCGCCGACTGGCATTTCGACTGGCTCGATGTTCCCTCGTTCATTCGCGCCGCCGACAGCGTGCTGGAATTTCCGATGGTCGATCAGGATCCGCTGCCGCGCTGGAGTTTTGGGCGCGTGACACTGCTCGGCGATGCCGCGCATCCGATGGTGCCGCGCGGCTCCAACGGCGCCGGCCAGGCGATCCTCGATGCGCGGGCGCTTGCCTCGGCGCTATCAGAAAACGACGATCCGGTTGCCGCGCTCGCCGCCTATGAGAAGCAGCGTCTCGAAGCCACCACGCGCATCGTTCTGACCAACCGCACCAATCCGCCCGACGCGATCCTGCGCGAGGTGTTTCAGCGCACCCACGACCGGCCTTTCGCTTCGATCGACGACGTCATCAGCCGCGACGAGCTTGTCGCTCTGTCCGAAGGCTACAAGCGGATCGCAGGCTATTCGAAGGAGGCATTGCGCAGCTGAGAATGCCGGAAAATCGTGCCGCTTCTGGCAGAATTCACGTTAGCTTACGGGTTAAGAAGACAGGTCGACAAGACGCGCAGCATTTCAGGGAGGGACGACGATGGCTTCTCAGGGTCAAGGCGGCGCATCGCCTGTCGATGTCGCGGAATTCATCGATCAGCAGCCGGTCGGCGGATTTCAGATCAGACTGCTGCTGACCTGCGCGGCGGTGCTGTTTCTCGACGGTTTTGATACCCAGGCCATCGGCTATGTCGCGCCCGCTCTGGCCAAGGAATGGGGCCTGACCAAGGGCGCGCTCGGCCCGGTGTTCTCTGCGGGCCTGTTCGGGTTGATGATCGGCGCGCTGGTGTTCGGGCCGCTTGCGGACCGCGTCGGGCGCAAGAAGATCATCATTTTGTCTACGCTTGCGTTCGGCCTCGGCGCGCTGGTCACCGCGTTTGTCCAGGACGTCAACACGCTGCTCGCGATCCGGTTTCTGACCGGGCTCGGTCTCGGCGGCGCCATGCCGAACGCGGTCGCGATGACCTCGGAGTTCAATCCGCGTCGCCGCCGCGCCACCATGGTGATGATCATGTTCTGCGGTTTCTCGGTGGGCGCAGCGCTCGGCGGCCTGCTCGCGGCGGCGTTGATCCCGCAGTTCGGCTGGCGCTCGGTGTTCATCGTCGGCGGCGTCGCGCCGCTGCTGCTGGTTCCGATCCTGGCGCTGCGGCTGCCGGAATCGGTGCGGTTCCTCGCGCTCACCGGACGCGCGAACGAGCGCGTCGCGCAATTGCTCGGGCTCATCAGCCCGAAGGCCGTGTTTGCGCCGGCAACGCAATTCGTCATTCATGAACCGGGACTGGCCGGGATTCCGGTGCTGCATCTTTTCAGGGAAGGCCGAACCCCGGTCACGCTGCTGCTGTGGGTGGTGTTCTTCATGAGCCTGCTCGACCTTTATTTCCTGTCGAACTGGCTGCCGACCGTGCTCAATGACCTCGGCGCGTCGGTATCGTCGGCCGCGGCGATCGGATCGATGTTGCAGGTCGGCGGCGTGGTCGGGACATTTGCGCTCGGCAGCATCATCGACCGCTTCTCGTTTCGCGCGCTGGCGCTGGTGTATTTCGTCGCCGTGTTCGCGGTCGGCGCGATCGGCCAGCTCGGTCACTCCGTCGTCTTCGTCACCATGGCGATCTTCGCCGCCGGCTTTTGCATTGTCGGCGGCCAGATCGCCGCCAACGCGCTGGCCGCGGCGTTCTATCCGACATCGGTCAGGGCCACCGGCGTCGGCTGGGCGCTCGGGATCGGCCGGGTCGGCTCGATCGTCGGGCCTCTGATCGGCGGCGCGCTGCTGACCGCGAAATGGAGCACGGCGTCGGTATTCGCGGCCGCCGCGCTCGCCGCGCTATGCGCGGCGCTGGCGGCGTTTTGCCTGAGCCGGCTCGCCGGCATGGGAGGAAGCGGCAAGGGCGCCGCCGATCAGCCGGCATCGTTTGAGGCCGGCCTGCGTCCATCGACCACGGCGGGAACGTAGGCTAGGTTGCGAACGCGGGAAGCGTGAGGTCGACGTGGATGTCGGGGAGCGGGCGATGAGCGATGAGGACAAGGACGCCAAGGCACGAAATCGCGAGATCGCGCAGAATGAAGCCGAACGGCAAACCGTCGGCGACATCCGCGTCAGCGGCTGGGCGATTGCCGCCGCCGTCATCATCGGCCTTGCCGCCGTCGGCTGGGTGTTGATCCACAACAGCTAAGGCAGTTATGGATTGAAATGCCGCGTCATGTTTTCCTCGTCCTGAGGACTGCGCGTCGGAGTTTATCATCGGGCCGCGCGTCGCGCGGACCCGTTGGCCACGTCTCGAAGGATGAGACATGTTTCGGCTTCATGCGTTCGAAGACGGCGCAAGAGCGCCTCCTCACCATGAGGATTGTTCACGCCACCGCGCCCGACGCCCGCAATTGGCGGATCGACGCCTCGTCGTAGCCGGCCTCGCGCAACACCTCGTCGCTGTGCTCGCCGATGCCGGGCGGACGCCGCGGCGGGATTTTTGGCTGCCGTCGACCCAGATCGGGCTGTTGATGGTGAGCATGGTGTCGCCCTCGAACGGCACCAGCACCTCGTTCTCGAGCATCTGCTTGTCGTCGGGAATGTCGTCGAGGATGCCGACCACGCCGAACACCAGGCCGTTGCCGTCGAGTATCCTGCGCCATTCGGCGAGGTCTCTTGTGGCGAATATCTCGTCGAAGATCTTGATCAGTTCCAGCGACCGCGCATGGCGCTCGGCCTTGGTGGCAAACCTGGCATCGGTGATGAGATCCTCGCGCCCCATGCAGCGCGCCAGCACGGGCCATTGCCGGTCCTCGTTGAGCAGCGAGAGGATGAGCCAGCGTCCGTCCCGGCACTTGTAATGATTGGTCACCGCGTTCAGCGCGCGCTCGCGCGGGCGCCGCTCGCCGAATTTTGCGCCGCAGAGTTTGGCCTGGGCAAGCACCCCGCTGGCCCAGATGCCGTTGGCCATCAGGTTCGAGCTTACATGCGAACCCTTGCCGGTGCGTTCGCGCTTGTAGAGCGCGGTGACGATCGCGCCGTACAGCGCCATGGCGCAAGGGTGGTCGCCCATGCCGGCGACCGAGCGCGCCGGCGTGGTGTTGGTATCCGCGCGCACCAGATCCATCAGGCCCGAACGCGCCCAGTAGGCGTTGCTGTCGAAGCCGGGCTTGTTGGCTTCCTCGCCTTTTTCGCCGTAGCCGGTGAACGACGCATAGATCAGGCGTTCATTGAGCGGCGCAAGCTTTGCGTAGGTCATGCCGAGCCGCTCGCGCACGGCCGGCGGAAAATTGGTGATGAAGACATCGGCCTCGGCAACCAGGCGATACAGCACAGCCTGTCCCTCAGCCTTGGAGAGGTCGAGCGCGAGGCTTTGCTTGTTGCGCGACTCCAGCAGCCACGCGAAATTGTGCTGGCTGACCGGATACCCCGGCAGGTTCGGCAGATTGCGGTAGGGATCGCCTGATCCCGGCGGCTCGATCTTGATCACCTTGGCGCCGAAATCCGACAGCACGGTTGCGGCCGCCGGCGCTGCGATGAAGCTTGCGCAGTCCAGAACCTTGAGGCCTTCGAAGATGCCGTCTGCCATGGTGAGGTCGCTCCCGTGATTTCTTGTTGGTCTTGTTCCGCGTGCTGGAATTACGCTTGAGGACAATCAGGATCAGACGCCATTTGGCCCATGTTGGCCGGTACGATGCAACGGGTGAAACTGTCGCGTCACGACGTCGTCATCCTGAGGAGCGGTCGCTTGGTCGCGTCTCGAAGGATGCGGCCGGGGTTGACATCCTCGACGCTCGCAAGAGCTCGCTCCTTCAGTCGCGTAACGACTCTCGCCGTCTACGCAGGGATGACGTCAACTCACTCCAAATCCGACATCAGCGCGGCATTGCCGCCGGCGGCCGCGGTGTTGACGGTCACGGTCTGTTCGGTCGCGAACCGCGGCAGATAATGCGGGCCGCCGGCCTTCGGACCCGTGCCGGACAACCCGTGGCCGCCGAACGGCTGCACGCCGACCACGGCGCCGATCATGTTGCGGTTGACATAGACGTTGCCGACGGAAAGCGCCTCGATCACCGCCTCGACCGTATCGTCGATGCGCGAATGAATGCCGAGCGTCAGCCCGTAGCCGGTGCGTTCGATCGATTGCAGCACGCGATCGAGCCGATCGGCGGGGTAGCGCACGACATGCAGGATCGGTCCGAACACCTCTTCGGTCAGTTGATCGGCGTCGGACAATTCGAAGATATGCGGCGCCACGTAATTGCCGGCGGGCGCCTTTCCCGCGAAATGCACCCGCGCTTCTTTTTTCATTCGCGCGATATGGGTCTCCAGCCGCTGCCTGGCTTCATCGTCAATCACGGGCCCGACATGGGTGGCCAGCTCGCGCGGGTCGCCGATCCTCAGTTCGCGCGCGGCGCCTGCGATCATCTCGATCATGCGATCGGCGACATCGTCCTGTACGAACAGCAACCGTAAAGCCGAGCAGCGCTGGCCGGCCGAGCGGAACGCCGACGTCACGACGTCGTCGGCGACCTGCTCGGGCAGCGCGGTCGCATCGACGATCATGGCATTGATGCCGCCGGTTTCCGCGATCAGCGGCACGATCGGCCCGTCCTTGGCGGCCAATGACCGGTTGATCGATCTCGCGACCTCGGTCGAGCCGGTGAAGACCACGCCGGCGATGTCTGGATGCGCTGTTAGCGCCGCGCCGATGTTGCCGTCGCCCGGCACCAGATGCAGCGCCGACGCCGGTACGCCGGCTTCATGCAGCAACCGGATCGCCTCCGCTGCGATCAACGGCGTCTGTTCGGCGGGTTTTGCCACCACCGCATTGCCGGCCATCAGCGCCGCCGTCACTTGCCCCGTGAAAATCGCCAGCGGGAAATTCCACGGCGATATCGCAACGAATACGCCACGGCCGCGCAGCTGGAGCACATTGCTCTCGCCGGTGGGCCCCGGCATGGTCTCGCCCGCGCCGAACAGTTTTCGTCCCTCGCCGGCGTAGTACCGGCAGAAATCGGTCGCTTCGCGGACTTCCGAGACCGCATCATCCAGCGTCTTGCCGCCCTCGCGTTGCAACAGCGCGATGAAATGCGCACGCCGCTGCTCCAGCAGCTTTGCGGCTCTCTCCAGGATTTCCGCGCGCGTCTCGGCCGGCGTCCTGCTCCAGGCCTCGAATCCCCGCCGCGCGGCTGTTATCGCTTCGTTCGCGTGCTCCGGCGTCGCATCGATGACGCTTCCGACAAGTGTGGTCTGGTCGATCGGGCTGACGAGCTGTCGGGCCGTGCCTGTTCTGGTTTCGCCGTTGATGAGAGGCGCTGCCGCGACCGGCGCGGTTTCCGTAGCGATCGCGGCGAGCAGTTCGTCCAACGCCGCGCGCTCGCCAAATTCGATGCCGCGCGAATTTTGCCGCTGCGGCTGGAAGAGGTCGCCTGGCAGAGGGATGTTCGGATGCCGCGCGTTGTCGGCGCTGCCGATGATTTCGGCCGGGCGCCGCAGCAGCGTTGCAACCGGCACGTTGTCGTCGGCGGCGATCGCCACGAACGACGAATTGGCGCCATTCTCGAGTAGCCGCCGCACCAGATAGGCCAGCAGATCGCGATGACTGCCGACCGGCGCATAGGTCCGATAGGCCAGTTCGGGGCGATCCTGGCTTAATTGCGCATATAGCGCCTCGCCCATGCCATGCAGGCGCTGAAACTCGAATCCGCTGTCGCCGCCGGCAAGTTCGAGCACGGTCGCGACCGTCAGCGCGTTGTGGGTTGCGAATTGCGGGAACAGGCGCGGCCGCAGCGCCAATAGTCTTTGCGCGCAGGCAATGTAATTGAGGTCGGTCATCGCCTTGCGGGTAAACACCGGATAACCGTCGAGCCCGCGCTCCTGGGCGCGCTTGATCTCGCTGTCCCAATAGGCGCCCTTGACCAGGCGCACCATCATCCGCCGGCGCAAGCCGCGCGCGAGATCGTCGGTATAGTCGATCACGGCCTCGGCGCGTTTCTGGTAGGCCTGGATCGCAAGCCCAAAACCGTCCCAGCCTTTAAGTGAAGCGTCGCTGAAGGCGGCCGCGATCACCTCGCAGCGACAATTCCAGCCGATCCGCTTCCTCGGCATCGACCGTGAAATTCAGATCATAAGCCTTGGCCCTGCGCGCGAGATCGATCAGCCGTGGAACCAGTTCATTCATCACCCGCTCCCGGCTCACCGCCTCGAAGCGCGGATGCAGCGCGGAGAGCTTGACCGAGATGCCGGGCCGGTCGGGCAGGGGCCGATCATCGGCGGTGCCGCCGATGGCTTCGATCGCGCTGGCGTAGGAATTGAGATAGCGCTCGGCATCACTGGCGGTGCGCGCGCCTTCGCCGAGCATGTCGAACGAATAGCGCGGGGCACCAGCCGAATGCGGCTCTGCCTGCGCAAGCGCTGCTTCGATGGTCTCGCCGAGAACGAAATGGCTGCCCATCAGCCGCATCGCCTGCCTGGTCGCGGCGCGTACCGCCGGGACGCCCAACCGCTTCGCCAGACGCCCGATCGTTCCTTCCGGCGTCTCGCCGGGCTGGATCACCCGCGCCGACATCCCCAGCGCCCATGCCGACGCATTGACCAGAAACGCGCTGGATTTGGTCTCGTGGTGCACGAAGTCGCCCTGGCCGAGCTTGTCCTCGATGAACTGGTCGGCGGTGCGGGCGTCCGGCACGCGCAGCAGGGCTTCGGCCAGCACCATCAGCGCCAGGCCTTCTTTGGTGGAGAGCGCGAATTCGCGAAGCATGTCCTCGACGCCGCCGAGGCGGTCGTCATTGGCGCGAATGGCCTCGATCAGGCGCGTGGCCGTGCGGTCGATCCGCGCATCCTGCTCCGCGCTCAGGGCAGCGGTCTTGAGAAGCCGTGCCGCGATGACGCCGTCGTCCGGCGCGTAAGGCGCCGTGAATGACGGAAAAGGCGAGGGATCTTTCATGGCGTGTCTCAAGTTCCCGTGCGCTATCATGCAGCCGCTATTGGCATCGTGAAACCGCTGCTATAGTTTTTCGCGGGATTTTTTATTGGAAGTGGGACGAATGGGGCTGATGGAAGGGCGGGAACCATCTGGCGGCGGGGGCAAAATCCCGGCGTTTTGCGCTTCTGCCGTGAGCTTGATCGGATTGATCCTGGTCGCCGCGCCGCTGCCGGCGTTGGCGATCGAGTTGAGCGCCCCGCAGGAAGCGCTCTACACCACGGTATCGATCTATCCGCCCTCGGCGAACTCGATGACGGTTTGCTACGGCTTCGTCTGCAGGCGCCGCGAGATTCTCGATTTCACCCCCGCCGACCGTAACGCGCTGACGCAGATCCTTGCCGCGGGCCGCGCCTCTGCCGCGGCCGAAAGGGCGGCGGTGCAGAAGGCCGTGATCTGGTTCGACCGCCGGATGGGGCCGCTGATCGGGACCGACAAGCGCGTCGCGAAAGCGGATTTCCGCTACTTCGACGCCAGTCACAATTACGATTGCTGGGACACCACCCGCAACACCACCAGCCTGCTGCTGGTGCTGCAGCAATGGGGCCTGTTGAAACATCATGTGGTGGGCGACCCGCATTATCGCGGCAATGCGCTGGTGTTGCAGACGCCGCACAACACCGCGGTGCTGGTCGAGCGCGCGACCAAGGTCGAGTGGGTCGTGGACATGTGGCCGCGCGGCTATTTGCAGCCGCCGGATGTCATGACCGTCGAACAATGGGTCACGGAAGATTGAGTCGAACGGGCGCGTTCTGCGCCGAACCGGACACGCGCAAGCGCGGCGTCCACTCCCGCCGATTGCACTCAGTCTGTTTTTGAGATTTTCCTGAAAGCTCCACTCCCGGATTGCATCCGAGAGTGCGCTGTCACGGCCCGCTTGGCGTTAAACCTTGAGGTTCTCCGCCGAGGTCTTGCCGCGATTAGCAACCTCTTCGTATTCGACCGTCTGTCCCTCGTTGAGCGTGGAAAGGCCAGCTTTCTCGACCGCCGAAATATGAACAAAAACGTCCTTGCCGCCACTGGAGGGCTGGATAAATCCAAAACCCTTGGTCGGGTTGAACCACTTAACAGTACCTTTAGCCATCACGTCGTCTCCGCGGGAGCAAAAACAATAGCGAACTGCCGGTCCCCGCAAACCGGCCATGCCCGAGGCGCGCACGATACGCGGTATGGGGCACGCTTGATAGCTTAAACGGCATCGGAATTTCTGCTGAAAACCCTCATTATCGCGGCGCATTTGGTCATTTTGCCGCTTTCGCGCTCATTGAAGTCATGAAGCGATGGTAATACTCAACCGCTCCGGATTTTATTGAATCGAAGCACTCGCGCTGCCACGCCATTCGAGGCGAGCGCGCGAGGTTCGATTTCGTGTCCAATTCTCAGTAGGTCGCGGCGAGATAATCGACGATCTTGTCGACATCCGCGTCGTCGATCGGCGCGCCATAGACCTTGATCATCTTCGTCACTTCGGCCTGCCAAAAATCCTTCTTGAATTTCGGCCCGCGCGGCTGGGTGTTGATGTAGTCCGCGGAGTGACAGGCCGTGCAATTGTTCTGCACCACCTCGAGATTCGGTCCCGGCTTGAACGCCGCGGTCTCGTCCGGAAGCGTGTAGGAGACCGGCGCCGCGTTCGCCGAAGCGAAGATCAAGCCCGCGACGGCGGCAGCAGCGAACAAGGGCGCAAGGAGAAACGGACGGATCATGACTGGTCTCCTCACGCCGCGGTGACGCGAACGGTTTCGACGACGTTGCGCAGGTAGCCGGGCGGATTCCATGTCGGCTCCATCGGCTGCGTGTCGCCGGAATTGTTGGTGGCGCGAACCTTGAGGTCGTAAGCCCCTGCCGCGAGTTTCACCGGCAGCTTCCATTCGCGGAACGAATATTTTCCGAGGTCCTTGCCGAGTTTTGCCGGTGTCCAGGTCTTTCCGCCATCGATCGAAACCGCGACTTCCTTGATGCCCTTGCCGCCGTCGAACGCTATTCCCTTCAGCGCCGTGCGTCCTGGCTTTAGTTTCGCGCCATCGCTCACATTGGTGATGAAAGAGCGGACGGTGAAGCGGTTGATCGGGATCGTTGCCTTGGGCGCGGTGCCCGGCTCGACGCATCCGCATGGCGTGTCCGGAATCCGATAGGCGGATTTCATCCAGAAGCCGTCGAACACGTCATCGATCACCGTGATTTCGTTGAGGTGTTTTACCCAATAGGTGCCGTAATAGCCGGGCACGACGAGGCGAAGCGGAAAACCGTTGAGCACCGGCAAATCATCGCCGTTCATGCCATAGGCCAGCATCACTTCGCCGTCGCGCGCATGGTCGATATCGAGCGCCTTGACGAAATCCGGCGTCTTGTCGCTGACCGGTCCGTCCATGCCATTGAAGGTGGCCTGCTTGGCGCCCTGCTGCACGCCGGCCTTGTCGAGCAGGGCTCTTCAGCGGCACGCCGCGCCAGCGCGCATTGCCCATCGCGCCGTTGCCCAATTGACCGCCGGCGACGCGCGGATTGGAAAATCCGCGGCTGTTGCCGGAGCATTGGTTGACGGCAACCAGTTCGACGGCGGGCAGCTTTCTTATTTCCTTCAGGGACAGCTTGAGCGGACGATCGACCTTGCCCTTGATCTCGAGCGTGAATTTGTCCGGATCGATATCCAGCGGCACATCCGCCAGATGATAGCGGACGAAAAAAGCGTTGTTCGGCGTAATCGGGCCGTCGTTGAAGATGGAAAATGGCGTCTCCAGCTGCGGCGGCCGGCTGGTCAGGCCGATCATCGGGCGCTTCTGCGGATATTTCACCAGCGGCCGTTCGCCGTTATCGAAGGGTAACGTCACGGTGTCGAGCGCGAATGCCTTGGCCGAACCGAAGCCTGCCGCGAGCGCCGCCATTGCAGCGTGCTTCATCATCTCTCGTCTGTCGAGCATGCTTCCTCCGAAGTCTGTCTATCGGGCTGATCGCCACCGGACTTCAGTGGCGCGCTGGTCACTCGATGCGATAGTCGCATCGCTCGGCCTTAAGTCAATTCATGCTTTCGGAGCGTGGGCGGGACGTTGCGATGCACAAATTGGCATTCGGCCCGAGTACCATTTCCCGAGTGAATATTCAGGGCGGAACGCATCGCATATCAATGCGCCGCTGCTATGCAGCGACAACGCTCACATCGCTAGTCAATGCGGACAATGTCTTCGCATTCTTCACCGCACGGACAATCATCGGTTCGGCGCGTCCGCGAATTGCGACTTCCTGCTCGGGCAAATCATCGGCCGCAAGGCCGGCGCTAACGCGCACCTCTTCCGAGATGACCGCTTCGCATGCGAGGCTCTTTGTCATGTCCTGCAGCCGTGCTGCGACATTGACGGGGTCACCGAGGGCTGTGAACACCATGTGATCGCGGTAGCCGATATCGCCGATGATCACTTCGCCGGCGTGAATGCCGATGCCGAACTGGATCGGTTCACGCAGATCGTGCTTGAGAAACAGATTCAGCTCGTCGACATTGGCGGCGATCATGGCTGCCGCCTTGAGCGCCTGGCGGCAGGCGGTTTGCGGGCCGGTAGCGAGCCCGAACAGCGCCAATTGTCCGTCGCCGACGAACTGGTTCGGTTGTCCGCCGCATTCGATCACGGCCTGCGACACCGCGCCGAGGAAGCGGTTGACGATGAAAACGGTATCGAACGGCAAGCGTTTTTCCGCAAGCTTGGTCGAGCCGCGCATGTCCACGAACATGCTGACCAGATAGCGCTCCTCGCCGATGCGGGAGGGACGCGAGGTCCGCAAGCTGGACGCCGTGACCTGCGGCAGGAATATCTGGAAGAAAGACAGATCGGCCTCGGGCCTGAGCTGACAGGCAAGACGGATCGCCGGATCCGAGCCGGCCCCGACGCGGTCAAGCACGAACGCCTCCCGCTTGGACGGCTCCGGCAGCGATGCATAATCCCCGATGATGCGGATCCGGCAAGTGGAGCAACGGGCGCGGCCGCCGCAAACGCTGGCGTGCGGGACGTTGTTGCGCAGGCTCGCCTCGAGCACGCTGAGGCCCTTCGGCACCCGAACCGTCCTGCCATTGCCGTAGGAGAGTGTGATCATGCCGCCGCGGCGCTCGTTCAAGCCGCGGGCGCCCCTTGCCAGCAAGACCAGGCCGAGCAGGCCGAGATATCCGATCAGGAAATACTCCTCGATGCTCTCCAGCACGGATTGTTCGACCGGCGTGCCGACCTGACGCGGCGAAAGGTTCTCCGCCCTCCATTCGACGCTATCGCTGTCGACGACGCTTCGTCCGCCCTGATAGAGACCGAGCATGGCCAGCGTCGGAATCAGCACCGCTGCTGCAAGCAGAAATGGCGCTGCGCGCTGGTAGAACGCTTTCATCCGCAGCCAGAAGTAAAGTCCGATGCAGCCGTGGACCCACGCAATGATCATGACAGCGTACATCAGCCACATTTTGAATGGCCACACGATCCAGTACGCAAAGAGCACTTGCGGATAGAGCTTTTCGTGTCCGAAAAGAGTCTGGCCGAACCGCACGCCGGCAATGTGGGTGATGACGAGCGCGGGGATGCTCAAGCCGAGCACGAGCTGGAGCGGCTCGATCGCCTTCCAGCGAAATTGCCGGCGCTGGTAGAACGCCCAGATTCCGAGGCCGGTGTGGACCAGCGCCGCGGTGTAAAACACGATCGCGACCGGGAGAAATTGCCAGAACCCGGCGTGGTAATAGACGCCGTCGGCAAGGGCATCCATCGAAATGTTGCCGAGCGCATGGTTGAGAAAGTGGCTGACCAGATAGGCGAACAACACCAGCCCGCAGCCGAGACGAATCTGGCGGACGCCGATGCCGCGGATGAACTTTGCAATCTGTTGTTGAGATAGCGCCATGCGATCCAATCAAAGGCTCATCAACAATAGACTGACAATAGTAGAGTTTAATTCCCTCAGTGGCCACCTCATCCGGGCCGTCACATTGGCAAGCTTTCCGCGCATCATGCCGGCTTTCGCCGGGACGACTGCAATACGTTGACACCGCAATCGGAGTCGGGGAGAAAGCGCCGTGACGATTGCCCAGCCCGCCAGCAGCAGCACCAAGCCGGACAGTTCCGTCCTTCGGCAATGGCTCGCCGTTGCCGCGCTGGTCGCCGCGCTCACGATATTGCGGGTGATTTACGCAAGCGTGATCGATCTGCGCACCGATGAGGCCTATTACTGGACCTGGTCGAAGGAGAACGTGCTTTGCTTCCTCGATCACCCGCCGATGATTGCCTGGTTCATCCGTTTCGGCACCGCGATCTTCGGCGATACCAATTTGGGCGTCAGGTTCGCCGGCATCCTTGCGATGCTGATCACGCAATTGCTGCTCGCCGATATCGTCCGGCGCGTGACCCATGACGTCCGCGCCATCGTGCTCGCGGTGCTGATGCCCGAAGCAGCGCTTTATTACGGGCTGCTGATGGCCAAGGTCTCGCCCGACGTGGCGCTGATTCCGTTTGCCGTGGCGATGGTGTGGGCATTGATCCGCCTCAATGAAAGCGGCGACGGGCGCTGGTGGCTCGCCGCCGGCGTGTTCGCCGGGCTGGCGCTATTGTCGAAGTTTACTGTCGTGATGCTGATTCCGGCCGTGCTGGCATTCATGCTGGTGCCGGACTGGCGTCGGCGCTGGCTGCTCAGTCCCTATCCATGGCTCGCGGCGCTGATTGCGCTTGTTCTGTTCCTGCCGGTCTTGATCTGGAATGCCCAGCATGACTGGGCGTCGTTCAGATTTCAGCTGGTGCGCGCCATCGCGACCCATGAATTGTCGCTGCGCACCGTCGCCGATTTCATCGGCCTGCAGTTCGGGTTGGTCGGGTTCATCCTGCTGCCGGTGGTATTGTCGGGTGTGGGTTTGACGGCGTGGCGGGGATATCTCCGCGGCGACGCCGTGGCCATCTTGCTCTCGACCGCCGTGATCGTTCCGTTCGGCTATTTTTTCTGGAAATCGTTGACGCTGCGCGTCGGCGACACCTGGCCGATGTTCATGTGGCCCGCCGGATTTGCCGCAACCGCCATCAATATCGCGATGCTGCCGCGAGAAGGTTTTCCGGCCTGGATGATCAGATCGACCATCTCATGGGCCAATATCGCTGTTGTCTCCGGCATCGCGATGGTTGTTGCGGTCTTTCTCTATTATGTCGTCACGCCCTGGAATTTCATCGGCAGGACCGATCCGATCGGTGGGGAAGCTGGTTACGAGCAGGTCGTGGATCGGGCGCAGGCTGAGTTACAAAAGATCGGCGCGACCTGGATCGCAACCACCGACTACCGGACCTACGCCATGCTGCGCTGGTATTTCAACGGCCGCGTGCCGGTGATCCAGATCAACGAGCGCGGCCGGTTCCTGGGCTTTCGCGACCCCGGCATGGCTGCGATCCGAGGCCATACCGGGCTCTATGTCGGGCGCGAGCCCGACAATGCCAGCCCGTTGTGGGCTTCCACGACCGCGATCAGGCAGCCGCTCGGACGGGTCGACCGCAGCTGGCGCGGCATCGTCATGGATACCTATGCGCTGGAAAAACTGACCGGCTGGACGCCGGAGCTTTCACCGCCGCCGGACTCACCGCTCTATCGCTGGCGCGTGCTGGCCGGCGACTTTCAACAGCCGTTGCGCCGCGGCGCGGTTGTCCAGCTTGCTTCGGCTGTGACGAAATGGCACATCAGCGTTCCGTCGCACTTTTGACCTGTTCCATTCAGACCCCATTCAGCGTCGGGCTCTGATGCTGTCCCTCAGATTACTTCTCCCGGGTTTGTCATGAAGCATCAGCGCAGTTTCGTATTGGCCTTGCTCTCGGTGCTTGTGCTCGGAGGCTTGGCCTCGGCCAGTGCCGAGGCGGCGGAGACGCGCGTCGCTTTGGTGGTCGGCAACGCGAACTACTCGTCCGGAGTTCTTCCGACACCTGCCAACGATGCCGGATTGATTGCGCAAACGCTTCAGGCCGCCGGTTTCGATGTGGTCGGCGTTCGCGACCTTGATCAGGATTCTCTGCGGAAGACGTTCCGGGATTTTATTGCCAAGGTATCTGCGGCAGGCCCGGATACGGTGGCTTTCGTCTACCTCAGCGGTTACGGATTGCAGCTGGAGGGCGAAAACTATTTTGTGCCGACGGACGCGAACATTGCACGCGATGTGAATGTCTCCTCCGAGGCGTTACGCCTTTCGGACTACACCAAGCCGCTCGCGGCTCTCGGAATCAAGGCGAGCATCGTCGTTCTTGACGGGGCTCGCGCCAACCCGTTCGCCAAATCCGGTCCTCCGCTTGCGGGTGGCCTGGCCCTTGTCGAGCCGGATCCGGGAACCTTGATCGCATTCAACGCTGGCCCGGGAACGGTCGCGCAGAACGAGGCCGGTCCCTATTCGTCCTACGCTCAGGCGCTTGCGGAGATGATGCGCGAGGGCGGACTGCCGATGACGGAGGTGTTCAACCGGGTTCGGCTTCGGGTCAACGACATCACCAAGGGCGCGCAAGTGCCATGGAACGCCTCAAAGCTGCAGGCGCCGTTTTACTTTTTTGAGCGGGCGCCGGATGCGCCACCGCCCCAGGTTTCGCCGGAACAGACGTCAACGATCCGATCGAGGCCGATCCGCGATTTCGACGCGCGGGAGGCCTATCTCGCCGCCCTCGATCGCGACAATCTGCAGGACTACGAAAGCTTCCTCGTCGCCTATCCCAGGGATCCGATGGCACGACGGGTGCGAGCCATCGTTGCAGCCCGCCGCGAGGCCATCACGTGGCGGCGCAGCCGAAGCGTCGATACGCCCGCCGCTTACTGGTCGTATTTGCGTCGCTACCCCAACGGTTTCCATGCCAACGATGCGCGGCGCCGACTTGGCCTATTTGACGGCCGCTCTCGAGCCGCCGCCGCGATTCGATATCATCAGCTACGATGTGCCGCCGCCGCCGCCGGAAGAAATCATTTACGTCGACCGGCCGGTGTTGATTTTCGACGATCCGGATTTCGGATTTGAACCTCCACCGCCGCCGCCGGTGTTTTTCCTGCCGCCGCGGCCGGTCTACTTCATCGATCTGGCTCCGCCACCGCCGCCGATTTATGAATACGTTCTTCCCGTTCCGGTCTATGTGCCGGTGCCGGTGTGGGTCAATCCACCGCGGTACATTGCGCCGCCGCCCAACAACTTCATCTACAACAACGTTCACAATACCGTTGTCATCAACAACACGACCAATACGGTTACGGTGACCAATCCGGCCGGGCAAACTCAGACAATCTCGCCGCCGGCTCAATCGCCTGCGTCCCAACCGCAGGCTCCAGTCGCAGGACCGCAGCCTCCAGGAGCGCAGTCTCCGGAGCGCAGCCTCCGCCTGCCGGCGCAAAATCATCGCCGGGTGCTGGCGTTGCTGCTGCCGGCATTGCCGGCGCGGGCGCTGCGGCCTTGCTCGCGCCTTCGCTGCCGCCGTCGGTCGCTCCAAGGGCGGTACCGGTTCAGAATACGACCCCGCCAGGCACTCCGGCTCCCGGTTCGACGCCGCCCGCCGGCACGCCACCGGCCCCCGGCAAACCACCTGTCGCCGGTCAGCCGCAGCCTGCACCGTCGCCGGTTGCTCCCGGGCAAGCACAGAAACAGGTTGTGCCTGAAACCAAAGGCGGACAACCGCTGCCTGGATCAGGCGGACAACCGCTTCCGCCAGTAAACGGCAAGCCACCGGTCGCCGGTCAGCCGCAGCCTTCACCGTCGCCGGTGGCTCCTGGCCAGGCGCAGAAGCAGGCTGTGCCTGAAACCAAAGGTGGACAGCCGCTGCCTGGATCAGGCGGACAACCGCTGCCGCCAGTAAACGGCAAGCCACCCGTCGCCGGTCAGCCGCGCCTTCTCCTTCGCCGACGGCTCCTGGCCAGGCGCAGAAGCAAAGCGTGCCCGAAACGAAAGGCGGGCAACCGTTGCCGGGAGCTGGCGGACAGCCGCTGCCGTCAGTAAACGGCAAGCCACCGGCCACCGGTCAGCCGCTGCCTGCACCTTCGCAGCCGACACAAGCGCCGGCTCCAGGGCAGCCGCCGAAACCATCATTGCCCGAAACCAAAGGCGGACAGCCGCCGTCTCTGCCGGCTCAACCGAAGCCACCAGGGGTCGCACCCTCAACTTCACCGCCCCCACCATCGGCGCCAACACCGCCGCCTGCTGCACGTCCGACGCCGCCGCCGCCGCCACCGGCTGCGCGTCCGACGCCGCCGCCACCGTCTGCTGCGCGTCCGACGCCACCGCCACCGCCGGCTGCACGCCCGACGCCTCCGCCACCGCCTGCTGCGCGTCCGGCTCCGCCGCCGCCACCCGCTGCGCGTCCGGCTCCGCCACCGCCGCCTGTTGCGCGTCCGGCTCCGCCGCCACCGCCGCGTCCGGCGCCGCCGCCTCCCGTTGCGCGTCCGGCGCCGCCACCCCCGCCACCCCTGTGGCGCGTCCGGCTCCGCCACCACCCCCGCCGCCCGTGGCCCGCCCGGCTCCGCCACCGCCTCCGGCTGCGCGTCCGGCTCCGGCGCCCGGAAAGCCATGCGTGCTTCCAACCGGTCAACCTTGTCCGGCGCGGTGACGCCGGTTGACGCTGAAAGCGCAGTGGCGATGGAGCAAAAGCGTTCGGGATGCCAGGAAGCAGCCCCAGGAGGGCTCGTGAAATCATTCAGCAGGCGGTAAATCCCCCGCTTTCCCCACAAAATCCGCGAACCGGGCTTGCAAAAATAATTCGCCCGCTCGCGTTCAGACTTAACAAAGCTTTAATTGCGCAATGTATGATGGTCGGTACGGCGGCCGTGTACCGCGACTTGGGGAAAACATTATGGGCAAAATCGCGTCAGCTATCGTGGCGGTTGCGTTGGTCACGAGTCCGCTTGCATTGCCGGTATCTGCAAGCGCGGAGAATGGTCAAATCGCCGCCGGCGTGGTGGGTGGACTTATTGGTGGAGCGTTGCTCGGTGGCGCTCTGGCGTCGCGGCCCCCTCCGCCGCCGCCGGTTTATTACGCGCCGGCGCCGGTCTATGTCGAGGAGCCTGCCTGCCGTCTCGTTCGCGAGCGCTTCTGGGATGGCTATGGCTGGCAAGTTCGCCGCGTCCAGGTTTGCGATTGATCGCAGAACTTTTCTGCGTTTCCGGCTTGAACAAGATCAAATCCGGCCGCCCTCGGGCGGCCGTTTTGTTTAACCGAGACCGTCGCGCCCGATAGGCTTACGCCTCGCCGTCGCGTTTGCGCAGCAGGTCCTTGGCGAGATCGGCGAGCGCGGGCCTGGGCAACGCGGTGAACGGCAGCGGGCGGGTGACGTCGATGGCCGCGAGCCCGAGCCGGGCGGTGAGCAATCCGTTGAGAACGCCTTCGCCAAGACGTTGCGACAGTTTTGCCGCGATGCCATGGCCGAGCACCTGCTGGATCAGGCCGTCGCTTGCCGCCATTCCGCCGGTGATCGCGACATGCGCGATGACGTGACGCATCAGGGCGATCATGCCGAGCGCTCCCGGCCGTCCGCCGTAGAGCCGCGCCAATTGCCGGATCAGCCGCAGCGACGCTGCGAACACGAACAGCACGTCGATCAATGCGCGCGGGCTGACCGCGGTGACAAGCGAAACGCGCTGCGCGGCCGACGAGACCAGGCGGCGCGCCTCCTGGTCCAACGGCGTCATCAACTCGCGCTCCGCCAGCCGGATCAGATCGGCGCCGTCGATAATGTCGTCGGTATGGCCTTGCAGCGTGGCGCGCGCCCGCGCCAATTGCGGATTCGGATGCTCGAGCCTGAGCAGTTCTCGCACGATGGCCCGGCTTTCCGCACGATCGTCGCTTGCGAGCACGGCGGCGGCGCGCAGATGCAGTTTTTCGATTGCTGCAAGACGGGCAAGTCCGAATGCCTCGCGCGCGACAACAATGGCAAATGCCAGCGCGGCGACAAAGGCAAAGGTCAGTCCGACAAAGCCGAGGCCCTCGCTGCGCGCGAACAGATCCTCGATCAAGTGGGTGACGCCAAGCCCGACGCCGAGCAGGATCAATCCGCCGATCGCCGTCCAGAACACCGCGCCCCAGCGAAAACCCCGCTGCGGGCGCAGGATCGGCGTTTCGACCGGAACCGGCAGCGCGGCAGGTTCAACTTCGGGCGTGACATGGACCGTGCCGCGGGGCGGGCGGCTTGAATCCTCCGCATCCATCACGATGACGCCGGGATCGTCGAGCTTGAACGTCGCCGGCCGCCGATGATGAGATCGCTCGCTCATTGCATTTTGTCTCCGATCAGGAACTGGAGGGCGCGGTCAAGGCGGATGTGAGGCAAGGCCGGCTCGTCGGTGCCTTCGCGTTCGAGCTGTGGCGGGCGAAAGCGAAGAAAGCGAAAATCGGTCTTTTCGGCCGTGGCGCTGGAGAGGCCGCGAAACGCGCTGTCACCCTTGAACAGCTGTTCCGGATCGGCCGGCAGATCGCCCGGAAAGGTGGCGACCTCGGTGTTGCCGTCGAAGGCCTCGCCGCCCGCGATCTCGCCGCAGGCGGGTGTGCCGAGGATCGACGGCAATTTGTCGCGGCCGCGTTGCACCTGGGCCTCGCGGGTGGCGCGGACCGCGGCCAGCGCGACGACGTCGATGTCGGCGCCGGTGTCTTCGGCGCGGGACGCGGCCTTGGTCACGGTCCGCCGCAACACCGCCTCGAGCCGATCGTGGCTCGAATGGTGCAGGTGATCGGCCTTGGTTGCGGCAAACAAGATGCGGTCGATCCGCGGCCGGAACAAACTGGAGAGCAAGCGTGCTGCGGCCGATCCTGAAGCAATCCAGAATTCCCGCCAGCGCTGCTTCGAGGTCGTGCAGCGCCTCCGGTCCCGAGTTGAAGGCCGCCAGCGCATCGACCAGAACAACCTGGCGATCGAGCCGCGAGAAATGATCCCGAAAGAACGGGCGAACCACCAGATCCTTGTAGGCCTCGTAGCGCCTGGTCATCATCGCCCACAGCGATCCCTCGGCGGCCGTGCCGTCAGCCGGCAGATCGAGCGGCGCAAAGGTCAGCGCCGGCGATCCTGCGAGATTGCCCGGCATCAGAAAGCGGCCGGGTGGCAGCAAGCTCATGGCGAAGCGTTCGTCGCGACAGGCGCGCAGATAATCTGTGAACAGTCGCGCGGCCGTCAGCGCCGCCTGCTCGTCTTCGCGAGCTTGCGCGTTCAGTGTTGCCAGGTGCGAATGCCATTGCGCCGCGAGCCGCGCGCGGGGTCTCTCCCGCGACAAGCCAAGGCTCTCGCGGGACCATTGCTGGTAGCTCTTGTTGAGCAGCGGTAGATCGAGCAGCCATTCGCCGGGGTAGTCGACGATATCGAGCGTGAGCGTGCGATCCGCGCCATTCTGCCGCTGGTAGTCGATCGCGAGCCGCAATTCGCTGATATCGACGGTCGAATTCGGCCAGCGCCGCTCCTCGATCAGGGTGCGCACGTGGTTCTCATAGTCGAAGCGCGGCACCGCGTCGTCAGGTTGCGGCTCAAGCCGGGCGCGAGCAATCCGGCCGGTGGCGAAAGGTTCGAAAATGGGAAAACGACCGCCGCGGGTGAGGCCGTGAATCAGCGCCGTGATGAAGACGGTCTTGCCGGCGCGTGACAACCCGGTGACGCCGAGCCTGACCGTCGGATGGAAAAAGTGGTCGCCATATTCCAGCAGGGCCCGCGCCGACAGGCGCGTTTCCTCGACAATATCGGAAAAACGGAGGGCCATACGGGCGTGGAGAACTCGATTTGATGGGGGCAATTGGCGGGAGAGCTATCCGGAAAGTGGCGATTAGCGGGCATAAATCAAGCTTCATACTTACGACGCGATTTGAGGCGAGGAGTTTCAGGGTTCGTTGACCTCCCCCGAGGTATGTTTTAACGCTTGCTGCCAAGCTTGCCGGAACCGCCATGACTGTCTTCAGACTAAAGCAACTCGCCTCGAGCTCCGCCCATGCGGCGGCCGGCGCCATCCGCTGGAATTACGATCGGGCCGAACTGATCGCCGATGGCATCGTACATGGAATTGGCGTGTTCGGTGGAGTGGTCGCGGCCACGGTGCTGATCGTGCTCGCCGCGATCTATGCCTCGCCGTTTGAAGTGGCGGTTGTCTCGGTCTACGTCGCCGGATTGCTGGCCATGCTGGTATTGTCGGCGACCTACAATCTATGGCCGATCTCGCGGGCCAAATGGCTGCTGCGCCGCTTCGATCACTCCGCGATCTATGTGCTGATCGCGGCGACCTACACGCCGTTCATCACGCAATTGAAGGACAGCATCTTCGCCGTCGCGCTGCTGATCGGCGTCTGGTGCGTGGCGATTGTCGGGGCCGTGCTCAAGCTGGTGTTGCCGGGCCGTTTCGACCGGCTCTCGGTCGGCCTCTTTCTGGCGATGGGCTGGAGCGGCGCCATGCTCTATGATGCCGTCGTGGCGGCGCTGCCGGCGATGGCGCTCTGGTTCGTGATCGCGGGCGGCGCGCTGTATAGTCTCGGTGTGATCTTTCACGCCTGGCAGCGGCTTCGCTTCCAGAACGTGATCTGGCATTGTTTCGTGCTGTTGGGCGCGGCCTGCCATTACACGGCGGTGCTCGACCTCGTCCTGACCTAGAGATCTGATTGCAAAAAAGGCTGAGGTAGCGGTGCAGGTGACGGGCAAAATCGTGGTTGTCACCGGCGGCGCCAAAGGCATCGGGCGCGCGCTCTGCGAGGTCTTTCATCGCGCCGGTGCGGCCAAGGTGGTCGTCGCCGATATCGATCCGGCCGGAGCGAGAGCGGTCGCGGCCAAGGTCGACGGCGCGGCGTTCAAATGCGATGTCGGAAAGGAGACCGACATCCGCCACGTCGTCGAGGAAACCGAGCGGCAGTTCGGCCCGATTGCGCTGTTCTGCTCCAATGCCGGCATCGGCGGCGGGTTCGATCCCCTGGCGGATAACGCCGGCGGAACTTCCGACGAGCCCTGGTCGAGAAGCTGGGCGGTCCATGTCATGGCCCACGTCTACGCCGCGCGGCATCTGGTCCCGCGCATGAAGGCACGCGGGGAAGGTTATTTTCTCAACACCATTTCCGCCGCCGGACTGCTGTCGCAGATCGGAAGTCCGGCCTATTCGACCACCAAGCATGCGGCGGTGGGATTTGCCGAGAGCCTTGCGATCTCGCACAAGGCGCATGGCATCCGGGTTTCCATCCTGTGCCCGCAGGGCGTCGATACCGACATGCTCCGTTCGATCCCGAAAGGCCCGCAATCCGGCGATGGCGATCTGACGCCGGAGCAAGTCGCAAACGATGCCCTGCAGGGAATCGAGCAGGAAACATTTGCCATTCTGCCGCACCCGCAAGTGCTCGGCTACATGCGCAAGAAGACGGAAAATTACGATCGCTGGATATCCGGCATGGCCAAGATCCAGGCCAGGATGCGCGAAGATTTCGGGAAGTAAGGAGGACCCTCATGGTGAGGAGCGCGGCACGCGCGTCTCGAACCATGAGGCCGCGGTGCCCACGTCATCCTTCGAGACGCGCGCAAGAGCGCGCTCCTCAGGATGAGGGAGCCCTCAGCTCTTCTGCGCGTAAAGCAGCTGGCACCGCCGAATCCACGATCACCTCGATCAGGCTGACGCCGTGATGCGCCAGGCCGCGCTTGAGCGCGGGCGCGAGTTCGGATGATTTTGTCACGCGCACCGCATCGCAGCCGAGCCCCTGCGCTAACCGGACAAAGTCGATGCCGGGCAGATCGAGGCCCGGAACATTGCGCACCTGCATCACCTGGCTGAACGAGCGCATCGCGCCATAGCCTGCGTTGTTGATCACCACGACCGTCAGCGGCAGCTTGCGTTGCGCCGCGGTCCATAGCGCCTGGATCGAATACATCGCAGAACCGTCGCCGACCAGGCAAACGGTCCTGATGTTGGGGCGGCCGAGTGCGATGCCGACCGAGGCCGGAAGGCTGTAACCGAGGCCGCCGCTCGCCATGGTGTAAAAACTGTCCTGCCCGCGCATCGGCATGAAATTTTGCATCGCCGGACGGTGCGATGGGGCTTCCTCCACCAGCGCGGCGTCGTCAGGCATGGCTTGCGAAAGCGTGTGCAACAGGAAATCAACGGGGATCGGATCGGCCGCGCGTGGTGCGGCGGGCAATGCGCGGCCCGCCGGCATCGCGCGCCTGGTCTCGGGCAGGAGATCGATCAGCATCGTCAGCGCCGGCTTCATGGTCGCGACAATGCTGGCGCCCTGCGGCGTTACCGCCGCCGCCGTCGGATCGTCGGTAATCTGGAAGATGCTGGTCGCGCCATCGAAGATCGAGGCATGACCCTCGACGTGGAACGTGAACACCGGCGCGCCGATCACGACCACGAGATCATGGCCGCGCAACGCCTCCGAGAGCTGCGCCGGGGAGGCATGCAAAAAACCTGCGAACTGCGGATGCCGTTCCGGGAAACTGCAGCGCGCTGAAAACGGGCTGACCCACACCGCCGCTTTCGCCTTCTCCGCAAGGCGCACCATCAGATCGACGGCCTGCGCGCGATCGACGGCGGGGCCGACCACGAGGGCAGGGCGCTTGCTTGCCGCGAGCGCCGCGGCGAGCGTCTTCATCGCGCCCGCGTCGGGGCCAAGCTCGCGGCTGATGTCGCGGGCATCTATCGCCTGGCGTTTGATGGGTCCAGTCGTCGACCGGCACCGACACGAAAGTCGGTCCGCACGGCGGCTGCATCGCCACGTAATAGGCGCGCGCGATCGCCGCCGGGACATCTTCGGCGCGCGCCGGCTCGACCGAGAACTTGACGTAGGGCCGCGGAAATTCGGACGCGCGCTCGGCATAGAGAAACGGCTGCAGCGGCAGGATGCTGCGCGCCTGCTGGCCCGCGGTAATCACCAGCGGCGTCTGGTTGCGGTGGGCGGTGTAGATATTGCCGAGCGCATTGCCGACGCCGGCGGCGGAATGCAGATTGACAAAGCCGGCGTTGCGGGTGGCCTGCGCATAGCCGTCGGCCATGCCGATCACGGAGGCTTCCTGCAGGCCCAGCACATAATCGATATCGTCGGGCCAGTCGCTCAGGAACGGCAATTCCGTCGAGCCGGGATTGCCGAACACCTTTTTAATGCCGAACGCCCGCAACAGGTTGAGCGTTGCGTCCTTGACGCTGACTGATGCGCCGGCGCTCTTTGCTGGCTTGCGGGACAATGCCGGATTACTCACTCGTCATTGCGAGGAGCGAAGCGACGAAGCAATCCATACTTTCTGCGCGGATGACATGGATTGCTTCGCGGAGCCTGTCATCGGGCGCAGCATTCGCGCGACCCGTTGGCTCGCAATGACGATCACCACGTCGCGGTGCCCTTCATCGTCGGCTGGCCTGCCGAATTCGCGGTCCACAACTCCATGCCGGCGTCGGTATCGTTGGCGTTGACGGAAAATTCGCTGCCTTCGAACAGCGGCTGCACCCCGCGATAGCTGAATTTCTTCGGCGCCGCGCCGCGACGGAGTTTTGCCGCGAATTCCACCAGGAACGCCGCCTGCATCGGGCCGTGGAAGATCAGGCCCGGATAGCCCTCGACCCTGGTGACGTAGTCGCGGTCGTAATGGATGCGGTGGCCGTTGAATGTCAGGGCCGAATAGCGAAACAGCAGCACCGCATCGGCCATGTGGCTTTCGCGGTGCTGCGCGGCCGGCGGCGGCGCTGCCGGCCTGGCTGACGCCGATGGCTGCGCAGGCGAGTTGCCGCGATAGACGATATCCTGCCGTTCCCGGATCGCGGTGCCGCGCGGCGTCGTGATCCGGTGATCGACGGATACAAAACACAACGCGCCGGTAGAGCCGGTCTTCATCGTCACATCCGCGATGCGCGAAGTCCGCGTCATCTCATCGCCGACGCGCAACGTATCGAAAAATTCCACCTCGCCGCCGGCCCACATCCGGCGCGGCAGCGGCACCGGCGGCAGGAAGCCGCCGCGCGCGGGGTGGCCGTCCGGTCCGAGCTCCGACATCGGGTAAACCGGCTGCGCCAGGCACCAATGCGCGGTGAAGGGCGCGGCATCGCCCGGCCTTGGGCTTGCCGATCTCCATGAACAGCGTCGCGCGCAGGCCCTTCACCAGTTGCGCGGTGACGATGTCGGAGGCCTCGTCGGTGCGGCCGATCCACTGCCGCAAATGGTCGAGATCGGGTTTGTCGGTCATGACGATTTGGTCCGGACATGAGAAGGCTTGGCGAGGCCGATACGCTCGCCGATTCCCGGCACGGCGCCATAATGCCGCGGCTGATCGACGACAATGGCCGCCGGCGCCGGATAGCTGACCGGCCCTGCCGGGGTGTTCACCTCGATCCGGCGCAGATGCGGGTGCACCGCGAGGTCGGCCATCGTATTAACCTCGGCAAACGCAATGTCGGCGTCGGACAATCGCTGCAGCAACTCGTTACGCGTCATGGTCGCAAAAATATCGCCGACGGTCTGGTCGGTGAGTTTTCTGTTGCGAACGCGTTCGACCATGTTGGAAAATCTGACATCGTCGGGCAGCTCGGGCCGGCCCAAAACATCGGCGCATAGTTTCTTCCATTCGCGTTCGCTCTGGATCGAAATCAGGATGTCCCTGCCGTCCTTCGAGCGAAACACGCCGTAGGGCGCGATCGAGGGATGCGCCAGCCCCATCCGCTCCGGCGGATTGCCGGCTTCCGAATTGAGCAGCGGCACCGACAGCCAGTCGGCCATCACGTCGAACATCGAAATCCGGATATCGGCGCCCTTGCCGTACGTCGCGATCGCGCGATCAGCGCCTCGAGGATGGAGGCATGCGCGGTGGCGCCGGTCGCGATATCGACGATCGACAGGCCGACGCGCGAAGGACCGTCCGGACCGCCGGTGATCGAGGCGAGCCCGCTTTCGGCCTGGATCAGGAGATCGTAGGCCTTGCGATGGGCGTAGGGGCCGTCATCGCCATAGCCTGAAATGGTGCAGCAGATCAGCTTTGGATAATCCTTGCGCAGCCGCGCAAGCGTAAAGCCAAGCTTGTCCATCGAGCCCGGCTTGAGGTTCTGGATCAGCACATCCGCGCCGGCGATCAGCGCTTCAAGGTCTTGGCGCCCCTCCTTGGTGGCGAGATCGATCACCGCCGAATCCTTGCCGCGATTGAGCCAGACGAAATAGCTGCTTTGCCCCTTCGCCGCCGCATCGTAGCCGCGCGCAAAATCGCCCTCGGGCCGCTCCACCTTGATGACATGCGCGCCGGCATCCGCCAGCCGCGAGCTGCAGAATGGCGCGGCGACCGCCTGTTCGACGGCGATGACGGTTATTCCTTCAAGCGGCAGCATCTTTTTTCTCAGTAGGAACGGGGCATGCCCAGCACGTGCTCGGCGAGGAATGACAGGACGAGGTTGGTCGAGATCGGCGCCACCTGATAGAGCCGCGTCTCGCGGAATTTGCGTTCGACGTCGTATTCTTCCGCAAAGCCAAAACCGCCATGGGTCTGCACGCAGGCGTTGGCGGCTTCCCAGGAGGCGTCGGCCGCCAGCATTTTTGCCATGTTGGCCTCGGCGCCGCAATCGAGCCCGGCCTCGTATTTGCGCGTCGCCTCCTTCACCATCAATTCGGCGGCGCGCATCGCCGCGTAGGCCTTGGCGATTGGGAACTGGATGCCCTGATTCTGGCCGATCGGGCGGCCGAACACCGCGCGCTCCTTGGCGTAACCGGAAGCCTTGGCGATGAACCATTTGGCATCGCCCACGCATTCCGCCGCAATCAGGATGCGCTCGGCATTCATGCCGGAGAGGATATAGCGAAAGCCCTTGCCTTCTTCCCCGATCAGGTTTTCCGCCGGCACCCGCATGTCGGTGAAAAACACCTCCGTCGTGGAGTGATTCATCATGGTGCGGATCGGACGGATCGAGAGCCCGTTGTCCTTGGCTTCCCGCATGTCGACGATGAACACCGACAGGCCGTCGGTCCGTTTCCTGGATTTCTCCTTGGGCGTGGTGCGCGCCAACAGGATCATCAGGTCGGAATATTCGGCGCGGCTGGTCCAGATTTTCTGGCCGTTGACGATGTAGCTGTCGTTGCCCTCGCGCCTGGCAAAAGTCTTCAGCGAGGAGGTATCGGTGCCGCTGGACGGTTCCGTGACGCCGAAGGCCTGCAGCCGCAATTCGCCGCTCGCGATCTTCGGCAGCCATTTTGCCTTTTGCTCCTCGCTGCCGTGCCGCAGCAGCGTGCCCATGGTGTACATCTGGGCATGGCAGCCGCCGCCATTGCATCCGGCGCGCTGGATCTCTTCGAGGATGGCGGCCGCGGCGGACAGTTTCAGCCCGGCGCCGCCATATTCTTCCGGGATCAATACCGAGAGGTATCCGGCCTTGGTCAGCGCGTCGACGAAGGCGCTGGGGTAGGCCATCTCGCGGTCGAGCTTGCGCCAGTATTCGCCGGGGAATTGCGCGCACAGTTTTGCGACGGCGTCGCGGATGTCGGCATGTTCGTCTTGTTGTTCTTGTGCGGTCATTGGAACTCGGCTGGCATATCGAGAGCGCGTGGAAGCCCGCGGCGCGGTGGGCACGGCGCAGTGCGCCTTTGTCCGCCTTACGATCTCAGCACGTAGGGTGGCCAAAGCGCAAGCGTGGTCAGCTCATGCAGGAATGCGCACCGGCAACGACTCGATGCCGCGCACGAAGCTGGAATAGACCCGCTTCGGCTCGCCGACCACCTCGATCCTGTCGAACCGCTTCAGCATCTCCTGCCACACGATCTTGAGCTGCAGTTCGGCGAGCCGCATGCCGACGCAGCGGTGGATGCCGAAGCCGAACGACAGATGGGTGCGGGGCCGGGCGCGGTCGATGATGAAGTCGTCGGGATTCTCGATCGCCGTCTTCGTCGCGGTTGCCCGAGACGTACCACATCACGACGCGAGTCGCCCTTCCTGATCTTCTTGCCGCCGAGCTCGGTATCGTCCAGCGCGGTGCGCCGCATATGCGCCAGCGGCGTCTGCCAGCGAATGACCTCCGGCACCATCGAATCGATCAGCGCCGGATTGTCGCGCAGCTTCTGATACTGCTCGGGATGTTCGTTCAGCGCCAGCACCGAGCCGCTCATGGTAGTTGCGCGTGGTGTCATTGCCGCCGACGATCAGCAGGATGATGTTGCCCATCAGATTGTCGGGAGTCCATGTGCCGGGTCGCATCGCTATGGGCCATCATCGAGAGCAAGTCGTTGCGCGGCTCGGCATTGACCCGCTCGTTCCAGAGCTTGGAGAAATAGGCGTAGCATTCGTCCATCTCCTGGCGGCGCTGTTCCGGCGAATTCAACGATGCCGCTCTTGGGCAGTGCGGTCGAGACGTCGGACCAGCGCGTCAGCTTGCGGCGCTCCTCCCAGGGAAAGTCGAACAGCGTCGCCAGCATCTGCGTGGTCAGTTCGATCGACACCCGATCGACGAAATTGAAGGTCTCGTTGCGCGGCAGATTATCGAGCACCTTTTGCGAGCGCTCGCGTATCAGTTTTGCCAGTTCATCGAGATGCGTCGGGGTGAACATCGGCGAGACGGTCTTGCGCTGCGACGAGTGCCGCGGCTGGTCCATCGCGATGAAGCTCGGATAGTCATAGCCGGGCGGCACGTCACGGATCGAGATGCCGCCGAGGGTGGAGTTGGATGAGAAGATGCCGTGATTGGTGTCGACATGCATGATGTCGTTATATTTGGTCACCGACCAATAGGGTTCGATCGGCGCGTTGGTGCAGTAGTGCACCGGCTCTTCCTTGCGCAGCCGCTCGAAAAACGGCCACAGGATGTCGTCCTGGAACAGCCGTGGCGCGCCGGGATGAAAATCCTTCAGCGGCGTTGAATAGGCCTCTTCACGCGCCAGGCGCTGACGCTCGGCCTTGTCGGCTCGGACTGCTGTCTGGATGTTCATCGGTCATCGACCCCAAAATGATGTCGTCGGAAGGAATCTTTGTCTTGCGCGTACTCTGTTCGCAAAACCGGCGCCCACTTTTGCGGAGTACGCGCGGGTCAGCCGGCGATGCGCACCGGCAGGGTTTCGTAGCCTTTGACAAAGCTGGAATACACCCGCTTGGGTTCGTCGACCACCTCAATATCATCGAAGCGTTTCAGGATTTCCTCCCAGATGATCTTCAACTGCAGCTCGGCCAGCCTGATCCCGACGCAACGATGAATGCCGAAGCCGAAGGAGAGGTGGGTGCGCGGCCGCGCCCGGTCAATGATGAACTCGTAAGGGCGATCGATCACCTCTTCGTCGCGGTTGCCCGAGACGTACCACATCACGACCTTGTCACCCTTCTTGAACTTTCTGCCGCGGAACTCGATGTCCTCGAGCGCGGTCCGGCGCATATGCGCCAATGGCGTCTGCCAGCGGATCACCTCCGGCACGAAACTGTCGATCAAAGCCGGATTTTCGCGCAGCTTCCTGTACTGATCCGGATTCTTGTTCAAGGCATAGACGCTGCCCGACAACGTGTTGCGGGTGGTATCGTTGCCGCCGACGATCAACAGGATCAAATTGCCGAGGAAATTCTTCGGGTCCATGTCGCGGGTGGCTTCGCCGTGCGCCATCATCGACAACAGGTCGCTCTTCGGCGGCTGATTGATGCGCTCTTTCCAGAGCCTGCCGAAATAGGTCGCGCATTCCAATAGCTCGGCCTGCCGCTCGTCTTCCGTCGCGACCAGGCCGCCGGCCCGGGAAGCGTCGTTGCGACGTCGGACCAGCGCGTCAGCTTGCGGCGGTCCTCCCAGGGGAAGTCGAACAGCACGGCCAGCATCTGCGTGGTCAGTTCGATCGAGACCTGGTCGACCCAGTCGAACACCTCGTTCTTCGGCAGATTGTCGAGGCATTCCGCGGACCGCTTGCGGATGTTGATCGCGAGCTGGTCGAGATGGGTCGGCGTGAACATCGGCGCGACGGTCTTGCGCTGCGCGCCATGGCGCGGCTGATCCATGGCAATAAAACTTTCGCGGCGCAGGTCGGGTGCGACGTCGCGGATGGTGATACCGCCGAGCGAAGCCGCCGACGAGAACACCGCGTGATTGGTCTCGATGTCCATGATGTCGTTGTATTTTGTCACCGACCAGTACGGCCCGAACAGGCTGTCCTTGCAGTAATGCACGGGCGCTTCCTTGCGCAGCCGGTCGAAATACGGCCAGAACGAATCGGTCCTGAACAGCTCGGGGTGGCCGACGTCGATGTCTTCAAGCGGAATGGAATAGGCCCTGTCCCGAGCGGCCTCCTGATGGGGGTCCGCGGCGAGATCGATTGTTCCGTGCATCGGCGTCTCCTGATGATCCGCCTCCGTGGTGGCTCCGGAAGCGCGATTATTGAGCGAATTACATCCCGTTGCGCCCGCCAGAGCAAGGGAGAGTTTTGTCCCCTTCTGCCGCACCGGAGCGCGATTCCGGCAATGCCCCCTTCTCAGCAACTTCGGCCCGTGACAAGCTTGTTTCCAAAGCATAAGGCTGTGCGCGAGAAAGCCGCAGGATGCCCGGAGGCCGCCCGACATGATTCCCAACGCGTACCGGATGTTCAACTTCGATCTCGGCGAAACCGCGGACGCTATTCGCGAGACCGTGCACGATTTTTCGAGCCACGAGATTGCGCCGCGCGCCGAAGAGATCGACAAGAGCAATCAATTTCCCCGCGACCTCTGGCCGAAAATCGGCGCGCTCGGCCTGCACGGCATTACCGTCGAGGAGGAATATGGCGGCTCGGGGCTCGGTTACCTCGAGCATTGCATCGCGGTCGAGGAGATTTCGCGGGCGTCGGCCGCGGTCGGCCTGTCCTACGGCGCGCATTCCAACCTTTGCGTCAACCAGCTGCGCCGCAACGGCAACGAAGCGCAGAAGCGGAAATATCTGCCAAAACTGATCTCGGGCGAGCATGTAGGGGCGCTGGCGATGTCGGAGCCCGGCGCCGGCTCCGACGTGGTGTCGATGGCGACCCGCGCCGAGAAAAAGGGCGATCGCTACGTCCTCAACGGCAGCAAGATGTGGATCACCAACGGACCGATCGCGGAAACACTGGTGGTCTATGCCAAGACCGATCCGGCGGCCGGGCCGCGCGGCATCACCGCCTTCATCATCGAAAAAGGCATGAAGGGATTTTCCACCGCGCAAAAGCTCGACAAGCTCGGCATGCGCGGTTCCGACACCGGCGAACTGGTGTTCGAGAATTGCGAAGTGCCGGAAGAAAACGTGCTCGGCGAGGTCGGCCGCGGCGTCAACGTGCTGATGTCCGGTCTCGATTACGAGCGCGCGGTGCTGGCCGCGGGTCCGCTCGGGATCATGCAGGCCTGCCTCGACGTGGTGATGCCCTATGTGCACGAGCGCAAGCAGTTCGGCCAGCCGATCGGCAGCTTTCAACTGGTGCAGGGCAAGATCGCCGACATGTACACCACCATGAATGCATCCCGCGCCTATGTGTATGCAGTCGCAAAAGCCTGCGATCGCGGCGAGACCACGCGCGAGGATGCGGCGGGCGCCATTCTCTATGCCTCCGAGAAGGCGACGCAATGCACCCTCGATGCCATCCAGCTGCTCGGCGGCAACGGCTATATCAACGACTATCCGACGGGCCGGCTGTTGCGCGACGCCAAGCTCTACGAGATCGGCGCCGGCACCAGCGAGATCCGCCGCATGCTGATCGGCCGGGAGCTGTTCGAGAAATCG
>CAVUYV010000013.1:0-111872 GCA_963745785.1 uncultured Alphaproteobacteria bacterium | reverse complement strand
CTATGTACCGAAGAGCAAGATCATCGAGGCTCGAGCTGAGCGCGAAGACGCCGCGACCCTGATCGCATGTTCGCCGGCGTGGTGCAGCCCGGCTCCGACCCGCAGAAGAAACTGGCCGCCCTCGCCGGCATGGCAAACGCCGCCGGCGGGTTGCGACCGCAGCCTCGCTCAAGCCGGAGCCGGCGAAGGTGGAGTAGAGTCGTTCATTGCGCTTCTCCTCGTCATTGCGAGGAGCGAAGCGACGAAGCAATCCACACTTTCTTTCTGCCGTGACACGGATTGCTTCGCTGCATTCGCAATGACGAGAGGTACTGGAGCGCGAACTCATGCCAGCGAGTCGTAGAGATCCTTCCAATCGGGATCGCAAGCTTCGATCAGGGCAAGTTTCTTCGCACGGCTGCCAGCCTTGACTTGCTTTTCGCCTGACGATCCGCTTCGATCATGGTCTCGTGTAATTCGTACCAGACCAATATCTTGCAGCCGTATTTGAGCGAGAAGCCCTTTACCAGCCCCTCGCGGTGCTCGAAGACAGTTTTGGGAGATTGGACGTGACACCCGTGTAGGGTGTCCCGTGGCGCCCGCTTGCAACGATGTAAACGCACGGTTGTTTCATGCGCTTTCCTCCAGACTACCAGACGAGGTTACACCGCTTCATTGCGAGGAGCGCAGCGACGAAGCAATCCATACTTTTGCTTTTCCGCTGTGAGATGGATTGCTTCGCGGAGCCTGTCATCGGGCGGCGCTTTGCGCCGACCCGTTCGCTCGCAATGACGGGGAGTAGGGTTGTGGCAAACCTCTTCCTCCTCGTCATTGCGAGCGAGCGTAAGCGACGAAGCAATCCGGCGGTGCTCGCGACATGGATTGTTTCGCGGAGCCTGATCGGCAGCGCCTTCGCCGCCGCAATGACTGCAATCGACGCCTACCCCGCGCCGATCAGCGGCAGGGCCTCGTCGCGCTCGAACAGATAGAGCAGGCAGCGCAGCGCCTCGCCGCGCGCGCCTTGAAGCTTCGGATTGTCCTTCATGATGCGCAGCGCTTCGTCGCGCGCCTGGGTGATGAGCTGGCCGTGCACCTCGGAGCGCGCGATCCGATAACCGGGCAGGCCGCTTTGTCTGACGCCGAGCACGTCGCCTTCGCCGCGAAGCCTTAGATCCTGCTCGGCGATCGTAAATCCGTCGGTGGTTTCCCTGATCACCTTCAGCCGCGCCTTCGACATCTCGTTGAGCGGCTCCCTGTAAAGCAACAGACAGGTCGAGGCCTCCGAGCCGCGCCCGATCCGGCCGCGCAACTGATGCAGTTGCGGCCAGCCCAAAGCGCTCGGCATTCTCGATCACCATGATGCTGGCGGCGGGAACATCGACGCCGACCTCGACCACGGTCGTCGCGACCAGAAGTCCGATCTCGCCCGTGGCGAACTGCGCCATCACCCGATCTTTCTCGCTGCCGCGCATCTTGCCGTGCACGAGGCCAACCTTGTCGCCGAACCGCGCCTTGAGACTTTCGAAGCGCGCTTCGGCGTCGGTAAGATTGACGGCCTCGGATTCCTCCACCAGCGGGCATATCCAGTAGACGAGTTTTCCGGCCGACAGCGCGCGGCCGACGGCATCCATGACCTCGCTGAGACGGCTATCGGGCACCGCGCGGGTATCGATCGGCTGCCGTCCCGCCGGCTTCTCGCGCAGCTCCGAGACGTCCATGTCGCCGAAATAGGTCAGCACCAGCGTGCGCGGGATCGGCGTGGCACTCAGCACCAGCACATCGACGTTACCGCCTTTGGCGGTCAGCGCCAGGCGCTCGCGCACGCCAAACCGATGCTGCTCGTCGACCACGGCGAGCGCCAGTGCCTTGAACACCACGTCGTCCTGGATCAGCGCGTGCGTTCCGACCAGGAAATCGATCTCGCCAGCGGCAAGCCGCGCCAAAATATCGCGCCGCTCCTTGCCCTTTTCGCGTCCGGTGAGGATCGCGACCCGCAAGCCCGCGCGTTCGGCGAGCGGCGCGATCGTCTTGATGTGCTGGCGCGCGAGGATTTCCGTCGGCGCCATCAACGCCGCCTGTTTACCGGCCTCGGTCACCGCGGCAGCCGCCAATAGCGCCACCACGGTCTTGCCCGATCCGACGTCGCCCTGCAGCAGGCGCAACATGCGGACCGGCTGGCGCAGATCGTCGGTGATGGCGGCGGCGGCCTGACGCTGCGAGGCGGTCAGCGCGTAGGGCAGCGCGTCGATGATCTTGTTTCGCAGATGGCCGTCGCCGGCATGGCGGTCGCCGGCGGGGCGGCGCAATTGTGCGCGGACCAGCGCCAGCGCCAGTTGGCCGGCCAGCAGTTCGTCGAAGGCAAGCCGCGACCAGAACGGACCGTCAGGCTGGATATCCGCCAGTTCGAGCGGCATATGCACGCGGTTCAGCGCCTCAGCGATCGGCGGAAACTTGCAGCGGCGCAACACCTCGGGACTGATCCACTCCGGAAGGGCGGGGAGTTTTTGCAGCGCCTGCGCCATCGCCCGCCGCAACGATCCGAGCGCCAGTCCTTCCGTGAGCGGGTAAACGGGATCGATGCCCGATAGTTTTGCAAATCCCGCCTCATCGACGACGCGATCGGGATGCGTGAGCTGCAGCGTGCCGTCGTACATCTGCGCGGTGCCCGAGACGTAACGCTTCGAGCCGACCGGCAGCAGTTTCTCGACATAGCCGTGCTGGGCGCGGAAATAGGTCAGCACCACGTCGCCGGTCTCGTCGCTGGCATAGACCAGATGCGGCGCGCGCGGGTTGCGCGCCGGGGTCGGGCGATGGCGGTCGACGGTCACCTCCAGCGTCACCACGGTTCCCGGCGCAGCGTCGCGGATTTTTGGCCGCGCGCGGCGATCGATCACGCTCGCGGGCAGATGCAGCAGCAGATCGACCAGCCGCGGCGTCTGCTCGCGGTCGAGCAGGTAGCGGAGCAGCCGGTCCTGTTTCGGCCCGACGCCACCGAGGCTCGTGACCGGTGCAAACAGTGGATTGAGCAAGGCAGGGCGCATCGGGAAACCTTAAAGCCTATCCGCGACCAATCGCCACGGTCACGACAGGTCGAGACTAAGGTCGCTTTCTAGCGAAGGGCGATAATCAAGCAGAATCAATAGGTTTGCCACTTTTTCGGGCTCGGGGCCCGCTTATACTCGTGCCGGTTCGGCGGCTCAAGCCGAGCGGGCACTGCGAATAGCTTCCAGATGTTGTCTCAGGAGTACATCCCCGAGGGGGATCCCCCGAGTATTGTCTTCGCGATTTGGCGTGGTGGGGGATTCCATGAAAGTGCTTGCTGTCGCAGCTTCGATACTTGCCGTCAGCGCGACTGGCGCGTCGGCCGCCGACCTTGCTGCGCGCCCCTACACCAAGGCGCCTGCAGTCGTCACCCCGGCCTATGACTGGTCCGGCTTCTACATCGGCGGATCGGTCGGCGGGCGGTGGGACGAAAGTGGATGGACTACGACAAGTATTGTTATTCCGCCAACTCCTGCAACTGCTATCAACAATCCAGTGAACTTCTCCAATAGCTCGGTTAGAGCGGGGGTGTTCGCGGGATATAACTGGCAAGTAGCGGCTCTCTGGGTCGTGGGCATCGAAGGGGATGTGGCTTGGGCGGACAACAAATCCAGCACATCTCCAATTCCGGGCGTCTTTAGCATACTGGTTCCAACTCAGGACTTTGCCGAGCGCAAGGACAAGTGGGATGGAGGCATTCGCGGTCGCGTCGGATATTTGGTCGCGCCAACGGTGTTGGCATTCGGAACTGGCGGCGTTTCGTGGATAGCTAGCGAAGCCAGTGTCCACTGTTCGAATACCGCTCCGAATTGGTGCTCGGGCAATAACTTTGCGACTCGCCGTGTAGATACCGTTTCACAAACTCTAACCGGCTGGACCGTCGGAGGCGGACTTGAGTGGATGCTCGTGCCGAATTGGCTGATCCGTGGAGAATATCGTTACGCTGAATACGAGGGCTATCATTTCTCGTTTTTTGACGACCGGTAGTACAAGCCCGGGTGTTGATGAGAGCCGGTCCCGCAAATCTGCACAGGGCGATAAGTGGAGTTTCTGCCTGAAAGCGGCGATGATGGCCGCGAACAGGAGAGACCATGAACAGACGAGCCCGCCGGAATCACTCACCGGCCTTCAAGGCGAAGGTGGCGCTTGCCGCCATCCAGGGCGACCGGACACTGGCCCAATTGGCCGAGCATTTCGACGTCCACCCCAATCAGGTCACCGCCTGGAAAGCCCAACTTGAGGGCGGGGCTTCCAACGTGTTCGGCACGGGGAGCCCAGCGCCGGTCACGCCCGCGGTCGATGTAAAGTCGCTGCATGCCAAGATCGGGGAGCTGACGCTGGAGAACGATTTTTTAGAAGGAGCGCTCACCAAGGCGGGATTGCTGAGCGCAAAGCGATGATCGACCGCAAGCACGATCTGTCGATCACCAAGCAGGCGGACGTTTTGAAGATCAGCCGCGGCAGCGTTTATTATCTGCCGCGCCCGGTGTCGTCTGCCGACCTCGCGATCATGCGGCATCTGGATCGGCTGCACCTTGAGTTCCCCTTCGCCGGTTCGCGTATGTTGCGAGGCCTGCTGGCTTCCCAGGGGTGCAAGATCGGCCGCCGGCATGTGAAGACGCTGATGCGGCGGATGGGGATAGAGGCGCTCTATCGCCGTCCGCGGACCACCAAGCCCGAACCCGGCCACAAGATCTATCCGTATCTGCTGCGCGGCACGGAGATCACGCGTCCGAACCAGGTCTGGGCTATGGACATCACCTACATCCCGATGGCGCGCGGCTTCGTCTATCTCGCCGTCGTGCTCGACTGGGCGACACGTCGTGTTTTGTCCTGGCGGTTGTCGATCACGATGGAAGCAGCCTTCTGCGTCGAGACCCTGGAAGATGCCTTGGCACGCCATGGCAGGCCGGAGATCTTCAACACCGACCAGGGTTCGCAGTTCACCGGCTCAGCTTTTACCGGCCTGCTCGCCAGCAAGGGCATCGCCATCAGCATGGACGGCAAAGGGGCCTGGCGGGATAATGTGTTCGTCGAACGGCTGTGGCGCAGCGTCAAATACGAGGAGGTATATCTGCGAGCCTACGAAACCGTCGGCGAGGCGCGCAACTCGATCGGCCGATATCTCGACTTTTATAATCGCCGTCGCCCCCATTGAAGTCTTGACGGCGGCACGCCGGATCAAGCCTACTTCACCCCGCTGCCGCTCCGTCCGGCAGCCTAACCCCGGCAGAGGTTCCACTTATCGACGCGGAGATTCTGTTCAGACAATCGGGACCAGCTCAATGCGCTCGCCGGCGAAATCGGCCGACTTCGTACCCACACCGGTCTTTTCGGCTTCGCCTATAAGTTTGGGGGGGCCGGCGGTCGCGAGATACTGATCGCTCCACCTGATCTCGATCGACCTCAGCCCCGGCATTGTCCGGGGCTTTTTCGTGCCCGCTTTGACGATTGATCAAGACCGTGCGAATGTCACGTTTGGGAGGCAAAAGCGAAAATTGATGCTCTCTACCCAGGGTGTCCGCGCTAGGAAATGCTGCAGCACCTATTTTTGCCCTCTCCACCCCCCCACTGAACAGCACGGCCCCGTGGGGCACCGTGCAAACGTTTGATTGGGCAGGTATCTCACAGCGGAGACACCCCCTCACACACCAGCAACTCTGCCGCGCGCCCCTGCGGGGCTATGTGTCACTCAGTTTCAACAGGTCTCATTTGCTGGATCGCGCTTGTTAAGAAACTTAACAGCGCAAAACGGCGAGCGGCGACGTCCGCCGTTTCAATTCGCGCGGTGGCTGCGCAACGCGTTCGATTAGTGACTTCGCCGAGCCAGTGGAACTATTGTTTCTGCCCGGTAGCTGTGCCGGTAGTTGTGCCTGTGCCGGTAGTTGTACCTGTGCGCCGCACCTGACGCCGCTCTGTGCGCGCTGTGCGCCGCATCTGACGACGCTCGTGCCGTGCTGAACGCCGCTCCTGACGCCGCTCCATGCCGGCGGTCTGAGCCTCAGCATCGGATACTGTCAGTGCGGGAGTGGATGCTGCGACGGCGAAGGCAGCAATTGTTCCGAAAAGAGAAAGAACTCTTCGACGGGAGATCGCTTCCGATTTGATGATTTCACTCATGGTCAACACTCCACGGTGGCTGGTGAACGCCCATGCGGATGCAATTCCAAACTGCCTGTATTGATTTAGATCAAGGAGCCAAAGGCATTGAAACTTGTCCATGCCGGAAGGGGCACGAGGGAACCGACATAGGCGTAACCTTCTGGGCAAGCATCGTGTCGGTTTGGTCGCGGCCGGATGGTTAAGAACGAGCGCGGCGCCAAAGACCACAGGAGGCAACCATGGCCGAGCCCGATGGCAATGGGATTTCCGCGCGGTTGCGGAGGCTCCCTGGGCAGTTGCTGCTGGCGCTGATCAACGCGACGGCGATCCTGGTGATCGTCGCCGCGATTGTTGCGCTGGTCGCGATTGCGCGCATCAACGGTTTTGCCGAAAACGTCGTTGCGACGATGACCGAGGCCGTGCTGTCGAAAGTCGATCTGCCGCAGAAAGACGTGCTGGCCAATATCCGAAGCCTGACGGCGGAGGTCAGCGCGCTTGGCAACACCCTTCGTGAGATCAAGACAGGAGAACACCCCGCCCTTCAACCCGAGTTGGCGCAACTCAAGCAGGCACTGACCGTCCTGAATGTCAGCGTCGACCGGCTCGGAAGCGCGAGATCGATCCTCACCGACGAGGCGATTGGGCAATTGGGCCGGACGGTCACCGACGCTCTGACGAAGCTGAGGGATTGCTCTTCCAGCGCGCGCCAAGGGACGATGGGCCTGCGAAAACCACCCGGATCGACCGTTCCTGGGATGACCGCGCCCGTGCACGGCACCCCGGGTCGATTTCCGATTTTCAGAAATTTCGCTTGACGGCGGGGTAAAATCAGCACTATAGCGATTTGGTCCCGTCCCAATGGAGGGGCGGCTCGCGATCGTCACGAACGCGGGGCGGGATGCGGTGGACGCGGCAGCGCGCGAGACGAACGCGGTCTGCTTGCGTACGGCGAAGTCGTGTGGTTCTGACGCCCCAATCGTTGGCGTCAAGCCTGTGAGAAGAAGCGCAGGCGACGGTGTCAAAAAGCGTGGTCACCGAGGAGAGCGCGAAGTAAGCCGTAAAACCATTGCGCGGGGAATGCCGGGTCGTTCCGGTGTGACCGTGGTGACTAGCTCGTATGCTTTTTTCATTGCATGCGAGGCTGCGGGCGCATCGAGCGCCCGGCATTCCCTGCGCCCTCTGATTTCAGAGAGCGGGACGTCTGATAGCAAACCTCGCGCGAAAACGTGCGGCGAGATCGCAAAGGTGTGTCTGGAAACGGCACCGCCGCGATACAGTCGATAATTCACGGAATACAGATGCTGACATTCGTCCTCCCCATCGCTATATCAACCCCGCCCGGCACGTCCGGGCTTTTGGCGTTTGGATTGGAATCGCAAAATGACGGGATCGACACGATCGAGCGGCGGCCTCGACGAGCGCCGCAGGCGGCTGTTGTTCCGCTGCTGGCATCGCGGCACCCGCGAGATGGATCTCGTTCTCGGCCGCTTTGCGGACGCCGAGATCGCCAGTCTCGGAGATGACGAACTGGCGCAACTCGAGCGTCTGATCGAAGTGCCCGATCCCGATCTTTATGCCGCGGTGACCGGCGACAAGCCCCTGCCGCCTGAATTCGCAAGCGGCCTGTTCGAGCGCATCAAGTCGTTTCGCGCGGTGGATCGCGACATATGAAGCAGCCCGTACGATCGCCCGCCGAACGGCTCGCTCCGGGCCGCGCGCTGACCTTTGCCAATGTAGCCGAGGGCGCCGAAGGCCTCGTTGTCTCGGACCTGGCGCGCGCGATTGCGGCGCGGCCGAAGCCGCCGGCGGTCAGCCTTGCCGTGGTCTGCCGCGACGGTCCCCGGATGCAGCAACTGGCGCGGGCGCTGGAATTTTTTGCACCCGATTTGCCGGTGCTGCAGTTTCCGGCCTGGGACTGCCAGCCCTACGACCGGGTATCGCCCCATGGCGGCATCCTGGCGCAACGGTTGACCACGCTGGCGCGGCTGGCGCGGCTTGCCGGCAGCGACAAGCCGCTGATCGTTCTGACCACGGTCAACGCCATCGTGCAGCGGGTGCCGGCGCGCGAGGTGATCGCGGCGCAGGCGCTGTCGGTCGCGCCGGGCCATGTCGTGCCGATGGACTCCATCGTGTCGTGGCTGGAGCACAACGGCTACAACCGCTCCTCCACCGTGCGCGAACCCGGCGAATATGCGGTGCGCGGCGGCATCCTCGATCTGTTTCCGGCCGGGCTCGATCAGCCCGTGCGTTTCGATTTCTTCGGCGACAGTCTGGAATCGATCCGCTCGTTTGACGCGGAAACCCAGCGCACGCTGCTCGACATGCGCTCGCTCGATCTGGTGCCGATCTCGGAATTTCAACTGGTCACCGAAACCATCCGCCGCTTCCGGATGGGTTATGTCGCAGCGTTCGGCGCGCCGGAGCGTGACGATCCCTTGTACGAGGCGGTCAGCGAAGGCCGCCGCCATCCCGGCATGGAGCATTGGCTGCCGCTGTTTCACGAGCGGATGGACACGCTGTTCGATTACCTCGGCGACGCGCCGGTTGCGATCGAGCCGCAAAGCGAGGACGCCGCGCGCGAACGCTTCAGGCAGATCGCCGATTACTACGAGGCGCGGCGCGAGGCGATGGAGCATCCGGGCAGCCTCGCGGTGTACAAGCCCTTGCCGCCGGATCGGCTCTATCTGACCGAAGACGAGTTAGCCGCACGCCTGGGTCAAGCGGCCCTGGCGCGGTTCACGCCGTTCGCGATGCCCGAGGGCAGCACCGACGTGATCGATGCCGGGGCGCGGCAGGGACGCGATTTCGCGCCGGAGCGCACGGATGCTTCCGTCAACGTGTTCGAAGCCGTGGTCGCCCATGTCAGGGCGTTGCAGGCCAGCCGCAAGAAGGTGGTGATCGCGCTGTGGAGCGAAGGCTCGCGCGACCGCATGGACAGCATGCTGCGCGATCACAAGCTGACCAATGTCGATCAGCGTCAACACCTGGCGCACCGTGCAGGCCACGCCGCGCAACGAGGCCATGCTGGCGGTGGTCGGCATGGAATCCGGTTTCGAGACCGACAATGCCGCCGTCATCAGCGAACAGGACATCCTCGGCGACCGGCTGGTGCGGCCGCGCAAGGCGAGCCGCAAGCTCGACAATTTCATCTCCGAAGTCACGAGCCTCGCCAGCGGCGATCTCGTCGTCCATGTCGAGCACGGCATCGGCCGTTTCGTCGGGCTGCAGACGCTCGAGGTATCAGGCGCGCCGCATGACTGCCTCGAGCTGCACTACGCCGCCGACACAAAACTGTTTCTACCGGTCGAAAATATCGAGCTGCTGTCGCGCTACGGTTCCGACCAGGCCAATGTCGAACTCGATCGGCTCGGCGGTACCGGTTGGCAGGCGCGCAAGGCCAGGCTGAAGAACCGCATCCGCGAAATAGCCGGTGAACTGATAAAAATCGCCGCCGAGCGGCATCTGCATGAGGCGCCGAGAATGCCGGTGCAGCCGCACGTCTATGACGAGTTCTGCGCGCGCTTTCCCTATGAGGAGACCGAAGATCAGCTGACTGCCATCAATGCCACCATGAAGGACCTCGAAAGTGGCCGGCCGATGGACCGGCTGATCTGCGGCGACGTCGGATTCGGCAAGACCGAGGTGGCGCTGCGCGCGACATTTGCGGCAGCGCTTGACGGCAAACAGGTCGCTGTCGTGGTGCCGACGACGTTGCTGGCGCGGCAGCACGCCAAAACCTTCGCCGAGCGTTTCCGGGGCTTTCCGGTCAATGTCGCGCAAGCCTCGCGCCTGGTCGCGCCGAAGCAACTGACGCAAGTGAAGAAGGGTCTCGCCGACGGCTCCATCGATATCGTGGTCGGCACCCATGCGCTGCTCGGCAAATCCATCAAATTCCGGGATCTCGGGCTCTTGATCGTCGATGAGGAGCAGCACTTTGGGGTCAGCCACAAGGAGCGGCTGAAGCAGCTCCGCGCCCAGATCCACGTGTTGACGCTGAGTGCGACGCCGATTCCGCGCACGCTGCAACTGGCGCTGACGGGGGTGCGCGATCTCTCCATCATCGCCTCCCCGCCGGTCGATCGGCTGGCGGTCCGCACCTTCGTGGCGCCGCACGATCCCCTGATGATCCGCGAGGCGCTGCTGCGCGAACGTTATCGCGGCGGACAGGCGTTCTATGTCGCGCCGCGCATCGAAGATCTCGCAGGGGTAAAGGACTTTCTCGACAAGAACGTGCCGGAGATGAAGGTCGCGGTCGCGCATGGCCAGATGCCGCCGACCGTGATCGAGGACATCATGTCGGCGTTCTATGACGGCAAATACGACATCCTGCTCTCGACCACCATCATCGAGTCCGGCCTCGATATTCCCACCGCCAATACGCTGATCGTGCATCGCGCCGACATGTTCGGGCTGGCGCAGCTATATCAGCTGCGCGGGCGGGTAGGGCGCTCCAAGCTTCGCGCCTATTCGCTTTTCACGCTGCCGGCGCAGCAGAAGATCACGGCGCAGGCCGAACGACGGCTGAAAGTGCTGCAGTCGCTGGAAACCCTGGGCGCCGGATTCCAGTTGGCGTCGCACGATCTCGACATTCGCGGCGCCGGCAATCTGCTGGGCGAGGAGCAATCGGGCCATATCAAGGAAGTCGGCTTCGAGCTTTACCAATCGATGCTGGAGGAGGCGATCCTCAACCTCAAGGCCGGCGTCGCCGAGCCTGTGGCGGATCGCTGGTCGCCGCAGATCACCATCGGCATGCCCGTGCTGATTCCGGAGGATTACGTCGCCGACCTTTCGGTGCGGCTATCGCTGTACCGGCGGCTGGCCGATCTCGATACCGACGAGGAGATCGACAATTTCGCCGCCGAGCTGCGCGACCGCTTCGGCGTGTTGCCGGACGAGGTGCGCTATCTTTTCAAGGTCGCCGCCATCAAGGGCTATTGCCGCCGCGCCAATGTCGAGAAGATCGATGCCGGGCCGAAGGGGGCCGTGATCGCGTTCCGCGACAACAAGTTCGCGCAGCCGGAGCGCCTCATCTATTTCATTCGCCAGCACGGCCAGGCGGCCAGGGTGCGGCCGGACATGAAGGTGGTGTTCTTCCAGGAATGGGAGACGCCGGAGGAGCGTTTGACCGGCACCACCGAAATCCTGCGCCAGCTTGCCAACCTCGCCGAAGACCGCAAGGCGGCGTAGGTCCTTGACCGAGCGAAATCGTCATCCTGAGGTGCGAGCCTCTTCGGCGAGCCTCGAAGGATGCTTCGAGCACGTTGCTCATCCTTCGAGACGCCGCGCGAGAGCGCGGCTCCTCAGGATGACGGGGCACACAAAAAACAGCCGCCGGCATTGCTGCCGACGGCCGTTTCTCATCGAAAAACCGCACCGCTTATTTCGGATATTTGAATTCCGGCGCAGCCTTCAGTGCCTCCTTGGTGGTATTCATCGAAGCCAGCCATTTGTCGTTCTTGCTGTCATGGCGAATGTTGACCGACGACGGCGATACCGCGACATAGCGCTCGCCCATTCCCAGGAAACCACCGACCGACAGGATCAGCGCGTCGATCTGATTGTTCTTGATGGCAACGTCAGTGATCTCGCCGACCAACTCGTCCTTCTGGTTATAGACGTTCAGGCCCTTCAACTTGGAACTGAACATCTCGTCCTTCGAGACCGTCGAAAACTTGGCCTCGGCGGGCGCCTTGCCGGTGGTCTTGGCGTCCTCGGCCAGTACCGGCCCCGCCAGAACGGCGAGCGAAGCAGCGATCAGTGCAATTTTCTGCATAATGTCTCCTCCAGTGCAGAAGCGATATTCGTCAATTCCGGGGAAGAACATTGGTTCCGCTATTTCGTTTTGGAACGATCAGGATGCAGCGCGGCGCGCATCCTCGTAGAGCCGTGTCAGCAGCGACCTGGCCGAATCAGTCGGCAGCATGGTCGCGAGCGTGACAACCGGCTCTGGCCGCGCTTCTCTTTTGCCATGGGAGGTATGGCGCATCACGCTGCAATGGCGCCGCGCGATCATATGGGCGGTGCGCAAATCGGTTTCCGCGAACGCCACGATGACGGATCCATCTTCCTGAACGGCGCCGAAATCCATTTGTCGCATCAAACGACTGAGAATCCGCGCGCCATCAAGCTGGGCGCGCGCGTTGTTTGGATCGAAGGCAAAGCGAGCCACCGACAATCCGCCGCCGCGCGACAGCGTCTGATAGACGGCCGCTGACAAGTCGCGATTGAAGGCTGCAGGCGTGAGCAGACCGGTCCTGGGATCGAGCAGGCCGCCGGCGTCGAGCGAGCGCAGTGTGCGGCTCAAATGGGCCTCGAAGGCGTGCTGGCGGACCAACGGCAACGCGTTGGCGGCAATGCGCGCGGGGTCACCCGATATCACTTCAAGATTGGGCAGATCGTACGCCGGCGTTACTTCCTCCAGGGTTACGATGACAGGCAGGTTGCGAAAGCGCGCGTCTTCCGCCAGCACCGTGATAAAGGCGTCCACGACGCGTGGGCTAAAACCTTCGCCGAGCACGATGCCGTCGATGTCGCGCGTGTTAAGGTGTTTCGCCGCGGCTTCGATGGAGAGCGCGCCGACGACCCCCATCCGCTCGCCGAGTGATACGGAAAGCGCAGGGTAGGCGGCGCCACGCCCGATCAGCAGTACGGTGGCGTCGCGGGCAGGATCGATATCCGCCAGTGTTTTTCGCGCCGCCGGGTCGTCAAGCCGGCGCATCACCGTGGAATGCAAGCTCCTGATGCGCAGCGCGGCGCGGAGCCGCGCAACCAGACGGTCGAAATTGCCGCCCGCTTGCGAGAAAGGAATGGCGTTTTCGGGTAAGCTAATGCCGGGATCGATAGCGAGCAGGGGAAGATAAGGCTGCCGCCCGGCGATCCGTTTCGCCAACGTCTCGAGGTCGGCTTTGACGACGTCGGACGTCGCCGCGAGAACGGCGGCCGGCTGCAACTGCTCGATCGCGCGTGGCGCATCGGCCCAGCCGGTGTCGATGATCGGGAATATCTTGGCATCGTCAAGCGCGCTCGCGAATGACGGCCGTTGCGCGCTCGATACGACAATAATCGGACCTTGCTGGGACATCTGGAAACTCGGATCGACGCGATCGATTGGGCGGCAAAGCCTAGTTTGCCGGCCTTAATGTCGCGTCAACGCAGCCAGCCGATTTTGCCATCAGGCCCGGTTGGTCCGATCGCGAAACGCTTCCACCATCAGAGGGTTAAGCCCGAGCCCGGCAAGCGCCTCGCGGGCACGGGCATTGTCCTGGGCACGCCCAGCAAGGCGATGGCCGCTCAAGCGGTCGGGCAATGCCGTCAGCAGCGCGCCCTGGCCAAGCCGCTTGGCCCATTGCTGCAGATCCTGCGACAAGAACCTGTAGCCCCCGACCGCCATCACGCCGGAAGGAGGCGCGGTAATGCAGATCGCACCGGTCGAACGATCGAGCCGGGCGACGTAGTCGGTATCGACGAAATCGCGCGGCGGCTGCGCCACCAGGGATTCGCGCGCCGGCGGCGCGGGTGCGTAAGCCGCCGGTGTAACCATCGGTCCCCGCAATGCCAGCGTTCCCCTTGAGGTCAGCAAGATTTCGCCTGCGATCGACGATCCCGGGACGTCGCGCGGTGCGCCCTGCGGTCCCGGCAGGATTGGCGCCGGCGCGCCATCGGCCGCGCGGCGCGCGCTGAACAGTCCGGCTTCCCCGAATAGATAGACGTCGGTCAGGACAGCTTGTTCTGTGGTCCAGAGGGGGCTGGATGCGACCTGTTCCGGCGCGCGCCAAAGACCGATCACGTTGCGCAAGCTCGGCAGACGCGACGGCATGTCGATCTCGGCCAATCGCAGCGCCAGTTGCGCGGGCGCAATCAGCGTATCGCAAGAGTGTTCATTGATCTGCTGCTCGAGCAGATCGCCATCGAAGGGATGATGTAGCGCCAGCGTTCCGCCCGACAGCAGCCAGACCACGAGTGATGAAGTCAGCCCCGCGAACGACGACGGCGCGAATGCCGACATCATGGTTGAGCCATGTGGCACATCGCTTTCGAGCGACAATGCGAGCCCGCCGGCGATCAGGTTCAGATGCGTTCGCGGCACCGCGCGAAAGCCATCGGCGGTCACGTCGAATGAGATGATCGCCGCCCTGCGGCCGTCCTGTGTAACGCTACGCGCCGCGGATTCACCTGACAAAGCCGAGGTCGAGCGATGCCATGCCTTCCGGCAGCTCATTGCCGAAGCCGCAGACATGGCGAATCGAAAATGATTCGGCGGCGGCGTTCATGGCGAGGTCGGCATGGACAACGCCATCGATCTTGCCGGCGGTGACAATCGCCCGCGCCCCGGTGCGATTGAGCGCGACCGTTAATTCCGCCTGTCGCCACAGCAGCGGAAGCAGCGCGACAACCAGCCCGGCGCGCTGGGCTGCAAGCACCGTCAGCATGAACTCGACGGTGTTCGGAAGTTGAACCGCGACGACGGAGTTGGCCGGCAATCCGGCTTCGATGAAATGAGCCGACAGCGCCGAGATCGCCCGTTCGGCTTCTGCGAAGGTCAGGCGTTTTGGTGGATCGCCGGTGACGCGCTGCTTGTTGGCCGGGTCGAGCATGGCCAGCGCATCCGGCTTTCGCGCCAGGATCCGTCGAAACAATTCGTCGAGCGTTGGTGAAGCGTTGGTCACGGGATCACTTTGCTTGAGGCTCCGGCTTTTGCCACCATGTCTCCGGGAGATACCCGGTCAAGGCGGTGGCTGCCGGCCGTTCTATCCGATTCCAGCGCGCGATCCATTGCTCTCTGACGTTAAACAGCGGGATAGCGTAGAAGCCCGACATCAGGACCCGGTCGAGGGCGCGCACCGCCGAGACGAACGCGGGATGCTCGCGCGCTTCCAGCATCGCCGCGATCAGGGCGTCGATGGCGGGATCTTTTGCCCCCATGTAGTTTCGCGTGCCTTGGTTATCCGCGGCCTCGCTTCCCCAGTAGAACGACTGCTCGTTGCCCGGCGACAACGACTGGTCCCAGCGGTTCTGGATCATGTCGAATTCGAACCCCAGCCGCCGTTGATCGAATTGGACGCCATCGACCGCGCGCACCGAAGCTTCGATACCGGCGCGCTTGAGATCGCGCATATATGCCAGCGCGATGCGCTCCTGATCGCGGGTCGTAACCAGAATTTCGAAGGTAAGGGGCATCTTGGTCGATCGCTGCCGCAACACCGTGCCATCCAGATCGTAGCCGGCTTCCGATAACAATGTCAGTGCGCTGCGAAGCGTTGCGCGATCGCGCCCCGAGCCGTCGGTGACGGGGAGGCGGTAGCTGCCATCGAGAATGTCGGCTCGCAGGTGAGCGGCGAACGGTTTCAGGAGCTCGCGCTCGCGATCATCGGCGGCGCGGGCGTAGGCCGATAATTCGGAGCCGGCGAAGAAGCTTGCCGAGCGACCGTAGAGGCCGAAGAAATAATTGCGGTTGATCCATTCGAAATCGAACAAAAGCGTCAAAGCCTGGCGGACGCGGATATCGGAAAACACCGCGCGTCTGGTATTGAACACCAGGAATTCCGAGGGCTGCGGCAAGCCGGTCTTGATGGTATCGCGGATCACCTCGCCATTGCGGGCCGCCGGAAAGTCGTATCCGTCGTGCCAGCGCAGCGGTTCGGTCTCGACGCGAAAGTCATAGAGACCGCGCTTGAAGGCTTCGAACTGGCCGTTGGCCTCACGATAGAAATCGAGCCTGATCTCGTCGAAATTCCACAAGCCGCGATTGACCGGCAGATCGCGGCCCCAATAGTCGGGGTTGCGCGTCAGCGTCACGCTGGCGCCAGGCTTGACCGCGCTGACGCGGTAGGGGCCGGAACCAACAGGCGGTGACATCGAGGTTTCCTCGAAGGTTGCGACGTCGACGGCGTGCCTGGGCAATACCGGCATCAGGCCGAGAATCAGCGGCAGCTCGCGGTCGTTGGCGCCCTCAAGATCGAACCGCACGGTGAGCGGGTCGGGCGCTTCCGCCTTTACGACTTTGGAATAATACTGGCGATGATTGGGGCGGCCTTTGTCGCGCAGCAAAGCCCAGGAGAACAGCACGTCCTCGGCGAGCACCGGTTGCCCGTCGGAAAAACGCGCCCTTGGATCGAGATGGAAGGTGACATAGCTCCTGGCATCGTCGGTCTCCACGCTCTTTGCCAACAGACCATAAAGTGTGAAGGCCTCGTCATTGCCCCGCGCCATCAGGCTTTCCACCACAAACCCCCTGATTTGCTGCACGGCGAGACCCCTGACGATCAGGGGATTGAGGCTGTCGAAGGTGCCGAGAAAACCCTGCACCAGCCGTCCGCCTTTAGGTGCATCGGGATTGGCGTAGGGCATATGGGTGAAATCGACCGGTAGCGCCGGCGCGCCATGCATGGCGATGGCGTAACTCTCCCGCGCCGACAGCGACCCGGCATTGATTGTCAGCGCGATGGCCAAAGCGAAGACACGGAAGATGTAAATTCGAACGCGCTTGCACCTCGGACGCTGCACCACGGCACGCTGATTTGATTCGATATTGCTCACTGTCGGGTTCTACCATAGCCGCCAACCGGCCGCGGCTTGCGCCGAAGATGCTTGTCGGCATTGATCTTTTCGCGCGCCACTGTATGAAGGCGTGCAATTGACCGGGGCGGCAAGGCCTGTCACTTAACCGCCTCAATTGGCCCCGACACAGCCGCCCCAACGGCTAGGTTAGGTTCTTGCAGCGGTCTCGGGCGCTCCCGTTCAGAAAGGGTTTTCCGCAATGAATTTCCGTATCTTGGCCGCATCGGTCTGGCCGCGTGGGCGGGTTTTCGCCCTGTGGGCAGCGGCGGCATTGACGCCCGTGCTGCTTGCCCCCGACGCGCACGCCCAGGCGCAAGCGCCTGCTCCGGCACCCGCTGCGCCTGCGCCGAAGGCCAAGGCTGCACCGAAGGCTGCACCGAAAGCCGCTCCTGCGCCCGCGCCGAGTGCCCAGCAGGCACCGCCAGCGGCGGGAGGGCCAGCGGCTGGAGCGCCGGCGGCAGGCGGTCAGCCCCAGGACCAGCAGGTCCAACTGATCTACGCGCCCTGGACCAAATTCTGCCTGAAGGGCCAGGATGCGAACGCAAAACAAGTTTGCTTCACCGGCAAGGATGGGCGCATCGAGTCGGGCCAGCCGGTAATCGCAGCCGTCATCATCGAGCCCGAAGGCGAACCGAAAAAGATCCTGCGTGTCACGCTGCCGCTCGGCATGCAGCTGGTTCACGGCACCCGTGTGATCGTCGACAACAACCCGCCGCAGCAGAGCCCTTATGTGATCTGCTTTGCCAATGGCTGCATGTCGGATTACGAAGTGACCCCGGAACTGCTCGCCAACATGAAGAAGGGGCAGAATTTGGTGGTGCAGGCGATCAACTCCAATGGTGCGCCGCTGACACTGCCGTTGCCGCTGGCCGAATTCGCCAAAGCCTATGACGGCCCGCCGACCGATCCGAAGCAATTCGAGGAAACCCAGAAGAAGCTGCAGGAAGAGCTGCAGAAACGCGCTGAGGAAGCGCGCAAGAAGCTCGAGGCCAACCCGCCTGCGGGCACCCCTGCGGCCGCTCCGGCCAATCCGGCCGCGAAGTAAGACGGCTCTCGGGTTAGAAGAAAAGGCGCTCGATCGAGCGCCTTTTTTGTTTCCGGGAACGTCATCCTGACATTTGAGCTCTTGCGAGTTTGGAAGGATGACAAACGATAGGTGCAAGGAGCCATCCTTCGAGACGCGGCCAAGAAGCCGCTCCTCAGGATGAGGCCTCCGCTCCAACCACAGTTAATTCAGCGACGGATTTCGCGGGCGGTAGCTGCCCGACTTGTCCTTTACGAAAATCTCGGCGACTTGCGAATGCCGGATCGGTTCACCGGAATTGTCGGGCAACAAGTTCTGCTCGGAAACGTAGGCGACGTATTCCGATTCCGAATTCTCGGCGAGCAGATGATAGAAAGGCTGATCCTTGTGAGGCCGGACGTCCTCGGGGATCGACAACCACCATTCTTCGGTATTGTTGAATTCCGGATCGATATCGAAGATCACGCCCCGGAACGAAAAGATCCGGTGGCGAACGATCTGTCCGATCTGAAATTTGGCGGTCCGCGTTTTTATCATACCTCGTCGAATAGACCATGATTGTGGCCGATGCTAGAGGCTAACCGCCGAATTTAACCTTCGCCGTGGCCGCTCTTCCAGGATGTCGATGGGGCCAAACAACGATGAAAAAGACACTTACCCCATGGTCGACATCCTCAATCCCGCACTGCCGTATTTTGGCCTGATCTTCATCGGCTTCGCCTGTGGCAAGGCCAAAGGCCCGCAGAAGCAGGGCTTGGCGAGGGTGAGCTTCTTCCTGCTGCAAGTTTGACTGCCCGCGTTGCTGTTTGGAATCATGTCCAAAACGCCGTTTGCGGAACTTAGTAATCCGTCCTCTAAATAATCGGCCGGTTCGGTCGCCATGATGGCGCCAGGCCCTCGCGCATGGCCAGACGGCGAAGCGGCCCGATCGAACCGATCAGATGCAGGCCGGCCGCGCGCAAGCTTTGCATCGGAAGGAAATCGCTCAGCAGCGAGCGGTTCGCCATATCGATGACGAAGGTCCGGCTCAAAACATCGGCGCGCCGCGCCGAATCGTAACGAGTGAGCACCTGGGGCGCGCCTGGGTCTTCGCCCGATGCCATCGCCCGCCCCACGATATCGGCGAGATCGGCGGCATCGCGCAATCCCATGTTCAGGCCTTGCGCGCCGATCGGCGGCACCACATGCGCGGCCTCGCCGACCAGTGCGACGCGATCTTTCGCGAATTGCCGCGGCTGCTCGATGGCGAGCGGAAACAAGTGGCGTCCCGGCTCGACCTTAAGGCGGCCGAGAATGGAATGCGATTGCCGTTCCGCGGCCTCGGACAGCTCGTCGTCGCTCAACGCGATCAGCCGTTCAGCCTCCTTCGGTGCCGCAACCCACACCACGCTGCAGCGATTGCCGGGCAGCGGCACAAACACGCACGGTCCTTGCGGGGTGTGAAACTCGGTCGAGCTATTTCGATGTGGCCGCGAATGGCTGACGTTGAAGGTCAATGCTGACTGGTTGAGATCGCGGCGCCGGACCGCGATGCCCGCGGCCTCGCGGCACAGCGATTGACGTCCGTCTGCGCCGGCCACAAGTCGCGCCGACAGCGATTTCCCATGGGCCGTGCCGATTGCAACCGTGGCATCGTAGAGGTTGACGGTATCAGCCTCGTCGTCGAACCGCGTCAGGTCGGAAAGCTCGGCGGCGCGTTGTTCCAGCGCCACGATCAACGCGCGGTTCTCGATGTTGTAGCCGAATGCATCGAGACCGATCTCTTCGGAGGAAAACCGGACTTCGGGCGCACGGATCAGGCGGCCGGTATCGTCGACCAGACGCATCGCCTGCAATGGCGCCGCCTCGTCCGCGCACCGCCGCCATACATCCAGCGCCTGCAGGAGATCCACGGAGCCGCCCAAGAGGGCGGTGGTGCGATTATCGGCATAAGGCGCGCGGCGAGCGATCAAGGCCGTATTCGCGCCGGTTTGCGCCAGTGCAATCGCGGCGGTCAATCCGGCGGGGCCGCCCCCGATCACGACGACGTCGTGGGTACCCGATACTTCGTTCATACCGGCACAATCGATGTTCCCGGCGGCATTTTCAAGCCCATGTCATGACTTCAATTTTTCCACCGTGTTGCGCGGCGGAACGCCGCAATCGCTGATGTGCAAATCGAGGCGATTCCTGATAGCACTGCACAGCAAATGGACCAGGTAAACCAGCAGGATTCCCCGCTACCGTCGCCGGCAACCCGGGCCGCTGCGTTTTCCGTGCATATTTTCACGGCGTTGGGCGCCGGCATCGCCTTGGTCGCGCTGCTCGAGGCCGTTCGCGAGCATTGGGCCGCGATGTTCGGCTGGCTGGGCGCGGCTCTTGTGGTGGACGCACTCGATGGCCCGATCGCGCGGCGGCTGGATGTCATGCGCGTGCAGCCGAACTGGTCGGGCGAAGTGCTCGACCTCGTGGTCGATTTCGTCACTTACGTCTTTGTGCCGGCCTATGCCATCACCGCAAGCGGCCTGCTGCTGCCGCTGGCGGCGCCGCTGCTCGGTGCGGGTATCGTCGTGTCAAGCGCGCTGTATTTCGCGGATCGCCGCATGAAGGCCGCGGACAATCATTTTCGCGGGTTTCCGGCGCTGTGGAATGCGGCGGCCTTCTATCTGTTCCTGCTGCATTTACCGCCGGCGCTTTCGAGCCTCGCGGTCGCTATCCTGATCGTGCTGACATTTGTTCCATTCCACGTGGTTCATCCAGTACGTGTGGTGCGCCTGCGCGGCCTTACCCTGTCGTTGCTCGCCGTCTGGGCGGTGCTCGCGATCGTCGTGCTCGCAAATGACTTCAATGTCAGCCCGATCGTAACAACGGCGCTTTGTGCGATCGCTGCCTATATCGTCGGGAGCGATGCTGCGATCCGGCTCGCCAGATCGTTCGGCGCATGATCGAGTTGCTGACCAGCCCGGAAGCATGGGCGGCATTGCTGACCCTGACGGCGCTGGAAATCGTTCTCGGCATCGACAATGTTATCTTTCTGTCGGTCATCGTCTCGCGCATTCCGCGGCGGCAAGCGACGCAAGCGCGTCAAATCGGGTTAGCGCTGGCGCTGGTGTTTCGCATTCTGCTGCTCAGCCTGTTGGTGTGGCTGATCGGCCTGACGGAGGCCATCTTCACCGTAAAGGGCATGGCGTTTTCCTGGCGGGACATCATTCTGATCGGCGGCGGGCTGTTTCTGATCGCCAAGGCGACCCACGAAATTCACGCCGAGGTGGAAGCGCGCGACGAAGAGAATGGCGAAGCGTCCGGGGCCAGCGCCTTCTTCTGGGTAATCATCCAGATCATCGTCATCGATATGGTGTTCTCGCTGGATTCCATCATCACCGCGATCGGCATGGCGCAGGATCTCGAGATCATGATCGCGGCCGTTATCATCGCCTGTATCATCATGTACGTGTCCTCCGGACCGGTGGCACGGTTCGTGGCGGAGCATCCCACCACCAAGATGCTGGCGCTGGCATTTCTGGTGCTGATCGGCGTTGCGCTGGTGGCCGACGGATTCAAATTTCATATCCCGCGCGGCTACATCTATTTTGCCATCGCGTTTTCGGCTGCTGTCGAAGCCTTCAATGTGCTGGCCAGGCGCAACCGCAAAAATGCCGTTCGCTAATGTTATTTGCAAAGACCGGTTTCCACTTCTGCGAAGGGCGCGCTGCAAGCGACAACGTGGTGCGCTGCCGCTGAGTTGACAACGCGGCCTTGATGGCTTTCGCTTGAGCTTACGAGGATCCTCGAGGGAGAGGCTGATATGATCAAGGCCGTGCGCGTGCACAAGGTAGGGGGTCCGGAAGCCCTGGTCTATGAGCCCGTGGACGTGCCCGCGCCGGGGCCCGGCGAGGTCCGTATCCGTCAGCATGCCGTCGGCCTGAACTTCATCGACGTCTATTATCGCACCGGCCTCTACAAGGCACCGGGACTGCCGTTCATCGCCGGCAACGAAGCTGCCGGCGAAGTGCTGTCGGTTGGACCCGGCGTGACCAATTTTCACCCCGGCGACCGCGTCGCCTATTATTTCAATCTCGGCGGCTACGCGACCGAGCGAAATATCCCTCGGGAAAAACTCGTAAAACTGCCCGACCACATCACCTACGAGCAGGGCGCCGTGCTGATGCTGAAGGGACTGACGGTCTGGTATCTCCTGCACAAGACGTTCAAGGTCGAGCCGCACCATCGGGTGCTGATCCATGCCGCAGCCGGCGGCATTGGCTTGCTCGCATGCCAATGGGCGAGGGCGCTTGGCGCCCACGTCATCGGCACCGTCGGCTCGAAAGCGAAGGCCGATCTCGCGCTCGCCAATGGCTGCGATCACGTCATCCTCTATAACGAGGAAGATTTCGTCGCGCGCGTCAAGCAGATCAGCCGCAACGAGCTTTGCGATGTCGTCTATGATGGGGTCGGCAAAACCACATTTCCGGGCTCGCTGTCCTGCCTCAAGCCGCGCGGGATGTTCGTGAGTTTCGGCAGCGCCTCGGGTCCGGTGCCGCCATTCTCGATTGCTGAACTCAACAATCACGGTTCGCTGTTTGCGACCCGGCCGAAACTCAACGACTATATCGGCAAGCGCTCTGAACTGCTGGAGGGCGCCGACACCTTGTTTGCCGCCGTCATCAACGGGAAACTGCATGTGCCGATCAACCACGCCTACGCGCTGAAGGATGCGGCCAAGGCGCACATCGATCTGGAAAGCCGGATGACGACAGGGGCGTCGATCTTGAAGCCGTAGGATTCCTTTGCTCGTCGTCCCGGCGAACGCCGGGACGCACAAGTGGAGAGTCATTGCGCCTGCTACGCCACACGCCTTGCCGCGCCCAATCTTGCGAGGATCGCATCCAGGCAATCGATCATGCCGACGATTTCCTCTCGCGTAACGTTGAGCGCCGGCATGAAACGAAGCGCGTCCGGTTGTGGCGCGTTGAGCAGCACGCCATCCTCAAAGGCTTGCGCGACGATCGAGGCCGCGATGGGGTGTTTCAGATCGAGCGCGAGCAGCAGGCCCCTGCCACGGACCTCGCCGAGACCATGGCGCACGGACATCCGCTGCAACTCGCTTTCCAGATACAGGCCGGCATCGACCACCGATTTCAGAAAACCCGGGTCAGACACTTGCTGCAAAACCGCGAGACCGGCCGCGCACATCAGCGGATTGCCGTTGAACGTGCCGCCCTGGTCGCCGTGTTCGAAGCAGGAAGCCGCTGCGGTAGCGAGCAGGGCGGCCAGCGGCACGCCTCCACCGATGCCCTTTCCAAGCGTCATGATGTCAGGCTCGATGTCGGCGTGCTCGTAATGGAAAAGTTTTCCGGTGCGGCCGATGCCGGTCTGGATCTCGTCCAGGATGAGCAACAGGCCGTGCTCTCTGGTCAGCGTCCGCAGTTCGCGCAGAAACTGGTCGGTCGCGGGCCAGACGCCGGCTTCACCCTGGATCGGCTCCAGCATCACGCCGATGGTTTTGTCGTTGATCAGCCGCTTCACTGAAGCGAGATCGTTCAGCTGCGCCTTGGGAAAGCCAGAGACCTTAGGTTCGAACAGCGGCTCAAACGCTTTCTTGCCGGATGCCGACATCGTCGCCAGCGTCCGCCCGTGAAAGCCGCCCTCGAACGTGATGATCTCGTAAGCGCCATTGCGGTGCAGGGCGCCGTATTTGCGCGCGAGCTTGATCGCGCCCTCATTGGCTTCCGCGCCCGAATTGGTGAAGAACACCTGATCGAAGCAGCTGTGATCGACCAAGGCCTTTGCCAGCTTGAGGCTCGGCGCGTTGTAAAAAGCCGGACTTGGCGTCAGCAGCAGCTTTGCCTGCGCCGCAAGCGCTTCGGCAACTTCAGGCGGCGAATGGCCGAGGCAATTGACCGCCCAGCCCTGAACGAAATCGAGATAGCGCTTGCCGGTGTCATCCCACAGAAATGAGCCTTCGCCCCGGACGAAGACGGCCGGCGGGCGCGCGGTGATGTCCATCAGCGCGTCAAACGGATGCGTGGCAATGGTCATGTCAAACTCCCTGGGATGAAAAAAGCAGGCCGAAACGCGAGAAGGCCGCACTTTTTAGGGTGCGGCCTTCTCGAAAACGTTGCTGATCTAGTTGTTCAGCGTTGTCGTCGGACACGGCGCGACCCATCATCGTCGAACGAGCGACGACGGAAAGTGGCGCGGCAGATGGTCCGGTTGAGAGTCATGACGCCGCCATACAGCCGAAGGGGCGGCGTTGTCAAGCGAGTTAGAAGCCCGCAACGCTGCCGTGCAGATCGTATTGGTCTGATCGTTCGATTTTCGCGGTGACGATCTCGCCGACACGGAGCGGACGGCGGCTCGAGAGGTAGACCGCGCCGTCGATCTCTGGCGCGTCCGCCTTGGAGCGGCCTTTCGACACGGTCGGACCGACTTCGTCGATGATGACCTGCTGCCGCGTGCCGACCTTGCGCTTCAGCCGGCGGGCGGAGATCTTCTGCTGCCGCGCCATCAGCGCGTTCCAGCGTTCCTGCTTGATCTCGTCGGGCACGGCATTGCCGAGCGCGTTCGACGCAGCGCCCGCGACCGGCTCATATTTGAAACAGCCGACGCGATCGATCTCGGCCTCTTCGAGCCAGTCGAGCAGATAGGCAAAATCCGAATCGGTCTCGCCGGGAAAGCCGACGATGAAGGTGGAACGCAGCGTCAACTCGGGACATTCCTCGCGCCACTGCTCGATCCGCGCCAGCGTCTTTTCCTGCGCCGCCGGGCGCTTCATGGCCTTGAGGATCTCCGGGCTCGCATGCTGAAAGGGAATATCGAGATACGGCAAAATCTTGCCTTGCGTCATTAGGCCGATGACTTCATCGACATGCGGGTAGGGGTAGACATATTGCAGCCGCACCCAGGCGCCGAACTCGCCGAGTTCCTTCGCCAGATCGAAGAATTTGGCGCGGACCTCGCGATCCTTCCACGGGCTATCGGCATATTTCAGATCGACGCCATAGGCCGAGGTGTCCTGCGAGATGACCAGCAACTCCTTGACGCCGGCGTTGACCAGTCTTTCCGCCTCGCGCAGCACGTCGTTGGCCGGACGCGACACCAGGTCGCCGCGCAGTTTCGGGATGATGCAGAAGCTGCATCGGTTGTTGCAGCCTTCGGAAATCTTCAAGTAAGCGTAGTGCCGCGGCGTCAGCTTGATGCCCTGCGGCGGCACCAGGTCGAGATGCGGATTGTGGAGCGGCGGCAGCGCGCGATGCACGGCATCGAGCACGCTCTCATATTGCTGCGGTCCCGTGATCGACAGCACGCCGGGATAGGCCGCCTCGATCTGCTCGGGTTCGGCGCCCATGCAGCCGGTGACGATCACCTTGCCGTTCTCGGCCATGGCTTCGCCGATCGCGCCCAGCGATTCCTGCTTGGCGCTGTCGAGAAAGCCGCAGGTGTTGACGATGACGAGGTCGGCGCCATCGTGCTTGCGCGCCAGCTCATAGCCTTCCGCGCGCAGCCGCGTGATGATGCGCTCGGAATCCACCAGCGCCTTGGGGCATCCCAGCGAAACAAAGCTGACTTTGGGCGCGGCGGCCTGTTGCATACTTGATCTGCCTGATTGATCGGCAGGAGCTAGTCCCAATTGCTCATAATTACAAGGCTTTGAGACCACTTGCGGCGTGCTATGAATAATTTGCTGGAATGCGAGTGAGCGATGGGCGCCGAGTTGTCTCCAAAAATCGTCATTGTCGACGAAAGCCCGATCCGCGCCGCGATCCTCGAGGAGGGGTTGCGGGAGGCGGGCTTTACCGGCGTCGTCCACATCAGCGAAATGCAGAGTTTGCTGGCCCGGATCTATGCGCTCGATCCCGACGTCATCCTGATCGATCTGGAAAATCCCAGCCGCGACGTCCTGGAACAGATGTTCCAGGTCAGCCGCGCCGTGCGCCGGCCGATCGCGATGTTCGTCGATCAGAGCGACGCGGCGTCGATCCAGGCCTCGGTCGATGCCGGCGTCTCCGCCTATATCGTCGACGGATTGAAGAAAGAACGCATCAAGCCGATCCTCGACCTCTGCATCTCGCGCTTCAACGCCTTTGCCAAGCTGCAGGATGAACTCGACCGCACCAAATCCGCGCTTGAAGACCGCAAGGTGATCGATCGCGCCAAGGGAATCCTCATGAAACTGAAGGGCCTGACCGAAGACGAGGCCTACGTATTGCTGCGCTCGACGGCGATGCGCGAGAAAAAGAAAATCGGCGAGATCGCACAATCGATCCTGACCGCGTCGGAGATGCTGAAATGACCGGACCGCTTCGCATAGGATTCATTCCGCTGGTCGATGCCGCGGCGCTGATCGTGGCCGTCGACAAGGGATTTGCCGCAGCGGAAGGGCTCGATGTCACCCTGGTGCGGGAAGTGTCGTGGTCGAATGTCCGCGACAAGCTCAATATCGGCCTGTTCGACGCCGCGCACCTGCTGGCGCCGGTCGCGATTGCCTCCAGCCTCGGACTCGGACACGTCAAGGTGCCGATCGCAGCACCGTTCAATCTCGGTCTCAACGGCAACGCGATCACGGTCTCGCCGGCGCTGCATGCGGCGATCATGGCCGAGATATCGAGGCGATCCGTTCGATCCGATGGCGACGGCGCTGGCGCTCGCGCGCGTCGTCGCAAAACGGCGCAAGAGCGGTGCGGAACCCCTGACCTTCGGCATGACCTTTCCGTTCTCGACCCACAATTATCAGCTGCGGTTCTGGATGGCCGCCGGCGGCGTCGATCCCGACGAGGACGTCCGTCTCGTGGTGCTGCCTCCGCCCTACATGGTGGACAGCCTTGCCAGCGGTCACGTCGACGCGTTCTGCGTCGGCGCGCCCTGGAACTCGGTCGCGGTCGATCTCGGTGTCGGCCATATCCTGCATTTCGTCGCCGATATCCTGGTCCGTGCGGTGGAAAAGGTGCTGGCGGTCAGGCAGGACTGGTCGGAGAAAAACCCGGAGGTGCTGGCCGCGCTGGTGCGCGCTGCATCTCGCGCCGCCGAGTTCATCGAGCAACCGCAAAATCGCGCCGAGGCGGCGCGCATCCTGGCGCAGCCGGAGCGGATCGGCGTCGATGCCGAGGTCATCCAGCGAACGCTCGACGGCCGCCTCAAGATTTCGCCCGATGGAACCATGCGCGAAAGCAGCCGCTATCTGCTGGTGGGGCGCGAGGGCGCGGCGCGGCCCGATCCTGTGCAGGCTGCCTGGCTTTACGCGCAGATGGTGCGTTGGGGGCAGGCCTCGATCAGCCCGGAGGCGCTCAGGACGGCGCAGGCGGTGTTCAGACCGGACCTTTACGACGCGGCGCTTGGACGCGACGGGAAGCTCACCGATGCACCCGGCGCGGTCGGCGCTTTCGCGGGTCCTCCGTTCGACGCCAACGATATCGCCGGGCATCTGGCGGCGTTCGAGATCGGACGCCGCAAATCCTGAGCAGATGTTGAGCAGCCGGCCTGACAGGCTAGTTTTTGGGCTGCCTGCTCAAAATTAGTGGCGGGCGATCATCCTGAGTTCCAAATCTATCGCTTAATTCATTGATATTACATGATATTTCTCGACGCGCCGCATGGCACACAACTTGAATGTTGCAATGCAGCCAGCCGGCGCAGAGGCCCGCTGGCTTCAAGTCCAAGATGGATTTCCGCAGCAACGAAGCTGGTCGGACCGCTCCGTAGAAATTGTACCCGGCTCCCGGCCGAACCGATTTCCGCGCGGTCACATTCCGTTTCCCGTTGAAGCCACCGATCGTGGCCGCAGGAGCTTCGTCGCGCACCATGAAAATCGAAACGCTCTCAATCGACTTTACCGACGAGCAGAAACGCTACCTCGAAGGATTTGCGACGGGGTTGCAGATCAGCAAGGCCGGACGCGGCCTCGGTGGTGCCGGCGCGGGCAAAGACCAACACCGAGCCGACCGGACCCGATGCGGCGCATTTGAAGGCGCAGGACAAGGTCATTGCGTCAGGCAAAAAACTCGCCGATCAGGAGAAATTCAAGCGCGAAGAACATCCGTTCGATGCCTATCCGCGGCTGAAGCAGCAGGCGCTCGCCAACGCGGCGCCGTCGACTGCGGATAATTTTCGCTGGCGCTATTACGGCCTGTTTTACGTCGCGCCGGCGCAGGATTCCTACATGTGCCGGTTGCGGATTCCGAACGGCATCCTCAAGCATTGGCAATTCGCCGGCATGGCCGATCTGGCCGAGCGCTATTGCGGACCGTTCTGCCATGTCACCACCCGCGCCAACCTTCAGGTTCGCGAAATTCCGCCGAAGCACGCGGTTGCGCTGATCGAGGGCATCCAGGATCTCGGCCTGTGCTCGCGCGGCTCCGGCGCCGACAACATCCGCAACGTCACGGGCACTCCGACGGCGGGTATCGATCCGCAGGAATTGCTCGACACCCGCGAATACGCGCGCGAATGGCACTACCACATTCTCAACGACCGCTCGCTGACGGGATTGCCGCGCAAGTTCAACGTCGCGTTCGACGGCGCCGGCAAGATCGCGGTGCTCGAAGACACCAACGACATCGCCTTCGCGGCGGTCGAGGTGAAGGACGGTTTCGGTGTCGAGCCCGGCGTCTGGTTTCGACTGGGCGTCGGCGGCATCACCGGTCACAAGGATTTCGCCAGGGAGACCGGCATCATCGTGAGGCCTGCGGACGCAACCAAAGTCGCCGACGCCATCGTGCGCGTGTTCATCGATTTGGGCGACCGCACCAACCGGCTCAAGGCCCGGCTGAAATACGTGATCGACGGCATGGGCATGGAAAAATTCCTTGCCGCGGTCGAGGAAAAGCTCGGCCACGCCCTTACGCGCGTGCCGTCCGAAGCCTTCGCGCCGCGTCCGGCGTTCGACCGCATGGCGCATATCGGCGTGCACCAGCAGAAGCAGACGGGCTTGAACTGGATCGGCGTCGCATTGCCGCTCGGCAAGGTGACCTGCGAGCAGATGCGGGGGCTGGCAAAGATCGCGCAGGATCTCGGCGACGGCGATATCCGGCTGACGGTCTGGCAGAACCTGTTGATCCCGGGCGTGCGTGACGAGAATGTCGGGCTTGCCGTCGCCGCGATCGAAGCGATCGGCCTCGCGGTCAAGACTTCGCAGATACGCGCCGGGCTGATCGCCTGCACCGGCAATGCCGGCTGCAAGTTCTCGGCCTCCGATACCAAGCGCCATGCCGCCGCGATCGGCGACTGGTGCGAGCCGCGGGTGCCGATCGACACCCCGCTCAACATCCATCTCACCGGCTGCCATCATTCCTGCGCGCAGCACTACATCAGCGATATCGGCCTGATCGGCGCCAAAGTGCCCGTCGGCGAGGATGACGACACCGTCGAAGGCTATCATCTGTTCGCCGGCGGAGGGTTCGGCCCCAATGCCGATGTCGGGCAGGAGGTCTACCACGACCTCAAGGCGGAGGACGCGCCGAAGACGGTTGAGAAGCTGTTGAAGGCATATCTCGCGCATCGCGCATCGCCCGACGAAACATTCCTGACCTTCGCGCGACGCCACGACGGCGAAACGCTGCGCAAGCTCGCCGATGCCGAGGCTTCCCCATGAACCAGATGACGCCTCCGCCAAAAATCGAAATCATTCCCGCGAGCGCGCCATTTTCCGAAGCGCAGCGCTCCTGGCTGAACGGCTTTTTTGCCGGACTGTTGTCGAGCGATGGTCCGGCGCCGCTCTCGGCCGAGCAGGGCGCGGCCGTGCTTCAAGGCCCAAGCGGCGATGGCGACGACGGCGAAGCGCCCTGGCACGACCAGACCATGCCGATCGCCGAGCGCATGAAGCTCGCGGAAGGCCGCCCGTTGCGCCGGCGCATGATGGCGGCGATGGCGCAGCAGGATTGCGGCCAGTGCGGCTACAACTGCAACGACTATTCGGACGCGATCGCGAGCAAGGCGGAGGCGCGTCTCAATCTGTGCGTCCCCGGCGGCAAGGAAACCGCCCGGATGCTCAAGGCGCTGAACGAGGAACTGGAGAAAGCGCCGCCGGCTTCATCCGGTACGGCGGTCGCGCCAGCCGTAGCGGCGCCGGCGGTCACGGCGGAGCCCGGGCGTTCGCGCGACAATCCGGTCGCCGGCGACGTTCGTGTCGCGCCGCCTCTTGAACAAGCCCGGATCGGAAAAGGAAACCTGGCACATCGATTTCGATCTCAGCGGCTGCGGCCTCGACTATGTCGTCGGCGATTCCTTCGGCATTTTTGCCCGCAACGATCTCGGCCTCGTCGATCAGATCATCGCCATGCTCGGCGCATCGCATACCACCGAAGTGAACGGCAAGACGCTGCGTGAGGTCTTGACCGACGATGTTTCGCTGGCGCCCGCGCCGGATTCGCTGTTCGAACTGATCTCGTTCATTACCGGCGGCGCGCAGCGCGAAAAGGCGCGCGCGCTGGCGCAAGGCGAAGATCCCGACGGCGACGCCGCGACGCTCGACGTGATGGCGGCGCTGCAAAAATTCTCCGGCGTGCGTCCGCATCCCGAAGCCTTCGTCGAAGCGCTGGAGCCGCTGCAACCGCGGCTCTATTCGATCTCCTCGTCGCACAATGCCACGCCCGGCAAGCTGTCGCTGACGGTCGATTGCGTGCGCTACGTCGTCGGCAAGCGCAAGCGCCTAGGCCTGGCTTCGACATTCCTGGCCGAGCGCATCAAGCCGGGCGACCAGGTGAAGGTCTATGTGCAGAAGGCCCATGGCTTCGCGCTGCCGCAGGATCCCAAAACGCCGATCATCATGATCGGGCCGGGCACCGGCATCGCGCCGTTCCGCGCCTTCCTGCTCGATCGCAAGGCGACCGGCGCGCCCGGCAAGAACTGGCTGTTCTTCGGTCATCAGCGCAGCAGTTGCGATTTCTTCTATTCCGACGAACTGAACGCCATGAAAACCTCGGGCCTGCTGACGCGGCTGTCGCTGGCGTGGTCGCGCGACGGCGACAAGAAATTCTATGTGCAGGACCGCATGCGCGAGGTCGGCCGCGAATTGTGGACCTGGCTCGCCGAGGGCGCGCAACCTCTATATCTGCGGCGACGCCAAGCGGATGGCCAAGGATGTCGAGCGCGCGCTGGTCGATATCGTCGCGCAGTTCGGCGCGCGCTCGACCGATGAGGCCGTCAGCTTCGTCGGGGAACTCAAAAAGAAGGGCCGGTTCCAGCAGGACGTTTATTGAGGCAGTTCCAATCAGCTTCAAATGCGAACGAATAAAATTCTCGCCCGAATCCGTCGCAGAGAATTTTTAACTGCGATCGGAGTCTGGCAGAGCATTTGTATCGCTATTTGCTCCGGTCGATCTTGAATCCCGACGCGAACAGTATTCCCTTAGTGGCAATGCGGCGTTGGAGATCGACCATGCGCGAACTATCGGCGGAAGCCCGCCTGCACCTGTATGCGCGTTCCCTGTCCCGGCGAACCGGAACAGGATTTCATGCGGCTGCGCTCTACGGCGCATTCGCGCTGATCGCGGCCGTCGTGTTCGGCACGCTGTCGGTTCACCCGTTCTAGGCGCGTGCGCTAACTCCGCTTTCTTGAACGGCGCCACGTCGATGCCGGCATCCTTCAACGCCTGCCGCACGCCGCGCGCGATATCGACCGCGCCCGGCGTATCGCCGTGAATGCACACGGTGTCGGTGCGCATTTTGATCACCTTGCCCGTGACCGACACGACGGCGCCATCCTGCACCATCCGCACCACGCGTTGCGCGATCTGCGTCTGCATCGTGCAACACCGCGCCGGGTTTGCGGCGCGACACCAGCGAGCCGTCGTCTTCATAGGCGCGGTCGGCGAACACCTCGTGCACCATCGGCAGGTTGGCGGCTTCGCCGGCCTGCACCAGGCGCGAATTGGCGAGCACCACGAAAATCAGATTGGGATCGACCGCCTTGATCGCGGAAGCAATCGCCTTCGCGGTGGTGTCGTCCTCGCAGGCGACGTTCGACAACGCGCCGTGCGCCTTGACGTGGGTGACCTTGTGACCGGCCGCGGTCGCGATCGCCTGCAGCGCGCCGATCTGGTAGGCGACCAGGTTTTCGATCTCGGAGGCCTTCATGCCGGGAAAAGGCCGGCGGCCAAAGCCGTGCAGGTCGCGGTAACCGGGATGCGCGCCGATGCTGACGCCGCGCGCCTTCGCAAGCTCCACGGTCTTGCGCATGATGTCGGCATCGCCGGCGTGAAAGCCGCAGGCGATGTTGACCGAGGTGGCGAGCTCGATCATGGCGGCGTCATTGCCCATTTCCCATGCGCCAAATCCTTCGCCGAGATCGCAGTTGAGATCGATTGTTGTCATGTCCGGTGTCCCCTTGCGCGAGTGGATCTCTGGTCTAGTCTTGCGCCAGCGCATCTGCCGATGGAATTTGCCATGTTCCGGCGTCGACCGCGCTGACGGCAGCGCCGGCGACATTAGCATCTTGCAGCGCCTCGATGTTGAGATCGAAAGTCTCGATCGGCCGGAGGCGATCGGGCAGGGTGCGCAGCAATTCCGCGAATTTGCGCGCCTCGCCTTGCGCCTCGGCCATGCTGACGGCCTTGAACCGGAAACCACGTCCGGCCGGTATCTGCGCGAACCGCCCGAGATCGGCCGAAATCACGGTTGCGATCTTGGGATAGCCGCCGCTGGTGCCGCGGTCCGGCATCAGCACGATGGGCGCGCCATTGCCGGGCACCTGGATGCTGCCATCCACGGTGCCGTCGGAGACGATGTTGTGACCGTGCAGATGTTTTATCACGGGGCCTTCGAGCCGGTAGCCCATGCGATCGCTGGTCGCCGATATCTTCCACTCGCTGTCCAGAAACAGATTTGTGGCGTCGTCACCGAATTCGTCGTCCTGCGGGCCCATCACGACGCGGATCGGCCCCTCCGACGAGGAGAGGAAGATCGATCCGGCGCTCGGCCGCGCCGCTCGCGGCCGCCGTCTGCAACTCGTCGCCCGCCTGCAGCGGGCGCGGATAGGGACTGCCGAGGCCGGCGCGTGCATTCACCGCCAGGCTGCCGAACATCGGCTCGCCTGCTATGCCGCCCTCGATCGCGAGGTAGCTGAAGGAACCGCCGCGCGCAAAGCCCAGCGTCAAGGTTTCGCCGTCGGCGAGCGTCATGGATGTATCTGACGCTACGGCGCGCCCCGAGATGTCGGCGTTGCGCGGCGCTCCCGCAAGCGCGACGCGAACCGCGCCTTCGCGCGCCGTGAACGCGGCGCCGAACGGGCCGATTTCGATCGCAGCGGCGAACAATTCGTTGCCAACCAGACAATTCGCAGCCGCCAGCGCGAGCCGATCCATCGCGCCGCTGGGCGTCAGGCCATAACGCTGGGCGCCATGCCGCCCGCCGTCCTGTACGGAACTTGCAGGGCCAATAGCGGAGATGACGAGTTTACTCATGGGGCGATCGGCTCGGCGATGATCTCGCCGGCTTCCGCGGCGCGATCCTGCTCGGCGAAGGTTTTGGCATCGACGGTGGAAAACGTCACGTGGTCGCCGGGCTCCAGCAGGAAGATCGGATCGCGATGCAGCTGATAGGTTCTGACCGCGGTCCGTCCCAACAGATGCCAGCCGCTCGGACCTGCCAGGCATTGCACGCCGGTCTGCACGCCGCCGATCGAGATCGTGCCGGCCGGCGTCAGCAGCCGCGGGTCTTTGCGCCGCGGCATGTGCAGCGATTTCTCGAGGCCGCTGAGATAGGACCATCCCGGCGTAAAGCCGATCATGGCGACGCGATAGTCGCCGGCGACGTGCCGCGCCACGATATCGTCCGGGGTGGTCTTGAGTGTCTTGGCGACGTCCTCAAGGTCGATGCCATGCTCGCCGCCATACACCACGGGGATGCGCCAGCGCCGTGCTTTTGTCTCCGGCGGAACCGGGCGTTGCGCGAGCGAGACAAGCTTCTCGCCCAGCGTATCAAAATCGATCTTTACGGGATCATAATGCACCAGCAGAGATCGATAGGTTGGCACGGTCTCGTTCACGCCGGCGACCGGTTCGCTCGCAAGCGTCCGATCGAGCGCCAGCACCCGCTGGTTTGCGGCATCATCGATGTTGCGGCTGAATTCCACCGTGATGGCGCTGTCGCCGCTCGGCAAAATCCGGGGAGGGGAGATTGTCGCGGCCATGGCTTCTCTGGTCTTCACCGGATATCAAGCTCTAGCGTGTTTTTCGGCGAAGTGGAATTCGCTTCGCGCAAATGAGCCCGCAAGTCCAATAAATTAATCCGCATAGCCGCGATAAGGCGTTGTGATTGCGCGATTGCCATGCAGCCCCTCTGCAAGTGGCACTTGACGCAATCCCCGCGCCCCGCAAGATGCGCCCGCCCGATCCATCCGTAGCCGGAGTTGCCGTTTCGATGTCCCTGACCCCCGAAGCGATCAAGACCCTTTCCCGCGTGTCCACCGCCACCATCACCACGGTTCTGCTCAAGAAGGGCCTGCGAAACGTCTGGATGCGGGGCTCGCGTCCGCTGCGGCCGGGACAGCCGCGGCTGGTCGGCCCGGCCTTCACGCTGCGCTTTGTGCCGGCGCGGGAAGATCTGGCGACGCCGGAATCCTGGTCCTCGCCGATTTCGACCCGGACCGCGATCGAAGCCATGCCTCAAGGCTGTATCGCCGTGGTCGATGCCATGGGCGTCACCGATGCCGGCATCTTCGGCGATATTCTGTGCGCTCGCATGGTCAAGCGCGGCGTGGCTGCGCTGGTGACCGACGGCGTCGTGCGCGATCTCGAAGGCGTGCTCGGAACCGGTTTGCCGGTGTGGTGCGACGGTTTTGCGGCGCCGCCTTCGGTTGCCGGACTGACCTTCGTCGGCTGGGGCGAACCGATCGGTTGCGGCGGCGTTGCCGTGTTTCCGAACGACATCATCGTCGCCGACCAGGACGGCGCCGTGGTGATCCCGCAAGCGTTCCTCGACCTCATCCTGGCCGAAGGTGCGGAGCAGGAACGAATGGAAGCCTGGATCGTCGAGCAGGTGAACGCCGGCGCGGTGCTGCCTGGTCTCTATCCAATGAATGCCGAGACCAAGGCGCGCTATGCGGCCTCGAAGAAATAGTCAAGAAGGAGAAACGCCATGAACATCCATCTCGCCGGTTCGCGGCCGACGCGGCGCGCACCGACCGAATACTTCACCGGCACGGTGTTGCAGGACCCGATCATCGTGGCCGAGGCTCCGGCACGGCTCAATTGCTCCCGCGTCTCCTTCGAACCGGGTGCGCGTACAGCCTGGCATTCCCATCCGTTGGGTCAGACGCTCTATGTCATCTCAGGCATTGGCCGGGTTCAGGCCAAGGGCGGACCGATCCGCGAAATCCGTCCCGGCGACGTCGTCTGGATTCCGCCGGGCGAAAAGCATTGGCATGGCGCGCTCCCCGACCAATGGCATGACCCACATCGCGATGCAGGAAGCGCTCGACGGAAGTCTACTCGAACTGGATGGAGCAGGTGACCGACGCGGAATATTCCGCAAAGGTCGGAGACTGACTGCATCGCGCAAGCAGTTATTTGCTCTTATCGCCGATCACATTCGCTGCGCCGTCCAGGTGCCCGAGCACATCGCGCCGCGCCAGGTACCGGATCCCGATGTCGCGGTGAGGCGACCCGAGCCGACCGCACGCTTCATCCCGCTTGTCAGCGTCACACTGATGTTGCCGGCATTCGCAACGCGGCCCGATGCGCTCATCAAAGGATTGCCCGAGGCAACCTGGCCGTTGTTGATCCCGATCGCGACCGTCGTTCCGGAGCCGCAAGCGCTATTCGGCGAGGCGATCTGAACATTCCAAGCACCGTCAAACGTCGCCGCCGCCGCGGGGGTGGCGATCGACATTCCCAGAAGCAACAGCACGTGCGCAGCGATCGTTGTTTTGCGATTCTGTCCCATGACGTCCTCCTTTGTTGGACGCCAGCACGGTCTCACATCGGTTCAGTTGAGAATGTGATGGGAATCACACCGGAGTTTGACGTCCGGCGGTACTATTGAAATGAAGCAGTTTGGAACACGGCGCGACGTGACGTGTCGCAGTCCCGAGTTCTTGAACATGCACCGGCCGAAGTGTACCATCTCGCGATGCTTTCACGATGCGATCAAGAAAAACGTATGTAACATCAGCGAAATACCGCAGGTCGGGTGATTTTTCCCGAATCCTCGAGGATTTCATGAAGCGGGCCTTTTTGGCGATCTTTTGTGGTGCCGCTCTCCTTGCGAATTCCATCGCCTATGCCGATGCCGTGTCCGACAGGGAAATGGCCGATCGTTATGCGCAGGCCGCACAGTCCGGAGATAGCGAGGCTCAGTTTTATGTGGGCGCGCTCTATTCGTCGGGGGTCGGGCGCCCGAGGTCCGATCAAGAAGCATTCCGGTGGTTTTCGCGCGCTGCTGACCAAGGTCATTCGCATGCAATGCTGGTTCTTGCCGGACTTTATGCCATTGGGCGAGGAACTTCGAACGACAACCTGAAGGCTTACAAATGGGCCTACATTGTCTCCGTCGGCACCCGGGTCGAGGAATTCCGTAATGGAGCGCGCCAGCTGATCGGCGTTCTCGAAACCCGGATGACGCCCGCGCAAGTCGAGCAGGCCAAGGCCGAAGCCGGCGGCTGGCGTGCGGTGCGAACTCAGGCAAAGCCCGGCGCTCCGGCCGACAATGCCAGACAGGACAGCCAGCCGCCGCCAGCGCCGGCTGTTTCGAAACAATCGCCGGCGGCTCCCGCCACCAGTTCAGCCGATTCCATCAGTCCTCAAGGGCCGCGCAGCAGTAGCATAAAGAAGGACGATATGGACGCGATATTGGAACAAGTACCGTCCGGACTGCGCAAGCGGTTTGGCTTTTGAGCGGTTGAGGAGAAGCCGATGCTCTCGCGCGGTATTGTCTGGTCTGGGTCCGTGCTCGCAGTGCTTGCCATTGCAGCGGTGGGCGGGACCTACTTGCTGTATCCGGACGTCTTTCAGCCTCCCACCGTAACGACGGCAGTGGCGATCCGCGCGCCAGTTTCCGAGGCCATCTACGGAACCGGAACTGTAGAGCCTGAGCGGTGGGCAAAAGTCGTCCCGCTTCAGAGGCGGCGGCTGGTCGAACTCTGCCGCTGCGAAGGGCAGGCGGTCAAAGCTGGTCAGGTTCTTGGCCGCCAGGACGACGCGGAAGAACGCAGCGCTCTGAACCAACTCGAAATCAACAATGAACAACTTGAGCGCGATCTCAATCGCGCGCTCCGCGATCGCGACAAAAGCGAAGCCGCGAAGACCGAATACGAGCAACGCTCTACCCAGTTTGAGGAATCCAAATCGCGCATTAACGCCCAAAAAGTACGCCTCGATGCACTCGTGCTTCGCGCGCCGTTGGATGGGATGGTGTTGCGTCGCGACGGCGAGGTTGGGGAAATTGTTGGACCAACCGATGTGCTGTTTTGGGTGGGCCCGCCGGCGCCCATGCAGGTGGTGGCTGAAATAAATGAGGAGGAAATCACCAGGATCGCCGTGGGGCAAAAGGCATTTTTGCGAAGCGAGGCCTTCTCCACACAGGCATTGCGGGCCACTGTCTCGCAAATCACGCCAAAAGGCGATCCCACGCGAAAAACCTTTCGTGTCTATCTGCTGTTGCCGCGCGATACGCCGTTGCGGATAGGAATGACGGTCGAAGTCAATATCATCCATCGCGAAAAGACCGCGGCCATTGTGGTACCCAACGAGGCCGTTAGCGGCAACGCGGTTCAGATCGTAAGTAACGGAAAGGTTGAGCGGGTTCCGGTCACGGTCGGGATTCGCGGCAGCCGTAACGTCGAGATCATCGGCAACGTGCCGAAGGACACCACAGTGCTGTCACCGGCGCGTGCCGATCTGGCTGACGGTACGCGGGTCCGTGTGGCAAATGTGAATGTGCGAGCAAAGCCGGCACCAGAGGCTCCCGTGGATGTCGCTCCGGATCCCACTCCCACACCTAGTCCAGTCCAAGTCCTAGTCCCGGTCCCAGTGCTGCGCTCGATCGGAACTCGGCCGCCGTCGTGACCAGTTCTGTCGATGCCGATAACGCCGTCATTTCCTCGGCATTGTCGGCTCACGTAGATTCCATTGTTAACGATGCACGCAGGAACGTCGGCAAATACAGCGCGACCCGGTAACACGCATGACAACGAACCTCTTGCTGAGCATTGCGTGGACCCATGTGAGCACCCGCGTTCGACAAACTCTGGTCGGCATGTTTGGTGTGGCGATGGGCGTCGGTTTCACCATCATGATGGCGGGCCTGATGCAGGGATCGCAGATAGATTTTCTTCGGCAGCTCGTCGATACGATGCCCCACGTCACTGTCGAAGATGAGCGGCGCTCAGTCCCGAGCCAGCCGGCGGAAGAGGAATACGCCGCGGTAGGAATGTCCAACGTGCCGAACGTAAGCCGGCGTCCCGGGATCAAATATCCGGACACCGTAATGGCCTCCCTGAGGTCGTGGTTGCCAGGCGATGTGGCGCCATCGGTAAAGACCACCGCGCTTGTGGAGCACGGCGGCGCGCGGGTTGGCGTGACCCTGACCGGGATTGATCCGCGCCTTGAAGTTCGCGTTTCCAAGCTCGCTTCGCAAATGCGCGAGGGACAACTGACCGATCTGTCGAAGGCGGCGAACGGGATCATCATCGGCCAGGCGCTGGCAGAAAAGCTTGCCGTGAAAAATGGGAATACAGTGCTACTCGGAGGAGGTCAGGGAGCTCAGACTTCAGCCACGGTGGTCGGAATCTTCCGGTCAGGATTGAAGCGTGTCGACGAAGGACAAATCTATTCGCTGATCAGCCTGGCCCAAACCCTGATGGGGCAAAGCGGGATCATCAATCAGTTGCGGCTGCGGTTGAGCGATCCCTTGGTCGCACAGAAGGTGGCCGCTCAAGTCGAGGCGCAGGTCGGATATAAGTCGGTGTCGTGGCAAGAAGCCAACGCCGATCTGCTGTCGACCTTCGCTACGCGCGATTTCATCGTGCTGACGGTGATGGGTGCGATGCTTTTGACCTCATCATTTGCCACCTACAATATCATCTCCACCATCACCCACGAAAAACGCCACGACATCGCGATCATGAAGTCGCTGGGCATGCGCGAATATTCCGTGCGGCGAATATTCATCATTGAATCGGCGATGATGGGGTCGGTCGGAATCCTGTTCGGCTGGATTCTCGGATATCTGCTTTGCTACGGATGGTCTCAGATCACGATATTCAATCCGCTGACCGGCGCGACAGTACCGCTTCAGATCTACTATTCGCCGATGCACTATATTGCCTCCGGAGCCATTTCAATTCTCTGCTGCGCGGTCGCTGCCTTCTTTCCGGCGCGCAAGGCCACGCGGGTGCATCCGGTCGAAATTATCCGGGGCGCGTCTTGAGCGAGATCGCGCTGCAGGTTGTGGGCTTGGTCCGCCGCGTTCAGGGCGTTATTTCTCATACCCTGGTCGATGGCATCGATTTGAGCGTGGCGAAGGGTGAATTTCTCGCCATCACCGGGCCTTCAGGATCCGGAAAATCGTCGCTGCTCTATTTGCTCGGCTTGCTCGATGCGCCTACCGAAGGCGAGGTCATCATCTGCGGCCAGCCGACATCGAAGTTATCGGAAACGGAGCGCGCCGATGTTCGTCTGACCAAATGCGGCTTCGTGTTTCAATTCCACTTCCTGCTTCCCGAATTCACCGCGCTTGAAAATGTGCTGCTGCCAATGCGCGCCTATGGCCGAATGTCTGCCAAGGAAATGAACGAGAGGGCGATGATGCTACTAACATCGCTCGGTCTCGCCGAGCAGGCCGCCAAGCGGCCCAATCAGCTTTCAGGCGGTCAGCGGCAACGGGTGGCGCTGGCGCGGGCGCTTGCCAACCGCCCCGAAATCATCGTAGCCGACGAGCCCACGGGGAATCTCGACACCGCTTCGACGGAGCAGGTATTCGGCATATTGCGCGATATCGCCGACAACGGCCAAACGGTCGTGGTCGTCACCCACGATGCGGCACTGGCTGCGCGAGCAGATCGGCGGATCCATATCGTCGACGGCAAGATTCACGAGACGAGTTTTGGCGTCGACAGGAAGCGCGAGATCGCGGCTGCAACCGGCGCAGTATAGTATCACCCGTGACGGCCTGCGCCGCGGGACGGACAGAACGCGGGGTTGCGGCCTAGTTCACCCGGCTCCAGGTCTGGCCACCGCAGAACATGCCGCCAAAGGCACAGCCCTGAACGCGCAGGGTATCCGAGCCTTTCAACGCGATCGTCGAATCATAGGTGCTGCCGGATTTCGGGTCGTGAATTCGCCCGCTCCATTTGGAATCCTTGCCGGGCTTCATATTGATCAAGATCTGCTCGCCGTTCTGATTGGATTTGTTGTCCACGGAATACCCGCAGAGATTAGCGCCGCATTGCTCGATTCGAACCTTGCCTTCCTTTTCCTCGGTCAACCACACGCCGACCGGTGTATTGGCCGAGTGAATCCCCGGGGTCGCGGGCTGTGGTCCCGACGGCGGAGCGGTCGCAACGACAGGCGCCGGTTCGGACTTGGTGGCGGGGGCAGTATCCTGCTGAACCGCACGTCCGCCGGTTGGAGGCTCTCCTGAGGTGATGGTATCCGCTGGCGCGACGCCGGCGGTGGCAGCTGAAGGCTCCGGGGAAGTGTCGGCAGGCGCAGGGACCTTTTCGGCCGGAGCAGGGTTTGCAGCAGGCGCCGGCGGATCGGTCTTCGCCTGCTCGGGTGCCTGTTGCTTGCGCGGGCGGGCGCCGTCCCGGTCGCTATGTGAGCGTTTGGTCCGCGGCCCGCTGTTGTCGTAGACGCCTGGTATCGAAACCGTCCCACGATCCGGATCGATGCGGATAGTACGTCCGCCATATTCGAAGGAGTACTGAGCCTGCGCGGCGGTGCTCGCCAGCAGAAATGCGGCGACAGCCAAAAGCCTTTTCATCATTGACCCTCCTGAGCAGGTGCGATCTCAGCCCGATCCTAAGCTTCAGTGGCTCCAGCTGCGTGACCTACATCACTTTCATGGTGTAGGTCGTGGAATCAGCGGCATTGGTTCAATGTGACCTGGACAACCGGAGTAATTTTACTCCCGCGTAAGCGGTCAATTTCCAGCGATACCGGTCGTTCCACAGCAACGCATTTTCCGAGCCGGGGCGGCACGAGCTTGTGACGCGACTTCGAAACCTGGAACGCCTATGGCTCGCCGCCGTCCTTCTGGACTGGATTCGCAGCGGCGGCCCGTCCGGTCATTTCGCTTTTGATTAACTCAAATCGTCGTCGCGCCTCGTTCTCGCGCTCGTCAACCAAAGCGATCGCGGCATCCTTCGTCAGCGGTCCGCTGACAACCGGCGCCGAGTTTTCCCCGATCGTCTCATCCACATAATATTCGCCATTGTCTCCGCGGCGAACTGACCATTTGAAACGGATCGCTGCCATGGGACCAGGACCGGTCTTCGAGTAACCGTCGGCCTCGATCGGCTCACGATCGATCGGCTCTTCCGCAACCGCGGCCGTTTCCGGCTCGCGATGGGGCTCTGGGAGCATGCTGGCAATGGCCGCCAGCGCATTATCGGTCGGGTCGCTTGGGCTCAAGACTTCAGCCTCCGGAAGTTACGCAACAGGCAGCAAAGGGAACCTGGTCCCAGTGCCGAATTCCATTCCTTCCTCGCGAATAAGGCTGAGTTTTGTCGGCCTAGGCGCAAACGGGCGGCAATTTGTCCCTCCAGGGCCGCTCCTGCGAACGAGCTCGGCGAGGCCGATCCCGTCATGATCGCCGTATTCCTTAAAGGCCATATCGATATCCGCGGTGCTGCAGTATCAAAGCCAGCGACGTCATCGGCGAAAAGCTGGAAACAATAGGCTAGCCGAGCACGTCCTGATTGATGACGTTCTGGCGGATCGGCTGGCCGTCGAGCGCGCTCAGGATATTGCGCGCGGTCTGCTCGCTCATCCGATCCACTGCTTCCCGAGTAACTCCTGCGACATGCGGCGCCATGATGACATTGGGAAGCTCAAACAGCGAATGACCGGCCGGCGGCGGCTCCTGCTCGAAAACATCAAGGCCCGCGCCGGCGAGCTTGCCCGAGACCAGCGCGTCATACAGCGCGGGCTCGTCGACAATTCCGCCGCGTGCGGTGTTGATCAAATAGGCTGTGGGCTTCATGCGCCTCAACCGCGCCGCATTGAACATCCCGACCGTCTCAGACGTTTTCGGGCAGTGGATGCTGACAAAATCGGCGCGCGGCAGGGCCGCATCGAGATCGCCGACCGGCTCGCAGTCTGCCGCCTTGACCTCGGCGGCCGACTTGTAGGGATCATAGACCAGAATGTTCATTTCCATGGCAAGGCAGCGTTTTGCAGTCCGCGTGCCGATGCGGCCGAAGCCGACGATAAGAACCGTCTTGCCGTACAGATCGTAGGGCAGTTTGCCCAGACGGTGGCCCCAATTGCCGTCCTTGACGATGGAATGCATTTCCACGGCGCGCTTGGCCAGCGTCAGCATCATGAACATCGCCTGTTCCGCCACCGAAGGAGAATTGGCGGTACCGGCGACCATCAGCGGAATCTTGCGGCGGCTCAAAGCCGGGATATCGACGGAGTCGTAGCCGACGCCGATACGGGTTACCACCTTCATGTCCTTTGAAGCCTCGAGTTCCGGTTCGCCGAACCGGGTGGCCCCGAGCGCGACGCCGTGGACCGGGGCTTGCGCTTTCAACATCGCCTCGAAATCGCCGGCGGAAATCATGTTGGGAAATTCGACGAGTTCGATGTCGTCCCGCTCCCTCAATAAAGCCCGTCCCTGCTGCGACATCGATTCGGTGATGAAAATTTTCTTCTTGTTGGTCGCCATTCCAATCCCTGCCCAGTCCCTTGGCTTTTCTTGTTGCGCGGCCGTCACAGGACGACGCCGGTGACCTCGTTTAGCAGGTGCATATTGTTGAGGTCCACCGCCAATCGCATCGGCGCGCCATCGTGAGCGCCGGCGTTGGGATTAACCCGCCCGCAGATTTGCGCGCCTTCGAGCGTGAAATAAATCAGGGTCTCCATGCCCATGGGTTCGGTCACGTCCAATACGGTGTCAAAGGCTTCGACTCCCGGCTCGGGATGGGGTTTCGCTTCAGCGATATGTTCCGGCCGCAAGCCGAGCAGCAATTTCTCGTTTCGTGCGACCCCCTGGTATCTCGCCGCGCGTTTGGGCGGCAATGGAAAGGAGATGCGATCGGTCAACCGGATGTGCAGCTTGCCGGCAACGTCCTCCAGCCGGCAGGGAATGAAATTCATCGCAGGCGAGCCGATGAAGCCTGCGACAAAACGCGTGGCCGGGCTGTGGTAGAGCTCGTTAGGCGTCCCGATCTGCTCGATGCGGCCATGGTTCATGACCACAACCCTGTCGGCAAGCGTCATCGCCTCAACCTGGTCGTGGGTCACGTAGACCGTCGTGGTGCGGACCTTCTGGTGTACCTTCTTGATTTCGATCCGCATCTGGACCCGAAGCTTGGCGTCGAGGTTGGACAGCGGTTCGTCGAACAGGAAAACCTTGGGGTGGCGAACGATGGCGCGACCCATCGCGACACGCTGGCGCTGGCCGCCGGACAGCTGTTTGGGCTTGCGGTCGACCAGCTCGGTAATGTCGAGCATGCGCGCGGCTTCGGTGACCCGGCTCTTGATCTCGGCTTTTGGAAAGCGTTTCAGACGCAGTCCGAATGACATGTTTTCAGCAACCGTCATGTGCGGGTATAGCGCGTAATTCTGGAACACCATCGCGATGTCGCGGTCCTTCGGCGGCACGTCGTTGACGACGTCGCCCCCGATCATGATGTCGCCGTCGGTGATATCCTCCAGTCCCGCGATCATCCGCAGCGTGGTCGATTTTCCGCAGCCCGACGGCCCGACCAGCACGACGAACTCATGGTCGGCGATATCGAGATCGATGCCGCGCACCGCCTCGACTTCGTCGTAACGCTTGATCACCTTACGCAACGTAACATCAGCCATGAGTTTCAACCCTTTGTCGCGCCGGCGGTCAGGCCGGCGATGTAGTAGTCCATCAGGAAGGCGTAGATGATGAGCGGTGGCGCGGCGCCGAGCAGGGCGCCGGTCATGATCTGTCCCCAGTTGAACACGTCACCCTTGATCAAGGACGTGATGATGCCGACCGGCAGCACCAGCTGATCCGTCGAGGTCGTGAAAACCAGCGGATAGAGAAATTGCGCCCACGATACCGTGAAGGCGAAGATGGTTGCGGCGATCAGGCCGGGCAGGGCGACCGGAATAAAGATGCGCGTCAGCGTCTGGAACCATGACGCGCCGTCGACGATGGCGGCCTCGTCGAGCTCCTTCGGGATCGACGCGAAGTAACCGATCATGATCCAGGTGCAGAACGGCACGGTGAGCGTCGGGATAAATGAGCAGCAGGACGTACCACCGGTTGATCAGCTGGATCCCGGTCCAGTCGCCGAACACGGCGAACATCTTGAACAGCGGAATGAACAGCAGGCTTTCGGGAATGAGATAGGTCAGAAATATACCGGTCGCGAGCGTCGCCGAACCCCAGAACCGCATGCGCGCCAAAGCGAATGCGGCCGGTACGCTGATCAACATCGTGATCGTCACCACGAAGATAGAAACCAACGCGGAATTCCAGAAAGAACCTCAGGAACTGGTTCGATGTCAGCAGTCCGATGTAGTTCGAAAGCGTCGGATGAAACACCCACCACGGATTGGTCTCCGCCGAAATCTCGGCGCTGGTCTTGAGCGAAGTGATCAGCATGTAGAACGGCGGCAGCAGCGAGAAGATCGCAAACAGCGTGAGAAAAAAGTACGACCATCGCAGCGCCCAGGCGCGGTCGCGGCTCATGCTGCCATATTTGACCTGCGGGTCGGCGCGGCCTTGTCGATCACTACAGTGCTCGTCATCAGGCTTCATTCCCGCGTTTGTTGATATCGCGCAAGATGAAGACCGCCGCGATCGCGAGGATCGGGAACATGAACAGCGAGACGCTGGCGCCGAGCGGAATATCGCTGCCTTCGATGCCGACCCGGAAGGCCCATGTCGCGAAAATGTGGGTATGGTCCAGCGGACCGCCAAAAGTGAGGATGCGCACGATGTCGAAGTTCGCGAAGGTGACGATCAGCGAAAACAGCGTCGTGATCGCGATGATGTTGCGCATCATCGGCAATGTCACGTACCAGATGCGCTGCCACCAATTGGCGCCGTCGATGGCCGCGGCCTCATAGAGCTGCTCGGGCACCGATTTCAGCGACGCCAGATACATGATCATGAAGAACGGGCGCGCCGAACCAGATATTGACCAGAATGACCGAGAAGCGGGCCCAATCGGGGTCGCCGAGCCAGGAAATCGGCCCGATGCCAAAAAACGAAAGGGTGTAGTTGAAGGCGCTGTACGATGGATCGAACAGCCACAACCAAGCCAGCGTGCTCATCGCCGGCGGGATCACCCACGGCACCAGCAGCATGCCCCGCCACTTGCGTTGCCCTTTTGCGGGGACGTTGTGAACGAAGTGCGCGACGATGAACCCGATCAGCGCCTTGAAGACCACGGCGGTGATCGCGAAGATGCAGGATTGTTCAACAACCAGCCAAAACGTTTCGCGCTTGAACAGAAACTGGAAATTTCCAAGTCCGACAAAACGCTGCATCGACTTGTTCAGCGTTGCCAAATGCAGGGAATAGAACGCCGGATAGATAACGAGAATCGCGATCAGAAGGATCAGCGGCAGCGTCATCAGAAACGCCGCGGTCGATTTCCGCTTCATTGCGACCCGTAGACTGGCGCGCTTGCGTACGCCTCCGGTACGGGCAACGCCGTTCGGCTGAAATACGACATCAACCATGATGCATCTTCCTCGCGAGTTTCATTTCAGAGGCTCAGGATTTCCGGATGAAGCAGCCGGCATCGCCGGACTCCCGATCGGATGACTCGCCGCAACGGCCAGCCCAACCAGTCGGCGTGCCATTGCGGCGAAATCCTCCGTCAGCTCCGCATGTAGCCTTCACACTCGCCTTCCACCCAGGCCAGCGTCTTTTCCATCGCTTCGCCCTGATGGTATCTCAGGCACATTTTCGTCAGGATGGCCTGCGCGTAGATCTGCTGGGCGATCTTCGGAGGCGCCGGCGACGCGGCGATCGACAGGGTTTGATGATTGTACGGGTTTGGATAGTGATAGAGCGTCCCCTTCGGCGGGCCTTCTTCCGCCCAGGTCTTCAGGGTGGTGAGCTTCTCGAACGCCGGCAGGTCGTAGCCGCCGCTCGCTGCCACGAGCTTCTCAACCGAAGCCGGTTGCGACAGATGGACCAGCAGGCTCTTGGCAGCTTCCTTGTTCCTGGAGAAGTTCCAGACTGCTCCAGAAATATGGAAGGAATGGTGCAAACCGGCCCTTCGGTCCTGCAGGGAAGCCGTGCGTCCAGCATTGCTCCGCGACCTCGCGGCGCATCGCGCTTGGCGACCGCCCAGGCGCTGGGCGGATTCATGATCATTGCGCCCTTGCCGGAAATTAGCCACTTGTTGTTAGTGGCGTCGTCCCAGGCCGCTACATCCGGCGGCAGGAACGCGATCAGCTTCTTGTAGAATTCGAGAGCCTGCCGCACCGCGTCGGTCTTGACCGTGAGGTTGCCCTTGGCGTCGACCAGCTGGGCGCCAATGAGCCTGGAAAAATCGCGCCGGCGGTATCGACCGAGTCGCTCGTGCACGCCGAGTCCGATGCCGAAGGGAAAGCCGCCCTTGTGGCAGGCTTCCGCCGCCTTCAGGAACGTGTCCATCGTCCAGTTGTCCGCTTTGGGCGGGCTGCCGGCCGGATACATTTCCTGCACGTCGATGCCGGCGTATTTCTTCATCAGATCGATGCGGGAGCAGGGCCCCTTGATCTGGCTGCCGATACAGGCGGGAACGGCGAGCCATTTGTCGCCGGCCTTGCCGAGATACTGCACCGTGCCGTTCACCTCGCCGTTCTGCTTGATCAGCGGCTCCATGATGTCGTTCACGGGCTCGAGCAGATCAGCCTGGGCATGAGGCCACCATGTCGGCATCGCAAGAATGTCATGGCCGGACTTCGCCTGGCCTTCTGAGGCGATCGTCAGCGTGTTCTTGCTGCCCTGGCTTGTGATGTAGTCGATCGAAACCTCGACCTTCTCCTTTTCGGCCCACTCGTTGACCAGAGCGGTGCTGGCCTTGTTGGCGTCGGGCACCCAGTGATCCCAAAAACCGATGTTGAGTTTGCCGGCCGCGTAAGCGGTTCGAATATAGGGCGCTGATATCAGCGCCGCGGATGACATGGCGGTCGCGGCAACGAATTGTCGACGAGAAAGCTTCTTCCGTGACATATGGCATTCCTCCCTGGTGAGCCAATCGCGAGGGAAATCCCGTTGTTATTTTTCTTCCGCCGGGGGCCGAGGCGCCTGCACGGCGGTACGGGATTTCGTTGCAACGATCAGAGCAGAATTGCCGGCGTCTGTCGAGAAATCAGGTGCTTGGCGGCCCTAGAACTAACGTTGTGCTCAAGCTGGCGGCAGGACGAATTCTTTTTGTTCGCGCGCGAGCTGTCGAGAGAGGGTGAACCCGGTGCCGGTTTGACGACGAATACTGCGCTGCACACAGGGCCATCGCCGTGTGCCGTTAAGGTGTGCAATAGCGCCGCAGGTTCGAGCTTCGTCAACTTAACTCGCTCGTTGGTCAAGCTTTTCTTCACTGGGACGGGATGGCACGGCAGGTAGACTCGCTTGGTGTGAAAACGATAATGTCCAGACCCGGCAGAATCCCTGCCGCCTTCCAAAAACACCCAGCCAACATATCGAAATTGACCATGGAGAGTAGACGATGAACAGGCCGACACCGCCAGTGCGTGCCCGGTTGAGAGTGCGCGTCGCGCTTGGGGTAGTTGTCGTCATGCTTCTCAGCGCGCCTTTGGCAGCAGATGCGCAAGGGCTGGTCAAAGGTGTCCAGCAAGGAGCGCAAGCCGGCAACAAGGCGGCTGGGCCCGTGGGCGGCGTGTTGGGCGGCGCGATCGGCGGAGTGGTCGGCGTGTTCACTGGCGTGCTTGGCGTCGGGAACAGCGGGCAGGCGCCCGCAGCGAGCGGGACCAATGGTGCGAAACAACCGGGTTCTGCGAAAACCGCCAAAGGAGCCAAAGGCGGCAAGGGAACCAATCAGGCGGTGCTAACTCAGCCAGGGCAGCCGCAATTGACGGCCGAACAGATCGTCGCGAACAGCGATGCGAATATCGACCGGATCAAGGCCGAACTGAAGCTTACGCCCGAGCAGGAAAAGCATTGGACCGGCTTCAACAGCGCCATGCATTATCTCGGCCATAACGGCGCCGACCGGCTCAACTTGAGAATTGCGCGCGCAAAACGAGACCCGCCGGACGATATTATCGAGCAGATGCGCAACGAAGCCCAGTTTCTCAACGATCGCGCGGTGGATCAGCGCAGCGTCGCCGACGCGGCCGAGCCGCTGTTCGCAAGCCTCGACGACAAACAAAAAACGATCTTCATCGAGGAAATGGTGCGCTTGAGCCATGAGCGAGGGCTTGACTAGCCGGCGGACGCCTTACGCCTTGGGGAAATTCAGCTCCACGCCGACGCCATCGGGATCGTAGAGAAAGAATTGCGTATCGCCGCTGCGCGGCACGATGCTCTCGCGGAACTTCACGTTGTTGGACTGCAGGCGCTTGCGCATGCCCTCGACATCGCTCGCGGCAAAAGCGATGTGATCGAGCCGGCCGGTATCGTCGTATTTTTTCTCGGTACCCCGCACCACAATGCCCTCGCGCGGCTTGCGCGTGCCCATCAGGTGCACGGTGGCGACGCCGCCGGAATAGAGCCAGTAGCCCGGGAAGTCGAGCGGCGGGCGGTAGCCGTTCTCCAACCCCAGTACGTCGCAATAGAAGTTCCTGGTGCGCTCCAGATCGGACGGTTCGATGGTGTAATGTTGCAGGGTGCCGAGCGGCATCGCGTTTCTCCCTAAATTCTGGACGAAGGTGAGGTGGTATCGGCGTGCATCATCCTGCCCGGCTACAGCCGGCGCATGTTGTCGATCTCGGGCGATGTCGCCCCAGGGCGGCGCGGACCGCCCGGCACGAAGATCGCGGTTCGGTGGACCGCAAGCTCGCAGCAGTCGCGATCCGCGTGTCCAATTCTATGCCCGTCGAACTGCGGCCGTTGCCAGGTCCGAAGTGGCGATCAGTTCCTTGTCGATCTGCTCGATCGACTTGCCCTTGGTCTCGATGCCCAGGAAATAGTACACGATCCCGGCCATCAGGAACCAGCAGCCGAGATAAACGAAGGCCGTTGGAATCTGTGGCAGGGGCACGTCGGGCTTGAGATAGTTGCCGGAGCCCACGATCAAGGCGAGGCCTACCGGGCCGATGATCTTGCCGATGCCGCCGAAGCCATAGGCCGAGCCCATGCCTGAGGTCCTGAGGTGGGAGGGCCAGACTTCCGCCGCATAGGGCCCGACGATCGCGAAGCCGCCGTCGGCGAAGAAGAAGGTCACGGCCAACAGCAGCCAGAACGCCGATACGCCCATGAACACCACGTCGTAATTGTAGCCCGCCACGATGGTCATGACCCCTGCGCCAAAGCCGAGCAGGCCGCCCGCATTGCGCCGTCCCATCAGCTCCGAGAAGAACGAGAACGACAGCCGCCCTATGAAGCCGAAGGCTGAGAGCAGGATCATCATCTTCGCCGCTTCCTGCGGCGTGACCTTCAATAGCACGACGAACAGCGACGGCGCCCACAGCGTCAGGCCGTAGACGCCGGTCTGCGCGCCAGCATTGCCGAGCCAGGAGACGATCAGGCTGCGCGGATATTTGAAAAGCTCGAGCCAGTTGCTCTTGATGATCGGACCGGCATCGGCCGCCGTCGGCAATGGCAGCGTCGATGGCTCCACCTGCAGCGCCCAGGCCAGCGAGTTGCGCGCGTCCTCATAGCGGCCCTGGCGGCAGAGCCAGCGCGGCGACTCCGGCACCCACAAGCGGACCAGCAGCACGAGCAGTGCCGGCAGCACGCCGATCGCGAACAACAGCCGCCACTGGCCACTGCCCACGAGTGCGCCCATCACCGCGCCGAGACCGACGCCCAGCGGGATCACGCAGGTCACGATGCCGCCGACCCAGCCGCGCTTGGAGGACGGCATGAATTCCTGCACCAAGGGCAGGTCAACGCAGTAAAGCCCGCCCACGCCGAGGCCGACGAAGAAACGCATGACCGAAAGATAGATCCAGCCATTGTCCGGCGTGAAATACAGAAGCCCGGTGGCGATGGAGAAGTTCAGCACGGTGCCGATAAAGACCTTGCGGCGGCCGATCCGGTCGGCAAGCCAACCCCAGATGTAAGCGCCCATGATGGCGCCGATGCCGGAGCTCATCAGTACGACGGCGGACTGGCCGAAGGTCAGCTTCCACGGGCCGATCAGGAAGGCGAGCACAAAGCCGATCAGGAAGTAATCGAAGAATTCCAGCGCGTCGCCGATGATGGCCGCGGTGAGGATCTTGATCTGGTTGCCCGTCAAACTCGTGCGGCGATCGAGTATCTCGAACATGGCGGTTTCCCCTTGGCGCATGTTCTTTTCTTGGCGGGCGTCGCGCCTACACCGGCCGATGCCCGGAATGTTACGCTGCCGCCACAACCAGCGGAAGCCCAGACAGACGCAGGGCGCATCTGCGCAATGGCGTGCCGAGCGGACGCCGGCCGATCATTCGGAACGAGCTCCGGCAGTTGCTAGATGGGTCGCGTGCGGCTGGTGCCGGCAGATCGCGGCTTGGCCCGGGTTCCGAGGGAGGCGACGGTGCCTGATTTATTTAACGTTTTGCGCTAACCTTGCGCGGTGACCCTGACCCAAGGCCGGAAGTTGATGGAAGAAAAGCGAAAGCACCCACGGACCGAAATCGACGAACCTGGCTATGTGTCGTCGGGCGGTTTCGTCATGAGCTGCATGGTCCGAAACATCTCGCCGGAGGGCGCCGCCATCGATGTGGAGAACCCTGCGTTCGTGCCTCCCAGCTTTAAACTGGTGATGGCGAAGGACTCCACGGTCCACGAATGCAGAATAATCTGGATCCAGAAAAACCGGATCGGGGTAACCTTCACCGCGACGCAAGGGCCGCCCCCGGCCGGTTGAAACGGCGTCGTCAGCCGCGTCAGCAACGATCAACCGGTCGATTTAGAGCCAGCCGGCGCTCAGGTCCACGCCGAAAGTCATCAGGCCCAACGATGCGACTAACCCAAAACAGCAAAAAAGTACGACTGCCTTGGGAGAATCATCGTGAGCCGGCTTCGCTAACAGGACGGATTGAAACGATTGAAATAGCAGTCATCGTAACCCCTGATTTCCACCCCAAAATGCGTCGGGCTGGGAGGTTGTAGGCTCAAAACGTTGATGGGCCATTGCCGCGCATCGTTAACTAAACCGAAACAATGCGGGAAATCATCGAGTGCAGAGGCCAGCCGGACCATGAGGGCGGGGGACCACCGGAGATTTTCTCAATTTGGCGGCGGTCAAATCGCGGCGGCCGGTTTTTTTAGGTCGGCTTGTAAGCCCACGCGAAGGCCTGCCGATGGGCCAGAATCAGTCCCTTGATTTGCCGAGAACTCTGGCGATGGTGGTTGCCGTCATGGCGTCCCGGTCGGAGGCGCGCTGAGCCTCCAACCGTTCCTTGGCTCGCTCCTCAATTAACAGATCGATTAACGCCAGCCTCTTGGTCTCGTCGTCGGCTTCAGCCAGCAATTGCCGATAGCGATGGAAGTCAAAACCCGCGTCCTGCTTACTCATCTCACGCCCCCGTCCACGTTCGTCGCGCGCAAATTGTTCCTCAGGCCGCCCAAGCGCGCAAGCGCCTCGCGAGGCGGCGGATCACTGGGCGTGCTTTTCGCCCGCAGCTTCAAGGCAATGGTTGAGGTAGGCGGTTCGATCCCTGGGCAGGACCTTTGACTCATTGGCCTTGCGGTTACATTCCACGACCTTGATTTGTTCGGCGCGCCGCTTTTCCGCCGCGTCGCGGAACTCGGGAGCGACACTATTTGGATCGACAAGCTTTTGAGCGAGGCTCGGCCCGGTTGATACGAATGCCGCAATAACAATTAAGTGCAAAACTAAACGCAAGGCAGGACTCCTTTTCCGAAAACCGACCTATCTGAAAACCCAGGTGCCTGAAAATCCTTGGCGAAGCCTGCAAAATACAGCAAAAGTCGCGGGCGAAAAGCCCGGTGTTTGCGCGGCTACTGTAAGCAGCCCTTCACGGAGCACGGAGACCGCACCTCCACCCATCCCGTTCGGCACGGGTTGCCACCCATGTCTTGGGTACGTTCTGTTACCGATGTCTCCAAGCTGGACAGTGCGCAAGATGGCGGAAGGGGTGGGATTCGAACCCACGGTACCCTTGCAGGCACGCCGGTTTTCAAGACCGGTGCCTTAAACCACTCGGCCACCCTTCCGTCGCTGAGCGATCAAGCACTTAGAGGCAGGAAGATCAAGAACGGGTTAGCAGGGGGACCCAATTTGGACCCAAGTGCCTTCGTGGCCGGAAAAAACCAGCAGCCAACGCCCCGATACGTCCACGGGTGATCAGCGCCCGTCCGCAGGCGCAGCTTGACTCATGGTGCTGTGTCCAGGCCCGCTTCATCTTTTGAAGAATGCCAGGAGATCCTCGACCATGAAGTAGCCGCTCACGTACATCACGGCGCCGACAATCATCAGCACGAAGGTGAGTCCCACCCATAAAGGAGCCGACTCTCGAGGTTGCATCATTGGTTCCCCCAGCCCAATCACATCCAAGCGCGAACAGTCGGCGAGGGCAAGGACGATTGCGCCACGCGCGACCGCTGGCCTCTTTCCCGGCGGCGTCGCCTGTTTCCGAAAACGGTTGCGTAAACAGCGGTAAATATCGGCTTGGCAAATAGATTCAGCCAGCGCCCCTCGTTGCCGATGCGGTTCCAATGCGCTGAAGCGCCGCAGGGACGCTTGCTTCGCATCGCCCCGTTCGTTCAAGGAATTGCGTGAACTACGAATAGCTCCGCGGAATGCTTATGACATCCGTCCGCAGAAACGATCGATTGCCCGTGGAATGTCGGTGACTATGTCGTGCGATGCGCCCTCAGCCCCGAGGGCTGGGCGCTGCATCCTCGATCGTCCGCGCGGATTAGGTGAACGCGAACGCGAGCAAGCTCGAGCACAGCAGCACAAAGCCGGCCGCCGTTAGCGCGAGGAATCCGTCAGACACAAGGTCATGGTCACGCATGATACACCTGCCACTCTCGATACTGGTCCGAATTCATTAAAAATTTCGAAATCAGCCCTTTTGAAAGAAGTGTGCTGGCGGTCTCACCGAGGTCAGACCCTCGAACGAAAACCGTCAAATGCGTGGGCAAGAAAAATGCCGGCGCTAATCAGGCCCAGAAACGCTGTAACTGTCTCAATCATCGCAAAGATCCATTGCGCCCCGGCCGGGAGAGAACGACATGCCGCCGCGCACAGTCAAAGGGATTCCCCGACCGGATCGAAGATCGGGCCTGACTGATGCTTTCGTACAACAGATTTGCGCAACCAATGATTCACCACCCACAGCTCTCCCCATTTCCGCCGTGTTCCGGTTGCGATATCATCATACCTGGATGCGGAGGTGGGCCGCATTGGGGCAGTTGCCGGTGAACGCCTTCAGGTAGGCACGCGGCCGGTGGAATGGTAATTGGGGCGGATGGGGATTCGAAGGTCAGATCTGGTTAGGCTGATGGCGCGTGGTGCCATCGCTGCCGGGACATGCCTCGTCCTCGCCAACTGCGCCTCATCGGGCAAATTTGCCAGCCGGGTCGACCCCAAATACGGCGTTTCCTCCAGTCCCAGGGTTGTTGCTTTCGGCGAACCCGTCCCGAAGGGCGGCGGTACCTACCGCGTCGGCAAGCCCTACACGGTGGCGGGACGGGTTTATGTGCCGGAAGAAGACACCGATTATCGCGAGGAGGGTTTGGCTTCGTGGTACGGCAATGATTTCCATGGCCGGCTGACCGCCAACGGCGAAGTGTTCGACATGGCTTCGCTGACCGCCGCCCATCCGACCCTTCCGATGCCGTGTTACGCGCGCGTGACCAATCTCTCTAACGGCAAATCCCTGATCGTCCGTGTCAATGACCGGGGACCATATCACGGCAATCGGCTCATCGATGTCTCGAACAAAGCCGCCGAACTACTTGAATTCAAAGGAAATGGCGTCGCGCGCGTGCGGGTCGAATATGTCGGCCGGGCGCCGCTCGAAGGTTCCGACGACCGTCAGCTGGTAGCAACCTTGCGTACCGGCATGCCGGCGCCATCGCCCTCCATGGTCCGGGTCGCGTCCGCCCGTCCTTTCGTTCCGGAAATTCCCGTCGTCGGCCCGTCCGATCCGAGGGGAAATTCCGATGCCTGAGGGACGACCCTACAGCCTCGGCAATACGTCGGCGGACCTGACCTCGATATCGGCGACATCTGAAATGTCCGCCTCCAGGCGCGCGCGTTCCGGCGGTCGCATGATGGAGAATCCACGCGCGGTCTCCTATGAGACCGATGACCAATACGTGCCGAGCGTCAGGCCGGTTTCCGCCTATGCGCCGGTCGATCCGCGCGGTCCCAGCGAATTGCTGACCGGCCGCGGGCTCTACTGAGCCGCGCCTATTCCGACAGCGCGTTCTCCGTGAGAAAAGCGATCAGAGCCGCGTTGACCTCGGCGGCGCGTTCCTGCTGAATCCAGTGACTGGCGCCATCGACAATCAGCTTCTGTTTCAGTTTCGGCAGAACCCGCTCCATGTCGGCGACGTGTTTGGCGCCGATCAGGCCGGTGATGACGGAATCCTTCGATCCCGCAATGAACAGTGACGGCTGGTGGATCTGCGCGCCTTGCCATGGCGCGGTCAGTTCCCAGTTGCGGTCGATGTTGCGGTACCAGTTCAGCCCGCCGCGGAAGCCGGACTTCCGGTAGGCCTCGGTGAAGTAAGCGAGGTCGGCTTCGCCGAGCCAATGCGGCAACGGGCGGTCGGCGCTGGGATTGCCGAGAAAGCCCTTGCCATCTTCGACAAACAGGGAGGCTGGATCGGAAAATCCGCGACCAAGCAGGGTCCGCATTGCCAAGCCAACATCGCGCTCGAACTCGGCTTCGGCGACGCCTGGCGTCTGAAAGTACTGCCAGTAGAAATTGGCGATGCCGCTTTCGCGCAGCGTATCGAGCGGCCGGCCACGGCCCCGCCGAGGCGGGGGGACGCTGAGGCCGGCCACGGCGGAGAATAAATCGGGACGGAATAGCGCGGCGTGCCAGGCGACCGGCGCGCCCCAGTCATGGCCGACAATGGCAGCCCGCTTTTCGCCAAGCGCGGCGACGAGGGCGACCATGTCTCCGACCGTATCGAAGATGCTGTATGCACCGATATCGGCAGGCGCGCTGGTTCGGCCGAAACCCCGCATATCCGGCGCCACCACATGGAAACCCGCATCCGCAAGCGCCGCGATTTGGTGCCGCCACGAATAGGACAGTTCCGGCCAGCCATGGCAAAGCACCACCAGCGGACCTTCGCCCTCCTCAAGCAGAAAGATCTCGATCCCGTTGGCGGAAATGGTGCGTGAGGATGGCATCGCTTTTCCGCCTTGTTTCGGAGATTTTGCTTATGAGCGCCAACGCGACACGATAGGGGTGTTTGACTGGTGCCGCAATCGGATCGGCTCGCCAGACCTCCGCAAAACCCGTGTTGTTTGCGTAACTTGCAACTGTTAGAACGCCGACTTCAAGGCAGCGCCGATGGCACTCGAAATATTGTCTTTCCGCACATCCAGAACCACGACGGCAGATTCGTGGCGCAGCCTGATTGCGGCCGTCGTCGCCATCGCGGTCTGCTGCGGCGGCGTGGTCTACGCCGCCAACAACAGCGTGCAGGGCGCCAAGAAGGAGGAGGGGGGTTTTGACGGCGATGCGCCGACCGCGATCCTGATCGAAGCCTCCAGCGGCAGCGTGCTGTTCGAGAAGAACGCCGACGAGCTGAGGGCCCCGTCCAGCATGATGAAGCTGATGACCGCCGAGGTGGTCTTCCATGCCATCAAGCAGGGCGAGGTCAAACTGACGGACGAATACCGGGTCAGCGAGAATGCCTGGCGCAAGGGCGGCGCCCCCTCGGGCGGATCGACCATGTTCGCCGCCATCAACAGCAAGATCCCGGTGGACGATCTCCTGCACGGCGCCATCATTCAGAGTGGCAACGATGCCTGCATGGTGCTGGCGGAGGGCATCGCCGGCAATGAGCGCACCTTTGCCGAGATGATGACCAAGCGCGCGCGTGAGCTTGGGTTGTCGCAGTCGACCTTCGCCAATTCAAACGGTCTTCCCGATCCCGGCAACAAGATGACCGTGCGTGAACTGGCAAAACTCGCCCGTCACATCATCCAGACCTATCCCGATTTCTACAAACTATTTGGCGAGCGCGAATTCACCTGGAACAAGATCAGGCAGCAGAACCGCAATCCGCTGCTGACCTCGTTGGAAGGCAGTGACGGGCTCAAGACCGGATATACCAAGGAGGGCGGCTACGGCATGGTCGGTTCCGCCGTGCAGAATGGGCTGCGGCTGATCGTCGTGGTCAACGGTCTCGACGATCCCGACGATCGCGCCTCCGAAGCCAAGAAAATGCTCGAATGGGGATTTCGCAATTTCGAAGCGCGCACCCTGTTCGCGGCACAGCAGCCGGTCGGCTACGCCAAGGTGTTTGGCGGCGAGAGCCGGTCGGTCAAGCTTGCGAGCCCTGAGCCGATCAAGGTGATGGTGCACAAGAACGGGACCGATAAATTGATCGCGCGCGTGGTCTATAGTGGGCCGGTGCGTGCGCCAATCCAGTCCGGTCAGAGGGTCGGTGTCGTCAGGGTATGGCGCGGCGCCAACATCGCCGTGGATGCGCCGATTTATGCGGCGGAATCGGTCGGCCAGGGATCGACGATCCGGCGGGCGATCGATGGCGCGAGCGAGCTCGTCATCGGAATGTTTCGCGCCGGCGCCGAGAAACTCTGATGATGGCCGAGGCAGCGGTCAAAAGAACTGCGGGACGCGGACGATTTATCACCTTCGAGGGTGGCGAGGGATCCGGCAAATCCACGCAGATCAAGATCCTCGCGGAGCGTCTTGGCGCAGCAAAGCTGCGGACCATCGTCACGCGCGAGCCCGGCGGCTCGCCGGGAGCCGAAATCATCAGGCATCTCGTGTTGTCCGGAATGGGCAAGCTGTTAGGCCCCGATGCGGAGACGCTGCTGTTTGCAGCGGCGCGTGACGATCACGTCCGCACCGTCATCAAGCCGGCGCTCAATCAGGGAATATGGGTGCTGTGCGACCGCTTTTCGGATTCGACGCGTGCCTATCAGGGCAGCCTCGGCAAGGTGTCGCCCGACGTTTTGAATGCGATGGAACGGGTAACGATAGGCGACCTCAAGCCCGATCTGACCATCATTCTCGATGTTCCGGTGGAAGTCGGCATGCAGCGCTCGGCCAAGCGCCGCGGCACCGGCACACCCGACCGGTTCGAGGCGGAAGACCTCAAGTTTCATCAGGACTTGCGTGACGCCTACCGGCAGATCGCCGCTGCCGAGCCGCAGCGATGCGTGTTGATCGAAGCAAATGCCGACGCCAATACCGTTACCGCCAGGATATGGGCCGCGTTGCGCGACCGTTTCTTCGCAGCCGGCGCGGATAACGTGGCCACTTCAGCATGAGCGCCCGTCAGGTTGAGCCGCAGATTGCGGCTGTCCATCCGCGAGAGACCAGCATTTTGGCAGGGCATCGCGAAGCCGAAGCGGCATTGCTGAATGCCTACCGCAGCGGGCGCATTCCGCATGCCTGGTTGATCGGGGGGCCGCAGGGCATCGGCAAGGCGACGCTGGCCTATCGAATGGCGCGGTACGTGCTCGCGCATCGCAATCCCGCGGCCTCGGACGTGCAAAGTGCCGAGACGCTTTGGGTCGATCCATCCGAACCCGTGGCGCGCCATGTCGCGGCGGGCGCCCATGGCGGCTTGCTCGCGCTCGAACGGACGCTGAACGACAGGGGCGTGATGCGAACCGTGATCACCGTCGATGAGACCCGGGAGACGATTTCGTTTTTCGGCTCTACCGCGGCGGTCGAAGGTTGGCGGGTCTGCATCGTCGATACCGTCGATGAGCTCAATCCCAACGCGGCCAACGCCCTGCTCAAAATTCTCGAGGAGCCGCCGCGGCAATCGCTGTTCCTTCTCGTCAGCCATGCCCCCGCGCGGGTGTTGCCGACCATTCAGTCGCGATGCCGCAAATTGTCGTTGCGGCCGCTCGCGACTGACGACGTCATCCGCGCCGCGGCCAAGGCCGCAAACCTCGCGATCGACGATCCGGCGCTGGCGGAGGCGGCCGCAGCCGCGGAGGGGAGTGTCGGGCGCGCCCTGACATTGCTCGGCGGCGACGCCTTGAAACTTCACCAGCGGACCGCGGCGCTGCTGGCGACCCTGCCGCGGGTCGATCCGCGCGAGCTTCATGCCCTCGGCGACGCGCTGGGTCCCAGCGACCGGGTGGCACTGGCGGCCTTCATCGACAGCGTCGATCGCTGGGTAAGCGAACGCCTGCGCAGCGACGACGCCAATGCCAATGCAAACCTGCCCCGCCTTGCACGGCTGGCGGAGGTGTGGGAAAAGATCAATCGCGCCGCGCGCGATACCGCAGAATATAATCTCGAGCGAAAACCGCTGGTTTTCTCGGTGTTCGGGCTCCTTGCGGAGGCGATCGGCTGACAGGTCGGTTTAGCCAGTCTGTATCACCACACGTCGTTTGAAGAGCGAAAGGCCTTCGCAATTATGGCGAACGCAACCAATTTGCACCGTGAGCGCTATTATATCACGACCGCCATCGCCTATCCGAACGGCGTGCCGCATATCGGCCACGCCTATGAGGCGATCGCCACCGATGCTCTGGCGCGCTTTGCGCGGCTCGACGGCAAGGATGTCTTCTTTCTCACCGGGACCGACGAGCACGGCCTCAAGATGGCCCAGACCGCGGAAGCCGAAAGCCTGCCGACATTGGAAGTCGCAACGCGCAACGCGCTTCGATTCAAGGAGATGGATCAGCGCCTCAATGTCTCGTTCGACCGGTTCATCCGCACCACGGAAGAGCAACATCATCGCTCCAGTCAGGAAATATGGAAGCGGATCGCCGACAACGGCGATATCTATCTGGATAACTATGCCGGCTGGTACTCGGTGCGCGACGAGGCCTACTACGCCGAAGAAGAAACGGTGCTGGGCGAGGACAATGTGAGGCGCGGGCCGCAGGGCACGCCGGTCGAATGGGTCGAGGAGAAGAGTTATTTCTTCAAATTGTCGGCCTATCAGCACAAGCTGCTGGCGCTCTATGAGAGCCAGCCGGATTTCATCGGCCCTGACTTCGCGCAGGAACGAAGTTATCAGCTTCGTCAAAAGCGGATTGCGAGATCTGTCGATTTCGCGGACCACATTCGACTGGGGCGTCAAGGTGCCCGGCGATCCCGAGCATGTCATGTATGTCTGGCTCGACGCCCTGACCAACTACATCACCGGCGTCGGCTTTCCCGATGAAACCGATCCGAACTGGCGCTACTGGCCGGCCGATGTGCATATCATCGGCAAGGACATCATCCGCTTTCACGCCGTGTACTGGCCGGCGTTCCTGATGTCGGCGGGCATTCCGGTGCAGAAGCGCGTCTATGCCCACGGCTTTCTGTTCAACAAGGGCGAGAAGATGTCGAAATCGGTCGGCAACGTGGTCGATCCCTTCAATCTCGCCAATCAATACGGCGTCGATCAGATGCGCTACTTCTTCCTGCGTGAAGTGCCGTTCGGGCAGGACGGCAACTATAATCACGAAGTCATTGTCGCGCGCATCAATGCCGATCTTGCCAACGATCTCGGCAATCTGGCGCAGCGCTCGCTGTCGATGATCGCGAAGCAATATGACGGCGTGCTGCCGGAGCCGGGTGCCTTCACCGCCAACGACAAGGCAATCCTGGCACAGGCCGACGGCATGGTCGGATTGGCGCGGGCCGCGATGGCGACCCAGCAGATTCATCAGGCGCTCAACGCGGTCTGGGCCGTGGTCGCGGAAGCCAACCGCTATTTCGCGGGCGAGGCGCCGTGGGCGCTGGCCAAGAGCGATCCGCAACGCCAGAAAACCGTGTTGTACGTGACATCGGAGGTCGTCCGGCAGATCGCCATTCTGGCGCAGCCCGTCATGCCGGAGTCCTCGGCGAAGTTGCTGGATAGTCTCGGCATCCCGCAGGACGCGCGCGACTTCGCCGCGCTGGGCGATGCAGCGCGCATCAAGCCGGGCACGGTGTTGCCGTCGCCGGCGCCGGTGTTTCCGCGTTACGTCGAACCATCGGCGGCCTGAAACTGTTGGAATGCGATGCTGGTCGATAGCCACTGCCACCTGGATTTTCCTGACTTCACCGACGATCTCGACGCCATCGTGGCCCGGGCGGCGGCCGCAGGGATCGGGCGCATCGTCACCATTTCGACGCGGGTAAGGCGCCTCGGCGAGCTCCTTGCGATCACCGAGCGGTTTCCAAACGTCTATTGCTCGGTCGGCACCCATCCGCACCACGCCGATGAGGAAGACGGGATACCCGCCGACGAACTGATCGAGCTGACGCGGCATCCCAAGGTCGTGGCGCTCGGCGAGGCGGGGCTGGACTATTTCTACCAGCACGGCTCGCGAGAAGCCCAGGAGCGCGGCTTTCGCGCGCACATCGCCGCCGCCCGCGCGACCGGCCTGCCGCTGGTCGTTCACACCCGCGATGCCGACGACGACTGCGCCCGCATCCTCGAAGATGAGATCGCAAAGGGACCGTTCCGCGCCGTGCTGCATTGTTACACCGGCGGGCGGGAGCTTGCGATGAAAGCAATCTCGCTGGGTCTGTCGATTTCATTCACGGGCATTCTGACGTTCAAGAAATCGCAAGCCTTGCGCGATCTCGCGGCCGAGCTTCCGGCCGACCGCATCATGGTCGAGACCGACGCGCCGTATCTCGCGCCCGGCAGGTTTCGCGGCAAGCGCAACGAGCCGGCTTACGTGGTCGAGATCGCCAGGGTGCTGGCGGAGACGCGGGGCGTCTCGCTCGAGGAGATTTCGCGCCAGACCACACAGAATTTCTTCCACCTGTTCTCCAAAGTGCCGGCTGCATGACGCTGACGCTCACAATTCTCGGCTGCGGCTCTTCCGCCGGCGTTCCGCGTCCCGCGCTCGGCTGGGGTGCGTGCGATCCCAACAATCCGAAAAACCGCCGCCGGCGCTGCTCGCTGCTCGTCGAGCGCGCAGGGGATCGCGGAGTCACGCGAATCCTGATCGATACCTCGCCCGATCTGCGCGAGCAGTTGATCGACGCCAAGGTCGATCACATCGACGCGGTGTTCCTGACCCACGAGCATGCCGACCAGACCCACGGCATCGACGATCTCCGTTCCGTCGTGCTGCACCAGCGCAGGCGCATTCCGGTCTATCTGAGCCAGTCGACCGCCGATCAGATCCTGCTGCGGTTTGCCTATTGTTTCGTGTCGCCACCGGAAAGCGACTATCCGCCGATCCTCAACAGTCACCTCATCGAAGCCGGTCAAAGCCGCGCGATCGACGGCAAGGGCGGTCCGGTGACGCTTTCGGCGTTTATGCTGCGGCACGGCAACGTTCCGGCGCTCGGTTATCGCATCGGTGATGCCGCCTACACGCCCGATGTCAACGACATCCCGCGCGAGAGCTGGCCTCATCTGGAAAATCTCGATCTCTGGATCATCGACGGGCTGCGCTATACCGGGCATCCCAGCCATTTCAGCGTCAACGACGCGCTGTCATGGATCGATCGTTTCAAGCCGCGCCGGGCCGTCATCACCAACATGCATTCCGATCTCGACTACGAGGTGCTGCGCCAGAGCCTGCCGCCGGAGGTGATCCCGGCCTATGACGGCATGCGGCTGTCGGCGCAGCCATAGTCCGATTCAATTTTCAAACAGCCAGTCATTCCGGGGCGATGCGAAGCATCGAGCCCGGAATCCAGCGATTCCCGATGCTTGATTGCGCATCTGAGGTCTGGTCCTTCAGACCATCCCGAAGGGAGCCATTTTCCTGATTCAAATTTCAAATAGCCTATCCCCGTCATCCTGAGGAGCATCGCGAAAGCGATGCGTCTCGAAGGACGACGGCCCGGGCCGCTCATCCTTCGAGGCTCGCAAGAGCTCGCACCTCAGGATGACGGTTTGAGATACACGTCCGCGATCCCGCGGCGCGATGCGTCCGAGTCTTGCAAATCGTTTCGCCTCTCTGAGTTCAGAGGGCGCAGGGAATGCCGGGCGCGCAATGCACCCGCAGCCTCGCATGCAGTGAAAAAAGCATACGAGTTAGTCACCACGGTCACACCGGAACGACCCGGCATTCCCCGCGCAATGGTTTTACGGCTTACTTCGCGCTCTCCTCGGTGACCACGCTTTTTGACACCGTCGCCTGCGCTTCCTATCGCAGACTTGACGCCAACGATTGGGGCGTCAGAACCACACGACTTCGCCGTCCGCGTCAGCACCATTCGTCAAGTGCGCTGCCCGCGTCCACCGCATCCCGCCCCGCGTTGATGACGTGCGCAACGCCCCTCTTGTCGAGACCGGACGGGGCGAATCAGTGAACTGATTTGGGTCAGAAGAAAACAGAAATATTTTTGCAAAACGGGGCTTGACAAACCATTTCGGACCATTTCTGAAAACCCGAAGTGATTTGCCCGTCGGGCAGTTGCAGAGGTGATCGCGACTGAACAATTTCACACGGTCTGCAGGGTGGGCAAGGTTCGACCCATCCTACGAGCTACGGGGCTGAATGCGATCATCCAAAGCAATCGCGAGTTATCAGAATGACTGGATTGCTTCGCGGAGCCGGTCATCGGCGCGCCTTCGCGCGACCCGTTGGCTCGCAATGACGGGGCAGGCAACACCTCAGGCCGAAATCGCCTTTGCCGAATCCACCTGGTTGCGCAGCATGAATTTCTGGATCTTGCCGGTCGAGGTTTTCGGAATGGGCCCGAACACCACGGCCTTCGGCGTCTTGAAGCCCGACATCTGGCTGCGGCAGAACGCGATGATCTCGGCTTCCGTTGCGCGGGCATTTTCCTTCAATTCGATGAAGGCGCAGGGCACCTCGCCCCATTTTGAATCGGGTTTCGCCACCACGGCCGCGAACAGCACCGCCGGATGCTTGTAGAGCACGTCCTCGACCTCGACCGAGGAGATGTTCTCGCCGCCGGAGATGATGATGTCCTTGGAGCGATCCTTGATGATGATATAGCCGTGCTCGATCGAGCACGCCGATATCGCCGGTATGAAACCAGCCGCCGGCAAAGGCCTCTTTGGTGGCCTTTTCGTTCTTGAGATAGCCCTTCATCACGATATTGCCGCGGAACATCACCTCGCCGACGGTCTCGCCGTCGCGCGGCACCTCGCGCATGGTTTCGGGATCGAGCACCGTGATGGCTTCCTGCAGCGGGTAGGGCACCCCCTGCCGGCGTTTTAGTTGCGCGCGCTGATCGGCGGGCAAATCGTCCCAGCCCGGCTGCTCGGCGCAGACCGAGGCCGGGCCATAGACTTCGGTCAGGCCGTAGACATGCGTCAGCTTGATCCCGATGCTTTCGGCGCCCTCAAGCACGGCGACCGGAGGTGCTGCGCCCGCGATCAATCCAACGACCGGCCGCGCGCCTGATTTCTTCGGCGCGTCAGGCGCGTTGATCAGGGTGTTATAGACGATCGGCGCGCCGCACATGTGGGTGACGCCGTGCTTCTTGATCAGCTCGAAAATCTTTGTCGGCTCGACCTTGCGCAGGCAGACGTTGACGCCCGCCGCCGCCGCGACGGTCCACGGAAAGCACCAGCCGTTGCAGTGGAACATCGGCAGTGTCCAGAGATAGACCGGATGCTGGCCGAGATTGCCCGCGAGGATGTTGCTGACGGCGTTGAGGTAAGCGCCGCGGTGGTGGGTCACCACGCCCTTCGGGTTACCGGTGGTTCCCGAGGTGTAGCTGAGCGCAATGGCGTCCCATTCGTCCTGCGGCAGCAGTGCAGCGAAGTTCTCATCGCCTTGCGCCAAGGCGTCTTCGTATTCGACTTCGCCGATCCGCGTTCCGCCCGCGAAATTCGCATCGTCGACGTCGATGACGAATGGTTTTGGACCCGTCATCAGCTTGAGCGCTTCGGCGATCACGCCGGCAAATTCCGGATCGACCAGGATGATCCTGGCGCCGCCGTGATCGAGCTGGAAGGCGATCGAGGGGGCATCGAGGCGGATGTTGAGCGCGTTGAGCACGGCGCCTGTCATCGGCACTGCAAAATGCACTTCGTTCATCGCGGGGATATTCGGCAGCATCGCCGCGACCGTATCGCCGTATCCGATGTTTCGGCCGGCAAGGAAGGAAGCAAAGCGCCGGCAGCGCGCATAAGTCTCCGACCAGGTGAAAACGCGTCCCTCGTAAACCGTGCCGGTGTGATCGGGATAGACGGCGGCGGTGCGCGCCAGGAAGCTCAGCGGCGTCAGCGCCACGTAATTGGCCGGCGTCTTGTCCAAACCGGTACCGTATTGGCTTTGCTTCACACTCATCGGCCACCTCCCATTCACGCTTACAGGAACCCGATCGAGATCCACGGGAATATCGCCACGATAATCAACCCGATCAGAAGCGCCAGCAGATAGCCCCAGATCGGCTTGATCCCCTCGGCGGGATCGACGCGCCCGATGGCGCAAGCCGCATAATAGCCTACTCCGAACGGCGGCGCGAACAGTCCGATGCCCATGGCGAGGATGACGATCATCGCATAATGCACCTCGTGGACGCCGACGGCCCGCGCGATCGGAAACAGCAGGGGCCCGAACAGCACGATCGCCGGAATGCCCTCGAGCACGCTGCCCAGGATCGTAAACGCCAGGATCGATACCGCGATGAACGACGCGGAGCCGCCGGGTAGCCCGGTCATGGCGGCAGCCAGCGTGCGCGAGAAGCCGGACTGGGTCAGGCCCCAGGCCATGCCGGTAGCGGTACCGATGATCAGGAGAATGGCGCCCGACAGGCAGGCGGTCTCGATCAGCATCGGCAACAGCCGCCGCCAGTCGAAGCTGCGATAGATCAGGAGGCCGTAGATCAGAAATCCCACAATAAACGCATAGACAATGCCGATGGTGGAGACTTCGGTCGCGGTCGCGATGCCCTCGACCACGGCGTAGCGGATCACAAAGGGCAGGGCGATGGCGGGCAGGGCGATTGCGAAAGCCCGCCCGATCTGGCTGGCGCTTGCCCTCTTGACATGGCGCAGGTCCTCGCCGCGGTAGCGCCACCACACCAGCGCCGACAGCGTGATCGCCAGCACGACGCCCGGCAGCAATCCACCGGTAAACAAGGCCGCGATCGAGACACCGGTCACCGAGCCGATCGTGATCAGCACCAGGCTCGGCGGAATGGTTTCGGTCTGGGCGCCGGTGGCCGCGAGTAGCGCCACGAGATCGCCGGGCTCTGGCGCCACGCGCCTTCATTTCCGGAAACAGCACCGGCGCCACGGCGGCCATATCGGCGGCTTTGGCGCCTGAAATTCCCGACACCAGATACATCGCGCCGACCAGCACGTAATGCAGGCCGCCCCTGATATGGCCGAGCAGGCTTGCCAGAAAGGCCACCATCGCTCGCGCCATCCCGGTCATCTCGATCAATAGCCCGAGAAACACGAACAGCGGCACCGACAGCAGGATCAGGTGGCTCATGCCCTCGTCCATGCGTCCGACCAGCACCATCAGCGGCGTATGGGTGGTCAGCGCCAGATAGCCGAAGGTGGCAAGGCCGAAGCCGAATGCGATGGGAACGCCGGCGAACACGCAGAAGCCGGCGACGCCGACAAAGAAAATGATCAGGTTGAGATTGCCGAGCGGCCGCAGCCATGGCTGCGTCAGCCAAAATATCCCGATCAGCACGCCAACCGACAGCACCGCGCTCAGTACGACCCTGATATTGCCGGCGCGCGCCAGCCGCAGCAATGCAAACAGCGCCATCAGGCCGATGCCGGCCGGCAGCGCCGCGGCGCGCCAGACGTTGGAAATCTGCAGGGCCGGCGTCGTGATGAAACTCTCTTCGTAGGCGTATTCGCAAGCCGGCCAGGCGATCAGCAGCAGGAAAGCCAGCGCGGCGCAGGTCGCGACCAGGTCGAGATAGGCGCGCATCACGGGCCTGGCGTTGGCGACCACCGCCGTCATCCGCATATGCTCGGCACGGCGGAATGCGACCGCGGCCCCCAGCATCGCGAGCCAAAGGAACAGGATCGAGGCCAGTTCGTCCGACCAGATCAGCGGGCGATGCAGGCCGTAACGCGCGACCACCCCGGCGAACAGGATGACGATCTCGGCCGTGACCAGAAACGCCGCCGGGATCTCGACCAGCATCGCAAGCGAAGCTTCAAGCCATGCCGCAAGCGACCGGGGGCGAGGGGAGATCGCCTCGCCCGCGGCCGCTTGCGTCAGTTCAGCATGAGCCATGGCGGTCCGTTACGACAGCTTGCCGACGGCTTTCTCCAGCAGCGACCACGCCTGCTCGCCGTATTTTCCCTTCCATTCGGAATAGAACCCGGCGGAACGCAGTTTTTCGCGGAATGGCGCCGTATCCGGCTGGTTGAACGTCAGTCCCTTGCCCGCCAGCTCCTGGCGCAAACCGGCGTTCAGCTTTGCAACGTCGGCCCGTTCGTTAACCGCCGCCGCATTGATGTTTTTGGCGACGATGGCGCGCACGTCCTCGGGCAGTTTGTCCCAGGCCCGGCGGTTGGCCAGGAACCAGAAGCCGTCCCACATGTGGTTGGTCAGCGAGCAGAATTTCTGCACCTCGTAGAGCTTTGCCGTCGAGATGATGGCGAGCGGATTTTCCTGGCCCTCGACGATCCTGGTCTGCAGCGCCGAATAGACCTCGCTGAAATTGATCGACGCCGGCGCCGCATCGAAGGCCTTGAACATCGAGGTCCAGAGCGGCGAGACCGGAACGCGGATCTTGAAGCCTTTGAAATCGTCAGGATGATTGATCGGCTTGGTCGACGACGTGGTCTCCCGGAAGCCGTTGTCCCAGATCTTGTCCATCACCACCAGATTGGCCTTGGTGATCTCTCCGCGGATGTGGGCGCCGAGATCGCCGTCCATGGCCTTCCAGACCGTGTCGTAGTCCGGGAATGCGAAGCCGATGCCGCTGATCGATGCGGCCGGAACCAGGGTCGCCAGGATCAGGCCCGACAGCGTGAAGAATTCGATGCCGCCGGAGCGGATCTGGCTCAACATGTCGGTGTCGGAGCCGAGCTGGTTGTTCGGGAAAATCTGCAGGTCGAAGCGGCCGTTGGTCTCGGTCTTGATCGCCGCCGCCATCTCCTTGGCGCGGACGTTCATCGGGTGCGCGTCGGGAAGATTGTTGGCGTATTTGTAGGTGAATTCGGCGGCCTGCGCGCGCGCGACCGACGGCGCCCCGATGCCGCCCAACACCGCCGAGGCCGCCGATGCCTTGAGTAGCGCACGTCGTGAAAACTTCATCTGGTTCTCTCCCTGAGATCATCTTGTTGTTCTTGCGAGACCCGTATCCTGCGGGAAGCGGCCCGGATCGGCAGCCACCTCACGATGGGCTTATTGCAGCGTCCGGCGGCTGCGGCAATATCGGGCTCGCAAGGCAGCGCGTCGGTTTCGCCGCGTTGCCGGCTTGGCGCTGGAGTTGTTCGGGAAGGCGCGCCACACGGGATTGGCGGTTTGGCCTTGAAGCCAGCGCCGCTCATCCAATTTGGATCGATATTTATCTAACTGCCTGATTTGATTGTGAATAAAAACATTCCATAATATACCTTATGCGAATCGGAGATTTAGGCGCAATCGCCCCGATACTCCGTTGCAGCGCTTCGACGTCACGCACCAATGGAGACAACCGCCTGGTCGTAATCGCCGGTGCCCATGCTTCCCGGTTCGAAAATCCCGTGCTCGGCGATCCAGTCAAACGATCGCGAGAACACTTCGCGAGCTATAGGGCTCGAACACGATGCGCTCACCCGGTCCCCAGCGCCGCGTATCCATCGTGGCGTGGAAGCGTTCGGGGAATTCTTTTCTGTAGTAATGCGTGTAGAGCTCCGGCCGCAGATCGATATCGCGCTGCGCGCGGCGCAACGCCTGGAAGTAACGTCGCACGTCCGCCATATCGGGATCGCCGTTGACCATCGCGCCGATCATGAAGGTGGTGTCGATGATCTTGCGGTAGCCGAGTTGCTCGGCAAAATAATAGGGCCCGCCGAACAGTGTCGCGGCCCGTGCCCTGCCCTCGAAGAACGCCTCCATGCGGCTGAACAGCATGCCCTCGTCGAACGACAGCTTGATCTGGTCCTTATCGAGATAGCTTTCGAGCGCCTGGATGGTCGCGTAGTGGCTGCCCGACTGAAATCCGACGGAGATGGGGACGCCGGCGAGATCGGCCGGCGATGCGATCTGCGAGTTGGCAGGCACGAAAATACCGGAGGGAGCCACCGAGTAGGCGTCCGCAAACAATTTTGTGTGGCCACGCGATGCGGCGACATTCACGGTCCAATGGCAGGCGCAGGTGATGTTGGATTCCCGCCCCTTCTTGATGCTCTGAAATGCGCCGCTTTGGCCCGAGGTGACGTGGTGAGCGCCATCGGTGGATCGGATGAACTCCTTGAACTCATAGTCGAGGCCTTCGTCGCGAAAGTAACCCTTCTCCTCCGCCACCCATTCTTGCAGTCGGAAGTGCGGCTCGATCTTGAACTTCGGCATGGTTTCCCTCCCAAGAGTTCGTTGCAAAGGATCGTTGTGCGGGGCCCATCACTTGTCTTGACCCAGCCTATCGCGCAGCTCACATTCCAGCGATGCCAAAAAAGGAATAGTGGTTATGCCAGATGCGAATTTTATGGATTTGCAGCTGCGTGACCTGCATCTGTTGCAGGTGATGCTGAGCGAAGGCAGTCTGACGCGAGCCGCCTCCGTGCTCGACACCACGCAGCCGGCCCTGAGTAAGGTGCTGGCGCGGCTGCGGCTGCAGCTTGGCGATCCGCTGCTGGTGCGCGACGGTCAGATCATGCGACCGACGCCAAAGGGCTCCGAGATGCTTACGCCATTGCGTAACCTCTTGAGCGGCGCCCAGGGGCTCTTGCATCCCGAGAGCTTGCCGTTCGACCCGCGGTCATCCCATCATCGCTTCAGGCTGCTGGTGAGCGAGGTCGGCATGATCCTGTTCTTGCCGGCGCTGACGACGCGGCTGGCGGCGGCCGGGCCCCGGCTGAAGCTCGAGGCGCTGCCCCTCAATTCTCGCAATTTCGAAGCCAAACTTGCCACCGGCGAAGCCGAAATTGCGCTTGGAGCCTACGCCAAGGCGCCGCGCGACCTGCGTCGCCAGCAGCTTTACACCGACGGCTATACCAGCGTCGCGCGCCACGACCATCCCAGGCGTCAACGCCTCGCGCGGCTCGGCGAATTTCGTGCGGCCCAGCATATCCTCGTGACCGCCTCCGAGATCGGGCATACCGCGCACCAGATCGCGCAGCACAGCATGGAAGCCGTGATCCCGGCCGAGCGCGTGCTGTTGCGACTGCCGAGTTTTATCGCGGCAGCATTGGTCGCCGCCGAGAGCGACGCCATCGCCACCATACCAACCAATCTCGCGGAGTTGATCAAGCACCGTCCGAAACTACTAACGTTTCTGCCTCCGGTCTCGATGCCGCCGATCATGGTCGCGCAATATTGGCACGAACGATATCACCGCGACACAAGCCAGCGCTGGCTGCGGCAAACTTGCTTCGAATTGTTTGCGCGCGCGGCATAAAGCCAGCGGCTGCCGCCCGTCAAGGCCAGATCGCGTTGAACAGCTCGGCTTGCCTTGCCGCTTTCGCAGTAAAGGCGTCACGCCACGCGGGCCTTGCCGCGCCTCACGGTCTGGCGCACCTCGAACCCCTCGAACTGCGGGTGCCCGAGGTAGAGCGGCTTGTTGTCGCCGGCCTTGTGATGCGCCGCTCTGAACGCGTCCGATTTGGTCCACGCTTCAAACACGGCGCGGTTCTCCCAGATGGTGTGAGAGGCATAAAGCGTGTGGTCCCCCGCCTCCGGGCCTTTGAGCAGATGAAACTCGATAAAGCCCGGCACCTTGTCCAGATGACTGTCGCGAGACGTCCAGACCTGCTCGAAAGCTGCCTCGGACCCTTTGGCAACGCGAAAGCGGTTCATTGCGATAAACATTAAGCGGTCTCCTGCGCTCGATGGCTGCGATAGATCCGCAACGATACAACGATCCCTGCTCCCGGAACCCGGGATCATTGCAAGCCTTCCAACAATTGTAATTGATCGCTGCCGGCGAAACCTGCGATTCCGATCGCGAGATCGCTAGCCTGATGGCGTCCAGGTGGCTCCCCCCAGATTGGGAGATAGCGCCGCTACTGGAAGATGACCTCGCTGATGTCGATCGACACCATCAGCATTTCCGTAATCGGCCGGCGGTCCGGACCGCGCGTGTAGGCACGGCGCTTGGTGGGCAGACGAATGCCGTTGGCCGTCACGTAATCTGAGGTCAATTGCGCGGCCGGAAATCCGCCCGCGACATTCACGCTATAGTCATGACGGCGCAACAGCAGATCCTCCCCGAAGAAAAAATCCTGAACGAGACTATGCGTCTCGATCGAGCCGGGAAAATAGGCGCGCACCACGCGCCAGGTCTCTGCCCCTTCCCGCCACGGCTCGATCTCCTCGACCCGCACGCCGTCCATGGCAAGCAGAAACGGCGTGGTCAGATAGGTCCACATCGCCTCGCCGTTGAAATACGCCCGATGCAGCGGGTCCCATGGTGTGTGCATCTGATGGCCGGCAAACGAGTCCCGCGGCGCGTGGCGCTCGGCAACCAGCGTGCCATCGAGCTTCTCGATGGCGATCCGCTCCGGCGTGAACATCGTGCGCTGATCGGGAGCCCCGTAGGGCGAGACGGACGAGCGTTCCTCGTGCAGCCATGCCGTCATGCGGCGCGGATTTGAATCCTGCAGCACGCCCTTGAGCGCGAAGAAGCCGCCGCCGCTGACAATCGTGGCCTCGACCTTTTCGTAGCCACGCCAGCGCTCCATGCCACCGTGCGCGTCAATTATTCTGGCAAGCAATTGGTTCATGGGCCTTATCCGTCGAATCAGGACACGACATCGGCGACGGTTCGATTGTTCCAATCGTTCAGAGCGATCGGAGGCATTTCAAATCGATCGGTCGTCTTCGTGTACCAGGCGCCCTCCATCCGACCGATCAGATCGAGCTTGCCCGCATCGATGTATTGACGCTCCCGGTCGATGACCGCTTCGTCGTGAACGTGAACAAGCAGGATCTGCCCCAGCACCAGACTGAAGCTGCCTAACCGAACTTCCTGCATCAGCGTGCATTCCATCGAAACCGGAGCTTGCGCGATGCGTGGGACCTCAACCCTTTCCGATGGCGCCAGACTGAGCTTGGCCTCCTTCGCCTCTTCCACGCCGCTTGGAAACGCGATCGAGGTGATCCGCATTTCCTGCGCCAGTGAGAACGGCACCAGATTGACGACGAACTGCTCGTTGGCGCGAATGTTTGCGCGCGTGTCCTTGGGTTCACGCGGCCCTTTGCTGCCGATGCCAATCCCAACCGTCGCGGGGTCGTTGCCAAACACATTGAAGAACGAAAACGGGGCGGCATTGATGGCGCCGCTGGCGTCCCTGGTCGTGATCCATGCAATGGGACGGGGCAGCACGGTCGCCAAAAGCAACTTGTATCGCTCGGGCGGTGTCATTTCCTTGAAATCGAACTGCATCTTCCGCCTCCACGCGCTGATTGAACTATGTTACTGTAAATCGTTACTATTGGGCTATAAACCTGTGAAAAGGTACGTTCTAAAAACACCACTGGTTTATAATCATGGACCGACTGACCAGCATGTCCGTCTTCGTGAGGGTCGCCGATCTCGGCTCGTTTGCCGCCGCCGCCAAGGAACTTCGGCTGTCGCCGACCATGATCGGCAAGCACCTGCGTCATCTCGAGGAGCGGCTGGGCTCACGGTTGATCAACCGCTCGACCCGCCGGCAGAGCCTGACCGAACTCGGGCGAAACTACCTCGATCATTGCCGGCGTTTGCTGGAGGAAGCCGAAGCCGGAGACGCGCTCGCTGAAGAAGCCTTGAGAGCGCCGCGTGGAAGGTTGCGGATCGCAGCCCCGATCGCTTTTGGATCTCACAGTCTCGCACCAACCATCGTCAACTTCATGAAGATCTACCCCGACGTGACGGTCGAGTTGACGCTGAGCGACCGCATGGTCGACCTGGTCGAGGACGGCATCGATGCCGCCATACGCGTCGGCGCGCTCACCGATTCCACCATGATGTCGAGGTCGCTCTCGCCCTACAAAGCGGTTGTCTGCGCCGCGCCCGAATATCTCGCCGAACGCGGCACGCCCGCGCACCCCAGGGACCTCGTCGAGCACGAATGCCTGAGCTATCCGGATTGGCCCGACGGACAACGGTGGAGCTTTTTCGGCCCCGAAGGCGAAGTCTTTGTCGACATCAAGAGCCGTCTTCAGATCAATAACGGATTCGGGATCCGCTATGCCGCGCTGGCAGGTGCGGGCATCGTGATGCAGCGTGCCGAGCTCGTTGCCGAGGATATTGCAGAGGGACGTCTGCAGACGTTGCTCTCAAACTACAAGATCCAGTCCCGCCCGCGGCACATCGTCTGGCTGGAGAACCGCAAAATGACCCCGAAACTTCGGGCCTTCGTCGATTTTGTCGCCGAGGTCTATCGATAGCATCTCGCTCCCTGCCCGCTATTCTTCAACGATAGCTCACAAATGGCCGGAACGCTCGCGCGCCGGTTTACCCTCCGGTACCGGAAAGCGGATCGTGGTTCCGATCGTGACGGGGAGGCTGGCAGAGTCTTCACCCCCCAACATCATGATCGCGGAGCCTTTCAACCGCCTCAAGCTCCCAAGGCCGACCTCGACAGCGAGGAATATTGCGCCTATCCTTGAGCCCATGGCCGGCCACGATCACGATCATCATCACCACGATCACGACCATTCGGAACTGTCCGAGACGGAGCTGCGCGTGCGCGCGCTTGAGACGATTTTGACCGAGAAAGGCTATGTCGATCCGGCCGCGCTCGATCTGCTGATTGAAACCTACGAGACCAAGGTCGGACCGCGCAACGGCGCTCGCGTGGTCGGCGCGCGCATGGGCCGACCCTGCCTATCGCGCCCGGCTCCTGAAAGATGCCACGCCCGCGATCGCCGAACTCGGCTATGCCGGACGTCAGGGCGAGCATATCGTTGCGCTTGAGAACACCCCTCACCTCCACAACATGGTCGTGTGCACCCTTTGCTCCTGTTATCCGTGGCCCGTACTTGGACTACCGCCGGTCTGGTACAAGTCCGCGCCCTATCGCTCCAAGGCGGTGAAGGACCCGCGCGGCGTCTTGCGGGATTTCGGCTTTGAATTGCCCGAAGACACGAAGATTCGGGTCTGGGATTCGACTGCGGAAATTCGATATCTCGTGCTGCCGATGCGTCCCTTGGGCACCGACGGCTGGAGCGAGCAACGTTTGGCGGACCTCGTCACCCGCGACAGCATGATCGGCACCGGATTGCCGAAACAGCCGCACGAGGTCGCCTGATGGATGGCGCGCACGATATGGGCGGCGTGAACTGGTCTGGTCCGGTCCAGCCGGAACCGGACGAGCCGGTGTTTCACGCCGAATGGGAGCGGCGCGCATTCGCGATCACACTGGCGATGGGAATGCCCGGCGGCTGGAACATCGACATGACGCGCTTCGCCCGCGAGAATCGTCCGCCCGAGGACTACTTGAGCAAGAGCTATTACCAGATTTGGCTGGCGGGCCTTGAGCGGCTGTTGCTGGAGCGTAACCTGATCGCATCGGATGAGATCGAAGCCGGCAAGCGGCTGCATCCCGCAAAGCCTGTTGCGAAAACCCTCACGCCCGATGACGTCGCAAGGGTGTTGCATCGGGGCGGACCCACCGAGCGCGACGCCACGGCCGCTGCTCGCTTCGCCGCCGGCGATCGCGTCCGTGCCAAGACGATCCATCCGCCGACCCATACCCGGTTGCCGCGCTATGTCGCGCGGTCATGTCGGGATCGTCGAACGCGTGCTTGGGTGCCATGTCTTTCCCGACAGCAACGCCACGGGTGCCGGCGAAAATCCGCAATGGCTCTATACCGTGACTTTCGATGGCGCCGAGTTGTGGGGCGAAGCATCCGATCGGGACCTGACGGTTTCGGTGGATGCCTTCGAGCCATATCTGGAGGCGGCATGATGGACGCCGCCGCTGCGCTCGACGCGACCCGCGCCGTGCCCGGCATTCCCCGTGACGACGATGGGCCGGTGTTTCGCCAACCATGGGAAGCCCAGGCCTTTGCCATGGCGCTCGCACTGCATGCGCGCGGACTGTTCACCTGGACCGAATGGGCCGAAGCGCTTGCCGAGGAAATCAAACGCGCGCAGGCACGGGGCGATCCCGACACCGGCGAGACCTACTACCATCACTGGCTGGCGACGCTGGAGAGACTGATCGCCGCCAAGGGCGTCGCGACACCCGCGACCCTGCACCGCTATCGCGATGCCTGGGATCACGCCGCCGATCGCACGCCGCACGGTTCGCCGATCGAACTGAAGCCCGAGGATTTCAGTTAGGTAAAATCGTCAGCAATGACGGTATCGCCACCGGTCAATCGGTGGAAAGAGCCGCCGGTTCGGTTCGTTTCGCTGGGATGGGCGCCCGTCTTGCGGCATAAAGCCTGATCTTCTTCATGCCAGGTGCACGATGACCCCTTCCCGCGATATTTCCCGCCTGCTCGAAATCATGGCGATGTTGCGCACGCCCGGCAGCGGCTGCCCGTGGGATCTCGAACAGAATTTTTCGACCATCGCGCCCTACACCATCGAGGAAGCCTATGAAGTCGCCGATGCCATCGCGCGCGGGGATCTCGACGATCTGCGGGACGAGCTCGGCGATCTCCTGCTGCAGGTGGTGTTTCATGCCCGCATGGCCGAGGAACAGCATGCGTTTTCGTTCGGCGACGTGGTCGAGGCGATCACGCGCAAAATGATCAGAAGGCATCCGCATGTGTTCGCCGACAAGGACGGACAGCTGAGCCCGTCGGAGGTCAAAGGCGCCTGGGACCGCATCAAGGCCGAGGAGAAAGCCGAACGCGCCGCGCGGCGGCCGCCGGCAGAGGCAGCACACAAATCCTTCCTGTCGAGCGTCAAGACCGGCCAGCCGGCGCTGGCGCGGGCAATGGAATTACAGCGCAAGGCCTCACAGGTCGGTTTCGACTGGAACGACCCGCGCGCGGTGCTGCACAAGATTCGCGAGGAGGCCGACGAGATCGAGACCGCGCTCGATCGTGGCGACGCCGAGGCGCTCGCCGAGGAAACCGGCGATCTCCTGTTCGCGCTTGTCAATCTCGCGCGGCATATCGGCGCCGATCCGGAGCACGCCCTGCGCGCCACGAATGCAAAGTTCGAACGCCGCTTTGGCTATATCGAACGCGCGCTTGCAGCGCAGGGCCGTTCGCTTGAGAGCGCTTCGCTCGATGAGATGGACGCGTTGTGGAACGAGGCGAAGAGTGAAGAGTGAATTTTCCTGATGTCGTCCCCGCGAAAGCAGGGACCCATACTCCGTGCTCCGTCGATTTAGGACCGTTGTTCGAGCACTTTCGCAACCACGAGCGCCGGTGGCTATGGGTCCCTGCTTTCGCAGGAACGACTAGTAGTTGCTCACACCCCGTGCGGCACCGCGTCGAAACGATTGACCACGATGTCGCGTTTGGTCTCGTCGACCCGGACGGTCATGTCATAGCGGCCGTCGTGAAATTCCTTGTTGAGGATTTCCGAGTTGCGATGCAGCCAGCTGATGCCGGCGCCGTCGGATGCGTCGATCGTGAGGTCAAGCGTCATGCGCGTTGCGGCCAGCCGTTCTTCGATCGCGGCGAGCAGCGCGTCGATCCCCTCCCCGGTTTCGGCGGAAACCAGGAAACAGGGGCGCTCCGCCGGCCGGCGGGCGGCGATGTTTCGCAGGTTTTCGCGCTCCTCGGAATCGAATCGGTCGATCTTGTTCCAGACTTCGAGAATACGCTGCCCCGCATCCGGATCGATGCCAAGCTGGCGCAGCACGGTATCGACGTCGCGCTGCTGAGCGTCGGCGTCCTCATGCGAGATGTCGCGGACGTGGAGGATCAGATCGGCTTGCAGCACCTCCTCCAGGGTCGCACGAAACGCCGCAACCAGTTGTGTCGGCAGGTTGGAGATGAATCCGACGGTATCCGACAGCATCGCCTTGCCGCCATGCGGCAGATTGAGCGCGCGCAATGTCGGGTCGAGCGTTGCAAACAGCATGTCGGCGGCCTGGACGTCGGCCCGGGTCAGGCGGTTGAACAGCGTCGACTTTCCGGCATTGGTGTAACCGACCAGCGCCACCACGCGATACGGCACCCGCTGGCGTCCTGCGCGATGCAACCGCCGTGTCGCCTGCACTTTCCTGATTTCGTTCTCCAGCCGCGTGATGCGCTCCCCGATCAGGCGGCGATCGGCCTCGATCTGGGTTTCGCCGGGACCGCCCATGAATCCGAAGCCGCCGCGCTGGCGCTCGAGATGGGTCCATGACCGCACCAGCCGGCTGCGCTGATAATTGAGGTGGGCGAGTTCGACCTGCAGCGCGCCTTCCCTGGTCTTGGCGCGGCGCCCGAAAATTTCGAGGATCAGTCCGGTGCGGTCCAGAACTTTGGTGTTCCAGGCTTTCTCAAGGTTGCGCTGCTGGATCGGCGACAGCGCGCAATCCATCACCACCAGTTCGATCTCCTGCCCGGTGATGAGGCCGACGATCTCCTCGACCTTGCCCTTGCCGAGATAGGTTGCAGGCCGGATCTGGCTGATCGGAGCGATCAGCGCGTCCGCGACCGTCAGATCGATGGCACGCGCCAGACCCACGGCTTCCTCAAGCCGCGCCTCGGACCCACGCATGGCACGAGGGTCCGCTTGCGCCTCGGGATCGCCGCGGCGCATTCGCAGATAAGGGCCGATGACGATCACCCGCCCGGTGTCTCTGCCTCCTGCCGACCGCGGACGGTCGGCACCCCCTTCAAGATTTCGGGGTTCCAATCAGGTCACTCTCAAGCCGGAGCATCCTCGCCGCCTTCGAACAACTGGATCGGAGCGCCCGGCATGATGGTCGAGATCGCGTGCTTGTAGACAAGCTGCGAGTGACCGTCGCGCCGGAGCAGCAGGCAGAAATTGTCGAACCAGGTGACAATCCCCTGCAGCTTCACTCCATTGACCAGAAAGATCGTCAGTGGCGTTTTGGTTTTGCGAACGTGATTTAGGAAGGTGTCCTGTAGATTTTGTGCGCGGTCTGCCGCCATTGTTTTTATCCCGCAGTCTTGTTTGCTTCTTTTTATTGAACCGAGGTTGCTCTCTTTCGGAGCGTCCCCGGTTGCCGGCATCCCCTGAGATCCCCCTCCGGGCAAGCGACAGCACGATTAGAAGGCAGGTGCGGTTTTTAGGCAAGCCAGTTCCCGCGCCAGTCTGGCCGAACACGGGTGCATTCTCCAGAACGGGTCGGAAAGAGGCAAATTTTCTCTCGCAAATGCATGGATAGCACTCAGCCCACCCCGAGCGCCTTGAGCTTGCGATGCAGCGCCGAGCGCTCCATGCCGACAAATTCCGCCGTCCGAGAGATATTGCCCGAGAAGCGGCTGATCTGGGCGATCAGGTAGTCGCGCTCGAATACCTCGCGCGCCTCCCGGAGCGGCAGACCCATGATGTGCTCGCCGTTGCTGCTGGTCGGCATCGCCGGCACCATCGAGCCCACGTCCTGTGGCAGCATATCGGCGGTTATGATGACTTCCGGACCGCCGCCCGCCAGAATCATCACGCGTTCGACATTGTTGCGAAGCTGCCGGACGTTTCCGGGCCAGACGTGCGACTGCAAGACCGCCATCGCATCCTGGCCGATCTGCCGTTTCGGCAGTCCGGTCGCGACCGAGATCTGGTCCATGAAATAGTCGATCAGTTCGGGAATGTCCTCGCGGCGCTCCGACAGCGGCGGCACGCGGATCGGCACTACCGACAGCCGATGGTAGAGATCCTCGCGGAATCGTCCTTCCGCGATTTCTTCTTCCAGGTTGCGCGCGGTCGAAGAAATGATGCGAACGTCGACGTTGACCTTGATGGTGCCGCCTTGCCGCTGGAACGTCTGATCGACCAGCACCCGCAGGATCTTGTTCTGGGTTTCGCGCGGCATGTCGCCGACTTCATCGATGAACAGGGTGCCGCCATGGGCTTCCTCCAGCGCGCCGGCCTTGCGCTGGTGTTCGCCGTTGGATTGCTCGATACCGAACAGCTCGACCTCCATGCGCTCCGGCGTAATCGCCGCGGCGTTGATGACGACGAACGGTCCTTCGGCGCGACCTGACGCGTTATGCAGTGTGCGTGCCGCCAGTTCCTTGCCCGAGCCGGAGGGACCGACGATCAGGATGCGGCTATTGGCCTTGGCGGCCCGCTCGATGGTCTGGCGCAGTTGATTCATGCAGGCCGAGCGTCCGGTCAGGACACTCGCCGCAGGTGCGAGTTGCTTGAGTTCCTTGACCTCGCGTTTCAGGCGCGAGGTTTCCAGCGCCCGCGTCGCCACCAGAATCAGCCGGTCGGACTTGAACGGCTTTTCGATAAAGTCGTACGCGCCGCGCTTGATGGCAGCGACCGCGGTTTCGATATTGCCGTGCCCGGAGATCATCACGATCGGCAGATCGGCGTGGTCCTTCTTTATTTGCTCCAGCAATTGCAGCCCATCGAGCTTGCTGCCCTGCAGCCAGATGTCGAGAAACACCAGATGCGGGCGGCGATGGGCAATTTCCGCCAGCGCCGAATCGCTGTCGCGCGCAGTCCGGGTGGTAAAACCCTCGTCGTCGAGGATGCCCGCGACCAGATCACGAATATCGGCTTCGTCATCGACAATCAGAATGTCATTTGCCATGGGTCAGCCCTGTCTTGTCAGTTGCCTGTTGCGGCTTCGATTTTTGCTTCATTGTTAGTCGCGTCTGCCGGTCCGTTGGTTTCGGATGCCGGTTGTTTTGTTTCGGGACCGGGTTCTTTCTCTTCGGCTTTGGGTGCATGGCCCGATATCGCAAAGCGCAACCGCATCCAGGCGCCCCGCGCGCCGGGCCGGATGTCCGCCGCATCGTTGAGCTCGATCCGGCCGCCATGATCTTCCAGGACGCGGCCGACGATCGCCAGCCCCAGGCCGGTGCCTTTTTCGCGCGTCGTGACATAGGGTTCGAGCAGACGCGCGCGGCTGACTTTCGGCAGACCGATGCCGTTATCGATGACATCGATCACGATGTCATCGCCCTCGCGCGCGGCGATGACGTCGATACGCCCCTTTCCCAGCTGCTCCTGCGGGACCGCCTCAATGGCTTCCGACGCATTCTTGATGATGTTGGTCAGCGCCTGCGAAATCAGCCGCCGGTCGAACTGAGCCCGCATCGGCTCTTGCTTGATCTCGGCCTGGATGTCGATCTCGGGATGTCCGACCCGCATCAGGAACACGACCTGCCGCACGGTGTCGGCGACATCCTCGCCTTCGATCACCGGCTTCGGCATCCGCGCAAAGCGCGAGAATTCGTCGACCATCCGCCTGATGTCGTCGACCTGCCGCACAATGGTTTCCGTGCATTGCTCGAAGACGGCCTTGTCTTCGGTGATGACCCTGCCGAACTTGCGGCGGATGCGCTCGGCCGAAAGCTGGATCGGCGTCAGCGGATTTTTGATTTCATGCGCGATGCGGCGCGCGACGTCGGCCCATGCCGAAGTCCGCTGTGCGGAAACCAGTTCGGTAATGTCGTCAAGCGTGATGATGTAGCTGTCGCGCGAATGGCTGGTCTGTTCGGCGCTGACGCGCACCGAAAGATTGCGCTCATGACCGTCGCGGTTGATGGTGATCTGGCCCTGTACCAGCCGCTGCGTGCCCTCGCGCGCGGTTTTCATCATGTCATCGAGTTCGGGCAGCACCTCCGACAGCGGATGACCGAGTGTCTCCGATTCGGCGTGACCGATGAGCTTTTCGGCGGAGCGATTGAGGATGCCGATGCTGCCGGAGGCATCGACGCCGATGATGCCGGCGCTTGCCGAGGACAACACCGCCTCGATGAACCGGCGGCGGCTGTCGATAAGGTCGCTGGCGCTGACCAGCTCGTCGCGCTGGGTGCGCAGCTCCTGTGTCATCTTGTTGAAGGTCTCGCCGAGTTGCGCGAGATCGCCCTCCGACCGGTGGACCGGTACCTGGACATGCAGATCGCCGGTCGAGACGATATTGGCGGCGCTCATCAGCCGCCGTATCGGAGCGACCAGCCAGTTGGCGAAGTTCAGCCCGATCAGAACCGAGGCCATCAGGATGGTCAGTGCGATCACCGCAAACATCAGCGCGAACGCCACCTGGATCCCGAGCCGGCGCGCTTCCAGTTGGGCGTATTCAGCGACGCTGGCCTGGGTCTGTCTGAGCTGTGCGACCACGCGCGGATCGAGCAGACGGGCCACATACAGGAACGTATCGTTGAAGGCACGCAGCCGGATCACGGCCGCGACATAGTTGGCTTCGATGAACACCGCGATCTGGGGTTCGTTTTCGTCGACATTGCTCAGGAATTCCGGCGCCGGCGTCGTGAAGCTCTGCTGAATGCCGGTTTGCGCCGTCTCCAGGACATTGCGATCCTTGTCGATCAGCATGGCGCCCGGCAGATTGCGCGAGGCGGCACTTGCCGTCAGCAGCTCGCGGAACGTCGCGCGATCCTGGTCGAACAATGGCCGGGCGTGGGCGATATCGTTGGCCATTCCCAGAATGTCGCCGCGAATGAGCTGCGCGTGCTCGTGCAGATAGGCATTGGCGACAATCAGCGAGTTCTGAATCACCTCGCGCGTCGGACCTGAAAACAGCCGATCCAGGCCGCGATCGATGGTCACGTTGGCGACGATCGCCACCAGCACGGCCGGCAACACGGCAATGACGGAAAACAGACTGACGATCTGGACGTGCAGCCTCGCCGCCGCCCGGCCGCGGCGGCGCGCCTGGATCATCTGCCAGACTTCGCGGACGATGATGCCGACCAGCACCAGGATGGTCGCGCCATTGATGAGCAGGAAGGAAACGACGACTTCGCGGGTCGGCTCGATCGGGGTCAGACCGGTCAGCACCACGAAGGTGAGGAAGGCCGACAGCAGTGCCAGGCCCACCGCAAACGGCGCCAGCAGCCGCCGCAGGGACCACCCCTTGGGTTCGGCGAACGACGGATCGAACGAGGCGGCCGAGGTGTCTGCGCTGGTCATACGGCTAATGATGAGATGAAGGCCCTTACCGCTCACCGAGGTCAAAACGCCCGGTAACGGGTGATGCATTCATATCACAATGTTGCCAAATTACGACAATTCCGCGGCGTGTGCTGCCGTCAAAATGCGCAATCCCCAGCGGCGCGTGGCCACAGGGCGATCAGGGCATTGTGCGTCGAGGTCGCTAATTGCCGCTGCGGTAAACTTGAATGTCCAGGTCGCGTATCTTCTTGCGCAGCGTGTTGCGGTTGAGCCCGAGCAGGTCGGCGGCGCGGATCTGATTGCCCCGGGTCGCCGCCAGCGCCGCCGTCAGCAGCGGCACTTCGATTTCCTTGAGGATGCGGTGATAGAGGCCGGGCGGCGGCACGCCGTTGGGGAAACCGGAAAAATGCGAAGACAGATAGGCTTCGACGGCGCCGCCGAGATTGTCGACGCCGTGCTGAACGCTGTTGCCCGACGTCACGGCCGGAGGCGCCAGCTCGCCGTCGATGACGGAGCCGGTGATCACGTCCTGCGGATACAATGCCGCGAGCCGGCGCGCGAGGTTTTCAAGTTCGCGGACGTTGCCGGGCCAGCGATGCTGCTTCAGGCGCTCCAGCGCCAGCGTATCGAGCTTCTTTGGCGGCAATCCGTCTTTTTCGGCCAGCGCGAAAAAATGCCGGATCAAATCGGGCAGATCCTCGATCCGCTCGCGCAGCGGCGGCAGACGCAGCGGCACAACGTTCAAGCGGAAGAACAGATCCTCGCGGAACAGGCCTTGTTGAATCAGGATACGCAGATCCTTGTTGCTCGCCGCGACGATGCGCACGTCGGTCTTGATCGGCGTACGACCGCCGACGGTTGTGTATTCGCCCTGCTGAAGCACCCGTAACAGACGCGTCTGCGCCTCCATCGGCATGTCGCCGATTTCGTCGAGAAACAGCGTGCCTCCCTCGGCCTGCTCGAACCGGCCGGAGGCGCGGGTATTGGCGCCGGTGAACGCGCCGCGTTCATGGCCGAACAGTTCGGATTCAATGAGATCGCGCGGGATTGCCGCCATGTTGACGGCGACGAAGGGGCCGTTGCGCCGCTTGCCGTAATCGTGCAAGGCGCGCGCGACCAGCTCCTTGCCCGTGCCGGACTCGCCGGAGATCATCACCGTGAGGTCGGTCTGCATCAGGCGCGCCAGGACGCGATAGATTTCCTGCATCGCCGGCGACCGGCCGACCAGCGGTATCGAGTTCGAATTCGGAATTGTCGGTGTGGTTGGCGACCCGCTCCTTTGGCTCCGCCAGCGCGCGGCCGACAATGGCGATCAGTTCCTTCAGGTCGAACGGCTTTGGCAGATACTCATAGGCGCCACGCTCGGAGGCGCGGATCGCCGTCATGAAGGTGTTTTGCGCGCTCATCACGATAACCGGGAGATTCGGCCGCATCTTCTTGATCCGCGGCAACAGATCGAACGCGTTCTCGTCGGGCATCACCACATCGGTGATGACCAGGTCGCCCTCGCCCTGGCTGACCCAGCGCCACAGCGTCGCCGCGTTTCCCGTCAGCCGCACCTCATACCCGGCGCGCGACAGAGCCTGGTTCAGAACCGTACGGATTGCCGTGTCATCATCGGCGACAAGGATACTACCTGCGGGCATCGTTATTCCTCATCTTGTGTCTTGTGAGGCATGCAACGGCGTCCCGGCAACGTCATCGCGATGGCTTTGATCGAAGTGTTTTGCGGTATTGAACATCGGCAGCAACACGCGGAAGATGGTTTTTCGTGGCTGGGATTCGCATTCGATGATGCCGCCGTGATCGCCGACGATCTTGGCCACCAGGGCCAGACCCAACCCGCTGCCGGTCTGCTTCGTCGTGACGAAGGGATCGAACAGGTTCGGAAGCAGATCCGCGGGCACGCCGGGGCCGTTGTCCTTGACGCAGAACTCCAGCGGCAATGACACCCGCGATTTCTTCCCCGGCACCGACAAACGAACGCCCGGCCGGAATGCGGTGGTGAGTTGAATTTCGGCGTCGCTGCCGAGATCGACCACGGCCTCGGCGGCGTTCTTCACCAGATTGAGAAACACCTGAATCAATTGATCCTGATTGGCCAGCACCGGCGGCAGCGAAGGATCGTAGTCTTCGACGAACCTGATGTTGCGCGCAAAGCCCGATTGCGCGAGCCGCTTGACGTGATCGAGCACCGAATGAATGTTGACCGGCCCGCGCGCCACCGGCCGGTCGTCGCCGAACACTTCCATGCGATCGACCAGCGTGACGATGCGGTCCGCCTCATCGCAGATCAGCCGGGTCAGCATGCGGTCTTCCGACGACGCTGCCTGTTCGAGCAGCTGCGCCGCACCGCGGATGCCGGACAGCGGATTCTTGATTTCATGCGCCAGCATCGCGGCCAGCGCGATTACCGAACGCGCAGCGCTTCGATGCGTCAGTTGCCGGTCCATTTTGTCGGCGATGGTGCGCTCCTGCAGCATCACGACGATATGGCCTGGCCGCTCGGTGAGTGGGGCGACGTGAAGATCCACCTGGCGATCGCCACCGATCCGCGGCGTACCCAGATCGACCTTGTACTCGTTGACCGGCGAGCCGCTACTGCGCACCTGATCGATCAGCGCCAGCAAAGGACTACCGAACGGCACAAGCTCCTTCAGCGACTGGCGTTGCAGAAATTGCGTGGAAATCTCGAAAAACGATTCCGCGGCCATGTTGGCGTCGACAATCCTGCCGTCGGGTGCAACCAGCAGCACCGGATTGGGCAACGCATTGAGGATGGCCTCGCCGTCGGACGGCACCGGTCGGCGATGTTCTGCGGCCGAAGTCATGCAGCAGCACTCCATGCAAAGTCGTCGAATGCATCTTCAAGCGATCGATGCACGCGGTGCGGATCGTCGGACGTCAAAATCCTTTCGCGCCAGGTCTTGAGCCTCACGGCCGGCGCGCGGCTGCACCGGGCGGCGATTTCAAGGGCCCAGCCGAGATGTTTGCGCGCATGGCGAAGGCCGATACGCAGCCCGTAGTGGCTGCAAACCTCGTCATAGAGCGCACGGATATATTTGAGTTGCTCTGCGAGCGACGGCGCGGACTCGACGATGCCGGATTCGAGGCGGCGCCCGATCTGGCCGGGCAGCCACGGCTGGCCCTGTGCGCCGCGGCCGACCATGACCGCATCGGCGCCCGACATTTCAAGCGCGGATACCGCCTTCTCGAACGAGGTGATGTCGCCGTTGACGACGAGCGGAATGCCGATCGCGTCCTTGACGGCGCGCACCGCGGCCCAATCGGCATCGCCCTTGTAGAACTGGCAGCGCGTGCGGCCGTGCACGGTAATCAACCGCACGCCCGCGGCCTCGGCGCGGCGCGCCAACTCCGGCGCGTTGATCGAGCGATCGTCCCAACCGAGCCGCATCTTCAATGTCACCGGCACTTTCACCGCCGATATCGTCGCCTCGATCAGTTTTAACGCGTGGTCAAGATCGCGCATCAACGCCGAGCCGGACTGGCCGCCGGTCACATGGCGCGCAGGGCAGCCCATGTTGATATCGATGATTTCAGCGCCTGCGGCTTCGGCGATCCGCGCCCCCTCCGCCAGCCATTTGGTCTCACAGCCCGCGAGCTGAACCACATGCGGACCTATCCCGGTCGCCTCGCATCGCAGCCGCGACATCGCGCGGCCGTTGACGAGGTCATCGCTGGCGGTCATCTCGGAAACGACCAGTCCGGCGCCCAGTGCCGCGGTCAGGCGTCGAAAGGGCGCATCGGTGATGCCGGACATCGGCGCGAGCAAGACCCGGTTGGCGACCTCAATCTCGCCTATTTTCAACGGCTTAGCGCCAAAACTTTCCGGGCCGGTCACGGACTTCTCGTTTTTCTGACAGACGCCTCATCGCGGCTGTCGGCACCCATTTTGAGCACAAATCTTGTGCAGTCAAGCTTCATGCCTACACTTTAGACAGTTCTGTCAATCTTGCAAGTGCACTGCAGCAAAATATGCTTTTCGCACAGCTATCGGGATTCATTCTGTGTTCGCGGCCCCAGCATGATAAGGGCTGTGCGCCAGCGAACCAACGCTCCCCTCGTCAACTCCGATTCGCCCGCAATTGAGACCGATGCCGATACCAAAACGGACTGCAGCCATCCTTGTCGCAGCCGGACGCGGGCTTCGTGCCGGTTCGGGGGGACCGAAGCAGTATCGTTCGATCGGCGGCCAGACCGTGATTTTCCGCGCGATGGAGCCATTTTGCCGCCATCCGCAGATCTTTGCCGTGCAGCCGGTTGTGAATCCCGACGACACGGCCCTGTTCAACGACGCCGTCACTGCGCTGCGCCACCAGCCGCCGGCAACTGGCGGCGCAACGCGCCAGGCCTCGGTACATGCCGGACTTGAAGCACTCGCCGGCCAAAAGCCTGATGTCGTTCTCATCCACGACGCCGCGCGGCCATTCGTCTCGGCGGCGCTGATTTCGCGCGCCATCGAAGCCGCAAGCCGTACCGGCGCGGCCATTCCCGCGATATCGGTCACCGATACCATCAAGCTGATTGACAGCAGCGGAAACGTCGAAGCGACGCCGGAACGTGCGCGGCTGCGGGTCGCCCAAACGCCGCAGGCATTCCGGTTCGACGTGATTCTCGACGCCCATCGCCGCGCGGCGCGCGATGGGCGCAGCGATTTCACCGACGACGCGGCGCTTGCGGAATGGGCGGGATTGACGGTGGCGACGTTTGAAGGCGATCCTGCGAACATGAAACTGACGACACCGGAAGATTTTGTCCGCGAGGAAGCTCGCCTCGGCGCCATGCTCGGCGATGTCAGAACCGGAAACGGCTACGACGTTCATGCCTTTGGCGAGGGCGATCATTTGATGATCTGCGGCGTGCGCGTGCCGCACAGCAAGGGCTTTCTCGCCCATTCCGACGGCGACGTCGGCCTCCACGCGCTGGTCGACGCCATCCTCGGCGCGCTGGCCGACGGCGATATCGGTTCGCATTTTCCGCCGAGCGACCCCAAGTGGAAGGGTGCGGCGTCGGACCAATTCCTGAAATACGCGGTCGACCGCGTCACCGCGCGCGGCGGGCGCATCGCCCACCTCGATGTGACGCTGATCTGCGAGCGCCCGAAAATCGGCCCCTACCGCGATGCCATGCGCGCGCGCGTCGCCGAGATCGCGGGGCTTGCGTTGTCGCGGGTAGCGGTGAAGGCAACCACCAGCGAACGGCTTGGTTTCACCGGCCGCGAGGAAGGCATCGCCGCTGTCGCGAGCGCCACCATCCGCCTGCCCTGGGACGATAAAGGCTGGGGCGATAAGGGTTGGAGCGACTGAAATGAGCGGCAGCGACGCCCGCGCCCTCTCCCGCTCGCTGCTCGATCTTTGCCGGATGCGCAAGCTGACCATTGCGACCGCGGAATCCTGCACCGGCGGCCTGGTCGCCGGCGCGCTCACCGACATTCCCGGCTCCTCCGACGTGATCGACCGCGGCTTTGTCACTTATTCCAACGAGGCCAAGCGCGCGATGCTCGGCGTCAAGGCGACGACGCTTGCGACATTCGGCGCGGTCAGCAAGGAGACCGCGACCGCGATGGCGATCGGCGCGCTGGAGAAAGCCGGCGTCGATCTCGCCGTCGCCACAACCGGCATAGCGGGTCCGGGCGGCGCGACGCCGGGCAAGCCGGTCGGCCTGGTGCATTTCGCGGTCGCCGCCCGCGACGGCAGAATTCTGCATCGTGAATGCCGCTTCGGCGCGGTCGGCCGCAGCGTGGTGCGCCAGCGCTCGGTGGTCGAGGCGCTTAGAATGCTGATGGAGCTGGCGCGCGGACCGCAGGCGCTGGCAAAACCGCGCCGCGAAGCCGCCAGCCGGCTATACCCGCGCGTGGCCCGCTCGCCGCGGCGCAGCGCCGTCAAGCGCCGGCGACCGCCGCGGGCGTAGTCCGGGTAATTCTCAAGATGATGCGCGGGTTGCAACACCAGGCCTTCCATAAATCGCATCGGCGCGCTTTTCGAATGCCGCCGCAAACCGCTGGAATGCCGTGTCGAACATCGTTCCCATCAGCATCGCCAGCATCCGGCTCTTGAATTCGTAAGAAAGGAAAAACCCGACATCGCAGGCGTCGTCCGACTTCGGCTCGAAGGTCCAACGGTTTTCGAGATTGCTGAACGGCCCCTGCAGGTATTCGACGAAAATTTTCAGATTGGGACGGTCCAGCGTCACCCGGCTGGTGAAGCCTTCGCGCACCAGCTTGAACGACACCGTCATGTCGGCGATCACGATCTCGGTGCCGTCAGGCTTTGGGATGCGCTGGCGGATTTTCAGCGAGCGGCACAGCGGCACGAATTCCGGGTAACGCTCGACATCGGCGACCAGGTCGAACATCTTCGGCGCGCTGTGGTGAACCCGGCGCTTGCTGGAGAATTGCGGCATGGCCTTGACACTCAGCCGGATATTGCAGCGCGCGCCGCCTTGAGCCGGGCGAAATCATCGCCGGCGTGATGCGACGAGCGGGTCAGCGGGCTCGCCGACACCATCAGGAAGCCCTTGGTATAGGCGACCTTCTCGTAGCCCGAAAATTCATCGGGCGGCACGTAACGCATCACGGCGTGGTGCTTGCGGGTCGGCTGCAGATATTGCCCGATGGTCAGAAAATCCACATCCGCCGAACGCAAATCGTCCATCACCTGCAGCACCTCGTGACGCTCCTCGCCGAGGCCGACCATGATGCCGGACTTGGTGAAGATGGTGGGATCGATTTCCTTGACCCGCTGCAACAGCCGCACCGAATGGAAATAACGCGCGCCCGGGCGGACGCTAAGATAGCGCGACGGCACCGTTTCCAGATTGTGGTTGAACACGTCGGGCTTTGCCGCCACCACGACTTCAAGCGCGCCGTCCTTGCGCAGGAAATCCGGCGTCAGGATCTCGATGGTCGTGGCAGGGCAGCGCGCGCGGATGGCGCGGATGGTTTGCGCGAAATGCTCCGCGCCGCCATCGGCGAGATCGTCGCGATCCACCGAGGTAATGACGATATGGGCGAGCCCGAGCTTGAAGGTGGCTTCCGCGACATGTTCCGGTTCCAGCGCATCGAGCGCACCGGGCATGCCGGTCTTGACGTTGCAGAAGGCGCAGGCGCGGGTGCAGGTGTCGCCCATGATCATGAAGGTGGCGTGCTTCTTGTCCCAGCACTCGCCGATGTTCGGGCAGCCCGCCTCCTCGCACACCGTGACGAGGCCGTTCTCCTTGACGATGTTGCGGGTATCGGCATAGCCGCGCGTGTTCGGCGCGCGCACGCGAATCCAGTCCGGCTTGGGCGGCGAGAACGCGTCCGGCCGGTTCACCTTTTCCGGGTGACGCGGGCGCAGCGGCGTGGCTGAAACGGTATCGACGACGACGACCATATGATGTCCGCTCTCAAGAATACCTTAGCTAATCCGCTTGACGGGGAATCGCAACCGCTCGCCTTGTTAGGCCGGAGGCTTTAGCATATTGGCATTCGCGACGCATTTTTTGCCCTTCCCAGCCGTCTGCAGACCCCTCTTGAATGGCCCAAAGCCGCATTTCCCCGGATCGAGCTGTGCCGCGCCCGGTCAGCCAAAACCTTGGCCGGCCGCTCAAGCGCGCGTTCTTTGCCCGCAGCGTGCACGAGGTCGCCCCCGACCTGATCGGCGCGACGCTGCTGGTAAACGGGGTCGGCGGCATCATCGTCGAGGTCGAGGCCTATCATCACACCGATCCGGCCGCGCATTCGTTCCGCGGCCCGACGCCGCGCAACAGAGTGATGTTCGGCCCGCCCGGCTTTAGCTACGTCTATCGCTCCTACGGCATCCACTGGTGCGTCAATTTCGTCTGCGAGAAGGAAGGCTCGGCCAGCGCGGTGCTGATCCGCGCGTTGCAGCCGACCCACGGCATTCCGGCGATGCGGCGCCGGCGCCGATTGCATGACGAGCGATCGCTGTGCTCGGGTCCGGGCAAGCTGACGGAAGCGCTCGGGATCAGCGATGAGCATAACGGCCTGCCGCTCGATGCTCCCCCGATCGCGCTGCATGCCCGCGCGGGCAAACCGGACGTCGTCGCCGGGTTGCGGATCGGCATCACCAAGGCCGTCGAGCTGCCCTGGCGATACGGGCTGAAAGGTTCGAAATTTCTCAGCAAGCCGTTTTGATGACGAGAGCATGAGCATCACCGCGCATCCTGCGCAGGCCGCAACGCGGCCGTCCGAAGGGCGACGGCTCGGCGCATCCGAGGCTGCCGCTGCATGCGTCGCAAGCTTCGCAGGATGACGGATTTGAGACACTCCGCGTTCTCGCGGCGCGAGCGCCCGAGTTTTGCAAAATCGTTCGCCCAGAAACAGAGGGCGCAGGGAATGCCGGGTGCGCAATGCACCCGCAGCCTCGCGTGCAAAATGAAATAAGCACACGAGCATAGTCACCACGGTCACACCGGAACAACCCGGCATTCCCCGCGCAATGGTTTTACGGCTTACTTCGCGCTCTCCCCGGTGACCAGGCTTTTTGTCACCGTCGCCTGCGCTTCTTATCGCAGACTTGACGCCAGCGATTGGGGCGTCAGAACCACACGACTTCGCCGTACGCAGTCAGCACCGTCGTTCGCTCGATCGGCGCGCTGCCGCGTCCACCGCATCCCGCTCCACGTTCGTGACGTGCGCAACGCCCCTCTGGTTGGGACGGGACAGCGCGAATCTAGTGAACTGATTTGGGTCGGGAGAAAACAGAAATATTTTTGCAAAAGGGGCTTGACACGATTTCTGAAAATCAGAAGTGATTTGCCCGTCGGGCAATCAGCTGCATCCGGTTCAACAAACCGCCCTTCAGGCTAAGTCCCCGCTGGCGCGTCGATCACCCCTGCGGATCGATCAGCACCCCCGGGTTGAGCATGCCCAGCGGATCGAGTTCTGTCTTTGCTGCCCGAAGCGCGGCCGCGAAAAGCGCCGGGCGCTGACGATCGTACCAGGGCCGATGATCGCGGCCGACCGCGTGATGATGGGTAATCGTACCACCCGCCTCAATCAGCGCGTCGCTGGCCGCATTCTTGATCGCCTGCCACTGCTCCAGAAGCGCACCGTGGCGGCCGAGCGCGTGGAAGGAAAAATAGGGCGCGGGCCCGTCCGGATAGACATGGGTGAAGCGGCATGTGACCTCACCTTTCACGCCGGTCGCCGCGAGGATCGCACGCTCGGTGGCCGCCTTCACACTGTCGTGGAAACTTTCGAACCGATCCCAGGTGATGGCGGTCTCAAAAGTGTCGTTGATGAGCCCGGCCGGGGTCGAGAAACTCGCGCGCATAGGGCATGCGAATGAATGCGTTGCGCCAGATTCCGGCCGCGCCTTCGAGATGAGCGCCGCCGGCTTTCGCGGCCTCCGGCGTCCCGCCATGGTCGGCGCAGCATTCGAGCGCGCGCGCCATCCAGGCATCCGGCGGATGGTCGCCGGATTCAAAGCCGAGCACCATGATCGCGACGCTGCCGTCGGCCGCACCGGTGTTGAATGCCTCCTGCGGGTCAAGGATACGGCAGTTCGACGGATAGAGGCCTCCTTGCGCGATGGCGCGCAGCGCGCGCGCCGCAGCGAAGAACGAACTCGAAACGAACCGATGCGCCGGCACGGAATTTCGGACGTAGCTGCAATCGCATCCAGGCGCGCGAGATCACGCCGAGGGTTCCTTCCGAGCCGATGAACATGCGGTCGGGGCTCGGTCCGGCACCCGATCCCGGCAATCGACGGGTTTCCAGTATGCCGCGCGGCGTCACCACGCGCAGGCTTTCGACGAAATCGTCGATATGCGTGTAGAGACTGGCGAAGTGACCGCCCGATCGCGTCGCGATCCAGCCGCCAAGGGTTGAATATTCGAAACTCTGCGGAAAATGCCGCAAGGTGAGGCCATGCGGCTTGAGCTGGTTCTCCAGCGATGGACCATAGGCACCGCCTTCGATCAGGGCCGCGCGCGATATCTGATCCACCTCGATGACCTTGCCGAGATTGCGCAGGTCCAGCGTGACGGCCGCCTTGTAGCGAACCCCGTCGACGCGCGGCTCGACACCGCCGCAGACGCTCGAGCCGCCCCCGAACGGCGTCAGCGAGGCGCCGACACCGCCGGCCCAGTCCATCACAGCGGAAATCTCGGCTTCGTTGCTCGGATAGGCGACCACGTCGGGCGCGCTGTCGTAGTCGCCGAGCATGGCGCGCACGTAGTCCGGATAGGATTTGCCGTAGGCGTGCGCGGCGCGGTCGTAGCGTTCGCTGGTGCAGAAAGCGGCAAGCGAGGCCGGCGGCGCCACGCGCGGGGCGCGCAGCGTGAGATCCTGAAGGCGCGGCACCGATATGGCCTCGAACCCGTCGCGCGAGAATTTCGCGCGGTAACGGCCGAGCACAAAAGCCTGCTCCGCAGCCGTCATGCCCTCGCCTTCGCGGCCCCAGCCGTAATGCTTTAGCCTTGCGCCGCTCATGGCTTCCTCCCTGCTTTTTTCTGATTTCCGAGATAGCCGCCGTGCCGATTGCAATCCTCTCCCGGTCTGGCTTTCGGAGCAAGTCCGCCGGATCGTGCAGGCTCATTCGCGTTTCGGTTTTATCCGTGTCCCCCCACCGCTTATCCCGATAACGACCGGTGGCTGCTCACCAGTCTAGGCCACAGCCACGATTACGTGCGCCTGAATTTTCGCAGCAACCTCGCCGCTTCCGTGTCTATTCGCGATCCTGGTGGCTGCGTAGTTGGTTGCGACCTCGAGCTTGGCTGCGTCCCTGGCTTCGATCTCGTTGCGCAGCGGAGTTCCCTGACAATATGCAACGGCAGGATGGCGCGGGCAGGATGCGCGGCTCTGATCGGCTCTAGTCTCGATTGCCACGCTGGAGAAGCCTGCCTTCTCCAACTCACTACGGATCAGCGCGGGGTCGTGATAGCCGTGCGGCGTGCGAGCCAAAAAGCGTGGTGGATCGCCCGGAAATACCTCCGCGAGCGCATTCGTTACATCGTTGGCGAACACATTCTCCTCGATGCGATCCCATACGCTAAACAGAAAATAGCCTCCTGGCTTGAGGACCCGCTTTGCTTCCCGATAACCCGCCTGGCGATCGGGGAAGAACATCACACCGAACTGACAACAAACGAGATCGAAAGCGGCATCCTCGAACGGCAGCGTCAACGCATCCGCCTGGCGCCAGCTGATACGATTGTCGGCGGGTTGCCGCGTAGCGGCATAGTCGAGCATCGGCTGGTTGAGGTCGGTTACAGCGTAGCTAGCGTCTGGCGAAAGCCTTGGCGTCAATGCCCGCGTAACCACGCCGCTGCCGGCAGCGGTTTCCAAAACGCTACGCGGCGAAAGCGCAGCCGCTCGTTGGGCAATATCCTGGGCGAAGCTCTCGAATATCAACGGGACCAGATAACGGTCGTAGTTTTCCGGGATCGAACCGGCAAACACCTTGTCGGTTTCAGGCATTGTTTGTCTCCTGTGCGCGCACTCCAGGTCCGCTATTGGTTAGCGCTACACGCCGGCAAACAGGTACGATTGGCGGTCGGCTCGCAGCAGCATCAGCGATAGTCATGCCCGATGTGCAAGTTCGAGTGTTACCAGCCTGGCGAGCAGTGTCGCGGGGTAGAGCTGGCCAAATATTGATTCCAGGTTGCAAAGGCTGCGCGCTATCGGGTGCACTGGAAAAATATCGCCGTAACCCGTGGTCGTCAGCGTCATGAAGCTAAAATAGATCAGATTGCTGGCGAGCCCCGGACTATCTTCCAGCGACAAGCCGGAAAATGCCCGGGGTACCAGCGATCCAGTAAACGTAAACAGTGCCACAAAGGTGACGACGATCGTCAGATAGAGCAGGATGGCGCCCATGATGTGGTGATAGGTCACCCGACCCGAGCCGAACGCTGCGGGCGCAACCACACACGCCAAGGTAATTCCCATCATCAGCCAGGCGCCCGCGAACAGATTTATGTCCAGCATCGATGGCGCCTTGAGGCGGGATATTCCGGCTACCACGGCCATCAGCAGCGAGACCATCATCGCAGCGAGCGCCGTTCGGCTTCCGGTCATGACAAAGACGCCGGCGACGAGAATGATTGCAAAAACGAGCTCGAAAGCCTGAAAGACGAACACCCCCAGGGCCTGAAGCGGCGCAATGACAAACAGCATGACGACAAGGAGCCCGGTGAGAAGTGTCAGAAGAGGATCGCTCCATCGTTCCCGCAAGAGAGCCATATTGCCGTTCATGGCGACGCCCCTTTCACCGTTGATTGCTGTTTTGGCACAATACAGGCAGGACGCGCCTCACCGACACCGGCTTTTTGTGACGGCCTCCACGAGCGCGGCCGCACCGCCAAGAAATCCCGGGCGGCCTGCTCGATTGCCGCAGCCATCGCCTCAATCTGGTCCGCCACCAACTCGCGGTCGCGCTGCGCTTTGGCGTCAGCCAATGCGCGCTCGGTTGAGACGATCTGCTCGTCGAATTCCGCCAGCGCGGCGCGCAGTGTCCTGGCGCGGTCCTCGACGGCGCGCATGTTGGCCTCTGCTCGATCAAGCTGGGCATTGGTGGCACCGGCTACCGCCAGCCGTTCGGCTGCGACACGTTTTTCCGCAAGTTCCGTTTCGGCGATGCCCAACCGGTCGGCGAGCTTCTGCCGCGCCGCCTGCTTATCCTTCAGCGCACTCTCGAAGCGCTCGACCGGGCCGACCTCACGCTTGAAAAATGCCATAGCGATATCCTCGCGAATTGCGATCATCCACCGAATCAGCCGGCAGATCTCCGAGCGTATCCCGAAACTTGGATAACATTGGGGCTTCAGCGGAGTACGTCTTCGCGGAATCAATCTATGCCGCCTCATCGGAACCTGCCGTCAGGCAGCTACGGCGCCACGCCCTTCTTCCTATCACGGCACGGGACCGCCGGACCTGCTTTGCCCCAACACGTAGTTGCTCATGTCCCGCTGGTGCGCCGCGATGACCGAGAAATGATCTTCGCCGCCCGTGGGGAGGAAATTCACCGAACGGCGGACGTTGGAAGGAACCTGCGACCCGCCTACCGGATCGAGCGTCACCACCAGTTGGACCGGAATACCCGCCCGGCCGAGCTCCGCGGCCATGTCAGCAGCGGCGCTGCCGCCCAGCGAGTGACCGACGATCATGATCGAGCGCAGCCGGCCGCTCTGGTATTGCTGGATCGCTTCCTGCGCCAGCGCCGGCCAATCGCCATAATTTCGGATCGTCGTCGGAATGCCGTGCTGTGCCATCCTGCTGCCGAATTCGCTGAGCCCCGGCGAATTATTGCCCAAACCGAGCAACACATAGAGGTGCGAGCCTCCCTGTGATGGTGAACCGGTGTGTGCGCGGGACCGGCCGTAGCCATGATCCGGCCAGGCCAGAAATGCGCACACGACAAGCACCAATCCCCGCGTCGCAACACGCCACGATGACATGTGAATCCTTCCCGATGAATTCCGAAACGGCGCGGATGATAGCAGGCCGCGGAGTTCCTCGGAAGCAACGGATGGCTCGAGCGCACCCGCCGCATTTGCCGACCCAGCCGCCGGCCGCTAGTGCGCGACGGCGGACGTTTTGGTTGGGGCATCTTCGGCCAGACATCGCACGATGTGGGCCGTCCGATCCCTCGGCAGCACCTTGGCTTCATCGGCCTTGTGGGCGCATTCGTGTTGCCTGATTTGCTCGGCACGGCGCTTTTCCGCAGCTTCGCGATATTCGGGGGCGACAGCTTTCGGGTCGACCAGCTTTTGCGCAAGGGCCGGTTCGCAAAAAGCCAATGCTCCGATGACGCCCAGGTACCAAACTGATTTCAAGGCAGGTCTCCTTGGCTTGCGGTTAGAAAAACCCGGCGCTCGAATCCAGGCCACTCAATAACAGGAACAGAGACACGACCAGTCCTGCGCCGCTGAATATGGCGACGGTCTGGAAGGTTTCGTTCTGAATACCGGGAGCGCGGGAAAGAACTTTTGCGAGAGCAGTCATTTGCACCCTCCAAAGCTCGGCCTCGGTATGACGGCCGAGTTCCACAGATGTAACCCGGCCCAACCGTGGTGCTTGTGAACTGGTTCACATCTGCGCTTGCGGACTTGGCGCTATCCCGGCGAAATCGGAAAATGACCCGCTAAAGGGTGTTTCGTGCGCGCATAATGTGCGCCCCGGGACCGATCACGATGCCTTGTTTCAGCGCACCGTAGAAGCGGTCGGCGATTTCGGCCAGGCCGAGATCCTCGACCACCCCAAAACCCTTGTTACGCAGCATTTTCGACAGTTCGGGCGGATCGAAAAGACTGAGCCAGGGCTCGCCCCGCGCTGCCGCCCGCGCGGCTACCGCCATCACATCGGCACGGCGCTCAGCCGGATAGTTTTCAAACGGCTCGGCGTAGTCGAACACGACTTCCGATTCCGGCACGCCAGCGATGAAATCCAGCGTCAGCCAGACCGCCTCGCGGGTCAGATACAGGCACCACCCCGAGCCACTGAAAAAATGCGGGGCGATCGGCCTGAAAGCCAGCGGCCTCTAATCCATCAGCCAGGCTCTGCCGCTCGAAATCGACGGGTGCGAAGGTGAGCGAAGTGGGTATCTCGAGCCCGGCCTGCTTCAGGCGCTCGCGCTTCCAGGCCTGCGTCGCCGGGTAATCGACCTCGAACACGCGCACACCTTCGCCGGCATGGGGATTGCGCAGCGAAAACGTATCGAGGCCGGCTCCGAGCACGACCACCTGGCGCACGCCGCGGGCGACGCGGGCCGCCAGCGTATCCTCGGAAAACCGGCTGCGCGCAGCGATGAACAGCCGCCATGGGCGCAGCGACGGATCGGCGGCTGTTTCGTCCAGCCTGGCGCGGGTCTCGTCATCGAGAATCCTTGCGGCGAATGGATCGCTGAAGATAACTCCGCCGTCCAGCGTTTGATGGATCGCGCGATAGGCAGCCGCTCCGCGCGCGGTTTGACTGGGCTGTCCCGTCTGCACTTGCCCTCCTCGGACCGCTAGGAAACGTTCTGGAGCCGCTCCCGCGCCTCGAGGATTTTTGTCTTTCGCGCCACCGCTGCCTCGCGTTTGTCTTTCTCTTCCTCGACGATTTCTTCCGGCGCGTTGGCGACGAATTTCTCGTTGGCGAGCTTGGCGTCGACGCGCTTGATGTCGGCCTCGGCCTTGGCCAATTCCTTGTCGAGCCGCGCCTTCTCGGCGGAAAAATCGATCACGCCCTTTAACGGTAATGCCGCGACCTCGCCCCGCACCAGTAGCTGCACCGCGCCTTCCGGAGCCGAGGCTGCGAACGAGATGTCGGCAAGCCGCGCCATGCGCTTGACGACATCGTTCCAGCGCTGCGCGCGTCCTTTGGTTTCAGCGGACGCGCCGGCCAGCACCAGCGGCGTCAGCGTCGCCGGCGGAATGTTCATTTCCGCGCGCACCGAGCGTATCTCGGTCACGAGATCGACGACCCAGCCGATTTCGGCTTCGGCGGCGTCATCGGTGAGGCCTTCGGGTGTTGGGCCAAGGGGTCAACGCAAGCAGGCCGTCGCGCTTTGCCGTCACCGCCCACAGCTCTTCGGTGATGAAGGGCATGAACGGGTGCAGCAGTTTCAGGATTTCGTCGCGTGCCCACGCCACCATGGCGCGGGTTTCGGATTTGGCGGCGCCCTCCTCGCCCATCAATACGGGTTTTGCGAGTTCGAGATACCAGTCGCAGTAGACGTTCCAGACGAAACGGTAGATCGAGCCCGCGGCTTCGTTGAAGCGATAGGCTTCGATCGCCTCGGTCACCTCGCGCGTGGCGCGCGCCGTCTCGTGCGCGATCCAGCGGTTCAGCGTCTCCTTCGCTTGCGTCGGATCGAAATCCGAAGGCAGCACGCAGGCGTTCATCTCGGCGAAACGGCAGGCATTCCACAGCTTGGTCGCGAAATTGCGGTAGCCCTCGACGCGCTGCGGCGCGAGCTTGATGTCGCGGCCCTGGGCTGCCATCGCGGCCAGCGTGAAACGCAGCGCGTCGGCACCGTAATCGTCGATCAGGTGCAGGGGATCGATGACGTTGCCCTTCGACTTCGACATCTTCGGCGCCCTTCTCGTCGCGAACAAGGGCGTGGATGTAGACGACAGGGAACGGAACGTTGCCCATGAAGTGCAGGCCCATCATCATCATCCGGGCGACCCAGAAGAAGATGATGTCGAAGCCGGTGACCAGCACGTCGGTTGGATAATAGCGCTCGGTATCCCTGGTATCGTCTGGCCAGCCCAGCGTCGAGAACGGCCACAGTGCCGACGAGAACCAGGTATCGAGCACGTCCTCATCGCGCGCAATAAAACCTTCGCGCTTGGCCGGATCGAGCGCCATCTCCCGCCCCTGCTCCGGCGTAATGACCTCCTGCTCGGCGTAATAGCCGAGCGCGTTGGAGACAGCCTCCTCCTCGGTCTCGGCGACGAACACCTTGCCGTCGGGCCCATACCACGCCGGGATCTGGTGGCCCCACCAGAGCTGGCGCGAGATGCACCAGGGCTGGATATTTTCCATCCACTCGAAGTAGGTCTTTTCCCAGTTCTTCGGCACGAATGACGTCGCGCCGCTGCGCACCGCCTCGATGGCCGGCTGCGCCATGGTTTTGGCATCGACGTACCATTGGTCGGTCAGATAGGGCTCGATGATGACGCCGGAGCGATCGCCATGCGGCACCATGTGCGTATTCGGCTCGGTCCGCTCCAGGAAGCCGAAATCTTCCAGCCGCGCGAGGATCTGCTTGCGCGCGGCGAAACGGTCGACGCCGTGCAATTCTTCCGCAAACTGCTCTGCCTGTTCCGGCAAGCCGCGCAGGTAATCTTCATTGCCGACAAGGGCCAGACGGCCCTCCTGATCGAGCACGCTGATCTGCGGCAGGTTGTGCCGCCGCCCGACCTCGAAATCGTTGAAGTCATGGGCCGGCGTGACCTTCACCGCGCCCGAGCCTTTTTCGGGATCGGAATATTCATCGGCAACGATCGGAATTTTCCGCCCGACCAGCGGCAGGATGACATGCTTGCCGACCAGATGCGCGTAGCGTTCATCGTCCGGATGCACCGCGACCGCGCTATCGCCCAGCATCGTCTCGGGGCGCGTGGTGGCGACGACAATGAAGCTTGCGGGATCGTCGGGATTGAACGTCTTGCCTTCCAGCGGATAGCGCAGATACCAGAGGCTGCCCTTGACCTCGACCTGCTGCACCTCGAGATCGGAAATCGCGGTCAGGAGTTTTGGGTCCCAGTTCACCAGCCGCTTGTCTTTGTAGATCAGCCCCTGGCGATGGAGTTCGACGAACACCTTGACCACGGCGCGCGACAGGCCTTCATCCATGGTGAAGCGTTCGCGCGACCAGTCGCAGGACGCTCCTAACCGCTTCAGCTGGTTGATGATGACGCCGCCGCTCTCGGCCTTCCATTGCCAGACCCGCTCGAGAAACCTGGCGCGGCCGATGTCGCGCCGGCCCGGTTCCTGCCGCTCCATCAGCTGCCGCTCGACCACCATCTGGGTGGCGATCCCGGCGTGGTCGGTGCCCGGCTGCCACAGCACGTCGCGGCCGCGCATCCGCTCGAAGCGGCAGAGAATGTCCTGCAATGTATTGTTGAGCGCATGCCCCATATGCAGCGAGCCGGTCACGTTCGGCGGCGGAATCACGATGGTGAACGGTTTTGCGTGACGGCGCTCCGGGCGGCCGGCCTTGAACGCACCGGCTTCCTCCCAGATCGCGGGACATGCGGCTTTCGATATCGGCAGGCTGGTAGTTTTTCTCGATCATTGGCGGGTGCAATCGGGGATCTGGACAAGGGCTAGAAAGCCGCCGGAGCGCGCCAAGTCAACACGACCAGCACGCCGAAAGCTTAAGAATTAAAGCCCGATGTAATGGCTGAAGGGGGTCCGGGCAATCGGCCAAGTTTGATAACTTGCGCGTATTCCGATCGCAAAACCGGTATCCACTTTTGCGGAATACGCGTTGCGCTAGCGTCCGCGCGAAACCCGCTCGATTTCCGCCTTGACGATGCGCTCCACCAGTCCCGGCAGATTATCGTCGAGCCAGGATTTGAGCATCGGCCGCAGCATTTCCTTGACGAGGTCTTCCAGGGTGCGTGCGTTGTTGCTGAGCACGGTATTGGCAAGCGTGTTGAAGGCGGATTCGACGGCGGACACCGTCGAGTGCGACAGGATCTGCTGAGGCTGCGGAGCGGCGGGGGTTTCAAGCGGCGGCGGAGGCTGCCGATGTCCCGCTCTGGCTGCGGCAGTTTCGGTAAATTCGAGATCGTCCTTCGGTTCGATCTTGTCGAACGAAGGCTGCGGCGGATCCGGCAGCGCCATCGCGTCGGTGAGCTCAAATACATCGCCGTCCGGCAAGGGCGGCCTTATCTCCGAGGGGGATGTCGCTTCATCGAGGCCGGACAGCAACGCGTCGATGTCGTCCTGGCTGTTGGGCACAGCGGGCTCCGGCGCCGCGGCAGGTGGCGTGACGGGAGGCGGCGCGGGCTTGAGAGGGGGTGTTGCCACCTTTGCCGCGGCGGCTTGCGCCGCCGGGATGGCCGATGGAGGAATGTCATTCATCGCCGGTCTGGCTGCCGGCGCCGCTGCGGCGGGTTTTTCCGGCTTCGCCGCTGCCGGGCCGGGAGGCTTTTCGGCGGCCGTCGGCTTTGCTTCGTCGTCGGCAATGATGCGCCGGATCGACGCCAAAATCTCCTCCATCGAGGGCTCTTGGACCTTTGCAGGCTGCGTCATCTCCGACTCCACATCATCAACGCCTCCCAGATCATGATCCGATCAAATCGAATCGCCTCATGATCTCATCTCTTTGTTCGAGCATGATCTTTTCGGAAAACCGGCCCGCGCTTTTCCGCATCATGCCCTGACGTTCCCGAATCCGAAGTTCGTGTCATTTTGCAGCGCGCTCTCTAACGGACTTCGGATTCAAGAACACTAGAAACTCATCATCCTAGCGACGTTTGGTTGAGAAGTCCTTTCGCCGGACTCCCGGCGATCATGAAGAAGCTTCTCAACCTCACACTTCCGCGTTTTTACACCAAGCACGACAGGATTTGCCGGCTCCGGATATGCAGGCCGGGATTTTCATCGCACAAGCCTGACTTGTCCCCAGATCAAGCGCCGTCCGACACATCGCGCGGGACCCCGCCCCTGCTCAGAGCACCGAAGCGTCGCGGCCCACGCGCCAAAGGCTGCGCGAATTGCTCTGCTGCCTCCACGAAAAGTATGTCATGGCAACGATTGATTGCAAGCAACGCGCCAGCGCATGATTCGCCAAAGCAATGCCCCTCGGGTTGGCCCGAGGGGCAAGCAGCCTGGGAAGGACTCAAAGCAGGAAGAGGCTTAAGCGATCAGTGGCCGTCGGGAGTGCGAACACCGTACCAGCTGTCACGCACCTGGTGATAGTGCACGCTCGGATCGTAGACGATGGTCGAAAGATTGAGCACGATCGGCGACAGCCGCCCTATGGAGTTCAAGACCGCATATGACGCGACCACGCGATCATGCTGCGCGGTCACCAGCGCGACGCGGGCGTTGACCAGCGCCTGCTGGGCGTTCAGCACGTCGAGCGTTGTCCGCTGTCCGGCCTTGGCCTCTTCGCGCACGCCGTTCAGCGCAATCTCGGAAGCCGTCACCTGCGCCTGCGCCGATGCAACCTGCGCCTTGCCCGCCACCAGCTGCCCCCACGCGGTAACAGTGTTGGCGCGGGTCTGGTCGCGGGTCTGTTCAAGCGCAAGACGCTGCTGCGCCAATGTTTCCTTGGATTGTCGGATCAAGGAGTATTCGGCACCGCCCTGATACACCGGGACCGAAAGCTGCGCGATCGCCGAGGCGCCAAACGAGCGGAAGATCGTCATGGTCTGTTCGTAGGATTGCTGCACCGAGGCCTGGAACGTCACCGTCGGCAACAGCGCGCCTTCGTTGATCTTGACCTGGAGATAGTTGACGTCGATGCCGAACATCGCGGCAGTCACGTTCGGATTTTCTATCAGACTGAGCTCGACCGAGCTGGGCAGCGTTGGCGGCAAATAGCGATCCACCGGCGAGCCCGGGGCAAGATCCACCGGTTCGTTGCCGATGATGCGGCGGAAATTCGCTCGCGTCGTCGTCAGATTGGCTTCGGCGGTCAGCAGTTGCGTCTTGCCGGCGGCAAGCTGCGCCTCCGACTGCGCGACGTCGGTACGGGTGACCTCACCGACGTTGAAGCGATCGCGGGTCTGCTTCAGGGTCTGTTCGAGCACCCGTACGTTGCTTTGGTTGACCGCGACGATGGCGGAATCGCGCAAATAGTCCATGTAGATGGTGGCCGCCGAGAGCAGGACCGATTGCTCGAGAACCCGCAAGGCTTCGCGCGAGCCCGAGACCTGGCTCTCCGCGGCGCGGGTCCGGTTGGCGGTCTGCTGGCCGTTGAAAAGCGTCTGCGACACCGTGAGGCCGGCGCTGCGCGGAGCGTTGGCGCCGTGAATTTCAGTTCTGACGATCGCGGTCGGCGAGCCGCCGGCCGTGGTATTCGTATCGGTGTATTGGTAACCGGCGCTGGCGGTGACCGCGACGCGCGGACGATAGCCCGAAAGCGCCTGCGGCACGTTTTCGTCGATGGATCGAACCTGGGCACGCTGCGCGTTGAGCTGCGGATTGTTCTGGTAGGCGCGCACCAGCGCAGCCTCGATCGTATCGGCCAGGGCGGGCGTCAGGCCCACATGCGCCATTAGGAGGACCGCAGCCGCAGCTCCGGTGACGACCTTCACCCCACGCATTCCTGGCAATCCAATCATACCGTTCGCCGGTTCGAGCGCGCCTGAACCGGGTTATTGCCCCATTCCGAGTCACTATCCCGCCACACCTTATGCTCCGGGCAAGCGGGACGGAACCCCGCGGGGGCCTCACGCGGTCGAAACTCTTCACGTGGGGCATCTGGGCCACACTTTTGATTCGGAACGGGATTACGGGGTGGGGAAGACCTAAAAGACGAATGCGGGGCGCCGCTCAAGTCCGGGCAGAACCGGCACCGAGGCGTCGAAAAGCGCCCGGCTCCCGAAATCGCCATGGGAGCGCGTCACGATCATGGCCCGGGGCGGCTGCGTCATGGCGAAAACGCCGACCAGACGGCCACCCTCCTTGAGCTGTCCGTAAAGCCGGTCCGGTGCGATCTCGGTAGCGCCGTCGAGGACAATCACGTCATAGGGCGCGCTGGCCGGATCCCCCTCGGCCACGTCGGCAGTCCGGACCGTCACCCTTTCAAGCCCGAGCTGGACCAGAACCTCCCTGGCCTTCGCGGCCAGCGACGGGTCGACTTCGGTCGCCGTCACCTGTCCCGCCAGCCTGGCGGCCAGGGCGGCGGCATAGCCGGTGGCGCAGCCGGCCACCAAAACGCTGTCGGTATCCTTGATTTCGGCGGCCTGCAGCATTTTCGCCATGACCGCCGGCTTGATCAGAAAGCGCCTTGCCGAGCCGCCTTCGCTGACCTCGACATCGAGATCGAGATAGGCCAGCGCGCGCTGACGTTCCGGGACAAAAACCTCCCTCGGCACCGTGAGCATCGCATCGACGATTCTGAGATCGGTGACGTCGCTGGGGCGAACCTGGCAATCGACCATGTTCTGGCGCGCGGTCGAAAAATCGGACATTGACGGACCCTGGAAGTCGAGCGGGGCGGCCGCTCGGGGAGAGCTTAAGATCGCGTCATCTTTGGTACAGGGCTCGCCAAAACGCAACACGCCGATGGCGCGCGTCAGGGCCGGCGACGCGCCCGTCCCTCAGTGGCGTTGTAGCCTGGAAAGCGACCTATTCGATCGTAACCGCGAGCCGTCCGATCAGCCTCGCGACCTCGTCCAGCTGCTCGGAATCCTGCGTCTCAAGGGCTCGCGCAAGCCGGGTGAGGCACTCGTCATCGCTCATCGCGGGTATGTCGTTTGGAACGATCGACGGCACCGGCCTTATCAGGGCGGTCAGAAAATCTGGCATCGAATTACCTCAGATGGTTCGAACCGGCGTTGATGGAGCTTGCTCAGGCATTAAGTCTTTTTGGCGCTCGGTTCGTGGCGCGGGGAGCCACGGGCGCGTCCGGTGAGGTGCCGGACCGGATTTTCTGGATCGCTGAAATGGGCAAAAATCATTGGCCCGCAGCGCGTTTCAGCCGGTTCTTGATACCGTGCCGGAGCTGCCTATTTCGTCCTTTGCAAGCCTCGGTGGCTTTGTTATACGCTGCCCGTCGCGAACGCCCTTTCGCCTATTCCTCGGTAGCTCAGCGGTAGAGCATTCGACTGTTAATCGAATGGTCGCTGGTTCGAATCCAGCCCGGGGAGCCAACGACCAATTTGCCCGTTGATCTCTCACGCTTTTTTCGCCTCATTGGCAAACCGGATATTCGGGTTTGCCACTTCTGTTCCTGAAATGAGCTTCCCCATCGCTCGCCGCGCCGCCCGTCTTGCGGTCGCGGGTCTCGGTGTAGCGCTGCACCTCCCGCAAGCTGGCGTGGCCGGTGATGGCCGCGATCTCGAGCAGGTCGCAGCCGACGTCGGCCAGCCGGGTCGCCGCCGCCTTGCGCAAGCCGTGGAACGAGCAATGCGGCAGGCCGGCCTCGTTGCAGCGGTCGCGAAACCAGTTGCCGAAACCGGCCGCGGTGAACGGCGCGCCCAACTCGGTGACGAGGAAGGTCAGGTGCCCGCTCGGGGTGGCGTCGATGATCCTGCGCAACTCCGGGTGCACCGGGATCGCCAGCTCAAGGCCGGTCTTGTCCTCGGTCTTCTTGCGCACCCAGTTAATCACTCGCAGCCACCTCATCTCGCGGTGATGTGCTGCTCGCCCATCAGCGATCACGTCCTGCCGCGCCTGCCCGGTGTAGAGACCGAGCGCCATCGCCAGGCGCGCCTTGGTGCCGACGGCATGCCGCTGCTCGAACTGTCGCGATCTCGGCATCGGTCCAGCGATGGAAGCCGCCCTTCTTCTTCGGCTTGATCTTCTTCACGCCCTGGGTTGGATCGTCCTCGCGCCACTCCAGTTTGACCGCGACCTTCATCATCTCGCGCAGCACCTTGCGCAGTCCGTTGGCGCTGTCGGGCTTGTCGGCGCGCGCCTCCATCAGCTTCTCGACGTGCTTGGCCTTCATGGTGACGGCGCTCTTGTCGCCGTAGGTCTGGCCGTCCTTGTCGGTCTCGCGGCAGAAGCGGTCGATGATGTTGCGATAGACGCCCTGCGTGATCGGCTTCAGCGCCTTGAAGGCCGCGCTGTCGTAGTAGGCGATGGCGAGCGCGCGGATCGAGCGCGGCACGACGCGGTCGGCGCCGATCAGCGCACCACCGGCTTGGTGATCGCCATGGCCTTCTGATAGGCGGCCATGAACTCCGGCGACCACGGCAGACCGGGCAGCGGAATCTTGGGGTAGCCTGCACGGCGCCAGTAGAAGCGCGGCTTTTCGCGCACGTCGGTGAAGCCGTGAACGTATTTCGGCAGACGCCGCGTCATACCTTGTCCCACTCGTCAGCTTGGCCGTCTGGCTTCTTCGGCGGATCGCCAGAGAAGATCGCGATTGTTCCCTCGCGGTCGATCTCGAGGCGGGGGTTTGGAATACCGGCGGCCACGGCGGCCCGGTAAGCGCGGACGGCGTCGTTTTTGCGGAAGGTGAGGTCACGGGGCTTGCGGGTCATGGGCGAGATTCCCTTCAGGCCAGGCAAAACGCCCAGGCTCTCGGTGAACATCGCCGTGGCTCGCGGCCTGCGTCCCCGGTCATACCGGGGGAGATTAGGGCGCTGCTGTCGCCCATGCCCATCCAACGCGCCCATCTTGCGCGCCGTTCGCGGGAAGCCATCAGCAGCCCCGCCCGTCGGCCTAGCCGAGGTGTCGGGCGCTAAAATACATGAACCAGCGCTTTCGCAATAGCGCGGTTATAGCTCGCTCCGGGTGTCATCACGCCCCTGCCGCCGACGTGCCGACGCCGTTGAGCCTCACCCTGTAGGTCGGGTCGGAACTGCCCGCCGCCTTGATCACGGTCCCGATCGGAAACTTGCCGGCACCCGGCGCGACGACATTGTGGGCGGAATTGTCCATGAGGCCAACGCGCCTTCGGCCAGTTGCTCGCTCCCTTTCGGCAGCGTGTACACGCCGGTGAGCGCAATCTCGACCTCGGCTCCGCTGGCGGCGTCATAGGCGGAGCGCGACCATGATGGCCCTTTTTACACACGCCTTCGCGGTGCGGCCCATCCAGTGGTAAACATCCGAACATCCGAACATCACATCCCCTCGCGCCCGCGCTTGAGTGTTCGGATGTTCGGCTCGTGGGGCAAGAAACGCGCAAACGCGTCGTCGAAGTGCGCTGCCCTGTAACCGTGCCGCGAGAAATCGGCACGCTTAGTCGGATGAACGACGACAGGACGAATATCATAGTCTCGCAGCAACGCCGCGACCTGGTTTTTGGTGATTGGACCTCGGCCACGATATTCGTGCCACGGCGAGTCTGGATCGGCGAGAAGCTCCCGCACCGCCTGCTCCGATGTTATCTGCGTGCGGTTCTTGGCAAACATCGCCCGCAGTGCCGCGAGGAGCTGAACTCCTATGCTGGGCTCGTATGGAGTACGGGAGAGGTGAATCGCAGACCGACGTGCCTGCTCGGGCCAACCACCACCAGCATGCTGCGCAATTTGCAACAGCAGTTTCCAGTTGGCACTCAGCCGATTGTTAAAACCTGGCGGCTGCGGCGGCTTCAGGTCCTTGATGATACTGAGGTTGTCGGCAGCCCACCGTGCAAGCTTCCGCCGAATCGTCGAGAACTCGGGATCATCAGCGTACGCGAAGTCCTCGGCTTTTTCCTCGGGCTTTTTGGGCCACATCCTGAGAATAATACTTCGACTTGCTATCGTGCGGGGCAATTTAGTCTTGCCCAGGATGCCGAGAATTTTCGGGCAGAACGGATCGTACCAACGCCCCTGCCGAGAAATCCTCGTGCCACGACTCCAACCGGCATTTACGATCGCCCGTAGGTCGGACTTTCGGTAAAACAGATCATCGGCCTCATCGATGATCAGGGTTGGGCGTTCGCGATCAACTGTACGGTATACGCTGGGACCAGTCGGTTCGACGCTGACAAACGGTTTCGGCACTAGAAAACGTAGAACACCAAGGAGGGTGCTCTTGCCGGAATCGGGCTCGACAGAAATTGCGGCCAGAATAGGGGAGTGCGTCGCGCCCTCGTGTGCCCATGCCGTCATCGTCCACAGCGCGGTCGCAGTCACCGCTTCAGGGCGCAAGACGATGTACTTCCTAATCTTGGCGATGATCTCCTGAAGGAGCGCCGCAGTCTCGACCGGCTCGGGCCAGGGCTCAACATTCCAGGTATCCGTTGAGGTAGCCCTGGTCTCCATGCCTACAAACGCGGTGAAATCGTCGCGAATGGCAGCAAGGTCCTCATCGAGTCGCCTCGCCAGGTCGGCAAGCCTCGCCTCGTGCTGCTCACTCGGCAGGTTGATCAGGCTCCCGAATGCTTTCTCTTTCTCTTTGCGTTTGTGTTCGGCCTCTCTGTCAACCCGCTCCTGTTCGCGTCTTTGCTCGCGTTGCTCGCGCTCCTGCTCGCGCCGAACACGCTCTTCTTGGCGTCGAGCTTCGGCCTTGTCTTCGCGGGCCCTTCTCTCGCTGTCCTTGATGATCGCGGAGATTAACCCTTCCAGCGTGGCACGGGGCACGCCGAGCCGTTCGGCGGTGCGGTCGATCCACAGTCGCCACTCTCCCGGCGTTAGGCTGGCCAGGCGCTTCGCTTCGGCCATCGCCCGCCTGGCCTTTTCCTCGGAAGTGATTTCCGCCTTCGGGAAATCGAGCACCTTCTCATCACTGCTCATGACGTCGACTACCTCTTGAGTACGGAGCACAACTTGCGGCGGGCGCGCTGGTCCCTCGTGGGCGGCCGCGGGTGCGAGCACGCGGGGCCGAGGCGTCAACCGAGAATGGATCGGGCGACACTCGCGTATATGCGGGCGTGTTGGGTCGGGCCGCACTGCCGCCCCCGGTGTTGACCCCGGCTGTGCCGCACATGCCAAAGCCGTGCCTGTGTCGACGCCGTCAGCTACGCGAGGATCGGCATGATCAATTTCCCTTGGCATGTCGATTTCGGCGCCGGGGTCGCAACTACGCTCGCCATCTGTGCGATCACCGCGCTCAGCCACGATCAGGGCCACACGGGTTTCCATGGTCGCTTTCGGTGCTGTTTGAGCAGCGGCTTTCCTTCGAAAATAAAGCAATCGATCTTCGTTGATGACGCCGGCGGGGATCCTCACGATTGCACCGCCTTGTCGAGCGCGGCCGTGGCGCCGGCATCCTACGCAGCCGCGGCCGCTTTGTGCCGTTCGATCGCGGCATAGATCGGATCGGTTGCGTGTGCGGCGTCTGTGGGACGTGCGCCGGCAACGGTGACGGCAGCCGTAGACGCGGCGAGGGCGCCGAGGACCGACCTTCTGCTATGCGGTTTGCTCGGGGATTGTGGGGCATCGATTGCAGACGTGTTTGTGGGTGGCGTGCTATGCACGCTGTCAGCCTGAGTCATGGAATTAGCCCTTTCGTGGCTCGGGTTAGAGCCGGGGCGGAAGTTATGCTTCCCCTCGGCTTGCTATTTTGGTACACCGAATTTATGAGGCAAGTCAATTAACGGTACACCAAAAGAAAGAGGCGCGGCAGGCCGGCGACTGGTCGCGACCCGCCGTGACGGCACGAATGCCGCCATCACATCGATCAAATCGAGGGGTGGGCCGCATCGACATAAGACTACCCGCTCCGAAGCCATCCGCCGCCTGGTCGAGCTCGGGCTGAAGGCGAAGAAATGACGGTGACCGGCCTGCGGGAGCTAGAAGAAGTAGCGGTGAAGCTAGAAGCCAATGCTCGCAAACTTCCAATGGGGCCAATTCGCGACGAACTACTTCAAGATATCGCAATATTTCGAGCACAGGTCGCCGCCCTGCAGGCTGCCGCTTTACGGCCATCAGGCGAAGGGCTGAAGGCGAAGGGGAAATGATGTGGCTCTCCGAGATGGAGTATCCGCATTGGCTGATGGTAGCCCGGGCCTGGTTGGTGGTGGCGGGTTTTATCGGTCTTGGATTTAGCCGGTACATGAACCGTGCGCCGGCCGAAGACAATCTGCACCCGGTGGCGGCGCCAAACTCCTCCGTTGAAGAGGAAGAAATGAGCGCACGCCATTCGAGCGCCGGGCTATGGAAACCGGCGGATGATGATCAGTTGCGAGAGATGGCAGCATCGAGCAAGGGCCCTTCCACGCTCGGTCTCATGGCTTGGCGCTAGGCAGCCCCTCCGTTGATCTAGGTCAACGTCAGCGATCTTTTGGCGCTCACGCTATGTTCAGCCGCACCTGAGGCGGCTCCCGTCACCTTTCAGTTCCGCAAGCGCGAAGAGGAGTCCGCCATGCATCCGAGGAAGCGTCTTTCGATCAAGTCAGCGACAGTTGCCGGGATTGCTGCTAGCGTCCTGTTGGGGCTTGCAGGTCTCACTCTCAATCCAGCGCCAGCCAAAGCGGTCGTGTACTGCCAGTACGTTGAGTATCCGCACGGTTGCGTGGCGAGGGCCGGCGTCGTGCTCAGGCCTCGTCCGGTGGCGCGCGCTGCGGTCCGTCATAACGCCGGTGGCAACTTAAATGGTGGCGTCAATCGCGTTGGGGTGCGGCGGTAAAGGCTTGTTTCGCGGGTCACGAGCGAGAAGCTGATGCCCTTTTGCCCGCGTGCTCAGATCTGACTACCGTGCAAGATCAAAATCCCACTATTGGAGGAATTATGAAACTCGCCGGGCTGTTGGCAACTATTCTATCCACCGGAATCGCTCACGCGTCGCCTGAGTCGGTCGGCCTTGCTGTCGAACAAATTCAATTTTGCAAAACCGTGAACGGCGAAGCCGAAGCTCTGACCAAGGCTCAGTTGGCGGACGGTCTGATTGATCCCTCTCGCTGTTTCAAGGCCAATCAATGGACCGAAATTTTGCACCTGCAGCTCATTGACCAGGGCTATAAGATGTACCGCTTTATTTTGGCGCACCATATTCCCAATCCACAGCAGCAGCGCCTTGAGATTTTTGTTTGGTACTCCAATGCGGCCACGGGGAAGGACCTAATTTTCGAGAACTCGTGCGAACTCTCGACGGAGGCAAAGGAGTACATTCTTAGTCACCCGCAGCCGACGTGTTAAAGACTGAATTTTTCTCGAATCATGGTTCTAGCCGTCCTTTTATTTAAATTTCGGGTAATCCGTGTATCCTCGCTCAGTTCCGCCATAAAATGTCGCTCGATCCGGGGCCGCAAGAGGCCATCTATTCGCAAAACGTACCGGAAGATCGGGATTTGCAATAAACAACGAGCCAAAGGAAATTCGTTGACCGTCTCTGATGTCGCCTTTGGGTCTTGCCAGCGCCGTCTCGCGTCAATTGGGTAACCGGGGCGGCGCTTGCACTTTTTACAAAGTATTGCTGTCGCGGGAGTCGTCAACGGCGGTTGGACGCCGATTTGGTGAAAATATGCATGCCAGCCGCACCCTACCGCGGCCCAGCTATCAAGCCTGGAGCGGCGCGAGCTGGAGCTTGCGCAGAGCGGGTCAAGGTTCACTACTAGGCTGAGGACGTTGCGAGAAGGCGATGAGAGCACCGAAGGCAAAGCCGTTAGTTTTGAAACGGGGCCTGATCCGAAGACCGGGAAGATCAAGGTAGCCAGCGTCGATTTGAATTAAATCCTTCTAGGGAAAGCCGGAATATCAAATCCATTCTTCCTCGCGCTCAACTCCATCACGTGGCGCCGACGCACTCGCAGATGCTATAAGGCCCTCATCACCATTCTGTAGATTGGTCACAAGGCTATCTGGCCGATGGCGTCGGCGTGAGCAGACCTACAATATGCCTCACATGTGCTCTTCGGGCGGCCTCTTTAGCACATCTCGACATCTCCGTGTCGAGAATATCGACCTCGATGGGTTGGCTCATCTCAGGACAGGACTAAGGGATATTGTGGGAGCCAGGAGACTATGAGATAAAATTCCCGATTGCTGATGCGCTCAGTAAGTAGCGCAGATGCTTGACTTCTGAGCAACCGCGAATGGCAGTTATGGGAAGGTGGCGAATGGCAATTGAGTTTCGGCTGATGATAGCCGGAGCCGTCCTGGTGGTGCTCAAAGCGACCAAGGCCCCGGCCTCCCCATCGACTGGCGAACAGGCTTTGGAAACTGTGCCCAGCACGGCCGTTGTCAGCTACATTTGGGCACAAGGAGCGGCACGCTACCCAAGCCGTTCTTGATACGCCGGCGGCCGTGTTCCCGTCTTGACGGGCAGTCTGCTCGCCGTTGTGTCACCGATCTCGGACAGTCCACGCTTTTTGGCAGCACCAGGGCGAATGGGGAAATCATGAAACTGACGCGTACTGTAGCCGCTATGGCGGCCCTAATCGTTGCGCCTCATGCGAATGCAGCTACCGATGAGAGCCGCGTGCAGATACTAGACGCGCAGATCGCTGACGCCAAGCACGCGGCGACAGCGGCCCAAAAGGCGGCCGAGACGATTTGCTACAATGCGGGCTTGCAATGGGTCAACGCGACCAGGGGCTGCCCAACAACCCGGCGAGCAATTCAAGAAATGCACCGACGCCAGGCAGGCTAGCAATGACGCGATCGGGTTTGTCGGGCTCCTGTACGAGCAGCGCTCGCATTTGACTGGGCAGCCAATGCCTAGTGAGTACGCGTGCAGTGGCAAACCTAGTCTCGGGGCGCCGCACCCAGACGCCGAGGGCCATTACACGGTGTGCCCAAAGGACCCCGACGATCACAGCTATACATTTTGGATCATTACGCAAGTACGCATGCAAGCGGGCAGCGCCAAGGAAACATGGAGCGACGGGGGGCTCATATCGATGCGCCGCTACAGCAGCGAGTCCGAGTGCCGAATGGGTATAGCCAAATATGAAGACTACCCGTCCAAGGTTCCATACAACCTTAAGGACGGCGTCATGGTCGGCGATGTGTGTGTCGAAGTATTCATCCCGGACGTGCGCGAGCTGCCGCAAGGAAGCCCCGCTTTTAAAACAAAATTCTGAGGCCGCGAGTTACTTGGCATCGCGGTTCCGCCCTCGCTGCTGTTGCGGGCCGACGAGGTGATCGAGTAGGCCTCCAAATTTTGCTGCAATGGGGGTCGTGGCCCCAAGCGGCCGTTGAGGGATGTCCGATATTCCGCCGCTATCGGGGGACAGCAGACATTCATTTCCCCTTCGCCTTCAGTCCACCAGCAGCCGACGAATATTCTCGCATAGCCTTTAGCCGTTCGGTCGGGACGGCTTGTCGGCTTTCTTGCTCAGCGAGATTTGCCAACCTCTTTCTCCGACAGCGCGGTTTTATTTCGCGCGTTTAGGTGTTCCCGTAACTCGTTTTTGTTCTGACTAAATGCAAACCCTACAAATCCAAACGCCACCAACACCGCTCCCGCTACCATCAGCCAATGAGGGTATTCCATCGAAAGGCCTTCTTTATTCCATCAGGCCGAGGTCGACCAACCCGACGGACGGCTTCGGAACGATCTAAGTTCGGCTGGCCGGGTCCAGCATCTTAATGACGACTTTCGACGAGGGTATCCCCGGTATCCAACGGCTGGTCGCGCGCAGCGAACCATTCCGCGCGGGCGGCCGCACGGCGTCGGCCGCGATCGTTGATCGGTAGCCTCAAGATCTCCAGCAACGCCGGGACCTCGTGCCGCGCCATGGAATAGGACGGATTGGGATCGACGCCAGGCACGACGTCGCAAAGCGCGTCCAGCGCGGTGAGGCCGCGCGGGAAAAGGTCCCGATAGACCGGGCGTTCGTCGAAGCCGGTCGCGACCGAAAGCCGAC
>CAVUYV010000012.1:0-15457 GCA_963745785.1 uncultured Alphaproteobacteria bacterium | reverse complement strand
CATCGGTTCGGAACAGGACCGCGCCGCGCTGGTGCAGTTCCTCCAGCGCGCGACCAGCAAGTAGCCGGGTTCAAGACCCCTTCTTCTCCGCATCGGGAAAGAACAGCTGCTGGCCATCGATCTTGTAGCCGGCGATCGCGGCCTGGCCTTCGGGCGAGATCGAGCCAATCGACAAACGCCTGGCCGAGTTCTTTCTTCACGGAGGGATACTTTTCCGGGTTTACCAGCATGACGCCGTATTGATTGAACAGCCGCTTGTCGCCTTCGACCACGATCTGAAGATCGCCGCGGTTCTTGAACGATATCCAGGTGCCGCGGTCGGACAGCACATAGCCGTTCATCGCACTCGCGGTATTGAGCGCGGCCCCCATGCCCTGCCCGATCTCGCGATACCACGGGCCTTTGGCGGCCGTGATATCGATACCGGCCTGTTTCCAGAGCGCCAGCTCAGCCGCATGCGTGCCCGATCTGTCGCCGCGCGAGACGAAGGGCGCACCTTTTGCCTGGATCGTTTTCAGCGCGGTCTCGATGTCCTTGCCCTTGACGCCGGCGGGATCGTCCTTTGGCCCGATCAGCACAAAATCATTGTACATCACGTCAAACCGCTTCACGCCAAAGCCTTCGGCGAGGAATTTCTCTTCCTGCGATTTGGCATGGACGAACACCACGTCCGCGTCGCCGCGCCGCGCGGTGTCGAGCGCCTGGCCGGTGCCCTGCGCGATCACCTTCACTTCGATGCCCGTTTTGGCTTTGAACATCGGCAAGAGATAGCCGAACAGCCCGGAATCCTGCGTCGACGTGGTCGACGCCACGATGATTGATCGATCCTCGGCGATTGCAGGTGCGCAAGCGGCCACTGCGCTGACGCACAAGCGCCACTGCGAAAGACAAGAAACGATTCGGCATGACTCCTCCAGTTCAGATTATCAAATCACGAGATCGCCGCGGACGAAGGCGGCGGCTTCCGGTGTCGTTGGGCGGTCGAGAAAATCCTCCGCACGCCCCCGCTCGCACAGCGCGCCGCGGACCAGAAAAACCACGTCGCCAGCGAGCCGGCGCACCTGGCCGAGATCGTGCGAGGCCATCACGATCTTGATGCCGGACTGCGCCGCCATCAGCACGATCTCCTCGACGCTGCGCGTCGCGGCCGGATCGAGATTGGCGGTGGGCTCGTCGAGCAACAGGATTTCCGGATCGCGCGCCAGCGCCCGCGCCAGCGCCAGCCGCTGCTGTTCGCCGCCCGAGAGCCGCCGCGCCGGCCGCTGCGCCAGATCGGAGAGCCCGACGCGGTCCAGCAATGCCGCAGCGCGCGGCGCGCGCAGCTGGCGCGGCGTGCCGGCCTGGGCCAGCGCATAGGCGACGTTGGCGGCAGTGGTCCTTCGCAACATCACCGGGCGTTGAAACAGGATCGCGCGGCGCGTCAGCGCGCTATCGGCCCGGCCGCCCCAAGCGATGCGGCCGCTCGATGGCGCTGTAAGCCCCATGCAGAGCCGCAGCAAGGTCGTCTTCCCCGCGCCATTGGGGCCGACGATCAGCGTCGGCGCGCCCGGATTGATCCTCAGGCTCAAACGGTTGAGGATCGTGGTGGCGCCTGCCTGCAGCGAGACGTCGTCCAGAACCAGAGGAAGATCGCTCTTGGGTGCCCGCATCGTCAGCCCGCCTGCCGCTCGGACCACACCCGCGTGCCCCACGCCGCGGCGTTGATCGCAAGAACAATGACGACAAGAATGAGCCCGAGCCCTATCGCCAGCGGCAGATTGCCCTTGGAGGTTTCAAGCGCGACCGCCGTCGTCATGGTGCGGGTGAAGCCATCGATATTGCCACCGACGATCATCACCGCGCCGACCTCGGCGGCGGCCCGCCCAAAACCTGCCAATAGCGCGGTAAGCAGGCTAAAGCGCGCATCCCACAATAGAGTCGTCATGCGGCCGATCGGCCCGACATCCATCGCGCTCAGTTCGTCGCGATACTCAACCCAGAGATCCTCAACGGTCTGGCGCGTCAGCGCGGCAATGATCGGCACGATCAAAATGGTCTGGGCGATCACCATGGCTGATGGCGTGAACAGAATGCCCATCGCGCCGAGCGGCCCCGAGCGTGACAGCAAGAGATAAACCGCAAGCCCGACCACCACCGGCGGCAATCCCATCAGCGCATTGAGCAGCACGACCAAAAAGGAGCGTCCGGGAAAGCGGGTCAGCGCGAGCAGCGCACCCAAGGGCATGCCGGCGAGCGCCGCCAGCATCACCGCGGACAGGCTGACGGCGAGCGAAAGCCGCACGATCGCAACCAGCGTCGGATCGCCGTTGAGGATCAATTGCCAGGCGCTGAACTGGTCGGACATCGCCATCTCCCCGCCCTTGTTCGGCAAGAATTCCAGTCATTTGTCAAATAGTTGAACAGAAACAGAAATATGCATACAAATGCAGGATGGAATTCCTGACCACCAGCGAGGCTGCCGCCTACGTCCGGCTCGGAGAGCGCAAGCTCTACGAGCTCGTGACATCGGGCGCGATCCCCTGCAGCAAGGTAGCGGGCAAGTGGCTGTTTCCGCGCCACGAGCTGGACCTCTGGGTGCTTTCGGGTCTGGCGCGGCCCGCCGGCATGATCGCGGCCGAGGCGCCGCCGATCGTCGGCGGCAGCCAGGACGATCTGCTGGAATGGACCTTGCGCGAATCCGGGTCCGGCCTGGCGTCGCTGACCGAGGGCACGGCGCGCGGGGTCGATCGGCTGCAGCGCGGCGAGGTGATCGCCGCGGCTGTCCACTTTCACAGCGATGGCATTTCCAGTGATTCAGCCGACGAAGCCAACATCGCCACGGTGCGCGCGATGCCTGGCCTGCATGATGCGGTGCTGGTCGCCTTCGCGCGGCGTGAGCAAGGTCTTCTGGTTGCGGCCGGCAATCCAAAACATCTGCATAGCCTGGCCGATGTTCTTGCCGCCGGCGCGCAACATGGCCGTCCGGCAGCCCGGCGCGGGTGCGCAGATGTTGCTCGACGTGTTGCTGACGCGCGCCGGCGCCGGACAAAAGGATCTGCGTCGGCTCGATCCGCCATGCCTCACGGGTCCCGATCTTGCCGCTGCCATCCGCTCCGGCAAGGGCGGATTGCGGCATCGCGACCCGCGCGGCGGCGAAATCGGCGGGCCTCGATTTCGTCCCGCTGCTTTGGGAGAATTTTGATTTGTTGATGCGGCAGCGCAGCTATTTCCGGCCATCTATTCAGGCGCTGATCGGCTTCCTCGGGGAGAAGCGGTTGAAGCAGCGCGCCGCGGAACTTACCGGCTATGACGCGACGCCCGCCGGCCAAATCCGCTTCGCCGCCTGACTCCATTAGTTTCGTTGACGCGGGCCGTAGAATAATTGCAAGAACGTCCTGCCGGTTGAGCTCAAGCTGCCGGTCAAGCAATACGGCCAATGTGCCCATTGATAACGGGAGGACAGTTTTGATCTCAGCCAGAAAGATATCCGTGCTCGGGGCATTCGCAGCCGCCGCCTTGTCATCACAGGCGGCCCTCGCCCAGATCTCGGACGACGTCGTCAAGATCGGCGTCCTCACCGACATGAACGGGCCGGCCTCCACGCCGACCGGCCAGGGCTCCGTCACCGCGGCGCAAATGGCGGTCGACGATTTCGGCGGCAAGGTGCTGGGCAAGCCGATCAGCATCATCGTCGGCGATCATCAGCTCAAGGCCGATATCGGCGCCGGCATCGCGCGGCGCTGGTACGACGTCGACCAGGTCGATCTGATCGTCGACGTGCCGGTTTCGGCCGTCGGGCTCGCAGTGCAGAACGTCGCCAATGAAAAGAAGAGACTGTTCATCACCCATTCCACCGGCACCGCTGATTTCCACGGCAAGTTCTGCTCGCCCTACGCCATGCAGTGGGTGATCGACACCCGCGCGCTCGCGGTCGGCACCGCGCAGGCAGTGGTGAAGCGCGGCGGCGACAGCTGGTTCTTCATCACCGACGATTACGCCTTCGGCCACTCGCTGGAGCGCGACGCCTCCACCGTGATCACCAAGAACGGCGGCAAGGTGCTGGGCTCGGTACGCCCGCCGCTGGCGACGCCCGATCTGTCGTCCTTCGTCCTGCAGGCGCAGGCTTCGAAGGCAAAAATCATCGGCATCGCCGGCGGGCCGCCGAACAACATCAACGAAATCAAGACCGCCGCCGAGTTCGGCGTGTTCAAAGGCGGCCAGCAGATGGCCGCCCTGCTGGCGCTGATCACCGACATTCATTCGCTCGGGCTTCCTGCCGCGCAGGGCTTGCTGCTGACGACATCGTTCTACTGGGACATGGACGACAAGACCCGCGAATGGTCGAAACGCTACTTCGCCAAGATGAACCGGATGCCGACGATGTGGCAGGCCGGCGTCTATTCGTCGGTGATGTACTACCTCAACGCCATCAAGGACACCGGCACCGATGAGCCGCTGAAAGTCGCGGCCAGGATGCGCGAGAAGCCGATCGAGGATTTCTTCTCCCGCAACGGCAAGCTGCGCGAGGACAATCTGATGGTTCACGATCTGATGCTGGTCGAGGTCAAGAAGCCGGAAGAGTCGAAATATCCGTGGGACTACTACAAGATCCTGGCGAAGATTTCCGGCGAGGATGCGTTCGGGCCGCCCGATCCGGCGTGTTCGATGGGGAAGAAGTAAACGCGCGTATCTGCATCGTCATTCCGGCGGAGTGACGAGCTAGCCCGGAATCGATAACTCTCGGGATACATTCGGCCTGCGCGAGCGCATCCCGGAATGACTGTTGAAGAGCTCTACTTCGCCACCCCGATCTCGCGAAAATATTTCAGCACGCCGGGATGAATCAATTGCTGGCTCGGCGCGGCGGCAATCGTGTTCGCGGCGGTGGTCTCGCAGGCCTGCGCCAGTTTCTTGCACAATGCGCTTTCGGCGCCATGCAGCGTTCGCGCCAGCCGATAGGCGACGTCATCCGGCAGGCTCTCGCGCGCCAGGACAAAGCTCCATGAGCCGACCGAGTTGATTGCTACGTTCTGGTTTGGGTAGCTGCCGGCCGGCACGGTCAGCGGTTTGAGAAAAGCATGCTTGGTCCTGATGCGCGCGATCTCGTCGGCGTCGGGCGCGATGAAGCGGGCGCCGCCGGGGCTCGCGGCCATCGTCGCAAATCCGGGCCAGCCGATGCCGGCGCCCCAGAGTGCTGCGACCCTGCCGTCCTGCACCATCGCCGGGCCGTCGCCGGCGCGGTCGAGATAGACCGATTGGAAATCCTCGTCCTGCTTCAGTCCGAGACCGTCGAGCACATAGCGCGACAGGATGACCAGGCCGGAGCCGCGCGCGCCGAACGCGACCGGCTTGCCCACGGAGATCGCGGATGCTCTTGTACGGGCTGTCGGCACGCACCACAAACATCCCGGGGCTCGAATACATCGCGGTCAGGATTTTGAGATTGGTCCGCGGCCGCCCGATTCCAGCGAAGGCTTCATAGGCCGGTTCTCCGGTGGACAGCGCGATGTCGAGCTGGCCTGCTTCCAACAGCGGAATATTCTCGGTGCTCCCTTTGGTGTTGCGCGGCTCGATCGAGAGCGTCGGATCGGCCTCGTTCAAAACTTCCGCAAAGGCATTGCCGTAGAGCGGAAAACCGCCGCCCGGCGTCGCCGTCCCCAGGCTGATCGTGGTCTTTTGAATGACCTTGCCTCCATCTTGCGCCGCGGCGCTGCCCGCCAGCATCAAGACGCCGGCGCAAACGATACGAGCGATGTTCATACCTGGTTCCATGCAAGGCCACCCGCCAAAAGGCAATGTAGGCAAATGCTGATTTGTATGAAAGCATGGATGCGACCGATGTCAAAAGCTCAGTTGTGTCGAAGCCGTGTACGACGGCGGCGACACCGATATTACGGGGGAAATGATGATCGCCGTTTTTCGCGCCGCCACCTTCAGCCTGGTTTTTCTGGCGAGCCTCGCAAGCAGTGTCGCGCCTACCTTTGCCGCCGACTATCCGAACCGTCCGGTGCGCTGGCTGATCGGCTTCACCGCCGGCGGCCCGGTCGATACCGTGGCGCGCATTATGGCCCAATGGCTGTCGGAGCGTTTCGGCCAGCAGTTCGTGGTGGAAAATCGCGCCGGCTCCGGCGGCAATCTCGCCGCCGCGGCCGCGATCAATTCGCCGCCCGACGGCTATACGCTGTTGTTCGTCGCGCCCAACAACGCCATCAGCACTTCGCTCTACAAGAAGCTGCCGTATGATTTCATCCGCGACACCGTTCCGGTCGCCAGCATCATGCAGCTGACCAACATGATGGTGGTGCCGACCTCGTTGCCGGTCAAAACCGTCCAGGACTTCATCGACTACTGCAAGGCCAATCCGGGCAAGGTTTCCTATGCCTCCTCCGGCAATGGCACCTCGGTCCATATGTCGGCGGAATTGTTCAAGGCGTTGACCAAGGTCGAGATGACGCATGTGCCCTATCGCGGTTCGTCGGCCGCGATGCCCGATCTGATCTCCAACAAGGTGCAGGTGCTGTTCGACAACCTGCCTTCGGCGCTGGAGCAGGTGCGCGGCGGCACGCTGCGCGGCCTCGGCGTCACCTCGCCGCAGCGCTGGCCGGGCGTGCCGGACATCCCGGCGGTCGCCGAAACCGTGCCGGGATTCGAATCGGTCGGGTTCTACGGCATCTCCGCGCCCAAGGGCACGCCGCCGGAGATCGTGGACATTCTCAACAAGGCGGTCGGGGAAGCGCTGAAGGATCCGAAGCTGGTCGCGCGATTGGCCGATGTCGGCGGCATCCCCAAGCCGATGACGCCGGCCGAATTCGGCAAGCTCGTCGCCGACGAGACCGAGAAATGGCGCAAGGTGGTGGAGTTCGCGGGCGTATCGGTGGATTAGAGGCCGAAGCCGTTGGGCACGGCAGCGATGCGGCAGCGGTCGTCGTCGCCAGCCAACGGATCGGCGCAACGCGCCGCCCGATGACAGGCTCCAACGGGCGATCCAGTAAACACTGACGTCAGTAATTCATTCGAGAAGCCGCGGCGCACTGGATGCCCCGCTTTCGCGGGGGATGACACCGCCAGAACGCGGCATTGCCGGATCGCCAGCTACATTGTAAGGGGTGGCGGCACCGTTGCGTGTCGCTTCAAGCGGCAGCTTGCGGCGGGGCCTGTAGCTCAATGGTTAGAGCCGGCCGCTCATAACGGTCTGGTTGCAGGTTCGAGTCCTGCCGGGCCCACCAAATTTGCGGTTTTCTGTGATGTTCGCAAACGAATGTTCGCGTTTAATTCACGTATATCGTTGGCCATTCATTGGCCAAGATAGCCGCCAAGGTTTCCGCCCCGTCCATGACGCTCCTGAGCGACAGCCTTGTTGCCATAAGGAATCCGTAGCGGCGTAGCTGTGACCGAATTTGCTGGCGCGGGAGCCAGCGGCACGACATCGGTGTCAGCTTTACGTTTCCGAGACCTCTTCGGTGGCGCCGCACATTGAGGCGCAATGGGTTCTGCCGGCTTGTAGATTGTCTTGCGACCGCTCTTGCGTCGTTTTTTGCCTCGATTCGTATCAATCCACGCGGACATCGCGGTCGAGTTGGTCCTCGCATCATCGGGGATGATGAGGCCTTTCCCCTGCGCCAGCTTCTTGGCATACAGTAACTGTGCTGGACTTACCGGTTTGGGGTCGAGCATACCTGCCGTTTCGCCGTCAGAATTTTTAGGCGCGTGTTCGCTAAGGAATTTCCGACAAATCGATATCGACGTCTTATAGCCGGGCGGTGGTTTGATGCCCTTTTGCCGGACGAGGCTGTCAGCAAAGCGTTTCATCGCAGGGGTCGGTGGATACGTTCCTGTGCCATTGCCCCCTGCACTGCCAAGCAAAGAAGGTCCCCCCGCGGTAGCACCCTCCTTCAGCTTGCTGATAATGCGCTCGGCGACATCGCATACGGCGTCAATCGCGCCGACCATCTCCTGTTTACCTACAACGACGTCGTCGAGCAGGCATTCAAGTTGCGCCGTCACGCCCGGATCGACAAGCGCTGGATCGGCTTGTTTGAGAACACCGAACAACGACAGGCCGGTCTCGGTCGGCACAATATTCTTTCCCTGGGCAATCAGGAAACCCTGCTTTTTCAGCCCGCCGATGATTTCGGCTCGGGTCGCAGGCGTGCCAATACCCTTGGCTTCCTTCAAGCGATCCCGCAGAACCTCGTCATCAACAAAACGCCAGGCATTCTGCATAGCCTCGATCAGAGTGCCTTCGTTGTAACGCGGCGGCGGCCGGGTCTCCTTGTTCTCAATTTTTGGATCTTGCAGTTGTGCGGTCTCGCCGTTGCGTAGCGGCGGCAGCAATTGCGCCTCATCGCCCTTTTCGTCGGCGGGTTGCCACTCCGGGAATGCGGCTCGCCAGCCGAGATCAATGGGCTGGCGACCGGCTGCGCGGAATTCGAAGCCGTGCACATCGAGCGTTGCGGTTGTCTGCCGGTAACGAAAGTCGGGCATCAGGGCGGCGATATATGCCCGCGCGATGACGTCAAAGAGTTTCTTCTCGTTAGACGACAGACGAGGCCAGACCTCCGGCAGGTTGTCTATGGCGTTGACATTGGGAATTACGGCATGATGGCTCGCACCCTCCAGTCCCTTGTCGTAGAAGGTGCCGCTCGCGCCCCTACGGATCACCGGCGGCTCGGGTACAGGGATCGCGCTGAACGATTGGCCCACCTGCAGTACCGAATGCGTCGCGGATAGTCTGCGAATCCTGTGCGGTGAACAGCACCCGCATCACCTGACCGCGATACTCGTAATGCTCAAGAATTTCCTGACCAATCAGCTGACCCTCGCGGTCGCAATCAGTCGCAAGCCAAACTCGTTTGGCAGGGCGCAATGCCTCGCGAATGGCCTTGAGCTTAGCGACCTTGTTGCCGCCCTCTGCCGGGCGCGTTCCGTAAAGACCTTCAGGCCGTAGAAGTACCGGGGACCATCGCTTCCAGGTCGGATCAACGTCCTCAGGTTCGAGGAGATCAAATAAATGACCCTCAGCTGGAAGGACATCGCCGTAGCGAGAACCACATGGGTGCATGACGACCCGAGGCGTTCACAAACACGGAGCCGAGATGGTTACGAGTCGAATGTTGGGATGTTGTGCAGCGTCGCCTCGTAGCGATGTTGTGAGACAAAAATGAACAGCGGTAGATGAACTGCGTCAACACCTAGTCGGCGGCCTTGCCGTTATGACACCCGGTGTCGCTGCACTCGGCCAGCAAGCAGTCGAACGCATCGTTCAAACGATATCCGTCTTCGATGGCTTCTGTAACGCCAACGACCCACACGAAGAACACGACTTTGGCTCCTTCAAAGCCGAGGGGCAAACGATCTTTTTCACGATCGACTATTACGACAGGAGCTTGACCCATCACTCGCCCGATCCATCCGATCCGTCCGTGACCGAACGCGTCATCACGATCATGCTTGCTGAGGTGTATTGATTAACTTGCCGCGTGTCGATCTCGGCCACGGAACAGCTCGTGGTGATCTTTTTAACGCCATGGCCCAGGCCGGGTTACACTTTTGAACTGATCATCGGACCATTACCACCGCGCCATTATTCAAGGATATTTCGCGCATCACTAAGCCATTTCGCAGCATGAATCACCAGCTTTGCCTTCCTCCCTTCTTCTCAGGCAACAAGTTATGGTCCAATTCGCTTCGCGTTGGCGCGGGGTTTGGCTTCAACTTAACGCGTGTCACACCCATGTCGCTGCAATCCAGTGTCGTATATCTGATCCATTGCCTCAGCTCCTTGTCACAGCGCAAGGCACGACGAATTTCCAACCCAAAGTACCCGGTGTTTGTATTAACAAAACCTAGCGAGATTCCACGATTTCGACCATGACCATGAATGAGCGTCACATAGTTCTCACCCATTTCCCATGTTTGCTGAATGATTTTTTTTAGTACGTCCGTCTGCACTATTTCGGAGGGGTGATAACCGTGGAGGTCCATTTTGATCACCTTGATCATGCCCATCTTTACGCGCGGCGACAGGAACGTGCGGCGACCTGGGACGTTAGTGAATTACAAACAGTCGTCTATTGGGCAACTTGGAAATGGAGCGCAACTCGCAACAATTTGGTAGTCGTCCGTGAAGAATGTTTTCTGAGCGCCGGACTATGCAAGGTGCGGCGGCGCGAGCGCGAGGAAGATTGGAATTCGTCCATGCAGTCAAATACCAGCAGGAGTCGCCCCCAAGGACGCCCGTGCCAAAGGAAAAAAGGGAAGAGTGACTCGTCTGGCACGGGCTGGGGCGGGGTTGTGGTCTCCCTTGTTGCGCACCGTTAAAGCGATGCCGTCGACGAAGGTGACCGGAGGGTTTTAACAAAAAGTTAACGCGCAGGCAGGGCCGGAGTTGGCGGCCTCCGCGCGGCGACAATGAGAATTAGATTGAATTAGATTCGACCCCTACGTATCGACGACAATTCCCTTCGCCTTGTTCGCCCAACCGATCCTTGTTGAGGCAAGCTGCGCGCAACTCACCGCACACATCGCGTCGGACTGGCCTTTGGCAGGTTTCCCAGTATCTGCGACAATTTCCTTCGCCCTGCTCCCCTAGCCTGTCCTTATTTTCGCAGGCAAGCCGCAATTCCTCGCATTGCCCCCCCCTCGGCCACGGCCGTCGTCTATTCGGACCCCGCCCGACCCAATTTGGATAGATTAGGAAAAAGCCGACATCGGAATTACAAAAAGAGCCGCTGCCGCTGCGACGGCGAACACAAACCTGCGCATTCCCTTAAACATTAACATTACTGAAACCTCCCACAGCTAAATGCCGGTGTATCCGGCAGTGAGATGAAAAGCCCCACATGAACCGCATGCGGGGCGAGTATTAAGGGAGAAAGCAGCACAAGCCTGCGCTGCCGAATCTGACCGTATCACGGCTTCGCAGGGAACAACCGCTGATTTAGTACCTCTCCACAGAAAAAGCCCGCCGGGCGTGAATCGGCGGCCCATTATCCGCACCGGTCATTCAAAAGGAAAAGCCGCCCACCGGGACGAAGCGGTGATGGCTTTCGTTTGCCAGTTAACAAAACGGTAAGGCCAGTCAGCGTAATGCCAATCTGGCTGGGGTCTCATAGGTGGTGGACCCGCAATGACAGAATATACAGTCAAGGAGATTGGCCATCAATGGATCGTCTACGCTGATCGGCTAAGCATCGGTGCCTGTGCCGACGAAGATTTCGGCCTTGAAACTGATTGCCGCACGTAGTGCTGCCAACCGCGCAACACGCAAGTCTACGGTCCAGGGTATTAGGGCCAGCAAACAAAACTCGGCGGCGTGAACCGCGAGCTCGGCCGTCCCGCCAATACGCGAGTTTCTTCTATCGGCCAAGCAACTAGCCAGTCTGTTGCTGACTCAGTTCTAGTAGCACGGTGGGTAGGGATAGTATCCGCAGACAGGCGCGTGATAACGCGGCGCGTAGTAAGCTCCCGCGGCAGCAGCACCGAGCGCAGCGGCACCAACGGCAGCAGCACCTACCGCCACTCCAGGCCGTACAACACGGTATCCACGGTAAACGCCACTACGATAGACGCCAACACCTCTTCGATAATAGGCGGAGGCGTCAGTCGAAACAGTCCCAACAAACCCGATACCCATGATAACGGATGCAACGAGCGAAAGAATGGTTCGACGTGACACGATTGTCCCCTTTTAGGCTGCCCAATTGGCATATGTCGGCACAGAGCGTGCCAAGGTTCAACTGCCCTTGGGGTTTAGCTTCAATCCTGAGATTAGGTAGCTGAGCCCGGGCGGCGCGAACCCTGCAGGTGCCAGCATGGCAAAAGTTGTGATCCTTGACACCTGTTTGCCACGCACCGGTCACGACCTTTGCATCTTTTAGATGCAAGCAGCGGCCCGCTTTACATCTGATTCAGGTCACCCATGCCAACTGCGAAAGCCCGCCCACAATCCTCGGCGCGTTTGAGCAGGCCCAGACCGAGCTGGTCGGCAAGGCCGTAATCCTCACCGACGGAAAAGCGGGCACGGTGGAGAACGTTTGCCTTGACGAATTGCACGGCCTTCGAAATCTCGATCGGGGGCCACGAAGGAAAGTGGCCAGTCTCCACGGTCAAATTTGCCCAGCGCTAGACCTCCGGACAAGGCGTCGGCTTGTTCAGTCCAGAAACCGTTGCGCGGTCTTGAAGGGAATTGCCTTCGTTAAATCCAGCAATCCCTCCAAGACCGGCCGCGTCCACCGCCGAAGAGCTCCGAGGTACGGAAATTAGGAAGGACGGTGTGATACAGGCCGGTCGGAGGACATTAGGGTTGTCTCCGCGCCCCCCAAGCGAGCGGCGTGCGCTCGACCAAGAGACGATTGTGTTGGATTTCGTCGGCGATCATTAACTTGCGGTACTTAAGATCAGCGATCGCCAGCTCGTCAGTCGGACTCTGACTCAAAGCATCCGCAATTTCGCTTTCGAGAGCCGCGTATCGCCGCTCCAAATAGGCAATGGTTGTTTGCGCCATGGTTCTCTCCAACACAGTCGCATCCGGGCGGAAAAGAACGCGAGAAAGCAAAACGTCTTTGATGTGGATCAAGGGCATCCACCGAGCGCAAGCGGATGCGAGGCTGAGCAATATTGACCGTCGCGAGTTATCCACAGCATATCCACAATCTCAAAAACGAGAATCTGGGTGGTTAACAAGCGACTTGCTGTGCACGAATTCACAGGCGTAAATTGGCTCCCGTCATTCGGTTCAAAGAAAAACCCGCCGGCTGAACTGAACCGGCGGGCCCTCGTTCAGTCCGATCTTTTACCCAGGCCGCCGCCTAAACTCATCCATGTGGTGCAGCAAAATTCAAATTGAGCCACTTGCAACGAAGCCTATCCACGCCAACTAACCATTGCGGCGGGAAGACCGCCTTAAAGTGCGCATTAGAGCACACCCGCCGGCGAGCGGCCCCGCCCCTTGCACAGCCAGGCAAGACGGGGGTCGTTTGGTGCGAGATCGACCCTCCCCCAAAAGCACAACGTCACCTGAGCGGAATATGATCGCTCGGCGGCGCTGGTATTTCCATGGTCGGGCCCTGAAATCCCGGCAAGGTTATGTCTGCACAGACAGTGCCAGGGTTCATGGGTGGCAAAAAAACCGCCACCGGACGATGGAACGAAGTTCGAAGCTGCGGCTTATCGGAGCGTGCCAATTCCTGCCAAGCCTCGGCACCTCATTTGGTAGAACCCCGGCCTCAGCTTCCCCCGAGCTGGGGCCGTTTCTTTTTGGGCGATCGTGCCTCTTCTAAAGCAAGACACCTCACCAGTAACGGCGGCGCCAGTGCCGACGACGCCAGCCCCAGTGCCGACGACGCCAGCCCCAATGGCGACGACGCCAGCCCCAATGGCGACGACGCCAGCCCCAATGACGGCGGCGCCAGCCCCAATGACGGCGGCGCCAGCCCCAGTGACGGCGTCCCCAGCCGCGATGCCACCCGCGCCCATGGCCCCACCCATGTCCGTGTCCTCCCCACCGCACCTCTTCGGGCTTCAGGTGTTCCACTTCATTGCCAGTGGTGACAGCTGGATGGGGATCCTCGTTCGAAGGCGGCGGCCGGCCGTCCTCTTCAAGCGGATGCGGCATCAGCGGCGCAGCCTGCGCGCTTGCGGCCAGCGTCGCCGCGCCTGCGGCAAATCCAAAGGCCAGTTTCAGAAAGTGGCGGCGTTCCATGACATCTTCCTCACCTTGCGTGCGAGTGATGCCGAGAGAGTTTCAACGCGTCGAGATGAACAATCACTGAACCGGGAACGGCATGCGCGCAGAATAAGGCCGAGTCCTTTCCAAGTTTGGCCTAGAGGGCATGGTCTCCAAACGTAGTGATCGGCCCTACCGCGGCGGCCGCTGCCCCGATTGGGTGAAGGTGAAAAACCGAAGTCATCCGTCGATCGATAGGGTCAAGGAGGCGTTCTCGTAAAAGCCTATCGGGTCGTCAGCTCTTTGAACGCGAGCTTGGAAATTTCCGCCGGGTCTTCAATCCGCAACCGACCAATCGCAATGATCTTCTCGGCGACAAGCTGCGTGATGGGGTCGTTGCGATCCTTCAAACGCAGCGCACGCAAGGTCTGTTCGTAAGCCGTCACCAGACGTTCAATGTCCTTCGGCTCGAACACAGTGTTTTGTACCAGCTTGTAAATAGCCATCGCTTCGGACAACGCGCGGCGGCAAGGTTTCGCCGTTCATTAAAATTGCAGGATGCCTAAAAAAACAGGGAACAAAACCGGCGAACGCTGTTCTTGTCCCGTTGGACCACGTTAGCCTTAGCCATGACGCACTTAGTCCGTGACCCGGACGGTGCCCGCCTTACCTTTGTTGCCCATTGTCGAAGGCGGGACCGTGCTTCAGCCCTTTACCCGGCCCCGGATGTACGGGTCGGTGGTCGACACTCCGGGCCCATCGTGACAGCGAGTTGCGTCATGCGCAGTTCCGATCAGTCCCCCTCGATCGTGCCGCCAGGCAATGATCAAGACGTGTATTTTGTGCTGGACGATTTCGGTGGCCGCTTCGGACAATCCTGGCGGGAGACTGACGTCGGACATACCGATCTCGAAACCCTCATCGAGGATTTGCTGGAGGACCAGTACAACAACCCCGTTCGCATCGTCGCCTTCAACACAGTAGAAGGCTGGTCCCGCGATGTCTCCGAAGAGGTGGCCCAGATACTAAGCCAACGCTGTGCGGAACAGAGACGCCATCTAGTGTCCTCGGTGCAGGAATTCGTCGACCGCTACCAGAACCCAAGATTGGTCAAGAGATGACCACGGCTGCAAGACTGGCAGGTTCTGAAGTCGTGTCTGGGCCCCCCGGACACAGGTGGTAACCGTGACTACGGCTTCAGCTCGCGCTGGGGCCGTTTCTTTGTTGGACCTGAGTTCCAGTGTTACGTTTTGAACAGACGGGCGCGGGATTACGTGGTTGCCATTCGGTGCCGGAGACGCAACCGGCGTAGGTAACTCCAAGTTGCCTCGGCGGCCTCAGCCCCTTCCCATGGGCTGGGGTCGCTCTCTTTGCCTGACGGAAAATGAACGAGGCCGCCGGGGACGGGACGAAGGGGCTGAGATGTGTCGATAGGGGCCGATAGACGCCGTCGCGCGAGGGATACCGGTGCAATGAAAATATAACTCTGCCTTCGTTCGGTAGCCAGCAGACGACACTCCAATTATCGCCTCAAACTAAAGAGGGGCGTGTACGACTGAGGAAAAACGGCGATGGCGGGTTTTCAGCCTGAATTAATCGAATTGATGAAAACAGTTCTCGAGGATGCCACTGCGATGCTTCCCGAAGCGAAGCGCACGTCGGTGATGAAGGCTGAAATCGCGTCGCATGTTCTTGCTTCTGCCGCGAAAGGCGAGCGAGACCCGATGGCGTTGAAAATCGCATCGCTCTCTCCGCCATCGTGGATTGTACGCACTATTCGCACAAATTATTTCCCCGGAGCGCCGCGTAGTC
>CAVUYV010000011.1:0-80824 GCA_963745785.1 uncultured Alphaproteobacteria bacterium | reverse complement strand
ACGATACCGACGCGCCGAGGTCATTGAGCACAGTCGGCAGCCAGTTCGACAGGAAATAAAGGTCGAGCAGGCTCATGAAGAACACCACCCACAAGAGCAGCGTGACCGCAGTCCGGCCTTCCCTGAAGATACAACCGCAATTGCCGCCAGTCCCGGTTCATGAATGACGAATTGCGTTGCTGGCGCAAACACGGCCTTCGGACTGATGAGCCGAGCAATGCGCGACGCGCTCGTCGCGCGTCCGGTGACGCGAGGAACCGCACCGATTCCTCGAGCAGCCGCAGCGCCAGGATCGTAAACCAGCAGCAAAGGCGCGACGCCGCCTACGACGAACACCGAGCGCCAGCCGAACTGCGAATCAACGCCGCCGCGAGCAAGTGGCCGAGCGACTGCGCCCACCGAGAGCAACCGCAGAACATGATCACCACCACGGTGCGCGGCGGCGGCGCGGATTGAACTCTGAGGTCATCGCAACCGCGTTCGGCATGGCGCCGCCGAGACCCAGCCCGGTCAGAAACCGGATCGCAAGCAGCTTTAACGTCCTGTACCCAACGCCGGAGACGAGCGCGCCGAGGCCGAACCGAGCGTAGACAAAATGATGATCTTCTTGCGCCCGACGCGGTCCGCAAGCGGGCCGAACAGCAGCGCGCCGATGATCAACCGAACAGGCCCGCGGGAATACCGGGCCGAGAGCGCTTTGCTCAGGCCCCATTCTTTGCCAGAGCGGGCGCGACATAACCGATGGCCTGGGTATCAAAACCGTCGAGAAACAACACCGCCGCGCAGGTCAGCAGCAGTTCTGCGATCTGAAATCCGCCGACCGGCTGCAGATCGATGAAGTCCGCGACATCGATGGGCGATGCGCCACCTTGACCCTGAGAAGCGATCGTCGTCCCTCCCTGAAATGCTGCGCGTCTGGTCAGCCTGTCTTCTTAACCCGTAAGCTAACGTGAATTCTGCCAGAAGCGGCACGATTTTCCGCATTCTCAGCTGCGCAATGCCTCCTTCGAATACCTGATATCCGCTTGTAGCCTTCGAACAGAGCGACAGCTCGTCGCGGCTGATGACATCGTCGATCGAAGCGAAAGGCCGGTCGTGGGTGGCGCTCGAAACACCTCGCGCAGGATTGCGTCCGGCGGATTGGTGCGATTGGTGCCCAGACCATGCGCGTGGTGGCCTCAAGACGCTGCTTCTCATAGGCGGCGGCGCGGCAGCCGGATCGTCGCGTTGCTGACAGCACCGCGGCAAGCGCCCGCGCATCGAGGATCGCCTGGCCGGCGCCGTTGGAGCCGCGCGGCACCATCGGGTGCGCGGCATCGCCGAGCAGTGTCACGCGCCCAAAACTCCAGCGCGGCAGCGGATCCTGATCGACCATCGGAAATTCCAGCACGCTGTCGGCGGCGCGAATGAACGAGGGAACATCGAGCCAGTCGAAATGCCAGCCGGCGAAGGCCCCGATGAAATCATCGATCGAACCGCTCCGGTTCCAGTCGCGCTTGAGATCCGTTCGGCGTCTCGATTTCGGCCACCCAGTTGACGAGCTGCAGCCCGTCAGCGCCGGCGGGGCGGATTGGATAGATCACCATTTTGCCGTGCGACAACCATCCCGCCCGCACCATGCTGGCACCGGACAATATTGGTTTCCATCGCGTCACGCCGCGCCACATGTTGACGCCGGAATAGCGCGGCTCGCCCTCGCCTGGAAAAAACTGCTTGCGGATCGCCGAGTTGATACCATCGCAGGCGATCGCGACGCGGCCGCGCACCGGGCTGCGGTTGGCGCCTCCGGCCCGTCGGAAAAATGCACGTTGACGCCGGCCTGGTCCTGTTCGACGCCGGTGCAATGATGGCTGGTGTTCAGCCGGTCACTCCCGCGCGCGCCCGAAAAGCATCGAGCAAGACCATCCGCAGATCGCCGCGATGGATCGAGAATTGCGGATGCTGGTAGCCCGCCGCGCGTCCGAGCGGCTCCTGATAGATCAGTTGGCCGAAGCGATTGAAGAAGGTCGCGTCCCTGGTTTCGATCGCGACGCTTGCCAGCGATCGCTCGAAGTCCAAGCGCGGCAAGTTCTTTTGTTGCGTGCGGGAGCAGGTCGATGCCGACGCCGATCGGCCTGATCTCGGCGGCCGAACTCGAATATCCGGCAGGGAATGCCGCACCTCTGCAGCGCAAGCCCAAGCGTCAATCCGCCAATGCCGGCTCCGACGATGATGACGTCGTCCATGTTTCCTTCCGACAGGCTCCCGTTGGCGGTAATGAAACACGATAAGCAAGCTTACCGTCAATCTGGCCGAGGTCTGATTTAACGGCTTTTGACGAAGCACATGCCCATGCGCGTGGCTTGGCCTGCGACCTGACACGCCAGGCCTTCCGAGCAGGTCCATGACTTAAAGCTCTTGTCATTTTCGGCGGCCGTGGCGCGTTGCAGATAGCAATGCGCACCCCAGCCGTCGTCGTATTCGGTACCGGCGAGCTCGCTGCTGCCGCGCAATTGCGGGCGGCTGGAAAATCCCCGCGAATAGTCCGGGCTGTTCCCCCAACTCATTGAGGTAAGGATATCGCGGCGGCGGACCTGGTCGCCGAAGAAATGCGGCGACGCCGGCACCACGCTCGAGTTGGACGGCTTTGCCGCCATCCAGTCGACGCCGGGGAAATGGAGCCGCCGATGCCGCGCGTCTGGTGGCAGCCTGAACAGGTGATGTCGTTCAATCGGCGCTCGAACCCGGCGACAGAGCGGATGTTTCGCAACGTCCGCGCCGTTTTCCGATGCCTTCTTCAGCGCGCCAACAACGTCATTTTCGGAGAAAACGGGATTGGCGGTTGCGCCCTCGCCTTGCACCAGACCGAACTCCGGCTGCAGGTTCGATGGATCAAATCCGGCCGGCGTCGGCGCGATTGCGCCGGCCGCCAGAAATCGGTCCGGGATCAGAATCGTGCCCCGATCGAGCTCGCTGAAATGTTTGGGATCGAGGAGCCAGGCGGCGAAGTCGCGCCTGAGATTGTCGTCGACCAGAAGCCGATCGCGATCGATCTGATTTTCCAGCGGCGCTTGCTCGAATGTGCGGGCCTGCGCGTCGTAGCGAAACACCTTCAACAAATAATCGGTGCGGAAATCACGCACGGCCGATTTCGGCGCGTGCGCGATCTGGAGATTGGTTTCGATGCGGTCGACATCGACCGGTTCAACAAATTCGAGCGGTCCGCCCGCGGACATCAACCTGATGGCAAAATCAGCACCGGTCTGGGGCCATTCGGCTGTGGCGAGCCAGCGCTGCGCGATATCCTTGCAGATGATAGCGATACCGCCTGGGGTCGGGGTTTTTGCACCCTTCGCCCGCAACACCACGTTGAGCGTCATCTGCAATCGGGGTGAGTTCGCATCGTCCCCAGCTGGGGGATCGCCCATGCGAGTTAGCCGGTAGATCAACCTGACTTCGCCGCATGTCTCGGGCGAGACATAGGCCCGGTCCATGCGGTTGACGATGCCAGCCAGCACAAACCGTGAGCGAGCGGAATAAAGCAACTCGCGATCGAACATCTGCCAGTCAAAGGACGCGCCAACGCCGATGGTTTCACCGGGCAGTTCGGCACGGTGGCGCGCCACATAGCGCTCGAATTCAGCGTCGATCGCCTGACGCACCGGCGCCATCGACGGCAGCGCAAACAGCTCATCGTTCAGGATCGGCGCGGCTACGGCTCGCGCAGCCGGGATGAATGGACGCAAGCCGAATCCCGCACGGTCGAGTCCGTTCGTCAGGTGCTCACCCAGTTCGAGTTCGCGCAATGCATAGGGGTCGGTGATGGCGGCGCCGCGTTCCAGCGCCGCGCCTTGCACCGCGCGCGCAGGCAAGACGCCACAAAGCAGGACAAGGATGATAACAACAAATCGCAATGCGCGGCTCATATCCTGACTAACACCGCCCACGAGGGGCCATTTCAGGCCGGGCAGCATTCTTATTGCAGGAAAATAGCTGAAAAAGAGACAGGCTGTCTCGCCGCTGCTCCGATACGGCAACATTCACGATGCGGTGACGCGAACCGGGATGAGCCGCGAAAGGCGGGAAACAGGGTTCCGTCGGACAAACGCTGATGCGTTTGCCCAAAGATCCTTAGCGGCCGACGATCAAGCCTTTGCTGGTGACAACGACCCAGCGGCCGTCCTGGCGGCGGATGGCGTCGACCCGGCCGGCGCCCGGCACGGGATCGCCGGCATAGACTTCGTAGATACCGCGCCGGCCTTCGATCAAGGCGACGCCGTTGGAAACGCCGCGCAGTACCCATCCTTCCACCGTCGGCAGCCTCGCCAGCTCGAGCTTGGGTGCCTCGGCCGGCGTTGGCGCCGGCGCAATCGAGCCAGTGGTTTCCTTCGCCGCAATCGGCGCGGCAACAGCCGGCGCGACCGGCGACGCGGCGCGGAGTTTTTCGACGGCTTCGCTGAGCTTGGCCAGCCTGGCGGCCGGCTCAGCCTGCGCCTTCTCCAGCCTGTCGAGGCGTTCGCTGGTTCGGTTGTACTGGCTCATGCCGGTCTTCAAGGTATGTTCGACGCTGAGCCTGAGGTTCAGAATCTCGGCGTCGATCCGCGCAACCGTGGCTTCGAAGGTGCGATTGCCGGCGCTCGTTGCGTCATTGCCGACAAAATGCCCGAGGCCGGCGGTCGCCAGCGCGCCACCGAGTGCGCCCGTTACCGTCGCCAGCGCCACCACGGCCGCTAGTGCTGCTAGCCGGCGCTTGCCGAACATTCCGGCGCCCTGATTGGTCTCCGGTTCCGCGCCGGCCTCGTCATCGCGGTCCCAGTCGTGGTGGCCGGATGGCACGATCATGACCTTGCCGGTTGCGCGGGGCGCATCCGCCTTGGGGGCATGCGCTTTGGGCGCGTCGGCTTTGGCCGCCTCGATTGCCGGAGTTTCGGCGCCCGCCGCCTGCTCTGGCACGAGCCCGGGAGAATCGATGCTGGGCAATTCCTCGATCGATTGGACAGATTCGGGCGCCGAAGCCGCTACCGGCTGGCTCTGGACATCCGAGGAAGGGGGAACGGCCGTCCCGGCACTGTGGGAACCGGGTTGATCGCCGATCTGTTCGGCCTTTTGTTCGCTCACGTTCAAATCTCCGGAAAGGGTTGACCATTTGGTAACCATCAATTGCTTGCGAAATCGTTACCGGCCGCGCGCTTATGGAAGTTTTAAGGAAGTCATCCTGTCGGGTTGGCCCGCGAGCCCAGCCTGGGAGCAACGGCCACCAAACCTCGCCCATGCTGCTCTGCGGCAACGCGCTGATAGTCCACATGCATCGTTTGCGTCGTCGCATTTCCCGACTAACATGGAGCCAGCGACAGCCAGAAGGCGGTGGAACTCCATGGCGATCGAAAAATGCATCAACGAATTTGATGTGAACGAGGTCATTTTCGAGGAAGGCTCGACCGGGCGCGAGCTGTTCGTGGTGCTCGAAGGCAAGGTCGACATCGCCAAGATCAATGGCGCCAGCAAGACCGTGATCGTGACGCTCGGCAAGGGCGAATTCTTCGGCGAGATGGCCGTGATCGACGGCTCGTCACGGTCGGCAACCGCGATCGCCGCCGCGCCGCACACCCGCGTGATGCGGATCAATCATGCAAGGTTCGTCTATCTGGTCAGCCAGCAGCCGGCGTTTGCGCTGATGATCATGGATGCGCTCAGCAAACGCTTGAGGGCCTCCAATGCCGTGACTTTCAGAACGGCCAACCAATGAGCGACCGCAAGCCGAGCCCGTTTCCGATCATCCTCAACAACGACGTCTGTTCGCTGATTCAGGCGGCCGAGGACGTCTACCAGATCCGTTTCAAGAACCGTGCCGCCAATGCCTATCTGGTGCGCGGTAGCAAGCGGACCATCATGGTCGATGTCGGGCTGTCCTCCAACTACCCCGCCCTGCTGGAATGCCTCCATCATGTCGACTGCCCGCCGGAAAAAGTCGACATGTTCATTCTGAGCCACGAGCATCTCGATCACATCGGCGCGGCGTACCATTTCGGCGGCCGCACCATCATTGCCGCGCACCGCCTCGCCGCCAACAAGATCATGCTGCGCGACGACTTCTCGATGCTGCGCAAGATGTTCAACGAGCCGCCGGTGCCGATCGATATCGATATCTGGCTGGAAGAGGGAAACCTGATCGACCTCGGCAACTTCCGCCTCAACGTGATGCATACGCCCGGCCATACCTCGGCGTGCATCAGCCTGTTCGATCAGGACCAGGGATTGCTGTTCGCCTCCGACACGCTGATGCCCGGCGGCGTGATGGGCGGCGTGTTCGGCTCCGGCAGCATCGCCGACTATATTCAGTCGCTGGAGCGGCTGAAGGGCTTGAATTCGAAGATCCTGTTGTCGGGACATGGCCGCTTGTCCGACACGCCGCAGGACGACGTCAGGATCGCAATTCAAAGGTCGCATGGCCTGTTGTCGGATACCGCGCAATTGTTCGACGCGCTCGATGCGCGATCGAATTTCGAACCGATCATGCAGTCGGTGCGCGACCTCAACAAGCTCGACGACTCCTGAAGGTCAGCGGCCTGGGGCAAAGGCGTACGTCATTCCGGGGCGATGCGAAGCATCGAACCCGGAATCTCGAGGTTCCCCGATGTGCAATTGCACATCTGAGGTTCGCGCTAGCGCGCGCCCCGGAATGACGGTCACTTTCAAATCACCACCGGCGTATCCGGCAGTTCATTGTTGCCGCCGCCTTGTCTCGGAAAATGCGTCGTCAGCTGGCGCGAGACCGCCTGGATGCCCTTGATGACGCCGCCTGCAAAATTTCCCGCCCTGAAACTGCTCTCCATCTCGGCGGAGATTTTTTCCCAGCCCGCGGCGCCGACCCTGGCGTCGATGCCGCGATCGGCGATGATCTCGACATTGCGGTCGGCCAGCAAGAGGTAGATCAGCACGCCGTTGTTGCGAGCGGTGTCCCAGATCCGCAGTTGCGAGAAAATATCCAGCGCGCGCTCCCGCGCGGGCTGATCGCGGAACAGCGGCGCGCCGTCCAGCGCGCCTTCCACGACAAAGCGGACCTGGCCGGAATGCGTGGCCTCGCCCGCCCTGATCGCCTGCTCGATCGCAGCCAGCACCTGAGGCGGAAAAATCCGGCGCACCCGCCAGCGGTGCTCAAGAAGATGCCTGCCGATGCGCCTGATGTTCATGCTACCAGCTCCCCGAGGCGCCGCCGCCGCCAAAACTGCCACCGCCGCCGCCGCTGTCGCTCGAGCTTGAGCTGCCGCTGCTCCAGCCGCCGCCGCCCCAGCCTGAGGAGGTATCGCCATAGCCGCCGCGCCGCGACGGCCCTGCCAACTGAAAGGCGCCCGCGATCAGTACGATCAGGAAAGCGAAGCCTCCCAGCGCTGCGGATGCAATCAGCGATCCGAACAAGAACCAGGCAATGACGGCGACCGCGCCGCCGGCCACGGCCGAACCCAGCAGGCTGCCGAACAGCATCCGCAGGAAACCGCCGACAAACAGGCCGGCGAACATGAAAAAAACCGCGAACGACGACAGCGCATTCCAGTCGAAATCCGATCCATGCGAGGCTTCCGGCCGGGGCGCCGGCAGCGGCTCGCCGTCGATGACGCCGATCATGCGGGTGAGGCCGGCGGCGATGCCGCCGGTGAAATCGCCGGCCTTGAAGCGCGGCACGATCACCTCGTCGATGATGCGCCGCGCGGTGACGTCGGTGAGCGCGCCTTCCAGGCCATAACCGACCTCGATGCGCAGCTTGTGGTCGTTCTTGGCGATCACGAGCAGCGCGCCGTCGTCGATCTTCTTGCGGCCGATCTTCCAGGTCTCCGCGGCGCGGATCGAATATTGCTCGATGGTCTCGGGCGCGGTCGTCGGCACGATCAGCACCGCGATCTGACTGCCCTTGCGCTTCTGGAAATCGAGCAGCCGTTGCGACTGCGCGGCGATGTCGCCGCTCGAGAGCGTGCCGGTCGTGTCGACCACCCGCCCCGACAGCGGCGGCACCGCGACGTCGGCCGCGGCCGCGACAGCCCAGCACATCCCCAGCGCAAGAATGCAGGCTCTTGCAGCGTTCATCGCGGCCAGTCCGGCTCTGATTCCGAAGTTCGCGAGCATCCGCGGCAACCTCTCATGCGAACTTCGGAATCAGAGCCAGGTTATCAACCTACTTCGCGGGTGCGGCCGGCGCCGGATTGAAATCCACCTTCGGCGCGGTCGAGATCGCCTTTTCGTTGTCGACCGTGAAGTTGGGCTTCTCCTTGTATCCGAACGCCATCGCCGTCAGGTTGGTCGGGAACGAGCGGATGGTCACGTTATAATCCTGCACCGATTTGATGTAGCGGTTGCGCGCGACCGTAATGCGGTTCTCGGTGCCTTCCAGTTGCGACATCAGGTCGCGAAACAGCGCGTCGGATTTCAGTTGCGGATAGTTTTCGGTCACCACCAGCAGTCTCGAAAGTGCATTGGTCAGTTCGCCTTGCGCGGCCTGGAATTTCTGGAACGCGGCGGGATCGTTGAGAACCTCGGGCGTGGCCTGAATGCTGCCGACCTTGGCCCGCGCATTGGTCACGCCCAGGAGCACATCCTTCTCCTGCTGCGCAAACCCCTTCACCGAATTGACGAGGTTGGGCACCAGATCGGCGCGGCGCTGGTACTGATTGACGACCTCGGACCAGCTCGACTTGACCTGCTCGTCATTGCTCTGGATCGCGTTGTAGCCGCAATTTGTCAGGCTCAGGGTCGCCAGCGCCGCCAGCACGGTCCATAATCTGCGCATCGAAAATCTCTCCCGGTGAATCGCTTCCGCAAGGTATCAGAACGATCATGCAATTTACATTGTCATTCCGGGGCGCGAGCAAAGCGAGCGAACCAGGAATCCACAACCACCATCGGGAGCATGATTCCGGGCTCGCGCCTTCGACGCGCCCCGGAATGACGGTTTAGTCTAAATCCCGCAACACCGCTTCCACCGCCTTGCGCTCATCCGCCGTCAAGGCGGCCTGCGGTGGAATGGGATCGCCGACTTCATATCCCTGGATTGCCAGCCCGGCCTTGATGCAGGCCGCGAGGTTATAGCGCGCGAAGGCTTCGTTGACGCTCCACAACCGCCGCTGCAGGGCCAGCGCTTCGTCCCAGCGCCTGGCCTTGCAGAGATTGTAGAGCTGGACGCTTTGCCGTGGGATCACGCAGGCCGGCCCCGCCATCCAGCCCACCCCGCCGATCAGCATCACCGCGGCCGGAATATGCGCCGATGCCGAGAACACTTTGATAGCGTCGCCGCAGCGGTTCATGATCGACAACAGCCGCCCGGTATTGGTCGAAGCGTCCTTGATGTAGCCGATGCGCGGATGCGCTGACAGACGCGCGATCACATCGAGCGTCAGGTCGGAGCGCTGAAACTGCGGATTGGTGTAGATCACCACGGGAATATCGACCGCATCCGCAATGGCGCGAAAATAGGATTCGACCTGCGCGTCGCCGAGCGGAAAATAGGCTTCGAGAATGGCAAGGATGCCGTCGGCGCCGAGCTTTTGATAGGCCCTCGCCTGCGCGACCGCATCCGATGTCGAGGTCGAGGCGACGCCGGCGACCACGGGCACACGGCCGTTTGCGGCTTCGATCGTGGTTTGCACCACCGCCGTGCGCTGCACGTTATCGAGATAGGCGAACTCGCCGGTCGAACCGAGCGGCGTCAACCCATGCACGCCTGACTTGATGAGATCGTCGCAGAGCCGGCCGAGAACACGCTCGCGGATCTGTCCCGAAGCGTCAACCGGCGAGACCAGATAGGGAAAGACGCCGTGGAAATCAGCCATGGTGGGGGATCAAGTCTCGGACAGGGTCCTAGCGGGAAAGCTCGGACAGCGCGCGGCTCAGCTCATGTAGCTGATATGGCTTTCGGAGTATTGAAAAATCGGTGCGCGCGTTTTGGGCGGCCTCGCTATAGCCGGTAGCCAGCAGGATCGGCAGGCCAGGATGTTTTTTCTGGATGGCGCGCGCGAGACCTAGACCATCGATCTTTCCAGGCATCACGATGTCGGTAACGACGAGATCGATGCCGTCGCGATCCAGCTCCTTGAGGGCTGCTTCCGCGTCCGAGACCCAGCGCACCGAATAGCCAAGTTGCTCGAGCAGGCCGGTGCTCGCGGTTGCCACATCGGGATTGTCTTCGACCAGCAGCACCGTGCCGTTGCCGGTCGAGCGTACTTCCTCCTCCGGCAGCTCGGCTCCCCTTTTTCCTCGCGGCAGGCAGATGGTGAACGTCGTTCCTGTTCCCAATTCGCTCGCCACAGCGACCGTGCCCCCGGCTTGGTGGGCGAAACCATGCACCTGCGAAAGCCCGAGACCGGTTCCTTTGCCAATCGGCTTGGTGGTGAAGAACGGGTCGAACACCTTGGCGACGATATCGGGAGGGATACCCATCCCGGTGTCCCTGACTTCGATGGCAACGTGATCGCCCTTTCGGACACCGTCATCGATATGAATATTGCTGGCTCGGACGCTAACCGATCCCCCGCCCGGCATGGCATCGCGGGCATTGATGATGAGGTTGACCAATGCGGTCTCAAGCTCGGCAGGATCGACCATAACCGGCCAGAGACCGTCATCAAGATCGATGTGAAGCTGCACCGCACTGCCAAGACCGGTGTTCAGAACTTCCTGGACCGAATGAATGCTGTCCCTCAAATCGATGCTTTGAGGATTGACGCTCTGTCTGCGCGCAAAGGTAAGCAGCTGACGCGTCAACGATGCGCCGCGCTGCGTCGCGGTTTCGATGGCTTGAATCGCTCGCAGGCTCTTTGCGTCATTGCCCGCGATCTTTTTCAGCATATGAACGTGACCCGTGATCACCATCAACAGATTATTGAAGTCGTGCGCCACACCGCCCGTAAGCTGACCCAGCGCGTCGAGCTTTTGGGACTCGGCCAACTGCCGCTGAATTTTTTCGAGGTTTAGCTGGGCTTCCCGCCGCTCGGAAATATCGCGCGTGATCTTGGCAAAGCCGAGCAGCTTGCCCTCATCGTCGCGGATCGGATCGATGACGACGCTGGCCCAAAAGAACGTGCCGTCCTTGCGGACGCGCCAGCCTTCTTCGTCGTAGCGGCCGTTCTCCAGGGCGAGCCGCAGGGCGCGCGCCGGCCGGCCGGCCGCCTGATCCGCGGGAGAATAGAAACGCGAAAAGTTCTGGCCGATGATCTCCCCGGGCGAGGTAGCCCTTGATGCGCTGCCCGCCGGCGTTCCAGTTGGTGACGATCCCGTTGGGATCGAGCATGTAAAGCGCATAGTCGGTGACGCCGTTCACCAGCAGGCGAAAATGCCGTTCGCTCTCCTTCAGCGCCTCGGCAGACTTGTTCGCGTTCGGTAATATCGCGGGTGATCTTGGCGAAGCCGATCAGCTCGCCGTCTTCGTAGATCGCATCGATCACGACTGAGGCGAGAAATTTCGTACCGTCCTTGCGTAAACGCCAGCCCTCCGCTTCAAACTTTCCTTTCTCACGGGCCGTCGCAATCGACCGCGCAGGCATTCCGGCTGCACGATCCTCCGGCAAATAGAACATTCCGAAGTGCCGGCCTATGACTTCCTCTGCCTCATAGCCCTTGATCCGCCTGGCGCCGGCATTCCAGTTCGTGATGATGCCGTCGGGATCGAGCATGTAAATGGCGTAATCGACGACCCCTTCCACCAGCAGCCGGAATCTGCGCTCACTATCGAACAAGCTGCGCTGCTGAGTACTGTTTTGAACCATGCCAATTCCTGCCTAACCGGACATAACCCGCGAACCTGGTTCCAGTTCCATCCCGGCGGCCGCCGGCAGGAAGGGGCGCCGCCGAAATCTCGGGAGCGGCGGGTCAGGCAACCCGAAAGGGATGAAAAATTCCCAAAATATCCGGGCCAGAATAGCGTCCGCTATCGTCCATCCTTGGCTGGCGCTCCCTAGGGGAATCGAACCCCTGTTTCAGCCTTGAGAGGGCCGCGTCCTAACCGCTAGACGAAGGGAGCGTAGGCTCAGGCAATAGCCTTGAAATCCACTGGCTGCAAGGTGGGCTTGGTCAGGGCTCACTGACAAATTTCAGCCGGCCCGCGGGCTTTAGCGTATGCGCGTCGAAGGTGCGAATTTCGGTTACACCGCCGACATCCAGCGTCACCACCAGCCGGTCGCCGGCTACTCCAGTGGAGACGATGCGGGCGCCCTTCGGCAGCATCAACGTGATATCGGTGACAGCGGCGCTTCCCTCGGTGCGGAAAAGACGATAGCCGACGGCGATCAGAACCGCCGCGACGGCAAGCGCCGTGGTAAGGCCCGCAATCAGCATCATGCGCCGCACCCGCGCCAGAAGTGCGGCCTGCTCTTGTGTCGGTTCGGGCGCAACGGTTTCGGTCATGCAAGGCTCTCAATAATTTACGCGTATTCTGTTGGCAAACCCGGTATCCAGTTTTGCGGAATACGCGTTGAGAACAAGGCTCGTCTTTGCAACACGGCTCATCTTCAAATGGCGCTCAGAGGCTCGAGGTCATCGTCGCCGGCGACGAGGGATCGACCCGGCTCGACCGCGTACTCGCGCTACGCGTTGCGGAGCTGTCGCGCTCGCGGCTGAAAGCGCTGATCCTTGCCGGCCAGGTCAGCATCAAAGGCGCCCCCATCCGCGACCCCGCTTATCATGTCGCCGCCGGCGATACGATCACAATCGACGTGCCGGAAGCGGTCGCCGCCGAACCATCGGGCGAAGATATCGCGCTCGATATCGTCTATGAGGATGACGACATCATCGTCATCGACAAGCCCAAAGGCCTGGTGGTCCATCCCGCCGCAGGCCATGAGACCGGCACGCTGGTCAATGCGCTGATCGCCCATTGCGGCGCAAGCCTTTCGGGGATCGGCGGCGTCAAGCGCCCGGGCATCGTGCACCGGCTCGACAAGGACACGACCGGGCTGATGGTGGCGGCCAAGAACGACCGCGCGCATCAATCGCTGACCGAGCAATTCGCCGACCACGGCCGCACCGGCGCGATGCGGCGCGGCTATATGGCCTTCGTGTGGGGCGTGCCCAACCGCCAGCGCGGCACCGTGGACGCGCCGATCGACCGGCACCCGCATGCCCGGGAGAAAATGGCGGTACGTGATTCCGGCCGCGAGGCGGTCACCCACTGGGAGATCCAGGAAATCCTTCAACGGGCGCGACGGCAAGCCGGTCGCGGCGCTGCTGGCCTGCCAGCTCGAGACCGGGCGCACCCACCAGATCCGGGTCCATCTGGCCCATATCGGCCATCCCCTGCTGGGCGATGCCGTCTATGGCCCGCACTTCAAGACCAAGGCCAGCCATCTCGGCCCGAAGAGCCAGGCGGCGCTCGCCGCCCTCGGGCGCCAAGCGCTGCACGCATACCTCCTGGCGCTAGAACACCCCGAAACCGGGGCGATTTTGCAGTGGATTTCGGATTTGCCCGCTGACCTCACCCTACTAAGGGATAGCCTCCGGGCGGCGCAATGACGCAGGGGATTTGGAAAAGCGGTGCTATGCCAATATGTTATGCCAGCCACACGGGGACGTGACGCTTGCTATCCTTCCAAATGTCCCCCGATTTGGTGTATGTTGCACCTGCGTTGAATGTCCAACGCGGAACATCGCAGCTCGACTGGCTTTAACAAAGCGGCCGTCTGCCGGGCCCGCCGCTATCGGGGGCCTGAACCACTGGAGGGCGCTAAATGGCCCGTACAGCTACCTTGCCGGTTCTCAACGGAGAATCCGGCCTTTCCCGATACCTCGCCGAGATCCGCAAATTTCCGATGCTGGAACCCCAGCAGGAATACATGCTCGCCAAACGCTGGCGCGAGCACGACGATCGCGACGCGGCACATCACCTTGTCACCAGCCATCTCCGGCTCGTGGCCAAGATAGCCATGGGCTATCGCGGCTACGGATTGCCGATCTCCGAGGTCGTCTCGGAAGGCAATGTCGGCCTGATGCAGGCGGTCAAGCGGTTCGAGCCCGACAAGGGCTTTCGCCTCGCCACCTACGCCATGTGGTGGATCAAGGCGTCAATACAAGAGTACATCCTGCGTTCGTGGTCGCTCGTGAAGATGGGCACCACCGCGAACCAGAAGAAGCTGTTCTTCAACCTGCGCAAGGCGAAGAGCAAGATCTCCGCGCTGGACGAGGGTGACCTGCACCCCGACCAGGTGAAGCTGATTGCCAAGCGCCTCGGCGTGACGGATCAGGACGTGATCGACATGAACCGCCGGCTCGGCGGCGATGCCTCGCTCAACGCGCCGATCCGCGACGACGGCGAGGCCGGCGAATGGCAGGACTGGCTGGTCGATACCGCGCCCAACCAGGAAGCCATCATGGCCGAGAGCGAGGAGTTCGATCATCGCCGCGAGGCGCTGAACGGCGCCATCGGCGTGCTCAACCCCCGGGAACGCCGCATCTTCGAGGCGCGGCGCCTGGCGGAAGATCCGATGACGCTGGAAGACCTCGCCGCCGAGTTCGGCGTGTCGCGCGAGCGCGTGCGGCAGATCGAGGTCCGCGCCTTCGAGAAGGTGCAGTCGGCCGTGAAAGGCACGATCGCCCGGCAGGAACAGGCCGCACTGGAAGCCGCGCATTAACTTCGCGGCGCGAGGTAACGAGACGAAAAGCCGGCGGCAACGCCGGCTTTTTTGTTGGGTGCAAGGTGTCGTTCAATACGATCAGTCGTCGTCCCCGCGAAAGCGGGGACATCCAGTACTCCGCGGTGCGCGCTTTATGCGCACTATTGGCCGCGCGCCTGTTTGCGGAAGCTATAACGGGGCGAAGCGGAGTCACGAGCGGCGCGCGACGAGGCGTCCCTTGAACCTCCCGGCCTTTCCGCTCGACCAACAGAGGCGAGATGTTCGCTTGGGGTTAGGCATGTCGATCACGCTGCAATCAACCGTCGGCGGGTTTTCCGCCGAATTCATGCGCAGGCTGCCGCTGGTCGAGCAGGCCATGGTCGCGCACGGGCTGGAGCCTTCGCGTTCGTGATCTCGAAGGACCCTGCCACACCGCCGACCGTGCCCTTTATCGGGCCGTTCTTCTACGACTACACGGTGTTTGTCGGCGAAGAACATTTCACCGTCACCGAGCCGAACGACATCAAGTTCCTGGATTATTTCTACGACCGCTGCATCGCCGAGGACGAGACGGCGCCGGAGCGGGAACGGCGCGGACGGCGCCCCGGCCTGATCAACCGCATCTTCCGCTGGATGGCGCAGCCGATTTGAGGGTGCGACCGTCATTGACCTCGTGATGCGGGGCCTCGTGAGCGCAGACCCGGAATCTCGACGTCATCATCTCGGGATTCCGGGTTCGCGCTGGCGCGCGCCCCGGAATGACAGCAGCCCTACTCTCCCCACTGCCGTGCCAGGGTCGCCAGCGCGCAGCCTTCGCAATAGCGCGCGTCCTTGTAGTCGATCCAGTTGTGCGCGTAGACCCGCTCCAGCGGAATGCCGTAGCGCGCCCGCAACAGGCGCACCAGAATCCGCCACGCCGCGATCTGCGCCTCGGTGGCGCCGCGCGTCACGTCGGGATAGTTGCCGGCGAATTCCACGCCGATCGAATTGCTGCCGACCACCTGACGAAAGGTCGGGCCGTTGTCGATGTATTTATTGTCGTTGCGGTTGGCGCCGTCGCCATGGGTGGGCACCAGATCTTCGGGCACCGCCCAATACACCGTGCCGTCGGTTTCGACCCAGACCGTCACGCCGCGCCGCGTCGGGTTCTTGGCCTGCGCCTGGGCGCCGCCACGCGCCGAGCCGGCCGGCCCCTCGGTCTGGTGCACGATGATGTTGCGCCAGGGATGGGCCTTTGACACCTCGCCCCACGGCGCCAGCCAGACCATCTTCAAGCCGGGAATTTCCGGCGTGCCCGAGACGCGCGCGATCGCCGCGAGGTCGGGGGCCTCGGCGGACGCCGGCGCAAATAGTCCGAGGGCGCAGAGCGCCGTCACCAGCAGGCGGAACTTCATGGGTCTCACCTAGCACGCTCAGGCGTGCTTGCGCAGGGCCGGTTGCGGCATCGGTTCGCGGTCGATGGCGGGCGCCAGCGGCGGCGCCGGGTCATAGACCGCATAGCGGTTCTTGCCGCCATTCTTGGCGGCGTAAAGCGCATGGTCGGCGGCGGCCATCATCCGGTCCGGGAACGGGCCGATCTCCCTGGTCCATTGCGCAACCCCGATCGAGAGCGAGATCGGAACATCCGCGCCGGCGCATCCCTCAGCGTCCTCGCGGCATACGTCGAGCACCCGGCGGGCGATCATTGCGCCCTCGCACAGGGTCGAGGCGGGCAACAGGATGCAGAACTCATCGCCGCCGGTGCGCGCCAGAATATCGCCGGGCCGCAGTCTCGTCTGCGCCATCAGGGTGAAATGCTGCAGGCAGGCGTCGCCCGCGGCGTGGCCGTGGCTGTCGTTGATCGCCTTGAAGCCGTCGAGATCGACCACCAGTAGCGCGAACGGCTCCTCGCTGCGGGCCGACTTCGCGCATTCCTCGGTCAGCCGCTGCAAGAGATGCCGCCGGTTGCCGACGCCGGTGAGATCGTCGAGCAGCGCGAGATCGGCGACCTCGTTGCGCAGCCGGTCGATCGCCATCAGCAGAAAACCGAAATTCCACGCCATCGACAAAAATACCAGCATCAGGATCATCGCCGACTGGCCCGGGCTGAAACGGACGAACGAGATCTCGCCGCCGAGTTGCAGCAGGCTGGCCCCGGCGCGAAGCGCATAGATGGCGATGATGAGCATGGCGACGATGGCGGCGAGCCGGCCGCCGGGATTGGCGCGGCCATTCTGCCGCGACAGCAACAGCTTCAGCGTCAGCGCAAAAGGCAGCGACTGCCCGACCGAGTAGATCAGGATCCGCATCGGCATGCTGTCGTAGCCGAAGATGAAGAAAGCCAGCCCGGCGCAGCTCAGTCCCGTGATCAGCGCGGTGCCGCGCCAGTTGGCCCGCTGGCCGTAAAACCGCTCGATGCCCATTGCGGCAAGGCAGGCGGCAAAAATCAGCACGGTGCCGCCGGCCAGAAGCGGCAGCAGCGAATCCCAATCGGTCGCGAAGCGCAGCGTCGCCAGCGCCGCGCCGACGGCCGCCGCAAAGGCCGAGCCGGTCCAGAACCGCGCGGCCTCGAATTTCGGATAGCTGCGCATCACGTAGGCCCAGATCAGGCCCAGCGCGAGAAAATTGATGACGAACACCGTCCACAGCGTCGGAACGCTCAGCATCGCAAACCCGGAGCGCGCATCGCCCCGCCTTCCCCGTTACTCGAACGCCCGCCCATGGGGCCCGTCGCCTTGACGCCAAGGTGCAACCAGGCCGCTTAACGGAGTCTCACCGCGCCCGTGGACAATCCGCGCCGTGGTTTTGAAATCATGAAAACGCCGATCGCCGGTTCCGGATCGATCCAGAATGCGCTGCTGCGTTGGCGCATCGTTAACCCTGCCGCGGCGGCGATGCGTTCGCGGGCTGCGCGACAAATTTGCGGCCCGCGAGCGGCTGACGCGGGAAAAAACGCCTCAAAACGCATAACAACTGTGGATAACGTAATGACACCGGCGTGACAGCGCGGGGCAGCGCGCCGCGAATCTGTTGGGATTACCTTCGAGGATGTTGCGAGGCTGGCCCTCCGCCGAGCATGCCTCGTGTCGCGTTTCCATCCATTAAACCTTGAGAGGATACTATGGCTAAGAAAGCGAAGAAGGCGAAGAAGGCGAAGAAGTCAAAGGGCAAGAAGAAGTCCAAGAAGTAGCCTTCAGGCCCGGGTGGAGCCTCGCTCCGCCCGGGCACCCAGCATTGCCGGAAATGGTTTTATAAGACGGCGGGCCCTGCGCCCGCCTTTTTGATTCCACCTCCTCCGTCGCGACCTCGTAGCCCGGATGGAGCCAACGGGTCGGCGCGAAGCGCCGCCCGATGACAGGCTCCGCGAAATCCGGGACAAGATTTAACCCCGACGCCGGATCCCGGATTGCGCTTGGCTTCATCCGGGCTACGGCCGGGCACTTACCGCTCCGCGAACGCCAGTCTTGCGCCGAGCGCGGCGAAGGCGCCGGCGAAGCCGCGGCGCAGCCAGATCATCGCCATCGGCCGGGTCACGATGCGGTCGCGGACAAAGGCCGCGAACAGGCCGTAGACCACGAACACCGCAAACGTCATCGCCATGAACGCGCCGCTCAATTCCAGCATTTTCAGCAACGGATAGGCCTCGTCGGCGGCGATGAATTGCGGCAGGAACGCCAGGAAGAAGATCGACAGTTTCGGGTTGAGGATGTTGATCAGAAACCCGGTGACGATCACCCGCTTGGCCGAGCGGGCGTCGAGACGCGGCTCGATCGCAAGCGCGCCCCGCTCGCGCAGCGCCTGCCAGGCCATGTACAACAGATAGATCACCCCGCACCATTTCAGCGCCGCGAACGCCAATGCGCTGGTGTGCAGCACCGCGGCAAGCCCGAGCATGGCGGCCGACATATGCGGCACGATGCCGAGCGTGCAGCCGAACGCCGCGGCGATGCTGGCCCGCGATCCCTTGGTCAGCGCCGCCGCCAGCGTGTAGAGCACGCCGGTGCCGGGCGAGACGATCACGATCAGCGAGGTCACCAGGAACGAGATCGACATGGCCCTTGCCCATATCATGCCGGCCACACGTTCGGAAGCGGTGCAGGCCGGGCGCGTCGCGCCCGGTTGCCAAAGCCGGCAGCCAGATAAAGTTTTTCGCGCAAATCCTTCCCGACATGGAGCTGACCTCAGATGACCACGATCCGTGGAGCCGCCGCCGCCGTCACCGGCGCGGCAAGTGGCATCGGCCGGGCGCTGGCGCTCGAGCTTGCGGCGCGCGGCTGCGATCTGGCGCTGGCGGATCGCGACGAGGCGGGACTGCAGGCGGTCGCCGCCGAGATCGCCAAAACCCAGTCGCGAAAAGTCACGCGTGCACCGCGTCGACGTCGGCAAGCCGAGCGAGATCGAAGCCTTCGCGCAAGCCGCGAGTACCGCGCATCCCGGCCTCAACATCCTCGTCAACAATGCCGGCGTCGCGCTGCTCGGCCAGTTCAGCGAGATCGACCAGGCGCAGATGGAGTGGCTGATCAACATCAATTTCTGGGGCACGGTGCATGCGACGCGCGCGTTCCTGCCGCAGCTTTCGCGCCAACGCGAGGCCCACATCGTCAACCTCTCCAGCATTTTCGGCATCATCGCGCCGCCGGGGCAGACCGCGTATGCAGCCTCGAAATTCGCGGTGCGCGGTTTTTCGGAAAGCCTGCGGCACGAATTGCAGGCGGCGGCGAGCCCGGTGCGGCTGTCGGTGGTGCACCCCGGCGGCGTCGCCACCAACATCGTCCGCAACTCCCGCACCGGCGTTGGCGTGACCGACAATGAGCGCCGCGCAGGAGCGATCGAGCGGTTCGACAGCGTCGCCAGGACCACACCCGCCGCCGCCGCGCTGCGCATCATCAAGGGCATCGAGAACAACGAGCCGCGCATCCTGATCGGCAACGACGCCCGCCTGATGGACCTGTTGCAGCGCTTTCTCCCCGGCACCTATTGGGCAGTGCTGTCGCGCTGGCTGCAAGCACCGAAGCCAACGTAAGGAGTTCGTCATTCCGAGCCAACGGGTCGCGCGAACGCGCGCCCGATGACAGGCTCCGCGAAGCAATCCAAAGACTCCGTCATTCCGGGGCGCGCGAAGCGCGAGCCCGGAATCCATACTCCCGATCGTGGTTATGGATTCCGGGTTCAGCCCTGCGGGCTGCCCCGGAATGACGGCGTGTGATGTGATGGCGACGCCCCAAGTTTCAAACAGCCAAGAAAAGATACGACTCCGCGATCCCGCGGCGTGATGCGCGCGAGGTTTGTCCGGAACGTCCTGCCCTCGAAAATTCAGAGGGCGCAGGGAAAGCCGGGTGCCAATGCACCCGCAGCCTCGCGTGCAAATGAAAAAAGCACACGAGTTAGTCACCACAGGTTCACCGGAGTAGCCCGGCCTTCCCTGCGCAATGGTTTTACGGCTTACTTCGCGCTCTCCCCGGTGACCACGCTTGTTGACACCGTCGCCTGCGCTACTTATCGCAGACTTGACGCCGGCGATTGGGGCGTCAGAACGACACGACTTGGCCGTACGCATCAGCATCATTCGTCCGGCTTGCTATTGCTCGCCTGACGCTGCCGCGTCCACCGCATCCCGCTCCGCGTTCGTGACGTGCGCACGCCCCTCTGTGGGCAGGACGGCGCGAATCAGTGAACTGATTTGGGTAGAACGCGAAGTGAAATATTTTTGATTGCGGGGCTTGACATGATTTCTGAAAATCAGAAGTGATTTGCCCGTCGGGTTGATTTGCCGCAGCTCAATGCCCGGATTTGATTTGCCATGGCGGGCAAATCAGAACGTGAGGCGAGGGAGACCCTCATGGTGAGGAGCCCGTGAAGCGGGCGCTTAAGCGCGCTCCTCCAGCGACAACGGCCAAGCCGTTGCGCGGGGATGAAGGCACTATGCGTGGCGAAGCGGATGATAACGCGAACGCGGGGACGGAAGGAATTCGTCATTGCGAGGAGCGATAGCGACGAAGCAATCCACACTTGTCTTGCCGAGAGCTGGATTGCTTCGCTTACGCTCGCAATGACGGGAAAAAGAATTTCACCATCCGTCATTCCGGGGCGATGCGACAGCATCGAGCCCGGAATCCATAACCACCATCGGGAGTATGGATTCCGGGCCCGCGCCAAGCGGCGCGTCCCGGAATGACGGTGTCTAAACTACCGCCCCACCAGCCGGTCGGCGAAATAGCCGATGGTCTTGCGGTAGATCGTCGCCCGGTTCCATTCGCGCATCGCCTCGAAATTCGCACTGCCCTCGCCGTAGGGCGCACCGGCCCGGAAGCCGCTAGTGTGCAGCAGGTTGGCGGTGGAGGCGAGCACGTCGGGCACGCTGTGGCGGAGATCGACGTGGCCGTCGCCGTCGAAATCGACGCCGTACTTGATATAGGACGACGGCAGAAATTGCGTCTGGCCGATCTCGCCGGCATAGGCGCCGATCATGTCGTTGAGCCGCAGGTCGCCGCGCTGCACGATCTTGAGCGCCGCGATCAGCTCGCCCTGGAACAATTCCGAGCGGCGGCAATCATGCGCCAGCGTCGCGAGCACGCGAAACACCGGCAAGCGCCCCATGTCGCCCTTGCCGAAATCGGTCTCCAGCCCCCAGATCGCGACCAGGATTTGCGGCGGCACGCCAAACCGCTGCTCGATCCGCGACAGCAACGCGGCGTGACGCTGCATCATCGCGCGGCCGCCATTGATGCGGCCGGGGCCGACGCGGGTCGAGACATATTGCTCGAACGACTTGTTGAAGGTGTAGCGCTGGCGCCGGTCGAAGGCGAGCACCCCGCCATCCTGCTGCACCCCGCCGAGCGCCGCGCTGATCACGTTCGGCGATACGCCCGCCGCCTGCGCATCCGCCGAAACGCCCGCAATGAACGTGTTGAACTCGCCGCCACAGCGGGCGGCGAAGGTGGGGGTGGTGAGGGTGAGAGCGGAGAGGAGGATGGTGAGGCGGAGGGGGAGCATGGGGACCATTGGCATGAGAGGCGCGAAATTGAATGCGGGGTTAGGTTCTAACACGTGGCGCGCCATCCTTCGAGAGCCGCCACGCATCCTCGCCGGCATCCATGTGGTGACGAACCTCAATATCTGATAAATTACTCCGCAGCCACGCGCGCCAACGCGCCGGCATCGCGCAATTCCATGTAGAGATTGATCGGATCGAGGTCGAAGCCGTTGGGCCAGGTCGGCGCGCCCATTTCGACGAATGCCCGCGCGAAGTAATCCTGCGCTTTCAGTGGCTCAACCATTGGTCCACCTTCGGCGAGGATGTCCGAAAAATCGCGAACACCTTCGTTACCATCCGTGAACCGCACCCACAGGCGATGGCCATCGAGCGCGCGGAGGCGCAACACGTCAACCATGGGTAATTCATTCGTCCGCATCGGGGCCAGCAACTTTTTCCAACGGCAAATGCGCACGCGCGCGGCGCCAATTATCCTGCAATTCGGTGCTTCGCGCCAGAGCCCATTGCCGGACCAGCCGCGTCGCGGTCGGGGGTAGCTCGCCTGAAATGATCTCGCCATCCGAGAGCCGCACGATGGCTTTCGCCCGGCCATACCGCGCGTGAAAATGCGGTGGATCATGGTCATTGTAGTACATCTGGATCATGATGCCATAGAACCACGCAATGGTCGGCATAAGTTGTGCCCCGGCTCCGTCTCCGCTGTCATGCGCGGGCTTGGCCCGCGCATCCACGTCCTAGCACGCGGACGCCTAAAGACGTAGATGGCCGGGACAAGCCCGGCCATGACGACCTAAGAGATATGTGCGATCTCGTCATCCTAAGGTGCGAGCGATAGCGAGCCTCGAAGGATGAGCACCACGGGCCGTCGCCCTTCGAGATGCCGCGCTGTGCGCGGCTCCTCAGGGTGACGGGCGATCAGTTATCCAAAAAGCTCCGCAGCTTCCGTGACCTTGACGGATGCTTCAATTTCCGCAGCGCTTTCGCTTCGATCTGGCGGATGCGCTCTCTCGTCACCGAGAACTGCTGGCCGACTTCTTCAAGGGTGTGGTCGGTGTTCATGCCGATGCCGAAGCGCATGCGCAGCACGCGCTCTTCGCGCGGGGTGAGCGAGGCCAGCACGCGGGTGGTGGTCTCGCGCAAGTTGGATTGGATCGCGGCGTCGATGGGGAGGATCGCGTTCTTGTCCTCGATGAAATCGCCGAGGTGGGAATCTTCCTCGTCGCCCACCGGGGTTTCCAGCGACAGCGGCTCTTTTGCGATCTTGAGAACTTTTCGAACCTTCTCCAGCGGCATGCCGAGCTTTTCGGCCAATTCCTCCGGCGTCGGCTCGCGCCCGATTTCGTTGAGCATCTGGCGCGAGGTGCGCACGATCTTGTTGATGGTCTCGATCATGTGCACGGGAATGCGGATGGTGCGCGCCTGGTCGGCGATCGAGCGCGTGATCGCCTGCCGGATCCACCACGTCGCATAGGTCGAGAACTTGTAACCCCTGCGGTATTCGAATTTGTCGACCGCCTTCATCAAGCCGATATTGCCTTCCTGGATCAGATCGAGGAACTGCAGGCCGCGGTTGGTGTATTTCTTGGCGATCGAGATCACGAGCCGCAGATTGGCCTCGACCATTTCCTTCTTGGCCTGGCGCGCCTCGCGCTCGCCCTTCTGCACGCCGTGCACGATCTTGCGGAATTCGCCGATCTCGAGCCCGGTCAGCGCCGCCAGCGACTGGATCTCGTGGCGCAATTCCTTGATGCGGTCCTTTTCGTGATGCACGAAATTCTTCCAGCCCTTGGCGGACAATTTCGAGACGCGGTTGAGCCAGCGCGGATCGAGCTCCGAGCCCTGATAGTTCTTCAAAAAATCTTCGCGCGCGACGCCGTGGCTGTCGCCGAGCCGCAGCAAGCGGCCCTCGAACGACACCAGCTTCTTGTTGATGTCGTAGAGCTGCTCGACCAGTGAGTCGATGCGGGCCTGGTTCAGCCGCAGCGACTTCACCTCGACGATGATCTCGTCCTTCAGCTTCTTGTACTTGCGCTCCTGCGCCGGCGACAGCGTCTCGTTCTGCAGCTGGTTGGAGATATCCTGTTCCTGCAGACGCCGCAGCTTCTTGTAGTTGTCGGCGATCTTGTCGAAGGTCTCGACCACCTTCGGCTTCAGCTCGGCCTCGATCGCGGCGAGCGACATCTGGTTTTCGAACTCGTCGTCGTCCATGTCGGATTCAGCCGCGGCTTCGGCCGGATCCTTCTCCTCGCCGCCTTCCGCCTCGCCCTCTGGTGCGGCACGGAACGGGGTCGGCGACGGCGGCGCGGCCGGCGGCGCGACGTGCGCGGGCGTGGCCTGTGCCGACAGCGCGGCGGCGGCAGCGGGCACCGCTTCGCCATTGCCGTTGCCATTGCCGTTGGCAGCCACCAGCGGCTGGCCGTCAGGGCCGAGCGGCACCGCGAGCAGCGCCGGGTTCAGATTGTTCTTGGCGTCGGGGCCGGCATAGGTCGCTTCCAGATCGATGATGTCGCGGAGGAAGATCTTTCCCTCGTTGAGCTCGTCGCGCCAGATGATGATGGCCTGGAAGGTCAGCGGGCTTTCGCACAGCCCCGCGATCATCGCCTCGCGGCCGGCCTCGATGCGTTTGGCGATGGCGATCTCGCCCTCGCGCGAGAGCAATTCCACCGTGCCCATCTCGCGCAGATACATGCGGACGGGATCGTCGGTGCGCTCGCCGGGCTCGGATTTCTTGACTTCGGTGACGGCCTTCTGCGTGACCTCGACCAGTTCGTTGTCGGTCTCGTCCTCGGCCTCTTCCTTGTTGTCTTCCTCGCTGTCGGCCTCCTCGGCCTCGGAGACATTGATACCCATGTCTGAGAGCATCGACATGATGTCCTCGATCTGCTCCGGCGAGGTGGTGTCGGAGGGCAGCACTTCATTGAGCTGATCGAAGGTCACGAAGCCGCGCTTCTTGGCCTGCTTGATCATCTTCTTGACGGCGGCATCGGACAGGTCGAGCAACGGCGACGGCGCGTCGGGGGAATCCTTCTCCGGCGTGTCCGCTGCCTTGTCGTCTTTTTCCTTGTCCTTTACCTGCAGCGCCTTTGCCTTGCTGGCCATTCATTGCTCCCGAAACGCTCATGCAGGAAGCGTCACCGCGGCCCGCGTAGATCAAACTCAACTTAATTTACGACGCGGAAAGGGCGGCGCTAAAACCTCGCCACCCCCGAATCTGCTTCGCCGGATTTCGCAACTATTGCCCGAAGGCTACTAACTCTCGATTAACCCTGTTTCTGCAGCCAAACCATGGATTTGGCGAGTCATTTTGTCGTTCCGGGTGGCGCCGTCCGCATGATTTTTCAATCAAACGCCGCGCTGGAACCGGCCGGAAAGCTCACCGAAACCCTCAATCAGAGCCTCGGTGCCGTCCACTTCGGCCATCCGCGCCTTGACGTCCCGCAGCCAAGCCAGATTGGCCTCGCTGGCCTCGTCGCCCAAGGCCGCCTCCGCGTCTTTCAAATCCCTAAGTAATGAGTGCCATTGCCGATGCAAGGAGACGAGCTGGCGCCAGGTGGAAAGAACATCCTCCCGCGCGGCGCCAGCTTGCGCCCCCCATACCGCCGAGGTCGTGATCGCCCGCTCAACCCTTTGAAGGGATTGCGAAAATCCGGCCGCGGCGAGGTCGGCCATAAAATTTAGTGGAGCACGCTATGCGAAGGAGCCGCCCCGAAATGTTGCATCGCGGCATCTTGGGGCCTGACCAAGTTGGGACCCCAAAGACGTCGAATCTCCCCCGCCTCTTCAGCTAACTCAGCCCCTTCGACCTCGATGGCAGCATGCTCATTTTGGCGTTCCCTAACGAGATTCAACAATCGATCCGCCGCCACGTCGTCATCACCGGCCAAGCCTTTAGTGTACTGAATGTCTCCGTCCAATTCATTGAGATGAATCCGGCGGGCAAAGTGATCGATACAGCGCGAGATAAAGTCGCGCGGGGGATCAAGCGCCAGAATTTGAAACTGCGTAAAAAGATTATGCCCCCAAGGGCGCCCATCCTCTTCCTTGCCGTGAATTTCTTGCAACACATTATAAAAAACGTCCCCCAGATGGGTATAAATCTGAAGTACCGACAGATCCTTTTGCAGGACGAGCAATTTATAGAGCGCGGAGCAAAATTTATCCAACTCCGTTACAAATTTTAGTCTCAGAATTTTATCCTGCTTTTCGTCAAGAAAATCTGGGTAGTGCACGAGCATACCAAGCAATACTTTTTGCAGACCGTGTTGTCGTACAACCCGCTCGGCTTTAAGCTCATTGGATACAAGTTGACTGGGCTCATTCTTGGACTTGTTCTTGGATTTGCCGCCTCTGACAGCCTGCCAAAACAAATCAGCAAGCTGCAAACGACACGTACGCACATAGGCAGTTTGGACAGACGAATCTTTAATCGTGCGAATTAAAGAATTAAGCTTTCTCTCCAATGCAGCCTGGGCATCAGGGCTCTTTACGCTAACGCCTTTGGTCTCCCGCGCCCATAGTACATCCCACAGCGGCGACGAGCCGACTAGTAAGCCTTTAAATGCTTCAATCCCTCTCTCACGTATAAGGTCATCTGGATCCTTTTCTTCCAGCATGAAAACGAATCGAAACGACTTTCCGACCTCCAGCACCGGAAGGATCCGATCAATAGACCGATGGGCAGCAGCGACACCCGCTCGGTCCGAATCAAAACAAATTAACGGTTCAGAAGACAACCTCCAGAGCATCATAATTTGCTCCTCGGTAAACGCAGTGCCCATCGTCGCAACGACGCTCTTAATGCCGGCTTGATAGATCGCGATAGCGTCCATGTATCCTTCGACTGCAACGACAGAGCCAGCCCGATGTGCTGGCTCGCGAGCACGATGGAAATTAAAGACAACAGACCCCTTGTGAAAAATTGAGGTCTCAGGAGAGTTCAAATACTTCGGTTGAATGTCATTCTTCAGTGCCCGACCGCCGAATGCAATGACTCGGCCTCGCGGATCATGAATCGGAATAATGATGCGGTCGCGAAAGCGGTCGTAGGGAACAGGAATGTCATCGCCCGCTATTAACAGGCCGGTTTCGATCATGTCCTCGACCGAAACGCCCTTCGATCCCAAATATTCCTTCAACCCAAACCGATTGGGACTTGCATAACCAAGTCGAAATTCAACACTCGTTGAGGGAGCGATCGCCCGATCAGACAGATAGCCGCGAGCCTGCGCTCCTATGTTCGAAGCAAGATTCTGCTCGAAATACTTCGTTGCCAATTCCATTACATCGAAGAGCGACCTTTGACGTTGTTCCCTATGTTCCTCTTCCTGGGAGGTACGAGGTAGCGGGAGCCCAGCCAAAGACGCTAGGCGTTCGACCGCCTCGGGAAAGGAGACACCCTCCGTCTCCATGACGAAGTCAAAGATGTTGCCGTGCTTGCCGGTAGAAAAGTCGTGATAAAATTGCTTCTGGTCGTTGACCGTAAACGATGGCGTCTTCTCTTGTTGGAATGGCGACAAGCCCTTCCACTCGCGTCCCGCCTTCTTCAGCTTCACGCGGCGTCCCACCACGTCTGAAACCGGAAGACGCGCTTTCAGCTCGTCTAGAAAGCTAGGCGGGAAGCGCATGCGCTCACTCACAACAGAAATTCGAGGGAAAGCGTAGTGCACGCTCACAAGCAACGCTCGCGAATCGCGTGTGACAACGCCAGCCGTTGATTATATTGTTCATCGTTTGTTCTCGTCAATATCCACAACTTCAATGTTATCCACATACACAACTAATAGGGTCAAATTGGGTGGATCGCTCTATTTATAGTATTCGGAGGTGCCGTGGAAGGCGAATTTTCGGCCTCTCGCAGCCAGCAGGGCACACGACGCATTGCCAGTTTGTGTATACAAACGTACCTACAGTTTGTTGAATGCGCAGCACGTCGGACGAGGAAAAATGAAGAAAGAGCGTATCGTAACGCGGCGATGGGGCGATCGGCGCAAGGGCAAGACTGACTGGGCCCGCGTCGATGCGCTGACGGACGAAGACATCGCCAAGGCGGTCGCGAACGATCCTGATGCGGTGCCGATCGACATCGACTGGTCGGATGCCGTTCTGGTCATACCACCTAAGAAAACGGCAATCTCCATTCGCCTCGATGAAGACGTGCTCAACTATTTCAAGAGGTGAAGGCGAAAAAGCGGGCGTGATGGTCATCGTGCCCCGGATGCGGCGCAGCGCGAGAGTGGTTCGCTGCTAATCGAGGCCCATGGCCGCACAACGAAGGCCCGTCATTCCGGGATGCGCGCTAGCGTGGACCCGGAATCCATACTCCCGATCGTGGTTATGGATTCCGGGCTCGCGCTAGCGCGCGCCCCGGAATGACGGGCCTTACGGCTCCAGAAACCGCCCCGAGACGATGCGGGGCAGGTCCGCGACGGGCCAGTTGTAGATGTAGGTCCAGGCTTCGGCGGTGTTGCCGTCCAGGGTCACGGCGAGCATCTGCCGGATGTATTCGGTCGGCTGCGCAAATCCCTCGCCGCAGGAACTCGTAGGCGTCGAGCTCGCGCAGCAATTCCTCCGGCGCGCGGAGCCGATATAACTCGCCGAACACGATGTCGGCGGGGTCGTCGGACAGCACCAGCCCGGGATAATACTTGATCCGATAATGCCTGAGCCGATAGAGCCGACCCTGGCAGCGCGCTTCGCCGAGAAAATCCGCGCTGCGCGACAACAGCCGCGACATCGGATGGTCGAAGCCGCGCATCAGCGTGCCGTAGACGAACAGGTGGTCGGAGGTCATGGGTTACTCTTAGCCCGTCATTCCGGGGCGATGCAAAGCATCGAACCCGGAATTCTCCGAGATTCCGAGGTTCGCGTCTTCGACGCGCCCCGGAATGACGGCGTGTGGCATCACGCCGCCACCACCTCGTCGCTGATGACGAGAAATTTCACCAGATCCATCCGCCCGAAACTCGTGGTCAGCGCGACGTCGGCGGCGTCGCGGCCCGTCGCCATCAGGATGCGGCCGATGCGCGGACGATTGTGGCGGGCGTCGAAGGTGTACCACTGCCCCGACAGATAGGCCTGAAACCAGCCGGAAAAATCCATCGGCGCGGGATCGAAGGGAATACCGATATCGCCCATGTAGCCGGTGCAATAGCGCGCCGGAATGCCCATGCAGCGGCAGAAGGTCAGCGCCAGATGCGCGAAGTCGCGGCAGACGCCGGTGCCCTGCTGGTAGACGTCATGGGCGGATTTCATGTGATGGGCGTGCTGATAGCCGAAGGTGACGTGGTTGTGCACGAAGGCGGTGATGGCCTGAACCCGCGCCCAGCCCGGCGCGGTATGGCCGAACAGCGACCAGGCGATGTCGGTGAGCTTGTCGGTCTCGCAATAGCGGCTCGGCATCAGGTACAGCAACAGCTCATCCGGCAGCTGGTCGATCGGGATCTGCTGCGCGCTCGGCACAACGACATCGGGCAAGCCGGAATCGCGCACCAGCGCATTGCCGCGCAAGGTCACGCCGCCGCCAGGGGCCACCAGGCGGCCGCAGACATTGCCAAAACTGTCGCGGTAGAATCCGATCGGCACGTCCGGCTCGGCGACGATGGTTTCGGTGCCGACGATGTCGGCAAAGCGCGAGGGGTGAATGCTCAGCATGATCACCATCGGCGTCGGCTGCACCGCGGTGTAGGCAAGCTCGAAACCGACCTTGATTTCCATGATCAGACTTTTGCCTCTTCGCCGGCCGAGACCACGCGGATGCTGACCTCCATGCCGACGAAGGCATCGGCCGGACCGAGATAGATGCCGTGCAGCGGGATGGCCTGGCGCGGATCGCGCGCCACCGCCACGCGGATCAGGTCGCGGTTGCCGACGATGCCGTTGGTCGGATCGAACTCGATCCAGCCGGCGCTCGGCAGATAGACCTGGACCCAGGCATGGGTCGAGCCGCCGCCGACATAGCGATGGGCGCGATCGCCGGGGATGGCGAGATATCCCGACACGAAGCGCGCGGCGATGCCGAGCCGGCGCAGCGCCTCGATCATGAACAGCGCGTAGTCGCGGCAGGTGCCGGATCTGGTCTGCAGCGTATCGAGCGGATGCTGGGTGCCCTGCTCATGCCGCTTGCGGTAGGTGAAGATCTCGCGGATGCGTGGGTCATGCCGCTGAGAATATTGAAGCTCGGGGTCGGCCCTTCCCAATCGAGAAAATTCCGCGCCCAGGCGGAAAGTTCGCCGTTCGGATCGCTGTATTGCGGCGTGATGAATTGAACGAGGTCGGGAAATTCCTCGTTGTCGTAGAGGAACGGATAGAAATAGGCCGGATCGTCCGGGGTCAGCGCGAACTCCTCGGCCGGATTGTGCTCGACGGTGGCGGTTGAGTCGAACGACAGGGTTTCGGCGCGCTCGTCGAAGGTCGCGATCGCCACGCTGTTGCCGAACACGTCGTGGATCCAGCGCAGCGACATCGGCTCCGGCACGATCTTAAGACGGCTCGAGCGCACGCGCAGATCGTGGCCGTCGCGCGGGCGCAGCATGATGCGATGTTCGCCGAACGCCACCGGGTGCGCATAGCGATATTCGGTCTTGTGATGGATCGTGAGCAGGGGCATCGTCGCAGCAATCATCGTGACTTCTTGCAATCCAATCTATACCGATCCCTGCTAATTCCTAAATCGGCATGCTGCTTCGATAGGCAACAATTGAGGAAAAATGGTTTTGGACAGCGCCGGCGGCACATCATTACTCCTCGGCAGCGAAGATGTTCCGCCGGTGCTTGAGGATAATGCGGCAGGCGGCTCGCCGTTCCTTCTGACCTGCGATCATTATGGCCGGGCGATCCCGCGCCTTCTCGGCGACCTTGGGCTGCCGGGAAGCGAGCTCGCGCGGCATATCGCCTGGGATCCCGGCATCGCCGGCGTTGCGGATGCGCTATCGAAATCTCTCGGCGCGCATCTGATCGCGCAGCGCTACTCGCGGCTGGTGATCGACTGCAACCGCCCGCCGGACGCGTTGAGTTCGATCCCGCGCATCAGCGAAGCCACCGTCATCCCCGGCAACGAGGGCCTCGCCCGCGACGCGGTGGAAGCCCGCCGCCGCGCGGTGTTCGATCCCTATCATCGCCGCATCGCTGACGTCATCGACCGCCGCTTGCGCGACGGTATTCCGACCGTGCTGGTGTCGCTGCACAGTTTTACCCCCGTCTATGCCGGGATCGCGCGGCCCTGGCACATCGGCACGCTGTATCACCGCGACACCAGGCTGCCGCCGCTACTGCTCAAGCTTCTGCGCGACGAGTCCGAGCTGGTGGTCGGCGACAACGAGCCCTACGCGGTGAGCGACGAGACCGACTACACCATTCCCGTGCACGGCGAGGCGCGCGGTCTGATGAATTCAGGCATCGAAATCCGCCAGGACCTGATCGCCGATGAGGCAGGCGCAGCAGCAATGGGCCGAGCGGCTCGCGCGCATCTTTGGCGAGGTCGAGACGACGTTGCGGGCGCAAGGGCTGCTATAGGCACGCCGCCCGCGCGCCTCACCGCGCCCGCGTCAGGGCCAGCCAGACGCCGCCGCCGATCATGAAGCCGCCGGAAATGCGCGACAACAGCCGCGTCCGCCGCGCCGAGAAGAATTTTCGCGCACGACCGGCGAGCAGTGCGTAGACCGAATCGGTGATCGCGCCTGTGACCATGAAGGTTGAGCCGAGCAGCGCCACTTGCGAGAAATGGTCCTTGCTCAGGTCCATGAACTGCGGAATGAACGCGCCGAAGAACACCAGCACCTTGGGGTTACTGAGCAGCACCACAAAACCCTGCAGAAAGAATCCGCCGCGCGGCGGAGGCGGCGGCGCATCGACGTCGACGCCTGCGACGGGGCTGCGGATCAGCTTGATGCCAAGCCAGACCAGATAGGCGGCGCCGGCAAAGCGCACCCAATCGAACCAGTAGCCCATCGTCGCCATCAGCGAGGTCAGCCCGATCGCGACGATGCCGATCACGATCGCAAGTCCGGCCTGGACGCCGGCGATGTTGATCAGCGCCGCGCTTGTGCCATGGCGCAGGCCGTTGGCGATCACCAGCGTCACCACCGGACCCGGCAACAGCGCCAGCGCGATGCAGGCGGCGACAAAGGCGAGATAGACTTCGAGGGACATGCGGGGCTCGGAGAAGACTTCGTCATGGCCGGGCTTGTCCCGGCCATCCACGTCTTACGCGAAACGAACTCCGATAGAAAGACGTGGATGCCCGGGTCATCCAGGGCGAAGACGCGCTTCGCGCTTTTGCCCAGGCATGATGGTCGGTGCGCGACGGCGGCACTTTGCTTCAATGACCGTCGAGCGCCGATGTCATCCACTGCTTCATGGGATCGAGGCCAGAAAATCGAGTACGACGCGCTGAATTCCGGGCACGGCGCCCTTGCCCTGCGCCACCGCGACCAACAGGTCGCAGCGCCGCGATACCGCGATGCCGACCGCGCCATGGCGCGAGCCGTCCGACATCTGAAGATCGTAGCTCCTCAACCGGCCCGGCATCCCGGCCACCCGGATCGTCTTGCCCGGCTCGCGCGGAGCGAAGCGTTCGCTCATCAGATCGAGATCGGTAACGCGATCGACTTCATCGTCATCGGCAACACCGCCGTCGCAATTGCAGAAGCCGATCTTGGGCCGCACGTACAGCTCGACATCGTCACCGCACGGCTCGCCCGCGCAATGGAAAGCGCGCCCGGCGGGCCATCCATCGCGCGGGAACGGCCACGTCATTTCTTGCCAGCGCTCGACCGGCCGGGCAGGCTGGAAAGCGGCGGAGCCGGACAGGGTGCAAATCGCAACCGCAAACGCGCTCGCTATCAATCTACGCATGGTGCATCACCGCGCATCAGGCAGGCCGGCCACGGCGCGCGCCGCGCCGGTCAATTCCAGGATATGCAGGCCGGTGTTGGCGCGATCGACGATATAGATATAGCCGCGCTCATCGGTTTCGACGTTGTTGGTCTGGATCGCGACCTTGCAGCGGTCCTTGCCGTCGATGGTCACGCAACGCTTGTCGGTCGCGGCCGTGATCGAGGGGATGAAATAGCCGACTTCGGTTGGATGATAGGGATCGCGAATGTCGAGGGCGCGCACGCCGGCATTGAAGAACGCGATGAAGGCCGTCTTCTTGTAGTAAACCGGAGCCATGCTTTCATTGGAGGAATGCGAGCCGAACCGCCCTCCGCGTTCGCAGAACGAGCCGCTGGCTTCCGGCACCGTATAGTTGGAAATCATCATCGGGCGGTTCTCAACCGTGACGTCGGCGAACCAGACCATCTGCCGCGGTTCGCTGCATTCATTCAGGATCGCCTCATCGACGATCATCACGATGTCGCGCGTCTTGCCATCCTTGTCATGGGCGAATTCGGCAATCGGCATTTGCATCATCGGGAAGGTGGTGTGGGCGCCGTTGAGGGCCGACATGGCCATCCGGGAGATTTCCGGAAAACGAAGATTGTCCGGTGTCGGCTCCTTTGGCCCGTTGAGGAGCTTGTCGCGGTCGACGATCTGCAGGAAGCCGCCCTTGTTGGTGCCGTATCCGAAATAGACGCGGTTGCCTTCCGGGCCCGTCGAAATCGGCCCATGCAGCTCGGTCGGCACCGCGCCGGTTGAGCCCGGCTCCTGGCCGGGAAGGCCGAAATCCCGGATCTTGACGGGATGGGCGGGATCGCCGAGGTCGTAAACCTGGGTCATGCGACGCGTGCGCCAATCAGGCGCGCCAGATACCAGAAAGGCGATGCCGGTGTCGCATTCCCACCAGCTTTTGTGGGTGTCCTTCAGCCCGCCGATCCGGGTGACCAGAACAGGATTGGCGGGATCGGCGACATTCCAGATTTCATGCGCTTCGCTGCCGAAGCTGCGCAGCATATAGACCGCGTTGCGATCGCCTTTGGGCAGCGCCTTGCCGTCGCAGACGCGCACCATCTGCGCGCCGCCGCCCTCATATTTTCCTTCCTGGCCTGGAATGTGGTGCAGATATTTCGGTTGCGCGGGATCGGTGACGTCGACGATCGAGGTGCCGTTCGGTTCGGCCTTGCCGGTCAGCGGATTGAGCGGCGCCGGAATATCGTCGGTGCCGCCGTGATGGCCGATATAGGCGATCCAGCGGTCGCCCTGATGATGGATGGTCGGCTGATAGGCGCTACGCGCCTGCAAATCGTTGCTGCCGACCAGCCTCATGTTGGAGGCCTCGGGCGGCGCGCCGATCACCTGTTGCTGGGCATAGGCGCTGCCAGCGCATGGGATCAAAGAAATCCAGAAACAGGTTGCCAGCTTGATGTGACCGGTCATGTTTTTCCACCCAGGTTATTAAAAGCCCAATCTGCGTTGGCTGGTTTGACAACAATATCATAGCGAAGCGCGCCCGGATTGCACTCGCTTAGTCGAACGAATTGGGCGACTATCTCTTCCTTTATGGGGGCAACAAATGTCGCCGCATCCTTTTCAGCTCACCAACCGCCGCCGCTTGCTGCAATTCCTGGCGGCTAGCCCGTTGTTCGCGCGTGGCGCCCTGGCGGAAGGGTTGCGGCCACCGGACCCGGTGGACTGGGCCCCTCGCGACCTCGACAAGCTGATTGCCGACCCGACGCAGGCGCTTGACGTTTTCGACTTCGAACCGGTGATGAAGAAAAATGTTCCTCCGGCGCATTTCGGATACATGGCCACGGGAGTCGATGACGAAGTAACCTTGCGTGCCAACCGCGATGGCTTCCGGAAATTCGAGCTGCGGCCGCGGCGGCTGGTCGATGTCAGCAAAATCGACATGAGCGCCGAAATCCTCGGCATCAAATACGACAGCCCGATCGTCATTGCGCCAGCCGGCAGCAACCGCGCCTTTCATCCCGATGCGGAGATCGCCGTCGCCAAGGCTGCGAAAGCCGGCAACCATCTGCAGATTCTGTCCACCGTGGCCACGACCTCGATCGAGGATGCGACCGCAGCGCGCGGCGCGCCGGTTTGGTTTCAGCTCTACACCACCCAGCGCTGGCAAGTTGCCGAAGGTCTGGTCAAGAGGGCAGAGGCCGCGGGCGCGCCGGCGATCGTGGTGACCCTCGACGTGAGATCATCAGGAAAGTGGGAGACTTTTGTCAGATTGCGGCGCACCGATACGCGGGATTGCGGAAGCTGTCACACTCTTACCGACTACCTCTCGCGCAAGCCGAATTTTACCGGGATCGATCTGGCCGGCACCAGCAGCACGGTCGTCACCAACCTGACCTGGGATTCGATCAAGCGCCTGCGCGATACGGTCAAGGTCAAGCTCGTGCTCAAGGGCATTCTTGCCTTCGAGGACGCCAAGCTCGCCGCCGATGCCGGTATCGATGCAATCGTGGTCTCGAACCACGGTGGGCGCGTGGAAGACGGCGTCAGCGCCACCATCGATGTGCTGCCGGAGATCGTCCAGGCCGTCGCGGCCGCATGCCTGTCATGGTCGACAGCGGCTTTCGGCGCGGCAGCGACATCGTCAAGGCGCTGGCGATTGGCGCACAGGCGGTGTGTATCGGCCGGCCCTATCTCTGGGGGCTCGGCGCTTTCGGTCAACCGGGCGTCGAGCGCGTACTCGCAATCCTGCGCTTCGAGACCCGCAATGCCATGCAGCAGCTTGGCGCGCCGACGCTCAAGGACCTCACGCCGGCGATGGTCCGGCGGGTCTGAGCTTCGCAACAGATCGACGGCGAAAACGCACCGCATGCTGGAGGCGCCCACTTCCCTTCTCCCCTCGTGGGAGAAGGTGGCACGGACGCAGTCCGTGCCGGATGAGGGGTTACGGTCTATCGATGGACCTGAACCCCTCACCCGTCCGCGATGCTACGCATCGCGTCCACCCTCTCCCACAAGGGGAGAGGGGAAGAAAGCAACTCGATCGCAGCTGTCATGCCGCCTGCCACGGCAAAAACTCGCCCCTTGACATGCAACCATTTGGTTGCCTATTATCCGAACCATGGATGAGGTCTTCAAAGCGCTGGCCGATGCTTCGCGGCGGTCGCTATTGGACAGGCTTCACTTGAGAAACGGACAGACCCTGAACGAACTCTGCGATGGCCTCGCCATGACGCGGCAGGCCGTGACAAAGCACCTTGCGATTCTCGAGGCGGCGAATCTCGTCACCACGTTCAGGCATGGCCGCGAGAAGCTGCACTATCTCAATCCGGTGCCGATCCATCAGATCGGCGAGCGGTGGATCAAGAAATTCGAACGCGGCAAGCTTGCCGCACTCAGCGAATTGAAACGGCAGTTGGAGAAACGCGATGAGTAAACCGGAATTCGTCTATGTCATCTACATCGCCTCGACGCCCGAAAAAGTGTTCCAGGCGCTGACCGACGAGAAGATGTCGGAACAATACTGGGTCGGCAATCGTGTCGTCTCGGACTGGAAGATCGGCGCGCCGTTCGCTCTCAAGCTCAAGCATGAAGAGAAGCACGTCACCGGCAAAGTGCTCGAATTCGACCCACCCCGGCGGCTCGCCTACTCGTTTCGTGCGGCGCATGCGGGCATGGAAGCCGAACCGCCATCGCGCGTGACCTTCGAGCTTGAGCCGCAGAAGGATCAGGTGAAGCTCACCGTCGTTCACGACAAGTTCGAGCCCGGCAGCAAGGCGTTCGAGAGCGTCAGCCGCGGCTGGCCGCTGGTGCTGTCGAGCCTGAAGAGCTATCTCGAGGCCGGCAAGGTGCTGCACGCGCCCTGGTACGAAGACGCGAGTGCTTGAGCCGAGCGCGGCAATTACCGTCAGTGAAACGACCTCGGAAGACCGGCGATGCGCAAGCCTGAATTCGTCTATGTCACCTATATCGAGACCACGCCGGAAAAACTCTGGGAGGCGCTGACCTCAAGCGAATTCTCAAAGCGCTACTGGCTCAACACCGAGTTGAAATCCGACTGGAAGGTCGGCTCGCCGTTCGCGCTGGTCATGGACGGCACCACCACCGATGTCGGGGAAATCTTGCAAGCCGACCGGCCGCGGCGGCTGTCCTACACATTTCACCACGTGCTCAGCGAAGCGGCCCGCAAGGAGCGGCCGACCAGGGTCACCTTCAACCTCGAACCGCACGGCAAGCTGGTGAAATTGACGCTGACGCATGAAGACTTCGAGGAGGGCAGCGTGATCCTCGATGGCATCTCCAAGGGATGGCCGGCGATCCTGTCCAGCCTGAAGACCATGCTGGAATCCGGCGAAGCACTGGCGATCCCGCCGGCCGCGCTTAACATCGAAGGGTTCGACGGGCCATGAACATCGACAATTTCAAGCCGGCGATCGTCTACACGATCTACATCGCCTCCACGCCGGAAAAGGTCTGGCAGGCGCTGACGACGGCGGAGTTCTCCAAAAAGTATTTTTCCGGCTTTGCGGTGGAGGCCGAGCTGAAGGTCGGCGGCGCATTCGTCGCCCGCGCGCCGGACGGTTCGGTTCACATCAGCGGCGAGGTGATCGAATGCGTTTCCCCGCGTAGACTCACGGTTACATGGAACGTGAACTGGCCTGCGCTGGTCGAGAAGCTCGGGCCTACGCTTGTGACCTACGAGATCGAGCAGGCCGGCGATGCCGTAAAACTGACGCTGATCCAGGCCCACGACCGGCCGATCGACGACGACATCCTCTCCGGCGGCCGTCAGGGCTGGCCCGCGATCCTCTCCAGTCTGAAGAGCCTGCTGGAGACCGGACAAGGCGCTTGTCATCAAGATGCAGCCGCCGCAGCGGATGCTGGAAGCGCTGAAGAAGCTCGGGATTGGGACGCCGTAGCTGTTAATCCAACATCGTCAATCCGGGGGCGCACGCCAGCGCGAACCCGGAATCTCGCGCCTGTAACTTCGAGATTCCGGGTCTGCGGGCTTTGCCCGCATCCCGGAATGACGGTTTGAGGAAGGGCACTCCCTCTCCCCGCTCTTCGCGGGGTCGAGACGGGCGAAGCTCGCTCTTAGAGGGTTGGGGTGAGGGGCTGCTTCGGCAAATTCAGACGGCGAAGTATGCGGCGGCTCCCCCTCACCCGAAATTCTCGCGATGCGAGAATTTCGACCTCTCCCCGCAAGCGGGGCGAGGTGAAGGAAGAAACTATCCCAGCGCCCGCAATTCCCGCCGCAGCACCTTGCCGGTTGCGGTCATCGGCAGCGTCGACGAACTGCACGTACCGCGGATACTCATGCGCCGCGAGCTGCACCTTGACAAAATCCTGGATCTCGCGCGCCAGCGCCTCGCTTGGCGCAAACCCCGGCCGCAGCACGATCCACGCCTTGATCGCTTCGGTGCGGATCGGATCGGGAATTCCGACCACCGCCGACAGCGCCACCGCCGGATGTTTCAACAGCGTGTGCTCGATCTCCGAAGGCCCGATGCGATAGCCGGCGCTGGTGATGACGTCGTCCTCGCGGCTGACGTACCAGAAGTAGCCGTCGGCATCCTGCCGGCCGAGATCGCCGGTGAGCAGGAATTGTCCGGCATATTTTTTCGCGGTGGCTTCCGGATTTCCCCAGTATTCGATCATGGTGCACGGGTTCGGCTGGCGCACCCCGATGATGCCGCGCTCGCCCTTGGGGAGTTCCTCGCCGCGCTCGTCGACGATACGGACGTCGAACCCCGGCGTCGCGCGGCCCATCGATCCCGGCCGGATCGGGAACAGTCTTGCGTTACTGCCAACCACGAGGTTGCATTCGGTCTGGCCGTATATTTCGTGGGCGTCGATGCCGAAGGTCGCGCGCACCCAGTCCAAGAGTTCGGCGCCGAGCGACTCGCCCCCGCTCGCCATGCTGCGCAGTTTCACCCCGGCATGCCTGACGCCGGTTTGCCGCATCAGTTTTAGCGCGGTCGGCGGCAGAAACACATTGCGCACGCCATGGTCCGCCATCAGCTGCATCGCCGCCTGCGGTTCGAACTTTTTGGCGCGATGCCCGACCACGGGGACGCCGTGATACCAGGCCGGAAACAGCGTATCGAACAGCCCGCCGATCCACGCCCAGTCGGCCGGCGTCCACATCACGTCATCCGCCTTGGGCAGGAAATCATGCACCATCTCGACATTGGGCAAATGGCCGAGCAGCACACGATGGGCGTGCAGCGCGCCTTTCGGATTTCCCGTCGTGCCCGAGGTGTAGATGATGATAGCGGGGTCGTCGGCGGAGGTATCGATCGCCGCAAATTGTTCGGACGCCGTTTCGATCGACGACCAGAACGATTTGGCGCCGGCATGGGCGGCGTCGCTGGTGACGTAGATATCCTGCAGGTACGGCAACCGGTCGCGGATTTTCGAGAGCTTCTGCCATCCGTCCTCGTCGGTGACCACGGCCCTGGCGCCGGAATTGGCGAGACGAAACTCGAGCGCGTCCTCGCCGAACAGCGTGAACAGCGGCACCGACACCAGGCCGGAGCGGAACGCCGCCAGATGCGCGATCGGCAGCTCCAGCGATTGCGACAGAAACACCGCGATGCGGTCGCCGCGCGCAAGACCGTCGGCCTTCAGCACATTGGCAAACGCACTCGACAGTGCCCGCATCTCGTCGAACGAGGTGCGCCGCGCGCCGCCCTGCTCGTCGACATAGATCAGCGCCAGACGTCCTGTACCGTCGGCATGGCGATCGCAGCAGGCGGTCGCGATATTGAACCGCGCCGGCACGTTCCAGCGGAAATCGCGGTACAGTTTTGCGTAGTCGGTGGTTTGCGTGAGCATGACGAGGGCCTTCGAATTTTGCACACCACACTAGAAGCGTCGTCCCCGCGAACGCGGGGATCCATAACGCACCGAGCTTAGTTATGGTCCTGAACGTTTCAACATTCCGAACCAAATTGCGAGGCGGAGTATGGGTCCCCGCTTTCGCGGGGACGACGTCCAATTTGAGATCACCTCACCCCGTCAGCGCCGCCTTCACCATGCCGCTGGCCTTGCCGAAATCCATTTGCCCGGTGTACTTCGCCTTCAGCGCGCCGATCACCTTGCCCATGTCCTTGATCCCGGCGGCGTTGGTCTCGGCAATGGCGGCGGCGATTGCCGCCTTGACGTCAGCTTCCGACATCTGCTTCGGCAGGTAGGCCGAGATGATCGCGATCTCCTCGCGCTCCTGCGCGGCGAGCTCGGCGCGGCCGCCCTTGTCGTACAATTCGACGGCTTCCTGGCGCTGCTTTATCATTTTCTGGAACACAGCCAGAAGATCCGCGTCGCTGAGTGGGGGCTTGCCTTCCCCGCGCGCGGCGATATCGGCATTCTTGATGGTCGAATTGACCATCCGCAGCGTCGAAAGCCTGCGCTCGTCCTTGGCCCGCATCGCGTCCTTGACCGCGTTGTTGATGTCGTCGCGCAGCATCGTCATGTCCTCTCGCGAGCCCTTAAGGCTGCTTCACTGGAAGCACCTGATCTAGGCCGTTCGCTCTGTTGAAACAACTAGCTCCGCAGCCATTCGACCAAGGCGTCCGCCGTGGCTTGCGGCCGTTCCACTGTCGGAAGATGGCCGCATTGCGGAATGACCGTAAGTTTGGCGCCGTGAATGCCATTGGCTATTTCCGTCGACAGCGAATTCGGGATGGTGTTGTCCTCATCGCCGGTCAGGACCAGGGTCGGACATTTGATCCAAGCCAGCGTCGGCCGCGAGTCCGGCCGGCTCATGACCGCCGTCTGCTGCCGGACGAAAGCCTCGGCGCCGACATCATCGCCCATGTCGTGCACCAGCTTGCGCAACGCGGCATCGTCGCGCCGCGATGGATGCACGAAACCGAGAAACAATTCGTCGAGTCACGTCGCTGAAGTCGCCAGCTTCGCGCGCGCGATCTGACCGCGGCGGCGGGCGGTCGCCTCCGGCGTATCCGGTCGCGCCTGGGTGTTGATCAGCGCCAGTTTTGCCACCCGCTGCGCCGCCTGCCGCATGATCTCGAACGCGATATAGCCGCCCATCGAATGCCCGGCCAGCGCGAAGCGCGGCGGCGCCTCGGCCAGGATCCGGCGCGCAATCGCGCCCATACTGTCGTCGCGGATGTGGTTGGCCACGGTCACCGGCCCGAATCGCCACAGCGCCGGGACGACCGGCGCGAAAATCCGCGGCGAGCCGCCAAGACCCGGAACGAGCAAGATCGGCATCGTATTGTCCATGCTGGTCTCCGGATCGGGCAAAATTTCATGAAAATCGACGAACTCTGGGCAAGCTCCAGATTAAAAGCCCGGCGCCGCCTGTCAAATAGGCGCAAAGCGCATGTGAATCCGGAGTTTCCGGCTTTGACGCATGCGCATGCGACGGTTATGTAATGCGCTCATGACACATTCGGAAAACGACACAGCCTGGCCGGATCACAAACCGACCGCGCTGCTCGTGCTTGCCGATGGCACCGTGCTCGAGGGTTTCGGCCTCGGCGCGGAAGGCCAGGCGGTCGGCGAGGTCTGCTTCAACACCGCGATGACCGGTTATGAGGAGATTCTCACCGATCCCTCCTATGCCGGCCAGCTCATCACGTTCACCTTTCCGCATATCGGCAACGTCGGCACCAACGACGAGGACATCGAGACGGTGAACATGGCGGCGACGCCGGGCGCGCGCGGCGTGATCCTGCGCGCCGCGATCACCGACCCCTCGAACTACCGCGCCACCCGGCATCTCGACCAATGGCTGAAGGCGCGCGGCATCATCGGCCTTTCCGGCATCGATACCCGCGCGCTGACCGCGCTGATCCGCAGCAAGGGCATGCCGAATGCGGTCATCGCCCACGCCAGGGACGGCCAGTTCGACCTGCACGGCCTGAAGGAAGAGGCGCGCGAATGGCCCGGCCTCGAAGGCATGGACCTGGTGCCGATGGTCACATCGGGCCAGCGCTTCACCTGGGACGAGACGCCGTGGGCATGGGAAAAAGGCTTTGGCCGCCAGACCGCGCCCGAGTTCAACGTCGTCGCCATCGATTACGGCATCAAGCGCAACATCCTGCGGCTGCTCGCAGGCGTTGGCTGCAAGGTCACGGTGGTGCCGGCGACCACATCGGCCGAGGATATTCTGGCGATGCAGCCCGACGGCGTGTTTCTCTCGAACGGCCCCGGCGATCCCGCGGCGACCGGCAAATACGCGGTGCCGGTGATCCAGAAGGTGATCAATTCGGGCACGCCGACCTTTGGCATTTGCCTCGGTCACCAGATGCTGGGGCTGGCGGTCGGCGCCAAGACCAAAAAGATGCATCAGGGCCATCACGGCGCCAACCATCCGGTCAAGGACGAGACCACCGGCAAGGTGGAAATCACCTCGATGAACCACGGTTTCGCGGTGGATCAGGCGACCTTGCCCGAGGGCGCGACGCAGACCCATGTCTCGCTGTTCGACGGCTCCAATTGCGGCATTGAGCTCAAGGGCAAGCCGGTATTTTCCGTGCAGTATCACCCCGAGGCCTCCCCCGGCCCGCGCGACTCGCATTATCTGTTCAAGCGGTTCGCCGACCTGATGCGGGCGAACAAGCGGCGCGTAGGTCATCGCGGTCTCGTCATCCTGAGGTGCGAGCCTGACGGTGCACTTGCACCGTCAGCTTGGGCGAGCCTCGAAGGATGACATTGCAACGGGGGCGCATCCTTCGAGGCGCGCAAGTGCGCGCACCTCGGATGACGGCCGAAGGGAACGCGAGCCCCTGACACCAGTTGAATCCGCGCCATATGTTGCGTTCCGGAGAATTGCCATGTCGGTCGTCAGCGACGATATCAAACCCCTCACCTTCATCTTCGAGGACGACGGCCTCGTCCCGAACAACCCGATGCCGCTTCTGCTCTACAAGCAGGCGATCGACGTCGACAACGATCATCCCGAGAAAACCATCGAGGGACTGTTCGGCGCCAATGGCTGGGGCGACATGTGGCGCGACGGCATCTACGACTATCTGCACTATCATGCCACGGTTCACGAAGCGCTCGGCATCGCCCGCGGCCATGCGCGGGTCCGCTTCGGCGGCGACAGCGGCAAGGAGTTCGAGATTTCAGCCGGCGACGTCGCCATCCTGCCCGCCGGCACCGGGCATCAATGCCTTTCCGCGAGCCACGATTTTTCCGTGGTCGGCGCCTATCCGCCCGGAGCCAAAATGCACGTCACGCTGCCGACGCCCGAAAATCATCGCAAGGCGCTGGAAACAATTCCGAAGGTCAAGCTGCCGAACAGCGATCCGGTGATGGGAGAGAACGGACCGCTGGTGAGATTGTGGAAGTAGTAGAGACGGCCGCTCTCTTCCCTGCTCCCCTGTGGGAGAAGCGTGGCAGTCGGACGAGGTCCGCGCCGGATGAGGGGTGCTCACGCGGAGAGAACCCCTCACCCGTCTCGCTTCGCTCGCCACCCTCTCTCGCAAGGGAGCGGGAATCGCCTACGCCGCGTTGCTGCCTTCCTGGCGGCTGGCCTCGAACAGGAACCAGGTGCGGCGCTCGGTTTCGTCGATGAAGAGTCTCCAGCAATCTCGGCGGTGCCGGAATCCTCGTACTCGTCGGCGATCTTGTGCGCCTTGCGCATCGCGGCCGCCGATGTGCTTGTTGTCTTCCATCAACTCGCGCAGCATCTGGCGCGGCGGCACGTAGTTCTCATTGTTGTCCTTGATGGTCTGCAGCTTGCCGATCTGCCCGATCGAGCGCAGCGTGGTGCCGCCGAGCTTGCGCACGCGTTCGGCCAGTTGATCGGTGGTGGCGAAAATCGCGTCCGACTGCTCGTCGAGCATCAGATGATAGTCGCGGAAATGCCGGCCGCTGACATGCCAGTGAAAATTCTTGGTCTTCAGGTAAAGCGCGAAGGCGTCGGCCAAAAGCGTGTTGAGCGCCGCCGAAATCTTGTCCACCGCATCCTGCGGCAGATCGGTCGGCGTATCGAGATCGGGGGAGACTTTGTCGGACTTGGCTTTGCTCACGATGCACCTTCCTGTTAGGAAACCGGACATTGACGGCATGGACACTGGCCGCCGGACCCTCTAACGCGTCATATAGGCGCCGGTTCCGTGACCGGAACCCCCTTGTTTTTCCGGACGCTTGCGACCATGGACGACTGGATCGACTATTACAATTCCACGCATACGATTTATGTAAGCAAGCGCCATCGCGACCTTCATTTTCAGGTGATCGCGCGAGACATCATTGGCTACATCTCCTCCGCCGATGCCGTGGTGCTGGATTATGCCTGCGGCGAAGCGCTGTCGGCGGCGCGGGTGGCGGAGGCCTGCGGCAAGCTCATCCTGGCGGAGCCCGCGCCGGGCGTGCGCGGCCGGCTGATCGCGCGTTTCGCCCCGAACATGAAGATCAGGGTGCGTTCGCTCGATGACCTGCGGAAAATGGCGGAGAAGTCGGTCGATCTCGTGGTGATGAATTCGGTGGCGCAATACATGACGCCGGACGAATTCGATTCCGCGCTGGCGGTGATCCGGCGGCTTTTGCAGCCCGGCGGCCGTCTGATCCTCGGCGATATCCTGCGTCCCGAGGTCGGCATGATCAGGGACGTGATCGCCCTGCTGCGCTTCGCGCTGCACTACGGCTTCCTGAAAGACGCGCTGATCGGGCTGCTCAGCACCGCGCTGTCCGATTACCGGCAATTGCGCTCGCGCGTCGGCCTGCAGCGTTACAGCGAAACCGAGATGATCAAGAAGCTCGCGGCGGCCGGATTTACCGCCTCGCGCGCCCATTTCAATATCGGGCACAATTCGTGGCGGATGACATTCGTGGCCCGGCCGGCGTTCTGAATTCCTTTCGTCGCTCTTTCATCCTGGTTCAAATCCAGGCCGGGGCCTCCAATTCCCGCGATAGCGGCACTATCGATACGATCGAACGGCCAAAATGCCGGTTGATGGGGCCTTTAAGCCCCTTTCGCGGCTGCGGAATCTGGTCTAAAGACCACCCGCGCGCGAGGGATAACCTGGCGTCCGCGCATGATCCGCCAAAGTGTGCGCGGTTTGGCGTGAAGATCATGCGCTCTTCTAAGAATTAAGAGCGCGATCGGACGCAAAACCGGCTTCCACTTTTGCTGATCGCGCTCTGCTCGAGGGACGCGCGGCATGCGCGCCCTTTTTTGTGCCCAGTTCCCTGCCCGTGAGACTTGATGCCCAAAAGAACCGACATCTCCACCATCCTGATCATCGGCGCCGGTCCCATCGTGATCGGGCAGGCCTGCGAATTCGATTATTCGGGCACCCAGGCGGTCAAGACGCTGAAGGAAGAGGGCTATCGCATCGTCCTGGTCAATTCCAATCCGGCGACGATCATGACCGATCCGGAACTGGCGGATGCGACCTATATCGAGCCGATCACCCCCGACATCGTCGCCAGGATCATCGAGAAGGAACGGCACGTCATTCCCGGCGGCTTTGCGCTGTTGCCGACCATGGGCGGACAGACCGCGCTGAACTGCGCGCTGTCGCTGCGCCGCCAGGGCACGCTTGCAAAATTCGACGTCGAGATGATCGGCGCCACCGCGGAGGCCATCGACAAGGCGGAGGATCGCGGCCGTTTCCGCGAGGCCATGAACCGGATCGGGCTGGAAACGCCGCGTTCGGTGCAAACCAAGACCCTGCCGGACGCGCTGCGCGCGCTCGATGATATCGGCCTGCCCGCCATCATCCGGCCGTCCTTCACCATGGGCGGCACCGGCGGCGGCATCGCCTACACCAAGGCGGAGTTCATCGAGATCGTCGAGCGCGGCATCGATGCTTCCCCCACCGACGAAGTCCTGATCGAGGAGTCCGTGCTGGGGTGGAAAGAGTTCGAGATGGAGGTGGTGCGCGACAAGAAAAACAATTGCATCATCGTCTGCTCGATCGAGAACCTCGACCCGATGGGCGTGCATACCGGCGATTCCATCACGGTAGCGCCGGCGCTGACGCTGACCGACAAGGAATACCAGATCATGCGCGACGCCGCGCTGGCGGTGCTGCGCGAGATCGGGGTGGAGACCGGCGGCTCCAACGTGCAGTTCGGCGTCAATCCGGCCGACGGGCGCATGGTCGTGATCGAGATGAACCCGCGGGTGTCGCGCTCCTCCGCGCTGGCCTCGAAGGCCACCGGCTTTCCAATCGCAAAGGTCGCGGCAAAGCTTGCGGTCGGCTACACGCTCGACGAGATCGCCAACGACATCACCGGCGGCGCGACGCCTGCCTCGTTCGAGCCGACCATCGATTATGTCGTCACCAAGATTCCGCGCTTTGCGTTCGAAAAATTTCCCGGCGCCTCCACCACGCTGACCACCTCGATGAAGTCGGTCGGCGAAGTGATGGCGATCGGCCGCACCTTTCAGGAGAGCCTGCAAAAAGCGCTGCGCGGCCTCGAAACCGGGCTGACCGGGCTCGACGAGATCGAGATCGAGGGCCTCGGCCGCAGCGACGACAAGAACGCCATCCGCGCCGCGCTGGGCACGCCGACGCCCGACCGGATTCTGCAGGTGGCGCAGGCGATGCGGCTCGGCTGGTCGGACGAGGAAATATACAATTCCTGCAAGATCGATCCGTGGTTTCTCAGCGAAATGCGCGGCATCGTCGAGATGGAAAACAAGATCAGGAAGAGCGGCCTGCCCGCCAATGCGTTCGGCATGCGGACGTTGAAGGCCATGGGTTTTTCCGACGCGCGGCTTGCGGTGCTGGCCGAGACAACCGAGGCCGAGGTGACCGCCGGGCGCCATGCGCTCGGGGTTCGTCCGGTGTTCAAGCGCATCGACACCTGCGCGGCCGAGTTCGCCTCCCCCACCGCCTACATGTACTCGACCTACGAGGCTCCATTCGCGGGCGCGCCGGCGGACGAGAGCGCGCCCTCCGACAAGAACAAGATCATCATTCTCGGCGGCGGACCCAACCGGATCGGCCAGGGCATCGAATTCGACTATTGCTGCTGCCATGCCTGCTTCGCGTTGCACGACGCCGGCTATGAATCGATCATGATCAACTGCAATCCGGAAACGGTATCGACCGACTACGACACCGCGGACCGGTTGTACTTCGAGCCGCTGACCGCGGAGGACGTGCTGGAAATCATCGATACCGAACGGCAGAACGGCAGCCTGCGCGGCGTGATCGTGCAGTTCGGCGGTCAGACCCCGTTGAAACTCGCCCGCGCCCTGGAAGCGGCCAATGTGCCGATCCTCGGCACTTCGCCCGACGCCATCGACCTCGCCGAAGACCGCGACCGCTTCAAGCGCGTGCTCGACAAGCTGCACCTGAAGCAGCCGAAAAACGGAATTGCCTATTCCGTCGAGCAGGCGCGGCTGGTGGCCGCGGATCTCGGGCTGCCGCTGGTGGTGCGTCCGTCCTACGTGCTCGGCGGCCGCGCGATGCAGATCATCCGCGAGGAAAACCAGCTCAGCGATTACCTGCTCGGCACCTTGCCGGAGCTGGTCCCCGCCGACGTCAAGGCGCGCTATCCGAACGACAAGACCGGGCAGATCAACACCGTGCTCGGCAAGAACCCGCTGCTGTTCGACCGCTATCTGTCCGATGCCATCGAGATCGATGTCGACTGCCTGTGCGACGGCAGCGACACCTTCATCGTCGGCATCATGGAGCATATCGAGGAGGCCGGCATTCACTCCGGCGACTCCGCCTGCTCGCTGCCGCCGCATTCGCTGGACGCGGAGATGATTGCCGAGCTGGAACGGCAAACCCGCGAACTGGCGCTCGGCCTCGACGTGGTCGGACTGATGAACGTGCAGTACGCCATCAAGGACGGCGAGATCCATGTGCTCGAAGTCAATCCGCGGGCCTCGCGCACCGTGCCGTTCGTCGCCAAGGTGATCGGCATGCCGGTGGCGAAGATCGCCGCGCGGCTGATGGCCGGCGAAAAGCTCGCGGACTTCAATTTGAAGAAGCGCAAGCTCGGCCATGTCGGCGTCAAGGAATCCGTATTCCCGTTCGCCCGCTTCCCCGGCGTCGATACCGTGCTCGGTCCGGAGATGCGATCGACCGGCGAGGTGATGGGCATCGACCGCTCGTTCGAAGTGGCGTTCGCCAAGAGCCAGCTCGGCGGCGGCACCAGGGTGCCGCGCAAGGGCACGGTGTTCGTGTCGGTCCGCGATATCGACAAGACCCGGATTGCGGAGGCGGTGCGGCTGTTGTCCTCGATTGGCTTCAAGGTGATGGCGACTTCCGGGACACAGCGTTTCCTGACCGAGTTCGGGATTCCGACCGAAAAGGTAAACAAGGTGCTGGAAGGACGGCCGCATATCGTCGACGCCATCATGAACGGCGACATTCAGCTGGTTTTCAACACCACCGAGGGGCCGCAGGCGCTGGCCGACAGCCGGTCGTTGCGACGCGCTGCCCTCTTGCATAAAGTGCCATATTACACCACTCTTTCGGGTGCCGTGGCGGCCGCGCAGGGCATCCGCGCCTATCTGGGCGGGGACCTTGAGGTCCGCACGCTGCAGAGTTATTTTTCCGAAACCTGATCAATTGCCGGGCTTTGCGCCGGCTAACTGATCGGCAATGAAGCCCTCGTGACCTGGAACTCGCCAGTCACGAGCGGGTTCTGTTTCGGCGTTTGTGCGGGGCCCCTACAGATTGGTCCGCATGAAGTTGAAGGACGAAGAAGGATGATGGAAAAGGTTCCGATGACCCCCAGCGGCTACGCCGCCCTCGAGGTCGAATTGAAGCAGCGCCAGTCGGTGGAGCGTCCGCGCATCATCGAGCATATTACCGCGGCGCGCACCCATGGCGACCTTTCGGAGAACGCGGAATATCACGCCGCGAAGGAAGAGCAATCCCACAACGAAGGCCGGATCGCCGAGTTGGAGGACAAGCTTGCGCGCGCCGATATCATCGACATCTCCAAGCTGTCCGGCGACACCATCAAGTTCGGCGCGACCGTCACGCTGGTCGATGAAGACACCGACAAGAAAGCGGTGTGGCAGATCGTCGGCGAGCCGGAAGCCGATGCCAAGAAGGGCCGCATCTCCATCACCTCGCCGCTGGCGCGCGCGCTGATCGGCAAGAAGAAGGGCGCGTCCGTGGAGGTCATGGCCCCCGGCGGCGCCAAGGCCTACGAAATCACCAAGGTCGAGTGGCGCTAGAACAGCGCTCGGATCCGTAACATTTGAGAGGGCCGGATAATTGTCCGGCCCTTTTTGTTGGACCGCACGCTTTTTGCGAGCGGGTGCGGATCACGCCACGCTGACAACTTTGTGAGTTGGCATCGTTTGCGCGGTGTAATACTTCAACCCGCAAGATAGTTATACTCTATAACCAATCGGCCAACGGAACTTACGCGATGAATTCGAACAGACTTTCCACGGTCTGGGCGCCGGGCGCCCTTGGCGTTCTCAGCATCCTCCGCATCTTCACTGGCCTTGATCTGCTTCAGCACGGCACAGGCAAGATTCTCGGCTTTCCGGTCGCCCCGATGTTCGCCAACGTCCAGATCGATTCGCTGACGGGAATCGGCGGGCTGATCGAACTGATCGGCGGCCTGCTGTTCACCATCGGCCTGTTCACGCGGCCGGTCGCCTTCATTCTCTCGGGCTTCACCGCCGCCGCCTATTTCATGGCGCACGCCAGCAAGGGATTCTATCCGCTGTTGAACGGCGGCGAACTTGCCGCGCTCTACAGCTTCGTTTTCCTCTATTTCACCTTCGCCGGCGCCGGGCCGTGGAGCGCCGATGCGCTGATCAGGCGCAAATGATGATTTGACGGCGGATCGAAGACTGGCACATTTGAGAGCCGCCCTGGGCCCGCGCCCAGGACGGCTCTTGCTCTTTTGAGCACGAGCATCTGTCGCGCGCGGTTTGGTCGGAGATCGTGCCATGGAATTCAGCACAATTTGGGCGCCCCGTATCCTCAGCGTCTTGCGGATCGTCGACGGCTTGATTCTGCTTCAATACGGAACGGCAAAACTATTCGGCTGGCCGGCCGTCGAGATATTCGAGAATTTGAAATGGCTTTCGCCGTTTGGCATCGCCGGCATGTTCGAGCTGGTCGGCGGCACGCTGTTGATCCTTGGCCTGTTCACGCGACCGGTGGCATTCATCCTGTCCGGCGAAATGGCCGCGGCCTATTTCATCGAACATTTTCCGCGCAGCTTCTTTCCGGCTGTCAGTGAAGGCGACCTCGCCGTCAGCCTGTGTTTTACATTCCTGTATCTTGCTTTCGCCGGCGGCGGGCCGTGGAGCCTGGATGCGGTGGTGCGCGGGAAGAGCTGACATTCGCCTTGAACTCCCGAGTCATTCCGGGGCGTGCGAAGCACGAACCCGGAATCGCGAGATTCCCCGATGTGCAATTGCACATCTGAGGTCTGGTCCTTCGGACCATCCCGGAATGACAGTGTTTGTGCGCTATCCCGTCACTTTCACTTCGAGCGGCACCGCGGGCTCGTATTTCGAGTTGTGCAGCACCAGCGACGTCCTGACATTGCGCACATGCGGCGCTGCCGTCAGATGGGTGACGAAATCCTGGAACGTCGCCATGTCCGGCGCCACGCATTTGAGAATGAAGTCGACCTCGCCCGACAGCATCCAGCATTCCCGCACCAGCGGCTCGGCGCGCACGAACTCCTCGAACGCGCGCAAGTCGGCGTCGGCCTGGCTCGACAGGTGCACCGAGGCGAACACCGTGACGTCGAATCCGAGCCGGCGCGGGTCCAAAAGTCCGCGATAACCCTGGATATAGCCGGCCTCCTCCAGCGTTCGCACCCGGCGCAGGCAGGGCGGCGGCGAAATGCCGACGCGTTTGGCCAGTTCAACGTTGGTGATTCGGCCGTCGGCCTGGATTTCGCTGAGGATTTTGAGGTCGATCTCGTCAAGATTCTTCGACACGCGGCGTCCCGGTCCTTGGGGGTGGCAAGGCTTGAGAATGATTTCCGGAAACAGTCTTAGCGCAGCTGCCGCAATCAGCGCAATTTTATTGCGCGTGCGTTGCGTCAATTTCCCCATTGGCGGGGAAAATTCGCCGGTATGGATTGCAATTCTTGCATAGCTTGCCAGATATCCTAGAGTTGGATTGGCACTTTCGGCGCCGCCGCGGTGCCTTTCCGCGCGCATTCCGCCTAAGCGCTGACCAAATTCCCTTAAAGAGAGGGATCTGCCTCTATGCCTGCCCCCATTCATGCCAAGGTCGTCATCATCGGTTCCGGTCCCGCGGGTTACACCGCTGCGATCTACGCGGCGCGGGCGATGCTTGAACCCGTGCTGATTCAGGGCATCCAGCCCGGCGGCCAACTCACCATCACCACCGACGTTGAAAACTATCCGGGTTTTGCCGACGTCATCCAGGGCCCGTGGCTGATGGAGCAGATGGAGAAGCAGGCCGCCCATGTCGGCACCAAGCTCGTCACCGATCTCGTCACCAGGCTCGAACTGGCACAGCGGCCGTTCCGCCTGACCTGCGACAGCGGCGACGTCTATCTGGCCGAAACCGTCATTCTCGCTACCGGCGCGCAAGCGCGCTGGCTCGGCACGCCGTCGGAGGAAAAATTCAAGGGCTTTGGCGTGTCGGCCTGCGCCACCTGCGACGGCTTCTTCTATCGCGGCAAGGAAGTCGTCGTGGTCGGCGGCGGCAACACCGCGGTCGAGGAAGCGATGTTTCTCACCAACTTCGCATCGCAAGTGACCCTCGTGCACCGCCGCGACCATTTCCGCGCCGAACGCATCCTGCAGGAACGCCTGTTCAAGAATCCCAAGATCCGGGTGATCTGGGACAGCGCCATTGACGAAATCCGCGGCACCGAGGACCCGATGAAGGTCACCCACGTCCGGCTCAAGAATGTCAAAACCGGCAGGCTGACCGAACTGCCGGCGGACGGCGTCTTCATCGCGATCGGCCACGCGCCTGCGACCGAGCTGATCGCCGACCAGATCAAGCTGAAGCCATCGGGCTATGTCGAAGTGGCGCCGAACTCGACCGCGACCTCGGTGCCCGGCGTGTTCGCCGCCGGCGATGTCGCCGACGAAATCTACCGGCAGGCGGTCACGGCCGCGGGGCTCGGCTGCATGGCGGCCCTGGAAGCTGAACGTTTTCTCGCTTTGCGCGCAAGCGACCGCGCGGCGGCGGAGTGATCATGGCACGAACCCGCGACGGATTTACCGATATGGATTGGGACAAGCTGAAGGTGTTTCACGCAGCGGCGGAAGCGGGCAGCTTCACCCATGCCGGCGAACAACTCGGGCTGTCGCAATCGGCCGTTTCGCGACAGGTCAGCGCGCTGGAGCAGGAGCTTTCGGTATCGCTGTTCCATCGCCATGCGCGCGGCCTCATTCTCACCGAGCAGGGCGACCTGTTGTTCCGCACCGCCCATGACGTGTTCATGCAGCTGCAGGCGGCGCGCGCAAAGCTGACCGACAGCCGCGAGCGGCCGAGCGGCGACCTCAAGATCACGACGCCACCGGCGCTTGGCATCAACTGGCTGATTCCGCGGCTCCACGAATTCACAGCACTTTATCCGGAAATCCGGATTTCCATGATCGTCACCGACGAGGATCTCGATCTGTCGATGCGCGAGGCCGATGTCGCGATCCGCACCCGCAAGCCGACCCAGCCCGATCTCATTCAGCGCAAGCTGTTCTCGATCGGCTTCCACGCCTATTGCTCGCCGGAATACATCAAGCGCTTCGGCACCCCGCGCACCCTCGATGAACTCGACGCGCATCGCATCATCATGCTCAGCGATTCACAGGTTCCGGCGCATCTTGCGAACCGCAGCTGGCTGATCGATGCCGGCCGCAACGGCTCAGGGCCGCGCGAGGCGTACTTCAAGGTCAACAACATCCTCGGGCTGGTGCGCGCGTGCCAGCAGGGTCTCGGCATCGCGGCGCTGCCCGACTATCTGGTCGAGGAAAATAATCGGCTGGTGCAGCTGTTCGGCGAAACCGATTCGATCCAGGTCGACACCTATTTTGTCTATCCCGAAGAGTTGAAGACGGTGGCGCGGGTACAGGTGTTCCGCGATTTCGTGGTGAGCAAGGCGCAGCGCTGGCCGGCGTGATCTTCTCGCGGTGCGCTTGAAGGGTTTCCTTGACCTGCCGCAGGCCTGTTCCGGAGAATTTCTGCGCCAAAGCAAGCCGGAATTTTAGTTTTCTGTTCTAGCGGCGGTTCGAACGGCGGTGATGGCGCGGCAGATTTTCGCGATCGGTCATGACCGCCAGCCCCCGGTCTCCGCATGACTGACATGCGGCGCGGGCGGTTGCCGCAAGGCGCCGACGCGGATCATAGTAATTGCACGCTGAGCGTTTGCGTTGCGCATTGTCCCCCTCCTCCAGTGGCGCGAAAGCTCAGTAATCCCTCTTGGAAGGTGATTGTGTCGGCCTCACTGGCCAATACCTCAAGCCGGGCTCTGACGAGCCCGGCTTTTTTTCGTGAAGCATGCGACAGGCCGCACCTGGCTCCAGACCGGTTGACAGGTTCGGCGTCGGCAATCATCATCCGCAAATGATCACGAATCTGTGCATCGCAGCGCTGTCGAAAAAACTTCCCCTTTCGGGGATTGGAGATCGACGCGCGCGATAGACTTCTCGCCCAAACCGATCCGCCAAAACCCCGCCGTCTGGACGGGGTTTTTTATTGTCCCGTCTCCGGCTCAATTCCTTGAGTGACGATGGACCCAATGACTTCGACTTCCGACCTTCGATCTTCCCTGCATGGCCTCTGGCTGCCGCTCGTTACGCCGTTTCGCAATGGCGAACTCGATGAGGCGTCGCTGCGGCGGCTGGTGCGGCACTACGCGGCCCTGCCCGTCGACGGGCTGGTTCTTGCCGCCACCACCGGCGAAAGTCTCACCCTCGAGCGTGAAGAAACCGAACGGCTGGTGTTCACGGTCCGGGACGAAGCCGGCCGCACCAGGAAGCTTCCGGTCTGCCTCGGCCTGTCCAGCAGCAACACCCGCGCATTGCTGGATACGCTGGACCAAACGGCGGCGTGGCCGATCGACGGCTATCTGATTTCCTGCCCCTATTATTCGCGGCCGTCGCAGCACGGATTGGAGCGGCATTTCAGCGCGCTTGCCGATCGCGCTGCCCACCCGGTGATGCTCTACAACATTCCCTACCGGACCGGCGTCAATCTCGGCAATGAGGCGATGCTGCGGCTCGCCGATCATCCTGATATCGTCGGGTTAAAGGATTGCTCGGCGGACCGGAACCAGTCGCTCGATCTGCTGCGCCGACGCCCCGCCGGCTTCGCCATTCTCACCGGCGAGGACGTCCAATATCATGAAGCGCTGGTCGATGGCGCCGACGGCGGCATTCTTGCAGCCGCGCATATCGAAACCGAAACGTTTGCACAGGTTCGGAAGCTGGTGGTTGCGGGCGAGCGCGATGCCGCGCTGTCTCGTTGGCGGTCGGTCGCCGATCTCACCCGATTGCTGTTTTCCGAACCGAGCCCGGCGCCGATCAAGTACTGGCTGTGGCGCACCGGATTGATCGACAGCGCGGAAGTGCGGCTGCCGATGACGGAAGTGAGCGCCGAGCCTCGCCGCACGTCTCGATCTGGAAATCGAGCGAAGAACGGCGCGATCCGCCGCAGACCCGGGCCGCCATCGGGTGGCGTGACGAAGCATCGCGACTGGTCGCGCCACAATTTGATTTGGCAACTTGTCTGGTTAATGCGCGGTGACGTCGGCCGCTCAAAATTCGAACGATGCGGCGGCCGTGTCGTTGAAATTTGAGACTTATTGAAGCTCCTCAACAAAAAGTACGGGGGAAACAATGACCGCTCAAACCATGCAAAATGCCAGTTATTCGATTCCCGACACGATCCCAGGGAATGCAGGATCTTCTTCTGGTGTCGTCATTCGGTCTGTGGGCGGTGCTGCTCGGCCTGGCGCCGGTGCTGGCGTTCCGCCTGCTGATGGGAAGCTGACGGTCGCAGCAGGTGCTTCCGTGGTTAATCCGCGGTAGCACCTGTGATCAAATGCGAGCGAAATCGCGACCGGCTTTTTAAAATTCAAGGCGTATCAATGGCACCCGCAAGAACAAGAACGCGGGGGCGTCGTGAATACGGAAGAGAATCCATTCCCTGAACAGCAGGGTTTTACGACCGAGGACATCCTGTGGGCGCTCGGCATCTGGTCGGTGATCCTGACCCTGTCGCCGGTCGTCGTCTTCTACGTGCTGATGGTTGCCTAATCGCCATACAGCACACCGCTCCGTCATCTGCGAGCGAACGCGCTCTGCGCGAACGCGCTCGACCGATGACAGGCTCATCGCATGCAATCCATCGCGACGCGACGGCAGTCGGATTGCTTCGCGCTGACGCTCACTCGCAATGACGATCGGCCGCTCATCTGGATGAGGACAAGCAACAGAAAAACGCGCGGAGCCCGCGCGTTCCTTGTCGCCCCTCGGCGGGGTGAAACTACGCCGCCTGCTTGTGCATCGCGCCGGACGCCGGCGCATTACCACGGATCGCCTTGACCGAGCGTTCGATCGCGGCCCATAGCCGGCCGATTTCAGCCGCCGCGCGCCCTTCGGCATAATATTCCCGCACGCCTTCGCCATGGCTGAGCGCCATCAGGAGATCGGCGCGGTTGGTGATCTGGCCGCCCCATACCGGCGCCCGGAACTTGGCCAGCGATTCACGCGCGATGGTAACAATCGGGCTCTCCACGTCGTCCCGGCGTGCCGGCGCGCCGTTGAGCACAACCGCATAGGGCTTGCGCGCGGCGCGGCAGGAGTGAATCGTTTCCTGCACGGCGTTGACGTCGAATACCCCCGGCCGCGCCGGAATGATCGCCATCGTGGCGTTCCTGATGGCATCTTCCACGACGGCCGACATGTTCGGCGGCGTATCGATGAATACCCATTCGATCCCGTCACGCTTGGCGGCGGCGACGATTCCGCTGACGGAATTGACGGCGGTCTTGATCGGCGGCTCGTTGGTGCCGCGCAGCTTGTGCCATAGCGTGAGCGAGCCCTGCGGATCGGCATCGATCAGCAGACAGGGCTTTGTTGATTTATGCACATGCGCCGCGAGATGGGCAGCCAGGGTACTCTTTCCCGTGCCACCTTTACGCGATGCGAAAACAATGACGTTCATACCTCGGCCTCCAGATTGACCCCAGGAGACGAAAATGAATCAGCGCGCTGATTCGTGAAAGAAAAATCTACAACTAATTGGGGTGAAACCCCTGATTAATCGCCGGCGTTGGCTTTTGAGTCACATCATGCGTTGCAGCAGAGGCGAAAATCGAATCGAGAAGGCGCTTTGATGGAGTCACTGCGCGTTCTTTGCGCGTTGACGCTCGATCCACTTGCGCTCGATCCAGCCGAGCATCCGCGCCAGGGGCTTTTGCAGGATCGGGACGTCTTGCGCGAACAAAAGGAGTCCGAGCGGGAGCATCCAGAGTCCGAGCACCGGGAGAAAGCTGAAAATACCGCCGACAATCAGCAGAATGGCGAGCGGAATCCGGACGTAGCGCGAGGACGGCTTGCGCAGCCAGCGGACAAATCGGGCCGGCCCGGGAGGAAGCCGCTCTTCAAACCAGGCGAAATGCCGGTCGAGCTCCATTCTGGACTGTTCGCTCACTTAAAAATCTCTCCTTGTCGCAAGTGAGATGTTGATCGGCAACGCCGCCACAAGGCGTCAGCTTGTCGCGAGCGCAGGGCTTGAAATGCCGAGACCGCGGCACATAGCCGCCCGGTTTGGCGGCGGTTCCGTGGCTGAATGATGAGGGATTGGCAAGCAGGCGCGCGCCCCTTGGTCAAATTTGTTCTCAATGACTCCGACGCGGGGCGCGTCAGTCAAGAATCAGGCGACCGACACTTTCGCTGCTGCCGCCGCTCCCGCTTCGGACCACGACGATCTCGCCGCTCGCCGGCGAGATGCCGGTGAGAGCGAAAATGTTGGCGCCGTGCGTCACGACAAGAAGGATTCCGCGCCCGGTCCATTTGTCGATGACCGCGCGGGCGCCGGCGGTCAGGGTGGCTCTTTGATCGCTCAGCACGACCACATTGCCGAATGTCGGCTCGGCTTCGACCGGTCCCAGTTGCAGCAGCGTTGCCGTGTCCATGCAGCGGCACCATGGCGAGCTGAGGATTCTTTCGACCGCAATCCCTTCCGCGCGGAGCCGCGCGCCGATCCTTGCGGCGTCGGCGCGTCCCCTGGCGCTGAGATTGCGCTGAGTGGCGCAGTCATCGAGCCGGAAGCCCGGCGGGTCGCCGGCGCCACCCGGCGCATCGGTATGGCGCATCAGGGCGACATGCCGGCCTGCGCGCAACGCGGTCCAGGCCGCCGTCTCGTCGGCGCCGGCGATGTCCGCCGCGGCGCAGAAGCCGAGGAGGATTGCGAAGAGGGCGAAGCGGATGCGGCACATGGCGGCGGATCCCGTCAAAAATACGCGATCAGGCGCCCGGCGCAGACGGCGCTGGGCCACAGCAGAAGCGACACCAGCGCAGTGACTTTGGCGCCGCCGGACGCTTCGGCGCGCCAGAGCGCAATCTGCCGCCACGGGCCGACATGCGCGATCACGATGTTGACCAGCGCCGCCGCGATCAGCAACAGCTTGGCCTGGAACGCAGGATTGCGCACGACATGCGCCGCATCGGCGCTGAACAACAGAAATCCCATGCCGATCGCGAGCAGAAAACCGAAGCGCGACATGGGCAGCAGCAATTGCGCCATCGGCGGAATCGGAATCGCGCGTCCCAATCCGAGCACCCTCAAATCGAGCGCCAGGATCGATCCCACCAGCACAACGAAGCCGAGGATGTGCAGGATCTCGACCGCGGGATAAAGCGCGGGCGAGCTGCGCATCACATGACCCAGCGCGCTTTCCTGCAAGGCCAGGAAGATCGGCGCGGCCGGCTGATGTTCCACTCTGGCCTACCGCAATTCGATGCGCTTGCCGTCGAGAATGATGTATTCGATGCGCGCCTCATCCGGATTGCTGGTATGGGGATAGCCGAACACGGTGCAGGTCTTGCCGGGCGCGATCATGTCCGGCGTGATGCCGCGCCGCTCCATGCGCGAAGGCGGCGCCAGGACGAAGCGCCAGTGCTTGCGGTCGACCTCCATCTCGATCTCGCAATGCGGATTCTCGAAGGTCGATTTCAGGATCGCGCCGGTGACGGTGAACGACTTCGACGTGTCGTATCCGCCCCAGCCGTGATGGGCGATCGCCGCGCCCGGAGCAAGGATAGCCGCCAGCGACAGGAACAAACGGCGGGTGATTGATGCCATGGGCTGCCTCCGGCAATATAAAGGACAACACCGATCTGCGCCCATTGGGTCCGCCAAGGTTGGCCCCGTACACGCGGTTTCCGTGGGGCTAGTTGATAGGTCGGAGCCAACTGGGTCAACAGCGTTCGGAAGAAATGGGCACTGATGCTCTCCCGAGTGGAGCACTAGTCTCCATTCGCCCGTCGCTCCAAGAGCGTTAGCGCAGACAACAGGTTATGTGATCGCTATATGACAGCAGCGCTGTCTTGAAGTCGCCTCGCGACTGCACCATGTTGGGGTCGTCGATGAGACGCGTAGGACTTATCGACATCACGGTAGGCAACGCGATCGCCTCGGCGCATCGCAACGTTCCGCCACGCGACGCAGCGCGTCGCACCACATCGCTACGCAACGCTTGAGCCGCCGGGGAAGCCCGGCGGCTCGCGCGCGTTTAGCGCGGACGGTCCCCCTCAGCGCCTGTGGCTCCGAGACGGTCATGTGAAGTGAAATGCATGCGAGCGGATGAATTCGCCGCTTCGCGACAACAAGGGCCCGTGGCGTGAGGGCAAGCTCAGCGTCAAACCGGCGCGAGACCCGGATGTGTAGCCGACGACATCCGCCGCAAGAATAGCCGCGAGGCGGCGCGTGGAGTTCATTCGGGCAACCCCGCTTTCCGAAGACCCTCAATCATGCAGCTTCGCGTTTGATTGCCCGCCCCGAGCGATCCACGCAGATATTGTAAAGGCGGGATCGACCTCAAGCAGACGCGCCGCCGCCTCACGCGCCTCAGCGTCACGTCCGAGATGGGCGAAAGCGGACGCGAGACAGCGGTAAGCTAGCGAATAGGAGGGGTTCTGACGTTGGGCTTTCTTCCCTGCGACGATGGCCTCGTCAAAGCGACGAAGCTCAATAAAGGCCAACCCCATCCCAGTAAACGACCGGTGTAGCAGCGGGTCTACCGGGCTCATGCGAATGGCACGTTCAAAGCTCCGGACCGCTTCCTCCGGCAGCCCCGCAATTCTATAGACCCAGCCTCTGCAGTTCCATGCGCGAAATGAATTTGGGTTGAGCGCGACCGCCCGGTCAGCCATTTCGATCTCACTTTCACTATCGCCGACCATGAACGCCGAGATTATGGCAGCCCATGCTAACGTGTCTGGATCACCATCGTCGATGCTCAATGCCAAGCGAAGAAGCCGAACTGCTTCCTTGCGGTCGAATTGAGGATCGACAGCATAGCCCCAAAGGACGTTTTGCATGTGACAGATACCTGCCAGAGCCGCGACCAAGCCGAACCGAGGGTCTAGCTCCAAAGCGCGATGAGCCAGCCTGATCGCCTCGGCCAACCCTTCGCGGGTCGATAGGTAAAACTGCTGCATGGCTCGGAGAAAAAAATCATAGGCGGTGAGGTTCTCCGGTCGCCGCCGCGTCGCCATTGCAATTTCTGTTTGAAGCAATTTTGGCTGAATGGCTGAGACAACGGCGACCGTGACTTCGTCCTGGAGAGCGAAAATGTCTGTCAGGTCACGCTCGAACCTGTCCGCCCAAATGTGCGTGCCCGTCACCGCATCAATCAACTGCCCTGTGATGCGAACTTTCCCCGACGCCTTGCGCACAGACCCCTCAAGGACATAGCGCACGCCAAGCCTGCGTCCGACCTCCTTGACATCGACGGCTTTGCCTTTGAACGTAAAGCTCGAATTGCGAGCGATCACGAACAACCATTTGAACCGCGACAGCGCGGTGATAATCTCCTCAACCATCCCATCTGCAAAATACTCCTGCTCGGGATCACCGGACATGTTCTGGAACGGAAGCACGGCGATGGAGGGCTTATCGGGGAGCGCGAGGGGTTTACCATCACCGAGAGACGAAGCCTCTCCCAACGCTGAAGATACCGCCTCGCCTTGCGCCTTAACCTCATAGGCGCGTATGGGCTCCTCGATGTTCTTGACGGTCTGCGCACCGAGGTCCGTGAAGCTCAGCGGCAGGATTTTCCGCACCTGATCATAGGTCACACCGGAGACACAGAGCCCACCAGCCCTCGCGAGCGTCTGCAGTCGAGCCGCGATGTTCACCCCATCACCAAACAGGTCACCGGCGCGGACCATCACGTCGCCGACATGCACCCCGATGCGGAAGTTGATGTGACGGGTCTCAGGAAGCGTTGAGTTGGCTTTGGCCAAGGCACCCTGAGCCTCCATGGCACACCGGACGGCATCAACAGCGCTGCCAAACTCCGCCAGCACACTGTCGCCAGCCGTGTTGGCGATACGGCCTCCATGGCTCGCAATCAGCCCGTCCAGGATTTCCCGGCGCGCGGTAAGGGCATCCAGGGTAGCGACCTCATCGGCTCCCATGAGGCGGCTGTAGCCCTCAACGTCAGCCGCAAAGATAGCAGCCAACCGGCGCTTCGCTTCAATTGGGCTCGGCCAAGGGTAACCCCAGTGCCTGCGGTTTCCGTGGGGCATTTGATACGCCGGTGCTAACCGGGTCAACCGCGTTGCGGCGCTACCCGGTGGCTTCGCGCATACACGAACGCCTCTGCGCACGGCGAACATTCCGGCCCGCCGCTATTTTGTTTCTTTCGTCACGGTGAGTTGCGTCGCGGCGGCAGGTTGATCCGTCGCGGCCGGCCGCCGTTATCCGGCGAGCCGGAAACCGCGATAACGCTCCGACGCGGCAGGTTAATCTGCTGACGCTACCGGCGTGGGGTTTGACGCATCCGGGTCAAATCCGAAAAGCCCGACCAGATACTTGAAATAGTCAGGCTGCTTCTCTTTGAGCTTGGCGCGGGTGTAGGGTTCATGGACGGCGTCATTGCCGGCCAGGAATATGCTGGCGGTCACGGCAAAGAATTCCTTGTGATTTTTCAAGGCGTATGTGTCCTTGTCATACATCTGCTTGCTCAGAGCCTGATTGTAAAACTGCTTGATGCCCCTGTTTTCAAATCCATTTGGCATCAATCTGGCGTGGTAGGCGTGCAGCAGTTCGTGAAGCATGACCGGATCTTGCGCATAGCGCAGCATCGCCGGACGCAGCATCACAACCCCGCGTCCCGCATCCGCGGCCAGGTCGACGATATCCGGATTGCTCCACCCACCCTTCGCCGTGTCCCAGGTGGTGAGTTCACGCGACGCGTGACGCTCCCGCTCGGGCACCGCCAGACCATAGCAAGCGGCGGCGGCTCCTTCCTCCAGACACGCCATCTCGCTGGCAACAATTGGAATCGAGTGAAAGAATTGCAGCACCTTCGGGCTCAGGCCCACGCTCTCGACCACATCGAGCTGATGCCGGAGCGTATCCGCTATCGCCGAGACATCTTTTCGTTCCGAATTTTCGGAGAGGTCAAAAACGTAGCCGCGATAGGTGTCATAGTTTGAAGCCGCCGACGGCGGTTGGTCGATATTCGATGCATCGACCTGAAGCGCGCGAGGACCCGCGTTTCCGGAACCCGGAATGAGCATAACGATGGAGATCATTGAACCTAGCAGCAGACCGCGCATGACTATCCCCCGTGCTGGCGCAACTTCAGCCGCCGGCGATCCTTGATCGGCCGGGGCTCTATGTCGCCGTTTGCGAATTATCAGGCCGCGATCTTACGAGGCCTGCCTTGCAGCAGCGTTTAAGGCGGCAAAGGAAAACGGTGCGCCGTGTTGGGAGGGCGTTAACCATCAGGCGCGTCCGATAGGTCGGAAAAAAAATTCAGTTATGTAGTTACATAAATGCTTGAGGCTGGCCGAATTATGTAGTTACATAAACAAGCATGAAAACGACCTTCGTCGCCAAGCGCGAGTGGACGATCGCACATCGGGGGCTCGATTTCGCGGTCGACGCCGAGAAAGTGTTTTCCGGGACACGATAACGATGGTCGACGACCGGTTTGATTACGGCGAGGTTCGCCGGATCAGTGCCGGCTTCCTCGTGGCCGAATGGTCGTGATCGTTTGACTACGCGGCACACGCCGCACATCATTTCGAGGAGGTACTGCCATGGCAAAGAAGAAAAACGCTGGCGCAAAGTACTTCGGCAAACCGCTGACCGATGATCCCGATGACGCACCTGAACTGTTGAATGATTTCTTTCGCCACGGTGAGGTGCGTCATGGCGACAGGCTGATCCGTCGCGGCCGGCCGCCGCTATCCGGCAAGCCGAAAACCGCCATCACGCTCCGGCTCGATGAGGATGTGGTGAGCGCCTATCGCGAGACCGGTGGGTTGGCAGACGCGGATCAACGCGGACCTGAGGCGTGCGCGCAAGCTCAGCGTCAGGACGGCGCCGCGCAACCCCAAACGTGCACCTGTTGCCACCCGAAGCAAGGCCAACCGAGCGAAAAAATAGGGGCGCCGCCACGCTGGTACAGTTGGGTGGGCTCGAACCACCGACCTCCTGTTCCACAGTTATTTGGTCTGACAACTCGGAAAGCCTTTTGAAACGCAGTCTTTCGGCCATTAGTCAATTAAGTCCCATACCATGTGACTTTCCAGGAGTGTGCGCTCGGTTGACTGAATTTCCTTGAGTTTCCTCCCTGCTGTGTGCACAGTGTGTGCACACAGGTCACCCTGATTTTCAATCCGCATGGGGCAATGGGGATGAAAGCGAAGATTACCAAGCGGCGCGTCGATAATCTGAAGCCGGGCCAAATCGTCGTAGATGACGAAATCAAGGGATTTGTCACCCGCAGGCTGCACAGCGGGGCGATAACCTACGGCTTCCGGTATCGCGACAGAAGCACGGGCAAGCAACGATGGCTAGGTCTCGGGCTTCACGGATCGATTACGGCAGATCAGGCCAGAGTGATTGCCAAGAAGCGAGCTGGCGAGGTTGCGGACGCCCGCGATCCGGTTGCGGAGCGGGAGGCGACAAGGGCGGCGGCGGCCAGGGCGAAAGTTGCCGATAAATACACGGTCGATGCAATCATTGATGCATTTGTTGCCCGTCACGTAAAAAACCTTCGCAGCGCCTATGAAACCGAGCGTGCCTTTAACGTCTATGTCCGGCCCCGGATCGGCAGCAAATCCATTTACGACGTGAAGCGCCGCGACATCGTGGAAATGCTTGACGAGATCGAAGACAAGAACGGGCCAGTTATGGCGGACCGGGTGCTGGCCATAATTCGTAAGGCCTTCAATTGGCAGGCTGCCCGCGACGATCAATTCTCTCCTCCAATTGTTCGCGGTATGGCCCGCACCAAGCCCGCCGAACGCGCGCGTACCCGTATCCTCACCGACGACGAAATACGCAGCCTATGGGCCGCGCTGGCCTCTGCAGAGGCTCCCGAGCCGTTCCGTAAAATCGTCCGGGTTTTGCTTCTAACGGCGCAACGCCGCACCGAAGTTGGCCGGATGCACCTAGACGAGTTGGACGACGATCTTTGGACAATTCCAGCGGAGCGATACAAGACCGGAATTGCGAATTATGTCCCGCTGAGTGCCGAAGCGCGCCGATGGCTACCGGCGCAATCTGCGCCAAGAGGCCAAGGAGGTTTCATCTTCTCAACCACCGCTGGCAAGAAGGCATTCAACGGCTACAGTAAGGCCAAGGGGCAGCTGGACCGCGTCATTGCCGAGCAACGGAAGAAGGCTGGATTAAAGCCAATACCGCGTTGGACGCTGCATGATCTGCGACGCACGGCCCGAAGCCTTATGTCCCGCGCGGGAGTCCCCAGCGACGTCGCCGAGCGTGTGCTGGGTCACGTTATTCCGGGGGTGCGTGGTGTGTATGATCGGCACAGCTACAGCCTAGAGAAGCGGGAAGCGCTCGAAAAGCTTGCGGGTCTGATTGCGCTGATACTCAATCCGCCCGCCGGAAATGTTGTGAAGCTAGAAAGAGCCAAGTCATCGGCAGAAGACAGACAGCCGGGCCAAGCGAGCTAGGGAAGACGATAGTTCTCAACGCCCTGCCCTTGCCATCCGCTGAGCTCGAATGCAAGGTCTACAGGTTATCTTTTCCGGACAAGAAGATACGCCGAGAGCTGATCTGACAGGCCATGGCGGACCATTTCACATCGGGCTCAGCTGCCGGCAGTGAGAATACATGATCTGCGACACACCCACGCCAGCCTCGGTGCCGGAGCGGGAATTGGGCTCCCTATAATCGGCAAGCTGCTAGTCACGCACAGTCAAGCACAACTCAGCGCTATGCTCATCTCGACGCCGACCCGCCGCGGCGAGCTTCCGAGCATATTGCCGCGAAAATCGCATGGGTGAACCGGGATTTGCAGAGTGTGAAGTTCTCCGTTATCGAGATGGAAAGCGAACATAAAGAGTTGCATTATTGCTTATGTCCGGAGTCGTATCGGTCATGCCTCGACGCATCGCAAAAATAGGCTTCGGCATTCCAGCGGGACAATCGGTCACTATCGACAAAGCGCGACGAACCCGGATCGAAAAAGCATACGGGCGTAAGTTAACCCCAGACGTGTGGCTTCAAATCGAAGCTCGTACTTCTCTTCTCACGATAGTTAGGCCAGTCGAAAAGAACGCCACATCCATCACAGCAGTTTCGAACCGGCTAAATGCATTTATCAAAGCAGCGTATTCACTGAGACAAGCACTTGAGCCATCTAAGCCTCGTATCCCACTGGTGGAAGGCTCCACGCTTCAGAGCATATATCGCACATATTTCGAAATTAACGTCGCTGACCTGACTTGCCTCGACACATACCCATTTCTCCTCGACGTCGTGGAAGGTACCATCGCGCTTTCGACATTTGTTAGAGATGAAATCAAAGAGGATTACATGCAGGGCTTTGATGAAGGAATGATGTGGGATGTATGGATACAGGGCTTGACCGAAACCTTAAATTCCCACGACTTGCCTACGGGAGCTCGGAAAGACTCGAGCGGACCAACGTCCGCGTTCGTGCGCTTCGTAAGAGAGCTTCAAAAGGAACTCCCCGCGGAATGCCGCAAATTAGACAACGACCAAACAATCGCGACTGCAATTTATCGCGCCCGTAGGTGACGGGATTTTTATCTCAAAATGTCTGCGCGAACATGACCCGTTTTTGATCGTTTCTTGTGCTTACATCACCTCGCTTATCCGGGAATAGCCGGGCGAAAGATAGCGAGGCACTCGATGACGACCGACACCTATTTCACTCCCCCTGAGGCAGCCCGTTATCTAAGGTGCTCGGCGAGTACATTGGCCAAGCTCCGCGTCTATGGAGGCGGACCAAAATTCACAAAGTTGGGTGCGAAGGCTATCCGCTACAGGCGCGCTGATCTTGACGCGTACATGTCGCGTCGATCGGTAGGCTCAACGTCTGAATGCCTCAAATCGTAATGCGATTTCAGCCCCACTCCGCCTCAGACGCAAAACGAGATGGCATGCGATCACAGGCTCACGCATCGTACGGGCGAAGCCGCAGCTTTCTACACAAAGGGCGCAGTCATGAACTGTCATCGGTCAAATCGCCCGAGGTTTAAACGGCGCCCGTCCATTTGTGATGCAATTCTCACGAACAAAAAGTGGTTCGCCGATGGCGCGTCTGTCCTTGGCGATCAATTTACCGACGCTAAAGCAAGGGAGCGCGGGAAGATAATTGTCGAGCTCCTTCGGCGGAGAGCGAGACGGCATCATGGGGCTGGGGATGCCGCACTAGCCTTCCGTTATGAAAATCTCGCGACGAAACTGTCGTCGTGTGGCCGTCACCAACATTGCGGATCGCTGGCTTGCACGGAGTGCGCACCGGCGATTCAGAAAGCAAAGCATGAGGGCCAAGTCGAGTTGATCGAAAGTTTGCTGGCCGACAATCCGGGGAAGCAGGTAGTCATGGCCACCCTGATTCCACTTAGGTTTCGTTACGCGCCGGATCAGCTGGATGAATTGGACATTCGCGCCGATAACCGTTGGCTCAAAGATAATCTGCGACGGGTGGGTTTCCGGCGGGAGATGTTCGGTAGCTACGATCTCAGCTGGGAAGATGGCGGCTTCTACCAGGGACATTGGCATATCCCGATGCTGACCTTGAACCGTGAAAGGCTCACGCAACGACTGGGCGCAATCTTTACCGCCAGCGGCATCGTTAAGCGCCCGGTGCTGGTCAGCCGCACGTACAGCGACGGCTATCTTCCGTACAAGGACAAGGCCATCAAGCTACCGGACTTGCTGCGACGAAACCGACGTGGCCTACCTCAGCTTTTGTTGGCGCTGGATCGAACGGACCCCATGGAATTGATGGTCCTAATGCGGCTTCGCCTCAGTGCTCAGAACGGCGAGCTGAAGTTCAGGCCAATTCGTTGATCCTTGATATCCAAAGTCCGAACGACCCTATCGGTCAACTCGAACATCGATTAGCCCATCGCTGAGGCTTGGAGGGACACTCAATGTAACGATCTGACTACTTTTTGGAACACAATTACAGTAATTATCGGCGTCATGAACTGCATCTCTGCAGTGACGCCAATTTCACACTGAGTACTGAGTACAACAATTTTAGATATGAGGATGCAATGACCACAACTGTAAAAAATTCAAATCCTGCACCGCTAGCTCTTCTAGAGAAGGACGGGACATTCTGGGAAGTTAATACAAAGAATGGCGTCAAGACCATCAAAATTGCTGAGAAACTCTATGTGCGAGCCTACGGCATTCGTGTTGCAGATCAAACCCACGTCGCGCAGCTTCGCTTCCAAATTCGCGGAGGTGGCTTTCGTTCTCAGTTTGTCAACTGTGACCAACTTGTTTGGACAAAGCGCCCGGAACTCATCAGCACCCTGGCACTTGCGGGCTTTGTCTGGCCCCCCGACAGGAAAGAAATTGATGCAATCGTCAGGGCGCTACTCGCTCAGAAGCCAAAGCGTCAATTCGTAATGGTTTCTACGCCGGGTTGGTGCGCCGAAGACTACATCTTGCCAGACGAGGTGATTTCGAAGACCGAGAAAGACCTCAAAGTCTTTCTTGACCCGAATACCGACGCCCAAGTTGGAGCATATCTTGTTGGTGCAGGGTCGCTCAAGCTTTGGAAGGAGAAGGTCGCAAAGCCTTGTCGAACGTCCAGCCGGTTACGCCTTTGCGTCGCCGCTGCGTTGGCGGCACCTTTTGTTAGAGTGCTTGGTTTGACTTCTTTCGGCTTCAACTTGTTTGGCCCTTCATCCGATGGAAAGACCATCGCATTGATCGTCGCATCTTCAGTCAGCGGGCTTCTGAATGACGACGGACTGCCAACCTGGGCAGATTCAGAAACCGGAATTGAAGATCAGGCGCGTGGCCACCGTGACGGCATCTTGCCCTTAGACGAAACAGGAGGTGGTAGCAGAGGCGGAGTAAAGTCAGAAGAAAAGCTCAGAAACATTGCGTTCGCTCTGGGCAGTAATCGCGGTCGCCGCCTTTCGAAGGTGTATCAAAAAAAGAACCGCACTACTGTCAGAGAATTTCGGGTGATAATGCTAAGCTCAAGCGAGCGTTCGCTTGAAGAGATCGCAAGGGCTGGTGGTACATCCCGTTTGGCTGGCGAAGATGTCAGATTGATTGATGTGCCCGCGTCTGAAGCCAATTCAGCCGGAGTGTTCGACAAAAAGATAAAGGATATCCCAGGCGAGTCAAAAATCGAAACGGTCAAACGACTGGTAGAGCAGCTTGAACGTGACGCCAGGTATAATCAAGGGTTTGCTCTTCGCGCTATGATGCGGCGTTTTGTTGCCGATGGCAGCAACTCAGCAACACTTCGTAAATACATGCGGGTGTTTGAAAAGCAAAGTCCGGTGCCCGCCGATCATCGTGCTTTCTTCAGGATACGGACCAACTTCGCTGTTTTGTATGCGGCCGCGGCGCTAGCAATTGACTACGACATCTTGCCTTGGAAGAAAGCGCCGACCTTAAAAGAAATTCGGAAGTGCATGAAATTAGCGTTCGATGTTCTACATAAACACGGCGGCGCACTTTCGTCTGTCAACCAAGTTGATCCATCTGGTGTTGCGAGCGAGCTTGCAAAACGGATTTCGAACTGCAAGAAGTGCGCGATTGTCGCAATCAAGCGCGACGACGCCAAGGCACTTCAGGCAAGACGGAACGCAGAGTGCCTGACAATTAATGGCAAATCCTATATCAAATCGAAGGTCCTGAAAACGTGGTTTCCCAAAATGGATGATCGCGCTGCAATGAAGTCGGCTGGCTTATTCTCATTGGGCAGCCGCAACGATACGCCCACGATTGAAAAGAAAATCGACGGCATCGAAGGCAAGCCCCGGTACTATTTGATCGACGACGCCGCGCTAAAACGGCTGTCCGCCACTTAGTTGCGGAAAGCCTGACGAGCCCCACTGTATATTACGCAGGCGCGTTCCCTATGCAGGCAGCATTACAGTAATTAACTGCGTGCGCTTTCCTTGTGTACATCCCCCGCCACTACCCCGGGCGCAGCATTTAAACGTCGCGTTGCCGTTGATGTTGCCGGGCATCAAGTGAAGACCTCAGCCACCAATTCGGTCAAAGCCATGTGTCTGCAATGCTTCAATTGGCGAGGTGTGGAAGCTTGAGGAGTATTCGTAGAGCGGTGGCCTATTTAGAAGCTCAGTGGTTAGACTGACTTTGATAACGTGGCTAGCTGCCAATCTTTATAGCCACCCCCGCTCGCCGAATACAGAAAGATCAACTCCAGGCGGGGCATACCATCCCGCCGAACCATAACGGGCACCAAGCTTCAGAGCGACCTCCTTGTTGCCATAAGGAATCCGTAGCGGCGTAGCTGTGACCGAATTTGCTGGCGCGGGAGCCAGTGGCACGACATCGGTGTCAGCTTTACGTTTCCGAGACCTCTTCGGTGGCGCCGCAGATTGAGGCGCAATGGGTTCTGCCGGCTTGTAGGTTGTCTTGCGACCGCTCTTGCGGCGTTTTTTGCCTCGATTCGAATCAATCCACGCGGACATCGCGGCCGAGTTGGTCCTCGCATCATCGGGGATGATGAGACCTTTCCCCTGCGCCAGCTTCTTGGCGTACAACAACTGTGCTGGACTTACCGGTTTGGGGTCGAGCTTACCGGCCGTTTCACCGTCGGACTTTTTAGGCGCGTGTTCGCTAAGGAATTTGCGGCAGATCGATATCGACGTCTTATAGCCGGGCGGTGGTTTGATGCCCTTTTGCCGGACGAGGCTGTCAGCAAAGCGTTTCATCGCAGGCGTCGGTGGATACGTTCCTGTGCCATTGCCCCCTGCGCTGCCAAGCAAAGAAGGTCCCCCCGCGGTAGCACCCTCCTTCAGCTTGCTGATAATGCGCTCGGCGACATCGCATACGGCGTCAATCGCGCCGACCATCTCCTGTTTACCTACAACGACGTCGTCGAGCAGGCATTCAAGTTGCGCCGTCACGCCCGGATCGACTAGCGCCGGATCGGCTTGTTTGAGAACGCCGAACAACGACAGGCCGGTCTCGGTCGGCACAATATTCTTTCCCTGGGCAATCAGGAAACCCTGCTTCTTCAGCCCGCCGATGATCTCGGCTCGGGTCGCAGGCGTGCCAATACCCTTGGCTTCCTTCAAGCGATCCCGCAGAACCTCGTCATCAACAAAACGCCAGGCATTCTGCATAGCCTCGATCAGAGTGCCTTCGTTGTAACGCGGCGGCGGTCGGGTCTCCTTGTTCTCAATTTTTGGATCTTGCAGTTGCGCGGTCTCGCCGTTGCGCAGCGGCGGCAGCAATTGCGCCTCATCGCCCTTTTCGTCGGCGGGTTGCCACTCCGGGAATGCTGCTCGCCAGCCGAGATCAATGGGTTGGCGACCGGCTGCGCGGAATTCGAAGCCGCGCACATCGAGCGTTGCGGTTGTCTGCCGGTAACGGAAGTCGGGCATCAGGGCGGCCATATATGCCCGCGCGATGACGTCAAAGAGTTTCTTCTCGTCAGACGACAGACGAGGCCAGACCTCCGGCAGTTTGTCGATGGCGTTGACATTGGGAATGACGGCATGATGGCTCGCACCCTCCAGCCCCTTGTCGTAGAAGGTGCCGCTCGCGCCTCTACGGATCACCGGCGGCTCGGGTACAGGGATCGCGCTGAACGATTGGCCCACCCGCAGTCCGGCTATGATTCGCGGCACGTCCGATATCAAGCTCTGCGGCAGATAGCGTACCTCTGCGCGAGGATAGGTGATGATCTTCTTGCCCTGGCCGTCATACAGCTCCTGCGCCACTTCGAGCGTTTTGCTGGCTGACCAGCCGAAGCGCGAGCCGCAGAGTTTCTGCAACGATGGCAAATCATGCAGCTTGGGTGGCCCTTGCCGCTTATCCTCGACGCGCACGGCAAGCGCGCCCTCGAAGCCTTCAGCCGCTTTGACTACGTCCTCGGCAATCTCGCGCTTAACAATTCGGTCCTGCGGCGCGTGCCGCATCTGGAATTGCCCGCCCGCAACTTTCGCGGTGGCGACAATTTCAAAATAGGCAAGCGGCACGAAGTTCCGGATTTCCAACTCGCGCTTGCATACAATGGCTAATGTCGGCGTCTTTACACGACCAACTCCAATCACTCTCCGCGCGCCTTGTCCCAGGATGACGGTTGCGGTGCGAGTGAGTGACAGGTTGTAAATCTGATCGGCCTGTCGGCGCGCAACGGCAGCGGCGTAAAGGCGGGCATATTCGATATTTGGTTTTGCGCGGCCAAATGCGTCGCGGATGGTCTGCGAATCCTGCGCGGTGAACAGCACCCGCATCACCTGACCGCGATACTCGTAATGCTCAAGAATTTCCTGACCGATCAGCTGACCCTCGCGGTCGCAATCGGTTGCAAGCCAAACTCGTTTGGCAGTGCGCAACGCCTCGCGAATGGCCTTGAGCTTAGCGGCCTTGTTGCCACCCTCTGCCGGGCGCGTTCCGTAAAGACCTTCAGGCCGTAGAAGTATCGGGGACCATCGCTTCCAGGCCGGAACAACGTCCTCCGGTTCGAGGAGATCGAACAAATGGCCCTCAGCTGGAAGAACATCACCGTAGCGAGAACCAATTGCGGCGCGGACGTCTTTGGCCTGGCTGGTTTTCTCCGTGATGACGATCTGATCTGCCATGACGGCCCACTTGGGAGGATGTATTTAGCGGCGTCTCGCTATTAGAACATATCATGAACATGCGAGACGTGCAAGTTATCCCAAAACCAAATCCCGATAGGGCCTCGCTTGAAGGATTTACGGCCGTGTCGGCGGACGGCGTTTCGCTGCCTCGCATCGATTTAGGTAAAGCCGATGACGCCCGAACAATTGACGAGTGCCCGGCGCGACATGAAGTATGGAAACCTCATTGAGAACCGCCACGTTGAGCGGGTGTTTGATAGTTCGCGCAAGGAGACACATTGGGGACGGCGGAAGCTGGCGCGGGTTCGGTAGCGCGGCCTCCGGTATCGCCCTATGTTCTCACAAGTGGAAAGGAGTTGCCTTTTCAAGAAAGAACTTTCCCTCGTTTCTTGAAACGTCTCGTGAACGCACCCTCACACTACCTTCGTCGGCACCCGCTCAACCTGCGCCATATCGTTGTGCTGAATTGAACTTGTGTGTCCGTTATCCCAATCAATGGTGACGCCGCTCCAAGCCGTGCCGACAACCGTACCAAGATCAGTGGTCGTGACGCCCCAGCAAACCCGGTCGCCTACCTTGAGCAGTCTGGATTGGTCGCCGGTCATTGGCCTCAATCTGCTGTCCGCAGACGCCTCATTATGAATTCGATCTGTCCATCCGGCAATTGCCGCCATTGCTCAACAACCGTCGTGTAGCCGCCCTGCGGAAACTGGCTCAGAATTTCGCGTGCCTTCGCGCGGGCCCTATCGACCGGCAGCCTGAACGTCTTGCGCGAAAATCCGTCGTCCGGTTCGCGGTGGTTCGACATCCGCTCGGCAACGTCACTCGGTCGGCTGGCCATGTCATTCTCCAAAACGCAACAACCGCCCAATATAGCGGCAGGCAAAAACGATTTGTGTGGAAGCGGCAGACACTTCTCCCCCATATCCACCGCAGGGGTGGAATTATCGAGAATTTGTTGATGACCGGTAAAGGCGGTGTGAGTTGCGAAGCCCGTGGAGCGGGAAAGGTGGGGTACGGCAACGATAGGGGTGTCGTTGCGCCAACCGTAGTGGAAAGCAAGTTAATTCGCCCGATGGAACTATTACTTCGCCACCTTCCGAACGCTGATGCTCACGCCGAGCCGCTTGCCGTCGTGATGGAACTCCACACCGGCCTTTTTCAGCATCTTGAATATCTTGGCTAAAGTTCGGTCGGTAACGTCACGCCACACACTCTACGTCATACCGCAGCTACAGCGAGTTTGCGGGCGCGGTCGGCGTTCATCTTGGCCGCTCGGACCCTACCCGCCGTATACGACTTATCGCGACTTGCTGCCCATGGTGGAGATTACAGCGACCTTTGCCAGCCATCGCAATTCCAATAGAGTTTGAGGTTCGGAACAGATTGGCGGCCCCATAGGTTGGTCAATGTGCAATCGCTACAGCATCACCAAGAATCAGGCGGAGATCCGGGATCTGTTCAGCCAATACGCGTGGCTTCCGAAGCGTAGCTTCCACGATCCTAAATAGGAGCAACCTCTTCAACCGCGACTGGATTGAACGCCAGCTTGCGCACGTCGAAAGAAACGAAGTGCGGCGCGGAGCTGGGTGACGTTGGAGCGCCGCAGGGATCACCCGGGGAACGTCCCGACAACTTATTTTGTGAGGATTGCGGCTAGGGAGAGGCCATCTCGGCGTCGTATCGCGACAATGCGGCCTTGGCGGTTTGCTGAAATATCACGCGGCCGGGAATGCATGGAGCTGCAGCCAGCCTGCCAAGTTCCTGTCGGGCCCAACCGACGGCGCCAATCTGTCGTGCCGCCGCAAAGAGATGTTTGACGGCCTCGTTGACGTCCGACACCGGCGGATCGTAGCCGCCGCCCGCGAGCAAATGTGTGACCGCGAACAGCGCAACGGTCGCGGCAAACTTGGGCTCCTTGCCACAGAAATCCCGTGCCGCCCGAACCAGCGTTGAAGGGTTCGCGTTGTGCAGGGCTGCGCATTCGAGCGCGATGTCGAGGAAGCCTGCGTCCTTTGCAGCGGCAAACCATTTGCCCTTATCTCCGCGGGTCTTGATCAGATCGAGCAGCAGCTGACGGCGGTCGCGCTCCGGATAGGTGCGAACCAGGGAGCGATAGATGGCAAGATTTGTGGTGCCGGTTGCTGCGCCGAGACCAAAACGACGGTACGCCTCATCCGAACGGCCCTGCTGGATGAGAACTTTCTCGCAAAACAGATCGATGGATATCTTGTCGTAGCCCGGATTCCTGGCGTCGCGGACAGAATTGGCAAATGCGACCGCCTCTTCCCACCGTCCCTGTCTCAGCAAAGCCTCGGCTCCAAACCGCTGCCACGACCAGAAATTCATTCGCTGCTTAGCCAGCAACTCCGCAAGCTCGGCGTAGCGGCCGGCTTCGAGCAGGCACGATAGGCAGATTGCTGTCCCGCTAACATACTCGAAGTGTTTTTGATCGGACCAGACTTGGCGTAACAAAGGCAGGAGCTCATCGGCATACATGTTGGTCAGATCCGGGTACCGTGCAATTTCACCGAACCGATTTTCGACCGGCGACAGGTACTGGACGCCATCGTCCTGGACCGCCTCAAACAATCGCTTGAGCCACTTGCTTCTTGTCGAATGATCGGCCGGGGCGTCGATGAGGATCGGGATCAATTCGTCCAGCATACGCGCGACCGCCGTTCCAAGCGCTCCCGAGGAGGTGTCGATATCCTGAAACGCCGGCCAGATGCGCTCCATCAACGATACTGCCCCATCGCCTGCCGCGACCGGGTCGGATTTCGCAGCCGCTTTGATTTCGGAGACGGCTTCCTTGAGGCGGCTGATGGCCAAGCGCGAGCCGCGCCAGCCGAAGGCCTTGGCCCGGAACTTTGTTTTGAATTGCCACTTCCGTTCCACCACTGCCGCCTCGTTCAAACGACTTGATCTCAGATCGCAATAATGTCGCCTCTCCCAACACACGGCAACCAGCCATGAGCTTCAGCAGAGGCCGTCTCGTTTCATCGCGCCGTCTTCCGTGTTAGGATTTTCCTTGGCGTGAAGATGACCGATATGAGGCTGCCATGGCAGGAAAACCGGATTTCGATCCTGGGCAAGCAGCCAGGGGCCACAAACTGACAATCTCGGAAGTCCTTGTGGAATATCTCCGCATGGAGAGGGATATCGGCTGGCTGTTCCTGGTGGCAGGCCTGGCGCTGGGGCTGAGTGCCTTCTCACAGCAGTACGGGCTTGCATGCCCTGATCGTGGCCCCGGGGTCCTTGCCGGCGGCCCGGGCGTTCGCCTGGCTGTCCAACTGGACCTGGGTGATCGCCTTCGCCATGCTCGCCTTCGTGTTCCTGCTCTTCCCGACCGGGCGGCTACGCTCACGGCGGTGGCTGCCTGCCGCGTGGTTCGCGGGCGGGGCGTTGACGCTGACTTCGGCCGTCGTGGCCGTGTACTCCGCCCGCTTCTGGTCGCGCCCGTTCAGCACGCCTGCCCAGGCGGTGACCCCGGTGGTCACCGCGGTGATCATCCTTGTATGCGCCGTGCTGGTGGTCAGCGTCGCGGCGGTGGTGGTGAGGTTCGCCCGGTCGTCGGGTGAGGAGCGGCTGCAGCTGAAGTGGTTCGCGGCGGCCGCGCTGCTCGTGGTCGCCACGTTCATCCTTTCGGTCGCGATCAATTCGGTGCTGACGAGCGCGCTCAGCAACGTGGCGTTTTTGTGCCTGTGGGTGGCCGTCGCCATCGCGGTGCTGAAGTACCGGCTCTATGACATCGACGTCGTGATCAGCAAGGCCGTCCTGTACGGCTCGCTGGCAGTTTTCATCACCGCCGTCTACGTCGGCGTGGTGGTTGGTATAGGCACGCTCGCCGGTGGCCGGGACCGCCCGCTGCTAGCGGCGGTGGCGGCGGCGGTGGTTGCGGTGGCGTTCCAGCCGGTGCGCCAGTGGGCCGGGCGGCTGGCCAACCGTGTCGTGTACGGCCGGCGGGCCACCCCGTATCAGGTGCTGTCGGACTTCGCCCGGCGCATCGGCGGCACCTATGCGAACGAGGACGTGCTGCCGCAGATGGCCCACACCGTGGCAGCGGGAACCGGCGCCAAGCAGGTCGTGGTGTGGCTGCGGGTCGATGACGAGCTGCGCCCGGAGGCTTCCTCGGACGGCAGCTCACATGCAGGCCCGCTGCCCGTTGGTGGCCATGAGCTGCCGCAGCTACCGGACAGTGATACGAGCGTGCCGGTAGTGCACCAGGGCGAGCTGCTGGGCGCGATCTCGGTCACGATGCCCAAAGACGAGCCGCTGCGCCCGGCCGGGCAGCAGCTGGTCGCCGACGTCGCCTCCCAGGCCGGCCTGGTGCTGGCCAACGCGGGCCTGATCGAAGATCTGCGCGCCTCCCGGCAGCGGCTAGTCGCCGCCCAGGACCAGGAACGGCGGCGGCTGGAGCGCAACCTTCACGACGGGGCGCAGCAGGACTTGGTGGCGCTGGCTATCAAAGTCCGCCTTGGGGCCACCGCTGAGGATCTGGCGCAGGCCAAGGAGATTTTCGGCGAGCTGAAGGCCGACGCCGCGGGCGCGCTGGAGAATCTGCGCGACCTCGCCCGGGGCATCTACCCGCCGCTGCTGGCCGACCTAGGGCTAGCCGCGGCGCTGGGCGCCCAGGCCAGCAAGGCCCCGGTGCCGGTGACGGTCGAGGCCGACGGGATCGGGCGCTTCCCGCAGGACACCGAGGCGGCGGTGTACTTCTGCTGCCTCGAGGCCTTGCAGAACACCGCCAAGTACGCCCGGGCAACCCAGGCCCGCATCTGCCTGCAGGCGCAGGATGGAACCTTGCGGTTCACCGTGTCCGACGACGGAGCCGGCTACGACACAAGCCACACCCCGCTGGGGTCGGGCCAGCGGAACATGGCCGACCGGCTCGCCGCCCTCGAGCAGCAGGCTCGAGGTCCGGTCCGCTCCCGGACAGGGCACCACCATCACCGGGTACCTCCCGGTCCCCTCTCGCAGGCCAGCTGCAACCGGCATCGCGGTCAGCACTGATCGCCAGGCCTGACCACAACCAGACCCGACACAGACCGATCCGGGCAAAGCTGGACGGCTTACAGGTATCTATGGATCTGAAGATCGCCGCTGAGACACAGTGAACGCTGACCACCAAACCTGACCACAACAGGATCCGACAAGGCCCGATCCCAGCGGATGCGCCCATGACCACAGCCCCAGGTGAGCGACTACATCCGACAGCCTGGGCCTATTTTGCAAGCAGGGGGTCGGGGGTTCGAGTCCCCTAGCTCCACCTGCGAAAACGACCTCGGCCGGATCATCAAAGAGGCGATTGACACCAGTTGGCGGTCATTCACTGGCGGTTCTGGGTTCGGCGTCTGCTGGAGGCTGGCCTGGGAGTGGCAGTCTGCCGTTGTGGGAACGTATAGCCCGGCTGAGCGCACGCGAATCGCCAGAGAGATCCGGGGGGAGACATGGAGCGGGCCGTTCGCACACCTGATGGCCGGACCCTTGCCGTTGAGGATGCCGGTGATCCCACTGGCCGCGTCGTGCTGGTCCACTTGGGCACTCCGGACTCGCGGCACCTGTACGGCCCGTGGGTGGCCGATGCCGCCGGGCGGGGCCTGCGGCTGGTCTGTTATGACCGGCCCGGGTATGGCGGCTCGACCCCCCAGCCGGGGCGGAGCATCGCTGACTGCGCGGATGACGTCCGGGCGATCTGCGCGGCGCTGGAGATCGACAGGCTGGCGATGTGGGGCTGGTCGGGCGGCGGTGCCCATGTGCTGGCCTGCGCGGCTTTGCTCCCCGATCTCGTGGTGGCTGCCGCGTCGCTCGCCTCGCTCGCGCCCTACGCGGCCGAAGGGCTCGACTACTTCGCGGGCATGGGCCAAGACGATGTCGATTACAACCGGCTGCTGCTCACTGACCCGGAGGCGGCGCGCGCCCAGGTAGACAAGGACCGGGAAGGGCTCCTGGCTGCGTCGGCCAGCGATGTGGCCCAAGGGTTCGCGTCCATGTCGGCGCCGGTCGATGCGGCCGTCCTGCAGGGCCAGAGCGAGATGGCCGCCTGGCTGGCATATGCCATCCAGGACGGACTCGCGCCGGGCAGCCAGGGATGGTGGGATGACAGCCGCGCCCACCTCGACCCGTGGGGGTTCGAGCTGGCCGACATTACTGTTCCCGTGCTGCTCCTGCACGGCAGGCAGGACAACTTCGTTCCCTTCGGGCATGGCCAGTGGCTGGCCACCCATATCCCCGGGGTCGAAGCCCGGCTGCTCGATAACGACGGGCACCTGACACTCGCAGAACACCGCATTGGCGAAGTGCACGCCTGGCTGTCCGAACGTCTGAAGAACTAGCCAGCAAGCGCAGGTGGACTTCAACGAGCCGCGGTGACACCCACAACCGACACCAACACACCTGGACGTCGCTGGACTCAGATGGACGCTGGGAACGCTCCACTCACAAGGATTCGGCGCCTACGAGGTAGACGGACAGGCTAGGAGGCCGTTTCTGCAGGCGCTGTTTCCAGGTGCCGTTTGAGGCTGGCCCATATTCGCTGTTCCTGGTGTCTGCCCATCCAGGCGATGAGTGGACCCAGCAGCTTAAAGGCGCCCTTCGGTCGCACCTGGCCTGACCACCGCATCCGCGTGCCCGAGGCTACGGGCTCGAAGGTGAGCGTGTAGCTGATGTCAGCTTGTTGAATCGTCGTGGCAGAGGTCAGACGGGTCGGCCTGTCATAGCCCGTGAACTCGATCAGCATCTCAGCGGTGCGCCCCATGGTTGTCACGGCCGAGCGGAACCGGGTTCCTTTCCCGACCGGCCCGGGGGTGATCTTTTCCGCCCGCGCCATGCGGGGGTTGTACTGCGGCTCATTGCTCTGGTCAGCGACATAGTCAAAGACCGCATCGACGGGCCGGTCGATGACGATCTCGCCGTCAATCCTGGCCATGTCATGTCCCCAATCCGAACTCACACGCTGGACTTGACGTGTAGCTGCGCTGCAATGAGATCGGCCCAGGCGTCGATCGCAGGCCAGTTCCGGTGGTCGCCGTACCGGCCGCCGGCGGCTCGGAAGAATGCACGCCCGGTAGCTGGCCAGTGTGAACGCACGATCGCACCGGCGAAGTTACGGTGCTCTCGTGGGTGCAGCAGCCGCCGCATCTTGGCCGCCTCCGAGGTCTCCTTGCGCAAGGCGCGCATCCGGTTCGCTACCCGGGGTGGGAACATGCTCTCCTCGTCGCCGAGAGTGCTGACGCTGAACAGCCAACCCGGCCGCTCCCGCAGCGGTGCTGCATTCCGGTCGGCGAACTGTCGCGCTGACGGGAGCCACTTGCCGCCGTGGATGGCGCTGCCAAGGACGACCGCCTCATACTTCGATACCTCCAGGACATCCGTGACTGCGCGCGCCTCGGCGTCAACGCCGCGCTGCCGTAGCCGATCGGTGATCCGGTCAGCCACGCCCCGCGTTGAACCGTGATCGGTCGCGTAGGCGACGAGAACGCGCATGAACTGCCACCTCCCAAGGAGGGCTACCTCGATCCGGCGCAACCTGAAACAGATCACGCCAGAACCGATGCCATGACCCAATCGTCGGTCGCCGCAAGACGCCTGAGTAGGGGCCTTCGTCACGACCCGAGCGGGCCATCGTCACTGCGGAACCGGGCCGGGTGAGGGGCGGTGGCAGATCATCAGCTGGCTGGGGACTGTGCTTCGTGGTGAGGACTGGGGTTGTCGGCTGGGTCTTCTTCTGCGGTGGTGTAGGTCGACCAGCCGAGCAGTTGCCCGAAGCCGGTGACGGCGAGAATCACCAGGAATGGCCACCACCAGGTGGCCTTGACCGCGACCGCGATGGTCACGCCGATGAAGGCGGCGGCCATGGCGAAATTCCAGCCCAGGGCCCGCGCCCGCAGGCTGAGCATCTTCTGCCGCTCGTCGGCGCGGGAACCGGCCAGCGCACCGTCGTCGTTGTCTTCCCCGGCCCGCACGTAGGTGGTGACCGCGCTGGCGAGCACGGTCACCTCCATGGCGACCGACAGCTGCCACGCGCCGCCGCCGCGCAGGGCCCACGCGGCGGCGAACACCGTCCCGGCCAGGGCGATCCCCAGCGGCTTGCGCAGCCGCGGGCGGATGAGTGCCATCATGTGCCTGCTTCCTCCTCGTCGGGGTCGAACATCTTGTCAACCGTCAGGCCGAAGAACCGTGCGATCGTGAACGCCAGCGGCAGCGACGGCAGGTAACGGCCGCCCTCGATGGAGATCACCGTCTGGCGCGACACGCCCAGCGCCGCCGCCAGCTCGGCCTGCGACATCTCCCGCTGGGTGCGCTGCTCCCTGACCCGGTTCCGCATGATGTCAAGGTACCTTTACCCCACCGGGGGTGTCAAGCACCCTTTACAACACCGTGCGGTATGTGTGGCACCGGCAGCGTCATGCCAGGCCCCGGGGGGCGTCATGCCGGGTGCCACACCGGCGCCCGTGCCTGGCTCCTGGCCCCGCGAGGCCGGGATGTGGCGGGCACCAGGACAGTGCGCAACCGGCCGGTCCCGGCGCCGCCAGGCCCACGACGAGATGAGCAGCCGACGGTGAGAAGCCGGGCCGTGCCAGCCACGTGCCCGCAAGGAAGATCACCCACCGCGACTCACGGTCATTCACAGAGCAACCAGCACTGCCCTTAGCCTGCGCCGCCCGCAGGTCCGGCCGGTACGGCCACCTACTAATGCAAGCAGGGGGTCGGGGTTCGAGTCCCCTAGCTTCACCTGCGAAAACGTCCGAAGGGCGAGTTGTCGCCCGCCCGGGTCTATGCCCCGACCGTCCCTCTGGTGATTAGGTGCTGGATATGTGGCGGATCCGGATTGGCGGGCGTCCTGGCCCATCGCCAGCACACGAACCGGTCGCTATGTCGTTGGCTATCGAGTAGGCCTGGGTCACATCCGCGTTCACCTGATCGATTTCGCCGTTGGCCTTTGCGGCTGCTTGCCTGGTGGCCTTGCCCGCGGCGGCGATAGCCGCCGCGGCTCCCGGTGTGGCTGGTGGCCCGCTGGCGGTGAGGTTCGCCAGATCGTTCTTCATGGCCGCGACATCCTGCGTTACCGCGCCGATGTCAGAGGTCAGCGTGCTCAGATCAATGCTGACGGTGGAAGCATCTGTCTTGACGTTGGTGGCGTCAATTTTGACGGTTGACACGTTCTAGCAGTCGGTTCCGAGGGCGGCGTCGCTTTTCGTGGCAGCCAGATCCGAGCCGGTCAGACGCGCGTCCGAACTGAGCGCGCGCAGATCGCCACCGACGAAGTTGTCGTCGTGGTGAAGCGCCGCCAGATCGCTCTGCGCCTGCGCTTGACTTGCCTGGGGGCGGGAAACCCAACGAGGGCACCGGTGATGATCAGGGGCACCCCTACGGTCGTGCAGGCAATGCCGATGACGAAGCTCCGCAGCAGGCGCGACGCGAGCTGCTTTTCTGTTTTGTTCGTCAGGATCAGCTCGCCGCCCGTGCCGGTGTCGGCGTACATCACGAGCTGGCCCCATGGTGCGGTGCCAGAACCTTCGCTGTTGGGCTCGCCTTGATCGCGGCGCGACGGGCCGCGGGCATAGAGGGCATCGCCCGGCGTCAGCAGCTCCTCGTAGAAGCTCATTGTCTTGTTAAAGCCGAAGAAGCTCTTGCTGCTGAGACCGCGTGCGCTCAAGAACTCCTCGAATCCCGGTGGCGCGTCGTGGAACTGGCCGGAATTACCGACCGACTGCTGATCGAGAACAACGTTGGCGCCATCCGGAATAATGCGGGCCACTTCGCCAGAGCTGTCGTCGACCAAGAAGGGTCGGCCGTTGACCTCGTTCAGAACGGTCGACGAGCCCCCCGTAGTGCCTGAACCTGAATTAAACTGTGTCACCGTAACGCGCGTCCACACGGCCTGGCGGCCGCTTAGGGGTGCCTCAACCAGCCCTTTCTCGCTCGGCGCGATATTTCCCTTGATCTCGACGGGCCCACCCATTGCTTGGCTGATGGGTGACGTGGCCGCGCGAGAATGCGTTTACGCCGTGCAACATACTTCAGATTCGAGAGCACGAGAATCATGCCCATCCCGACGGAGGCCCGCACCAAGGAATAGGAGGAAGCCATGCATCGTCGTCCCCGCTTGAGATCAGCCGCCTAATCGTTTGACGGCACGGATTGGAGTGTACAGGCAGGCGCACGCTCATGCATGCGCCACATTAAGTACGACCACGGCGTCACGCGACCTGAAGGAGCGGGGCTCACAACAAGGGAGCC